>JBCNQE010000002.1:0-596866 GCA_039592975.1 Ralstonia sp. | reverse complement strand
CCCTCCCTCCTTGCGACATAAATTCAAGGAGGTTGTCGCCGCATCGGGCGCGCATTTCTTTGCTTACTTTCTTTGGGCAAGACCAAAGAAAGTGAGTCAGCCCCGGCAGGGGATGAAACAAGGGATGCACCACCAGGGCCAAAACAGACAGACAGACAAACAAACCAGCAAGCAAGCCCCACCCATAGCCCCACAACATCCCCCCCAACAACTCCGCATTTGCGCAACCGCGCTCCTCCTCCGTAAGCTGCGAGCAACATTCCACCCACCCGCAGCCAATTCATGCAAATCGCAGTAGTCGGCGCCGGCATCATCGGCATCAGCACAGCCCATGCGCTGGCCCAGGAAGGCCACCGGGTCACCCTGGTCGAACGCCATCCGGGCCCGGGCGAGGGCACCAGCTACGCCAACGGCGGCCAGTTGAGCTACAGCTATGTGGCGCCGCTGGCCGGCCCAGGCGTGCTCTCGCATGTGCCGGGTTGGCTGCTCCGCCGAGATTCGCCACTGCGTCTGAAGCCTTCGCTGGACCCAGCCCTGCTGCGCTGGGGCTTGCGCTTCATTGCGGCGTGCAACCGTGAACGCGCCGACCGCACCACGCGCGAGTTGCTCGCGCTGTCGTTCTACAGCCGCACACGCATGGAAGCGTTGCGCGAGGCGTCGCCCGAGTTGGCCTTCAGCTTTGCCCGGCGCGGCAAGCTGGTGGTACACCGCGATGCGGCCGCATTTGCGTCTGCCCGAGCGCAGGTGGGCTACCAGGCCACGCTCGGCTGCGAGCAACATGCGCTGTCGGCGGATGAGACCATCGCCCACGAGCCCGCGCTGGCCGGCGTGCGTGGCCAGATCGTCGGCGCTATCTACACGCCCGACGAAGACGTGGCCGATTGCCACCAGCTCTGCGTCGGCCTGTTCAATCGGCTGCGCGAGATGTCGAACGTGACGCTGCGCTTCAATGTTGGCGTTGAGGCACTATGGACCGAGGGCCGACGCGTGCGCGGCCTCAAACTGGCCAGTGGCGAGCAGCTTGCCGCTGACGCGGTGGTGATGGCCGCTGGCGTAACGAGCGCAAAGCTGCTGAGCCCGTTGGCCATCGATGCCGGCCTGTATCCGCTCAAGGGCTACAGCATCAGCCTGCCGCTGGGCGAGGATGACGCCGCTCCGGTGATCAGCGTAACGGATGCCTCGCGTAAGATCGTCTATGCGCGTATCGGCACGACGCTGCGTGTGGCGGGCATGGCCGATCTGGTGGGCTGGTCGACGGCGCTCGATACGCGCCGCGTGCAGACGCTATATGACGAAACCCGCGCACTATTTCCAGGCGCGATGCGCGCCAACGATGCTGGGGCTGACGCCGCACCGTGGGCTGGCATGCGTCCTGCGACGCCCACGGGCGTGCCCGTGGTGGGCGCATCGCCGGTGGAAGGGTTGTGGTTGAACGTCGGCCACGGTGCCCTGGGTTTTACGCTGGCACTTGGCAGTGCGGGCCTGTTGGCTGATCAGATTGCCGGTCGGAAGCCGGCGATTTCTCCGGTGCCGTACGCACTAGCCGCGTGACACAGGACAGATTCAAAAGACCGAACGCGCAGACCGCGCCCATTGGTAATCAACGTAGTCCGGAGCGAACACACCCAAAGGAGGGGAAGCATGAAGACCTTGCATTCGACCAAACGTACCCTGTGCTGTCTGACGCTGGCCGCTGCCGGTGCGCTTGCCGCGCTGTCGACCGGCGCACAGGCGCAGTCCAACGACACGCTGGCCAAGATCAAGCAATCGGGCGTGGTCTCGGTGGGCTATCGCGAATCGTCGATTCCGTTTTCGTATGAAGCCAGCAGCGGCAACATCACCGGCTATTCGCAAGAGATCTCCAACATGATCGTCGACGGTGTGAAGAAGAAGCTGGGCCTGGCCAACCTGCAGGTCAAGCTCACGCCGATCACGTCGCAGAACCGCATCCCGCTGCTGCAGAACGGCACGATCGATTTCGAGTGTGGCTCGACCACCAACAACCTCGAGCGCCAGAAGCAGGTCGCGTTCTCGAACAACATCTTCATCTACGGCATGCTGATGCTGGTGAAGAAGGATTCGGGCATCAAGGACTTTGCCGACCTGAAGGGCAAGACCGTAGTGACCACCGCCGGCACGACTGAAGACCGCCTCCTCCAGAAGATGAACGGCGAGGCGAAGGAGGGCGACAAGATGAACCTGATTCTCGCCAAGGATCACGGCCAGTCATTCCTGACGCTGGAATCGGGCCGCGCCGTGGCCTTCGTCATGGACGAGCCGCTGCTGTATGGCGAGCGCACCAAGGCCAAGAATCAGGCGGATTGGGTGGTGACCGGCACGCCGTTGCAGACCGAAACCTACGCCTGCATGATGCGCAAGGATGATCCGGCGTTCAAGAAAGTGGCCGACGACGTGATTGCCGACCTCATGAAGTCGGGCAAAGCCAACGACCTGTACAAGAAGTGGTTCCTCTCGTCGATTCCGCCGAAGGGTCTGAACCTGAACTACCCGATGACGGCCGGTATGAAGGATCTGTACGCACACCCGAACGACAAGGCGATTCAATAAGCCGCGTCTGCGCATCAAAGGAAACGGGGGACATAGCGTCCCCCGTTTTTTATTGCGCAGCCCGCGCCGAACTCAGGTCGGCATGCTCCACGGCGATCGGATATCCGCCAGGAAGCGCTGCGCGCGCGGGTGCTGTGGGCGCTGGAAAAAATCTTCCGGCGTGGCGCGCTCCAGCACCTGGCCTTGGTCCATGAAGAGCACGCGGTCGGCCACTTCGCGCGCGAAGCCCATTTCGTGCGTCACGCAGACCATGGTCATGCCATCGCGCGCGAGGTCCTTCATCACCTGCAGCACCTCGTTGACCATCTCCGGGTCCAGCGCGGAGGTGGGCTCGTCAAACAGCATCACCGGCGGTTTCATCGCTAGCGCGCGGGCAATCGCCACGCGCTGCTGCTGGCCGCCCGACAGCTCGCTCGGGTAGGCGTCTGCCTTGTGCGGCAGACCCACGCGTTCGAGCAGGTGCATCGCAAAATCCTTCGCTTCCTGCGGCAGCATGCGCTTGAGCCGCACCGGCGCCAGCGTGCAGTTCTGCATCACCGTCAGGTGCGGAAACAGGTTGAACTGCTGGAACACGAAGCCGATGCCGCTGCGCAGTACGTTGACGTCCACGCCGTGCGCATGCACGTCGTGCCCGTTGACGGTGATGCGGCCTTTCTGAATCGCTTCCAGCCGGTTGAGCGTGCGGATGAGCGTGGATTTGCCCGAGCCCGACGGCCCGCATACGACGACCACTTCGCCCTTGGCAACGGTTTCATTGACGTCGACCAGCGCATGGTAATCGCCATACCACTTGTCGACGTGTTCAATCGTAATCATGTTCATGGTTTGGACGGGGCACGCGCTGCGAGGCGCCGCTCCAGATAGAACGCCACGCGGGTCAGGCTGAAGCACATGACGAAGTAGCTGATGCCGAGCAGGCCGTACACCTCGGCCGACTTGACCATCACGGCCGTGCTGATCTGCCCGGCCACGAACGACACTTCGGGCAGGCTGATGATGTAGCCGAGCGACGTTTCCTTGATGGTGGACACGAGCTGGTTGACCAGCGACGGCAGCATGTTGCGCAGCGCCTGCGGCAGGATCACCAGCCGCATGGCCTGCATATACGACAGGCCGAGCGTGCGTGCGGACTCCATCTGCCCGCGCGGCAAGCCCTGGATGCCAGCCCGCACGATCTCTGCAAGGTAGGCCCCGTCAAAGATGACCAGCGCGGTCAGCATGGTGCTGAATTGATCGGTGCGATGCCCGGTGATGGTCGGCAGCAGAAAGTACGCCCAGAAAATCACCATCAGCAGCGGCGTGCCACGCACCACGTAGACCAGCGCCGTGGCCGGCCAGCGCAGCGCGGCAATCGGGCTCACGCGGCACAGGCCCAGGATGATGCCCACCGGCAGTGCGAGCACGAGCCCGGCCGACGCCAGCAGGAACGTCAGCGCCAGCCCACCCAGCGGCCCGTTCGGGTACTGCCCGATCAGGTAATAGACGCCGTAGGTTTGGATGAGGTCGAGCATCGTTACAGCGTCCTCACCGGGAAACGATGCTGATACCAGGCCGAAAACACCGTAATCGCAATCGAGATGGTCAGATACGCCGCAGTGGCAAACGCGAAGGCCTCAAAGCCGCGGAAGGTAGCGCTCTCCACCTGCTGCGCCTGGTACATCAGCTCGGCCACGCCGATGACCATGGCGATACTCGAGTTCTTCCACAGGTTCAACGTTTGGCTGACCAGCGGCGGGACGGTTACGCGCAACGATTGCGGCAGGATCACCAGCCGCATCGCCTGCAGGAACGAGAGGCCCAGCGCGCGGCTGGCTTCAAGCTGCTCTTTCGGGATGGAGCGGATGCCGCTGCGGATGTCCTCCGCCATGTACGCGGCGGTGTAGAGCACGAGCGCGATCACGGCGCTCGCGGCCTCGTAGTTCATGCTGTAGAGCCAGTCTCGGATGAACTCCGGCAGGATCTGCGGCGCGCCGAAATACCAGAACAGCATGTGGGCGAGCAGTGGCACGTTGCGGATGGCCTCGACGAAGGTCTGGCCGATGGCGCGCAGCGGCGCAGCGGGTGCCAGGCGCAACAGCGCAACGACGATAGCAAGCGGCAGCGCCAGCACAAAGGCCAGTACTGAGAGCTTGATCGACAGGAAGAAACCGCTGACGAGCCACTGGTGATACTGCCCCGAGAGCAGCATCGACAAATCAAATTGGGGCATGGGGATTCACCGCCCGGATGCAGTGTAGACACCCGGTCCGGGCGGCCCGACGTTTAGCGATTAATCGATCTTGTCGGTAGAGATCTTGAAGGTGCGCTCCGGGAAGGCCATCTTGGTCTTCGGGCCGAACCACTTGTCGAACAGCTTTTGCGCTTCGCCGCTCTTTTCCATGCCCAGCAGCACGTCGTCGACTTGCTTCTTGAAGGCCGGCTCACCCTTGCGGATGCCCAGTGCGAGGTGCTCGGTCGACAGGTTCTGCGGCAGCAGCGCGTAGTCCTTCGCTGCCGGGCCCATCTTGGCCATGTTGCCGATCAGCGTGGTTTCGTCGTTCACGTAGGCGACGCCCTTGCCTTGCTGCAGAGCCAGCAGCGCCTGCGGGCTGTTGTCGAACGAGACCACATCGGCGTTCTTGATGGCCTTGGCGATGTTGGCTTCCATGGTCGAGCCCTTCACCGTCAAGAGCTTCTTGCCGTCGAGCTGGCTGAGCGACGTGATGCCGCTGCTTTTCTTCACCATGGCCTTCTGGCCGGTGATGAAGGTCGACACCGAGAAATCGATCTGCGCTTCGCGCTCCTTGTTGTGCGTGAGCGAGGCGGCCAGCAGGTCAACGCGGCCTTGCTGCAGCTCCGGCAGGCGTGCGGCCACGGCCAACTGCTTGAGCACGGGCTTCACGCCCAGGCTCTTGGCCACGGCGTCGCACATGTCCACGTCATAGCCGACGATCTCGCGGCTCATCGGGTCTTTCAGGAAGCTGAACGGCTCATCCGTGCCGAGCACGCCGCAGACGAGTTCGCCTTTCTTCTTGATGTCGGCAATCTGGTCGGCATGGGCGGTGGTGGCAATCAGGGTGGCGGCGGCCAGGACAGCAGCGCCGGCATATTGGGTCAGACGTCGCGTTGTTTTCATTGAATTTTCCTCCTTGACGACTTGGGTGAATGACATCGTGTGAAGTCAGATCGACCGCGAGCATACAGGCGCATCGCCCGTTTGGCTGCTCGCTAACCGGATAACTATATGAAGACGGTGGGCGCGACAGGCGCCACCCGCTGGGGCCGCGCAAAACGCCCCACTATAGCCCATGCCAGACTGGCGCTGGCTTGGCTGGACAGGCGAAGCGGAACGGATCGCGCGAGGAATATCCGCAGTGCCCGAATGCCGACGGGCGGCTTCAATGAGGGCGCGGCATGGACGGGGCTGCGGTTGCACAGGGTAGCGCGGCAGGGTGGTGGGGCACTGGAGTTGTCTGCCATTAATGACATGGCAGTCGCGGCCGCTCCATCAGGAGATTCCCGGGGCGCTCCCCGGCTGGGTGAGGCGTTTTACAGCGCGCCGCAGATCGTCTCGTTGATGGGCACGTCGCCGACCGTCTCGTGGTCGTTGCCACGATAGCGATAGACCAGGCCCAGGCCCAGGCGCGTCAGGATGCGCACGTCGCCGTTATTGCAGATGTTCTTCTGCAGGATCGGCACAAAGTTGAGCCGGAACCCCTGCGATGCTGCCGAATGCGCCGCGTAGTTCGTCAGCGTGATCACGAACATGAGGTTCTTCTTCTGCGCCAGCGTGCATTGCACCAGGGCAGTTTCCCGGTCGAGCGGAACGGGGGTGTAGCGGTTGATTTCGGCGCAGGCCTGGGAGAGGGCGCGGTCGGTATTGCGCGCAGGCCCGGTAAGGGCAGGGACGCCGGCCGCGGCGGTGCTGCGGCCGGTGGCGGCACCCACCAGCATGCGCGCCAATGGGGTCATCCCCTGCAGCGCGGCAGCAGCCGGGGGCGATTGTGCCCAGGCGGGGCAAGCCAACAGGAGCAGGGCACACGCCAGGAGGCGCGCAGCACCCGCTTGCCGGTGCTGGCGATCTCTCACATCCAAACCGGTGCGAATGGCGGTGTGTTGAGTCACAGACATCCTCTTTGCCCACGGAGCCACAATTTTATTGAAAAAACGGCTGGGATGCGAGGTGCGCAGCACACCTGAACGTTCGTGCTTTCACCCAGATCAATCGCTCAGGTCCGCACGCGCACCATCGCGGAGATGCGCTCCGCCGCCTGCTGCAACGGTTCGAGAAACTGTTTCGTCATCTGCTTGCCGGAGGTTCGGTTGGCCTGTCCGCTGATATTCATGGCGGCGATGATGTCCCCCGCCCGGTTGCGGATCGGCGCGGACAACGAGATAAGTCCCTCCTCCAATTCCTGGTCGACCAATGCCCAGCCTTGCTGGCGCACACCGGCAATCAGGTCCTTCAGCGCGTCGACTTCGGTGATGGTGCGCTGCGTGCGCGGGCGCCGGTCTGACTCGCGCAGCACCACGTCGAGTTGATCTTCCGGCAGCCCCGACAGCAGTACGCGGCCCATCGACGTGCAGAACGCCGGCAACCGACTGCCGACCGACAGGTTCAGCGCGATGATCTTCTGCGTGGGTACGCGCAGCACATAGACGATCTCCGTGCCATCCAATACCGAGGCAGAGCAACTTTCATGCACCGTCTGCACGAGCGCTTCCATGACGGGCTCGGCGAGGTTCCAGAACGGCATCGAGGTCAGATAGGCGAAACCCAGGTCGAGGATCTTGGGGGTGAGGCGGAACAGGCGACCTTCAAAGCTGACATAGCCCAGGCTGACCAGCGTGAGCAGGATACGGCGGGCGCCGGCGCGCGTGAGCCCAGTGGCTTCGGCTACTTCGGACAGCGTCTGCTCAGGGCGCTCCGCGTTGAACGCGCGGATGACGGACAGCCCCCGCGCAAAAGATTGCACGTAGGAATCGCTCGGTTTTTCGGTGGGGAGTTCGGCAGCAGACATGCAAATGAGGCGAAAGCGATGCAGTGGGCTCAAGCCTACTGGCATTCCCCGGGTTTCGCTACTCGAACGGGAAATCGCCATGCGTACGCCTTGACACTGCCGGAGGTGGGGCGTAAATTAGTTCTTGGATCGAACGTGTGTTCGCTGATAGAACAAAGCGCGAACAAAGCACGAGCAAGAAAGCATAGGCGGACCGCAAAGACCTGTGTCGATCCAGTCGTCAAACAGGAGACTCGCAGGCCGTCTTTCGCGGCTGGGCTCGCTTATGGCCCCGCGATGCTCCGAGCGGCGCCAGGCCACCAACGCCCCGGCGCCCCCAGCCGGAGAAAGTACGTGATCAACAAGATCTGTCCGTCCGTGGAGGCCGCGCTGGCCGACATCCCCGACGGTGCCACCATCATGATTGGCGGGTTCGGTACCGCCGGGATGCCGTCTGAACTCATCGACGGACTCATTGCGCACGGCGCGCGCGAACTCACCATCATCAACAACAACGCCGGCAACGGCGAAACGGGTCTTGCCGCGCTGCTCAAGGCGCGCCGCGTGCGCAAGATCGTCTGCTCGTTCCCGCGCCAGGCGGATTCGTACGTGTTCGACGCGCTTTATCGCGCCGGCGACATCGAATTGGAGCTTGTGCCGCAAGGCAACCTGGCTGAGCGCATCCGCGCGGCAGGTGCGGGCATCGGCGGCTTCTTCTGCCCGACCGCATACGGCACGCAATTGGCTGAAGGCAAGGAAACGCGCATCATCGACGGCAAACCGTACGTGTTCGAATTGCCGCTGACGGCCGACTACGCGCTCATCAAGGCGCTGCGTGCCGACCGCTGGGGCAACCTCGTCTACCGCAAGACGGCCCGCAACTTTGGCCCCGTGATGGCCATGGCAGCCAAGTGCACCATTGCCCAAGTCAGCGAAACGGTGGAACTGGGCGAACTGGACCCCGAGCACATCGTTACCCCGGGCATTTTCGTCAAGCGTGTCGTGCAGCTTGGCAACGCTGCGCAAGCCAAGGAGGCCGCATGAACGCCGAAGCCACCACTAAGATCCAGCGCTGGACGCGCGACCAGATCGCCACCCGCGTGGCACAGGACATTCCCGACGGCTCCATCGTCAACCTGGGCATTGGTCTGCCAACGCTGGTGGCCAACCAACTGCCCGCCGACCGCGAGATCATCCTCCACACCGAGAACGGCCTGCTGGGCATGGGCCCGGCCCCCGCGCCCGGTGACGAGGACGAAGACCTCATCAACGCAGGGAAGCAGCCCGTCACCATCAAGCCGGGTGCATCGTTCTTCCATCATGCCGATTCGTTTGCCATGATGCGGGGCGGCCATCTTGATTACTGCGTGCTCGGGGCCTTCCAGGTGTCGGCCACGGGCGATCTGGCCAACTGGCACACTGGCGCACCGGACGCGATTCCCGCTGTGGGCGGGGCCATGGACCTGGCCATCGGCGCCAAGCGCGTCTTCGTGATGATGGAGCATCAGACCAAGCAGGGCGACAGCAAGATCGTGCAGTCGTGCACGTATCCGCTGACGGGCATCGGCTGTGTCGATACCATCTACACCGATCTTGCCGTGATCGACATCACCCCCGAAGGGCTGGTGGTGCGTGAAATGGCCGACGGGTTGGATTTCGATACGCTGCAGACGCTGACGGCTGCGCCGCTGCAGGTGCGTAACCCCCGCGCATAACGATTGTTGGAGACAGACACACCATGACCGAAGCCTTTATCTGCGACGCCATCCGCACCCCCATCGGCCGATACGGCGGCAGCCTGTCGTCGGTGCGCGCGGACGACCTGGGCGCCGTGCCGCTCAAGGCGCTGATGGCGCGCAACCCACAGGTCGACTGGTCGGCCATCGACGACGTGATCTACGGCTGCGCCAACCAGGCCGGCGAGGACAACCGCAACGTGGCGCGCATGTCGCTGCTGCTGGCTGGCCTGCCTGACAGTGTGCCGGGCTCCACCATCAACCGCCTGTGCGGCTCCGGCATGGACGCCACGGGCACGGCTGCACGTGCCATTCGCGCGGGCGAAACGTCGCTGATGATTGCCGGCGGCGTGGAGAGCATGAGCCGCGCGCCGTTCGTGGTCGGCAAGGCCACCAGCGCGTTCTCGCGCGAGGCGTCCATTCAGGACACCACCATCGGCTGGCGCTTCGTCAACCCGTTGATGAAGGCGCAGTACGGTGTCGATTCGATGCCCGAAACGGCGGAGAACGTCGCCACCGACTACAACATCAACCGCGAAGACCAGGACCGCTTCGCGCTGCGCAGCCAAGCCAGCGCCGCACGTGCGCAGGAAGACGGCACGCTCGCGCAGGAAATCACCTCGGTGACGATTCCGCAGAAGAAGGGCGATGCCGTTGTCGTCAGCCGTGATGAGCATCCACGCGCGACCACCATGGAGGCGCTCGCCAAGCTCAAGGGCGTCGTGCGCCCCGACGGTACGGTTACCGCCGGCAATGCATCGGGTGTGAACGACGGCGCCTGCGCGCTGCTGCTCGCCAATGAGGAATCCGCCAAGCGCTTTGGCCTGACGCCGCGTGCACGCATCGTCGGCATGGCCACCGCCGGCGTGCCGCCGCGCGTGATGGGCATCGGCCCGGCGCCGGCGTCGCAGAAGCTGCTCAAGCAACTGGGCCTGACCATCGACCAGATGGACGTGATCGAGCTGAACGAGGCGTTTGCCGCGCAAGGCCTGGCGGTGATGCGCCAGCTTGGTCTGCGTGACGATGACCCGCGCGTCAACCCGAACGGTGGTGCCATCGCACTGGGCCATCCGCTGGGTATGAGCGGTGCGCGCCTGGTGACGACGGCGATGTACCAGTTGCATCGCACGGGTGGTCGCTATGCGTTGTGCACGATGTGCATTGGCGTCGGCCAGGGCATTGCACTGGTCATCGAGCGCGTTTGATATGACCTTCGGCCTGCTCGATCGCGCCTTCTCCACGCCGGCCATGCTGGCGGTGTGGTCCGATGCGGCCACCGTGCGCGCGATGCTCGATGTGGAGGCGGCGCTCGCGCAGGCCGAGGGCATGGTCGGCGTGATTCCGGCGGAAGCCGTGGCGCCGATTCGCGCCGTGTGCGCCAAGGCGACGCTCGATCTGGATGCGCTCGGCAATGCAGCGGCCAGTGCGGGCAATCTCGCCATTCCGCTCGTCAAGCAGCTGACTGCGGCCGTCGCGCAGCACGATGAAAACGCTGCGCGCTACGTGCATTGGGGCGCGACCAGCCAGGACATCATCGACACCGGCTTGATGCTGCAGTGGCGGCAGTCTGCCGCGTTGATCGAGGCGGATTTGCAGAGGCTCGCTGATGCGCTGGCCGCACTCGCGCAACGCCATCGCAATACACCGATGGTGGCGCGCACGTGGTTGCAGCAAGCCTTGCCGACGACGTTCGGTCGCAAGGTGGCGGGGTGGCTGGAAGCGGTGCATCGCGCGCAGGATCGATTTAGCGCTTTGCGTGCGCATGTGCCAGTGCTGCAGTTTGGTGGCGCGGCCGGTACGTTGGCCAGCCTGGGTGAACACGCACGCGCGGTCGCCCAAGCGCTGGCGCACGAACTGGATTTGCCGTTGCCGACGCTGTCTTGGCATGGCGAGCAGGATCGCGTGGCCGACATCGGTACGACGCTGGCATTGCTCGTCGGCACGCTCGGGCACTTCGCGCGCGACCTTTCGCTGATGATGCAGACCGAAGTGGGCGAAGTCGCCGAGCCTTCGGGTGCGGGCAAGGGCGGTTCTTCCACCATGCCGCACAAGCGCAACCCGGTTGGCTGCGCGACGGTGCTTGCCGCAGCCACGCGCATGCCGGGGCTGGCGAGCACGTTGCTGTCTGCGCTGCCGCAGGAGCACGAACGCGCGCTCGGCGGCTGGCAGGCGCAGTGGGCAACGTTGCGTGAAATGACGTGCCTTGCCGCCGGTGCGCTCGATCGCATGTGCGACATCGTCGAAGGCTTGCAGGTCGATGCCGCACGCATGCGCGCGAACCTTGACCTGACGAATGGTCTGATCCTCGGTGAAGCCGTGATGCTCGCGCTGGGGGCAGATCTCGGCCGCCTGCAGGCGCACCATGTGGTTGAGGCTGCGAGCCGGAAGGCCGTGCAGGAAAACAAAACGCTGCGCGACGTGTTGGCCCAAGACGCCGACGTGCTGCGCATCTGGGGCAACGCGACGCCGCAACGGCTCGATACGTTGCTCGACCCCACTCACTACCTTGGCGATGCGGGCGCCGCCGTTGACCGCGTGCTTGCGGAACACGCCCGCCGCCACCCCTGAATACGAAACCACGGAGACACCATGCCCTGGCTCGAACACGACAACGTCCGCCTGTATCACGAATTTGACGACACACACGAGGCGGGCAAGCCGGTGCTGGTGCTGTCCAACTCGCTGGGCACCAACCTCGGCATGTGGGCGCCGCAGCTCGATGCGTTGCGCCAACATTTCCGCCTGCTGCGCTATGACCAGCGTGGTCACGGCCAGTCGAGCGTGCCGGACGCACCGTTTGGCGTGGCGCAGCTCGGCGGCGATGTGCTCGCGCTGCTCGATCACTACGACGTTGAGCTCGCGCTGTTCTGCGGCCTGTCGATGGGCGGCCTGACGGGGTTGTGGCTGGCTGCCTATCACGGCGAGCGCTTCCCGCGCATGGTGGTCACCAACACCGCCGCATTGATCGGCACACAGCAAAGCTGGAACACGCGCATCGCGCAGGTGGAGCAGGGCGGTATGGCGAGCATCACCGAAACGGTGCTGGAGCGCTGGTTCACGCAGGGCTACCGCGATGCGAATGCCAGCCGCGTCGACATCGTCAAGGCGATGCTGCTGTCCACACCCGACGCGGGCTACAACGGCAACTGCGCCGCTATCCGCGATGCTGACCTGCGCGCGCAACTGCCGAACATCCGTGTGCCGATGCTGGTGATTGGTGGTACGCACGATATCTCCACGCCGGCTGCGCAAACCAAGCTCATTGCCGAGGGTGTGCCGGGGGCGCAGTACGTTGAGCTTTCCGCCGGTCACTTGGCCAACTGGGAGCAGGCCGACAGTTACACCGAAGCCCTGGTCAGCTTCCTGACCACGGGTGTTGCACGCGAGGTGGCCCATGGATGATCGCGAGCGCTATGCCGCCGGCATGCAGGTGCGCCGCGCCGTGCTGGGCGATGCCCACGTCGATCGCGCCAACGCCAATCAGACCGAACTGACCGCGCCGTTCCAAGACCTCATCACGCGCTACGCCTGGGGCGAAATCTGGACGCGCCCCGGCTTGCCGCGCCATACGCGCAGTCTGCTGACGATTGCGATGATGGTCGCGTTGGGCCGTGATGGCGAGTTGCGTCTTCACCTGCGCGCCGCTTCCAACAACGGCGTCACGCGCGACGAAATTCAAGAGACGCTGCTGCAAACCGCAATCTACTGCGGTGTGCCGGCCGCCAACCACGCCTTTCACCTCGCGCAGACGGTGTTTGCCGAGATGGATGCGGAGGCCGCCGCCAAGACGTAACCCTTCGTCTCGGGAGAGACGCCACGCAACACACCGGGCAAACTGGCCGTCGAGCCGGAAACCCAAGGAGGAGACCCATGCTCAGCGCATTGGGTGTGTTGTTCGACGGGCTGGCCTACGGCAGCCTGCTGTTTCTGATCAGCATCGGCCTGTCGGTCACGATGGGGCTGATGAACTTCATCAACCTCGCGCACGGGGCGTTCGCCATGGCGGGCGGCTACGTGTGCGTGGTCCTGATGAACCGTCTTGGCGTGCCTTTTCTGGCGACGCTGCCCATCGCTTTCCTCATCACCGCGGCCCTAGGGTTTGTGCTGGAACGCACGCTGTACCGGCGGCTCTATCGCGCGAGCCCGCTGGATCAGGTGCTGTTTTCCATCGCGCTCGTCTTCATGGCCATGGCGGGGGCCACCTACGTGTGGGGTCCATCGCAGCAACCCGTTGAGTTGCCCGAAATGCTGCGTGGGCAACTGCGCGTGTTGGACAGCGGCTTGGAAGTCGGGCGCTATCGCCTGTTCCTGATTGGCATCGTGATCGTCCTGACGGCGTTGCTGGCCTGGTTGATCGAGCGTACGCGTTTTGGCGCGCAGGTGCGGGCGTCAGTGGACAACCAGCAGGCATCCGCTGGGTTGGGCATCAACGTGAGCTTGGTGTTCTCCGTGACGTTTGCACTGGGCTCGGGGTTGGCGGGGCTGGGCGGCGGCTTGGGCATTGATGTGCTCGGGCTCGACCCGGGGTTCCCGATCAAGTACATGGTGTACTTCCTGCTCGTCGTGGCCGTGGGTGGTGCGGGCTCCATCAAGGGGACGTTGCTGGCGGCGCTGGTGCTGGGCGTGTTTGACGTGGCGGGCAAGTACTACGTGCCGGAGATCGGCGCGTTCGTCATCTACGGGTTGATGGTGGTGCTGCTCGTGCTGTTTCCGAGTGGTCTGCTGGGGAGGCGCGCATGAGCATGCTGCAGCAATTGATGCGCGCCGCGCAGCCCGCCGAGCCACTGCAGGCGCATGGGTTGCCCGACGCACGCTGGTCGCCGTTCGAGATCGTGTTCTGGTGCGTGCCCATCGCGGTCTTTTTCTTCCTTCCTGATTACCTTGTTTTCGGCAGCCAGGTGTTGATCGTCGGGCTGTTCGCGTTGTCGCTGGATTTGGTGCTCGGCTATGCGGGCATCGTGTCGCTCGGGCACGCGGGCTTCTTCGGGCTGGGTGCCTATACAGCGGGGTTGCTGGCCGCACACGGCTGGGGTGAGCCGCTGACGGGCCTGGCCGCGGGTGCACTCGTCGCTGCGCTTGCCGGTTTCTGCGTGAGCTTCCTCGTGGTGCGCGGGCAGGATCTGACGCGCTTGATGGTCACGCTCGGTATCGGCCTGATGTTGTATGAGGCGGCCAACAAGATGGCGTTTCTCACGGGCGGTGTGGACGGCCTGTCCGGCGTGACGATGCGCAACGTGCTCGGTACCTTCGCGTTTGATCTGGAAGGGCGCACGGCTTACGTCTATAGCCTTGTTGTGCTGTTCCTCGTCTTCATACTGCTGCGCCGACTGGTGCGCTCGCCGTTTGGGCTGTCGCTGCGCGGGATCCAACAAGGCCCGAAACGCATGCCGGCCATCGGTGCCGATGTGCGCATGCGACTGGTGGCGGCGTTTACCGTGAGTGCGGCGATTGCCGGTGTCGCGGGCGGCTTGCTCGCGCAGACCACGCAGTTTGTCGGGCTCGATTCGCTAGGCTTCTCGCGCTCGGCTGAGTTGCTGATCATGCTGGTGCTCGGCGGCGCGGGGCGGCTGTACGGCGCGCTGATCGGTGCGGCGGTGTTCATGGTGGCGCAGGACGTGCTGGCCGGCATCAACCCGGTCTACTGGCAGTTCTGGATCGGCTTGCTGTTGATGGTGATCGTGCTGTTTGCGCGCGGCGGTATCCTGGGTGGGTTGGAAGCTGCCGTCTCCGCAATCCATTCGCTGCGTGCACGCAAGGGAGGTGCCGCATGAACGCGCCAGCGACGCATCCTACGCCCATGCTCAGCACACGCGGCCTATCCAAGCGCTGGGGCGGTTTTCATGCCAATTCCGATATTTCGCTCGCATTTGCGCCGGGCGCGCGCCACGCACTGATCGGCCCGAACGGTGCAGGCAAGACCACCTTCATCAACCTGCTGACCGGCGCCTTCGCGCCCACCGCTGGCCAAGTGCTGTTGGGCGATGAGGACATCACGCGTCTGCCCGCGCACCAGCGCGTCAAACGCGGCATCACGCGTACGTTCCAGATCAACACGCTGTTTCCGGGGCTGACCGTGCTGGAATCGGTGATGCTCGCCATCTTCGAGCGCACCGGCGCGTCGTGGCACTGGCATCGGACCGTCGCATCACACAAGCACGCGCGCGACGAGGCGATGGCGTTGCTGTGTCGCCTACAACTCGGCGCCGATGCGCTGTCGCCTACGCACGCGCTGCCCTATGGCAAACAGCGCTTGGTGGAGATTGCCCTGGCACTGGCGACGCAGCCGCGCATCCTGTTGCTCGATGAGCCCGCCGCCGGCATTCCGACCGGTGAAAGCGCCGAGCTGTTCGAAGTGATCGCCAGCCTGCCGCGCGACATCACTATCCTCTTCATCGAGCACGACATGAACCTCGTCTTCCGCTTTGCCGAGCGGATCAGCGTGCTGGTGGCCGGCCGTGTGCTGACCGAAGGTACGCCGCAGGAGATCGCGGCCGACCCACGCGTGCGCGAGGTCTACCTCGGGGAGGCCGAGCATGCCTGAGTTGCTGTCGTTTGAGAATGTGACTGCCGGCTACGGCAATGCCGTGGTGCTGGACGATGTCTCATTCGCGCTGGAAGCCGGCGGCAGCCTTGCTCTGCTGGGCCGCAATGGCGTCGGCAAGACCACGCTGCTGAGCACGCTCATGGGCTTCACGCGCCTGCATGGCGGACGCATCCGCTGGCAGGGTGAAGACATTGCCAAGGTGCCGCCGCACAAGCGTGCGAGAGCCGGGCTTGGCTGGGTGCCGCAGGAACGGTGGATGTTTCCGTCGCTCACGGTGGAAGAACACCTGACCGCCGTGGCGCGGCCCGGCGCGTGGGATGTGGCGCGTGTCTACAAGACGTTTCCGCGCCTGCAGGAGCGGCGCCGCAATCTCGGCAATCAGCTCTCGGGCGGCGAACAGCAGATGGTCGCCATCGCCCGCGCGCTGATGACGAATCCCGCGCTGCTGTTGCTGGATGAGCCGATGGAAGGTCTCGCGCCGATCATCGTGCAGGAACTCGGCCGCGCCATTCGCGTGCTTGTCGACGAAGGTGGCATGGCGGTGATCGTGGTGGAGCAGCACGCGCGTCTGGCGCTGCAATTGACGCAGCAGGCGCTGGTGCTCGATCGCGGGCGCATCGTGCACGCATCGACCAGCGCAGCGTTGCTGGCCGATGCGCCGCTGCTGCAACGGCTGGTGGCCGTCGCCTAACGCTGATCTGCGGCTTACTTGCCCGGGTCCTTCACGTCGGCAAACTTGTCGAATTCGACGTTGTAGAGCGCGTTGCCGACCTTCTCCACCTTGCGGATGTAGACCGTTTGCACGACGTCGCGCGTGGCCGGGTCGATGGTGATCGGCCCGCGTGGGCTGTCGATCTTCATGCCTTTGAAGGCGGCCATCGCTTTGTCGCCGTCGATTTTGCCGCCAAGCTTGTTGATCACGTCGTAGATCGCGCCCATGCCGTCATACGCCGCCACCGCCATGAAGTTGGGGCGGCCGCCGTCCGGATTGGCGTCGGCAAAGGCTTTCAGGAAGGTCTTGTTCTGCGGCGAGTCATGCGCCGCCGAGTAGTGGAACGACGTGATGACGCCCAGCGTCGAGTCGCCCATGGCAGGCAGCACGTGGTCGTCGGTCAAGTCTCCTGTGGCAATGACCTTGATGCCCGCTTGCGCCAGCCCACGTTCGCGAAAGCCCTTCATGAAGGCCACGCCCTGTTCGCCGGCCGGCAGGAAGACGAACACGGCCTGCGGTTTAGTGTCTTTCACACGCTGGATGAACGGCGCGAATTCCGGGTTGCGCAGCGGCACGCGTACGGCTTCCACGACTTGTCCGCCGCCTGCGGTGAATGTCTGCTTGAATGCGTTCTCCGCGTCGATACCGGGCGCGTAATCAGCTACCACGGTCGCCACCTGCTTGATGCCGTTCTTCAGCGCCCACGAGGCGATCGGCGCGGAAATCTGCGGCAGCGTCATCGACACGCGGGTCACGTAGTCCGACTTGGTGGTGATGGAGGACGATGCGGCGTTGAAAATCACCATGGGCTTCTTCGCCTGCTGCGCGATGGGCGCAACGGCCAGCGCTTCGGGCGTCAGGCCGAAACCGGCGAGAAAGTCCACCTTGTCGCGCACCACCAGTTCCTGCGCGAGCCGTTTGGCGACGTCCGGCACGGGGCCGGTCGTGTCCTTCATGATGATCTGCACCTGCCGGCCGCCTGCCGTGGTGCCATGCAGCTTCTGATAAGCCTTGATGCCGCCTTCCATCTGCTTGCCGTAGTCGGCAAAGGGGCCGGAGAAGGGCGCGATCAGGCCGATCTTGATCGGCTCGTCCGCCAACGCGGGCAGGCTGGTCATCAGCGCACCAGCAACGGCGCTCAACAGCAGGGCACGACGTTTCATGAAGGTCTCCAAAGGTTGATCGGCAAGCGTGAGCCGAGCAAAACCACATCGGCGTCGCCTGCGCGTGGCGACGATCCTAAAGGCTCTGTGTTCGCAATGCAATCGAGTGTTCGGATTGTGAACATTCGGGGTGGCCGGTTATTTCGTGTGCTTGCGTTTGGCGGGGCGGTGGCCGGGCTCGCGCCACTCATCCGCTTCGTCATTGAACAGCGTCGACACCAACGCGCGGAACCATTGGCTCCGCGCGTCGTTGTGGAACTTGCGGTGCCAGTGCTGCTTGAGGTCGAAGCTCGGCAGCTCCAGTGGAGGCTCCATCACGCAGATGTTGGCGTGCGACTGCATGAACGACAGCCCCACCGCGTGCGGCACCGTCGCGATCAGATCCGTGCGCGCCAGGATGAAGGGGATGCTCATGAAGTGCGGCGTGAGCAGCGCAGGCGTACGGCGGATGCGCTTGCGTTCCAGAAAGCGCTCGTACAGCTCCTGGCTGCGCCCCTCCGCGCGCACCACGGCGTGCCCGTATTCCAGAAACTGCGCCATCGACAGCTTGGTATTGCCGCCGCGTGTGACGGGGTGGTCGGCCCGCACGATGCAGGTGAAATAATGCGTGAACAGGCGTTGTTGGAAGAAGTTGTTCTTCTTTAGATCGGGAAAGTAGCCGACCGCCAAGTCAAGCGAACCGGTCTCCAGCGCGCGCTCGATCTGCGCCGGTGGCAGCGAGACGGATTGCACCGACGCTCGCGGCGCCTCACGCGCCATCGCCTCGACAATGCGCGGCAGGAACACCATCTCGCCCACGTCCGATAGCGAGATCGAGAACGTATGGGTGGTCGTGGTCGGATCAAACGCGCTGGTTTCGAGAATGCCCTGCTGCACGCGCATCAGCACGTCACGTGCGGCCGGGATCAACGCCAGCGCCCGCGGCGTCGGCTCCATGCCGCGCGAGGTGCGCACGAACAGCGGGTCGTCGAACGCCGCGCGCAGCTTGGCCAGCGCCGTGCTCACCCCCGGCTGGCTCATGCCGAGCTGCTGCGCCGCCATGCTCACGCTGCGCGCATCGTGCAGCGCGAGCAGGATTGGCAGCAGGTTCAGATCAAAGTCGGGCAGGGTGGACATGGTCAAACCACTATCTGAATTGGCGATAAAGTTTATCGCCAATATTGCATTGTGCGATATCAAGGTGCACGCCAACAATGGTTGCCAGAACGATTCCAATCCATTCGGAGACAACCACCATGCGCACCCAGGTCGCCATCATTGGCGCCGGCCCCGCCGGCCTGCTGCTCGGGCAGCTTCTGCACCGCAACGGCATCGACGCCGTCATCCTCGAAACCAAAAGCCGCCAGTATGTTGAAGAGCGCATCCGCGCCGGCGTGCTGGAGCAGGGCACCGTCGATGTGCTGAACGAAGCCGGCGTGGGCGAACGCATGCGCCGTGAGGGGCTCGTGCACCACGGCATCGACTTGCTGTTCGGCGGCAAGCGTCACCGTATTGACCTCACGGCGATGTCGGGCGGCCGCTCGATCACCGTGTATGGGCAGCACGAGGTGGTGAAGGATCTGATTGCCGCGCGCGTGGAACAGGGCGCGCCGCTGCTGTTTGATGTGAGCGACGTGTCGGTGCACGACATCGAATCCGCCACGCCATCGGTGCGGTTCGTCCACGACGGCGTGCCGCAGACCTTGCAGTGCGACTACATCGCCGGCTGCGATGGCTTTCACGGCATTTGCCGGCCTGCCATTCCTGCGCAGCGCCAGGCGGTGTTCGAGCGCGTTTACCCGTTCGCGTGGCTCGGCATCCTGGCCGAAGCGGCACCGGCGGCCGACGAGCTGATCTACGCCAGCCACGATCGCGGCTTCGCGCTGTTCAGCATGCGCTCGCCCACGATCACGCGGCTCTACCTGCAGTGCAAGCCGGATGAGAACCTCGCCGAATGGTCCGACGCCCGCATCTGGGATGAACTCCACACGCGCCTGGAAAACAACGACGGCTGGCATTTGAAGGAGGGCCCGATCCTGCAGAAAAGCGTGACGCCGATGCGCAGCTTTGTCTGCGAGACGATGCAGCACGGGCGGCTGTTCCTCGCCGGTGACGCCGCGCATATCGTGCCGCCCACGGGCGCGAAGGGGATGAACCTGGCCGTGGCCGACGTGCGCGTGCTGGCCCAGGCGCTCACCGCCCGCTACAAGCAGAACGACGTCGGGCAACTGGCAAGCTATTCCGAGCGTTGCCTCCAACGCGTCTGGCGCGCCGAGCATTTCTCGTGGTGGATGACGTCGATGCTGCACCGCTTCGACGACCACACGCCGTTCATGCAGAAGCTGCAGCGCGCCGAGTTGGACTACGTGACCAGCTCCCCGGCGGGGGCGCGTGTGCTGGCCGAGAACTACGTCGGTCTGCCGTTTGCCGATGCACCAGCCGTGGCGCCGGAGGCGAGCCGGCACCCCGAGGCCGCATAGCGGTGTTTGCAAAGTTGGCACATTCCCCACGTTGGAGCGGCGGCCGGCGCGGTCTAGATCAAACGTCGGCGCTGCTTTCATCGCCATGAAAAACGCGCGGGTGTATAGTCGGACAGCACTCGACGTTCAAGAAGGGGGCAGTTGCGATGGACACTTCGCCGGCGGGCCAATACAAAGGCTTCGACATCTATCCGTTGGCTTACCAACATGAGCGCACGGCACGCTGGCCCGAGGCCAGAGAAGACCGCAGCTATAACGCAGCCGTGAAGATTTGCCGGGAGGGGAAGCCGTTCGAAGAGGCGCAGGTGTTCCACCTCCCTGCGGATCAGCAGTTCACCAATGTGGGAGGCGCGCGCGTGGCAGCGCTCCGATTTGCCGAAACCATCATCGACGGCGGTGTGCCACACATGTCACTTGCCGATAGCGCCTGAAACTGCGCGAACGCTGCCGTGGTAGAATAATGGGCGAATCCGGCTGACCGCCTGGCCAAGATGGCCCATGGCAGCCGAGTCCAGCACCGGGGTTCCCCCCGCGTCGAGCAGGGCGGCGCGCAATTGTGCGCCCACCACCCATTCCTCGCTTGCACTGAAAACAGCGCACGCCCCTGGCGGGCGCGATTTGTGTTTGGTGCGATTCGGACCCCCCAATAGCCCGTTGTCCGGGCTGAGATGATCGCAGCGACACGGCTGCATGCCCGGTGTGGCATGCCTCGGGGCTCTGGCGGGTCATCACACCATTGCAACCATGACGCAGCCGCGCGCTGCACACAAAGGAACGAGTTTGGCCAAGGAAGAACTGATCGAATTTGAAGGGGTGGTCTCGGAAGCACTGCCCGATAACCGTTTTCGCGTGCAACTCGAAAACGGCGTGGAGATCTGGGCGTATGCGTCCGGCAAGATGCAGAAGCACCGCATCCGCATCCTGGCGGGAGACCGCGTTAAGCTGGAAATGTCGCCGTATGACCTCACTAAGGGTCGTATCAACTACCGGCACAAGTAAGGCGTCCCACAACGCCGATACGCTCGCCAGACGGGCGTTTTGAAGAAGCCGCGCACTCGAAATGAGGCGCGGTTTTTTCTTTATCATTGCATAAGCAGTGTTAAATTCCGTTGAACTCCCAGCAACTTCCGGTATTATGCGCGACAGGTTGTCAGCCGGGGGGAACGTGTTGGCAGTCTGCTGTTGCAGGGCTTTTCATCTTTGTGAAGCCGCGTCTCGCCTTCGGGTGAGGGGCGCACCATCTGTACCAGTCCTCAAATAAGCGCGGCCCGCCGGTTAACCCGGCAGAGCGTCATCGCGCATTCCATTCGCCGGCCGGGGCGTCTTCTGACGCTTGCACCCGTTCGGTGCTCAGTGTGTCAACCACAAGTTACATCACATCGGGATACCGCACAGGTAGGACGGCGCTTGTCCACCAAATTTGGGCGTAACGTTTGCGTCCGAGGGAACAGAAAACACAATGTTGGAAACCAAGAAAGCAGCACAGAGGGTGGCGCGCTTGAGCCAGCGCGTCATGGTGGGTCTGGTGGCGGCAACAGCGCTGACGGGCCTGGGTATGCAGACCGCCTCGGCGCAGGCCACGCGCCCGAAGGCACCGATCTACGGCGTCACGCTGGACGACGTCAGCAGCATCAACGCGATCGTGGCATCGCTTACGCACTTGCCGTACAAGCCGACCGTGCGCGTGGTCTTTGACCCGGGTACGACGGCTGCCGAGTACTACCCCGCACTGGTCAAGCTCCATTCCGTCGCGTACGTGATGGGCGAGATCATGGACTCGTACTATTTCCCCGTGGATTCTGCGACCTACAGCGCACGCACCAATGAACTGGTCGGCACGCTGAAGAACGTGGTGGACGTGTGGGAAATCGCCAACGAGATCAACGGCGAGTGGCTGCGCGCCAACCCGAGTGGCCCGACTGCCACGGCAACCTCGCAGGAGCAGGCAATCGGCCAAATGGTCGGTAACGCCTACGACATCGTGAAGGGTGCAGGCGGTCTGGTATCGGTGACGATGTACTACAACGACGACGGCAAGGGCACCAACTGCTACGAACTGCCGATGGACTCGTGGCGCACCTGGGCAACGAACTTCCTGCCCTCGCGCGTGCGCCAGGGTACGGATTACGCGTTGTTCAGCTACTACCCGTACCAGGATTGCCCGGGTCTGAGCCCAACGTGGGCTAACGACTTCAAGCTGCTGGAAAGCATCTTCCCGGTGGCGAAGGTCGGTTTTGGCGAGATCGGTACGTCCAGCACGTCGGCACCGCTGTCGGTGCAGCAGAACCTGATCAAGTCGTACTACCCGATGGGTACTACCTCGATGGCCGCGGACCCGCGCTTCATCGGTGGCTACTTCTGGTGGAACTACGTTGAACAGATGCTGCCGTACAGCACCAGCTCGTACTGGAGCCTGCTGAACAACACCATCAAACCGCTGGCGGCGCCGCAATAAGGGGCCACGGCACCTGCATCCAAAAAGGGGGATGTACGGGACCCGGGTCGATGTTTGGCCCGGTAATAAAAAACCCGCGTCGGCATGTGCTGACGCGGGTTTTTTTTTAGCGTGCTGGCTTAGTTAGCCGCGCGAGGCGAGATAGGCACGGAACTCGTCGGCGACTTCCTTGTGCTTGAGCGCAAATTCCACCGTGGCCTTCAGGTAGCCCAGCTTGCTGCCGCAGTCGTAGCGCACGCCCTTGTAGCGATAGGCCAGCACTTGCTCTGCCGACAGCAGCGACTGGATCGCATCCGTCAGTTGCAGCTCGCCGCCCGCGCCGGGCTTGAGGTTGCGGATGTGGTCAAAAATGCGCGGCGTGAGGATGTAGCGGCCGACCACGCCCAGGTTGGACGGGGCGTTCTCCGGCGCCGGTTTTTCGATGATGCCCGACATCTTGATGACGCTGCCGTCTTCTTCCCACGGGCGGCCGTCAACCACGCCGTACGAGCGGCTCTGCTCGCGGTCGATCTCTTCCACGCCGATCACCGAGCAGTTGTAGTGGTCGTACAGATCGACCATCTGCTTCATGACGGGTGGCGTGCCGTCCAGCAAGTCGTCGGCCAGGATGACGGCGAAGGGTGCGTCGCCGACGAGCTTTTCGGCGCACTGCACGGCGTGGCCCAGGCCCAGCGCTTCGGGCTGACGCACGTAGAAGCAATCCACGTGCGACGGCTTGATCGAGCGCACGACCTCCAGCAACGCGGTCTTCTGCTTGGCTTCCAACTCGGCTTCCAGCTCGTAGGCCTTGTCGAAGTGATCTTCAATAGCGCGCTTGCTGCGGCCGGTCACGAAGATCATCTCGGTGATGCCGGCAGCCATGGCTTCTTCCACGGCGTACTGGATCAGCGGCTTGTCCACCACCGGCAGCATCTCTTTCGGGCTGGCCTTGGTGGCGGGCAAGAAGCGAGTGCCCAGCCCAGCAACCGGGAAGACGGCTTTGGTAACACGTTGCATCGTAGTTTCCTTGACGACGTTTGATTCTGACCCGACAGCTCAGGCGGCCTGCACAGGCAAGCGCGCAATCTGAGCTTCCAATTTGGCGAGCGTGGCTTTGAAATCTGCCAGGCGCTTCTGTTCTTGTTCCACGACCGCAGCCGGCGCGCGGGCGACGAACGATTCGTTGCCGAGCTTGCCTTCGCACTTGGTGATCTCGCCGCGCAGGCGGTCGATTTCCTTCGACAGACGTGCGTGTTCCGCAGCCACGTCGATCTCGACCTTCAGCAGTAGCTTGTTCTCGCCGACGATGGCGACTGGGGCGCCGGCGCCGTCCTGCTCCATAGCAGCGGCATCGGTGTAGACCTTCACTTCCGACAGCTTGCCCAGCGCCTGCACGTACGGTGCGGCCACCTGCAGGAACTCGGCATCGCCGTTGGCGTACAGCGGCACGCGTTGCGCGGGGGAGATGTTCATCTCGCCGCGCAGGTTGCGGCAGGCATCCACCAACGCCTTGAGCTGTTGCACCCACTGCTCGGCCTGCTCGTCGATCTTGCTGAGCACGGCGCGCGGGTAGGCCTGCAGTGCCAGGCTCTCGGTGCCGTCGCCCTTGGCGCGGCCGGTCATCGGCGCGACCTTCTGCCAGAGTTCTTCGGTAATGAACGGGATGATCGGGTGGGCCAGGCGCAGCACGGTTTCCAGCACGCGCAGCAGCGTGCGGCGCGTGGCGCGTTGCTGGGCCGGCGTGCCGGTCTGGATCTGCACCTTGGCCAGTTCCAGATACCAGTCGCAGTACTCGTCCCAGACGAACTTGTAGATGGCGTTGGCGATGTTGTCGAAGCGGTAGTCGGCAAAGCCTTTCTCCACTTCGGTTTCCACGCGCTGCAGCAGCGAGACGATCCAGCGGTCGGCCTGCGAGAAGTGCAGGTAACCCTCCGGGCCGCAATCACCGACGCATTCCTGCATGCCGCAGTCCTGGCCTTCGGTGTTCATCAGCACGAAGCGCGTGGCGTTCCAGAGCTTGTTGCAGAAGTTGCGGTAGCCCTCGCAGCGGCTCGGGTCGAAGTTGATGCTGCGACCCAGCGTGGCGAGCGACGCGAACGTGAAGCGCAGTGCGTCGGCGCCAAAGGCCGGAATGCCTTCGGGGAATTCTTTGCGCGTACGGTTCTCGACCTTGGGCGCGTCCTTCGGGCGGCGCAGGCCGGTGGTGCGCTTGGCCAGCAGCGGCTCCAGCGCAATGCCGTCGATCAGGTCCACCGGGTCGAGCGTATTGCCCTCGGACTTGCTCATCTTCTTACCTTCCGAATCGCGCACCAGGCCGTGCACGTAGACGGTGTGGAAGGGCACTTCGCCGGTGAAGTGCAGGGTCATCATGACCATGCGCGCCACCCAGAAGAAGATGATGTCGTAGCCCGTGACCAGCACGGTGGACGGCAGGAAGTGCTTCAGCTCCGGTGTGTCCGCCGGCCAGCCCAGCGACGAGAACGGCACCAGCGCGGAGGAGAACCACGTATCGAGCACGTCATCGTCACGTGTGAGCGCGCCGGTGTAGCCCTTGGCGGCAGCTTGCGCCTTGGCTTCCTCTTCGGTACGGCCGACGTAGACGTTGCCGGCTTCGTCGTACCAAGCCGGAATCTGGTGACCCCACCACAGCTGGCGCGAGATGCACCAGTCCTGGATGTTGTTCAGCCACTGGTTGTACGTGTTGACCCATTGCTCGGGCACCAGCTTGATCTTGCCGCTCTGCACGGCGTCCAGCGCCACTTCGGCGATGGAGCGGCCCGGGAAGCGCGTGCCTTCCGGCGCCGGCTTGCTCATGGCGACGAACCACTGGTCGGTCAGCATCGGCTCGATGACGACGCCGGTACGGTCACCGCGCGGCACCATCAGCGTGTGCTTCTTCACCTCGGCCAGCAGGCCTTGCGCTTCGAGGTCGGCGACCATCTTCTTGCGCGCGTCGAAGCGGTCCATGCCTGCGTAGGCGGCCGGGGCATCGGCAACGATCTTCGCGTCGAGCGTCAGGATCGACAGCTGCGGCAGCTTGTGGCGCTGGCCCACGGCGTAGTCGTTGAAATCGTGCCCCGGGGTCACCTTGACCACGCCGGTGCCGAACTCGCGGTCGACATACTCGTCGGCGATCACGGGGATCTGGCGATCGGTCAGCGGCAGGTGCACGAACTTGCCGATCAGGTGGGCGTAGCGTTCATCTTCCGGGTGCACCATCACGGCCGTGTCGCCGAGCATCGTCTCGGGGCGGGTGGTGGCGACCGTCAGGTGGGTCAGGCCGCGCACCGCGTCCGGTTCGGCCAGCGGATAGCGGATGTGCCACAGCGAGCCTTCTTCCTCTTCGCTCACCACTTCCAGGTCAGACACGGCGGTGCCGAGCACCGGGTCCCAGTTGACCAGGCGCTTGCCGCGGTAGATCAGGCCTTGCTCATACAGACGCACGAACACGTCGCTGACGGCGCGCGACATCTTCGGGTCCATCGTGAAGTATTCGCGCTCCCAGTCGATCGAGGCGCCCATGCGGCGCACCTGGCGCGTGATGGTCGAGCCCGATTGCTCCTTCCACTCCCAGACCTTCTCGACGAACTTCTCGCGGCCCATGTCGTGGCGCGACACGCCCTGCGCATCCAGTTGGCGTTCCACGACGATCTGCGTGGCGATACCGGCGTGGTCGGTGCCCGGCACCCACAGCGTGTTGGCGCCCGACATGCGCGCGTGGCGCGTCAGGCCGTCCATGATGGTCTGGTTGAACGCGTGGCCCATGTGCAGCGTGCCCGTCACGTTCGGCGGCGGGAGCTGGATACAGAAATCCGGCTTGCCGGCTTCGAGCGTCGCACGGGAGACGCCCA
Organism: Ralstonia sp.; assembly: GCA_039592975.1. Lineage (GTDB taxonomy): Bacteria > Pseudomonadota > Gammaproteobacteria > Burkholderiales > Burkholderiaceae > Ralstonia. Next base: position 570,420 of record JBCNQE010000002.1, on the reverse strand, counting down.
TCGCTTCCCACGCCGCGCTCCACCGTTGCTCGATGGTGGCGGGTTCGAAACTCTTGGCGAGGGCTTGGTTTTGATCGGTCATGCTGACAGGGGGCGCAAAGGCGGCAAAAAAGACGTTTGGCCCGGAAAAAGTCGCGGGCGAAAGCTTGGAATTATACGACTTGTCCGTGTCGGCCAAGGGCGGGGCGTGGGTCGGGCCATAAAGCAGGCCGGTATAATTTCGGGATTCCGCAAAGGCTCCTCCCGCATGTCCGACCTGCTCGCCAATCTGAACCCCGAACAACGCGCTGCCATCACGCTTCCCGATGAATCGGCGCTGATCCTGGCGGGGGCGGGCAGCGGCAAGACGCGCGTGCTGACCACCCGCATCGCCTGGCTGATCCAGAGCGCGCGCGTGTCGCCGTCGGGTGTGCTGGCCGTCACGTTTACCAACAAGGCGGCCAAGGAAATGACGGCGCGCCTGCAGGCCATGCTGCCGATCAACACACGCGCCATGTGGATCGGCACGTTCCACGGCTTGTGTAACCGCCTGCTGCGCGCGCACTACCGTGATGCCGGCCTGCCGCAAACCTTCCAGATTCTCGATACGCAAGACCAGCTTTCCGCCGTCAAGCGCCTGCTCAAGTCGCTCAACATCGACGACGAAAAATTCCCGCCCAAGAATGTCCAGTACTTCATCAACGGGGCCAAGGAGCAGGGCCTGCGCGCGGGCGATCTGGAAATCGCCAACGAATACGACCGCCGCATGGCCGACCTCTACGCCGCTTACGACGCGCAGTGCCAACGCGAAGGCGTGGTCGACTTTGCCGAGTTGCTGCTGCGCTGCTACGAACTGCTGCGCTACAACGATGCGATTCGCGCCCATTACCAGCGGCGCTTCAAGCACATCCTGGTCGATGAGTTCCAGGATACGAACAAGCTGCAGTACGCCTGGCTGAAGGTCCTCGCCGGCCTCGGCGAACCCGCTGTCACGCCCAACGCCATCTTCGCTGTGGGTGATGACGATCAGAGCATCTACGCGTTTCGTGGCGCCAACGTCGGCAATATGGTCGACTTTGAGCGCGAATTCCGCGTTGAGCACCGGATCAAGCTGGAGCAGAACTACCGCTCGCACGGCAACATTCTCGATACGGCCAACCACCTGATCGCGCACAACACGCGCCGCTTGGGCAAGAACCTGCGCACGGATGCCGGCCATGGCGAGCCAGTGCGCGTCTACCAGGCCGCCACGGATGGCCAGGAGGCTGGCTGGATCGTCGACGAGATCCGCGACCGCATCGCCACCGGCATGTCGCGCTCGGAAATCGCCATCCTGTATCGCAGCAACGCGCAGTCGCGGGTGATCGAGCATGCGCTGTTCTCGGCGGGCATTCCATACAAGGTGTATGGCGGCCTGCGCTTCTTCGAACGGGCGGAAATCAAGCACGCGTTGGCGTACATCCAGTTGCTGGAGAACTCGGACAACGATGCCGCGTTCGGCCGCGTGGTGAACTTTCCGGCGCGTGGCGTCGGGGCGCGCTCGTTGGAGCTATTGCAGGATGCGGCGCGGCTGTATGGCGTATCGCTCGCTGCCGCCGTGCCGTATCTGACGGGCGCCGCAGGTACCAAGCTGTCGGCCTTCGTGAAGATGATCGAGCAGATGCGCGCCGACACGCGCCAGATGACGCTGCCCGAAATCGTTCAGCACGTCATCCACGCCAGCGGTCTGATCACGCATTACCAGGGTGAAAAGGAAGGTCAGGACCGCATCGAAAACTTGCAGGAATTGGTGACCGCCGCCCAGGCGTTCGTGGCCGAAGAAGGCTATGGCGTGGATGCCATCGCTACGGCATTGCCGATGCGCCACGACGCCATGCTGCGCATTGAAGGCGGGGAGATTGATACCGTCTCCGAACTCGTCACCGACGAAACGCCGGCTGAGATGACGCCGCTGGTCGCGTTCCTGACGCACGCCTCGCTGGAGGCTGGCGACAACCAAGCCCAGGCCGGCCAGGATGCCGTGCAGATGATGACCGTGCACGCGGCCAAGGGGCTGGAGTTCCACGTCGTCTTCATCACGGGGCTGGAAGAGGGTTTGTTCCCGCACGAGAACAGCCAGATGGAAAAGGACGGCCTGGAAGAAGAGCGCCGCCTGATGTACGTGGCCATCACGCGGGCGCGTGAGCGGCTGTATCTGTCGTTCGCACAGAGCCGCGTGCTGCACGGGCAGATCCGCTATCACATCCGCTCACGCTTCTTTGATGAACTGCCGGAAGACACGCTGAAGTGGCTCACGCCGCAGCAATCAGGCTACACGGCAACACGTCGTAGCCAAGGCGAAAGCGGCGCCTGGGGCAAGGATTGGTTCAAGCGGCCCGAGCGCGGCGACGAAGACGCCTACACCGGCACGCGCCCGACCGGCGGCATGGACACCGGCAAGAACTACGCCGATGCGAAACGCGCCGAAGCCACGGGCTTCCGCGTCGGCCAGTCGGTGTTCCACAACAAATTCGGGGAAGGCGTCATCACGACGCTGGAAGGCGAGGGCGCCGAGGCGCGCGCCCACATCAAGTTCAACCGCCACGGGGTGAAGGTGTTGGCGCTGGGGATCGCCAAGCTGGACCCGATCAACTGAGCGTCGATCGGGTCGTCCGGCCCGATCAGGCCGTCGTGTCAGTCGTCGTCTGGCCGGCGGCCTGCGTCACGTTGAAGCAGCCGCGGTAGGTGGCGTAGATCGAGCAGTACAGCACCGTCACCACCGCCATCTGGTAGGGCGCGATCAGCGCCGGGGCAATCGTGCTTGCGCCGACTGCGGCCAGTGCGGCTTCCAGGAACGACGGCACGGCGACCATCAGCACGGCGAACATCAGCCCGTACAGCAGAAACGCCATGCGGTTGCGCCAGACCGCGATCCAGCTGAAGAACAGGGCTTTCTTCACGGGAATCTCGTGCCATGCCACCAGCAGTGGCGAAAACCAGAACAGCATGGCCACCGGCAGATACAGCGCCAAGCCCAACAGGCTCAGCAGATACAGTTGCCGCGCCATGTCGGGCGTGACATTGCCGTCAAACACGGCCTTGGCGATGTCGGTATCGATTTGCGTCGTGATCAGCAAGACGATGACGAAGCACAACCCCACGTGTACCAGGCCGAGGCGCCAGAGGCCACGGGCGGCATCCTTGCCGTACGCGCGAAAACCCGTCAGGAGCGAGGCCGGGCCGATCGGCTTGCCGGCCACCGTGTCACGGCACGCGGACATGTAGCCCACGAAGATACCGGGTGCCAGCGCCACCAGCAGCAGCGACAACACGGGCAACAGCAACTGCGTGGTCAATGCGGCAAAGCTATACAGCATGGTGAGCAGCAAGAACGCGATCGGATTCTTGCGGAACAGCCACACACCCTGGCGCAGCCAGACGTAGCCTTGCTTGGCCGGGACTTCAATCAGTTGCATGGTTGGGGAAGGTCCAGAATCAGGCCGTTGGCGCCAACCCGCTCGCGCAGCACGCGTTCGAAATGGGTCGGGTCATGCGGCTTGAGCAGTTCGGCATCGCGCGGCAGGTAGAAATCCCACAGACGCGAGACCCAGAAACGGTAGGCGGCGGCGCGCAGCATGTCTTGCCAGTGCCGCGCTTCCGTCTCGGTGAATGGGCGCACGGCGTGATACGCCTGGAGCATGGCGCGTGCCCGCTCGGCGTCCAGCACGCCGGTGGCCAGGTCGATGCACCAGTCGTTGACGGTGACGGCCACGTCGAAGAGCCACTTGTCGACGCCAGCGAAGTAGAAATCAAAGAAGCCGCCCAGGCGTTCGGGCTGGCCATCGGCGGCCGGTTCGAACAGCACGTTGTCGCGGAATAGGTCGCAATGGCACGGGCCTTCGGGCAGCGCGGCGTAGTCCGCGCTAGCGAAGAAACGTTGCTGATGCGCGAGTTCGCTCTCCAGCATTGCACGCGTGTCACCATGCACGAAGGGCACAACGTCGGGTACCACCTCGTTCCACCACGGCAGGCTGCGCAGGTTCGGTTGATGGCGTGGGTAGTCGCGGCCGGCCAGGTGCATGCGCGCGAGCATGTCGCCGACGATGGCGCATTCCGACACGGTTGGCGCTAGGTTCGAGCGCCCCGCCAGGCGCGTCACGATGGTCGCCGGCTTGCCGTTGAGCGTGCGCAGGATCTCGCCATCGCGGCCGGGAATCGGTGCCGGCACGCTGATGCCGTGCTGCGCCAGATGTTGCATCAGATACAGATAGAACGGCAGTTGCTCGAGCGTCAGCCGCTCGAACAGGGTGACGACGTATTCGTGCGTCTGCCCGTCCTTTTCCGTGGTCAGGAAGAAGTTGGAGTTTTCGATCCCGGAGGGGATGCCGCGAAATGCGCGCACGGCGCCCACATCGTATTGATCCAGCCAGAGAGCGATCTCGGCGTCGGAGACCGGGGTGAAAACAGCCATGCTTCAGGAGTCGGAAACGGGTGAAAGGAGAGGGCGCGGCATACCTAAGCTACCGCGCCGATGCGCCCAGCGGCGCAAGCAGAAACTCAGAACTTCAGGACGTTGACCGAGGGCACGCGGTCGATATCACCGCGTTCACGGATGCGCGGCGAGCTGTCTTCCGGCTTGCTCAGGTTGTACGATGTACCCATGCCCGATTTGACGTGGATATCCGGTGCCTGGCCCTTCTGAAAGCGGTATTCCTCAACTTGCGTGCCGTCGTTGTCCTGGTACTCGAAGCTCGGTTTGACGCGCTCGTTGTGGATAGCACCCTTGGTCGGCTTGGAGATCGGCTGGTTGTTGATCGCCTTGACATCAGGCAGGTCCAGGCCGGCGCTGTCAGACGTCACCTCGGCATGCGCAGGCAGGGCGAGGCAGAAGGCGGCGCTTGCCAGCAGCCCCACATGGCACATGCGGCGCATCAGGCGCGCGACATGGGCAAGACGGGGGGCGGCGGACGGGTGAAACAGCGAATCCATGATGGACTCCGGCGAGTGATCTGGGACCCTACATTCTAGCAGTCCAGCCCCTTCGCCATCGTCCACAAGATGGAGCCGATCGTCACACCCGAGATCAGAGATAGAACATCTCTTCCTTGGGCGGAATCGGCGAGGTGCCTTCGCGCTTTTCGTAGAACTCGTAGACGGCGTCGAGCGCCTCCTTCGGTTCGTCAACGATGCGCATGATGTCGAGATCGTGCTCGGCAATCAGACCCATCGGCAGCAGCGTGAAGCGGAACCAATCCAGCAGGCCCTTCCAGAACCGGCTGCCAAACATCACCACCGGCACGCTGCGCGATTTGCCGGTCTGCACGAGCGTGAGCACCTCGGCCAGTTCATCCAGCGTGCCGAAGCCACCGGGCATGACGATGAACGCATCGGAGTTCTTCACGAAGGTGACCTTGCGCGTGAAGAAATGGCGGAACCGCATCGAGATGTCCTGATACGGATTGCCCTGCTGCTCGTGCGGCAATTCGATGTTCAGCCCGACGCTGGCCGACTTGCCCGCGTGCGCGCCCTTGTTGGCCGCTTCCATGATGCCGGGGCCACCGCCAGAGATGACGGCGAAGCCCGCATCCGAGAACAAGCGTGCAATTTCGATGGTGCGTTCGTAGTACGGCGAATCCTCGCGAAGCCGCGCGCTGCCGTAGATCGAAACGGCCGGGCGGATCTCCGAGAGGTACTCCGTCGCCTCGATGAACTCTGCCATAATCGTGAACATCTGCCAGGAGGCGCGCGCTTTCTTTGCGGTGGCGCGTTCCTCGTCGGCGAGTGCCCGCAGGCTGGGGATCATCTTGCGATCGGTGCGGCCGTGTGCCACGTCAGCCTTAGGCTCGTGTTCAACGCCGACCGTCACGTTGACGTCCATATCAGCCGTGGTTGCCTGGCGCGCGGGGGTGACCCCGGTCAGCTCCGTCGCGGACATATCAGCAGCCTGCTTCGCCACGCCGCCAGGTGTCGAACCTTCAGCGGAAGCGTCATTGTTGGAAGCGCCCTTAGGCGTTCCAGTCACATTAGAGTCCATGGGAATGTCGGAAAGTCAAGAAACGCTGTTGCTCGTCGATGGCTCGAGTTATTTGTACCGTGCTTATCACGCACTGCCCGACTTGAGAAATGGAGAAGGGTTTCCTACGGGGGCCATCTACGGCATCGTGAACATGCTGCGCAAACTGCGCAACGACTACCCGGCCAAGTATAGCGCTTGCGTTTTCGATGCCAAAGGCAAGACGTTCCGCGACGACCTGTATCCGGCCTACAAGGAACACCGCGCACCGATGCCGGACGACCTGCGCGCGCAGATCGAACCCATCCACGAAGCCGTGCGGGCGTTGGGCTGGCCCATCCTGATGATCGATGGCGTGGAAGCCGACGACGTGATCGGCACCCTGGCCGAACGCGCGGCCAAGGAAGGCGTGCGGACCATCGTCTCAACGGGCGACAAGGACCTCGCCCAACTGGTGAACGACCACGTCACGCTGGTCAACACCATGACCAACGAAACGCTCGACCCCGCCGGTGTGCAAGCCAAGTTTGGCGTGCCGCCGGAGCGCATCGTCGACTACCTCTCGCTCATCGGTGACACGGTCGACAACGTGCCCGGCGTGCCGAAGGTCGGCCCGAAGACGGCGGTGAAATGGCTGACCGAATTCGGCACGCTCGACAACATCATCGCGCGCGCGGGCGAGATCAAGGGCGTGGTGGGCGAGAACCTGCGCAACACGCTTGAATGGCTGCCGAAAGGCCGCGAACTGCTGACGGTCAAGCTCGATTGCGATCTGTCGAAGGAGGTGCCGACGTTTGACGCACTGATCGACGGTGGTGAAGACAAGACCGAGCTGGTCGATTTCTTCAGTCGCTATGGCTTCAAGACCTGGCTGCGCGAGGCTTCCGGCGAGGCGTTGCCCGATACGCGCAGCGTGGGTGCCGCGCGCAAGGCGGCGACGCCCGTGAAGAACTACGCCGCCGAGGCCCAGCAGCCGGCGCAAGCCAACTTGTTTGATGTCGAGGCTCCGCCCGACGAGGTCAAGTACGAGACCGTCACCACCGAAGCGCAGCTCGAATCGTGGATGCAGCGTCTGGATGAAGTCGACCTCGTCTGCATCGATACGGAAACGACGTCGATCGACCCGATGCTCGCGCAGCTCGTCGGCATTTCGCTGTCGGTTACGCCGGGCGAGGCGTGCTACATCCCGGTCGCGCATCGCGGGCCGGATGTGGCTGGGCTGGATGCAGCTGCGCAGTTGTCGCGGGATACCGTGCTCGCCCGCATGAAGCTGTGGCTGGAGGACGAATCGCGCAAGAAGGTCGGCCAGCATCTGAAGTACGACGCGCATGTGTTTGCCAACCATGGCATTGCGCTGCGCGGTATCCAGCACGACACGATGTTGGAATCGTACGTGCTGGAATCGCACCGCAATCACGGCATGGACGCACTGGCCGAGCGCGTGCTGCATCTGAAAACGATCACCTATGAAGAGGTCTGCGGCAAGGGCGCATCGCAGATCGGCTTTGATGAAGTGCCGCTCGATCGCGCGACCGAGTATGCGGCGGAAGATGCCGACATCACGCTGCGTCTGCACCGTACGCTGTTCCCCAAGGTGGAGCAGGACGACAAGCTGCGCTACGTCTACGAGCAGATCGAAATGCCGACCTCCGTCGTGCTGCAGAAGATGGAGCGCAACGGCGTGCTGGTCGATGGCGAGCGCCTGGCCAAGCAGAGCAACGAAATTGGCCTGCGCCTGATCGATCTGGAAGCCGAGGCGCACAAGCTGGCAGGGCAGCCGTTCAACCTGAGCTCACCCAAGCAGATCGGCGACATCTTCTTCAACCAGATGAAGTTGCCGATCATCAAGAAGACCGCCAGCGGCGCGCCGTCGACCGACGAAGAGGTACTGCAGAAGCTGGCGGAAGACTATCCGCTGCCCAAGCTGCTGCTCGATTACCGGGGCCTGGCCAAGCTCAAGTCCACCTACACCGACAAGCTGCCGAAGATGGTCAACCCGCGCACTGGCCGCGTGCACACCACCTACGGCCAAGCTACGGCGGTGACGGGGCGTCTTGCTTCGACTGATCCGAACCTGCAGAACATTCCGGTGCGCACGGAAGAAGGGCGGCGCATTCGCGAGGCATTCATTGCGCCGGAAGGCAGCATGATCGTCTCGGCCGACTATTCGCAGATCGAGCTGCGCATCATGGCGCATCTGTCGGAAGACGAAGGCCTGATGCGTGCGTTCCAGGAAGGCCAGGACGTGCACCGCGCGACCGCTGCCGAGGTGTTCAACGTGACGCCGCTGGAAGTCACGGCAGACCAGCGCCGCGTGGCCAAGGTCATCAACTTCGGCCTCATCTATGGCATGAGCGCATTCGGGCTGGCGAGCAACCTGGGCATCGGCCGCGACGCCGCCAAGCTGTACATCGACCGCTACTTCGCCCGCTACCCGGGTGCCGCGCGCTACATGGACGAAACGCGGCAAACCGCACGCGAGCGCGGCTATGTGGAGACCGTGTTCGGCCGGCGTCTCTGGCTGCCCGACATCAACGGCGGCAATGGCCCGCGCCGCCAGGCAGCCGAGCGCGCCGCCATCAACGCGCCCATGCAGGGAACGGCGGCCGACTTGATCAAGCTCTCGATGCTGGCTGTGCAGGGGTGGCTGGAGGCGGAGTCGATGCAGTCGCGTCTCGTCATGCAAGTTCACGATGAACTGGTGCTGGAAGTGCCGCAGGAGGAGTTGGCCGTGGTGCGTGAGCGTCTGCCCGAGTTGATGTGTAGCGTTGCCACGCTGCGCGTGCCGCTGGTGGCCGAGGTGGGCGTGGGGGCCAACTGGGAGGAGGCGCACTGAGGGCACACTGAGGGCGCACTGAGGCCAAGTTTGGCGGCCGCCTGCCTGCCAGGGCAGTTTGCGAACGATCGTGCCATGCGCCATTCATGATCCGGCCTATCCGTCGGCTTGGGGTTGCGGCGAATTTTGCATTGCAGCAGACTGCATCTAATCGATCACCTGATCGCACAGTTTTTCAAGGCATGTAGGAGAAACACATGGCAGGGCAGGCGGATGGGGTAGCGGCAACAAATGGGCCGCGCATCGTAGTGGTGGGCGGTGGTGCAGGCGGGCTGGAGTTGGCAACGCGCTTGGGCGACAAGCTGGGCAAGCGCGGCGCCGCGCAAGTGGTGCTGGTTGACCGTAACCCGACACACATCTGGAAGCCGCTGCTGCACGAAGTCGCCGCCGGCAGCATGGACCCGAACACCCATCAGTTGGAATATGCCGCGCAGGCCCGCTGGCATGGCTTTGAGTTCCAGCAAGGGGAATTGAAGGGGCTCGACCGCGCCGCCAAGACCATCACAATCTCCGGCAGTCTGGATGCCGACGGCACCGAGGTGCTGCCGGAGCGCGCCATTGCGTACGACACGCTGGTGCTGTCCATCGGCAGCGTGACGCATTTCTTCGGCGTGCCCGGTACGGCTGAGCACGCCATCGCGCTGGACACCGCCTGGCAGGCCGAGCGCTTCCGCCGCAAGCTCATCGCGGCGTGCATGCGTGCGCAGAACGGCGTGGGCGACGCGCGCCCGCAGGTGGATATCGCCATCGTCGGCGCGGGGGCAACGGGGGTGGAGTTGTCGGCTGAACTGCGCAACACGGCGCACGTGCTGGCGGCATACGGCCTGCACAAGTTGGACCCGCGCCACGACATCCGCATCCACTTGATCGAAGGCGGCCCGCGCATTCTGCCGGTGCTCAAGGAGCGTATTTCGGCCGCGACGACCGAGTTGCTGCACAAGCTCGACGTGGATGTCATCACCAGCGAGCGCGTGACCGAAGTCACCGCGCATGCGGTCAACACGGCCAGCGGCAAGTCCATTCCTGCGGATCTGACCGTGTGGGCGGCAGGCATTCGCGCCCCGTCGGTGCTGGGCGAGCTGGGGCTGCCGATCAACAAGCTGGGGCAGGTGGTCGTTTCGCGCACGCTGCAGGTGGAAGGCGACGATTCCATCTACGCATTTGGCGATTGCGCGAGCTGCCCGTGGCCCGAGGCTTCGACCAGCGTGCCGCCGCGCGCGCAGGCCGCGCACCAGCAGGCGACCTACTTGTACAAGGCACTGCGCCTGCGCATGGAGGGCAAGCCGGTCGAGCCCTTTGGCTTCAAGGACTTGGGCTCGCTGGTGTCGCTGGGTCACTTCAGCGCGGTGGGCAGCCTCATGGGCGGCCTGATCGGCGGCTCGATGTTCATTGAGGGCATGATGGCGCGGCTGATGTACACATCGCTGTACCGCATGCACGTGCTGGCGTTGCATGGCTGGGTGCGCATGTCGGTCGACACCGTCATGCACTGGCTGCGCAGCAAGACCAATCCGCGGGTGAAGCTGCATTAGCCTCGGCAGCGATACAGTCGCTTCGGTAGACTAGCCGCTTCGTTCACCGTAACCGCCCGCGTGGCGCGAGGAGAGTGCGATGCAGCTGGAAGCAGAAGTGGAGAGTCTGGTACCCGGCCGCGGCTTTGATCGCCGCGGCTTCATGAAGACGGCCCTGGGCTCGGCCTTTGCGGCGGCGGTGCTGCCAGTGTCGGCCCAGGCCATCAAGACCGATTTCAACGGGCTGACCGCGGGCGAGGTGATCGTGCCCGTGGGCGACTTCAAGATGCCCGCCTACCGTGCGCAGCCGGAAGGCAAGACCAAGCTGCCGGTGGTCATTGTCGTCAGCGAGATCTTTGGCGTGCACGAGTACATCGCCGACGTCTGCCGGCGCTTTGCCAAGCTCGGCTATCTGGCCATCGCGCCGGAGCTGTTCGTGCGCCAGGGCGATGCGCAGTCGTTCGCGACCATTCAGGAACTGCAGACCAACGTCATCTCCAAGGTGCCCGACGCGCAGGTGATGGGCGATCTGGATGCGACTGTTGCGTGGGCCAGGCAGAACGGCGGCGATCCGGCGCGCATCGGCATCACAGGCTTCTGCTGGGGCGGCCGCCAGACCTGGCTGTTCGCCGAACACAGCCCCGATATTCGGGCCGCCGTCGTCTGGTATGGCCAGCCCAAGGGCAACCCGACGGCACTGCAGCCTGCCTTCCCGATTGACAAGGTGGAGGAGCTGAAGGCGCCGGTGCTGAGCATGTACGGCGCCAAGGACACCGGCATCACGCAGGATGCTGTGAGCGCGATGAAAGACGCGCTGGAGAAATCCAAGAACGCCAAGGCGCATGCGTCGCGCATCGTCGTGTATCCGAATTCCGGCCATGCCTTCCACGCCGATTACCGCCCAAGCTATGTGAAGGCCGACGCGGAGGATGGCTGGAAGAAGTGTCTGGCCTGGTTCAAGGACCACGGCGTGGCGTAAGCGATCATCGCCCCGGCGACAGGCCCTGAGGTGTGACTCGGGGCCTTTTTCTTGTGTGTGCTGGCAAAGGTTGCTGAACGGGCATACAATGCGCGTCTTCTTGCAACTCTGTTGCGTTTGCTGCCCCCTGCATGACCTTCGATACCACCCTGTTGGGCATTCTCCTGGCCACCGCGCTGTCCGGCATCGGCAGCATGGTTGGCGCCGCCGTCCTGTCGTTGACCGTGCTCTCGCGCGTGGTGGACCGCATGGTCAGTTTCTCGGTGGGCGTGCTGCTTGCCACGTCGCTGCTGCATTCGTTGCCGGAGGCGTTCGAGGCGCATCACGGTGTCGAGCCCAACACGCATGCGCTGTTCGCCACGCTGCTGGCGGGGCTCCTCGGCTTCTTCCTGCTGGAAAAGATTTCGCTGATTCGCCATTCCCACCATCACGAGGGCGATGGGCATGGCCACCATCACGGCCATGATCGCCAGGAGGCCGGCCGCAGCGGCCTGATGATTCTGGTGGGCGACGGGCTGCATAACTTCTCGGATGGTATCGTCATTGCCGCCGCGTTTCTGGCCGACACCAAGGTCGGCATCGTGACCGCTCTGGCGATTGCCGCGCATGAAATCCCGCAGGAAATCGGCGATTTCATGGTGCTGCTCAACGCCGGTTTCTCCAAGACGCGCGCGTTTGTCTACAACCTGATCTGCAGCGTCTGCGCGCTGGTGGGCGCGGTGCTCGGCTATTACCTGCTGGACCGGCTGACGTCGTGGATTCCGTACGTGCTGGTGGTGGCGTCGAGCAGTTTCATCTACATCGCCGTGTGTGATCTGATGCCGCAGATGAAGCGCCGGCCGCGCAAGCAGGAGTCGGCAATACAGGTGGCGCTGATTGCGGCGGGTGTTCTGATGATTTTCCTGCTGACCAATGGCCTCCACGGCCACGCGCACTGAAGCACGGTTTCCGCTTCCAAACAAAAGCCCGGTCGATGCCGGGCTTTTTGTTGCGCGAAAGATTCGGCGATCAAGGATTCGGCCCTGTCGCCACCGGACGCGATGGGTCACTGCACCACTCGCTCCACGAGCCGGCGTAGAGGGCCGCGCCCGTGAGGCCGGCGATCTCCATGGCCAGCGCATTGTGGCAGGCGGTCACGCCCGAGCCGCATTGCAGCATCGCGTCTTGCGGCTTGGCACCGGCCAGCACGGCGGCAAAGTCGGCGCGCAATTGCTCGGCGGGCTTGAACGTGCCGTCGGCCTGCAGGTTGTCGCGGAAGAAGCGGTTGCGCGCGCCGGGGATGTGGCCGCCAACCGGGTCGAGCGTTTCGTTCTCGCCCCGGTAGCGGTCGGGCGCGCGGGCGTCGATGATCGGCGTGTCGGCTTGGCCCAGGTACTTCTGGACGATGTCGGCCGTGACCAGCGGTGAAAGCGAAGGCTTGCGCGTCAGGTTGCCCGGCGTGGCGTTGAGTTGCGGCTCTTCCGGGACGACGTTGTCGATGGGGAAGTGCGCAGCCTCCCAGGCCTGCAGGCCGCCATCGAGCACAGCCACATCCGCGTGCCCTACCCAACGTAGCAACCACCACAGGCGCGGGGCAAACATGCTGCCCTGACGGTCATACGCAACGACCTGCGTGTCGTCGTTCACGCCCAGTGCTTGGAGGCGCGCCACCAGCGCTTCAGCGTCCGGCAGCGGGTGGCGGCCATTGGTGCCCGTTTTCGGGCCCGACAGCTCGTTGTCCAGATGCATATAGAACGCACCGGGAATATGACTGGCGTGATACGCATCGCGCCCCGCGGCCGGGTCGGCCAGGTCGAAGCTGCAATCGATAACGACCACGCTTTCCGGCGCACTTTGCTGCAGTGCGGCCAATTGCGGTGCGGTGATGAGGGTGGCGTAGTGAGCGCGTTCGCTCATGGCGACAATCTCCTGGGATTCGATCAATCAGACTTCCGGGTGAATCTCGGCTTCCGGGCCGGACACGGCGGTCTGCGGCGTCGGATGCTCGGTGCCCGACTGGCGGGCGCGCATGACCGTGGTCACGATGCCGCTGCCGATGATGAGCGCCATGCCCGCCCACGACAGCGCGTTCAGGCGATCATTCCACAGCAACATACCCCAGCCACTCGCAAAGACGATGCCGGTGTATTGCAGATTGGCCGTCAGCAACGTGTTGCCGCGCTTGTAGGCGCGCGTCATGGCAGTCTGGCCCAGTGTGGCCAGCAGCCCCACGGCCAGCAGCAGGCCAGCGGTGTGCCACGTATGCGGCTGCGCTCCGCCGATCAGCATCCAGACGCCGCCGGCAATCGCGCTGACGAACGAAAAATAGAACACGATGCGCGCTTCGTTCTCGCCCAGGTCGCCTAGTTGGCGGACCTCCACATAGGCGAGGGCGGTGAACACGCCCGACACCAGCCCGACCATGCCGCCAGCAAGCTGCGACGACCCGCCACCCACGCTCGGCTGCAACAGGCAAACCACGCCGATGAACGACATCAGGATCGCTGCCACCATCTTCTTGTCGGCACCACCGGCTTTGCCTGCCAGCGCCGCGCCTGCGCCGATGATCAGCGCAATCCACACCGGCGACATGTAGTTCAGTGTCATGGCCGTTCCGAGCGGCAGCAGGCTGATGGACGTGAACCATAGCAGTAGCGATGTCACCCCGAACACGCTGCGCTTGATGTGCGACGTAAGGTACGGCGTACGGATGCCGGCGCCTGTCTTGGCCAGGATGGCGCCCATCACGATCATGCCGATCATGCTGCGGTAGAAGACGATCTCGCCCGTGCTGTAGTGCGCGGAGGCCAGTTTCACGCACACGCCCATCGCCGAGAAGGCGAATGCAGCAAGGATCATCCAGAGCGATTGGCGGGACGAACTGTCGGACCTTTCGGCGACTTGGGTGGCGAGGTTGCTGGACATGGGGCGGGGCGAAAAAAAAACGGTGCATGCCACGTGGCTGCACCGTTCGTATTGTGACGCGGAAGGGGGCGGATGCCTACGGTCAGTAGTGCATGACGCGTCGATACCACTCGTGGAAGTGCTGCATGCCGTCTTCCATGGGCGACTGATACGGGCCGACTTCGCTCGTGCCGCGCTTGAGCAGGGCGAGGCGGCCGGCGTCCATGCGCTCGGCGATCTCGTCGTCCTCAATGCACGTTTCCATATAGGCGGCGCGCTCGGCTTCCACAAACTCGCGCTCGAACAGCACGATCTCTTCCGGGTAGTAGAACTCGACCACGTTGCGCGTCTTGGTCGGGCCCAGCGGATGCAGCGTGGACACCACCAGCACGTTCGGATACCACTCGACCATCACGTTCGGGTAGTACGTGAGCCACACCGCGCCGTACTTCGGCATCTCGCCGTTGTTGAAGCGCAGGACGGCGTCGTGCCACTTCTGGTACGTAGGCGTGCCGGGCTTGCGCAAACCGGCGTGGATACCGACCGTCTGCACGCTGTGCCACTCGCCGAATTCCCATTCCAGGTCGTCACATGAGACGAACTGGCCGAGACCGGGGTGGAAGGGCACGACGTGGTAGTCCTCCAGATAGACCTCGATGAAGGTCTTCCAGTTGTAGTTGCAGTCGTGCACCTCGACGTGGTCGAGCATGTAGCCGGAGAAATCGAGATCGCGCGCCACGCCCAGGCGGGCGAGGTCTTCACGTACGTCGCGTTTGCCCTCGAACAGCAGGCCGTTCCAGTTCTGCAGCGGCGAGCGCGACAGGTGGGCGCAAGGCTGTTTCTCGAAGTGCGGTGCGCCCAGCAGGTCGCCCTTGAGGTCGTACGTCCAGCGATGCAGCGGGCAGACGATGTTCTGGGCATTACCGCGCCCATTGAGCATGATCGCCTGGCGATGCCGGCACACGTTGGAAAGCAGTTCGACGCCGTTCGGATTGCGCACCAGCACGCGGCCTTCGGCCTCGGCGGCAAGCGTGTGATAGTCGCCAACCTCGGGGACCATCAACTCATGGCCGACGTAACCCGGGCCATGCTTGAACAGACGTTCGATTTCAGTTTGATACAGCGCCTCGTCGAAGTAAGCAGAGACGGGCAGCTGGGTTTCAGACGGCGCCAGTTTCAGCGCGGTGCTGAGATTGGACATTATCCCCACTCCCAATAACGGTGAAAGCAGTGAACAACCCAACCATCGAAAAAATCGATATGGATATGGGAAAGAAGAAAGCCATCGGCAGGTGGCCTGGGGACTGTTGAGTGTGGAAACGAGCGCTGCCGGCCCCCGCTTGGGCCAGCGACCATACGTTCATGGGCCAACAGATCCAACCCATCATACGGAGCGGCGTGCGCCGGCCCGGCCTTTGGAGGAAGGGGGCGATTGTACCCCAGGGGAATCGATAAGTCCCTGATTTTTGTCGCCTTTCGGCCGCTGCCTCGCGCATCGCTCGCCTCAATGTCGTCCCCCGGTCAGTCGTGTACTGCGGGGCGATGCCCCACGCCGAGTGCGCAGAACGCACGCCGAATTGCCGTAAAATGCCGGATTGTCCTTTTCTGATTCGCAATCGGCATGCTCCGTGCCTCAAACGACGCCCCAAGCGCGTCTGCCACGCCATCTGCTGCGCCTGCTTCTTACGAGGCTGCCATGGCGGAACTTGAAACCCTTGTCGCCAGCATGGAATCCGGTGAATTGCCGCTGGAAGCCTCGCTTGCGGCGTATCGACGCGGGGCAGAGCTGGTCAAGTATTGCCAGCAGGTGCTCGAACGCGTCGAGCAACAGGTGCGCGTGCTTGACGGCGATGCGCTCAAGCCGCTTGCCGACGACAGCAACACGAACGAACAGGGCGACGCATGAGCGATTTCGCCCAATGGATGGCGTCCGTGGTCGCACGGACGGAAACGGCGCTGGAGCGCGCCTTGCCGGCCGAAACCGTGTCACCGCAACGCCTCCACGCTGCCATGCGCTACGCAACGCTGGGCGCGGGCAAGCGCGTCCGCCCGTTGTTGGCACATGCCGCCGGTGCGCTGGGCGAGGCATCGCTCGAGGCGCTCGACGGCGTGAGCTGCGCGGTGGAAATGATCCACGCCTATTCACTCGTCCACGACGACATGCCCTGCATGGACGACGACGACCTGCGCCGTGGCCGCCCCACCGTGCATCGCGCCTATGATGAAGCGACGGCCCTGTTGGTGGGTGACGCGCTGCAGACGCAGGCCTTCATCCTGCTGGCTGAGCTGGGCGCGGTGAATCCTGCAACGCGGGCGGTGCTGGTGGGTGAACTGGCGCGCGCCTCCGGTTCGCTGGGTATGGCGGGCGGTCAGGCGATCGATCTGCAAAGCGTCGGCATTGCGCTGTCGCAAGACGCATTGGAAGCCATGCACCGCATGAAGACCGGTGCATTGCTGCGGGCGAGCCTGCGGATGGGCGCGCTCTGTGCTGGGGTGAATGCCGCTGCCCTGGAGCAGGTCGATGCCTATGCAGGCGCCGTCGGCCTGGCGTTCCAGGTGGTCGACGACATCCTCGACGTGACGGCTGATACCGCCACGCTGGGCAAGACCGCCGGCAAGGACGAGGCCAACGATAAGCCGACCTATGTGTCCATCCTCGGCCTGGACAAGGCTCGGGCGCTGGCCGATGAGCTGCGCGCCGCAGCGGGTGCGGCGGTCGCGCAACTGGCCCGCGAGCTTGGCGAAGCCCGTACCGTTCGATTGGCCGAGATGGCCGATTTGATTGTGCGGCGTGGCCACTGAACAACATTGCTTAGACGGTAGAAGTCTTTGCCCAAAAAGCGTTTGAGCGCCTGACCGGCGGTCCACCATGACGTACGAACTCCTCAACACCATCGACGATCCGGCCGACCTGCGCCGCCTGGACCGCCGCCAACTCGGGGCCCTGGCCAGCGAGTTGCGCGCCTTCGTGCTCGATTCGGTTTCGCAGACGGGCGGCCACCTGTCGTCGAACCTGGGCACGGTCGAACTGACCATCGCGCTGCACTACGTCTTCAACACCCCGGAAGACCGCATCGTGTGGGACGTCGGCCACCAGAGCTATCCGCACAAAATCCTGACCGGCCGCCGTGAGCAGATGGGGTCGCTGCGCCAGTTGGACGGCATCTCAGGCTTCCCGCGCCGCAGCGAGAGTCCATACGACACGTTCGGCACGGCGCACTCGTCCACGTCGATTTCCGCCGCGTTGGGCATGGCGCTGGGCGCCAAGACCAACGGTGAAGACCGCGTCGCCATTGCCGTCATCGGCGACGGCGCGATGAGCGCCGGCATGGCCTTTGAGGCGATGAACAACGCCGGTGTCTATAAAGACCTGCCGCTGGTCGTGGTGCTCAACGACAACGACATGTCGATCTCGCCGCCGGTGGGGGCGCTCAATCGTTACCTGGCGCGGCTGATGAGCGGCCAGTTCTACGCCGCCACCAAGAAGGGCGTGGAGAAGCTGCTGTCGGTGGCGCCGCCGGTGCTCGAATTCGCCAAGCGCTTCGAAGAACACACCAAAGGCATGTTCGTGCCGGCCACGATGTTCGAAGAGTTTGGCTTCAACTACATCGGGCCGATCGACGGACACGATCTCGAATCGCTCGTGCCGACGCTGCTGAATATCCGCCAACGCGCACGCGAAGGCAGTCGCCCCCAGTTCCTGCACGTGGTCACCAAGAAGGGCCAGGGCTACAAGCTGGCTGAGGCGGACCCGATCCTCTATCACGGCCCGGGCAAGTTCAACCCGCAGGAGGGCATCAAGCCTTCCGGCCGCCCGGCCAAGGTGACGTACACCCAGGTGTTCGGCCAATGGCTGTGCGACATGGCCGCCGCCGACAAGCGCCTGATCGGCATCACGCCGGCCATGCGCGAGGGCTCGGGCATGGTCGAGTTCGAACAGCGCTTCCCCGATCGCTACTACGACGTCGGCATCGCCGAGCAGCACGCCGTGACGTTTGCCGGCGGTCTGGCGTGCGAGGGGTTGAAGCCCGTTGTCGCCATCTATTCGACGTTCCTGCAGCGTGGCTACGACCAGTTGATCCACGATGTGGCGCTGCAGAATCTGCCCGTCGTGTTCGCGCTGGACCGTGCGGGCCTGGTCGGCGCAGACGGCGCCACGCATGCGGGCGCCTACGACATCGCTTACCTGCGCTGCATCCCCAACATGATGGTGATGACGCCGGCTGACGAAAACGAATGCCGCCAACTCCTGAGCACCGCCTTCGCCCAGGATTGCCCCACGGCTGTGCGCTATCCGCGTGGCGCCGGCACAGGCGTGGCAGTGCAGCCGACGCTCGATCCGTTGCCGCTGGGCAAGGCCGAAGTGCGCCGCGCCTCTACTGCCCCGGCGGGCCAGCGCGTGGCGATTCTGGCGTTCGGTTCGATGGTTGCGCCGGCAACGGCCGCCGCTGAACGCCTGGACGCAACGGTGGTCAACATGCGCTTCGTCAAGCCGCTCGACGTGGCCTGCGTGCTGGAAATGGCGCGCACCCACGACTACGTCGTCACCGTGGAAGAGGGCTGCGTGATGGGCGGCGCCGGCAGTGCCTGCCTGGAAGCGCTGGCGGCTGCCGGTGTGGCGACGCCTGTCCTCCAACTCGGCCTGCCTGACCGCTTTATTGATCATGGCGACCACGCTGCGCTGCTGGCCCAATGCGGGCTGAGCGCCGACGGCATCCTCGCCTCGATCCGCGAGCGCTTTGCCGTGCAGCCACGGGCAGCGGCACCGCGCGTTGCATGAGCCACTTCCGGCGATAGGCAGCCTCAATCACCCGTATTGCGTTTCCGGGTTTGAGTAGTTGACTGCAGAGGTGGGAAATTTCTTTTACACTCCGCCAGTCTTATTTCTGAATTGTGTGCGCAGTCGCGGGATGGGCAGATTCGATCACTTGAGGGGTGATCATCGTCAGCCAGGTTCCGCGGTTTCACACTCGTTGCGTACCGGCCGACTGCGATGGCCGGGCGACCGTAAAGGAAACCGATCATGAACGATATGAACCCAGCCTTCGTGATGCCGGATGTGCAGTCCAGCCACGACACCCGCCAGATTCCGATCCAGCGCGTGGGCGTGCGTGGCGTGCGTTACCCGATGTCGCTGCAGACTCCCTCGGGCGTGCAGAACACCATCGGCACGTACAACCTCGACGTGCACCTGCCTGCGGACCAGAAGGGCACGCACATGTCGCGCTTCGTGGCACTGCTCGAAGAAGAGCGCGAGCCGCTGAACTTGGCCCAGTTCCAGCTCCTGCTGGAAAAAATGCTGGAAAAGCTCGAAGCCGACGCTGGCCGCATCGAAGTCCACTTTCCGTATTTCGTCAGCAAGACGGCCCCGGTGTCGGGCGTGCAGTCGCTGATGGACTATGAAGTGACGATGATCGGCGAAGTGCGCGACGGCCACACCAAGGTTCGCGTCAAGGCGCTGGTGCCGGTGACGAGCCTGTGCCCGTGCTCGAAGAAGATTTCGCAGTACGGCGCGCACAACCAGCGCTCGCACATCACGATCGATGCCGAGCTGGCGGCCGATACGCCGGTCGAATCGCTGATCCGCATGGCCGAAGAAGAAGCGTCGTGCGAACTGTGGGGTCTGCTCAAGCGCCCGGACGAGAAGTTCGTGACCGAGCGCGCGTACGAAAACCCGAAGTTCGTGGAAGACCTGGTGCGCGACATCGCCATGCGCCTGAACCAGGACGACCGCATCGTCGCCTACACGCTGGAAGCCGAGAACTTCGAGTCGATCCACAACCACAGCGCGTATGCGCTGATCGAACGCGACAAGCGCCTCGATAAGTAATCGATATCGCTGCAAGGAAGAAAGCCGCTCAATGGAGCGGCTTTCTTACTTTCTGAAAATAAGCCGTTGCGGTGAAGGTGTCGCAAGATGTGGCTATGTATGATCAAGGGAAAAATAACCTTTAAGCGTAGCTATCAAATGGTGGATTGTCTAATCCGATTTGCATGGTGTGCGCCGTCGTGCTGAGAAACTTGCACCTCGATTCGGCCTCGCTATACTCCATTCGCCATGTGATGGTAAGTTCAAAAAAAATCAGCGAGGGCGCTATGGCGACAGGGGTAGATACATCTGTTCTGGTCAGTGAAGGCGAGTGGAGGTGCCTCCAGGGCGAAAGAATTACCTTTGCAGTCGCGCAAATATATGAAAGCTTGGGGGGTGTAAATAAAAATGGCGTTCAGAGCATACTGAGTGCAAAGGCTGCAGGAATCCCGTGCGTCGATGGCTATATATTCCCTGCGGTTGGCGTTGGACAAAGTCCAGTCGAACAGGTGAAAAGCCTTGGGGATTATCTTGTTGCTAACAATGCAGATTCGAGTATTGGCATGTTGTGGTTGGGTGTTGAGGTGCATTCGTGGTCGAAAGACCAACCATCCAATCGGAATTTTATTATGGAATTCGTGAGTGGATTGAAAAAATATGGTTTTAGGGTTGGGATATATACGAACTATAATAATTGGGACTTGATCGTCGGTCTGTCGTGGGATGAGCTCTCCACGCTGCCGCTTTGGTATGCGAACTATGACGGTCAGCTAAATTTTGATGACTTTAAGCCTTTTGGTGGTTGGAGTCAGCCGACTATGAAGCAGTATTCTGATACTACTTTGTGTGGTGTGGGAGTCGGTCTTAACTGGTACCCATGAAGCTCGTATCAAAGAAAAAGCCGCTCGATCGAGCGGCTTTTTTCATGCTTGCTGGTGGATGCGGATGTCTTCCAGATCCCAGCGTGGCGTGACGCCGTAGCTGTAGCCGTCCTGCACTTGCGTCGGGTCGGCCTGGAGCCGCATCGCACCGGCAAAGGCGATCATCGCGCCGTTGTCGGTGCAGAACTGCAGGTCGGGGTAGTAGACGCGCAGGCCGCGCTTCTTGCCTTCGACGTTCAGGCCTTCGCGCAACTGGCGGTTGGCGCCCACACCGCCCGCAACGACGATGCGCTTGAGGCCATGCTCGCGCGCGGCGCGCAGCGTTTTCTTGACGAGCACTTCGACGATTGCATCGACAAACGCGCGGGCCAGGTCGGCGCGCGGTTGCTCGCAGGTCTCGCTATCGGTCAGGTTGAGCTTGCGCACCTGCGTGAGCACAGCCGTCTTCAGGCCTGCGAACGAGAAATCGAAATTGCCCGAATGCAGCATCGGCCGTGGTAGATCGAACACGCCGGGGGTGCCGAACTCGGCCAGGCGCGAGACGGCGGGGCCGCCGGGGTAGCCGAGGCCGAGCAGCTTGGCGGTTTTGTCGAAGGCTTCACCGGCGGCGTCGTCGAGCGTCTCGCCGAGCAGCGTGTACTGGCCGACGGCGTCGACGCGCATCAACTGCGTGTGCCCGCCCGACACGAGCAGCGCCAGGAACGGAAACTCGGGTCGATCCGCCTCCAGCAGCGGCGAGAGCAGATGCCCCTCCAGGTGGTGCACGCCCACCAGCGGCTTGCCCAGCGCAAACGCCAGCGCATTGGCCACCGAGGCGCCGACCAGCAGCGCGCCCGCCAGCCCCGGGCCTTTCGTATAGGCGATGGCGTCGATGTCCGCACGCGTGGCGTTGGCCTTGTCGAGCACTTCTTCCAGCAACGGAATCACGCGGCGGATGTGGTCGCGCGAGGCCAGTTCCGGCACCACGCCGCCGTATTCGCGGTGCATGGCGATCTGCGAATAGAGCGCATGCGCGCGCAGGCCAGCATCGGTGTCGTACAGGGCGACGCCGGTTTCGTCACAGGAAGATTCGATGCCGAGGACCAGCATGGCGTGTGAGGGAAGAAATCCGTAGGAAGGCGCCGAAGATAGCACAAGCTAAAATGCGCGGTTTTCAAGCATAGATAGAGGCGGCGCAACGATCATGATGCGGTGCGATGTAGCGGTGATCGGCGCGGGCGCGGCCGGGATGATGTGCGCCGCCGTGGCAGGGCAGCGGGGCGCACGCGTGGTGCTGATCGACCATGCGACCAAGCTGGCCGAGAAGATCCGCATCTCCGGCGGCGGGCGCTGCAACTTCACCAATGTGAACGCGGGGCCGGCCAACTACCTGTCGAACAATCCGCATTTCTGCCGCTCGGCGCTGGCGCGCTACACGGCGCAGGATTTCGTCAGCCTTGTCTCCAGCTACCGCATTCCGTACCACGAGAAGCACAAGGGCCAACTCTTCTGCGACGACAGCGCGGAAGACATCATCCGCATGCTGGAAGTCGAGTGCGAGAAGGGCAAAGTGATCTGGCGTACCGGCTGTTCGATCGCGGAAGTGAGCAAGGACGGCGACGCGTATCGCCTGTCGACTAGCGTGGGCGAGATCGTCGCCAACAAGTTAGTGATTGCCACGGGCGGCCTGTCCATCCCCAAGATCGGCGCGACGGATTTCGGGTATCGCATCGCGCGGCAGTTCGGGCTGAAGATCGTCGAGACGCACCCGGCGCTGGTGCCGCTCACGTTCAACGCGGAGCACTGGGCACCGTTCTCGGCACTGTCCGGGGTGTCGATGGAGGTGGGTGTGACGGTCGCTCAGCCCGCTGGGAAGGATGGTCGCAAGGGCGCTGCCACCACCTTCCGCGAAGACTTGCTGCTGACGCACCGAGGCCTGTCTGGCCCGGCAATTCTGCAGATTTCGAGCTTCTGGAACTCGGGTCAGCCGCTCACCATTGACCTCTTGCCGGATACCGATGCCGCGCAGTGGCTGTGCGAGGAAAAATCCGGCTCGCGCAAGCAACTTGGCACCGTGCTGGCGCAGCGCCTGCCGGAGCGCGTCGCGCAGGCCTGGTGCGCCACACATGGCGCCAACCCACACGCGCCGATCGCCGAGCTGTCCGACAAGCTGCTGCGTGCACTGGGCGGCGCACTCAACCGCTGGGAGCTGACGCCGTCGGGCAGCGAAGGTTACCGCAAGGCCGAAGTCACACGCGGCGGGGTCGATACCCGTGCGCTGTCGTCCGCGACGATGGAGGCGCAATCGGCACCCGGCCTGTACTTCATCGGCGAGGTGGTCGACGTGACGGGCTGGCTTGGCGGCTACAACTTCCAGTGGGCCTGGGCCTCGGCTGTTGCGGCCGGGGAGGCTGCGTCCGAGCGCTGACCCCACCGATCGGGGCAGGAACCGCCTTGGTTCTGTGCTACGATCAGCGATCCAGTGCGACACGCACTCTCGTGTCCGGTAGCGCTACGTCAAGCGCATCGACCTCGTTGGGCAAGGAAACGGCTTCGGCCGGAAGCCTGTCAACCCAACCATTCTCTTGTGAACGCTCACCTGGCCCGCAAGCCAAGGAAGCGTATGTACCGTGTACCTGCCCAGCTTGTCTGGCAGGCGCGGAACTCTGCTCGCGCCGGAAATCCCCGGCCAAACACCCAAATTACGAAACACCACCCCGCGTGGTAAGGTCACAGCATCCTCCCCTCCAAACGGAGATGGTCATGACCTTGGGCATGTTCGTCCTCATCATCGGCATTCCTTTCAGTGCGTGGGCCCTCTGGGCCGACGAGAGAGGGCGTCGGATCAATCAGGACTGATGATTTTCCGCCAGCCGGCGGAATGGCGCGCCTGTAACGCAGCGCGCGGTGCCCATGCAGCCTGATGGCGGCAATCCATTCGTTAATCTGAGTGAACCCATGACTCGTACCACGAGGCTGGGTCGCAGACGTTCCCCATCCGGGGGTACATCCATTTGAGAATGAACGGTCAGCCGGAGCGTCAAGCTCTGCGCGTTATTGTTCAATCGGTTTCGCCCGTGAGGGTGCATCGATAGCGAACCTGTTATGCGACTAGCAGTAGCCTAGGGAGACGTGCGTCACTGGTAACGGTGGGGTGCGAAGCTCTCCTGACAATGGAACCCCCGCAAGGGTGTCATCGCGCCGTGAGGCGGGATGGCAGAGACTCCGAGCAGCAAATGGGGTTGAGGAGCTAGGCTGGCTGGTACGGACAATGCAAGTGAACTGCTGATAAACACCGTGATGATCGAGGTGCCTAAGCTGCTGACAGGCACTAACCAAAAGGTACGTGGCTGGTTACTCCGCTTGGATATCGGAGTACGTCGCTATCAAGCCACCGGTGAAGAGGCAGGCCCTAACCCAGTCGTGTAACGCGCAGGGAACGTGGTAAGCCCGTATGGCTGCCCGAGCGCTGTTGGCTCAGGCAGGCGAACCGCAAGGAACGCTGTTGGCTGTGCGGGTATGGGAGGTTGGAAAAAGCGAATGCCGGGCTGTAATGGTCCGGATAGGGGTTGAAACATCATCCCACGCGAAAGCGGGCAGACTTCCAACTGGTCTTTCGTCGCAAGACGGCTGACCGAGCCCGTTCAATTGAATTTTCTTCCCTTGAGGGACAACTGTCCCTCCGGGGGCATGTTGTCTCTCGCTGTTCGGGAAGTTTCTCAACAGGAGAGCAGCATGGAAGCATTGATCCGCGAGGATGAATCTGCGCTCTCCGGCGCACCGCTTAACTGGGCGACCATTCAATGGCGCCGAGTCGAGCGGAACGTCCGGGCAATGCAGATACGAATTGCGAAGGCAACACAGGAAGAGGATTGGCGCCGGGTGAAAGCCCTGCAACGATCCTTGACCCGCTCGTTTTGCGCGAAAGCGCTGGCAGTACGACGAGTGACGGAGAACCAAGGCAAGCGAACGGCAGGCGTCGATCGCGAACTGTGGGACTCGCCTGAAGTCCGGTGGAAAGCTATCGGACGGTTGAAACGCCGTGGGTATCGGCCCCTGCCATTGCGGCGGGTCTATATCCCCAAGGCCAATGGGAAGGAACGCCCACTAGGCATTCCGACCATGTTGGACCGAGCCATGCAGGCTCTATATCTGCTGGCGCTGGAACCAGCGTCCGAAGGGACGAGCGATCCGAACTCGTATGGGTTCCGGATCAATCGCTCCACGGCGGATGCCATGTCTCAGCTATTCGTTTCCCTCTCACAGAAGGCTTCGGCCCAGTGGGTGCTGGAGGCGGATATCAAAGGCTGTTTTGACCACATCAACCACGACTGGTTGGAAAGCAATGTCCCGATGGACAAAGCGATTCTCCGGAAGTGGCTGAAGGCTGGCGTGGTATTTCAAGGCCAGTTTCAGGCGACCGAGGCTGGAACGCCGCAGGGAGGCATCATCTCCCCGACGTTGGCGAATGTGGCGCTGAATGGGCTGGAGAACCGACTGCTCGCGCACCTGAAGGCAAAGCTGGGGGTTGTTCCGGCCAGCAGGCTGAAAGTGAACGTTGTGCGATACGCGGACGACTTCGTGATCACCGGCACCACGCCGGATGTTCTGGAGCACGAAATCAAGCCGTGGGTGGAACAGTTCCTTGCTACACGGGGGCTGTCGCTGTCCACGGAGAAAACGCGGATCGTCAATATCGCGGAAGGCTTTGACTTTCTCGGGTGGAATTTCCGGAAGTATTCGGGGACGCTACTCATCAAGCCGAGTAAGAAGAACGCGCAAGCGTTCTATCGCAAGGTGAAGGAGGCCATCAGTGCTAACAAGACGGCGAAGCAGGAGGACTTGATCCGACTGCTGAACCCGATGTTGCGGGGTTGGGCGCAGTATCACCGCCCCGTGGTAGCCAAGGCGACGTTCAACCGCGTAGAGAACGCCATCTTTCGGGCTCTATGGCGGTGGGCCAAGCGGAGACATCATCAGAAGTCCTCAGACTGGGTGCGAAGGAAATATTTCGGCACGGTTGAGGGGCGGAGCTGGGTGTTTG
Source organism: Ralstonia sp. (assembly GCA_039592975.1). Taxonomy (GTDB): domain Bacteria; phylum Pseudomonadota; class Gammaproteobacteria; order Burkholderiales; family Burkholderiaceae; genus Ralstonia. The sequence goes on along the minus strand of JBCNQE010000002.1, from coordinate 544,527 downwards.
GAACCGCAGTGGATGACGGCGACGGCAGCAAGTGGTGGACGGAGCTGTACTCGCTCGCGAGTACTCCCGTCGTACGCCACAAGAAGATCAAAGGGAGTTACAACCCCTTCGATCCAGCGCAGGAGATGTACGGCGAAACCCTGCGCCAGGGGCGACTGCTGCAAAGCATGTCGCACCGAAAGCAGTGGATCAGGCTGTACGTTGACCAGCGGGGCTTGTGTGCGTTGTGTCAGTGCAAGATGACCAAGGAAACAGGGTGGCATGACCATCACATCGAGTACCGTGTACGCGGCGGCTCGGACGTCCTCGGAAATCGCGTGCTGCTGCACCCGAGTTGCCATGCCCAAGTGCATGCCAATGGCATCACTGTTGTGAAGCCGGCCCTATAATTAGGGTTTTGCAGAGGCTTGAGCCGTATGCGGGGAAACTCGCACGTACGGTTCTTAGGGGGAGGCGGGTCAGTGATGACCTGTCTCTACCCTCCCTTTTTCAAGTTTGCAACCCGCTGGGCCAGTCGCTCGAGCGGGTTTTGCCGTTTATCGGAGTTTGGAATGTCGTTGAAAGCGCAGATCACGGAAGACATGAAGGCCGCCATGCGCGCCAAGGAAATGGATCGTCTGGGCACGATCCGCCTGCTGCAGGCCGCTATCAAGCAGCGCGAAGTCGACGAGCGTATCGAGCTGGATGACGCCGCCGTGCTGGCCGTGGTCGACAAGATGATCAAGCAGCGCAAGGACTCCATCACCGCGTTCCAGCAAGCCAGCCGCGAAGATCTGGCTGCCAAGGAAGCGGCTGAGATTGCCGTGTTGCAGGTCTACATGCCCGCGCAGCTGTCGGACGCCGAAGTCGACGCCGCTGTGCGCGACGCCGTGGCCAAGGCTGGCGCTGCTGGCCCGCAGGACATGGGCAAGGTCATGGGCATCCTCAAGCCGGCGCTGGCTGGCCGCGCTGACATGACGCAAGTCTCGGCCCGCGTAAAGGCTGCCCTGACCGGCGCCTGATTCCTCTCCACATTCGCAAGACCCAAGGGGCGCACCCCGCGTGATCCCGCAGCCGTTCATTGACGACCTGCTCAACCGCGTCGATATCGTCGACGTGGTGGGCCGCTACGTGCAGTTGAAGAAGGGCGGCGCCAACTTCATGGGGCTGTGCCCGTTCCATAACGAGAAGTCGCCGTCGTTCTCGGTGTCGCCCACCAAGCAGTTTTATCACTGCTTTGGCTGCGGCGCGCACGGCTCGGCGATCGGCTTCCTGATGGAGTTTTCCGGGCTGTCGTACGTCGAGGCCATCAAGGACCTCGCACAGTCCGTCGGCATGGTGGTGCCCGAAGAGCGCGGCGGCTTGCCGCCTGCCGCCCGCGCGGAGCAGCAAGCCAAGACGGTCGCGCTCGGCGACGTCATGGCCCGCGCCTGCGACCACTATCGCAAGCAACTGCGCAGCGCCCCCAACGCCATCCAATACCTCAAGGGCCGTGGCCTGACGGGTGAGATCGCCGCGCACTTCGGCCTCGGCTATGCGCCGGACGACTGGCAATCGCTCGAAGCCGTATTCGGCCCGTACCGCGAAGACGCCACCGCCGCGCCGCTCATCGAAGCCGGTCTCGTCATCGAAAGCGAGAAGACCGCCGCCGACGGCACGCACCGCCGCTACGATCGCTTCCGCGATCGCATCATGTTCCCCATCCGCAATACCAAGGGCGTGGTGATCGGCTTTGGCGGCCGGGTGCTGGGGCAGGGCGAACCGAAATACCTGAATTCCCCCGAGACGCCGCTGTTCAGCAAGGGCACCGAGCTGTACGGCCTGTTCGAGGCGCGCAACGCCATCCGCGAGTTCGACTACGTGTTGGTCGTGGAAGGCTACATGGACGTCGTCGCCCTGGCGCAGCTCGGGTTTGCCAATGCCGTGGCCACGCTGGGCACGGCTTGCACGCCCATCCACGTGCAGAAGCTGCTGCGGCAGGTGGATACCGTCATCTTCTCGTTTGATGGCGATTCCGCCGGGCGCCGTGCCGCACGCCGCGCGCTGGAAGCCTGCCTGCCGCACGCCACAGACAACAAGGCCATCAAGTTCCTGTTCCTGCCATCGGAGCACGATCCGGACAGCTTCGTGCGCGAAGAGGGCACCGAAGCCTTCGCACGTGAGGTGCACAACGCGATGCCGCTGTCGCGTTTCCTGCTGCAGGCTGTGACTGAAGACCTCGATCTGCGCCAGCCGGAAGGCCGTGCCCGCGCCCAGTACGAGGCCAAGCCCTTGTTGACCGCCATGCCGTCCGGCGGCTTGCGCCTGCAGATCGTGCGCGGCCTGGCCGAGATGACCGGAACCACGCCTGCGGATATCGAAGCCCTATGCGGCCTGCGCAGCGACCCGGTCCACGCCGGCCGCATGACGCAGAAGCGCCCCCGTGTGGCGCGTACGGCACCGACCGCGCTGGAGCAGAAGCTGCTGCGGCTGCTGATGCGCTACCCCGTGCTCGCATCTCGCCTTGACGCGGATGCACGCGCCCAGTTGACAGCGCCCCAATTGCCCCAAGGTGAGGTATTGGCGGGCCTACTGGCCGAATGCGACGCCGCGAGCCCCGACATGCACTTTGGCGCCTTCGTTGAGCGCCTGGGCCAGACGCCGTATGCCGAGGCCTTTGCCGGGCTACGTGTCGCGGTGCTGGAAGACGATATTGAGTTCGAGCCGGCCACAGCCGAGTTCGACACTGCCGTGCAAAAGATGCTGGCCGAGCCGCTCAAGCGTGAGCTGGAAATGTTGCAGCGCAAGATGGAGGCCGGCCACGCCAGCGACGACGATAAAGAACGCATGCGGTGGCTGGTGGGTGAGATCAGCCGCCGTCGCAGGCTCGTGTAGCGCACACGCCGCAGCGGGCATTCCAAGCGCGGCGGGCAATTGCGGGTAGCCCCTTGATTTTTCAGGCGAAAACCCGATTTTCGTTTAGACCGGTATGGTCTAGCGTGCTAGAATAGCCGGTTTGGATTGCAATACCTTTTTCCCATTTCAGGGGGAGTGAGCGTGCCCATGGTGAAGGTGAAGACCTCCGCGAAGGCCGGTTCCAAGGCCAGTCCTGCTTCTGTTTCTGCTACGCGATCCTCATCGGCGCGTGGCGCTAGCGGCGGAAAGACCACAGCGGGAACGGCGAAAGTCGCAAATGGTCGGACACCTGTGGGGCAGGCGGTAACCAAGGCCACTGTGCCGGCAAAAACGGGGAAAGCCCAGCCGCGCCAGTCCGCCGACATCACCGTCGCCGCCAAGCCCAGCAAGCCCATCAAACAGGCAGCGCGCACAAAGGACGCGATCCAATCTTCAACCTCAGGCAAGGTCTCGACGTCGATGAGCACGAGCGCCAGACCTGGCGGCACAGCCGCTTCCGTCGCACTCAAGGGCAAGACAACCACCGTGGCGAAATCGAAAGCAACCGAAGTCGAGAGCAAGCAGACCCCTGCCAGCGCAAGCGCAACCAAGACGGGTACCGCTCGTACCAGCTCCGCAGCCAAGCCAGCCAAGGCAACCGCGGAAGACACCAAGCGCACCGCCCAGGCAGTGGCCACCCCCACAACTCCTCCCGCGACCCGCGCCGAGGCAGCAGCCGAGCCCAAAAAGCGCGGCCGCAAGCCCAAGGCAGAGACGCAGGCAGACGACGACAGCAGCACGGACGTGACTGAAGAATTTGACACCCCCGCCGCTCCGGCACCGAAAACCGAAAAGCTGAAGGCCCGTGACCGCAAGGCCAAGGAAAAAGCCCTGCTCAAGGAATTCGCTGCCTCGCAGCAAGGCGGTTCGGAAGAAGAGCTCGAGGCCCGCCGCCAGAAGCTCAAGGCGCTGATCAAGCTGGGCAAATCGCGCGGCTACCTGACCTACGCCGAAATCAACGACCACCTCCCCGACGACATGGTCGACGTGGAGTCGCTGGAAACGTTGGTCGCCACGCTCAACGACATCGGCGTTGCCGTGTACGAGCAGGCGCCGGACGCCGAAACGCTGCTCCTGAACGACAACGCGCCTTCCGTGACCACGGAAGAAGAGGCTGAAGAAGAAGCCGAAGCCGCGCTGTCGACGGTTGACTCCGAATTCGGCCGCACGACCGACCCGGTGCGCATGTACATGCGCGAAATGGGCACGGTCGAGCTGCTGACGCGCGAAGGCGAAATCGTGATCGCCAAGCGCATCGAAGCCGGCCTGAAGGACATGGTCATGGCCATCTCGGCCTGCCCGGTCACCATCTCTGAAATCCTCGCCATGGGCGAGCGCGTTGCCAACGATGAAGCCAAGATCGACGAGTACATCGACGGCTTGATCGACCCGAACGCTGAAGCCGACGCAGCCGCTGCTGCCGAGGAAGAAGAGGAATTCGAGGAAGAGGAAGCCGAAGAAGAGGGCGACGAAGAGGAAGACGAGGACGATGAAGGTGCTGGCGCCGCCGCAGCTTCGGCCCGTCAACTCGAAGAGCTCAAGCAGGCTGCGCTGGTCAAGTTTGGTGTGATCGGCGAGCAGTTCGACAAGATGCGTCGTGCGTTCGAGAAGGAAGGCTACAAGTCCAAGCCTTACGTGAAGGCGCAGGAAGCCATCCAGGCCGAGCTGATGACGATCCGCTTCACGGCACGCAACGTCGAGCGCCTGTGCGACACGCTGCGCGGCCAGGTGGACGAAGTCCGCAAGCTCGAGCGCGCCATCCTGAACATCGTGGTCGACAAGTGCGGCATGCCGCGCGGCGACTTCGTTGCGCGCTTCCCGGGCAACGAGACCAACCTGAAGTGGATCGAGACCGTGGTGGCTGACGGCAAGCCGTACAGCACCATCGTCGAGCGCAACGTGCCGGCCGTGCACGAACTGCAGCAAAAGCTGATCGACCTGCAGGCCCGCGTGGTGCTGCCGCTGACCGAGCTGAAGGACGTCAACCGCAAGATGTCGGAAGGCGAGCGCCGCGCCCGTGAGGCCAAGCGTGAGATGACCGAGGCCAACCTGCGTCTGGTGATCTCGATCGCCAAGAAGTACACGAACCGCGGTCTGCAGTTCCTCGACCTGATCCAGGAAGGCAACATCGGCCTGATGAAGGCGGTGGACAAGTTCGAATACCGCCGCGGCTACAAGTTCTCGACGTACGCCACGTGGTGGATCCGTCAGGCCATCACGCGTTCGATCGCCGATCAGGCGCGCACCATCCGTATTCCGGTGCACATGATCGAGACGATCAACAAGATGAACCGCATCTCGCGTCAGATCCTGCAGGAAACCGGCAACGAGCCGGATCCGGCAACGCTGGCCGAGAAGATGGAGATGCCGGAAGACAAGATCCGCAAGATCATGAAGATCGCCAAGGAGCCGATCTCCATGGAAACGCCGATCGGTGACGACGACGACTCGCATCTGGGCGACTTCATCGAGGATACGAACACGCTGGCCCCGGCCGAAGCGGCGCTGCATGGCTCCATGCGCGGCGTGGTGAAGGACGTGCTCGACTCGTTGACGCCGCGCGAAGCCAAGGTGCTGCGCATGCGTTTCGGTATCGAGATGAGCACCGACCATACGCTGGAAGAAGTCGGCAAGCAGTTCGACGTGACCCGTGAGCGTATCCGCCAGATCGAAGCGAAGGCACTGCGCAAGCTGCGCCACCCGAGCCGTTCGGACAAGCTGAAGAGCTTCCTGGAAGGCAGCTAAAGCGGGATTTTCGGAGTGGGCTCGCGCCCACTTTCGGTTAAAATCACGCACATGGCCCGGCCTAATCCGCCGGGTCAATTTTTTGCCGGTTGCCCGCTGTTGTTCCCTCGCGGCGCCGTTCTCTGGGCCTCTAGCTCATGCTTGGTTAGAGCAGCGGACTCATAATCCGTTGGTGCCGGGTTCGACTCCCGGGGGGCCCACCATTCTTTCCCCCTCCGTATTGCAATGCGCCGGTTTGTCCGGCGATTTTGTTTTATCCATTTTGAGCGCGGGATCGTTTTTTGCTACCGCAATGCGCATCGCAACAATATCCGGATTGGAAATCCTCGGCTAATTGTCGCCTTACCCAGACGTTCTCCCCACACTCAGGGGATGGGTTTAAAACACTTCAAACGAAACGAATTCATTCCTGCGTTTGAAATGCCGCCAAACCGCGCCGTGCCGGCTTGTGCGGGAGATTGCCGGCATTGTTTTGAATGAAGTCTCTATTTACTTCACCCTCTGTGCAGCCCATAGTTGCGCACACAACGATAAGTCAATAGGCAGTAGCGTACCCCTTCGGAGACATAGGATGTTACGCATTCAAAACGGGCCCTTCCAACATTCCGCTTGTGCGCGTGCCCACGCGCGTCATCGCCACCGTCGTCGTTATTGCAGCGCGGCGGATTTGTCGCGTTAGCAGCGTTTTCCCAGCCATTGCTTTTTTGTCTCGGCGCTTGCCGGATCGGGTGCCGCGTCAGTGGCACGCTGAGCAAACGCGCTCATTGCTTTTGCTGATTTCTAAATCGATCTGCTGACAGAGCAGATCGTGCGCTGCCGGCCGTCGTACGCCGGCGGGCGGGGATATGGCTGGTGTTCTCCGGCACGAAAAGACAGCACATCACAACACGTTTCAAAACCCAAGGAGGAAACCATGGGTAGTCGACGTCATTTGTTTATTGTCATGGCAACCAGTTGCATACTGGCCATGCCGTTCATTGGCGGATGTGGGGGCGCGGATGACCCGGGCGCGTCGGATGTGGCGCAGTGCTCGGGCAGTTCGTGTCCGCCGAGCGGCGCCAATACCTCGCCCACGACGCAGAGCCTGCTGTGTCCTGCGTCGCTGGACTATTCGACCACCTACACGGGCGGCTCGGGCAGCGGGGAATACATCAAGGTCAAGTTCGATACGAGCAAGAACACGTATCAGATGCAGTTCATCGAGTCGTCGGTGCCGACCTCGGCGGGGCAGGTGAATACGACGCGCAAGGGGCTGACGATCAACGGTGCGTTTGTCCACCCGACCAACTTGCCGACGCCTGAACAGAACCGCTGTGCGTTTGTGCTGCAGTCGGGCAAGACAGCTGACAACAGCTACGCCATCACCATCAACCCGCAAGACCCACCGATGCTGTTTGTCGGGCAGGGCATCGTGGGGGGCGGCATTCCGGGCGCGACCATCCAGTTTGATGGCATCCAGCCGATTCCGGGCGTCGTGATTGGCGCAGTGCCATCGCGCACGTTCGATTTCTATCCGTTCCTGGGTTTCTCCGAGACGGTGACGGATTTTTCCCAGGTCGCGGGGCGCTACAACCAGGTGGGTGTGCATGTCACGCCGACGGGATCGGGCAACCAGACCACGGCTCCGCAAGGTTGGCAGCCCGATGCCGTCAATTGGACGCAGACCTTGAATGCCGATGGCACCTGCACAGCTGAGGGCATCGACTATTCGTGCCATACCACCGGCACGCCGTGGACGTTGCGGCAGAACACTGATGGCTCGCAGGACAACGTGTTCGTTAGCAACCCGACGAGCGGCAGCGTGCCGTATCCCTATGTGGGGCAAGTGTCGCCCCTGGTGCTGCTGGCGCCGAGCCAGGCCAAGGGAATCCTGATTGCCGGCAAGCTGAACGGGCAGGTCGTGCCGGTGGTGATTCGCGTCGGCTATTCGCATAGCGATGCGACGAACCTGCTGGCGTCGGTGGCGGACGACCAGATCGGCATTTCGATCCTGTCACCGGCGACGGCCATTCCGGCCAATGTGCTCAAGGGCGGGTACATCGGCGCGACCAGTGGTTCGGCATGTGGCGTGGTGACCAACAGCGGCCCGAGCGGCGCGCCGGCCAGTGGCAATGGGTTGAACGCCACGGTGGATCACCCCGAATTGTCGGGCGCGTACAGCGGTGGGTTCTTCCATGCCTCTGCAGGCAACTGCAGCGATGGCACGGCCGTGTCCACGCTCGCGGCCAACTACACGTCAACGCTGTTCCAGAACGGCACGGCGGCGTTCATCAATCCGCTCACGTCACGGGTGACGGCGCAGTTCTCACTCGACTACACGCAAGCCTCGCCCGGCAAGTTGCTGGTGACGGCGCAGAACGACTTCAACGCGCAAGGCCCCGGCGGCAACGTCGCGTTGTTCAAGGCGGGCGACACGGGCGTGGCCGTCAAGGTGGGCAACGTGTACGCAATGCTCATGAACAACAACAAATACAACCCGTTCTTCACGGTGGGTGCGTTCGTGCAGTAAGGCGCTTCAAGGCAATCGTGCGCGGCGGCTGTGCGTAGAACACGCGCGCCGCCGCGTCTGAACAACAACATGGAGGAGACGCAAATGCAATGGCGTACATGGTTGGCCGCGCTCGCATACGCACCGATGGTGGCGGCACTCTTAACGGCATGTGGCGGTGGCGATGATCCGCCGCCGCCCGTCATCCAGCGGTTGTGCCCGCAAGCCATCGACTACAACACCGTGTTTACCGGTGGCTCGGGCTCGGGTGAGTTGGTGAAGGTGCAGCTCGACACCACCAAGATGACGTACCAGATCACCTATCTGGCCTCGCCGATTCCCGTTACGACGGGTACCGTGGCCCCCACGCGTGACACCGCGCCCAACAACGTGCAGAGCGGCACGCTCACGCAAGAGACGGCTCTGCCGACCGAGAAGCTCAACCAGTGCGCGTACCGCTTGAACAATGCGAGCCTGGACCCGAGCCGCCCCGCGCGGTTCTTCCTGGGGCAGGGTGTGCTGGGCGGCACGATTCCGGGCGCGACGATCCAGTTTGATGGGATCGTCGGCGTGGGCAAGATCGCGCGGACCACGTTCCCGTATTACCCGTTCATCAGCTTCTCGAACACCGAGACGGACCTCACCAAGATCGCGGGCAACTACAACCAGCTCGGCTACCACCAGGTGCCGTCACAGAGCTTCTCGCAGCAGGCGGTCGATGCGCGTTTCACCATCAACGCGGACGGCACCTACACCGAGTGCGACAACCTCGGCGTAAAGAACGGTGGCGCATGTCTGACATCGAGCGCAACCGTCAACCAGAAGCTGACGCTGCGCGGCGATGCACCGGCGTTCACCACGTTGAACTATCAGCCGCAGGTGCCGGCGACGGTGTCCTCGCTCGACCCGAACAAGGCGGGCAAGGGCGTGCTGATCGTGGGCAAGCTGTATGGGCAGCTTGTGCCGATCTTTATTCGCGTGGGGGCGGCCAACTCTGACTTGACGGCCGGCCCTCCGGTGGCGGACGACGAGTCCGGCATCTCCTTCCTGGCACCGGTAGCCAACATCGCGCAGGGCTCGCAGGACGGTGAGTACACGGGCGTGGACAGCACGTTCAATTACCGCGCCACCGCGCTGGTGGGGGCACAGGCCACGATGCTCGATCCATTCAATGCATCACAGGCAGCGCTCACACGCCCGCTGAATCTCGACTTCACGCAGACCGTGCTCGGCGTCATCCGCACCACGCAGACGAGCGCACCGGCCGGCTCGGCCCCGACCGGCAAGCTGATCTTCACCGGCAAGACCTTCGGCTTCCTGGATATGAGCGACACGAAGAACCCGTACTTCACCGTCGGCGCCTTCGTGCAGTGACGTTTCCGGAATCACACGCCACGGGCGCGGTACCCATGACGCAACGTCGGGCCGCGCCTCGCTCAGAACAACAGGAGGAAGCATCATGAAACAACTGACTGTCGCATTGGTGGCGGCCTGCGCATCCGCAGGCGCCATGGCGCAGCAGGCTGGTGACAACGTCGCGACGGTGGGCTGGTTCCACATCATGCCGCAGGACTCGAGCGGCAACCTCACCACCAGCGTGATCAACGCGCCGATCAACGACCCACTGCGTTTGCCGGGCAGCTTCACGTCGCCCAACAGCGGGCTGCGTGTGAGCAATGCCAACACGCTGGGTTTGACGCTCACGCACTTCTTTACCGACAACATTGCGCTGACCACGATTGCCGGCGTGCCGCCCGAGTTCAAGCTGACCGGGCATGGCGTGATCCGCGCGCCGGGGCCGGCAGGTGCGCTGGGGCACGTGGACTTGGACGACCCGTCCAACCAACCCGCCGTGCGCAAGGCGCGCCAATGGAGCCCCGGGGTCATCGTGCAGTGGTACTTCGGGCACGCGCAGTCGAAGTTCCGGCCGTTCGCGGGTGTAGGTGTGGTCTACAGCTTCTTTACCAACATCGAGCTGAACCCGAACTTCGCGGCGGCGGTGAATCGCGAACTGGGCAGCGTGCTGGCGGCCGGTGCAGGCAAGCCGGGGCCAACGTACGTGGAGGGGAAGTCGTCGTCATCCTGGTCGCCGATCTTCAACCTGGGGGCGAGCTATGCGATCAACGATCGCTGGGCACTGACGGCCACGGTGTCGTACATCCCGCTCAAGACGGAGGCGGCCACGGTGATCAAGGCAGCGGACGGCACCACGCTGGCCACCACCAAGACCACGCTCAAGGCCAATCCGATCATCACGTTCCTTGGGGTGTCGTACAAGTTTTAGCCGGGTATCCGATGTTGGCTGTCTGCGCCTGGCTAATCGGCGCGGCGCGAACCGAGCGGCAACCGGTTTGCGCCGCATTCTTAAGGCGGTCTCTACCGTCAGTTCTAGTGAGGCAATAAATGAGCACACGTAAAGTCGTATCTCTTGCAGTTGCACTCGCACTTGCCACCATCGCAGCCACACCCGTACTTGCCGTCACCGTTTCGCGTGTCGATGGCCAGCCGATGAACCCGAACGGCGAGCCGTTCTCGGTCACCGGTCAGACCACGCTGTCCAAGGGTTCCATCAGCGCCAATTGCACAGCGACCTTCACCGGCACGATCACGCCGTCGGGCATCGTCAATATTACGTCCACATCGTTTACCGGCGGCGGGACGTGCGGCCTCATCTCGGGAACGGCCAGCAGCGCGAACCCATGGACGGGCCAGGCCGACAGCACCACCCAGCTGTCGATCAACAACGCGGCGGTCAACGTCTTTCTGCTGGGCGGCTGCGGCCCCAGCAAGGTCGTGACGGCGTGGAACGATCCGAACTCGTCACTGACGTTCACTAACGCGCTGCTCACGCCGGACTGCACGGTGAGCGGCACTGTGGTGTCGTCACCGAAGTTCCACGTGCAGTAAGCACGCAACCGGTTGGTGGGCGGATGCGCAGCTGCCATCGATCGGCATGAAGCAATGGGCCCGGCATGTCGGGCCTTGTGTGTTTTCAGGCAATACCCCTGCCGCCAATAGCGACAGCGCATGTGCGCAAGAAGTGGCATGATCCGGGCTCGCCGCTGCCAAGGGGCAGTGGTTTATTTCAGGAGCCAAGACATGCGTTTGTTCACCTCTGCTGCTGTGGCCGTTGCGATGGTCGCTTCAATTGGCGGAGTTCACGCCCAGACCTCGACGCCCGCCACGCCTGCCCAGACCTCCACCCCGGCCGCCGCACAACAACGTGCGCAGGTGCCCGGCTACTACCGCATGGCCTTGGGCGACGACGTTGTCACCGCGCTGTATGACGGCTACGTTGACTTGCCCGCCAAGACGTTGCTCGGCCTCAACGCGAAATCGATGCAAAGCCTGTTGGCACGGATGTTCGTGTCGAACACGCCGGGCATGCAGACGGCGGTGAACGGTTTCCTGATCGACACGGGCAGCCAGCGCATTCTGGTGGATACCGGTTCGGGCACGTGCTTTGGCCCGACCATGGGCGGCTTGGCCGGCAACGTGCGCGCATCGGGTTATCAACCTGAACAGATCGATGCTGTGTTGCTCACGCATTTGCACCCGGACCACGCGTGCGGCTTGCTGACGCCGCAAGGGCAACCGGCTTTCCCGAACGCGCAGGTCTATGTGGCGGCGCCGGAAGCCGATTTCTGGCTGAGCGAAACGATTGCCGCATCCAAGCCGAAGGACATGCAGCCGTTCTTCCAGATGGCGCGTACTGCCGTGGCGCCGTATGCGGCGGCTGGCAAGCTCAAGCAGTTCAAGCCGGGCGATGAAGTGGTGGCCGGTGTGCGATCGGTCGTCGCCAATGGCCATACGCCGGGGCATAGCGGGTATCTGTTCGCGTCCAAGGGGAAGAGCCTGCTGGTGTGGGGTGACCTCGTGCACAGCCATGCGGTGCAGTTCCAGCACCCCGAGGTTGCGTTCGAATACGACGTCGATCAGAAGCAGGCCGTTGCCTCGCGCCGCAAGCTGTTTAACGAAGCGGCGCAGGACAAGCTGTGGGTGGCCGGTGCGCATCTGCCGTTCCCTGGCCTGGGCCACGTGCGCAAGGACGGCAAGGCGTTTGCCTGGGTGCCCATCGAGTACGGTCCGCTGCGTACCGATCGCGCAGACTGATGGGTGAGACGCCCGTTGGCCGCCGCTTCTTGTCTGCGCCTACCAGGTGTCGATGAAGCGGCGCGTCGCGGGGTCGCGCGTATGTCGTGGTGGTGCGGGCGGCGCCGATTGCAGCCCCCGCAGCAGCCAGCGGCGCGTGTCGGCCGGATCGATCACCGCGTCGATCTCCAGATAGCTGGCAATGTTCAGCGCGCGGCCTTCCTCGTACGCCGCGTCGACCATCTTCTGGAACAGGGCCTCGCGTGCTGCGGGATCTTCCACCGCTTCCAGTTCCTTTCGGTAACCGAGGCGGATGGCGCCTTCGATGCCCATGCCGCCGAATTCTCCGCTCGGCCACGACACCGTGAAAAACGGCGCATGGAAGCCGCCCGCCGCCATGGCCATCGCGCCAAGTCCGTAGCCTTTGCGCAGCACCACGGTAAAGAAGGGCACACGCAGGTTGCCCGCCGTGACGAACATGCGGCTGACGTGGCGTACGGTGGCCGTCTTTTCCGCTTCGGGTCCGACCATGAAGCCCGGCGTGTCGCACAGCGAGACGATGGGCAAGTCGAATGCGTTGCACAGCTGCATGAAGCGCGACGCCTTGTCCGCCGCGGCTGAGTCGATCGCGCCGCCCAGATGGCGTGGGTTGTTGGCAATGCAACCAAACGCGCGACCCTCGATGCGGATCAGCGCCGTGATGATGCCAACGCCGAATGCCTGCCGCAGTTCGAGGACCGAGCCGGTGTCGGCCAGCGCGTCGATCACGGCGCGCATGTCGTAGCTGCGCATGCGGTTCTCAGGAATGACATGGCGCAAGCGGCGGCTGTCGGCGGCGTCCCAATCAGCCAGCGGGCCCTGGAAGTAGCTCAGGTAGCGGCGCGCGACGTTCACGGCCTCAGCCTCGTCTTCGGCCAGCACATCGATCACGCCATTGGGCGCCTGTACGTTGACCGGGCCGACCTCTTCCGGCGCATACACGCCAAGGCCGCCGCCCTCGATCATGGCGGGGCCGCCCATGCCAATGGTGGCGTTGCGCGTGGCGATGATCACGTCGGCGCAACCGAGCAGCGCGGCGTTGCCTGCAAAGCAGCGGCCCGACACGATGCCGACTGTCGGCACCAGCCCTGACAGGCGCGCGAAGCGGATAAACGTCGGGCAGTTCAGACCGCTCACGCCTTGCTTTTCCGTATCGCCGGGCCGGCCGCCGCCACCTTCGGCGAACAGCACGACCGGCAGTTGCCATTGCTGCGCCAGCTCCAGTGCGCGGTCCGTCTTCTTGTGATTGAAGGTGCCCTGTGTGCCCGCCAGCACGGTGTAGTCGTAGGCGAGCACCATGCAGCGCGCGTCCTGCTCGCCGAAGTGCTCGGCGTTGACGGTGCCGATGCCGGTGATGATGCCGTCAGCCGGTGTTGCGCGGATCAGGTCATCCAACGCTCGCCGCTGGCGTTGCGCAGCGATAGCGAGCGCGCCGTACTCGATGAACGAGCCGGCGTCGCACAGGTGGTCGATGTTCTCGCGCGCCGTGCGCTGACCGGTTTTGCGGCGGCGGGCGACGGCATCCGGCCGGTTGGCGTCGAGGCCGAAGGCGTGTCGGTCGATGACGGCCTGCAGGTCGGGGCGGATGTGGTCGAGGTCGACATCGGCGTTGGTGGAAGCCGCATCGTGTTGTGCGTTACTGGGCTCCAATACAACCAGTGGCTGGCCCTCACGCACCGTGGCGCCTGCCTGCGCGCAGACTTGCCGCACGTGCCCCGCAGCGGGTGCAATGACGACGTGCTCCATCTTCATCGCCTCAATCACGGCCAGTACATCACCACGTGCCACGGTCGCGCCGGCTTGCGTGTTGATCTGGACAAGCGCGCCATCCATCGGCGCAGTGAGCAGTTCAGCGTTGTAGGGCAGCGCGTCCACGAATGGTTCCGCGGGTGTGAGGTCGGTGGCGGCGGTGGACGCCGCGTGCAAGGTCGGATGCGCTTCGCCATTGCCGCCGGCCAGATCGACAAGCTTCGCATCGAGGAATTGCGTGTGCACGGCGTTGGCCTGCACATCGGCATCGCGCAGCAGGTCTTGCAGCAAGCGCTTGTTGGTCGCCAGCCCTTCGATGCGGAATTCGCACAGCGCGCGGTACGTTTGCGCCAGCGCCAGCGCCTGCGCATACGTGCCGCCCGGTGCGTGGACGATCAACTTGGCCAGCAGCGAATCGAAGCGCGGGTTGGGCCGGTAGCCGGCGTAGCCGCAGGTATCGACGCGCACGCCGGGGCCGTTGGGCGGCTCGAACGCCGTCAGCACGCCGGTAGAGGGGTGCGGCTGCCCCGATGCATCGAGCGTCTCTGCATTGATGCGCACCTGAACCGCATAACCGCGCGGCGTGATTGGCTCGGCGAGACCCAGTTCGGCGAGCGATGCCCCTTGCGCAAGCGCCAACTGCGCCACGACCAGATCGACGCCCGTCACCATCTCCGTGACGGTGTGTTCGACCTGCACGCGCGGGTTGGCCTCCATGAAGTAGAACCGGGCGTGCGGCGTGCCGGCACCTTCCACTAGAAACTCGAACGTGCCGATGCCGCAGTAGCCCGACGCTTTGGCAAGCGTGAGGGCCGCATCGGCGATGCGCGCCCGCAGTGCTTCGTCCAGCGCGGGGCTGGGCGCGATCTCGATCAGCTTCTGGTGACGGCGCTGCAAGCTGCATTCGCGTTCACCGAGGTGTATGACGTTGCCGCGAGCGTCAGCAACGATCTGGATTTCGATATGGCGCGGCGTTGGCACCAGCGCTTCCACGTACACATCGCCGCTACCGAACGCAGCAGTGGCCTCGGATACGCAGCGCGCATAGGCCTCCGCAATCGCCTGCACATCGTGCACCGCCCGCATGCCACGGCCACCGCCACCAGCCACCGCCTTGATCATCATGCCGTGCGAAGGCGGTAGCGCGGCGAAGAAGGCTTGCGCCTCCTCAAGCGTTGTTGCGCCACGCGTGCCGTTGATGATCGGGATGCCGGCTTCCTGGGCGAATGCGCGCGAGCGCGCCTTGTCGCCGAACAGGTCGAGCACACGCGGGGCTGGTCCGACGAACTGCACGCCGTGCGACGCACACTGGCGCGCGAAACACGCGTTCTCGCTCAGAAAACCATAGCCGGGGTGGATGGCATCGGCGCGCACGGCACGTGCAGCGTTGAGGATGGCGTCACCGTCGAGATACGCGCGCGGGCCGGTGCCGGGCAAGGGCACGGCTTCATCGGCGCGCAGTACGTGCAACGCATCGCGGTCATCCTCGGAATAGACAGCGGTGCAGGGCAATCCCACCGTAGCGGCCGCGCGGGCAATGCGGATGGCGATCTCGCCACGATTGGCGATCAGCAGTTTGCGAAACGTCATGTCGGGCGATAGCGCGTGAGCTTGAGTTTATATACCGCCCGGTAAGCATATTGAGGTGTTCCTTGATGCGTCAAGCGTCCAAGGTTTTGAATGCCACCAAGATGCGTGCACGCCACGACGTGTTGGCGGGCGGCATGCGAAAATGTGTGACATGTCCTCCGTCCGCAAAACGGCCGCGTCCGCCGATCCTGACGTGCAATCGCCTGCTGAAACCGAAGCGCCCGTAACAGCGCCGCGCCCGCATATCGCCGAGCGGCAGGAGGCGCGCCGCCGGCAGATTCTCGATACCGCCGCCCAGCTCTTCTACACCAAGGGCTACGCGGGTATGACGATGAGCGATCTGTGCAATGCGCTCGGCGTCACCAAGCCTGCGGTGTACTACTACTTCACCGACAAGTACGAGATTTTCGACATCCTCTGCCGCGAGGCCGCGCAGATCTGCCTGTCGGCCATTCGCGAGACGGCCGATCCGGCGCTGCCAGTGCGAGAGCGCCTGCAGGCCTGTTTGCTGGAGATGGCGCGCCGCTGCATCGACTGCCATTACGCTGCCGCGCTCACCTATCGTGATCGGCAATACCTGCGGCCGGAAACGGTTGAGTGGCTGCACGGCATGTCGCGTGCGTATTACCGCGATCTGTATGCGCTGCTGGACGAGGGCAAGCGTGCCGGCGTGTTCGAGTTTGGCGACGCGCGTGTTGCCGCGCATTCAATGGGTGGTGTGATGGGGTTCATGTACACGTGGCATGACCCCTCGCGCATCGATGCCGATGTGCTGGCGCACGAGCTGTCGGGCGCCATGATGAAAATCATTCTGCCGGCCGCCCCCAGCCCGGCGGCTAAACCCGCGTCTTGAGCGCTGCGCCCGCCACCGTTTTCGGCAGCGCGGGCAGGCGGAAGGTCTCCTGCGTCATCAAGTCGATGCCGCAGTCCAGGGTTTCCACCCAATCGATAAAGCGGTTGACCATGGCCTTGCCACGGAAGGCCTGACCGTGCTGCGGCACGATCCATTCGATATCGAGCCCACGCACCATCTGCGCCCACAGCCGGCACACCCGGTTGCCGCTCATGTAGCGGCGGTGGAACGGCGCCATCAGCGGCAGATGTGCATCGAAGTCCTCCACCGGCTTGGCGGCCACGTTGGCATGCACCATTGACGCCCCCAGGTCGCCCGAGAACAGGATGCGCGACACCGGATCGTAGAACTGAAAATTGCCCTCCGAGTGCAGGAAGTGCGCGGGCACCGCCAGCACATGCGACTGCCCCAGCGGAATGGCCATGCCCATATCCGGAATCGGCACGATGCGGCCTTCGGTTTTGCCCACGTTGCAGAAATGCGGCAGAAACCGCTCCCACACGCGCGAGATCAGGATGTCGCAACTCGAACTCGTGAGCCAGCGTCCGGCCGACGCGACGATGTCCGGATCCGCATGCGAGGCCAGCACGTAGTCGAGCTGCTTGGGCGGAAAGTACTTGTTCATCGCCAGAAACAGCGCGTTGTACGTCATGTGGCCGCCCGGATCGATCAGCGCGCCGTGGCCATGGTCGACCACGAGAAACTGGTTGGTCTGCACCGGCAGAGCATCGTGATCGTCGACCAGATCGGAAAACATCAGGCAGACGTGGTCGGCGGATTCAAAAAGGGTGGTGACCATGGGGGCTGGGGCGCAGGTTGAAATGCCGCGATGGTCGCGCAGTACAGGCCGGCGATACTTGATCCGGGTCAAGACAAATGAGGTGGTGGTGTTGGCCCGGGTGGGGCTTTCATCCGTCCTGCGCCACGTCTCGCATGATAAAATCTTGATTTTTAACGCTTTGCGCGAGCCGCTAGCGGTCCTTTTTGGGATTTCCCGCCTGGGTCCATCGCGCCACCATGCCACCCGGCATGCTGCCTCCCCATATGAACACTGCACCCATGACCGACGCGTCAGAAGCACCGGCTAATGACTCGGTGACATTCGACAGCTTCGGCCTGCATCCGGACGTCCTCCGCGCGCTGACCGAAAGCGGCTACACCAAGCCCACGCCCATCCAGGCTGCCGCCATTCCGGTGGTCACCGCCGGCCGTGACGTCATGGGCGCCGCGCAAACGGGCACCGGCAAGACCGCCGGCTTCTCGCTGCCGATCATCCACAACCTGCTGCCTGACGCCAACACGAGTGCATCGCCGGCACGCCACCCGGTGCGGGCGCTGATCCTCACGCCCACGCGCGAGCTGGCCGACCAGGTGTACGACAACGTTGCCAAGTACGCGAAGTACACGGCGCTGCGCAGCGCGGTCGTGTTCGGTGGTGTCGACATGAACCCGCAGACCGAGCAACTGCGTCGCGGCGTGGAAATCCTCGTTGCTACGCCGGGCCGCCTGCTCGACCATGTGCAGCAGCGCAGCGTGAACCTCTCGCAAGTGCGCATGCTGGTGCTGGATGAAGCCGACCGCATGCTCGACATGGGCTTCCTGCCCGATCTGCAGCGCATCATCAACCTGCTGCCGGCGCACCGCCAGACGCTGCTGTTCTCGGCCACGTTCTCGCCCGAGATCAAGAAGCTCGCATCCAGCTACCTGCGTCATCCGCAAACGATCGAAGTCGCGCGCAGCAACGCTACGGCAGAAAACGTCCGCCAGATCATCTATACGGTGCCGGACAACCACAAGCAGGCCGCGCTTGTGCACCTGTTGAAGCAGCGCGCAGATCAAGGCCTGCCGCGCCAGTGCATCGTGTTCTCCAACAGCAAGATCGGCTGCTCGCGCCTGGCGCGCGCGCTGGAGCGCGAAGGCATCAACGCCAACGCCATCCATGGTGACAAAACGCAGACCGAGCGCATGCAGACGCTCGAAGCGTTCAAGCAAGGCACCGTCGATGTGCTGGTCGCCACCGACGTGGCAGCGCGCGGTCTCGATATCTCGCAGATGCCGTGTGTGATCAACTTCGACTTGCCGTTCAACGCAGAAGACTACGTGCACCGCATCGGCCGTACGGGCCGCGCCGGTGCGTCGGGTGATGCGCTGTCGCTGTTTGCCCCGGGCGATGAGCGCCTGCTGGCCGACATCGAAAAGCTGATCAAGCGCAACCTGCCGCGCGAGCAACTGACCGACTTCGACCCGACCGGCGAACAGGCTCGTGACCGCGAACGCCGCGAGCGCGACGAAAAGCGCGCCCGCGCCGAAGTGCGTCGTGCCCGTGAGCGTGATGAGCGCAACGGCGCTCGCGTGCTGGATCACACGATCGTGCGCCCGGCATTCCGCCCGTCGGACGATCCGTTCTTCAACCGCCCGTACGAATCGACGGCGCCGGCAGAAGCCGCTGATGCCACCAAGCCGGCTCAGCCGGTGGGCCATCCGCGTACGGCCAAGCGCCCGATCGCCGCGTTGCTCGGTGGCGTGCCGCGCAAGCGCTAAGTCCGTGTTGTGAAAACGGCGGCAGCTACGCCGCTGGGGTCAATTGCATCAGGCGATTGGCCCACGCCGGGACGGCGTCCCGGTAGAACCCCTCCACATCGTCTGCACGAATGTCGAGCCCAAGGTGCCGCGCCGCTTCTGTCAGCGCGGCGAGCGGCTCACTGCGATTGATCGCGTGTGCACCGGTCTGCTTGCTGAGCTTCTCGCCATCCGCATTCACTACCACGGGCACGTGCAGGTAACGCAGTGTGGGCAGCCCCAGCAACTGTTGCAGGTAGATCTGACGCGGCGTTGAGTCGAGCAGATCCGACCCTCGTACGACATCGGTGATGCCCTGCGCGGCATCGTCCACCACCACCGCAATCTGATACGCCCACATGCCATCGGCGCGCTTGAGCACGAAGTCGCCCACGGCCTCAGCGAGGTTCTGGCATTGCATGCCCTGCCAGCGGTCGTTGAAGCAAACCGTGGCAGCATCCGGCTCCGGCACACGCACGCGCCAGGCGCGGGGCTGGCGGCCATGGAGGCCGTTGCGGCAAGTGCCGGGGTAGATCAGGGTTTGATGACGCAGGCGGCCGTTGGCGTCGATGGTGGTGACGGAGTCGGCAATCTCGCGCCGCGTGCAGCCGCACGGATACAGCTTGCCGATGGCCTGCAGTTGCTCCAATGCGGTTTCGAAGCGCGGCAGGTGCGTGCTTTGCCACTGCGGCGCCTCGTCGGAAACCAGCCCGAGCGCTTCCAGCGAGGCAAGGATGTCACGATCGGCGCCCGGCACATTGCGTTGGAAGTCGATGTCTTCAATGCGCACGAGCCACGTGCCGCCGTGCACGCGAGCATCGAGCCAACTCGCCAGCGCGGTGACGAGCGAGCCAATGTGCAGCGGGCCGGTGGGCGAGGGCGCAAAGCGGCCGCGGTACGTGCCGCGTGGCAACGCATTCGCGGTTTCCGAGGTATCAAGATTGGCTTGGGACAAGGCGAAGCTCCGGGTGCCGATGTCGCTATTCTGCGGGATCGATGCAGCTACTGCATCAGCAGGGCTTGCGCCAGGCGTGGGTCGTCGAGCTTGTCGACCCACCATTGCAGTGCCTTGCCGCGCATATTGCTTCGCCACGCCACCTGGAATGTGCCGGCGCGCTTGTCCTCGGTGGTTTCCTTGGCGATCAGCACACCCGAATCCAGGTAGGGCTGCGCAAGCGGCACCGGCAACCAGCCGCAGCCCAGGCCGCGGATCTGCGCCTGCACTTTGTCGGCCATGGATGGCACCACCAGCGTGTCCTGCCCCGCCAGGATGCCGACCGTGCGGGCAGGCAAATTGCGCGATGTGTCCCCAACCGCAACGATGCGGTGTCGCGAGATCGCGCTGGCGGGAAGCGGTTCTTCCATGTGGGCAAGCGGGTGGTGTGCCGCCACCGCAAATACAAACGGAATGCTGCCCATCGTGCGCGTCTGGATGCCCTGCACCTGCATCACCTGGGCAGGCCCGAGGAGCAGGTCGGCACGGCCCGAAAGCAGTGCATCCCACGTGCCGGCGAGCACCTCGCGGCAGAACCGCAGGCGGGTGGCGCTGTTTTCGGCATAGAAATCCTGGATGACCGGCATGAGTGCGCGAAAGTGCACGAGGTCATCCACCACGATGGTCAGGGTCGCTTCCCAGCCGGTGGCAAGGCGCTTGACGCGGCGGGCGAGGTCATCCGCGGCCTGCAGCAGGTGGCGGCCCTCGTCGAGGAGCGCGCGGCCAGCCGGCGTGAGTTCTGCGCGGTGGCGGCGGCGGTCAAACAGCAGCACGTCGAGGTCGTCTTCCAGCTTGCGCACCACATAGGTCAGGGCGGAGGGCACTTTGCCCAGCTCGTGCGCGGCAGCAGCAAAGCTGCCTTTGCGTTCAATCGCGTCCAAGACTTCCAGGGATTCCAGCGAGAGCGCCATGTTCAGAATTTTTGATGGGATGAATCAAAGCCGTACCGCGTAAATATAGCGAATCTGCGTAACATACGTCCATCAACGCAGGTATTTGGATAGGAGATTCATCAAAATGATTGAAATCCGCCCCTCTCAAGATCGCGGTTACGCAGACCACGGCTGGCTGAAGTCGTATCACAGCTTCTCGTTTGCCGATTACATGGACCCGGAACACGTGCAGTTCGGGCCGTTGCGCGTCATCAACGAAGACCGCGTGGCGGCCGGCATGGGCTTCGGCACGCATGGCCACCGCGACATGGAGATCATCAGCTACGTGCTCGATGGCGAACTGGCGCACAAGGACAGCATGGGCAACGGCAGCGTGCTGCGCGTAGGCGACGTGCAACGCATGACGGCTGGGACTGGCGTGCGTCACTCCGAGTTCAACCATGCGCAGGACCAGACCACGCATTTCCTGCAGATCTGGGTGCTGCCCGCGCAACTGAACCTGACGCCCGGCTACGAAGAACGTCATTTCGGCGAGGCCGCCAAGCGCGGCAAGCTCGCCCTGATCGCCAGCCAAGATGGACGCGATGGCTCCGTCAAGGTGCATCAGGACATGGCGCTCTACGCCGGCAAGTTTGATGGCGCTGAAACGGCCACGTTGCCTATCGCCGAAGGCCGCCGCGCCTATGTGCACGTGGTGCGCGGCAAGCTGAGCGTCAACGGTCGCACCCTGGTGGGCGGCGATGCAGCCAAGCTGACCAGCGAAGCGGCGGTAACGCTCGCCGGTGGCGAAGACAGCGAAGTGCTGGTGTTCGATTTGCCGTAATGTTGGCGGCGCACGCTATGTGCGCCGTTTTTCTGTTGTTTTCCGTCGTACTCCAACCCACAAGAGGAATCCCATGGCACGCGTTGCGATCGTTTATCACAGTGGTTATGGCCATACCAAAAAGCAGGCCGAAGCCGTGTTTGCTGGCGTTGAAGCTGCCGGCGCCGAAGCCCACCTGATCTCCGTGGCGGACGTCAATGACGACACCTGGGCGCTGCTCGCCGGTGCTGACGCCATTGTCTTCGGTGCGCCGACCTACATGGGTGGTGTCTCGGGCGACTTCAAGAAGTTTGCCGATGCCACCTCCAAGCCGTGGTTTACCGGTGCTTGGAAGGACAAGATCGCCGCTGGCTTCACGAACTCGGCGTCGATGAATGGCGATAAGTATTCGTCGATCCAGTATCTGTGGACGCTGTCGCAGCAGCACGGAATGATCTGGGTCGGCACGGGCATGATGCCGGCCAACAGCAAGGCCGCCACGCGCAACGACGTCAACTATCTGGCCGGTTTTGGCGGCGCACTGGCGCAATCGCCGTCGGATGCGAGCCCGGAAGAAGGCCCGCTGCCGGGCGACCTGGAAACCGCCAAGCTGTTCGGCGAGCGCGTTGTCGCCATCACCAACCAGTTCGTTCGCGGCCGTCAGTAAGAAGGTTGAGCGCCCAAAGAAAAACGCCGGCATGTCCGGCGTTTTTTTTGGCGCGCGATGTCGGATGCGGGCTCAGAACCGCGTACCTGTTCCGCAGAACACGCCCCGGTTGGAGCCGCCCTCGCAACTCGTGGAGCAACCGCCCAATGTCGCAAGGCAGAGCACGCAGAGGAGGGTGGCGGCGAGGCGCTTCATGCGGCGGCGCGGGTCTTCTGACTATCCGCGCAATGTGGGCAGCGCTGGCCGGGGATGTAGTCCGGGGATTGCTGTTCTTCCGGCGTCACCACGGCGCGGCAGGCAAAGCACTGCTTCGGGCCGGCCGGCAGCAACTCCGGGTTGAGCGCAGTGCGGTGGTCGAAGACGAAGCAATCGCCGTCGTAATGATCGCCGCCGACTTCCTCAAAGTACTTGAGGATGCCGCCTTCGAGCTGATACACGCGCTCCACACCGATTTCCTGCATGTGGATCGCGGCCTTCTCGCAGCGGATGCCCCCGGTGCAGAACGACACGACCGTCTTGCCAGCAAAGTCATCCTTGTGCGCGGCAATGGCGGGCGGGAATTCGGTGAACTTCTTGATGCCGTAGTCGACGACGTTCTTGAAGGTGCCGACAGCGACTTCGTAGTCGTTGCGGGTGTCGAGCATGACTACGGGGCGGCCTTCGTCGTCGTGGCCCTGGTCGAGCCAGCGCTTCAGATCCGGCGGCGTGACAAACGGCGCGCGACCCTCTTCCGGGCGGATCAGCGGGTGGCGCATGGTGATGATCTCTTTCTTCATGCGCACCAGCAGGCGGCGGAACGGCTGGTGGTCCGAAATGCTTTCTTTGGGGTTCAGATCGGCAAAGCGGGGGTCGGCGCGCAGCCAGCCGACGATGCCGTCGATGGCCTCGCGCGAGCCGGCCAGGAAGATGTTGATGCCCTCGGGCGCCAGCAGCACGGTGCCCTTGAGCTCGCGTGCCTGGCACTCGGCCAGCAGCGCCGGGCGCAGGGTTTCGCGGTCATCGAGGGTGACGAATTTGTAAGCGGAAATATTGACGATCTGCATGTGCTGCCGCGCCGTTTTGGGGCGCCTGGGTAACCCGTTGATTCGTAAGCCGAAATTATAACGGCCCACGCAGCGGTGCGGGTTGCCGCAGGTCAATTTGGCAGGCGTGGAATGCTTGACCGAAGGTGTCAGCCGTTACAATACGCGGATGAATTCGCCGCGCTTCGTCCACCTCCGTCTCCACTCCGAATACTCTGTCGTCGATGGCAACGTCCGTCTGGACGATGCCGTCAAGGCCGCCGCCAAAGATGGCATGGGCGCCCTGGCGCTCACCGATCTCGCCAACGCCTTTGGCCTTGTGCGCTTCTATAAGGAGGCGCGCGGCAAGGGCATCAAGCCCATCGTGGGCGCCGACGTGTGGATCACCAATCACGACGAGCGCGACAAGCCGTCACGCTTGTTGCTGCTGGTGCGCAACAAGCAGGGCTATCTGAACCTGTGCCAACTGCTGGCGCGGGCATGGTTGAGTAACCAGCATCGCGGCCGCGCGGAAATCGCCCCCGAGTGGTTCGATGAGCCCGGCGTGGAAGACGCGCCGTTGGCCACGGGCCTGCTGGCGCTGTCCGGTGCGATGGCCGGCGATATCGGCATGGCGCTGGCCAACGGCAATGACGCCTTGGCGCGCAAGCTGGCGACGAACTGGTCGCGTGTTTTCCCGAACGCGTTCTACATCGAACTGCAACGTGCCGGCCACGCCGGCACCGAGGCCTACATCCAGCAGGCCGTGAAGCTGGCCTCGGCCATGCAACTGCCGGTGGTCGCCACGCACCCGGTGCAGTTCATGACGCCGGACGACTTTACGGCGCACGAGGCGCGTACGTGTATCGCTGAGGGCGAACTACTCGCCAACCCGCGCCGCGCCCGCCGCTTTACGACCGACCAGTATTTCAAGACGCAGGACGAGATGTGCGCGCTGTTTGCCGACATCCCGTCCGCACTCGCCAATGCGGTGCAGATCGCACAGCGGTGCAACCTCACGCTGGAACTCGGCAAGCCGAAGCTGCCGCTGTTCCCGACACCTGACGGCATGTCGCTGGATGACTACCTCGTCCACCTCGCCAAGGAAGGGCTGGAAAAGCGCATGGAAGTGCTGTTCCCCGACGAGGCGGTACGCGAATCCAAGCGGCCCGAGTACTACGCCCGTCTGGAATTCGAGACCGGCACCATCATCAAGATGGGCTTCCCGGGCTACTTCCTGATCGTGGCGGACTTCATCAACTGGGCCAAGAACAACGGCGTGCCGGTCGGGCCGGGCCGGGGTTCGGGCGCAGGCTCGCTGGTAGCGTATGCGCTGGGCATTACTGATCTGGACCCGCTTAAGTACAACCTGCTGTTCGAGCGTTTCCTGAACCCGGAACGTGTGTCGATGCCCGACTTCGACATCGACTTCTGCCAGCACGGCCGCGACCGCGTCATCCAGTACGTGAAGGAAAAATACGGCAAGGACGCGGTCTCGCAGATCGCCACCTTCGGCACCATGGCCGCCAAGGCCGCGGTCCGTGACGTGGGCCGCGTGCTTGACCTCGGCTACAACTTTGTCGATGGCGTGGCCAAGTTGATCCCATTCAAGCCGGGCAAGCTCGTCACGCTGGAAGAGGCTAAGAAGGATGAGCCGCTGCTGGCCGAGCGCGAAGCCAACGAAGAAGAAGTCAAACAGCTCTTGGAACTGGCCCAGCGCGTGGAAGGCATGACGCGCAACGTCGGTATGCACGCCGGCGGTGTGCTGATCGCCCCGGGCAAGTTGACCGATTTCTGCCCGCTCTACACGCAGGGCGGTGAAGACGCCGGCGTCGTCAGTCAGTACGACAAGGACGACGTGGAAGCGGTTGGCCTGGTCAAGTTCGACTTCTTGGGCCTGACCACGCTGACCATCCTCGACTGGGCCGAGCGCTACATCCGCATGCTCGATCCGTCCAAGGCGGACTGGAACTGCAGCCACATCCCGCTGACGGACAAGAAGGCGTTCGACATCCTCAAGACGGCCAACACGGTCGCCGTGTTCCAGCTGGAAAGCCGCGGCATGCAGGGCATGCTGAAGGACGCCAAGCCTGACCGCTTTGAGGACATCATCGCCCTGGTGGCACTGTATCGACCAGGCCCGATGGACCTGATCCCCAGCTTCTGCGCCCGTAAGCACGGCCGCGAGAAGGTGGAGTACCCCGACCCGCGCGTCGAGCCGGTGCTCAAGGAGACCTACGGCATCATGGTCTACCAGGAGCAGGTGATGCAGATGGCGCAGATCGTGGGCGGCTACTCGCTCGGTGGCGCCGACTTGCTGCGCCGCGCGATGGGTAAGAAGAAGCCTGAAGAGATGGCCGAGCACCGCGAGCTGTTCCGCAACGGTGCGGCCAAGGATGGTCTGACCACCGAAAAAGCCGACGAAATCTTCGACCTGATGGAGAAGTTCGCGGGCTACGGTTTCAACAAGTCGCACGCGGCGGCGTATGCGCTGTTGGCGTACTACACCGCGTGGCTCAAGGCGCATCACCCGGCCGAATTCATGGCAGCCAACATGTCGCTCGCCATGGACGACACCGACAAGGTGAAGATCCTCTATGACGATTGCGTCGGCAAAAACGGCCTGAAGGTGCTGCCGCCCGACATCAACGCGAGTCAGTACCGCTTTGCCCCGACCGATGCGAAGACCATCCGCTACGGCCTGGGCGGCATCAAGGGCAGCGGGCAGGGTGCCATTGAAGACATCCTGCGCGCACGCGAAGATGGCCCGTTCAAGGATTTGTTCGACTTCTGCGAGCGCGTTGACCGTCGCCAGGTCAACCGCCGCACCATCGAAGCACTGGTGCGTGCCGGTGCCTTTGACAGTCTCAACGACAACCGCGCGCAGTTGCTCGCCTCGATCGGCCTGGCCATGGAAGCCGCCGAGCAGAAGGCGGCCGCAGCCAACCAAGTCTCGCTCTTCGACCTGATGAGCGGCGACGATGCCGAAGCGCATCGACCCGAACTCGTCGACGAACCGGCCTGGACCACCAAGCGCAAGCTGCAAGAAGAAAAGCAGGCGCTGGGCTTCTATCTTTCCGGCCACCTCTTCGACGAATGCCGGGAAGAGGTGCGCCGCTTTGCCCGCACCACGCTGGCCGAACTCGCCCAGGAAGTGACGAACAAGGGCGGCGGCGGTGGCGGTGCGGGTGGTGGCTGGGGGGGCAACCGCGACGCGCGCAACAAGACCGTAGCCGGCGTCATCGTCGGCCAGCGCACGCAGATGACCCAGCGCGGCAAGATGCTGATCGTCATGCTCGACGACGGCTCCGCCAGCGAAGCGACGGAAGTGACGGTCTTCAACGAAGTCTACGAAGCGAACCGCGCGCTGTTCAAGGAAGACGAAGTGCTGATCGTGCAGGGCAGCGCCCGCCACGATATGTTCACCGGCGGCGTGCGTGTCACGGCCGAATCCGTCATGGACATGACGCAGGCGCGTGCCAAATTCGCGCGGGCGATTCGGCTCTCTATGAACGGCGATTCGACGGCGGCCAAGCTGCGCGATCTGCTGACGCCGCATGTGGCGGCGGATGGCAATGGCGTGTCGGTCTGCATCAGCTATGTGTGCGAACAGGCCCGCTGCGAAGCGGTACTTGGCGATGCGTGGCGCATTGTGCCGAGCGAAGAAGCGATTGCAGCGCTGCGCCAAGCGCTGGATGCGCAGAGCGTCGCCACGCTTTACGACTGATCTCCCCTCCCGAACACAATGAACGGTTTGATGAAGCGACACGGTGTGGTCGATGCCCGGCATGCGCCGTTGGCGGCGTTTTTGCTGCTGTATCCCGTGGTCGCTATTGCGATGCGCGGTGGTGCGAGTGCGTTGCTGATTACAGCGAGCCTGGTTGCACTGTGGGTGTTGGTCACGTCTCGTTCAGCATCGGCAGGGCTGGCGTTGCCACGAGATGCAGATCGGCTCGTCCAGGCGACTTGCGTGGCGATGGCGGTGCCGCTCGTTGCCGTGTTACTGAGCGAAGCCTGGCACGCACAGATGCGCTGGAGCGCGTTTGATACGCCTTCGCGTTTTCTTGTGGCGGTGCCGCTGTTTTTGGCGCTGCGCCGGGCGCCGTTGCGCTGGATGCGCTGGTGCGACTTGTCATTCGCGGTGGCGGCGTTTGCTGCCCTCGGGGTCGGCCTGTGGAGTGGGCGCGACTGGGGCGGCCAACGGTTGGGCAGCGCGTTTCTCAACCCGATCCACTATGGCGACATGGCGTTGGCATTGGGGGTGCTGTCGGTGCTGTCGCTGAACTGGTGGCGGAAAGACTCGCTGGCCGTGCGCGTGCTCAAGGTGGCTGGCCTGCTGGCCGGGTTGGTGACGTCGTTGCTGAGCGGGTCGCGCGGTGGATGGGTGGCGATCCCGGCGATTCTGCTGCTGGTGATGATTGTGCGAGGGCGGAACAAGCCTTTGCGTTGGCGCTTGTTGGTGCCAGTGGCGGCGGTGCTGGGTGCGGTCGTGGTCTATCTGGTCTCGAACTCGATTCAGGTGCGCGTTCACGAGGTATGGTCCGATCTGGCGCAATTTGCGCAAGGACATAAGGACACCTCGATCGGCATCCGCTTGCAGATCTACCACGCGGCGGTGATTCTGACGGAAAGCCATCCGGTGTTCGGGCTCGGCGCAGGGGGCTTTTGCAGCAACCTTCAGACGCTGGTCGATGCGGGACAGATGACGCCCATGGCCCGTGAACTCGGCTGTGGCGAGGCCCACAACGAATTGTTGGCGTTCACCGCTGCCTATGGCTTGTTGGGCGGCCTGGGTATTATCGCGATCCACCTGGTGCCAGCCATGCTGTGCTGGCGCTGCCTGAAGTCGCCCGTCCCACCCATGCGCCGTGCCGCGCTGATGGGCCTGGTCTTTGCCGCAGCGTTCTTCGTGTTCGGGCTGACGGTGGAAATTTTCACGTTGAAGCAGACGGTGTCGTTCTATGCGGCCGTCATGGCGATTCTGGCGGGCATCGCTTCCCATGTCGGCCATCCTTCCGATCGCACGCACCAGCATTGAGCGCCATGTTCAGCATCCTGATCCCTACCTGGAACAACCTGCCTTATCTCAAGCTGTGCATTGAGAGCATTCACCGGCATTCTGCGTTCGCGCACGAAATCATCGTCCATGTGAATGAAGGCAATGATGGCACGCTTGACTGGCTGCGCGAACAGAACCTGCCGCATACCTGGAGCCCGGGCAACGTCGGTGTGTGTCTGGCGCTCAACGATGCGGCGCGACTGGCGTCGCATGAGTGGATTCTGTTCATGAACGACGACATGGTCGTCACGCCCGGTTGGGACCAGGCGCTTATGTCGGCGGTGGAAGCGGTAGGCGATCAGTTTGCTTATCTGGCTGCGCAACTGACGGAACCGACGGATACCGGCAATGTTCAGGTCAACGTGGCCCACTTCGGCACCGGGCCCGACAACTTTGACGAAGCCGGCTTGCTGGCCCACATGGCTAACCAACCGCCTTCGGCGGACCGCGATGGCGTGGCGCTGCAGCCTATGCTGGTCAGCCGGCGGTTGTGGCATCTCGTCGGTGGCTACAGCATCGAGTTCGGCCCCGGCATGAGCAGCGACGACGATTTCCTGATGAAGCTGTGGCTGGTCGGTTGTCGCATTTTCCGCGTAGTGGGCGCGAGCCGCATTTACCACTTTGGCTGTTCGACCACGCGCCGCGTGCGCCGCAATCGCGGCGGCCGAGAGTTTTTGCTGAAGTGGGGCATTACGCAGCACGCCTTCGCGCGCGGCTATGTGCGCGCTACCGCGCAGGCGGGTGCGGCCGGTGCGCTGCCTACCGTGCCTGAGTCGGGCCTGAAAGGGCGCCTCAAGCGGGCACTCTACGCACTCAAGCTGTACCCGACTGGAGACCTGCGTGCGTGGGAACCAAACCTGCCGGCGCAGCTTGTCAAGCGTGCGCCGGACGAGAAAATCGGCCGCTGATTTATGCGGCGGTCAGCTCACGCGCGCGCTGGTATTTGCGGTAGCTGACTGACGCGTTCATCCGCGCAATGGCCCAGCCGGCTTTGCCATCCAGAAACCCGCGTCGCAGCAGCAGCGTGCGGATGAAGGCCCAGCCACCGTGTAGCGCCGGCGAAAGCCACCCCGGCCGCTTGCCGCGTGCGGCAAATTCACGAGCACCGGCCTCCGCATACTGCACGCTCTTGCGCTGCACTTGCTCCATTGACGTGTAGCTGTAATGCAGCAGCGAGGCGCGCAGGCGGCCCGATGTCCCGGTCACTTGCAGGCTTTCGTGGACGAGGTTGTCTGAAAAGCGCGCCTGACCGCGCCGGACCAGACGCGTCACATAATCCGGCCGCCAGCCGCAGTGGTGCACCCAGGTGCCGCAAAACTGCGACAGACGTGGAATCGCGTAGGCATTGATGCCAGTTGCATCCGCCTGGGCGATAGCGGAGCGAATTTCCTCGGCCAATTCGGGCGTGACGCGCTCGTCCGCATCGATGGAGAGAATCCATTCTCCATTCGCCGCGTCGAGTGCGCGATTTTTCTGCGGACCAAAACCGGGCCACGGACCGTCATCTTCGATGAGGCGCGTGCCGTGTGCCCGGGCAATATCGCGTGTGGCGTCGGTGCTGCCGGAGTCAAGCACGATCACCTCATCGGCCAACCCCGCCAGGGAGGCGATGCAATCACCGATGTTGTGCGCTTCATTGCGCGTGAGAATGGTGGCGCTTAGCTGGATGGACATGGCGAAGGGCGTGCGCCTGGAGTGTTCGGTAGCGGTGTTCGGCGGCGGCTGATCGCTTGCGTCGGGGCCGCCGCGTTATGGCGGCGGGTATTGTGGCACAGGGCCCGGGATTGCAGGCGGTACAATACGCGACCGCCACAAGCGGGTGGCTGTACTTCGCGGCCATTCCTGATTTTCGCTATGTTTTCCATCCTACTGCCGACCTGGAACAACCTCCCTCTGCTCAAGTTGTGCGTGCACAGCATCCGCACGCATTCAGCGTACGACCATCAGATCATCGTGCACGTCAACGATGGTTCCGATGGCACGCTGGAGTGGGTGCGCGAGCAGGGTCTGGATCACACGCATTCCCCACAGAACGTCGGCATCTGCTTGGCGGTCAACGAGTCGGCCATGCTGGCCGAGCACGATTACATCGTCTTTCTGAATGACGACATGGTCTGCTGTCCTGGCTGGGATACCGCGCTCGTGCGCCGGCTGGAGAAGCTGGACACCGATCTGTTCATGCTGTCGGGTTCCATGATCGAACCGGTCGACACCGGCAACCCATGTGTAGTCGTGGGCGATTACGGCCGTGACGCCGATACGTTTGACGAACCCCGCCTACTGGCCGACGTTCCACGCCTGGTGCGCGGCGATTGGTACGGTGCCACGTGGCCGCCGACTGTGGTGCACCGGCGCTGGTGGTTCAAGCTCGGCGGCTACAGCAGCGAGCTCACGCCCGGCATGAGCAGCGATAACGATTTCTCCATGAAGCTGTGGCACGCCGGTTGCCGAATCTTCCTGGGGGTAGGCGACTCGCTGGTCTATCACTTCCAGTGCAAGTCGACCGGCAAAGTGAAGAAGAACGATGGCCGGCGCCAGTTCCTCAACAAGTGGGGCCTGTCGCAGTCGACGTTCGACAAGTATTTCCTGCGTCGCGGTACGCCAGCCGGCGCCGACTGGCGGTTGCCGGAGCCGGAACTGACCTCCAAGCTGCGCTGGGACTTGCGACGCAACGACCTCTCGCGGCGGCTGCGTCCCGGTGTCGACGTTCTCTGAGTTCCGACTGACACGATGCCGGAGCATCTCCGGCCGATTTTCCCTTTGATTCCATGGCAGTGACTGATTCTTCAAACACCGCAGCACCGGCGCCCCAGCGTGGCCATCTCAAGCGCCTATGGGGCTACCTCCGCCCCGAGATGACGGCCTTCATCCTCTCCATGGTCGCCATGGGTGTGGTGGCGGCCACGGAAGGGATCATCCCCAAGGTGGTGAAAGACCTGCTGGACCAGGGCTTCGGCGGTGAATACGCCGGCAAGCTGTGGCAGGTGCCGGCCATGCTGGTGGGCATTGCCGTGGTGCGCGGCGTGGCGCAGTTTGCATCGACGTATCTGCTGAGCCTCGTGTCGAACAAGGTGCTGCTGAACCTGCGCATGAAGATGTTCGAGCGCCTGCTGCAGGCGCCTGCGTCGTTCTATCAGCGCAACACGGCGGCTTCGCTCATCAACGCGGTGATCTTCGAGGTCAATCAGGTGCTGGGGACGCTGACCGGCGTGTTCATCACCATGGTGCGCGACTCGATGACGGTGCTCGCGCTGCTGGTCTTCCTCTTCTATACCAACTGGCGCCTGACGCTGGTGGTGGCGGTGATCCTGCCCATCATCGGTCTGCTGATGTCGCGTATCAACCGCCGCCTGCGCTCGCTCAACCGCGAGAGCCAGAACCTGACCAACCAAGCTGCCTACGTGGTGGAAGAGGCGGTCGGCGGCTACAAGGTCGTCAAGCTGCACGGCGGCGAGGCCTATGAATCGCTGCGCTTCAACGCCATGACCAACCGCCTGCGCGGCTACGCCATGCGCGTGGCGGTGGCCGGTGGCCTGAACCAGCCGGTGACGCAGTTCCTGGCGGCGCTGGCGCTGTCCATCATCCTGGCGATTGCGATGATGCAGGCGCAGGCCAACCAGACCACGGTCGGCGGCTTTACCGGCTTTGTGATGGCGATGCTGCTGCTGATCTCGCCGCTCAAGCACCTGACGGATGTGAACCAGCCGCTGCAGCGTGGCCTGACCGCCGCCGAGTTCATCTTCGGCCTGATCGACACGCCGGTCGAGCCGCAAGAAGGCGGCAAGCAGATCGACCGCGCCCGCGGCGACATCCGCTTCGACAACGTCACCTTCCGCTATGGCGAAGACGGTCGTGCGGCGCTCGACAGCATCAACCTGCACGTCAAGCCGGGCGAGATCGTCGCGCTGGTCGGCCCGTCAGGCAGCGGCAAGACCACGCTGGTGAACCTGCTGCCACGTTTCTTTGGTCCGACCTCGGGCACGATTTCGTTGGATGGCGATGCGCTGGCTGACTTGTCGCTGCACGACCTGCGCCGTCAGATCGCTTTCGTGAGCCAGGATGTGGTGCTGTTCAACGACACCATCGCCGCCAACGTGGCGTATGGCGCGCGTGATGCCTCCGAGATCGACATGGCGCGCGTGCGTCGTGCGCTGGAAGCCGCCTACCTGACCGATGTGGTGGACAACCTACCCGAAGGCGTCGACACCAACATTGGCGACAACGGTTCCAAGCTCTCCGGCGGCCAGCGTCAGCGTTTGGCGATTGCGCGTGCGATCTACAAGGACGCGCCGATCCTGATCCTGGACGAAGCGACCTCCGCGCTCGATTCGGAATCCGAGCGGCAGGTGCAGGCGGCGCTTGAAGCGCTGATGCAGGGCCGCACGACGCTGGTGATCGCGCACCGCCTGTCGACCATTGAAAACGCCGATCGCATCGTCGTGCTCGAGCACGGCAAGATTGCCGAAGCCGGCACGCACCGCGAACTCATCGACCGCGATGGGTTGTATGCTGGGTTGCATCGCATCCAGTTCGCCACCCAATAAGCCCTGCCTCTCGGGCGGCGTGCGCAAGATGCTCATACTAAGGAGACATCGTGACGATCACCACGCCGCCCATCAGCCGGTTCCCCGTTCCTGAACTGGCTGACATTCCCGAAGACATTCGCGCGCGCATCCTTGAGGTGCAGGAAAAGACCGGTTTTGTGCCGAACGTCTTCCTCGCACTGTCGCACCGGCCCGACGAGTGCCGCGCCTTCTTCGCCTACCACGATGCGTTGATGCTGCGCGAGGGCAGCAGCCTGACCAAGGGCGAGCGCGAGATGATCGTGGTGGCCACCTCCGCCGCCAACCAGTGCCTGTATTGCGTGGTCGCGCACGGTGCCATCCTGCGCATCTACGAGAAGAACCCGCTCGTGGCCGACCAAGTGGCGGTCAACTATCGCAAGGCGGACATCACCCCGCGCCAGCGCGCCATGCTCGATTTTGCGATGAAGGTCTGCACCGCCTCGCACACCGTCAATGAAGCTGACTACGAAGCATTGCGCACGCATGGCTTCGATGAGGAAGACGTGTGGGATATCGCTGGCATCACGGCCTTTTTCGGCCTGTCGAACCGCATGGCGAACGTGATTTCGATGCGGCCGAACGAGGAGTTCTTCCTGCTGGGCCGCCTACCGCGCGAAAAGAAATAGGCGCCCGGCAAGGCTAGCCGGGCGCGGTGCTACATCAGGATGATGTCGTACTGTTCCTGGCTGGCCGCCGACGATTCCACCTGCAACGAAATCGGCTTGCCGATAAAGTCGCCCAGCATCGCCAGATGCTGGCTTTCCTCTTCCAGGAACAGGTCGATCACCGACTGCGAAGCGAGGATGCGGAATTCACGCGGGTTGAATTGCCGCGACTCACGCATGATCTCGCGCAGGATGTCGTAGCACACGGTGCGCGGTGTCTTCACCTGGCCCTTGCCGTGGCACACCGGGCATTGCTCGCACAGCACGTGCGCCAGCGATTCCCGCGTACGTTTGCGCGTCATCTCCACCAGCCCCAATTGCGAGAAGCTGTTGACCGTGATGCGCGTGCGGTCACGCGACAGCGCCTTGCGCAGCTCAGCCAGCACGGCATCGCGATGGTCGGCCGACTCCATGTCGATGAAGTCGATGATGATGATGCCGCCCAGGTTGCGCAGCCGCAGTTGCCGCGCGATGGTGTGCGCGGCTTCCAGGTTGGTCTTGAAGATCGTGTCGTCAAAGTTGCGCGCGCCCACGTAGCCCCCGGTGTTGACGTCAATCGTCGTCATCGCCTCGGTCTGGTCGATCATCAGGTAGCCGCCCGATTTCAGATCGACTCGGCGCGACAGGGCGCGTTCGACTTCCGCCTCGATGTTGTACAGATCGAAGATCGGCCGCTCGCCGGTGTAGTGCGTCAAGCGCTCGACCACGGCCGGCGTGTATTCCTGTGCGAACTCGATCAGTTTCTGATGGTTCTCGCGCGAATCGACCTGGATACTGCGCGTCTCGTCCGTCACGAAATCGCGCAGCACGCGCTGGGCGAGGTTCAGATCCTGGTACAGGATCGACGGTGCGGGCAGGGTGGTCGCGTTGTGGCGGATGGTTGCCCAGATCTTGCGCAGGTAGGCAACGTCGTTGGCGAGTTCTTCGTCGGTGGCTTCCTCCGCGATGGTGCGTACGATGAAGCCGCCACGCTCTTCGGTGGGCACCATGGCGGTCACGCGCGCACGCAGCGCTTCACGTTCGGCCTCGTTGCCGATCTTTTGCGAGATGCCGATGTGCGGGTCTTGCGGTAGATACACCAGCGTGCGGCCGGCAATGCTCACCTGCGTGGAAAGCCGCGCGCCCTTGGTGCCGATCGGGTCCTTGATGACCTGCACCATCAGCGCCTGGCCTTCAAACAGCGTTTTCTCGATGGCGACCTGCGGTGTGGGCGGCGCGTCCTTGGCGTCGCGCGGGTGCCAGATGTCAGCCACGTGCAGGAAGGCCGCGCGCTCCAGGCCAATGTCGATAAACGCCGACTGCATGCCCGGCAGCACGCGCACCACTTTGCCGAGATAGATGTTGCCGACCAGGCCGCGCGTGAGCGTGCGCTCGATGTGCAGTTCCTGAACGGCGGCTTGCTGGACGATGGCCACGCGCGTTTCTTGCGGCGTGATATTGACGAGGATGTCTTCGGACATGGAGGGTTACCAGGAGAGCGGGTTTCAGCACCCGCCTCTGGGCTGGTATTGCGCGCCCGAAGCGTGTCTTGAAACCGGCCCTCGCACACGGGTGGGTGTGCGGGTTACAGCGTGTATGGCGTGGGGTTAGAGCACAATCGCCGCTTGTGCGAGCAATGCTGCCGTCTCGAACAAGGGCAGGCCCATGATACCCGAATAGCTTCCCGAAATATGGGAGACGAAGGCGGCTGCGCGGCCCTGGATGCCGTACGCACCGGCCTTGCCGAAGGGCTCGCCGCTGGCGATGTAGCGGGCGATGTCGTTGTCCGTCAGCGCGGCAAAGCGCACGTCGGAAATGGACAGGGCGTGCATCGGCGTGCCGTCGGCTTTGACAACCGTGACGGCGGTCAATACGCGGTGTTCACGGCCGGACATGCTGCGCAGCATGCGGTGGGCGTCGGCGGCGTCGGTGGGTTTGCCGAGAATCTCGCCACCCAGACATACGGTGGTGTCGGACGTGAGGATCGGCAGGGCGGGGAGGTTGCGTGCGATGCGGCGGCGCATGGCGGCTTGCGCCTTCAATGCGCAGACACGCTGCACGTAGTCGTCGGGCGTTTCGCCGGGGAGCTCGGCTTCCAGTGCTTCGGCATCTTCATCGTCGCTGGCCAGCAGCAGCTCGAAGCGCGCGCCGATCTGGCGAAGCAGCTCCTGCCGGCGTGGGCTTTGCGAGGCGAGATAGAGGTGCGGCGCGCCTGGCGTGTCCATGGTCATACGCGGTGGTACGGGTGGTTCTGCGTGATGCTCCACGCGCGGTAGAGCTGTTCGGCCAGGAGCACGCGCACCATGCCGTGCGGCAGCGTCAGGCTCGACAGGCGGATCAGCGTGCGGGCCTTCGCCTTGAGTGCCGGGTCCAGCCCGTCCGCGCCGCCGATCACGAAGGCGATGTCGCCGCCTTCTTGTTGCCAGCCAGTGAGGGACTCCGCCAAGGCCACCGTGGTGAGGTCCTTGCCGCGCTCATCCAGCGCGATCATGCGGCAGCCCTTGGGCAGCGCGGCTTCAATGCGCGCGGCTTCGAGTTGCATGACGGTGGCGGCGGTGCGGCTGCCCGAGCGCTGCTCGGGCTTGATCTCGCGCAGTTCGATGCGCAACTCGGGCGGCATGCGCTTGGCATATTCAGAGAAGCCGTCCTCGATCCAGGACGGCATCTTGTGCCCGACGGCGATGATCAGCAACTGCATGGCTGCGTGACAAAAGGGCCTACGTGGCGTTACGCCGCGCGCTTCTTGGCCGGAGCGCGTTTGGCTGCCGTCTTGGTCGCCGTTTTTGCAGCCGTCTTCGTGGCGGGCTTGCCGGTGCCGGTTGCGCGCTTGGTGGCGGGCTTCTTGGCAGCAGTCTTGGCAGGCGCCTTCTTGGCCGGTGCGGCAGCCTTGGTCGGGCGCTCGCCCGCCAGCTTCGGCTTGGTGGTGCGACGCTTGGCCGGCGTGACCTCTTCGGCCTCGTCTTCCTCGTCGTCAAAGCCTTCGCTGGCCTTGGGCAGGCCGCGCTTGCCGGTGCCGCCG
Organism: Ralstonia sp.; assembly: GCA_039592975.1. Taxonomy (GTDB): domain Bacteria; phylum Pseudomonadota; class Gammaproteobacteria; order Burkholderiales; family Burkholderiaceae; genus Ralstonia. The sequence goes on along the minus strand of JBCNQE010000002.1, from coordinate 507,855 downwards.
AGTTCGATGCGCACCGGCTTGTCGCCCCAGATCTCTTCCAGGTTGTAGTACTGGCGCAGTTGCGGCTGCATGATGTGGACCACGGCATCGCCACAGTCGACCAGCACCCATTCGCCCACGTCTTCGCCTTCCACGGCGATGATGTGGCCGCCGGCTTCCTTGACGGCGTCACGCACGGAGGCGGCGAGCGCCTTGGTCTGGCGGTTGGACGTACCGCTGGCGATGACCGTGCGGTCGAACAGCTCGGTCAGGTGGGTCGTATTGAAGACCTTGATGTCTTGCGCCTTGACGTCTTCGAGCGCGTCGACGATTACGCGTTGTAGTTTGCGAATATCCATACTGAGTGAGAAGAACGTTTAAAGGGCGAGAAAAAGGTCAAAAAGCGCGCGAGTGAAATCAATCACGCGGTCAAACGCTCACCGTGCCATTGGCACGGCGGTACAGCGAATGCGATTGGATCAGGTCGGCCACGCCGGCGGGCAGGTCGGCGTCGCAGCGCTCGCCGGCGGCCAGCTGCTGGCGCAGATGGGTGGACGACAGGTCGACGGCAAGCGTCTGGTCGATCCACATATGGCCGGCGGGTGCGCATTGTATCAATGCCGTGTCGCCCTGGCGCACATCCAGTTCACGTTGCACGGGCGCATGCAGCGCTTGCAGGTCGAAACCGGGGCGCGTGGCGACGCACAGGTGGACGTATTCGAACAGGTCTTGCCAGCCGTGCCAGGTGTCCAGGCCGACGAGCTGGTCAGCGCCCATCAGCCACGCCATCGACGTTTCGGGGCCGTAGACGCCGCGCAGTTCGCGCACGGTGTCGATGGTGTAGCTGGGGCCGTGGCGGTCGACTTCCATGCGGCTGACGTGCACGCGGGCACGGCCACCGCGGACCGCCTTGGCGGCCAGTTCGGTCATGGCAAAGCGCAGCGGGGCGGGCGTGATGTCGGCGGCCTTTTGCCACGACACGCCGGTCGGAATCCACAGCAGTTCATCCAGATCGAGCCGGGCGATGCACAGCTCGGCCAAGGCGATGTGGCCGATGTGCGGGGGATCGAACGTGCCGCCCAGCAAGCCGAGGCGATAGGGGCGGTCAAGATCGGGGCGGACGAAGGTGGGAAGCGTCATACCCAGTCGCGCGCAGGCAGGAAATCGGTGTACAGCGCGGCCTCCGGCGAGCCCGGCTCCGGCTGCCAGTCGTAACGCCAGTTGGCCACGGGCGGCATCGACATCAGGATGGATTCCGTACGCCCGCCGCTTTGCAGGCCGAACAGCGTGCCGCGGTCGAACACGAGGTTGAATTCGACATAGCGGCCACGGCGGTAGGCTTGGAAGGCGCGTTCGCGTTCACCGTAAGGGGTGGCGTGGCGTTGTTCGGCGATGGGCAGCCATGCGGGCAGGAACGCATCACCAACAGAACGCATCATCTCGAAGCAACGCTCGAAGCCGAGTTCGGCAAAGTCGTCGAAGAAGATGCCGCCGGTGCCGCGCGCTTCCTTGCGGTGCTTCAGATAGAAGTAGTCGTCGCACCACTGTTTGAAGCGCGGGTACAACTCATCACCATAAGGGGCGAGGGCGCTTTGGCAGGTGCGGTGGAAGTGCGAGGCGTCTTCCGCAAAGCCGTAGTAGGGCGTGAGATCCATGCCGCCGCCGAACCACCAGACGGGCTCGGCATCGGGCCGCACGGCGACGAAGCAGCGCACGTTCATGTGCACCGTCGGTACGTACGGGTTGCGCGGGTGGAAGACCAGCGACACGCCCATCGCCTCGAAACCGCGTCCGGCCAGTTCGGGCCGGTTGGCGGTGGCGGACGGGGGCAGAGTGTCGCCCATGACGTGCGAGAAGCCGACGCCGCCGCGCTCCAGCACTGCGCCGCCTTCCAGAATGCGGGTGCGGCCGCTGCCGCGCAGGCGTTCGGTGGGCGGTTTTTCCCACGCGTCGGTGGTGAAGGTGCCGCCGTCGAGCGCGCCGGCGGCAGTAGTGATGCGGTCCTGCAGGTCCAGCAGGTAGGCGCGGACGGCTTGGGTATCCATCAGATCGGGAGAGGCCGCTCGTTTGGGCGAGTGGGGCCGAGTCATGCGGTTGTCACCATTGTAGCGGGCGGGCCGCTACGGGCTTGTCGGGAATCACCCGGGGTGACGGATGCCGCGCTTGCCCCACGGTAGGGCATCAGCGCGGCAACGTTGCTTAATGGCGGATGGCGCGGTGGCCAATGTCCGTACGGTACTGCGCGCCGTCGAAGTGGATCTGTTCGATGGCGTTGTACGCGGCACGTTGGGCGGCCTTGACGGTGTCTGCCAGGCCGACCACGCACAGCACACGGCCGCCGCTGGTGGTCAGTACGCCGTTCTGCAGCGTGGTACCGGCGTGGAAGGTGACGCTGTCTTCCGTCTCCTTCGGGATGCCGGTGATCACGTCGCCCTTGCGCGGCGTATCCGGGTAGTTGTGCGCTGCCATCACCACGCCCAGTGCGGTACGGCGGTCCCATTCGAGTTCCATGCCGTCGAGCTTGCCGTCGATGGCACGGTCGAGCACGTCATACAGGTCGGTTTTCATACGCGCCATGATGGGCTGCGTTTCCGGGTCGCCCATGCGGCAGTTGAATTCGAGCGTCTTGGGGTTGCCGTCGGCGTCGATCATCAGGCCGGCGTAGAGGAAGCCGGTGTACGGGATGCCGTCTTTTTCCATGCCGCGAATGGTCGGCATGATGATCTCGCGCAACGCGCGGGCATGCAGCGTGGGCGTGACCACCGGCGCGGGCGAGTAGGCGCCCATGCCGCCCGTGTTGGGGCCGGCGTCGCCGTCGAGCAGGCGCTTGTGGTCTTGGCTGGTGGCCAGTGCCACGACGTTCTTGCCGTCGCATACGACGATGAAGCTCGCTTCTTCGCCGGCCAGGAATTCTTCGATCACCACGCGCGCACCGGCATCGCCCAGGCGGTTGTCGGCCAGCATCATGTCGATGGCGCTGTGTGCCTCTTCGGTCGTCATCGCGACGACCACGCCCTTGCCGGCAGCCAGGCCGTCGGCCTTGATGACGATGGGGGCACCTTCCTGATCAATGTAAGCGTGCGCTTGTGCCGCATCACTGAACGTCTGGTACTTGGCAGTCGGAATGCCGTGGCGCTGCATGAACGCCTTGGCGAAATCCTTCGACGATTCGAGCTGCGCGGCAGCCTTGGTCGGGCCGAAGATGCGCAGGCCCTTGCTGCGGAACAGATCGACGATGCCGGCGGCTAGCGGCGCTTCCGGGCCAACGACCGTGAAGTGGATGCCTTCACGCTCGGCAAATGCGGCCAGCACTTCCGGGTCCGTGATCGGCAGGTTCTGCAGGCGTTTGTCGAGCGCCGTGCCGCCGTTGCCCGGGGCCACGTACACCACCTGCACCTTGGGCGAGCGTGCCAGCTTCCATGCCAGGGCGTGTTCCCGTCCGCCCGAACCGACCACCATCACTTTCATGCTGTACCACCTTAAAGATTCGAAATCTGAAAAACAAAAACGGCGATCGTGAGGTCGATCGCCGTTTGAGCGCGCTCCGGAGCTTATTCCCCGATGACCGCGTTGGTGAAGACTTCCTGCACGTCGTCCAGGTTTTCCAGGACGTCGAGCAGCTTCTGCATCTTGACCGCATCTTCGCCGGTGAACTCGACTTCGGTCTGCGGCTTCATGATGACTTCGGCCAGTTCGGCCTTGAAGCCTGCGGCTTCCAGCGCGGTCTTGACCTTGGTGAAATCGTGCGGCGGGCAGATGACTTCGAGCGCGCCGTCATCGTGGGTGACGACGTCGTCGGCACCGGCTTCGAGCGCGGCGTCCATCAGCTTGTCTTCCGGCGTGCCCGGGGCATAGATGAACTGCCCGACGTGGTCGAACAGGAAAGCCACCGAGCCGGCGACGCCCATGTTGCCGCCGTACTTGTCAAAGCCGTGGCGGACTTCGGCCACGGTGCGCGTGCGGTTGTCGGTCAGGCAGTCGACGATGATGGCCGCGCCATTGATGCCGTAGCCTTCGTAGCGGATTTCTTCGTAGTTCGCGCCTTCCAGGCCACCCACACCGCGCTGGATGGCGCGCTGGATGTTGTCCTTGGGCATGTTGGCGTCGGTGGCCTTGTCCATGGCCAGGCGCAGGCGCGGGTTGGAATCGGCGTCACCGCCGCCCAGACGGGCCGCCACGGTGATTTCCTTGATCAGGCGCGTCCAAATCTTGCCGCGCTTGGCGTCGGCAGCGGCTTTCTTATGCTTGATATTGGCCCATTTGGAATGACCGGCCATGAAACTCTCCGAGCGGAATGCGGTGGAAATGCTGTGGAATCTGGCGCCCAGATGGCGGTCTGACGCCACCTGCACGCTCTATAATCGGTCGCGGATTTTAGCATGCTGCACACGCCCGCCGACCCGTCCATCCGGTCGAGCACGGGCGTCGCCCCCAGAGAATTTGATTCCCGCCAAAACGCCATGACCGACCCCATCCTCGTTGCCAAGAATACGAAAACCGAACTGGTGCTGCTGCCCCAGCTCGCCAACCGGCATGGCTTGATTACCGGCGCTACCGGCACCGGCAAGACCGTCACCCTGCAAACGCTTGCGCAGGGGCTGTCGAAGATCGGCGTGCCGGTCTTCCTGGCCGATGTGAAAGGTGACCTGACCGGCATTTCGCAGCCCGGCCAGTCCAACGACAAACTCAAGGCGCGCCTGCAGGAGCGCGGCCTGGAAGAGCCGCAATGGGCCGGCTGCCCCGTCACGCTGTGGGATGTGTACGGCGAAAAGGGCCATCCCGTGCGTGCCACCGTGTCCGACATGGGCCCGCTGATGCTCTCGCGCATGCTGGAGCTGAACGACATCCAGACCGGCGTGCTGAACCTCGTCTTCAAGATTGCGGACGACTCCGGCCTCGCGCTGCTCGACATGAAAGACCTGCGCGCGATGCTGCAGCATGTGGGTGAGCATTCATCGGAGTACACGAACAAGTACGGCAACATCTCGTCGGCCAGCATCGGCGCCATCCAGCGCAACCTCATCGCGCTGGAGGGGCAGGGCGCTGACCAGTTCTTCGGCGAGCCGATGCTCGATATCAACGATCTGATGCAGACGGTGGGCGGCAAGGGCGTGGTCAACATCCTCGCCGCTGACAAGCTGCTCAATGCGCCCAAGCTGTATGCGACGTTCCTGCTGTGGATGCTCTCCGAGCTGTTCGAGCACCTGCCGGAAGTGGGCGATCTGGAAAAGCCGAAGCTCGCCTTCTTCTTTGACGAGGCGCACCTGCTGTTCAACGACGCGCCGCCGTCGCTGCTGCAAAAGGTGGAGCAGGTGGTGCGGCTGATCCGCTCCAAGGGCGTGGGCGTGTACTTCGTCACGCAGAACCCGTCGGACGTGCCGGACACCGTGCTCGGCCAGCTCGGCAACCGCGTGCAGCATGCGCTGCGCGCCTTTACCCCGCGCGATCAGAAGGCCGTGAAGGCAGCGGCCACCACGATGCGTGCGAACCCCGAGTTCAGCATCGAACAGGCCATCGGCGAACTGGCCGTGGGCGAGGCGCTGATCTCCATGCTGGACGAGGGCGGGCGCCCGGAGATTACGGAGCGCGCGTTTGTCGTGCCGCCGGCATCGCGTATCGGGCCGATCTCGGAGGATGAGCGGCGCGTGCTGATTACTAATTCGCTGGTGGCGGGGCGTTACGACACGGCGGTCGATCGTGAATCGGCGTATGAAATCCTGACCGGCCGCGTGGCAGGCGGTGGGGCTGCGCCTGCGCCCACGTCGGGGTCGATCGGCACGGATTTCGGTGCGTCGTCAGGGTCTGCGCCTGCACCGGTTCCCGCACCCGCACCCGCACCCGCACCCGCGCAGCAAGAGGGCGGCGGCTGGTTGGGCGAAGTCGGCTCGATCCTCACCAAGGGCACGGGCCGCACGGGCCGCGGCGATTCGATTGTCGAAACGCTGGCCAAGTCGACCCTGCGTACGATCGGCTCGACGGTTGGGCGCGAGATCGTGCGTGGCGTGCTGGGCAGCATTCTGGGTGGCTCGAAGAAGCGCTGAACATTTTCAACGTACCAAAGCAAACAGCCGGCAATGCCGGCTGTTTTTGTTTGCGCAAAACGTGTTGCGCTCAGTTCTTCGTGCCGAACAGCCGGTCGCCCGCATCGCCCAGGCCGGGGATGATGTAGGCGTGTTCGTTGAGGTGCGAATCGAGCGATGCCACGAACAGCTTCACGCCAGGGTGCGCCTTCTGGAACACCTCTACGCCTTCCGGCGCGGCCACCAGCGCCAGGAAGAGGATGTTCTCATCTGGCACGCCGCGCTTCTTCATCACGTCGATGGCATGCACGGCCGAGTAGCCGGTGGCGACCATCGGATCGCACAGGATGAAGGTGCGGTCTTCCAGGTCCGGCAGGCGCACCAGGTATTCCACCGGGCGGTGCTGCTCATCGCGGTACACGCCGATGTGGCCGATGCGCGCCGACGGAATCAGCTCTACCAGTCCATCGCTCATGCCCACGCCTGCGCGCAGCACTGGCACGACGGCCAGCTTGCGGCCCGCGATGACGGGCGCTTCCATCGGCCCCATCGGCGTATCGATGTGGCGGTTGGTCAGCGGCAGGTTGCGGGTGATCTCGTAGCCCATGAGCAGCGTGATCTCGCGCAGCAGCTCGCGGAACGTGCGCGTGGACGTGTCCTTGTCGCGCATGTGCGTGAGCTTGTGTTGGATCAGCGGGTGATCGAGGATGAACAGGTTCGGGAAGCGCGGATCTTGTTTCATGGCGAGAAGTGTGCGGTGGTGAGGCGCATTGTACGGCGCGCGCGCTATGAAAAATCGAACGGCCTAACGGGGCTTAACGGCGGTTTAGCTCATCTGGGCACCGGCGATTGTACGGCGGCGGGCTCGCGGGTGAGCGCCATCCACGCCAGGTGGAGCGCACCCGCCGCCAGAACGTTTTGTTGAATTCCCATACAATCGACGACGCTCTCCAATAGGCCTTCGTTCCGCTGTGCCCACTGCGTCTTCCGCGTCTTCCACCCCCACACACACCGACACTGGCGGCTTGTTGCTCGCTTCTGTGGGCGCGGTGCTGTTTTCCGCCAAGGCCATCGTCGCCAAGCTGATGTATCGCTACCAAGTGGATGCGGTCATGGTGATCACGCTGCGCATGTTGCTGGCAGCGCCGTTGTTCATGGCAATGGGCTGGTGGCAATCTCGCCGTGCGCAGCCGCTGGCACCATCCGATCGCTGGCGCATCGTCGGGCTCGGCATCATCGGCTATTACCTCTCCAGCTTCCTGGATTTTCTCGGCCTGCAATACATCACGGCGGGGCTGGAGCGGCTGATTCTGTTTCTGACGCCATCGTTTGTGTTGCTGATCACTGCCACGGTGTTCAAGCGGCGCATCACGGGCTTGCAGTGGCTGTCCTTGGCGCTGGCGTACGTCGGCATCGTCCTGGTGTTCGCGCATGATCTGAACCTGGGTGGCGGCAACGTCTGGCTGGGCGGCGGCTTGGTGCTCGCCAGCGCCATCAGCTACGGTATCTATCTGCTGGCCAGCGGCGAGCTGGTCAAGCGCGTGGGCTCGATGCGGCTGGTGGCGTATGCGATGTGCGTGTCGACGGTGGCCTGCATCCTCCAGTTTCTGGTGCTGCGGCCGCTGCATGCGCTGGTGCTGCCGTGGCAGGTGTATGGGCTGTCGGTCATCAATTCGGTGTTCTGCACGGTGGCACCGGTCACGATGACGATGATGGCGGTGGCGCGTGTGGGTGCGCCGGTGGCGTCGCAGGCGGGCATGATCGGGCCGGTCTCGACGTTGCTGCTGGGCTGGTGGCTGCTCGGTGAACCCATCACGCTGTGGCAGATTGCCGGCAGTGCGCTGGTGCTGGCGGGCATGGCGTTGCTGTCGCGGCGCGGTGGTGCCAACAAATAAAGGAGACTGTGGGATGGATTTGGGTTTGAAGGGCAAGCGCGCACTGGTGTGCGGCGCGAGCAAGGGATTGGGCTTCGCCTGTGCCGATGCGCTGGCAGCCGAGGGCGTGGATGTGGTGATCGTCGCGCGCGGCGCCGAAGCCTTGCTGGCCGCAGCCGAGCGCATCCGCAGCGCACACGGCGTGCGCGTGGAAGCCGTTGCCACCGACATCACCACGCCCGAGGGCCGCGAGCAGGCGCTGCTCGCCTCCGAACGCCTGGGCGGCTCACCGGACATCCTGATCAACAACGCGGGCGGCCCGCCGCCGGGCAACTTTCGGGATTGGGACCGCGATGCATGGAACGCCGCACTCAACGCCAACATGCTCACGCCGATCGACCTGATCAAGGCGACCGTCGACAAGATGATCGAGCGCCGCTGGGGCCGCATCATCAATATCACCAGTGGTGCCGTGAAGGCGCCGATCGACGTGCTGGGCTTGTCCAATGGCGCGCGCTCGGGCCTGACGGGGTTCGTGGCGGGCCTTGCACGCGAGGTGGCCAAGCACGGCGTGACCGTCAATAACCTGCTGCCCGGCCAGTTCGAGACCGACCGCCTGAGCAAGACGCTGGAAGCCGGTGCCAAGGCCGCCGGCATCAGCGCGGAAGAAAACTTCGACCGCAAGCGCCAGGGCAACCCGGCCCGGCGCTTTGGCCAACCCGCCGAATTTGGCGCCGTGTGCGCCTTCCTGTGCAGCCAGCACGCTGGCTATTTGAACGCGCAAAACATCCTGCTGGATGGCGGCGCTTACCCCGGCACCTTCTGAGCCCATTTTGAGCCAAGCACGATGACCACCCTTACGCCCGAGAGCGCCCCCCTGAAACGCCGCCGCATCGCCCTGATCGCGCACGACCACAAGAAAGACGACATGGTTGCCTTTGCGCAGACGCACCAGGCCTTTCTGTCGCAATGCGACCTGCTGGCCACCGGCACCACTGGCGGCCGGCTGGAGAAAGAAGTCGGCCTGACCGTGCAGCGCATGCTGTCTGGCCCGTGGGGCGGCGACCTGCAGATCGGCGCGCAGCTTGCTGAAGGCCGCGTCGATGCCGTCATCTTTTTGCGCGACCCGATGACACCGCAGCCGCACGAACCCGACATCAACGCGCTGGTGCGCGCCTGCGACGTTCACAACATTCCCTGCGCCACCAACCTGTCGACCGCCGACTTGGTGATGACCGCCTTGCAACTGGTGCAGCCCGACCCGAAGGAGATTCACGCATGACCCAAGCCAAAGCCATCCGCATCTTTGAAACCGGCGGCCCGGAAGTGATGCAGCTCGTCGATGTGGACGTGCCCGCGCCCGGCCCCGGCGAGGCCACCATCAAGCAGCACGCCATCGGCCTGAACTACATCGACGTGTATTTCCGCACGGGGCTGTATCCGCAGCCGCTGCCGGCCGGCATCGGCATGGAGGCCTCCGGTGTGGTGGAAGCGGTGGGCGAGGGCGTCACGCACGTCAAGCCCGGCGACCGCGTCGCCTACGCAGGCCGCCCGACGGGCGCCTACGCCCAAGTGCGGACGATGCCGGCGGATATTCTGGTGAAGCTGCCCGACGCCATCGATTTCGAAACCGGCGCGGCGATGATGCTGCAAGGCCTGACCGCGCAATATCTGCTGCGCGACAGCTACCGCGTGCAGCCGGGCGATACGGTGCTCTTTCATGCCGCAGCGGGCGGCGTGGGCTTGATCGCCTGCCAGTGGCTCAAGGCGCTCGGCGCCACCGTGATCGGCACCGTCGGCAGCGATGCCAAAGCGGAACTCGCCCGAGCACACGGCTGCGACCACACCATCGTCTACACGCGCGAGAACTTCACCGAGCGCGTGCGCGAAATCACGGGCGGCAAGGGCGTGCCGGTGGTGTACGACGGTATCGGCAAGGACACGTTTACCGGGTCCCTGGATTGCCTGGCGCCGCGCGGCTGGATGGTGAGCTATGGCAATGCATCCGGCCCGGTGCCGCCGTTCGACATCGGCGTGCTGAGTGCGAAGGGCTCGCTTAAGCTCACGCGCCCGACGCTGATGACTTACACAGCGCGACGCGATCTGCTGGAACCGATGGCGGCAGACCTGTTCGATGTGGTGAGTAGCGGCAAGGTGAAGATCGAGATCCACCAGCGTTACGCGCTGGCCGATGCGGCGCAGGCGCACCGCGATCTGGAGTCGCGCAAGACGACCGGTTCGACGATCCTCTTGCCGTAAGGAAGAACTTACCGCCCGCTCGGCGTCACCCGCCGGGCGGCGGCAAAGCGCGCATCCTCGCGCACGCGAACGGGAAGGGCGCGCAGCAGCATGTGCAGCGCAAACGGGACGAGCACGATGTCGTCCACCCAGCCGATCACCGGGATGACATCCGGAATCAAATCGACCGGCGATATCACATAGCCGACCAGCAACAACGCCGCCGGCGCCAGCCACCACGGCTTATCCGGATGGCGCAGCGCAAACCACAGCAGGCGCACGTCATTGCGTACCACGCTCCATAGGCGGAAGAGGCGTCCGAACATCGTGGGCTCCTAGATGAAAAGCCGGCGTCACATGGGTGGGTTTTGCCAGCAAACCATCGTATCAGCTTGGGCGGGTGGCCCGATTTTCAAGGCGCCCATGAAAAAAGCCGGCCCTCTCGCGAGGCGCCGGCTTTTTACTGCAACGGGTAGGACTTAACCCGGAATCTTGCCTTCCACACCTTCTACGTAGAACTTGATGCCGTGCAGGAAGCCGTCGTCAGCCACCTTGTCGGCGGGCAGGACTTCCTTGCCGGTGTTGTCCTTGAGCGGGCCCTTCCAGATCGGGGCCGAGCCGTCGATGATGCCCTTCTTCTTGGTCTCGATCAGTGCCTTGACGTCTTCCGGCACCACGGCGTTGTAGGCGCCCAGATCGATCATGCCTTCCTTCAGGCCCCACCAGATGGTCTCGGGCTTCCACTTGTTCTCAAGCACGTCGCCGACGACCTTGGTGTAGTACACGCCCCACTTGTTCATCGAGGCGGCCAGGTGGGCCTTCTCGCCGAACTTGGTCATGTCGCTGTCCCAGCCGATGGCGTAGACGCCTTTCTCCTGCGCGGTCTGCACGACGGCGGCGGAGTCGGTGTTCTGCATCAGCACGTCAACGCCCTGGCCGATCAGCGTGGTAGCCGCTTCACGCTCCTTGCCCGGATCGAACCACTTGTTGACCCACACCACGCGGGTGGTGGCCTTCGGGTTGACGCTGCGCGCGCCCAGCGTGAACGAGTCGATATTGCGGATCACCTCAGGGATGGGCACCGAGCCCACCACGCCCAGCTTGCCCGACTTGCTCATCTTGCCGGCCACCACACCCGCCAGATATGCGCCTTCATACGTGCGCACGTCGTACTGGCCGAGGTTGTCAGCCGTCTTGAAGCCGGTGGCGTGCTCGAACTTCACATCCGGGAATTCCTTGGCGACCTTGAGCATCGATTCCATGAAACCGAAGCTCGTGCCGAAGATGACCTTGTTGCCCTGCGTGGCCAGATCGCGGAACACGCGTTCTGCATCCGCGGCGCTCTCGGGCACGTTTTCCACGAAGGTGGTTTTCACCTTGTCGCCGTACTTCGCATCGACTTCCTTGCGGCCGGCGTCGTGGGCGTACGTCCAGCCTGCGTCGCCCACTGGGCCGACGTAGACGAACGCCACCTTCAGTGCCTCGGGGGCGGGTGCCGGTGCGGCAGCAGCGGGGGCCGACGATGCAGCCGGTGCAGCGTTGCCGCCTGCGTTGTCGTTGGACTTGCCGCAACCCCAGAGGGTCAGGGCAGCGCCAGCGGCCAGGGCGGCCAGCGTGATCCTGCGGGTAACGTTCATCGATTTCTCCTGTTGTGTGGCTCGTTGACTGTGTTGAAGCGTGAAACAAAGAAAAGAACGGAATGCGGAAAGGTTAGGCGGAACCTGGGCGGAATGGCTTGCCCAGTGATGCCGGCATGTTCAACCGAATCCAATCCGGATTGCGCGAGATGATGGCCAGCACGACGATCGTGGCGGCAAACGGCAGCATCGAGAGAATCTGCGACGGCACCGACACGCCCATCCCCTGCAGGTAGAACTGCAGGATCGTCACGCCACCGAACAGCAGTGCGCCAAACAGGATGCGCAGCGGCCGCCAGGTGGCGAAGGTGGTGAGCGCCAGGGCGATCCAGCCGCGGCCGGCGACCATGTTTTCCACCCACATCGGCGTGTAGACCAGCGATAGGTAGGCACCTGCCAGCCCGCAGCAGGCACCGCCAAACAGCAACGCGCCGAACCGGATGGTGCGCACCGGATAGCCTAGCGCGTGCGCCGATTCCGGCGATTCACCGATCGCGCGCAGCGTCAGCCCCGCACGCGTCTTGAACAGGAACCACGCAATCGCGCCGCACAACAACAGGCTGAAATAGACCATCCAGTGATGCGCAAACAGGGCAGGGCCGACGAACGGAATCGACTCCAGCCCAGGAATGCCATGCGCCTGCGCCGGCAGCGACATGCCGACAAAGCGCTGGCCCATGAAGGCCGACAGCCCGGTGCCGAAGATCGACAAGGCGAGGCCCGTGGCGACCTGGTTGGTCACCAGCACCAGTGCCAGCCACGCAAACAGCGCGGCCATCACCATGCCGGCAATCGCACCGGCCGCAAAACCCAGCAGCGGAATCTGCGTCTGGTAGCCGACCATGAAGCCGGCGACGGCGGCCACGAGCATCATGCCCTCGGCGCCCAGGTTGAGCACGCCGGAGCGTTCGTTCATCAGCAGCCCGAGCGCAGCAAGCAGCAGCGGGGTGCCGGCGTTGATCGACGCGGCGATCAGGGGAGCAAGACTTTCCATATCAGTGATGCGCGCGCCAGCGCAGGCGGTATTCGATGAGCGTGTCGCAGGCCAGCAGGAAGAACAGCAGCATGCCCTGGAACACTCCGGTAATGGCGGACGGCAGGCCCAGGCGCGATTGCGCCAGTTCGCCACCGATATAGAAGAGTGACATCACGATCGCGCCCAGCACGGTGCCCACCGGATGCAGGCGCCCCACGAAGGCCACCACGATGGCGGCAAAGCCGTAGCCGGGGGAGATGGACGGCAGCAGTTGCCCGATCGGCCCCGTCACCTCGAAGGCGCCGGCAATGCCTGCCAGCCCGCCCGACACCAGTAGCGCCGTCCACAGCGCCTTGCGCGAGGAGAAGCCTGCGTAGCGCGCCGCCTGCGGTGCCAGCCCACCCACCTGCAGCCGATAGCCCGCGAAGCTGCGGAACACGAACAGCGTCATCGCCGCCGTCATCACCAGCATGAAGAGGAAGCCGACGTGCAGACGCGTACCCGCCACCAGCGTGGGCAGCACGAACGCGGAGTCGAACACCATCGACTGCGGGAAGTTCATGCCGTTCGGATCCTTGAGCGGCCCGTTGACCATGTACAGCAGCAGCAACTGCGCGATGTACGTGAGCATGAGCGAGACGAGGATCTCGTTGGCATGGAAGCGATCGCGCAGCAGGGCCGTGATGGCTGCCCAGAACGCGCCGCCCACCAGCCCGGCGACGATGGCCAGCACCAGCGCGAAGCCGCCGGGAATGGCAGGCGTCGGCGTATCGAAGGCGATGACGGTGGCGGCCGCAAAGATGCCGCCGACGATCAGTTGCCCCTCCGCGCCGATGTTCCACACGTTGGCGCGGTAGCACACCGACAAGCCCAGCGCGCACAGCACCAGCGGCACGGTCTTGAGCAGCACCTCGCCAATCGCGCGTTTGCTGGCGAGCGGTTCGACCAGGAACACGCGCAGGCCGGCCACAGGGTCCTTGCCCAGCAGCGCGAACAGCAGCAGGCCGAACACCATCGTCAGTACCAGCGCGATCAACGGCGAGGCATAGGCCATGGTGCGCGATGGAATCGCACGCAGTTCCAGCGAAACCGGCAGCGCCAGGCGGCTGCCATGCATGACTTCAGCCATGGGCCACCTCCGCTGTGACTGCTGCCGAAGCCGGCGCTTTGTCCCACATGCCGCTCATCCACAGGCCGATCTGTTCGCGGTCGGTGGCGTGCGTGGGGGTGGAAGGGGAGAGGCGCCCGTTGGCGATCACGTGCAAGCGATCACACAGCGCAAAGAGTTCGTCGAGTTCTTCCGACACGATCAGGATGGCGCAGCCCCCGGCCTTGAGCGCGAGGATTTCGTTGTGGATCTGTGCCGCCGCGCCCACGTCCACGCCCCAGGTGGGTTGCGCAACGATGAGCACGCGCGGCGCGCATTCGATTTCGCGGCCGACGATGAATTTCTGCAGGTTGCCGCCCGACAAGCTCTTGGCCAGCGCATCCGGGCCACCGGCTTTTACGCCAAAGCGCTGGATGATCTTTGAGGCCAGTTTGGCGGCGGCGGTCTTGTCGATCAGCCCGCCACGTACCTGCGGCGCACGCTGGTGCGTGAGCAGCGTATTGGCAGCAAGCGATAGCGACGGCACTGCGCCGCGCCCCAGACGCTCTTCCGGCACGAACGACAGCCCGCGCTTGCGGCGTGCACGTGGGTCCAGCTTGGCGACGGGCTCGTCGCCGATGCTGATGGTCTGCGCCGAGGCGCGCGTGTCTTCACCGGACAGCGCGGCCAGCAATTCTTGCTGCCCATTGCCCGACACGCCCGCGATGCCGACGATCTCGCCGCTGCGCAGTTGCAGGGCGATGTCGCGCAGCTCGGTCGCAAAGGCATGCGCCTTGGGCAGCGACAGGCCGGCCACCTCCATGCGCACCTCGCCCGGTGTGGTTTGCGGACGCAGTTCGCGCGGCGGCTCGCCGCCGATCATCATGCGCGACAGCGACGCCGCCGTTTCCTGGCGCGGGTCGCACACGCCCGTGACTTTGCCCATGCGCATCACCGTGGCGGTGTGGCACAGCGCCTGGATCTCATCGAGCTTGTGGCTGATGTAGAGGATGCTGGTGCCTTCGGCCGCCAACTGGCGCAGCGTGACGAAGAGCTTTTCCACTGCCTGCGGCGTGAGCACCGAGGTCGGCTCATCGAGGATCAGCAGGCGCGGCTTGGTGAGCAGCGCGCGCACGATTTCCACGCGTTGGCGCTCGCCCACAGACAGCGTATGCACATGGCGATGCGGCTCCAGCGGCAGGCCGTACTTGTCGCCGGTGGTACGCACCTGTTCGGCCACGTCGCGCAGGTCGGTGCCGGCGGGCAGGCCGAGCAGGATGTTCTCGGCCACCGTGAGCGTGTCGAACAGCGAGAAGTGCTGGAACACCATGGCGATGCCAAGCGCGCGCGCTTGGTGCGGGTTGGCGATCTCGACGCGCTGGCCGTCGAGCTGCATTTCGCCGGCGTCGGGCTGCACCGCACCGAAGATGATCTTCATCAGCGTCGACTTGCCGGCGCCGTTTTCGCCGAGCACGGCGTGGATTTCGCCGGGTGCGACGGTCAGGCTCACGCCGTCGTTGGCGACCACGCTCGGGTAGCGCTTGGTCATGCCTGTCAGCGACAGGCGTGGAGGATGTTGTGTCACAACAGGTTGGCTCGTGGTTTCCTGCCGCTCGCCGCGAGCAAACGCTGCGGAGGCGGTCTCTTTATTTGCGTTGACGACACTGTTCAGATTGCCCGGTCGTTACCCATGCGCGGAGCAGATTCGCCGCGACGCATCGCAACAATCATCATGGTCTGGTGATGCTTGCCATCAGCGGTAAAGTATATCGTTCGACATCATGCTGGCGCCCCGATTTCGGCCGGTTGGCGCCTGCCCCATACGAGGGGTGGGAGAGTGCAAATCCCGTGCCGGGCCAGCGGGGCCGATTTGCCGTGCTTAGCTTGTCATGCCGAGGTATGCAGGTGGCACGGCGGGCCCCCGGCTGGGGCGTGCAGGCTGCGTTGCACTTGAGCGGTGCGCAGGCGCGGCCTGTCGCTTTACGCTACAGTCTGAGGTTTGCTCCGGCATGGGTTCACACCCGCTGCCGCGTCTCGTTTTCCCCTTCATGACTGCTCCCACTCCCGCACGGTCCCGCATGCCGGGGCCGATTCCCGGTTGGCTTCTGCTGCTCGGTGCGCTCACGGCGGTCGGCCCGCTGTCGGTCGACATGTATCTGCCGAGCCTGCCCACCATTGCACGCGATCTGAACACGTCGTCGGCTGCGGCGGGGCTCACGCTCACGGTCTTTCTGATCAGCCTAGCGATCGGTCAGCTCATCTACGGCCCGGCCAGTGACCGTTTTGGCCGCAAGCCTCCGCTCTATATCGGCCTGGGTTTGTACGTGGCGGCCTCCATTGGCTGCGCCTTCGCCAAGGACGCAACGATGCTGGCCGTGCTGCGCGGCTTGCAGGGTTTGGGCGCCTGTGCGGGCATGGTGATCGCGCGCGCCGCCGTGCGTGATCGCATGGACCCGGCCGGCGCTGCGCAAGCCTATTCCACGCTGATGCTGGTGATGGGCGTGGCGCCCATCCTCGCGCCGATGATCGGTGGGGCGGTGCTACAGGTCGCGTCGTGGCGGGTCATCTTTGCGCTGCTGACGGCGTTTGGCGTGGTGTCGCTGGTGGCGGTGCACTATCTGATGCGCGAATCGCTGGCCCCCCAGAACGCGCGCCGGCTGGCTGTCGGCCACGTGCTGAGGGACTACTGGGCACTGCTGCGCGATCGCCATTACGCGGCCTACATGTGGTGTGGCGCGGTGTTCCTGTCGGGCATGTTTGCGTACATCACCGTGTCGTCGTTCGTGCTGATTGATGGCTATGGGCTGTCGCCGGGCCACTACGCCTGGGTGTTCGGCGGCAACGCGGCGGGGATGATCGCCGCCTCGCGCGTGAATGTGCGGCTGGTGCGCAAGTATTCGCCCGCGCGCGTGTTGCGGCGGGCGTTGTGGATTCCGGTAGTGACCAGCGTGCTCGCCACCGCGGCGGCGCTGGCAGGCTGGATGCCGCTGCCGCTTGTACTGGCTGCGTTGTTTTGCTACGTCGCGTCCATCGGCTGCATCTCGCCCAACACGGGCGCGCTGGCGATGGCCGGGCAGGGCGCCCGTGCCGGCACCGGCTCCGCGCTGATGGGCGCCATGCAATTTGGCCTTGGCATGGTCACCGGCACGGTGGTCGCCGCCATCGGCCAGACCGCTGCACCGTTGCTGGGCATGATGGCGGTCTGCTCGATCCTGGCTTTGTGGCTGGGCTTGCGTGCCACGCGCCACGAGGGCCAAGCTGCCGCCCACTGAGCGGCCGCGCCGGCACAGCCTTTTCACTGTCGTCAGGGTTTCATATGGCGCGTGCATAACACGCTGCCCCTGGCCGGCGCGCACTTTCCTATCATGAGAACGGCACCTGTCCGCACCACAAACGGGCGGGATACCCAATCCGCGAGCTAAGGGTTAGTTCTTATATAGAATTTATCAACGTTTTATTAACGTATCGCTTTCGTTTTCAATCGCGCTTCGTTTTCCGGTTTGCCGGCAACCGACAGCAAATGTGACCGGGGGTTAAGTTGCAGTGCACGATTCATCGGCTGGGCGAACTGGCGCTGTTGTGCGAAGTGCCGCCGCCGGCGACCTTGAATTGCCAGCAGCGCATCTGGGCGATGGCGTCGCGGGCGTCCCAGTGGGCGGGCGTGATTGACGTGGTGCCGGGCATGAACAACCTGACGCTCGTGTTCGGCCCCCTGGCGGATGCGCGCGTGCTGGAGACGCGCCTGCGCGAAGCCTGGGAAGAAAGCGAAGCGCTGGTGGCCGACGGCAAGCTCGTCGATATTGAAGTCGCCTACGGCGGCGATGAAGGCCCCGACCTGCGCGAAGTCGCCAAGCACACCGGCCTGACGCCCGCCGAAGTCGTGCGTCGTCACACCGCGCCCGAATACATCGTCTATTTCCTGGGCTTCCAGCCGGG
Organism: Ralstonia sp.; assembly: GCA_039592975.1. Taxonomy (GTDB): domain Bacteria; phylum Pseudomonadota; class Gammaproteobacteria; order Burkholderiales; family Burkholderiaceae; genus Ralstonia. The sequence continues at coordinate 490,108 of JBCNQE010000002.1, read as the reverse complement.
CTTTGCCTATATGGGTGGGCTGGACAAGTCGCTCGCCACGCCGCGTCGTGCGGAGCCGCGCATGTCCGTGCCGGCTGGTTCGGTGGGCATCGGCGGTGAGCAGACGGGCATCTATCCGGCCGCCTCCCCCGGAGGCTGGCAACTCCTTGGCCGCACGGACGCGGCGCTCTTCATGCCGCAGCGCAATCCCCCCGCGCTGCTCGCACCGGGAGACCGCATCCGTTTTGTCGCCTCGAAGGTGCGCGCATGAGTGCCAAACCACAACCCATGATCGAGATCGTGCGGGCCGGCGTGCTGGCGTCCGTGCAAGACCTTGGCCGCACGGGCTATCGCCGCTTTGGCGTGTGTACCTCGGGCGCGCTGGACCCGCTGTCGCTGTACGTGGGCAATCGCCTGGTCGGCAACCGCAGTGATGCGGCGGGCATCGAGTTCACGCTGGGCAACGCCACGCTGCGTTTCCATGCCGATGGCTTGATCGCGCTGACCGGTGCTGACTGCCGGGCCACGCTCGACGGCTCGCCCGTCCACGCCTGGCGCGCCATCCCCGTGCAGCGCGGCCAGACGCTGACCTTGCGTGTGGCGCAGGGCGGCGTGCGCGCGTACCTGTGCGTGGCCGGTGGCATTGATGTGCCGGAGATGATGGGCTCGCGCAGCACCGATCTGAAGGCAGGCTTTGGCGGCTACGAAGGGCGTCCGCTGAAAGATGGCGACAAGCTGGCGGTGCTGCCCGCCGACACCACCTATGCCCCCGACATCAGCGGGGACACCGTTGCCGTGAAGGCCGCGCGCTGGACGTTCGATCGCGCGCAGGACAACACGCCCGTCATCCGCGTACTGCCCGGCCCGGAATACGACGACTTCCTCGCCGAGGCGCAAGCCGCGTTCTGGGAGTCAGACTGGACGCTCACCCCCAACAGCAACCGCATGGGCTTTCGCCTGCAGGGGCCGCAGCTCGCGCGCAAGAAGCAGCGCAGCGGCGATCTGCTCTCGCACGGGGTGGTGCCGGGCGTGATCCAGGTACCGCCGTCGGGCCAGCCGATTGTGCTGATGGCCGATGCACAGACCACCGGCGGCTACCCGAAGATCGGCACCGTCATCCTGGCCGACCAGTGGCGGCTGGCGCAGATTCCGCTGGGCACCCGCGTGCGCTTCCAGCGCGTGACGCTGGAAGAGGCCGAAGCCGCCCGTGCTGACGTGGCCCGTTATCTGCAGCAAATCGAAACCGCGCTGGATTGGCAGCGCCAGGGCATTCTCTCGACCGCGCGGCGCACCGCCAAAACGCGACTGAACGCCTGACGTACCGGAAGACAACCATGACTGCAATTGATCTGAACGCCGATCTTGGCGAAGGCTGCGATACCGATGAAGCGCTGCTCGCGCTGGTGAGTTCGGCCAACATCGCATGCGGTTGGCACGCCGGCGACGTCAATACGATGCGGCAGACCGCCGCGTGGGCGCTGCGCCAGGGCGTGTCGATCGGCGCGCATCCGAGCTTTCCTGATCGTGAAAATTTTGGCCGCACCGAGATGCACCTGCCCCCGGAAGAGATTTACGCGGGCGTGCTCTTCCAGATCGGCGGTCTATCGGCTATTGTGCGCGCCCAAGGCGGCAAGCTGGCTCACGTGAAAGCACACGGAGCGCTGTACAACCAGGCCTCGCGTGACCGGCCGCTGGCCATGGCCATCGTGCGCGCCATTCGTGATTTCGATCCGTCGCTCGTGGTGTTTGGCCTGGCCGGTGGTGAGCTGGTAAAGGCCGCGCGTGAGTTGGGCCTGCAAGCCAAGGAAGAGGTGTTTGCCGATCGCGGTTACAACGCGGACGGCTCGCTCGTGAAGCGCGGCACGCCCGGCGCGCTGATCGACGATGAGAACGCGGCACTGGACCAGACGCTGACGATGGTGCGCGAACAGCGCGTCAAGGCCATCGACGGCACGTGGGTTCCGATCCGCGCGGAAACGGTTTGTCTGCACGGCGACGGCGCGCATGCGCTGGCGTTCGCGCGACGCATTCGGGAACGGCTGGGCAGTGAAGGGATCGCTGTTCGCGCCTGCGCCTGAAACACGGGCCTCGCAACTTCCGTGCGGGGCTTTTTTATAGCAACTTGGGGGGAAGCGCCACATGAGTACGGCAGTCAATCTATGGCCACTGATCGGGGTGGTCATCATCATCGTAGGGTTCGTCCTGCGATTCAATCCACTGCTGGTGGTGACCGTGGCCGGACTGGCGACGGGGCTGTCCGTCGGCATGGACCTTGGCACGCTGTTGGAAACCTTCGGCGAGAAGTTCATCAATAGCCGGTCGCTGGCCGTCTACGTGCTGATTCTGCCGATCATCGGCCTGCTGGAAAGCTACGGCCTGAAAGAGCGCGCACAAGACTGGATCTCCAGCCTGGCGAGCGCTACCTCGGCCCGCATCCTGATGCTGTATTTCGTGGTGCGTCAAGGGCTGGGCGCACTCGGCCTGACCTACATCGGCGGCCATGCGCAGACCGTGCGGCCATTGCTGGCGCCCATGGTGGAGGGTGCTGCAGCCGCACGCCACGGTGATCTGCCGCAGCACATCCGCGACAAGCTGCGCGCGCACTCGGCGGCCTGCGACAACATCGCCATCTTCTTCGGCGAAGACATCTTCCTCGCCTTCGGTGCGGTGCTGCTGATGGATGCGTTCCTCAAGGAAAACGGCATCACTGGCATTGAACCTTTGCACCTCGGCCTGTGGGCAATTCCCACCGCCATTGCTGCGCTCGTCATCCACATGTTCCGCTTGGTGCGGCTCGATGCCAGCATCCAGCGCGATGTCGATGCCTGGAAACAATCCAATCCGTCCAAGACGAATGAGGTGACAGCATGAGCACCCTGCTGACCATTAACAGTGTTTTTTATCTGATCGGCTTTATCGTCATGCTGCTGGTGGGCATGACGCTGCGAGACAAGGGCAACCCCAAGCGCCTGACCACGGCGTTGTTCTGGTTCCTGTTTGGCTCGGTCTTTCTGTTTAGCGATTTGATGGTCGCGACGCTCGGCAAGCCGATGGCGTATCGCATCGTCGGTGTCATCGTTCTGCTGATCGCATTGATCGCTGGGGCTGGCTTGCTGTCGATCGGCACGTACAAGCAGAGCACCCCCGAACAACGCCATGCTTCTGCCAACAAGCTGCGCAACAAGCTGTTTGTTCCGGCGCTGCTGATCCCGGTCGTCACGGTGCTTTGCACGCTGGCGTTCAAAGGGGTCTCCGTGGGCGGTGTCTACATCCTGGATCAGAAGCAGCTGACGTTGGCTGCGCTGTGCGTGAGCTGTGTGGTTGCCATCTTGGTTGGCTGGGCGCTGACGGGTGGAACGCCGCTGCATGCGGTGCGCGAGTCGCGGCGTCTGCTGGATTCGATCGGCTGGGCCGCGGTGCTGCCGCAAATGCTGGCGATGCTGGGTGGCGTGTTTGTGGCGGCCCAGACGGGTAAATCGGTGAAGGACATCGTGAGCCTGTTCGCCGATCCGAATAACCGCTTCCTGCTGGTGGTGATCTACTGCGTGGGCATGGCGCTGTTCACGATGATCATGGGCAATGCGTTTGCGGCATTCCCGGTGCTGACGGCCGGTATCGCGCTGCCGCTGCTGGTGGTTGGCCAGCACGCCGATCCCGCTCCGCTGGTGACCATCGGCATGTTGGCCGGCTACTGCGGGACATTGATGACCCCCATGGGCGCCAACTACAACATCGTGCCGGCCGCGCTGCTGGAGTTGAAGGACAAGTATCTCGTCATCAAGACGCAGATCCCGACCGCGCTGGTGCTGCTGTGCGCCAACATTCTGCTGATGTATTTCCTGGTCTTCCGTTAAAGAGGCACTATGCAACTCACCGTCGAACAGGCTTCGGCCTTTGCAGCGTTGCCATTGCGCTCGCTGCGCCACGAATATCCGAACCACATCATGCATGTCCTGAATGGGCCGCAAGATGTGCTGTCACCGCGTGCGATGCACCCGGTGTTCTACGGCTGCTATGACTGGCATTCGGCGGTGCATGGCTATTGGTTGCTGGCGCGTTGTGCAAGGCTGTATCCGTCTCTGCCACAACAGGACGCGATTACAGCCCTGTTTGACGAGCACTTCACCGCCGGCAACATGCAGCAGGAATGTGCGTATTTCCAGGCGCCAGGGCGCACATCGTTTGAGCGGCCCTATGGTTTTGCCTGGATCGTGGCATTGGCGCAGGAACTAGACGTTTGGCAGCATCCCAAAGCCAAAACGTGGCTGGCCGCCATGGAGCCGCTCACAGCCGAAATTCGCAGCCGCATCTTCAGCTACTTCACCAAGCTGAGTTATCCGATCCGCGTGGGTACGCACTACAACAGCGCCTTCGCGTTGAAGCTGATCCTGGATTTCGCGCGCCATCGCGGCGATGGGGAGTTGGAAGAACTGGTGGTCGCGGCCTCCCGTCGTTATTACCTGGAAGACACCAACTACCCGGCGCACTACGAGCCGGGCGGCGACGAGTTCCTGTCAGCAGCATTGACCGAGGCTTTGTTGATGTCGGATGTGTTGCCGGCAGATGAGTTTGCTGGTTGGTTTGCCCAGTATCTGCCGATGCCGGGCCATGTCGATCGTCTCACGACACCTGCGCATGTCAGCGACCACAGCGACCCCAAGATCGCTCACCTGAACGGTTTGAACCTCAGCCGAGCCTGGTGCATGAAGCGGATTGCGCGGCATCTTCCGGAAGGCGCGCCGGCGAGCGCCGTGCTTGCCACGGCAGCACAACGCCATATCGACGCCGGCCTGCCGCATGTGATCAGTGGCGAATACGCTGGTGAACACTGGCTGGCAACCTTCGCCATGCTGGCGTTGGAGCCGATTTAACGCGTCTCGTTATGCAGGGGTCGTGCCTGCATCTCGCAGAGTCTGAAAGTAAAAAAGGCCGCTCCGATTGACGTCGGGGCGGCCTTTTTTTGTTCAGAGCCGCAGCGCTTTCACACCACGACAGGGTTTCGCAAGCTGCGGCTGTTAGCGCGCCGGCTTCGGCCTGGGGCAGATTGTCGGGGCGTTATATGTTCCTGTCATACCCAGCATCGTTAGGTATGTCTGGCCCAAGGCAATATTGCGATATGCGGCATCGTTAATGTATTTGTTCATGATGCTGGAGGCTCTCAACTCATCCGTGTAGTTGTAGGCGGGCGCCTTGTTTTTGTAGGCAACGTAATCGCTGCCCGTGATGATGCGATGAGAGTATTTGTTGATAAAACTAACATACTCAGTCCTGTATTTGCTGAAATAGTTCTCTTCGATCACCCGCCAGGATGTATCGACATAAAGGTTGGGGTGCGTTTCTAACAGGTTGCTTAGAATGGAAATGTGCGTGGCTGGATCCAGGTTGGTCAGCTCGCCTGAAATACCAAGGTGCAACCAGACAATCTTATTGTTCGGATATTTGGTCAGGACGTGTTCGATAAGGGGTAAGTATTTCTGAGGTTCTAAGTTGCTGCCTAGATCGGAATGCAGAAAAAATGGAATACCGCGCGCCTGAAGTTCCGGCATGAATCCAGCCCAGCGGTCAATTTCCTCTGTTGTGATGGCCCGATGATGATTGGGGAAGAGCGCCTGCTTGACCACATTGGATTCCCCCATCACTCTAAAAACCCCAGGGTATTCCTTATCGTATAACTTGATAGTTTCCAGCACGTTACCGGTATCGGACAAATCTGGAAATGTCATGGAAAAAATCATTTCCATGTTTGGGGATTTGAATTCATAAAAATTAGCCGCATTGACCCAGTCGTTCTTGGTTGACGGTGAAGCCGTCTGTCCAGGGCAGTCGCGATATGACTCGCAATCATTTCCCGCTTCATTGACGGCGCCATTTGGTAGGCGTTGGCCGATGCCCATGACGCCGGCAAACAAGACGCCATTGGCGCGGACTTCATCCCGAAGGTTCTTAAATGAGACGGAGGGTCCGCTGAATGGGCGGAAATGAATGTGCGTGTCAGCAACAGTAAGTGCGGGGTTGATGCTTCGATCAAAGCAAGGGGCATTTGGATTTTTATAATCCTCCAGGCTTAGCGCGAATACATGACTACCTGCGGCGAGGGCCAGTGCAGCGATGAACGTCTTCTGAAGGTGAAATGGCGATGACACGGAATATCCCTCCGGATGATAAGGTTTGACCAAGGGAAATCAAATTCTTCCCAAGTGCCGGAGGATTATGTGAAACCGTGTGCCCGACAGCAAATATTTCCGCCGTCGCGGCGGCGGCATTGCTGTGCAAGTCAACCGTAGGCTATTTCTCCAGAAAATGTGCCGCGGCAAAGGTGTCAAAGTCAATGGGGCCGGCAGTGCAGTCTGCGTGATTTCAAAATCAAGTCGTGTAGAGAATCGCGCGAGATGGGGGCGATGCGGTGACTCGCCGGATGACCGGATCCGACGCGCAGGCATAAGTGCAACGGGCAGCCGAGTGCAACATCGTGTCCGCTGTACTGGTCGACTTACCCAATAAGCGCGCCACGATCAAAGCGCAAGCCCCCACCGCGCTGCTGTTGCATGCAGCCAATATCGTGCGGCTAGGCTTCCTGATGCTGCATGAATCGTGTCTAATGCGACGCGTGCGGCGCGCGCCACGCTGGTCAATCTGATGCCGGCGGGCGCCGCCAACGTGATCGCCACCCGGGCCCATGGGGTGTGCGATCGTTGATCTCGCATCGCGCTCTTCTCCGGGGGGATTCAATGAGCAGCCAGATGACGAGCGGCCGTTCCATGTCGGGACGCCGCTTTTTTTGTGTTCTCGCCACCAGCGCATTGACGCTGTTTTCTGCCGCGCAAGCTGGCGCCGAAACGTTCCGCGTGGCCACGCCGTACCCGGCCGTCAATTTCCATACGCAAAACCTCCAAGCCTTTGCCGGTGCCGTCAACAGCGCCACCAATGGCGGGCTCAAGCTCGAGGTGTATCCGAACGGCTCGCTACTCAAGGCCGCGACCATCTTCGAAGGCGTGAAGGACGGCAAGGCCGAAGCGGGCGAAGTGATGCTCTCCACGCTGGCCCAGCGCGACCCGCTGTTCGGCGTGGATTCGATCCCGTTCGTGGTGTCGAGCTATAACGACGCACGCCTGCTGTGGGATGCCTCGCGCAACAAGGTTGAGGCGCTGATGAAGGCCAACGGCCTGCGCCTGCTGTACGCCGTGCCCTGGCCGCCGCAGAACCTGTATTCCGAAACGCCGATTGCGCGTTTGTCCGACCTGAAAGGACATCGTTTGCGCACCTACAACGCGGCGCAAAAGCGCATCGCCGAGTTGTTCGGCGCACAGCCTGTGCAGGTGGAAGCACCTGACCTGAGCGCAGCCATCAGCGCGGGCCGCATCGACACGATGCTGACCTCGCCGTCCACCGGCCTGGAAACCAAGGCTGGCCAACGCATGACGTATTACTACAAGGTCAATGCGTGGATTCCGAAGAACGCCGTGTTCGTCAACGAGGCGCGCTTCGCCAAGCTGCCGCCGGCCGTGCAGCAGACGGTGCTCAAGCTCGCCAAGGATTACGAGGCGCGCGGGTGGGAGACCAGCCGCCAAACGTACGAGCACGACGAAGCCGAACTCGCCAAGACCGGCGTACGCGTGATCAATCCCGACGTGAACCTGCAGGGCGATATGCGCCGCCTGGGCGAACGCCTGACGCGCGAATGGCTGCACACAGCGGGCACGGAAGAAGTCGACATCCTGTTGAGCTTCGAGAACAAGCGCAGCAAGGCCAAGTAAGGCCCTCGCAGCGCCTGGGCATGATGTGCGGCGGCATCTATCATCGTTGTTGATGGATGCAGCTGCAGGAGAACGTCATGCCTACCGTCCTCGTCACGGGGTTCGATCCATTCGAGAACGAACCCGTCAATCCGTCGTGGGAAGCCGTGCGCACGCTCGACGGTCAGGGGATCTCGGGTGCTGACATCTTCGCGCGCCAGTTGCCGACCGTTTTTGGCGAATCCAAGAAAGTGCTCGGCTCGCTGCTGCAAACGCTGCACCCTAACGTGGTGATCGCCGTAGGCCAGGCTGGTGGCCGCGCCGAGATGTCGATCGAGCGCATCGCCATCAACGTGGATGACGCGCGCATTGCCGACAACGCCGGCAAGCAACCGATCGACGTCGCCATTGAGCATGATGGGCCGGCGGCGTATTTCTCCACGCTGCCGATCAAGGCCATCGTGCGCGAGTTGCGCGCAGGCGGCATTCCGGCAGCGGTGTCGCAGACGGCGGGCACGTTCGTCTGCAACCACGTCTTCTATGGGCTGATGCACGCCATCGCCCGTCAAAAGCTGCCGATGCGCGGCGGGTTTATTCATATTCCCTATCTGCCATCGCAGGCGGCCAAGCACCCCGGCCAGCCCAGCATGGCGCACGACACCCTGGTGGCGGGTCTGCGCATCATCATTGAAACCACGCTGCGAAACGCACAAGACATACGCGAAACGGGCGGCCAATTGCACTAGCAACCGCCGCCCCTTTTTCTGGTGGTGAGGTAGCGCGGGATCAGTCGGTCAGGCGGGTATGGCGTTGCAGTTCGATGCGTACCGGTTCGGTGGGCGCCACGTAGCCGGACGCCATCGGGAAGCTGTCCGTCATGGCGCGGTAGCTTTCCACCGGTTGGCTGTCTTCATAGGTCGAAGTCGCCGGGCGGGCTGGAGCGACTGGCGCCGCGGTGCGGCCGCTGGCCCTGGCAAGCGTGCGTGGTTTGTCGATCTTCGCCGGCGATTGTGCTGTGGCGGGCGCGGAGTGAGGTTCCGCCGCGCTGTCAGCCGGTGTGGTTGCCGACGGCGCTGCTGTCGCCGGTGCGGTGGCGCTTGCTTCTGCCGGTGTTGCGAGATGTTCATCAGCCATCCCAGCCGGCACAGCATCTATGGGAAGCATCACCGAGGGAACGGTCGAAGCAGGCGGTTGTGCGATGGCTGCGATGGGCGCCTGATCGACTTGAGGCAGAGGCTGCCGCCGCTGCCCCGTATAGGACCCAACCAGGGCTGCCGCCACCGTGCACGCTACGCCGATCGCAACTACCGTCAAACGCTGACGCCAAGGTACAGGCGGCAATTGCATGCCGTCAGGATGCGCCCCGAAGGCCTGTTTTCCTGACATGCGAGCCTGGGCAGCCTTGATCGCGCGCACGGCATCGCGCGGCGTGCCAAACGGAGGCGGTACACGCACGAAGCCCGGTATGCCCAAGTGGCCGTCGATGGTGAAATTGAGGGAATCCAAAACCGCCTCCGCAGATGACCGCAGAGGCTTCCGGGCCGTCTGCGGGAACAACCGAGATGCTAAAAGCGGGCGGGGAGGTGGTCGATCGGACTGATCCTAAATCTATGGATAAGTGTGCCGACGTTGGGTGGCCGACGGCCTGCCGCGCAGCGACAAGCCAGGGATAGCGGGGGCCACACGTGCGGGAGCGTTACGGCGTGGGCGACCACTGCGGGTCGTTGAGCTGCTTTTCCAGCAGGCGGATCTGCTGCTGCAGCGAGTCGATCTGTGCCTTGTAGGCGCGGCGCTCGATGTCCAGCGCCTGGGTCTGCTGACGCATGCTTTGCTGTTCTTCCAGCATCTTCTGACGCTGCGCCTGCATGATGCGCACTTCCTGGCCGAGCGATGCCGCGCGCTGTTCCGCAGCTTGCGCTTCACGTTCAAGCTGGGCCTTCTGGCCAGCCGTCACGGCACGGCGCAGATCGTCTTCGGCCCATGTGCGGGTCTGGCGCGCCAGCGTTTCATACGCGCCTTCAGCGGGTGCTACCGACGCAAACTTGTACACGCGCCACAGTTCTTTGCGATACGACAGCGCCACGTAGGCGGTGGTGTCTTCGTTCACGAGCAGTAGGCTTGTGCCGTAGTCACCGTTGTACGTGGTGCGCAATTCGGTCAGGCGCTTTTGCGCCAGCAATTGCTGCAACTCCGCCACGGTACTGCCCGATGCTGCCGTGGGGGCCGCAGGCGCGTGCGGCGCCGAGGTTTGAGCATGAGCCAGCCCGGCGCCCGCAACGGAGGCCGCGGCGACGAAGGTGAGAACGGTTCGGCGGAAGACGTAGGACATCGCAAGAATCAGAAATCGGAGCCGACGCGACTATATCAGCTTTGCTCGGGCGATTTTGCGGGCTCAAGGGGGCCGAGATCGGCGGATGTTGCGCCCGACGCCTCGCGCCGCCCGAAGTAGCGCGCGGGCGAATCCCCAAAGTACTGGCGGAACATGGCGATGAAGTTGCTGGGCGAGGCATAGCCCAGTGCATCGGCCACATTGGCGACAGGCTCGCCGGCAGCCAGTTGCTCCAGCGCATGCACCAGCCGCGCCTGGCGTCGCCATTGCGCAAAGCCAATCCCCGTTTCCGCCAGGAACAGCCGGTTGACGGTGCGTGGCGATACGCCGGCCCATTCCGCCCAGGCGTCCAGCGTGCGGGTGTCGCCGGGCGCCTTGAAGATGCCTTGGGCGATACGCGCGAGACGCCGATCGGTGGGCAGCGGCAAGTGCAGTGGTTCGTGCGGTGCATGGCGCAGTTCGTCGAGCAGAACGGCGGCGATGCGCGCGCGTTCCGGACTCAAGTGATCGCGCTCGGGCCACGTCACGGCACGCTCCACGAGCGCACGCATGACATCGCTGATACCGACCACGCATGGATGGTCGGGCAACGCTGCGCAGCACGCGGGCGCGACCAGCACGAACCAGCCGCTCATCACGCCGCTGACCGCAGCACGATGCACCTCGCCCGGTGGAATCCAACCGGCCCGATGCGGCGGCATCAACCACGAACCGCGGTGCGTGCGCACGTGCATCAGCCCGCTATCTACGCAGAACAGTTGTCCGCGCACATGCCGATGCCAGCCGACTTCGCGCGTACCCAACTGCAGGTCGGCGTTGCTGTTGGCGCTGCCTTGCACGGCGACGATTTCCGGGCCGTCAGCGCGGTCGGCGTAGTCCTTCATGACGGTCTGTTGCGCTTCGGTGCGGATGGCACGGGCTTCCACGATGGCGGGATTTCAATAGTTTCTGTCGAAATGACGTTATCACGTCTTGCCGTGCGCGCGCGATAGTGACCCCACGGCGCACGGGGCGCCATTTGCCACTTCGCAATCCAAGGGGGAACGCTATGGCAGAAGGGTTTGACGGATTCCGTATCTACGACGTGTCGGCGTGGCCGATCGTGATGTTGCGCAGCGGCGCGCAGGTGCCGGGGTATGCGGCGCAGTGGGCGCAGGAGATGGATGCACTGCTGGCGCGTCAGCAGCCGTTCGTGATGCTGCACGGCGCTCAGGCCGAGGATGAGATACATGAAGACCGCCGCGTGCGCGCGATCTGGCTCAAGGAGAACAGGGCGGCGCTGGCCGAACATTGCCGGGCGCTGGTGCACGTCGAGCCGAATCCAGCCCGACGCTTGGCCATTCGGGCAGAGGTGGCCATCGCTGTCCGGTTCTTCAAGGTGCCGATGGAAATCGTGGCCGGCTTTGAGGAGGCACTGACCGTTGCCCAGCGTGCGCTCGATGGCACGGATGCGCAGGAGCAAGCCCATGCCTGATCCACTGCACATCACCATCATCGGTGCGGGGCTGGGCGGCTTGTGCCTAGCGCAGGGGCTACGGCGGCGCGGTATCGCCTTTGACGTGTTCGAGCGAGACGCGGCCATGAGCAGCCGGCCGCAGGGCTATCGCATCCGCATCGACGCCGACGGCCAAGATGCACTCCAGGCCTGTCTGCCGCCCGCGCGCTACACGTTGTTCCGCAAGTCCTGCGCGGTGCCGGCGCGCCGTGTGAACGTGTTCGATCCTTACCTGCGCCCGACTGACGGCCGCTGGGTGGATGCGTGGCGCGATGACGCTGATGACAACGTCGACAAGGCGCCTGACCTTAACGCACACCGGCTGACGCTGCGGGAAGTGCTGCTCGACGGCATCAGCGGGTCAGTGCACTTCGGCCGCGGACATGTTCGCCATCAAACGCGCGCCGATGGCCGTATCGAGGTGACATTGGAAGATGGCACGACATGCGTAACCGATGTGCTGGTCGGCGCGGATGGCGTGCATTCGAGCGTGCGCGCACAGCGGCTGCCGCATGCGGCGCCCGTGTTGACCGACGCCTCGGTCATCTACGGCAAAACCTATCTGACGCCCGCGGCGCTCGCACGCATTGACGATCGGTTGCCCGGCAACACCACGGTCATCTTCGGTGATGGCGTGGCCGTCATCATCGATGCCATGCGCTTTGCGGTCTCTCCCGCGAGTCTGCATGCGGGGTTGAGCGACGTGGCGCCGTATCTGTACTGGGCCGTGATCGGGCAGAACGCGCGACTTGGCACCGGGACTGCGGCCGATGCAAGACTCGCGTCGCTAAGCGCCGGCTGGGCGTACGGATTGCGCGCGCTGTTTGCCCACGGCGACGTGGCCTCGACCGTCATGCTGCCGGTGCGCACGGCGCTGCCCGTTGCGCCTTGGCCGAGCAGCCGCGTGACGTTTCTCGGCGATGCCATTCATGCGATGAGCCCTGCGGGTGGCCTAGGCGCCAATACGGCGCTGGTCGATGCGGCCAACCTGGCGGCGTGGCTCGGTGAGGTGCAGCAGGGGAGGGCGGGGCTGGATGCCGCGATTGCGGGGTATGAGGCAGTGCTGCGGGAGACGGCCGCGCGGGCCATCGACGCGTCCCGCAAGGGCACGGATGTGTTGCTTGGGGCGTTGGCTTGATGCGGGGGAGGGAGGAAAGACTGGCGGAAGCGGTGGGGGACAAACTCTCCCCGCCAAGCCTTATCTGGTTTGGCTCTCCCATCCGCCTCCAACCCTCACCCCTGTTTTCACCCCCGTTACGCCAGCATGACCCCTACTGCACTTAGCGGGGCGGAAAATGTTGGCACACGAGCAGCCTTTTTTTCCGCCAGCCAAGCATCGACTTCCTCTTCGTCCCACGCGACTCTGCCGGGCGTAAGCTCAAATGGGCTTGGGAAGCTACCCTTTGCGATCATTGCATAAATGGTCGACTGGCTCAGGCTGACCTTTTGAATAACTTCTTTGATTCGGATCGCTCTCATTCCTGGCTCTCGGTAGGGGGTTCGATTCTTGCGGCGGCGCCGTCGTCGCAGATTAGGATTGGGCGCGCGTTGTTCGAGCAGAGGTCGTCCCGGCCGTCGACGATGCCATACCAGCACAGGTAGGGCATGCCGTCGGGCGCGATCGCTTTCCACATCTTTCCGGGGTGCACGCCGGTGGGGCGCGAGGTGGAGTACTCGGAGAGTTGGTTGAAACTGCCGCGACTCATCACCGCGTGCTTGCTGTCCACCAGAATCTCGGCGCAGGCCGGTTGTTTCCAAAAGCGCCCGAGCGGGTCTGTCATCGGGGGGATCACTGTTGCACCTCCTGCTTCGTGGGCGCTGCGGCGCTCCATTGCGATTCCGCCGTGGGCTTTTTGAATGATCCGCACCAGCCATGCGGCTTTCCGCAGTCGCAGGGCCAGTTGTCTCGTGACAGGGATTTCGGGTTGTCCGAATATCGCCCGCAGTAATGGCAGCGTGCATAGGCGCCTGCATCGTGTCGCATCGTGGCGGGTATATCGGCGCCGCGAATCTCTGCTGGGCGCTCCTGCTGCTGCTTGGGGGCGGCGGCGCGGTCCAGGCGCTCAATCTCAGCGAGGATCAGAGCGCCAGCCTTGACCAGGTTGCGGCGGCGGTCGCGCGGCTTCCACCAGTCAAGCGCCCACGGCCAGCGCTGATGCAACCCGCTCGGGTGCCATACCTTGTAGCCCTGGATGTAGCAGATGGCCGCCTCGGCCATCTCGCCGCCGCCGTGCTCGTCGTCATGCTCCGGCGTCCAGCCTTCCTCCGACTGCTGGCGAACGCGCTCCAGGAACACGTCGCGCGCTGCGTCAGGCAGGCGCGGTTCGGACTCCAGGCGCTCGATGCGCATGATGGCGTGGTTCAGCACAGCCAGTGGGTCAACGTCATTGGTCAGGCCGAGCGTCTTGTGCAGGCGTGCGAATGCGTCGACTTCCCACTTGCCGAGCGGCTCGGCCTGCTGCTGGGCGGCTTTCGGAACTGTAAGCAACGCCTCACCGGCTTCCATCATCGTCCACAGCGCGGGGCGGTGCTGTGTTCTCCGGAGCAGCCCGAGCAGCGTCAGTGCATCGAGCCACGGGCGCCCAATGTCGCAGTCCTCGCCGTCTTGTGCGCAATCGTCAAAGCGCTGCAGCTTTTCCCGCAGCGTTTCGAGCCAGTTCCATCCCCCTACCGGCTGCTGCGCGATAAGTGCGCCGATCATCGGTAGTCCAGCTTCCCGCAAGTGCATGGCCCATAGCACCTCAACGATTTGCTGGAGGCGTCCGAAGCCGATTTTCTTGCCGATTGAGTCGAGCACATGGGCGTGGCCGTGCGCGTCAATGCGCGCGAGATCTGCGCCAGGGGTCTTTCCGCTGTAGTAATAGGTGGTCATTGCTTTGGCTCCCTGCGGGCGAACACCGCGTGCGGCCCGTCTTCCGTGTCGTAAATCTCCAGCAACACCCAGCCGTCGCCCTCGGGCGGGGTCGGAGTCCAGCTTCGGCAGTTGCCTTGCTCGGCGCCTTCCCCGTTGAAATAGCGCTCGACGGCATCTGGTGGCGCGTCGCCGTCCATCGCGCAGAAGTGCGCTTGCATGCCAAACGCCGACAGGAACTTGTCGTAGCGCACGCCTTCGTCGCAAATCGGCATGGCAGGGTGGGAGAGCCAGCCGTCGGCGTCGCGCACGATCTCGCGCGGCGCCAGCAGGCGGTCGGTGAGGCCTTCCAGGTTGATGGGGTTGGCGGGTGGCTGTTCGGCCGCCCATTCCAAGAGCTGAGTTGCCCGCAGACTTTCAATTTCGTCGCGCAACTGCGGAATCCTGACGGCACGGCGGTCGGGGCTTTGCTCGACCTCTGCCCGGATGTTTTCGAGTACTCGGCAGACGTCAGGCATGCATCCGAGCCAGCGGCGGTGCTGGTCGATAGTGGCACGGTATTGCTCTAGTGCATTGAGCTCGCGCCACAGAATTCGGCTTGCGATAGCACGTAGCATCATTGATCTCCTGTTGTGGATGCGGGTGTGCGCACAGGGATGGCGCGCATGCTGCCGGTCTTCAAATTGACGAACGCGCCGTGCCAGGTCAGCCGACCATGCCTAAAAAACTCCCATAAGATGGCCAGCGCCGGCGTGACGATGGATTGATTGACGAACAGCTCCTGCCGCGCAAGCGCTTCGGCCAGGCCGCACGAAGGCGTGTCGTCCTCCGGCTCACTGGTGTCGACGAGCTCGGGCAGCATGGCGTACGGGTAGGGCAGCGGCACGCTACCCACGGGGTTGAAGCGGGCGTTGTGTACCTCGTTGCCTTCTTCGTCTTCGATAACAGTGATCGGCGTTTGACCAAACACCACCTGACCATCGCTGGCGCGGTTGCCGAGATCCAGCACGTAGGTATTCAGCCGATTCGTGAGGCCCCCATCGATGGACTTGCGAGCGGCCTTGCTGTCAACGCACACAATGAAAATGGCCGGCCGTGCCGCTGGATAGGCGTCGTGCTTGCGTTCGAACTTGCGTGGGTGCGCACGCCAGTCCAGCCCGAAGAAGTGGTTGATGCGCTGGGTGTGCACGCATGCCTTGAATTGACCGACGTCGGCCGGGCTGAACAGCTGCCGCCCGATATTCGCCTCGCTCACGGTGTCGGGGTCGAACACCTCCACGTCGAGGCCGGGGTGGCCCAGCGCGCGAATGGCATGGTCGAGCCGGGCCAGACCCGTGAGCATCTGCGACCCGTTGCCCCCGCAGCCGATCAGCACAATGTGCGCGCACTCGGCGAGCATGCGCGCCGGCGTGATGTGGACGGCGGCAGTCATGCGCCATCCCCGATGACTGCGGCAACCGGCACGTTCAGCGGCAGGAACATCCCGAGCGCGCAGAGGCGGAATTGGATGGATGGGGTTTTGCCGTCGGCCAGGCCACCCACCACGCAGGAGATCTTGACCTCGCCAGCGTCGTCCGCATTGTCGGTCGGGCTGAAGAATGCATCGGTGACGCCGTGGCTGTGGAGATCCAGCACCAGCGATTCGTGCGCCTCAAGCGCAGGGCGGTCGTAGGAAATCGCATCGGGCGACGCGTTGGTGATCGTGAGTTCGCGGTACTGCAGGTCGCCGCTGCGGCTATTCCAGATGACCCACGCCGCATGCTCATTGGGCGCCGCCGCGCGCGCCGCTTCGATAAAGTCGCGCACGAACGGGAACGCCGCACCGAGGCGCTCGAATGCGAGTTTGACCTTGGGCTTGACGGTGCCATACGGCGGACGTACGGTCTGGCCATTCAGTGGCGCCACCGGCTGGACGAGGTGCAGCCACGGGCGGCGCACTTCGACGAACAGGCCTTCTGCCGTAGCCAGGAAGCGGTGGCCAACCTCCTGCAGCTCCTGGAACTCCGCGAATTTAGGCGCGGCCACTGTCGGTGCGCTGTCCCACAGCTTGGAGTCGAGCTCGTATTTCTCGTCGGCCTGGTCGGCGGCGATTGGGTTTCGCAGCGCCTTGGCAACCTTGTCGGCTGCGGCCTTGGCAAAATCGTCCAGTGCGCCGGCGATGAGCTTGAGGCCTTCCTGAGACGTCGCGTGGAATTGTTGGATGATGGCTTGCATGTCAGGCTCCAGAGGAAATTCGCGTGATGGCCTGCTCCAGCGTTTCCTTTTGCGGCAGCAGGGCGGTTTTCGGGAATTCGGTAATTTCGGGGTGATCGAGCAGGTGCGCCCAGAGCGCGCGGCCGCCGCCCTTGTAGCGCGTGATGCGCGCGTGGTTCGGGTGCGTGAAGCGGCTGCGGAAGAAGGCTTCTTCGTACGTGCGCATCGCGTCCGGCGTCGGCTTGTCGGGCAGCGATACGTTGCCCGTGCAGATTTCGCCGGTTTCCCAGACGTTGAAGTAAGGCGCGACGCGCAGGGCCGTGCGCGGTTCGGGGCGCTCGCTCCTGTCCAGAGCGAACACGTGCCAATGCAGCTCGCGCACGATGAATACGAGCGCGGGGTGCGCGGTCACGCCATGACGCTGCCCGATCGGCGCGTCGGACTGAAACCACGTGGTGCGGCTCGCGGCCGGGCACCACCAGGCCAGGGTGTTGGGCGCGACGTAGAGCAGGCGAGAATCGACAAAGCCGCGATACGCCGTCTGTGCCTGCGCCGCTTCGACAAACCGGCTGAGTTCGGCCAGCTCGAGCGCGCGCCCGGGCAGCAGGTGCGGGCCGGTGGGCAGCAGTTCGACGTCGTGCACGGTCGCGTACACGGTGCTATCGGGCGAGGCGCCGTCGTAGAGCATCACGGCGTGCCGCAGCTTGAGCTCGCCCGTGCTGTCGGTTGCAATGGTGACTTGGCTCATGGGCGCCTCACTGCACGCGGATCTGCTGGCGCAGCGGGTTTTGCGTGGCCAGAAGGTCGAGGAGGTTTTCAACGCGGCGCGCGAGCTCGCCGTTGGCGCGCATCTTCTGCAGCCAGATGGCGGGGTCGTGGCTGTCGAGCGGGAAGATCTTGACCGTTGCGGCGTCCGTGTATTCGGCTTGGGAGGCCAGCTGAACAAAATCGTCGGCCAGCCGGATGGTCAGGTCTTGCGGGTGCCACAGCAGCACAGCGGTCCAGCAGACCGATTCGCCATCCGCGTCACGCGTTCTGCAGTCGGCGTAGCCGCCCGCGGCGTCCGTTGCACAGGCGTGCTGCCAAATCGCGTCAACGGCCCCAATGACCTGCTCGGCCAGCCGGTCTTTGCGCGCCGCTAGGCGCACTTGCCGTTCAGTCAGCACCCGCTTGGGGTGCACCGCCCATTCCGGCACGTGCTCGAAGAAGTCGAGGCGTGTGGGGCCCTCGTAGGCTTCCTCGGCTTGCTCGCGCGTCTCGAATTCCCCTTCCGCGAAGAGCCATTCGATGGCCTCTTCTTCGTCATTGCAGCCGTGCCAGTGGACCCAGCTTGCCTGATAGAACGACTCTTGCGGCGTGAGCACGTTGGGCAGGAGGCGCAGCGCGTCGTACAGCACGGTTTGTCCCAGGCCCTTGCGCACGGCCTCGAGGCGCTCGAATGCGGGCCCGATGAATAGCTGCGGTGCGGCGAGCGGGTGATCTTCCTCAGCGCCGATAAACAGCCATAGGTGTTCCGGCGGCTCGGGCCGCGTGCTCCAGCTGCTAAAGGTCGACCGCACGTGCAGGTTCCAGACGAGCAGCCGCGCACCGGCGGTAACGTCGTTCCAGTGGCGCTGCAGCGTGCGCTTGAGCAAGGCGGCCGGGCTGGCTGGCTTCGGCTGCGCGTCCTGCAGTGTCAGGGCGCCGCCGTCCAGCAGGGCGAGCAGCGCGGGCGTGTGCCACGCTTCGTCGCGGTTCTTGTACGCAAAGCGGGTCGGCACGCCGTCCAGGCGCGGAAGGGCGAGGGCGCTCATGCCAGCACCTGCAGCGACGCGGAAGTCGGCACCAGCGCCGCATTGCGCGCACGGCCGTGCGAACTACGGTAGCGCTGCGTGGTCTGGCGGAGGATCTTCGCCGCAGGCTGATTCAGGTGGCTGGTGGCGATGAGGTTGTCGCGCGGCGCGCTGCAGAGCGTGCCGTTCGCAATCTTCTCGCGCAGGGCGGCCAGATCGTTGCCCTTGGTGCCCACGGCGCGGCGGAACGAATACACCTGCTGCTCGCCTTCGATGGCCGGGCCGTCGATTTCGGCATTCAGAATTTCAGGGTAGGTGTTGGCGTAGAAGTCGCGCACCTGCTCCAGCGTGAAGTTGGGCGACGGGTCGGCCAGGCGCACGCCGTTGTAGCGGAATTCGCGGGTCAGTTGGGTGGTCTGCATGTGGCGCCCCTGTCAGATCGGGAGGTCGAGGCCGGTGTCGCGCGGGTCGGTGCTGGCCGGCTCGGTGAGCGAGGCGTCGGCGGTCTGATCGGCTGGCGCCGGTTCTGCGTTGGCAGGCTCGGTGCCGCTCTGGTTGCTGGCCGCTTCGGCGTCGACGAGCGACATCTGACGCGGGTCTACTTCGGGGGCATTGGTGCCTTCGTCTGCGCCTGCATCCGGGCTCTCGGCCGGCGGAGTGGGGTCCTTGTTGTCGGCTGCGGTTGTGCTGGCGTTCTTGGGTGGCCGGCCCGGGCCGCGCTTTGCCGGCGTGCCGGCAGCGGTTGTCTCTGCCTTTGTGCCGGGCTTAGTCGTTTCTTTGGTGGCGCTCTTGCCCTTGTTCCCGTTGGCGATTGCCGCGGCCTCCGCCTGCTGCAGCAGCGGCAGTGCCGACGGTTCGAAAATCTGTATGGCCTGTGCGAAGCCCTCGTCGAGCTCATTCGGAGTGCCAACCAGCACCAGCGGGTGCATGGCTGGGCCGTTCTTGGTGGTCGGCGCGGCGTTGACGGTTACGCGCAGTGCGTCGCCTTCGGCGGCCACCGAGATGAGGAGCGAAGCCGCGCGGGCGAGCGAATGGAGTTCGGTGAACATGGGTTCTCCTGGTGGGATGGAATTTCAGGCTGCGGCGCGCAGGCCGGGCGGTACGTTGGCCGCTTGGATGGCGGCCAAGCGCAGCGGTGCGCGCTGCTGGATGGCGGACTGCAGGCGCTGGTAAAGCGCCATTTCGGCAAGGCTGCCGGCGGGAGCGCGCGAGATTGCGTAGTCGTACTCGGCCACGGCGGCAGCGCGCCAGATCGCAAGCTCAGCTTCCAGGGCGGCGATGCGCCGCGCGAGCATTTCGATATCGACGGTCATACGTGCACCTGCTCGAAATGCAGGTTCTCGACCAGGACGTCGAGCGCCTCGAAAAGGTCTTCGGGTCGGCCGTCGTTGTGGATGACGTGATCGCGCGGGTGGACGCAGATACCCGCCTCGCTGCTGTGCGCGGATACTCGGGCGGCGGCTTTGCGGTGGACGTGCACGACCACGCCCCGATACTTGCGGATCATCGCGGCCTCGTTCTCGGCGCGCACATCGGAGATCACCAATGCGCGGCCGAGATTGACGTGTTCGGAAAGCACCTTGTCCTCGGCGAGCCGTACCCAAATCTCGGGATGCACGAGCGTGCGGCCCCATTCAGTACCCAACAGCTGCATGAGTTGTCGCGGCGACTTGTCGATGCCCGGCAGGATTTCTTCCTTGCGGCCGTGCTCGAAATCCTTGGGCTCCAGCGAGGGAAGCGCGGCGAGCAGCATCGCGCGAATGGGGTCGGCAAAGGCGATTTGCCGGAAGCTGTGGGCGGCGCGCAGATACCCTGCGGCCGTGTCTTTGCCAACGCCGGCGTTGCCGGCCAATCCGATCAGCATGTCGGGTGCTCCAGGTGGGTCAGTCGAGGTCGTTGGCCTGCAGCTTTTTCAGGTCAACGGCGGGTGAATAGCGGCGGCGCGGTGCATCGCGCTGCGTACGGCGAAATGCGCGCAGTGAGCGTGTGAGCTGGCGTCGAATAGTCGGGATGTCGACCTGTTCCTCGGCGCGGCCACTGCCGCACACGCGGAGGAATTCGGCGATCAGGTCTGCACGGGAGAAGCGCGCGCGGCTCATTTTTGGGAGGCGGCTTCCATGGTCTGGGCGGCGACGCGTCGTTCGGCCTCGGCAAGCGTGTCCTTGTGCCAGCACGAAGCCTTGAGATTCACGCGGCCCTTGCGAAAAGTCGGGCTTGGGTACAAGCCGTCATCGCGGTCGGCAATCTTCCAGCCGGATCGCAGTAGTGCTGTGGCGAGGCGGATCTCATCACCAATGCCCATGCAACCGGAATAGACGAGCGCCGACTTTGCGAAGTCGTGCCTGAGGCTATCGCCGAACAGGCGGAAGCCGTTGCGCTGAATTTCCGCACGCTCAAGCTCCAAGGCATTGAGCGCCTTCGCCATCTTCTGGATTTCCGCCATCCGCGCGAGATGGCGCGCCTCTTCTTGCTGGGCGGCTTGCTGCAGCAACGGAAGCGTGCAGAGTTCTTCGTAAGTCAGGGGTTTCCTCGCCATGGTTGACCTCACGCGAGAAGCGTTGCGGCGGCAGGTGCGACAGCACCTGCCAAACCGAACAGCAAAACGATCAACACGATGGCGGCGCCGGGGTGGCGGCTGAAGTAGCCCTCAGCAAGGCGAGTCGCGGGTGAGCGCATGACGTACCTCAGGCTTGCTGGTGGGCAATGCGCTCACGCACCTCTTGCTGCGCCTCGTCGTCGAGGTGGAGCGCGTAGGCGTGGATGACGAGCACCGCAGCGGTTGCGGCGAGGTAGATCAGGAGGCCTTTGAGGCGGAGGCGGCCTGAGTTGCGTGCTTGCATCTTCTTCTCCATCGGAACTCGCCGGACGGCGTCGATGGAGAAAGATTAGCGATACGCGAATCTTTTGTAAATAGCGAAACGCGAATATTTCGATGCGACAGGGAATCGCGTTGCGCAAGCAACAAAAAACCCGCCGGTCGGCGGGTCGTAGTGCGTGGGGTTGGGGCGTCGTCCGATGGGGGTCTAGCCGTCTACCCAGTGGAACAGTGGGTAACTGTCACCCTGAAAATGCCTGAGCACCCGGCCCGACGGCTGCAGCAGAACCAAATAAGGCTGCTCGCCGGTGTAGCCGCCGTAACTGTTCTTGGCATTGATGCCAACCATCATCGCGTAGCCCACCCAGCCAAGGTTGCCGCCGTGGATAAGGCCATTGTTCACATAGGCCTTGCGCGGGGTGCCAAAACGGTACCGCGCGGATTCCGGGTCTTTGAGGATGGTTGCAAAGTATTCCTTGATGTAGTCCTCGTAGTAGACCGCCTTGGGTGGCGCGCCATACCAATAAGTAGGCCCTGGAGTCTCGAATGCCGAGGCACAGGCGGCCAGCGCTGGTGCGGCAAGGCTCATCAACAAGAAATTGCGGCGGTTCACGTGCATGCGCCCCTTTAAAGACGGTTGTCGTTCCAGACCGCGCGCCCCACGATCATCGTGCGGTCATCCGGCGGCAAAAGTTTGTCTGGATATGCGTTCTTGTCGGGGTTCGTGCTGCGCATGACCCAGACATTCGCTCCGATTCCAGGGCTGTATTCATTGACCAGGCGCTTGAGAACAAGGCCTCCGTCTGGCATGCAAATCGCATACACGCCCCCGTCTGCCGGTGTTGTGTCGGCGGTGTTCAGCAGCACCACGCAACCATCCTTGATTTCCGGCCACATGCTTCCGCCACGCGCGTAGATGATGCGGGCAGCAGACTCGGGCACGCCGAAGTCTTTGAGGCTGGAGCGCTTGAATGCCAGACCGCCCTTGACGACAACGTGGTCAACAAAATTGCCATCGCCGCACGCCGCTGATATGTCCAACTGCGGAACAAGGGCGAACTCATCGTCGGTTGGCGCCCTGGGTTCATCGGTGTCCGCATGCGGCACATCCAGGTACCCGCGCTCAACGCCGGCAGCGTCCTCTAGCTTCCACGCGGTTTCCTTCCGCATGCCGCGCCGCTTGCCCGTTTTGGAGTCTCGGGCTCCGTCTCGAAGGTTGTAGAACTGCGACAGCGACATTCCGGCTCGCTCTGCGAGCGCGGGGGCGCCGTGCTGGGCCTCCAGTCGGCGGATGTTCTCTCGTCTGATCTCGTCGATATCCATCGGCGAATTACATAGCAGAACGCTATGCTGCGATATGTGCGAAACGCTATTGACCGGTGTTTCGCGTATCGCTAACATCGGGGCATTCAAAGACGGTGTGCCCATGAATCTCTCGGAGTATCTGAAGCCTCAGCCGCGCGGCGCTGTCCGCGCGCTTGCGGTGGCTATCGGTGCCAATGCGCCTGATGTGTCGAGTTGGTTATCGGGCAAGCGCCCGGTGCCGATCATCCATTGCGTTGCAATCGAGCGCGCCACGGATGGTGCGGTGACGCGCAAAGAGTTGCGTCCCAATGACTGGCCTCTCATCTGGCCCGAACTTGCAGAGTCAGTCCCGCCCGACGCCACCAAACAAAACGTAGCGGCTGAGACGGCGCGATAGCGCTGGGCTTGTTCGTCCAACGTGTGGGTCATGCCTGCATGAAGTGCCGGTACGCCTAGAGAGGGGCGGTGCTGGGGCTGCGGGTGGCGGTTCTGCATAGGTGCTCCGTGAGGGAAGCCCAAGTGTAGGACCGAAGAATCACAAAAAGTAGTTCAGAGGGGAGCCGGTTTACCGGCTTTTTTCACCGGGAGAGATCGTGAGACACCAGTACTCCGACATCAATCAGCACGACGTGCTGTACAGCGTCGCTCGGGCATATCCGGGCGGTATCGAGGCCCTTGCTCCAAGAATGGGTGTCACCGCGCCCGTTCTGCGCAACAAGCTGCGGCCTGGCATTGATACCCATTACATGAGCTTCGAGCAGGTGTCGCTCCTGATCGAGTTGGTCGACGAGGCTCGGGTGCCGAATGCAAAGTTGCCCATCCGGGCGCTCTGTTGGCGGCACGGCATGGTCGCGCTTGACGTGACGCGCATTAAGGCCGAGCCCACCAGCGATGTGGATCTCAATCGCGCATACGGCAACGTCCTGAACGAGCTGGGTGACATCAGCAAGAAATTCGGTGAGGCGTTGGCCGACGGCCAGGTGTCGCACGCCGAAGTGGACTCGCTCGAGCTGGAGTTTGAGCAACTGGTCGCGGCTGCCATGCGCTTTCGCGAAATGCTCCACGAGCGCGCCGCCGCTGATAGCGGTGCGCGCCACGATCGATAGCTGCTGACGGAGTTCCAATGGCAAACACAAAATCGACGCTCGAGAGCCGGGCGCGAAAAGAGCGCCGTGTCCGCACGCTGATCGAATCGCA
Organism: Ralstonia sp.; assembly: GCA_039592975.1. Lineage (GTDB taxonomy): Bacteria > Pseudomonadota > Gammaproteobacteria > Burkholderiales > Burkholderiaceae > Ralstonia. The sequence goes on along the minus strand of JBCNQE010000002.1, from coordinate 466,439 downwards.
CCTCATCGAGCACGCCGGCGAACGCTTCAGTGAAACGCAGCTCGGCCGCCAATTCGGTCTGACCGGCGGCGCCGTCAAGCGCGTGATGGCGTGGATCATGGCCCACAACCCGCGCATCGTGACGTGCGGCGGCGCGATCCGTCACTACAACGCGATGGAATGCGGTCTGGCGTACCGCCGGGGCCAGGGCGAGCTGTCTGGCTACACCGATGGCCTGTTCCGCATGGCGGAGACGCGTATGTCGCTGCGCGGCGCGCGTTGGCGACTCGATCAGCCTGTGGGCTGGCGGCCGGGGCAGGCCGCCGCATGACGCAACGCCAGGCAGGCGCAAACACACAGGGGCTGCGGTTCGGCCCCGAACTCATCTGCTGCAAGCCGGGTCGCGTGAGCGTCGGCTTGGCGTGTGACAGGCCAACGCAGCAGTGCTGCGCGTGGCACCACATCCGCCTGGTGGTGCGCCACCGTGGCGATTCTTCTCTCATTCAGTTCGCCGAACACCTGCTGGCTGCGTGCCAGTGGTCGCTTGGCGAGGTGTTCTTTTCGTTCAACGCGGCCGGCGAGTCTTCCTCGCTGGCCGTGGTGTGCGCCAAACGCTGGCGCGCCATTCCCAATGCGGCCGACCGTGCCGCGTATCGCAATCAACTGAGCGTCGACACGTCGCCGGAATTTCTGGCGACGTTCGACGTGCTTTGCGAGGCCGACAGCGGCCCGAAGTGAGGTTTTCTATGGATTACGCAATCGTGCCGCGCCGACTCGTGATCGACGAGGGGCGGGCCGCGCATCGTAGTGGCAAGTCGTGCAACGCATGTCCCTTTGTCCCTGGTACCGATCATGCCGCGGCGTGGCTTGTCGGCTTCGCCATTGAGGCGTTCATGGCAAGCGAGAAGTCTGATCGGCGGTTGATGACGCTTGAGGTGCTGCCATGAGCGCCGGCTTCCTGACCAGCAACGCCGAGTGGCAGGCGCTGCGCGCCGTCGATCACCTCGCGCGCGATCTCTACCTGGCGCTGCGCCGCTGCATGGATTTCCGCACCGGCATCGTCGGCGGCCCGCGCAAGGCCATTTCGTGGCAGGCGCTGCGCGAAGACTGCGAGGTGCCCGGCCGGCCCGGCGTGCGCTGCTATCGGCCATCCGAAATGCAGCTGCGCCGCCGCGTCGAGCAGCTCGAAAAATGCGGCCTCGTGCGCCGTATCAGCGTGGGGCTGAGCCTTCAATTTCGCATGCTGATGGCCAAGACGGATTCGTGTGTCCAGAAAAAAGCCGAAGGGGGTACGAGAGGAGAGAAAAAGCCGAAGCGCCCCAGCACTGGCGCGGGTGAGCGCCGGTTGTCCACAGAGCGAAGTTCGCGAAAAGCCGACACACATCCGAACCCCGGTAAAACACTTAATCCCTCCTCACCTCCCTTTGCCGAATGCGAGGAGGAGGAAGGGGTTGGATTTGATCCAAGCCCTCCGCTCGACGCAGCGATGCCTCCGGCTGACGCGGGGCACGGGCACCAGCTCTCAGAGCAGCGCGAGCGCGACGCCGATGCTGCAGGGGTCGGCCCTGCGGGCCGGCTTGCAGAAGGCGAACATAGCGATGGGCCCAAGTGGTCGCCGGTGCTGGCGTGGCCACGGCGCATTCCGTTGCGTGAGCGCGCGGCGGTAGCGCACCAGCTGGCCGTACTGCCGCACGATCGACGGCAGCGCGTGCTCGATGAGTGGGAGGGCGCGATGGAGACCGGCCAAATCAACCGGCCATGGCTGTTCTTTGCGAGCGTGGTGTCCTGGGCGAGCGCGCCGGGCTGGTTGCCGGAACACGCTGATCGCATTGCTGACAGGCGCCGGCAGGCGCGCGCGGTGGCCTTGCAAGTGGAGCGGCAGCGCGCGGAGCCCGTGGTGGAGCGTGTTGCGCCAGCGCGTTCGCTAACCGTCGAGCGCATGCGACGGGACGTCAAGCGGCGGGGCGAGTCATGACGCCCGAGCAGGCTTTCGCCGAGGCAGTCGAGCAGATGCCGCGCCGAACATCCGGCGCCGACGCGTGGAGTACGCGCGCCGTGTTCTGGGCCGCCGTGCGCGCCGGCCCGGCCGTGCTCGCCAAGCCATGGGCCGACGTGCGCGACCGCTGGGCGCAACTGTGGGCCGTGGCATGCGAGGAGCATCTGCCGCCGATTCCGGGCGCCGCGCACATCGGCGCGCCGCCGTCGCAAGCAGCAGCTGAGCAGGCGCTCAGCGCGATGAAATCCGTCGTTGGCCTTACCAGGGGGAAAGGGCATGTACACCGCTAATCCGGCTCCGCCGCGTGTATCCGCACTGCGCGATTATCCGTACGACGCGCTTGATGATCTGCTGTACGACTGGGCGTTGTGGGAGCGCGAGAGCGGTGGCAGCCGTGGGTTTCATTCTGCAAGTTGCTTCAGGCTCTCGGGCGGGCGCAGCGGTCGCCAGTGGCGGTCGGCAGCGGAAGTGCTCGATGACGATGTGCGCGCTTGGCAGATGCAGCAGGTGCAGGCTTGCATTGACGATCTGCACAGCGATCACCAGTTGGCGATTCGTATTGAGATGATGAACCGCGAGGGCGCGCGTGTCTGGCGTAACCCGCGCGCGCCAGTGCGACAGCACGCGGTCTACGCTGAGGCGAAGGCGGCCATCCGTCCGATGCTCGATCGGCGTGGTGTAGAAATCGAGTGTTGACACGCTCAAATTTGAGAGCTACATTTCGTCCCGTTCACGACGCACGTCCATACGAAACGCAAAGCCCGACCCTAACCGGTCGGGCTTTTTGCTTTGGTGCTCCATGCCTGCACGTCCTAGTTCTATCTGTCGCCTTCCCGGTTGCGGTCGCCGCGTTGATGTTCCGGGCTACTGTGCGCAGCACAAGCACAATGAACGGCAGTGGGATAGCGCTGATCGTGCGCGCGCCCGTCAAGCGAAGCGAGCTCTCGCCACCAACAGTACGGCATGGCGTCGGTTGCGCGAATCCGTGTTGCGTGACGATCCACTCTGTGCGGAGTGTCGCCGGGCGGGCCGTGTCGTGCAGGCCCGGCTGGTTGACCACATCGATGGCGATGCAACCAACAACGAGCGGTCCAACCTGCAGGGGATGTGTTGGCCTTGCCACTCTGCGAAGACTGCTCGCGAGGATGGTGGCTTCGGCAACGCGAAGAGGGCCGCGCCTGCCCCAGATTCGGGCGCGTCGGGTGCGAAATCGGGTGAACAGTGCGTGAATCTGCCTTCTGATGGCCGAAAACGTCGTTTTTTGGCAACGAAAGGGCGGGGGTGGGCAAAAGTCTAGGCCGACCCCCGTCCGATCCGTGCATCCAGGCCGATTTTATCGAGCAGTGATTTTGGAAGAGGGGGGGGTAGAAATAGCCGCCTCATAGAGACCACGAAAGACAGTCGGATGACGTTTTGGGTGGTCGCAACGAAATGGAGCCGTGTATGGGCCAGGAAAGTGCCGTCACGCCGGTCGTTGGGGTCGGGGAAGCGCGGAGCCCCCTTCGCGCCGGTGGTAAGGAAGTTCGTTCACCCGAGCCGCCACCGGGTGCGCAACTGTCGCCGCGCGAGCGCAAGGTGTGGGACTACATCTGCGCGGTGCTGCGCGAGCAGGGCATGCCGCATCTGACAGGCGGCATCGCGATAACGATCATCTGCAAGACGTTCGTCCAGTACATCCAAACCGAGCTGGAGCTGCAGAACTACGTCGCCGGCAACGGTGGGTCGATCCTTCTGAAGTCGCAGAAGAGCGACTACAGCCAGCCGCATCCGTTGTACTACGCGGCTCGCGACATCAAGCAGGAGTTGCTCAAATGGTTGCCGGAGGCATGTCTGAGCCTGCCATCGGCAGTGATGGCGAGAGCGAAGCTGGGCGAGGAGGGGCAGCAGGACGATCTGTTCAGCGACCTGCTGGAGCACGCGCGCGCCGATCGGAGCGCCGCGCGCGCGCCCGCCGCAGCCGGAAGCATGTCGACCGTCTGACGCCGGCGCCGCACCTGCAGCACGAGTGGGACCAGACGTATGGACTGCCCGTGCTGCGCGGCGAAATCATCGTCGGTGAACTTGTGTACTTGGCAGTCGAGCGCCACTACCGAGATCTGCTCGATGGTCATAAACGTGGCCTGACGTTCGAGTCGTCAGCCGGTTGGCACGTCATTGGGTTCATCGAACGGTTCTTTGTGCACATCAAGGGGCCGCTCGCAGGCAAGCCGATCCTGCTGGATCCGTGGCAGAAATTCTGGACCGCCGTGCTCTACGGCTGGAAGAACGCCGAAGGCCTGCGCCGCTTCACGCGCGGATACGAAGAGGTCGCGCGCAAGAACGGCAAGAGCACGTGGAAGGGGCCGCAGGGCGCGTACCTGTTCATGATGGACGGGGAAATTGGCGCCGAGGTGTATGCGGTGGCCACAACGCGCGACCAGGCGATGTCGGTTTTTCGGCCCGCCTTCGACAATTTCCGCAAGTGGGCGCGGAAGTCGTCGGGCGTACGGCGGTCGTTCAAAATTCACGAGGGCGCGAATCTCGAAAAGATCGCGTTCGACACCTCCGTGTTTCGCCCGTTGCCGGCGAACGCGGAATCGCTGGATGGTTTGAACCCGTCCGCCATTCTGTTTGACGAGCTGCATGCGCAGAAGACGCCAGATGTGTGGGACGTGATGGAAACCGCGCTGGGCGCTCGCTCGCAGCCACTGCTGTCAGCCATCACCACGGCGGGTTTCATCCTCGATGGCGTGTGCACGGAAATTCGGCGGTACCTGATCGAAGTTCTCAAGGGTGAGCGCACCGACGACACGTTCTTCGGCTACATCTACACGCTGGACGAAAACGACGATCCGTTCGATGAGCGGAATTGGCCGAAGGCCAACCCGGGCCTGGGGTATTCCAAGCGCTGGGAATACATGCGCACGATGGCGCGTAAGGCTGCGTCACTGCCCAGCGCGTTAGCAAACTTCCTGACGAAGGACTTGAACGTCTGGGTCAACTCGGCCGACGGCTGGATCAGTCCCCAGGTCTGGGATAAGGGCGGCAAGAAATTTGATCCTGCAATGCTCGCCGGCCGGCGGTGCTTCGGCGGACTCGATCTGTCGGCAACGCAGGATTTGACCGCGTTCGCGCTGGTTTTCGCGCCAGACGAGTCGGAGCCCGATGGCGAGTGGCACGTGCTGGTGTGGACCTGGTGCCCTAAGGCCAAGGTCGAAGCGCAGGCCGAGGCCAAAGACGAGCGGGCACGATATGACCGATGGGCGCGTGAGGGGTGGCTAGAGGTGACGGATGGCGTGATCGTCGACTACGCGCCAGTCAAGGCACGAATTCTGGAGGCGCGCGAGAAATTCGACATTGTCGAAATCGGCTTCGATGAATGGAACGCCGCGCATCTGGTTAGCGAGCTGCTTGACGAAGGCATGGTCATGGTGAAGGTGCCGCAAAACACGCACGGGATGTATCCCGGGGCGCGGCGCTTCGAAGAGCTTATCTACGGCCAGCGCCTGCGGCACGGTGGCAACCCGGCGCTCCGCTGGGCGGTGATGAACATTTCACTGCTGTTCGACAGCAACGGCAATTTCCGACCGGACAAGAAAAAATCCAACCCGCGCGGGCGTATCGATCCGGGGGTGGCGGTAATCATGGGTCTCAGTCGCGCAGTGGCGATCGAGCCTTCCGACGACATTCAACAAGGGTTCGTGGAACTGTGAGCAATCCAAAGACATGGGCCGAGGCCTTCCCGCGCGCCGCCGCGGCCGCGACAGGCGCGGCCCATGGCGTGCCTGCGGTTCAGAACAGTGCTGCGTGGATCCCGGCAGACAGTCAGACTTATCAGGATATTTCCTGGTGGGCACCTGCCTTCACCGGCCAGGTGGTCACAAAAGAGACCGCGATGCGGGTCTCTGCGGTGTACTCGTGCGTCCGACTGATCTGCGGCTCGCTCGCGTCAATGCCGCTCGCCGTGTACGAGCGCTCGCGCAGCGGGCCTGTGCTGATTGAAGATCACCCAATGTGGTGGCTTCTGAACGAGGAGCCGACCCCGCGATACACCGCGGCGACGGCTTCCGAGTACTCCACCAAGTGCGTGCTGTTGCGGGGCGACGGGTTCCGGCAGATCGTGCGCGATCGCGCCGGTGGCGTGACCGAGTTGATTCCGCAGGATCCGGACATGACGATTGTCGAGCGTCGCGGTAATCGCCTCGGCTACTACGTCCAGGACGGGGAAACTCGGTTCGGCCTCGACCAGGACGACATGCTGCATTTGCCCGGGTTCGGGTTCAATGGCCTTCGCAGCATGTCGGTGATCCAGTGGGCGGCCAAGCAGTCGATCGGAATCGCGATGGCCGCCGAAGAGCATAGCGCGCGGTTCTTCAGCAATGGGGCGCAACCGTCCTTCGTGTTGCAGGCCACCGGCAAGATGACGCCTGAACAACAGGAACGGCTGCGCCAGCAATTCGCCGAGAAGGTGGCCGGAACGCAAAACGCGTTCAAGCCGTTTGTGCTCACCGAAGGCATCACGGCGAAAGAGGTCTCGCTGTCCGCACAGGATGCGCAGCTGATGGAGGCGCGTAAATTCCAGGTGATCGACATCGCCCGCGCGTTCGGTGTGCCGCCGTTCATGATCGGCGAGATGGAAAAGACCAGCAGCTGGGGCTCCGGCGTCGCCGAAATGGCGCTCGGCTTCATGAAGTACACGCTGCAGCCCTACATCACGCGCTTCGAACAGGAGATGAATCGCAAGCTGTTCCGCACGCCGAAGTACTACCTCAAATTCGACGTGACGGGCTTGCTGCGCGGTGACGACAAGGCCTTGGCGGAATTCTTCCGGCAGGCCATCGGCGGCTCTCAAGGGCCCGGTTGGATGACCCGAAACGAGGTTCGCCGCAAGGTGGACCTGCTGCCGATGGACGGTGGCGACGAACTCTACGACCCCAATAAGGGAAACAACAATGCCAAACCATCGCAAGCTGCTGCAGCTGGCAATTGAGAATAGCAAGGCCTCCAAGGCTTTCGAAGTGCGGGCTGAAGATGGCGCCGACGAGGTGTCGATCTTCCTCTACGACGTCATCGACCCGTACTGGGGCGTGGGCGCGGAGGCCTTCGCCAAGGCGCTGGCCAGCATTTCGGCCGGCACGATTCATCTGCGCGTGAACAGCCCGGGCGGCGACGTGTTCGAGGCGCGCGCCATGGTTGCCGCGATCGGCGCACACAGCGCCAAAGTGATCGCCCATATTGACGGCCTAGCGGCAAGCGCCGCGACCTACGTTGCCATGGCTGCCGATGAGGTCCGCATCGCTGACGGCGCCTTCATGATGATCCACCAGGCGTGGACATTTTCCATGGGCAACGCGGCCGATCTGCGTGCCCAGGCCGATCTGCTCGATAAGGTCGACGCCTCGATCGTTGCCGACTACGCGCGGAAGACCGGCAAGGATGCAGGCCAGATCGCCCAGTGGATGGCGGATGAGACTTGGTTCACGTCGGCCGAGGCCGTCGAGAACGGCTTCGCCGATACCGTAGTGCAGAACGACAAGGGCAGCAGCGCCACGCAGAACCGGTGGACGCTGGCTGCGTATCAGAAAGTGCCGAAGGCGCTGACCGCGCCGCCGGAACCCGATCTCAGCAGCGCAGCACGTGCTCGCGCGCTCGCGCTGCTGGAACGCTTCGGTTAGCGCTCCCGCGCTCCGATCACCAGGCCGCCTTCGGGCGGCCTTTTCTTTTGCATCTTCCTAGAGGAAATATCCATGTCCTTGCAAGCCCAGCGGGAGCGCCGCAACGCCCTCGTGCAACAAGCTAAGCACCTGAATGCCGAGCACGGCGAAAAGTGGACGGCCGATCTGCAGAAGCAGTACGACGCCCTGGTGACCGAGATCGGCCAGATTGACGACAGCATCGCCCGACAGCAGCGGCTGCTCGACCTGGAGGCCGACAAGGCTTTCGAAACGCTGCTGCAGCGTCCCGGCGCTGGTGGTGCGCCCGGCAGTGAGCCCAACGCGAAGAACCAATACAGCCGGTTCCTGCGCATCGGCACGAACGCGCTGACACACGAAGAGCTGGTTGCCATCCGCAACACCATGTCGGTGGGTGGTGCCGGAAGCGAAGGCGGCTACACGGTGCAGACCGAAGTCGCCAAGAGCGTGACCGAGGCGCTCAAGAAGTATGGCGGCATGCGCCAAGTCGCGGAGGTCATCCAGACGGCGCAGGGTAATCCGATCAACTACCCGACCTCGGACGGCACGTCCGAGGAAGGGGAAATCATCGGTGAAAACGCGCCGGCGACGGGCTTGGATCCGAGCTTCGGTTTCAAACCGCTGAACGTGTACAAGTACAGCTCGAAGGTCATCGCGGTGCCTTTCGAGCTGTTGCAGGACTCGGCCATTGATGTGGAAGCATTCGTCAACGGTCGCATCGTGACGCGTCTCGGCCGCATCACGAACAAGCATTTCACCGTCGGTACCGGTGTGGGTCAACCGACGGGCATCGTCACCGCTGCCGGCGTGGGCCGCGTCGGCGCGGCTGGTCAGACGACCACCGTTGTTTGGGACGATCTGGTTGAGCTGCAGCACTCGGTTGATCCGGCCTACCGCGAGGGCGGCAACACCCGCTTCATGATGCACGACACGTCGGTGAAGACGATCCGCAAGCTCAAGGATGGTAATGGCCGTCCGCTGTGGGTGCCGGACTTCGACCAGGGCATCACGCAAGGCATGGGTGGCACGCTCGCCGGCTCGCCGGTTGCCGTCAACCAGCATATGCCGGTAATGGCTGCCAATGCCACGTCGATCCTGTTCGGCGACTTCAGCTACTACAAGATCCGCGATGTGATGGCGATCACGATGTTCCGCTTCACCGACTCGGTGTACACGACCAAGGGCCAGGTCGGCTTCCTGGCCTGGATGCGCTCCGGTGGCAACTATGTCGACGTGGGCGGCTCGGTTAAGGGTTACCAAAACTCGGCCACGTAATCGCTGCTACGCCGCCGTTGGCGGCGCAACGAGCGTGTGGGCCTGCATCGCGCAGGCCTGCGTACCCATTTCTTCCATCAAGGAAACGCCATGCCCAAGACCGTACGTGTGCTGTCCAGCCTCACGCTGGATGATCAGAAATACCCGCCCAATTCGCTTGTCACTCTCGAGGACAAGCGTGCAAAGTCGCTGGAGGCCTCCGGCGATGTCGACTCGGACGCTGATGCGGTGTCGTACTGCCGTGAGCAACTCGGTGTCGAGGTTATCGATCACGCTGAAGTGGTTGCCGCGCTGAAGAAGGCGCAGGAGCCGGGCGCCAAGGCCGACGAACCGAAGCAGCCGGAATAAGGGGCGGCCATGGGAATTCGGTGCATCGCCCAGCCGGCCGAGGAGCCGGTGTCGCTGGCAGAGGCCAAGCAGCACCTGCGCGTGGATTTTCCGGATGACGATGCGCTGATCACCAGCCTGATCGTTGCGGCGCGCGTCGCGGCTGAAAACATCTGCCGGCGCGCGTTCGTCACGCAAAAATGGGAGCTCGCGCTGGATGGCTTCCCGCGCCAGAACTTCTTCGGTTCACTCTCCGCCATCGCTCCGGTGGATGCGTTCATCCCGAACATCATCGCCGCCGAAATGGGGTATGTGGTGCGCTTTCGTGGCGGCAAGATCGAGCTGCCAAAGCCGCGGCTACAGAGCGTCGACTACATCAAGTATCTGGATGTGGGTGGGGTCCAACAGACCTTGGACCCGACCCAGTACCTGGTCGACCCGATGAGCGAGCCCGGTGTGATCACGCCCGTGATCAATACCTATTGGCCTGTGACGCAAAACGTCATGAACAGTGTGCGCATCGGTTTTACGACCGGCTATGGTGACGCGGTCGACGTGCCGGATGGCATCAAGTCTTGGATCAAACTGCGCGTGGCCACGCTCTACAGCAACCGGGAGGAGGTGGCAGTGCTCAACCGGGGAAAGGTCGAAATGCTGCCTTACGTCGATAGCCTGTTGGATCCGTATCTGGTGGTCTACCTATGATCCGCGCCGGTGATCTGAATCGGCGAATCAGGATCCAGCGCCGAACGGAAGCTCAAGATGATCTGGGCCAGCAAGTCGAGGCCTGGGAGGATATCGGCGACCCGACTTGGGCGAGCATCCTCGTTGTCAGCGGGAAGGAATATGTCCTGGCCAGCGGTGAGGTTAGCCGCGCCGAGGCGAGCATCCGGGTTCGCTGGCGCACTGACCTGACTGCGCAGATGCGCATCATTCATTCCGGTGTCATTTACAACATCCTGGCGGTGCTGCCCGATATGGCTGGTCGTGAGTATGTCGACCTTCCATGCAACACCGGCGCGAACAACGGGTAGCCAAAAAACCATGGCCAACAGTGCACATGCCATCGTTTCCGCAGCGTTGAAGGGGCTTGTTGGTGGGCGGTGTTACCCAAGCGTGGCGCCGGAGGGCGTCGGCCGACCATTCATCGTCTACCAATCTGCGGGCGGCCAGTCTGCGAATTACTTGGGAAATGCCGTCGCGGGGCAGAAGAACGCCAGGATGCAGATCGCGGTATGGGCGGACACACAACAGGCCGCGATCGACGTGATGCAGCAAGTTGACGCAACGTTGTCTGGCGTCCCGATCCTGGCGACGAGCATAGGCGCGCCCGTTGACGATCACGAGGCCGACACGCGCCGGTATGGCCAGCGCCTGGATTTCAGCATCTGGTATTCGCCTTGACGGCGCCGGTCTTGGCCCGCACAACCGATTTTTCCACAGCCCGCGCGACGCGGGCTTTTTCATTTGAGAGGTCATAACATGCCTTCCACTGCTGTTTCGGCACAGGGCTCAAAGCTGTCCATCGGCGGCAATCCTGCAGGTGCCAAAAACATCACCGCCGTCACGGTGGGCTATCCCACGATCATCACGTCCGCCGCGCACGGTCTCGCAAATGGCGACATCTTTGCGATCGCAGGGCTGACCGGCGCAGATGCTGCGCTGCTGAACGGGCAGACCGTGATTGCCCAGTTCGTCACGCCGAACACCTACGTGATCGACATCGACACGACGGGCAAGGTGATCAGCGTTCCTGGCGCGGCGCCGTTCGCAACCGCAACGCCGACCGCCTGGACGGAGATCAAGAACCTGCTTTCCTTCAAGGGCTTTGATGGACAGGCGTCGGAAATCGACAAGACGAACCTGTCGAGCACCGCGAAGGAATTCATGTTGGGCCTGCAAGACAACGGCCATTTCACGGTCGACCTGGACCGCGATTTCGCCGATCCGGGCCAAAGCGCAATGTTTGCCGCGAAAGAGGCGTCCGCGCTCAAGCCTTTCAAGCTGGTGCTTCCCAACGGCAAGACGGCCACGTTCAGCGGCTACGTCAAGAACGCACCGCTCGATGGCGGTGTCGACCAGATCCTGAAGACCTCGGGTGTCTCCATTCGAATTTCCGGTGACGTGGTCTGGGCGTAATTCGCACCGCAGATCCGGCAACCTCAACTACAGCAGACCAGACACATGTCGATTCTCACCAAAGCAAACATTCTCGCGGCCATGGCCGCTGCGCAATTGAAGACTGAGGCGGTGCCCGTCCCTGAGCTGGGCGGTGACGTGCTCATCTCGGAAATCTCCGGCCTGGCGCGCGATGTCTACTACAGCAAGGAACAGGCTGACGGTCAGCGCCCGCTGAGCCTGCGCCAGGCTGACCTCATCGTGGCCGCCGCCGTTGACGAGACGGGTGCGCCGCTCTTCGATGATTCGGACATTCCGCAGCTGCGCGCCATGAAGGCGGAAATCCTTGACCGCCTTGCAGGGGCGGCGGCGCGCATCAACGGGTTGCTCAAGTCTGCGAAGGACGACGCCGCAAAAAACTCCGAAGCCGCCCCGAGCGGCGATTCTGGTTCCGGCTCGCCGCCCTCCTCGGAAAATCAGTAAGACAGGCTCAGCAGGAAGTCTCCAGTGCCGAGTTCGTCGAGTGGATGGCGTTCTACGGCCTGGAGCCGTGGGGTAGCCACTACGACGATCTGCGGGCCGGGACAATCGCTTCGATGTTGGCCAACATTCACCGCAATGAAAAGGTCAGGCGCGAGCCGTTCGGGCCGCTTGAATTCATGGCGTGGAACGAGGAACACCGCGCAGCGGTTCCCGACCCCGGCCAGGCGAGTGGAATTCTGCTCGATGACCCAGATGCCCAATCGAACCTGATTATCTCGGTGATGTTCCCGGGAAAGGCGCCCTGATGGCTGCAAAGCTCGAAATCTTGAATCCGCAGGCCATGGTCGCAACGATCGACGCGCTGGCAAAGGTGGCCAGCGAATCGGTATTGCGCCAGGCGGCGGTGGCCGGTGCCCGCGTGTTTTTCGATGAAGTGCGGATGCGTGCGCCGGTCAACCTCGGTATCTATGAGGGCAAGTGGGGTAGGCATCCGCCGGGCTTTCTGCGCAACAGCATCCTAATCGCATTCGATCAGGACAAATCGGTGGAGGGGCTGCGGGCTTCCTACGTGGTCACGTGGAGCAAGGAGGCGTTCTACGGTCGCTTTGTAGAGTTCGGCACGTCGAAGGCGGCGGCTAAGCCGTTCCTGCGCCCGGCCTATGAAGCGAAGAAGGCGGCTGCGGCGCAGAAGTTCAGCGAGGTGATCGAGGCAAAGGCGGAGGAATTGACGCGTGTCTAATGAAACTGTTATTCGCGTCACTGGCGACGCTGAGGGTTACGTTTCCGAGATGGACCGTGCGCGCAAGAGCGCGGTCGATTTCATGGCGAGCCAGGATACCCTGCGCAAGCGCATGGCCGACTCGGCAACGGCAGTCGACGCCTCGCGCAAGGCTATCAAGGAGCACGGCGACGAGGCGCTCGCAGCGTTTAACAAGCAGGCGCGTTCGGCAGAAGGATGGCTGACCTCGCTGCAGAAGCAAGCGGCGCAGGCCGGAAAGACCCGGGCCGAGCTGATGGAGCTGCGGGCCGCTGAACTCGGCGTCGCCGATGCCGCTCAGCCGTTTATCGACAAGATCAAGGCGGCCGAAGACGCCATGCGCAATGGCTCCAAGGAAGCGCACGGGTTGAACTTCGCCACGGCAGGTGCACGCCGCGAGTTGCTGGTGCTGGCACATGAGGCGAGCCAGGGGTCGTGGAAGAACTTCGGTGGTAGCTTGCTCGTGCTCGGCGAACGTACCGATGCGCTGAGCGCGCTGATGAACAAGACGGCCTTGTCGATCGGCGCGGCCGTGGGAGTGCTGGCCATCGCCACGCATACGGTCGTCAAGGCCGGTGAGGAACTTTCCGCCTACGGCGACCAGGTCGAGCAGCTCCACCAAAAAACGGGGTTGTCGACCAGCTCCATTCAGCAGTGGACGTTTGCGACCAAGACTGTTGGCGTTGAGTCGAAGGAAGCGACGAAGGCCCTGGCGGACCTGGGGGACGCACAAAACAAGGCGCTGCACGACAACAAGGATGCCGCTGCCGCGTTCAAAGCCCTCGGCATTTCGATGGAGGAGCTGAAGACCAGCACCCCAGAGCAGTTGCTGCCGCGCATCGCTGATGCGTTCCATGAATCTGCCGATGGCGCGTCGAAGGCCGCCGTGGCCAATGAGTTGTTCGGCGCGTCCGGCGCGGACTTGATCCCGCTGCTCGATCGCGGCGCAAAGGGCCTCGACTCTCTGAACGCTGCGGCGCGCGAGACCGGCGCCATCATCGGCGGCGACACCATCAAGCAGATGGCGGCGCTCCGCGAGCATATGGAGCTCTCGCACGCCAAGATGGATGCGCTCACGCTGTCGGCCAAAGCGCAACTGCTCCCTGCCATCATCAACCTCACCGAGGCGATGAGCGGCAACGTGGCCATGAAGCCGCTGCTGGAGGATTTCTACAAGGGCATCGGCTTCATTGTGAAGGGCGCTGCCTCGGCCGTGGCGACGCTCGTTGTGGGGTTCCAGCAGCTGGCGGAATCCATCGCGACGACGTGGACTGTCGTGGGGCTCGCCACCCAAGGCGAGTTTCGGCTTGCGGGGATCGCGGCGGAAAAGGGCTATGAGAACCTCAAGCGCCAGGGCGACGGCTATGTGCAGTTCATGCAAAAGCTGTGGTCTGACACGGCGCCGGCGCCGCACGACCTTGGCGCCATCGGCACCAAGCAGCTGAACTTTGCCAAGGGCAACAACGGACCGAAGCACGAGAAGACCTTCCGCGATGACGAGGCGACCCGCTACCTGCAGCAGTTGCGCGACAAGGATGCCGCCATCCGGGCCGACATCGAAGCCACTGGCAAGAAGTTCACCGAGGCCGAAAAGCAGCAAGCGGAATTCCTGCAGAAGATCGCCGACCTGAAGGAAAAGAAGATCCTGACGGCCGACCAGAAAAGCCTGCTGGCTCGCCAAGACGAGATCAAGGCCCAGCTGGCACAGAATGTCGCGGACGAGCGCCGGCTGCAGCTCAAGCAGGACATGATCAAGCTGGACGAGCGATCCGCCCAGATCAACGCGCAGATCGCCACCTACCAGCAAAGCCAGCGCGAGCAGTACGGGCGCCAGCTTGGCGCCTTCGGGATGGGCGCAGAGGCCGAAAAGAACGCGCAGGCGGTCAAGTCGATCTATCGCGAATACGAAAGGCTGCAGGCCGAGCTGACCAAGGCGACGCCGAAGGAGCTGATCGGTAGCGACAAGTTCCTCGCGGAGCAGGCGGCGATTCAGCAGGGGCTGCAACAGTCGCTGCGGGATTATCAGGAGTATTACGCGCAGCTCAAGGCCAAGCAGGCGGACTGGACGAACGGCTTCCGGGCTGGCATTGCCGACTATATCGACCACGCACAGAACATGGCGGCGCAGACCGCGTCGCTCGTGGGCAACCTGGCCAAGGGCATGGAAGACGCGATTACCCAATTCGCGACGACCGGCAAGTTCCAGTTCAAGCAATTCGCCGCCAGCGTGATCGCGGACCTTGCGCGCATTCAGGCCCGCGCCGCCGTATCCGGGTTGATCCAGATGGGCGTGAGCATGGTCGGCAGCATGTTTGGCGCGGGCATGTCCGGCGGCGCGGGTGCCTTCGATGGCGCTGGCACGGCGGCGGCGGGAAGCGGGACGATGCCGGTGAGTGGGGATCTTCTGTACGGCGGAAGCATGCAGTCGCCGAGCTACGGCACTGGCGTCTTCGCGACTCACCATTCGGGCGGTATCGCGGGCCTTGAGCCGACCGCTTGGCGCACGCTGCCGACGGCCACGTTTTCTGGGGCGCCGAAGTATCACACCGGTGGCATCGTCGGTGATGAGGTGGCGGCGGTCCTGAAGCGAGGTGAGGGGGTGTTTACGCCCGAGCAGATGCGGAACCTCGCCCCGGCAGGAGGGGGCGATGGCAGCGTCAATGTCACGGTGAATGTGACGGTGAGTGACGCCGGCACGCAAACCGAGACGCGCGACGTGCAGGGCCAGGGCGCGCAGCTTGGCAAATACATCGCAGGGCTCGTACAGGACGGCATTCAAAACGCAATGCGGCCTGGCGGCCAGTTGTGGAACTGGAAAAACGGACGAGCGTGATGGCAACCGACACGTTTACATGGGTGCCCCTGGTCGACCCACAGGGCACCACGACATACCGAACGCGAAAAGCCCAGTTCGGCGAAGGGTACGCGCAGGAGGTAAAGGATGGCATCAACAACGCGACCGACAGCTGGCCGCTCACGTTTCGTGACAGCGGCGCTGTTGTACGTCAGATCAAGGCGTTTCTTGACGCGCACGCCGGTAGCAGTTCGTTCTATTGGACGCCGCCGCTTGGGGTGCAGGGGCTGTTCAAGGCCGCGGCTTGTCAGGTGCAACCTAACGGCGGCGACATCTACACGCTGACCACGACCTTCCAGCAGGTATTCCGACCATGAGCCTTACCCTTCAGCAAATCAATCTGGGTACCGCGCCGGCCGGTAAGGACGGCGACACCCAGCGCACCGCAAACAGCAAGACCAACGACAACATGACGGCCATCGCGGCGGCCGTCGATGGCTTGTCGTCAAGCGTTCAGTCCAATACAGCCGCGTTGGGTGGCAAGGCCGACAAGACAGTCACCGACGCACTTCAGGCGACCACATCGAGCTTCACTGGCTCCGTCGCCATGTTCGCGCGAAACGCCGCGCCGGCGGGCTGGCTGAAGGCAAATGGCGCGCTTGTGTCGCGAACGACCTATGCGGCCTTGTTTGCGGCCATCGGCACGACGTTTGGTGCAGGCGATGGATCTACCACGTTTGCTTTGCCGGATCTGCGAGGTGAGTTCTGGCGCGGGTGGGACGATGCTCGGGGGGTTGATTCGGGGCGAGCCTTCGGCAGCTTTCAGGACACTCAACTTCGCGATCACTATCACACCTTGCCGCATGCCATGGATGGTGGCGGCCTCTACTCGATCTATTCGAACGCAGCTGCAACGACAGCGGCCTATGGCGCCAGTGGGGTCAGCGCGTACTACCGTTCGGTGGCGCAAGGTGCCGGTGTGGGGAATGGGCCTATCTCAGCGTCCAATTCTTCAGGGGTGACGGGGTTCGTGGGTTCGGGTAGCGAGACGCGACCCCGCAACGTTGCGCTGCTTGCCTGTATTAAATATTGATGACTATGCAGATCTATCACTATCACCCGGAAACTGGCGAGTTGGTTGGCGTAGGAGAGGCAGATGAAAATCCGCTTGATCCCGAAAATCCCCTCATGCCAGCGTATTCGACCTCGACTCCTGCTCCACAGGCTGAGCAGGGCACAGTGGCCCTGTTTCTCGATTCGAGCGGGCTGTCGCCCCGATATTGGCAGAGCGGCGCTTGGGTCGTGAAAGCCGACTATCGCGAGGTACCCCTATTCAGCACGGCAGACGGAGCGCCATACGCGCCGGATGGGACTTACTCCGGCTTGGGGGATCTGCCACAAGGCGTGACCACGCAGCCTCGCCCCTCACCAGCCCATACGTGGATCGATGGCTCGTGGAAGCTGGACGCGAACATGGCGGCGAATCTGCGTCGGTCGGCTGCGCTTAGCGAGCGAGCTGGTCGCATGGATGCGGCTCGCGACGCGATGGACCCGCTTCAGTTTGCGGCTGATTTGGGGGAGGCGACAGACACGGAGGTGGCCGCATTGACGGCATGGAAGCGTTATGTCGTCGGCCTTAACCGGCTCGATTTGAGCGCTGACCCGATCGTCTGGCCCAGCGCACCGTCGACATGAAAATCACCGCTGACATTCAGCGCTTGGAGCCCGGCGCGCTGCTGGAGTTGTTCGAGCTCGATGCCACGCAGATCGGCGCCGACCTGCTGCGCTTCCACGGCTACACGCAGGTCGGTTCGATCTGGTGGCAGGGCAACGAATACAGCCCGTGGCCGATTGAGGGCAAGGGTTTCGCGCGCACGGGGCAGGGGCAGCAGCCGTCGCCACGCCTCACCGTTGGTAATGTGGACGGCTCCATCTCGGCCGTCTGCCTGTACGCCAATGATCTGGTGGGGGCGAAGCTGCGCCGTCGGCGCACGCTAGGCCGCTTCCTCGATGCGCGGAATTTTCCTGAGGGCAACCCTGAGGCGGATCCTGCCGAGGAGTTGCCCATTGAGGAGTGGTACGTCGAGCAGAAAACGGCCGAGACGAAAGAGACCGTCGAGTTCGAGCTGTCCAGCGCGCTGGACTTTAACGGCGTGCAGCTCCCGCGTCGCCAAATCGTCGCCAACGTGTGCATGTGGTTGATGATCGGCGGGTATCGCGGTCCCAATTGTGGCTACACCGGCGCTGCCATGTTTGACCGCGATGACAACCCGGTTACGGACCCTTCGCTCGACAAGTGCGGTGGCCGGCTGTCGTCCTGCAAGTGCCGATTCGGCGCCAATAACCCGCTGCCGTTTGGAGCGTATCCGGCGGCTGACCTGGTACGGACCTGATATGCAGCAACAGACCCTAGATGACGCGCGCCGACACGCCGCGCGCGATTTCCCGCGGGAAGCGTGCGGGCTCGTCGTGGTGGTCAAGGGGCGCGAGCGCTATGTGGCGTGTCGCAACGTGGCCGTTGGCACAGAGCATTTCGAGATGCCAGCCGAAGACTACGCCGCGGCGGAAGACATGGGCGAGGTGATGGCCGTGGTGCACAGCCACCCGAACGCGAGCGCCGAGCCCAGCCAGGCCGACCGCGTCGCGTGCGAGGCGTCCGGCGTGCCGTGGCACATCATCGCCTGGCCTGCCGACGACGTGCGTAGCATCGAGCCCTGCGGCTATCAGGCGCCGCTCGTCGGCCGCCAGTTTGCGCACGGCATTCTCGACTGCTATTCGCTGGTGGCCGACTGGTATTCGCGTGAGCGAGGCATCCACCTGCCGGACTTCGAGCGGCACGACAACTGGTGGGCCGAGGGCGGCGATCTGTACATGCAGCATTACGCCGAGGCAGGGTTCCGCGTCGTGTCCCAGGACATGCCCGAGCAGCAGGGCGACGTCATCCTCATGCAGCTGCGGGCGCCGGTGCCGAATCACGCGGCCGTGTACCTTGGCGATGGCCACATGCTCCATCACCTGCACGGCCGGCTGTCTTCGCGCGACGTGTACGGGGGCTATTGGCAAGAGATCACGCGGTGCGTGCTGCGGCACCACTCGGCGTTATGATCGCGGGTTCACTAATCCTGGAGCCCTGGAATGCTTCGATTGCTTGCTGCTGTCTGTGTCGTGCCGTTCGTCGCCGCATGTGCAACGTCTTCCGTTTCGCCGGGAGAAGCTGCGGCGGTGCCTCAAGATCGGCTGTTCGCTTATCAGACGGCGGCTGAACAGGCGGGTGGCCAGGTCACGGTGACGCGGGACGACGGCTTTGCCGGCCGGGGCTGTCTCCTGGGGTTCTATGTGGATGGCAAACTCGCAGGCTCTTTCGAGGCTGGCGAGACCGCGCGATTCTTGCTGCCGCCGGGCGAGTACATCCTCGGCGCTGGATTTCCGAAAGGGCGTGGCTTCTGCGCCATGCACGGGGGCGAGCTTCGCGAGCTGTCCGCATCGCTTGCAGCGGGCCAACATCGATACTATCGGCTGGTCAACCGGCCAGGCGACGGGGTGGCGCTCGAGGCAACAACGCAGCGCTAACCGCCCCCCAACAAACAACAGGAAACCCGCTTCGGCGGGTTTTGTTTTATGTGCTCGACATCGGAAAAACTGAGAACTGTCCGCCTGTACGGCAAGCTGGGCGCCCGGTTTGGGCGCCGTTTCGAGTTGGCCGTCGCCAGCCCAGCCGAGGCCATCCAGGCGCTGTGCGTGCTGCTGGGCGGCTTCAAGCGAGAGTTGCTCCAAAGCCGCGACAAGGGGGTCACCTACGCGGTGTTCGTCGGCAAGCGCAACCTCACCAAGGAAGAGCTCGAATTGCCGCCCGGCGGCGGTGAGATTCGCATTGCTCCGGTACTGGTCGGTAGCAAGCGCGGCGGCATCCTGCAGACGATCCTGGGGGCCGTGCTGGTGGTGGTCGGCGCGGTCATCAGCTTCTATGGTGGTGGCGCCGGCACGCCGCTCATGCAGATGGGTTTCGCCATGATGCTCGGCGGTGTCGTGCAGATGCTATCGCCGCAACCGCGCGGGCTGTCGTCCAAGGACTCGCCTCAGAACGGCGCCTCATACAACTTCAACGGCCCCGTCAACACCAGTGCCCAGGGCAACCCGGTCCCTCTGCTGTACGGCGAAATGCTGATCGGTTCGGCGGTGATCTCCGGCGGCATCTACGCGGAAGATCAGGTTTAGGCCCTTTCCCAATTCCCTACGTATTCCATGGCCCCGCAGTCGCGGGGCTTTTCTTTGGGCGGTCCGAATTGAAAAACATCATTGGCTACGGCGGCGGCAAGGATGGCGGCGGCGGCAGCGCGCCGGTGGAGTCGCCCGACAGCCTGCATTCGATCGCTTACGCGCGCATCCTCGATTTGCTGTCGGAGGGAGAGGTCGCGGGGCTCGTGAACGGGCTGCAGAGCATCTATTTGGATAGCACGCCGTTGGCCAACGCCGACGGCTCGCTGAACTTCCAGAACGTCGCGATCGACTATCGCTCCGGCACGCAGGATCAGGACCACATCCCCGGCTTCCCCTCCGTTGAAAACGAGACGACGGTGGGCGTCGAGCTGACGTCAGCGGTGCCCTGGACGCGTGCGGTAGCGAACACCCAGCTGTCTGCTGTGCGCGTGCAGCTGTCGGTGCTGGCGCTGTCCAAGGCAGACACGAGCAACGGCAACATCAACGGCTACCGTGTCGAATACGCAATCGATCTGTCCACGGACGGCGGCGCGTTTCAGCGCGTGATGACCGCTGCCTTCGACGGCAAGACGACGAACAAGTACGTGCGCACGCACCGCGTTGAGTTGCCGCCGGCTGTCAGCGGATGGACCGTGCGCGTGAGCCGCACCACGCCCAACGCGAACAGCAGCACGGTTGCCGACACGACGCGCGTCGAATCGTTTGCCGAGGTGATCGACGCCAAGCTGCGTTATCCGAACTCTGCACTGGTCGGCATCCGGATCGATGCCCGCCAGTTCAGCAATATTCCGACGCGCGCGTATCACATGCGCGGCCGCGTGGTCCGGGTGCCGAGCAACTACGATCCGGTCACTCGCACGTATTTCGGCCTCTGGGACGGCACATTCAAGGTCGCCTACAGCAACAACCCCGCCTGGGTGTTTTACGACCTGGTGCTGCACACGCGCTACGGCCTGGGTGATCGGGTCAATGCGGCCATGGTCGACAAGTGGTCGCTGTACCAGATCGGCCAGTACTGCGACGAGCTGGTGCCGGACGGTCGCGGTGGTCAGGAACCGCGCTTCACCTGCAATTGCTACCTGCAACAGCGCAGCGATGCGTATGCCGTTCTGCAGGATCTGGCGAGCGTCTTCCGGGGCATGGCGTTCTGGGCAGCTGGCAACGTGGTCGCTGTGGCGGACATGCCCAGCACCGCGTCCTACCTGTTCCATGCGGGCAACGTCATCGACGGGAAATTCACCTACGCCGGCAGCGCCAAGCGTGCGCGCAAGACGGTGGCGCTAGTCTCGTGGAACAACCCGGCCGACCGATACGTTTCCAAGGTCGAGCCCGTGCAGGATCCAGACGGCATTGCCCGCTACGGGATTCAGCAAACGGAGGTGACCGCCTTTGGCTGCACCTCCCAGGCGCAGGCGCAGCGCGTCGGTCAGTGGATTCTGCTCACTAGTCGCCTTGAGACCGAGACGGTCACGTTCAAGGTCGGGTTGGACGCGGCGGTGGTCATGCCGGGCTCGATCATCGAGATCGCTGACCCGGCCCGAGCGGGGCGCTCGAACGGTGGGCGTGTGCGGTCAGCGGCGGGGCGCACGGTGACGCTCGACCGCGCGCCGGTGGCGGCCATCGGCGACACGTTGGTGGTCAACATGACCGATGGCACGGCCCAGCGCCGCACCATCGGCGACATCGCAGGGAATGCCGTTACCGTCACGGCAGATTGGTCGCTTGCCGTGCAGGCCGAGGCAGTTTGGTCCATCGAGAGTGCGGACCTCAAGACGCAGCTGTTCCGTGTCGTGTCGGTTTCGGAGGACGACGGCCTCGCGTTTGAGATCGCAGCGCTGCAGCACAACCCGTCGAAGTACTCGGCCGTCGACCACGGTACGCGCATCGAGGCGCGCCCGATTTCCGTGATTCCGCCGTCCGTGCAGCCGCCGCCTACGGACGTGACGCTGAGCACCTACAGCGCGATCGACCAGGGCATTGCCGTGACCACGGCGGTGATCGCATGGAAGCCGGCTGCCAACGCCATCGCGTACACCGTGGACTGGCGGCGCGACAACGGCGAGTGGGTCAGCGCCGGGCGCACGGGTTCGCAGAGTGTCGAGGTGCGCAACATCTACGCAGGAACTTACGTTGCTCGCGTGCGCGCGATCAATGCGCTGGATGTGGCGTCCGCGCCGGCGTATTCGCCGGAAACGCCGCTGCAGGGCAAGACGAGCCCGCCGCCCGTGGTCGGGACGCTGCTGACGACGGCCATTGTGTTTGGTATCCGACTTGACTGGGCATTCCCGACCGGCCCGCTCGACGTTGAGCGCACCGAGATTTGGTACAGCAAGACACCGAACCGTGACGATGCGATCAAGCTGGGGGATTTTGCATTCCCGGCGAACACGCACACGATGATGGGCTTGGCGGCCGGCGCGCAGTTCTTTTTTTGGGCGCGCCTAGTCGACAAGTCAGGGAACATCGGGGCGTGGTATCCCAGCGGCGCGGGCGTCCCTGGCGCGAGCAGCTCGCAGGCGTCGGACATCCTTGATTACCTGAACGGCCAGATCGGCAAGACGCAGCTCGGGGCAGACCTCCTTTCGGCGATCGACAGTATCGAGCCGCCGATGGCTGGCAGCGACACCGACTATGCGGGCGACGACCATGTCTTCGCAGGCATCGTGTCGACGCAGTCGGTGCTCGAGGACGCCGGGCGCGCGGTAGCTCAGCGCGTCGACACCATGCAGGCTACGGTCGCGCAGAACTCGGCGGCCGTGCAGGTGGCCCAGCAGGCGGTGGCTGACCAGAACGGGAAGTTGGCCGCGATGTACTCCATCAAAACGCAGATTGCTGCCAACGGTCGGACGTACTTGGCTGGCATCGGCGTGGGCGTCGAGAACAACAACGGGATTGTCGAGAGCCAGGTGCTGATTGCGGCGGATCGCTTCGGCGTCATCCACCCGAACGGCAACAGCGTGCTCACCCCGCTGGTGATTCAGGGCGGTCAGGTGTTCATGGACTCGGCGTTCATTCAGGACGGCACGATCACCAACGCCAAGATCGGCAGCACCATCCAGTCGACGGCATTGGGGGCGGGTGGGAACCCTCGGTGGAAGCTCGACAAGAACGGCTCGCTCACGATGTACGGACCGGTGGGGGCTGGCTACCTGACCATCACTGACTCGGTGATCGCTGTGTACGACTCGAACAACGTGCTGCGTGTTCGCATGGGGATTTGGTGATGCCGGTCGGACTGGAAGTGTACGACGCGTCCGGCGGGCCTGTGGTGCGATTGACCGATCGGCTGGGTGCGATAGTCGGGGTCTTCAACACCGGCACCACGGCCGGCTCGGTCAGCGTTCCGGGTCTGGCTCGAGGTGCGGCGTTCTATATCGTGCAAACCGGCTGGTCGTCGGCGGTGGGGGCTTCAAATCTGCCGCAAATCTCGATTTCCGGGACGACGGTATCTTGGTCGATCCCTTTCCCGGGCGATACGCAATCGGTAACCGTATATGTTGGGGTGTATTGATGCCAGCAGGATTCCAGGCCTTCAACAACGGCGGCGTGCTCCAGATCGACGAGAACTATGTCAATTTGGGCTTGATCGCAAAGGGGCAACTAACGCCCGCCACTGCAACCCCGGATGGGTACGTTCCCGCATTCAAGATGGCCGAGGTCAGCGTGACCGGGGTGGCACCAATCATCGCTGTGCGCGCCAACTATGCCGTGGCCTTGGGAGATGTCCGGCAGAGTGGCAGCACTTGGACGTTTCGCCTTTGCGTGAACACCACAACGGATTGGGATGGTACGGCGCTCACCTATTACATTTTCGATCAGGTACCGCCGGTGGCGCACGGTATCGGGCTGCAGGTTTTTCGTGGCGATGGTGTTTGCACATTCGACTCGAACTACAAGTACTTCAATCCCGTCGCTGTTTTCACGCTGGCGGGCGGCCAGCCCTTAACGCTCACCGATTACAACGACTACACGATGTCCCAGGTTGGCACCTACGCTGTCGTCCTTTCGATGGAGCGGATGGGAACGCATTACGCGGCATCGGAACTCGCCATCACGTGTGGCGACGGATTGCGGGCATTGCCCAACGGCGTCCGAATGCGTTGGACGCAGGTCAACGTGAACGCGGTTGGCGGAGATGGAGGCGGGACGCTCTTCGTCGATCAGCGGTCCCGACAGGCCGTGCTGATCGACGTGGCCAACATCTGACTACTCGATGTGCATGGCGCCGATGTTGCTCACATCGGAGTAGGTCGTGTAGCGGCGCGCCGCTTCCACCTTGGCTAGCTCGGCAATCTCCGGCTTGCAGTCGGGCCGACTGCCGCGGGCCACTTCGTCACGGCATTGGAAAACGCGGACGCGCGCTGCGTGCTCCTCGCGCTCCATGCGCCAGGCAACCGGTTCTTCGTTGTTGGAGGGTGCAGCGCACCCAGCCGTTGCGGCGAGCGCAAATAGAGCGGCAATGCGAATTGCTTGCAAGGGGACCCCCATCGTTTTGTAGTTGTTCCGCGCTGCGGCCTTGGCCGCTGGAGCGGTCTGGGCACTCTTAGTTTAGATCGTGAGTGCGCTTTATGAAAACGGCCATTCCAAGCAGTTTTTACCGCGATCCTTTCATCTCTAACACCCGCCATCCGGCGGGTTTTTCTTTTTTCGGAGAACACATGCCATTTACAGATCCCGCGAGTCTGGGCGGGCAAAACGCGGCCGCCTATCTCGATATGCTGGGCTTCAGCGAGGGCACAGACAACGGCCGGCAGCCGACGCGCGATCACGGCTATGACGTGCTGGTCGGGGGTGGCCTGTTCACGGGGTACGCCGACCATCCTAGAACCCTGGTCGACCTGCCGCGGCTGGGCATCAAGTCGACAGCCGCCGGCCGTTACCAACTGCTGGCCAGGTACTACGACGTCTACAAGCGCCAGCTCGGTCTGCGGGATTTCGGCCCAGCGGCGCAGGACGCTATAGCCATCCAGCAGATCCGCGAACGGGGAGCGTTGGCAGACATCAAGGCCGGCCGCCTGGCAGACGCGATCGCGAAGTGCCGAAATATCTGGGCGAGCCTACCCGGGGCGGGCTACGGCCAACACGAACAGAAGTTTGAAGAGCTGCGCGCGCATTATCTGCTGTGCGGTGGGCAAGAGGGGGCGGCATAAATGACGGAACAGGAACTGGTGGTGGCAGCAAAGGTGGGTGGCGCGGCGGGGTTGGGTGCGGCGATCGCGCTGCGGTTTCTTCCCGGTACCTGGTGGCAGCGCGTGCTGTCGTTTCTCAGTAGCCTCGGCATCGGCTGCCTAGCCGGGGGCGCGGCCGTCGAGCGCTTCGCCCTGGTGCCGGGCTCCTACACCCACATGCTTGCAGTGGCGTCGGCCGCCGTCTTCGGTCTGGCCATCGTCAACAACGCCATGCAGCAGATCCCGGAATTTCTCAATGACCTGCGTCGGCGCGTGATTGGCGCGAAGGAGTGAGCATGCTCGCATCCATCAACGTGGTGGCCAACGCCACCATTTTTGTGGGGGCGCTCTGGGCGGTTCTCACGCACAAGGTGCCGACACGGACGGGCGGCGCGGTGGTGCTGGCGCTGGTCAATGCAGCTGCACTAGGCAACATGGTCATTCCCGTGGCGTGTCATAGCTTCCCCCAGGTCGCGCTGAATGTGGCGGTTGCCATTTGCGTGCTGTGGGGATTCTGGCGACTCGAATTGCGCTGCTGGCTCAAGAAAAGGAGCGCGACATGACGTTTCTCGATCCCCGCGTGTGGTTGGCCGTGGTGCTGGCGTTGGCGCTGTCCTACGGGGCCGGGCGGATCCAGCAGCGCGGCATTGATGCCCGGGCATTTGCGGCCGAGCGCACAAAGGCTGCGCTCGATGCGGCCCGCGTGCAGATCAAGGCCACGGACGAGGCGCGCATCGAAGAGCAGCGCCGTACGAAGGAAATTTCGGAGATTGCAGATGAAGCCACACAACAAGTTGCTGTCGCGCGTGCTGATGCTCGCGCTGCTGGGAATGCTGCTGACCGGCTGCGCGAGCGAGTTTCCCAGCTCGTTGCAGCCAGTCGCGCCACCAGCAATTCCGCCGCTGCCAGCGCAAGCACGGGCCAGCCTGGTGGAGACCCCCTTGATGTGCTCGTCGACGTGCTCGGCCGGACTGACGGCGCTGCGGGACAGCTTGGCGAATACGCCGACAATCTCAGGTCCGCCGGACTCGCCTGCGAGCGGGCATATGACGCGTTGACGACGGCGAAGCGTTGATTCAAGCCTATCGCTGAGCCGAGTGCGGCTGATCGATCGCGATGATCTTGGCCGTTTCGCCGGCGCAGAAGCGTGCCCAGTCGCTCATCATTTTGCGGCGGCGCTCCAACATGTCGCCGCGGCGGTAAGCCGCCTCGCTCTCGTTCTGGATCGCGTGGGCCAGAGCCTTTTCGGCAAGCGAGTCGGCGTATTCCGTGCACTCGGCGACCCAATCTCGGAAGGTTGATCGGAAGCCGTGCACGGTGACGTGGCCATATCCCATGCGTTCCAACACCTTGAGCATGGCCATGTTCGAATACGGCTTTCCTTTCTTCCGGCCTGGGTATAGCCAGCCGTCGCGGGCGCCTTTCATAGCCTCTGTGACGAGTTCAGTCAGTCGGTCGGCCATGGGCACTCGAAGCGGTAGTTCCATCTTCATGCGCTCGCCGGGCACTGTCCAGACCCGATAGTCCATAGCAAACTCTTCCGGGCGTGCATACAGAACCTCCTGCGTGCGAACCGCTGTCAGGATCAGGTGCTCCAGCATGCGGGCTGTCGGATCCGCCACGGCGCGCAGCGCGCTCATGAATTCCGGAATTTCCTGCCATGGGAGGGCCGGGTGGTGCTTGATCTTCTTGCGGCGATTCTGTTTCGGGAGCAGTTTGTCGAGGTGGCCGCGCCAGCGCACAGGGTTCTCGCCTTCACGATTGCCGAGGGCCTTTTCTGCGTCGAGGATGCATTCGAGCCTGCCGCGCAACCGGAAGGCGGTCTCTCGCTTTGCCATCCAAATCGGCTGTAGCACGCGCACGATCATGGCGGTGTCGATGTCGCGCACGTCTTGGTCGCCAAGGATTGGCTCCGCGTATGTGGCAATGGTGTTTTCCCACTGCATGGCGTGCTTCGGATTCTTCCAGCCGGCGCGATGCTGGGCGATGTAGTCGGCCGCTGCTGCCTTGAAAAGGCGCGGGCCTGACGTTTCGAGCGAGCGGTGCTTGCGCTCCGAATTACGGGCCTCGATAGGGTCAATACCGTCTCGCAGGAGATCTCGGCACTTGGCGGCCTCGGCGCGAGCGGACGCCAACGAAACAGAGGAAAGGGGGCCCAGTCCCATCTCGCGCGAGCGACCGCGTAGCGTGAACTTGAAAATCCACGAGCGCGAGCCCGTCTTCGAAATCTGGAAATGCAGGTTGCCGCCATCCGGGTACTGTCCGGGCTCATCAAGCTTGCCGATCTTGAGTGCCGTCAGCCGATGCAGTTGCCGAGTTGCCATTTCCTACCCCTGTTCCTACCCCTGTTCGATGGGTGGATTGTGTCGGAGTGACCTGGAACCGGCAAGAGGAGAAATACCCCCAAAATGGCGTAGCTACGGGGGTTGGCGGGAGTGTTCTGGAGGAATCTGGAACGCTTTGGAGCGAGTAATGGCGGAAGCGGTGAGATTCGAACTCACGGATGGGTCACCCCATCGGCAGTTTTCAAGACTGCTGCCTTAAACCACTCGGCCACGCTTCCTTGTGCTGCAGGGCTGCTCGTTGCGAGCAAGACCGCTATTGTAACGGCACCCGGTGCAACTTGGCACCGGGTAATGGTCAGTTTTCGTCGTCGGCCAAGAACAATTCCTGCAAATCGTTCAGGAACCGCTGGCCCAGCTCGGTCGGCCGGATCGCGACGTGGTCGCGCGTGAGCAGGCCGCGCTGTTCGGCGGCATCGAGTTCGCGCTCGATCGTGCGCAAGGGCAGGCCGGTGCGTTCCTGGAACAGCGTGACGGGGAAACCGTCCGTCAGTCGCAGCGCGTTCAGCATGAATTCGAACGGCAGGTCAGCCGCATCGACTTCGCGCTGTTCCTGTATGACCGCTGCACCGCCCGCGCTTTCGGCTTGGCGTAGATAGGTGTCTGGATGCTTGTGCCGCATCTCGCGGATGACCCGGTGCGGAAAGCTCAGCTTGCCGTGCGCGCCGGGCCCGATGCCAAGGTAATCGCCGAATTGCCAGTAGTTCAGGTTGTGCTTGCAGCGCTTGCCCGCCTTGGCGTACGCCGACACCTCGTAATGTTCGTAGCCGGCTGCGGCCAGGCGTGCATGAATCCAGTCCTGCATCGCAAACGCCGTGTCGTCGTCCGGCAGCGCGGGCGGGTACTTGGCGAAGTACGTGTTCGGCTCCAGCGTCAGGTGGTACAGCGATACATGATTCGTATCGAACGATAGCGCGGCTTCCACATCGGCCTCGCACTCGGCGAGCGTCTGGCCGGGCAGGGCGAACATCAGGTCGAGGTTGATGTTGTCGAAGTGCGTGCGGGCGATGTCGATGGCGGCACGGGCTTCGGCTGCGCTGTGGATGCGGCCCAGCGCTTGCAGGTGCGCATCGTTGAAGCTCTGGATGCCGATCGACAGGCGGTTCACGCCACTGGCGCGGTAGCTGCGGAAGCGCTCGGCCTCGAACGTGCCGGGGTTCGCTTCCATGGTGATCTCGGCATCGGCATCGACGGGCAGCAGCATGCGGATGTCCGACAGCAGCCGGTCCAGCCCCTGTGCAGACAGGAGGCTGGGCGTGCCGCCACCGATGAAGATCGTGTGCACGTGCCGGCCCCACACCATCGGCAGCGCGGCCTCGAGGTCTTGCCGAATCGCCGCGAGAAAGCGCTCTTCGGGGATGCCCTGTTGCGGCTCGGCGTGCGAGTTGAAATCGCAATACGGGCACTTGCGCACGCACCACGGCACATGCACGTACAGCGACAACGGCGGCGAGGCCGGCAGGCTGATCTTGCCCGGCTGCAGGAAGACGGAGGTGACCTTGTCGCCTGTCTCAGCGGCAGTTGCGGCGGGTGCCCGGCTTGCGCCGGCGGGGTGAATCGGGATCATCGAAGCTTTAGGCGTTTTCAAACAGGCGCAGCCGCTCAACCAGTTGCGCGAGCGCTTGTGCGCGATGGCTCACGCTGTTTTTCTCGGCCTTGGTCAGTTCCGCGGCGGTCTTGCCGAGGTCGGGGACCAGGAAATACGGGTCGTAACCGAAGCCACCGTCGCCGCGCGGCGTGTCGATCACCTGACCGAACCAGTTGCCCTCGGCGATGATGGGCTGGGGATCATCGGCGTGGCGTACGTAGACCAGCACGCAAACATAGTGCGCGCCACGATCGGCCTTGCCGGCCAATTCGCGCACGAGGCGGGCGTTGTTGGCGGCGTCGGATTTTTCTCCGCCAGCCAACTGCGCGTAGCGCGCGGAATAGACGCCCGGGGCGCCATCCAGCGCATGCACGCAGATCCCCGAGTCATCCGCCAACGCGGGCAATCCGGAAGCGCGGCTGGCATGGCGCGCTTTGGTGAGCGCGTTTTCGACGAAGGTCGCGTAGGGCTCCTCCGCCTCGGAAATGCCCAGCGCCCCTTGCGGCGTCACATCGAACCCGAGCGGGGCCAGCAACGCATTGAACTCTGTCAGCTTGCCGGCGTTGTTGGAGGCCAGGACGATCTTGCGCATTACAGCCCCAGCGCTTGCTTTTGCAGGCCGATCAGCTCACGGATGCCCTGGTCGGCGAGGCCGAGCAGCGCGTCCATTTCAGCACGCGTGAAGGGCGTGCCCTCGGCGGTGCCTTGCACTTCCACAAAGCCGCCCATGCCCGTCATGACGACGTTCATGTCGGTGTCGCAGGCGGAGTCTTCGGGGTAGTCCAGGTCGAGGACGGGCACGCCATCGACCACGCCGACTGACACGGCAGCAACAAAGTCGCGGATCGGCTTGGCATCCACGGCCAGCAGCCCCTTTTCGCGCATGACGGTGATGGCGTCGTGGGCTGCGACGAATGCGCCCGTAATGCTGGCGGTGCGCGTGCCGCCGTCGGCCTGGAGCACATCGCAATCGAGGTGGATGGTGTACTCGCCCAGCGCGGCCAGATCGAACACCGAGCGCATCGCGCGGCCGATCAGGCGCTGGATTTCCTGCGTGCGGCCGGTCTGCTTGCCGCGTGCGGCCTCGCGATCGGAGCGCGTGTGCGTGGAGCGCGGCAGCATGCCGTACTCGGCGGTCACCCAGCCTTCGCCGCTCCCTTTCTTGTGCGGCGGCACCTTGGCCAGCACGCTGGCCGTGCACAGCACTTGTGTGTCGCCAAAGCACACCAGCACCGAGCCTTCGGCGTGGCGCGTGAAGTGGCGGGTGAGGGTGACAGGACGGAGTTGATCGGGCTGACGGCCGCTAGGACGC
Organism: Ralstonia sp.; assembly: GCA_039592975.1. GTDB lineage: Bacteria > Pseudomonadota > Gammaproteobacteria > Burkholderiales > Burkholderiaceae > Ralstonia. The sequence continues at coordinate 436,410 of JBCNQE010000002.1, read as the reverse complement.
ATGTGGGGCTCGCTTGAGAAAACGGATAACCCGACATGATACCGGCCCGCGCTGCCGACGTGATGCGGGCAGGGCGGGCCGGTGAGAGATTGCGTGACTGCGGAAGGACTTAGCGCGTCAGATTGCTGGTCTTGTCGATGGCAGCGCGGATTTCGGCGATGGAGCGCTCGATTTCCTCTTCCGACATCAGCCCCGATTCGCTTTGCGGTGCATCGAGGATGGACGTGGTGAACGCGTTGAGCGGCAGGGTGTCGGTCTGCACCGAATCCTGCGTGGTGGTGACGGCGTCCAGCTCCCACATCATGGCGATGGCGGTGGTGTTGTCGGCGGTGTCGCCGGCATTGCGCAGCGCACGGGCAATCAGTTCCGGAATCGCCTGCGTGACCGAAAAGCTCGTGCAGGTATCGATCAGTTCGTCTTCCTGCACGCTGCCCCAGAGGCCGTCGGAACAGAGCATGGCAACGTCGCCTGGCTCCAGGTCGACCGGCCCGCCGATGTCGATCAGCGGCAGGTTGGGCGAGCCCAGGCAGTTGTAGATCTTGTTGCGCTCAGCGTGGTTCGCCACCTGCATCGGCAGCACGCGGTTCTGTTGCAGCAGGTTTTCGATCTTGGAGTGATCGCGCGTGCGCGTCACCAGTTCGCCCTTGCGCATCAGGTACATGCGCGAATCGCCCGCGTGGGCCCAATGCAGCGAGCCGCGTTGGGCCAGCGCGCAGACGATGGTGGTGCGCGGCGCATCCGGCAGGCCGTTGGTTTCGGCATAGCGGTGGATGTCGCGGTGCGCGAGCATGATGCTCTCGTGCAGGAAATCACGCGGATTGCGGATCGACGGACGCGCGTGGCGCTGGAACTGGCGCGCCATGGTCTGCAGCGCCTGCTGGGCCGCCACTTCACCCAGCGAGTGCCCCCCCAGGCCGTCGCACAGCACCATCAGCATGGCATCGCGCGTGAAGCAGTACCCCATGCGGTCCTGGTTGACGCGTCGCGCGCCTTTTTTGCTTTCTTGATAAACCGAGAAGCGCATTGCAGCGAAAGAGAATTCGGGAATGGAAAACGGTGTGGCCGCTGGTCCCGTTACCGCGTGCCTACCGCTTGGGAATCATACTCCCCGGCCCCGATGTCAGTTGTCCCGACGGCGCAACAGGCTCATGAAACGCGTCGTCAGCGCCTCTTTTTCTTCGGGGATGGGGCCGCCTTGCGTGACTGCGGTCAGGGCTTGCAGCTCGGTCAATGCGTTGCTTTCTTCGCGTAGCACCTTTTGCAGGCGGAACACGCTTTGCGGGCGCTCCTCCGGCTTCATCTTCAGGCACCAGCCGACCATGTCGATCAGGCTGGCCGTGTAGGCCTTGCGCAGGCGCTCCAGGCCTTCTTCCAGCTTGTCTTCCTTTTCGCGCTGGGTGGCTTCCTGCGGCGGGGTGCCGGCCATGCAGGCATAAATGGTGGCGCCGATGCTGTAGATGTCCGTCCACGGCCCCAGTTCGTTGTGCTTGCGATACAACTCCGGCGCGGCAAAGCCCGGCGTGTACATCGGCTGGAAGCGCGAGGCCTCGGCGGTGAGCGTCTGCCGCGCAGCGCCAAAGTCGAGCAGGATCGGCGAATGGTCTTCGCGCAGGTAGATGTTGCCCGGCTTGATGTCGAGGTGCAGCAGCTTGTGGATATGGACTTCGCGCAGGCCGCTCATCAGGTCGTGGAAGACCTGGCGGATAAAGCGCTCGCGCAACATCTTGAGCTTGCCTTGCTGGCGCGCGTTGAGGATGTGCTCCTGCAGCGTTTTGCCCTGCTCATACGTCATCACCATATAAACGGTGCCGTTTTCCCGGAAGAAATTGAGCACGCGCACGATGGCAGGGTGGGAAATCTTGGCCAGCGACCGGCCTTCTTCAAAGAAGTACTTGAGCCCGAGGCGGAATGCGCTCGCGCTTTCTTCAGGCACGACCGGAATCAACTCGCCGGGCGCGCGACGGGCCAGCGAAGACGGCAGATATTCCTTCACGGCCACCGGCGTCCCATGTTCGTCGGTGGCGAGATAGACGAAGCTGAACCCCCCGCTGGCCAACTTCTTTACAATACGATAATTGGACAGCAGGGTGCCAACCGGTAATGGGGCGCTGCGTGGCTGTCCTGAGCCTTTTGACTCTGTCATGGGTTTGTGTGGCGAAATAGCAGTCGGATTCTCCCTGACCAGTCCACACGTTGTAAACCGAAAAAAGGTGGGGGATTCCCCGCCAATTCCGGGCGTTAAAACCGACGCCGGATTCCCTGATTCGACCAAAACACACCACGTCCATGATCCACAGCATGACCGGCTACGGCGTTGCCACACGCCAGGCAGCCTTTACCGACGCCCACGGCGCACCCAGCGGGAACGTCGCCACCGTGTCGGTCGAGTTCCGCACCGTCAATTCGCGTTTCCTCGATTTGCTGTTCCGCGCGCCGGAAGAATGCCGCGCCTTCGAGCCGGCCCTGCGCGAAATGCTGATGGGCGCACTGTCGCGCGGCAAGCTGGAGTGCCGGATCAACCTGCAACGTCAGGAAGCCGCCAGCGATGTGGCTGCGCTCAATGTCGGCATGCTGCAACAGTTGGCCAAGCTGGAACAGGAAGTCACGCGCTATCTGCCGGCATCGGGCTCCCTGCGCATGGGTGAAATCCTGCGCTGGCCCGGCGTATTGGCGGAGCCCCAGCTGACGCAAGATGCCCTGCGCGACGCCGTGGTCGATGCCGCCAAAGAGGCGCTCAAGCAACTTCTGGAATCCCGCCGCCGCGAAGGCGATGCGCTCAAGGCGATGCTGCTCGACCGCGTGGACGCCATGCTAGCCATCGTCGACCAGCTCACGCCGATGGTGCCGGCGCTGATCCAGCAGCACCAAGACAAGCTGACCGAGCGTCTGCGCGAAGCCTTTGGCCTGGCAGCCCCCGATGGCACGCCTGCGTTGACGCGCGACGAACTGTCCGAACGCATTCGCCAGGAAGCCACGGTGTACGGCATCCGCATCGACATCGCCGAAGAACTCTCGCGACTGCAAGCGCACCTGCGCGAGACGCGCCACATCCTGGAGAAGGGCGGCCAGATCGGCAAGCGCCTCGACTTCATGATGCAAGAACTCAACCGCGAGGCGAACACGCTGGGCTCCAAGGCCGCCGCCAAGGAACTGGCTGACGCATCGATGGAGCTCAAGCTGCTGATCGAGCAGATGCGCGAGCAAGTCCAGAATCTCGAATAACTCCCTAGAACCACAACATGCCAACCTCTCAAGCGCACTCTGCGGTCGATACGCCTATCGAGAATCATTTTCCTGGCAGCCTGTTCATGGTCGTGGCACCGTCCGGTGCTGGCAAATCGACGCTGGTGAATGCACTGCTCGCGCAGGATTCGACGATCCGGCTGTCGGTGTCGGCCACCACGCGCAAGCCGCGCCCCGGCGAACAACACGGCCGCGAATACAACTTCATGACCGTCGAGGAGTTCAAGGCCTGCCGTGACCGCGGCGAGTTTCTCGAGTGGGCCGAAGTGCACGGCAACTACTACGCCACCTCGCGCGTGTGGATCGAAGAACAGATGCGCGCCGGCACCGACGTGTTGCTGGAAATCGACTGGCAGGGTGCGCAGCAGGTGCACCAGCGCTTTGCCAATGCAGTCGAAATTTTCATCCTGCCGCCGTCGCTTCCGGCCCTCGAAGAGCGCCTGAAAAAGCGCGGTCAGGATGAGCCCAACGTGATCGTGCGTCGCCTGCTGGCGGCGGGCTCCGAGATGGCGCACGCGCCCGAGGCCGACTACGTAATCATCAACGAAGACTTCAACACCGCGCTGGCTGAATTGCGCACGGTCGTGCAAGCCACGCGACTGCGCTTTGGTGCCCAGAAAGCGCGCCACGGCGAGCTTTTCGTCGAGTTGGGGATTCACTGAACGGGTGTAGTGCAATCGCGTTTTTCAGCGCGATTGCAAAAGTGTGGTAGCGCTCGCGCCGATGTGCTCTGAGGGCCGAGTGCTGCGCTGCTGCTAAAATACTGAGATCAACAAGATTTGCCACCAGGTGGAGTTTTCATGGCGCGTATTACCGTCGAAGATTGCTTGAAACAGATTCCGAATCGCTTCGAATTGGCGCTGGCCGCAACGTACCGCGCGCGTCAGTTGGTGCAGGGCCACACGCCCAAGGTCGATGCCAAGGACAAGCCGACCGTGACCGCATTGCGCGAGATCGCATCCGGCCAAGTCGGCATCGAAATGCTCAAGAAGGTTCCGTCCTGAGCAGAGTGCATTGACTGGCGTGGTACGCTGCCCTGGCGACTGATCGCGGCCATCGCTCGCGATTGCACGAGACCCCGGCATGCCTACCTCGCCCGCTTCTTCTTCGCCCAGGACACAGCACTCCGCCGCACACGATCACAACGTGCCGCCGGTGGAGTCGCCTGCGGGGTCGTCTGATCCTGCACTGGGCGAGGGCGGTGCCTCCACGCCGCAGCCTGTTTCCTCCACCGCTTCCATCGTTTCCATGCCGACATCCGCTTCCGGCCCTGCGTCGCCGCGTACTGGTGCGCCGAATTTGCCTGACCCGCGTGGTGCCGATCTGGTCGGGGAGCGGGCTGCGCTGCCGCCTAAATCGCCCAAGAGCGCAGCCCCGGAAGTTGCCGCCCCGGCAGCCAAACCGGACGCAGCCGATAGGCTTTTCATCGATGCGGTGCTGGAGCAGACCTACCGGCATCTGTTTGGGCCGACTTCGCAGCCGGCTACGCCGCCACGCCAGCAAGTCGTTTCCATTTCGGGGCTGACCGAAAAGCTGTCGTACCTGAAGCCGGCCGACCTGAAGCTGGTGAAAGAGGCGTTTCATTTTTCCGATGAGGCGCACCTCGGTCAGTACCGCCAGAGCGGCGAGCCGTACATCACGCACCCGGTGGCCGTGGCAGAAATCTGCGCGGGCTGGAAGCTCGATGTGCAATCGATCATGGCGGCGCTGCTGCATGACGTGATCGAAGACCAGGGCGTGACCAAGAGCGAGCTGGCCGAGAAGTTCGGTCCCAAGGTCGCGGAACTGGTCGATGGCCTGACCAAGTTGGACAAGCTCGAATTCCAGAGCCGCGAGCAGGCACAGGCGGAGAGCTTCCGCAAGATGCTGCTGGCGATGGCGCGCGATGTGCGCGTGATTCTCGTCAAGCTGGCCGACCGCACGCACAACATGCGCACGCTCGACCACGTACCGCCCGAAAAGCGTCGCCGCATCGCGGGCGAGACGATGGAGATTTACGCCCCGATCGCGCACCGGCTCGGTTTGAACACCACGTATCGCGAGCTGCAGGAGCTGAGCTTCCGCATCGGCTCGCCGTTCCGGTATGCAACGCTCGAGAAGGCGGTGAAGGCCGCGCGCGGCAATCGGCGCGAAGTGGTCAGCCGCATTCTGGAGACGGCGCAGCGTGCCCTGTCGGACGCCGGTATTCCGGCCGAAATGACGGGCCGTGAGAAAACGCTCTACAGCATCTACCGCAAGATGCACGACAAGCAGCTGTCGTTCTCGCAGGTGCTGGACGTGTATGGCTTTCGCGTGGTGGTCGACACGCAGATGCAGTGCTACATGACGGTGGGCGCGCTGCACAGCCTGTACAAGCCGATGCCCGGCAAGTTCAAGGACTACATCGCCATCCCGAAGATCAACGGTTATCAATCGCTGCACACGACGCTGGTGGGGCCGTTCGGCACGCCGGTGGAGTTCCAGATTCGCACGCGCGAGATGAACCAGATTGCGGAAGCCGGTGTGGCGGCGCACTGGATGTACAAGCAGCATCAGGATGAGCCCGATCGCGCGCAGCAGCAGGCGCATCAGTGGCTGCAGTCGCTGCTCGATATCCAGAGCCAGACGGGCGATTCGCAGGAGTTTCTGGAACACGTCAAGATCGACCTGTTCCCGGATGCCGTCTACGTGTTCACGCCCAAGGGTGAGATCCGCGCGCTGCCGCGCGGCGCCACAGCGTTGGACTTCGCCTACGCCGTGCACAGCGATCTGGGCAACCAGTGCGTGGCGGTCAAGATCAACAACGAGCTGCTGCCATTGCGCACGGAGCTGAAGAACGGCGACATCGTCGAAGTGGTGACGGCGCCGTATTCCAAGCCGAACCCGGCGTGGCTCACGTTTGTGCGTACCGGCAAGGCACGCGCGGCCATTCGCCATTTCCTCAAGACAGCCAAGCTCGACGAGGCCATCCAGCTTGGCGAGCGCTTGCTGGATCAGGCGCTGCGCCAGCTCGGTATCGACATGAAGGCGGTGTCGGCGCAGGTGTGGGAGCGCATCGTGCAGTGGACGGGCAACAAGGCTCGCGAAGATGTGTTTGCGGACCTTGCGCTTGGCCGTCGTGTGGCCGCCGTGGTTGCGCGCCGTATCGAGATCATCCTGCAAGAGGGCGCGCACGATGGTGATGAAGCGCTCATGGCGGCGGTGCATACCTTCACGGGTGAAGAGGCCCCCGCAGTCACCGTGAGCGGCGACGAGGGCATGGCGATGGTGTTCTCGCCGTGTTGCCGGCCGATTCCGGGTGACCCGATTGTTGGCTATATCGGCAAGGGCGAGGGGCTGCAGATTCACGTGCAGGAATGCCGTGTCGCCAAGCGCTTGCACGGCAAGGATCCGGAGCACTGGATCGATGTGATGTGGGCCGAGCACACGACGCGCGCGTTCGACGTGTCGATCAAGGTGCTGGTACGCAATACCAAGGGCATCCTGGCCCGTGTGGCGGCGGACCTGACTTCGGCCGACGCCAACGTGGCCCACGTGTCGATGGAGCAGGAGGGTGCTCAGGAGGCGACGTACATGACCTTCCTGATCCAAGTGCATGACCGCGCGCACTTGGCTGACGTGATGCGCGCGCTGCGTCGCAACCCCGATGTGATTCGCATCGCGCGGGATCGCGGCGGAGAGTGAGTGCGCAGCAGGCACTAAAAAGGCGAGGCCATCGGGCTTCGCCTTTTTTGTTTGTGGACCGAGCCCGGAGGGGGGTAAAAGAAAAGGGCTTCCGTTTCTGGAAGCCCTTTTCGTACTAATCAGGTTGGCGCGGCTGGCAGGATTCGAACCCACGACCCCTTGGTTCGTAGCCAAGTACTCTATCCAACTGAGCTACAGCCGCAACCGAAGCGCGCGATTATACATGTGATCTGCGAGAACGGTAGAGGGGAATCGCACATTTCTTATCGATGTTTCGTGCTTGTGCCCCGTGCGCGGCTTGCTGCTGAGAAGTGACGGGTGTGCGGACAAACAAAAAGGGCTTCCATTTCTGGAAGCCCTTTTCGTACTGATCAGGTTGGCGCGGCTGGCAGGATTCGAACCCACGACCCCTTGGTTCGTAGCCAAGTACTCTATCCAACTGAGCTACAGCCGCAACCGAGAAATGAGATTATACAGAGTTTTCCGATCTTGTGAACCCCCTTCTTCACTTTTCTCCGCCGCGGACGTCGATCGGGCCGCCTTTCTATAATGGAGCCTTGATCCACCGTGTCTGTCCGTTGGTTGCCTCATGAATAAAGCTTTCGTCCGGGAAGATGCCGGCGATGACGAAGACGACCTGCCCGAGGGCGCTGCGCCCTTGCCGCCAGGCTCCAAGAACTACATCACGCCCGCAGGCTATGAGCGCCTGCGTACCGAGCTGATGCACTTGATCGACACCGAGCGCCCCGAGGTGGTGAGCATCGTGTCGTGGGCAGCATCCAACGGGGATCGCTCCGAGAACGGCGACTACCTTTACGGCAAGAAGCGCTTGCGCGAGATCGATCGTCGTATCCGCTTTCTCACGCGTCGCATCGAAAAAGCGGAAGTGGTCGACGCCAGCCTGCAGGGCGATAACGATCAGATCTTCTTCGGTGCGACGGTCACCTATGCCAATCAAGATGGCGATGAGACCACCATCACCATCGTCGGCATGGATGAAGTCGATCTGGATATCGGGCACGTGAGTTGGATCTCGCCGATTGCGCGTGCGCTCATCAAGGCGCGCGAGGGCGACACGGTGCCGCTGCGCACGCCGACGGGCGTCGAGCAGATCGACATCCTGGAAGTCAAATATCCGCCGCGCAATGCCTGAGTGCGAGGCTCACGCGGGGTGCCCGAGGCAGTAGGCGCCGAAGGCAATCACCGAACACGCGGACAAGCGTCGCGCGGTGAGCGATTCCTTCAGGAATAGCCGGCCCAGCAGCGCCGCAAACACCACTGATGTTTCGCGCAGGGCCGACACCGGCCCCATCGGCGCGAGCGTCACGGCCCAGATGACAATGCCGTAGGCGATGAGCGAGACCACGCCGCCGCCGAAGGTCTTGAGCGTATTCGCATCGCGCATGTCGATGTTCAGCGGGCCCTTCCACGCGCGATAGAGCAGCACCATCGGCAGCCCATCGAGCATGAACAGCCATGCGGAATACGCGTTGGCGTTGCCGGCCGCCCGCGCGCCAATGCCATCGCACACCGTGTAGCACGCGATGAACACGCCGGTGGTCAGCGCCGCCAGCGTGGATCCGGGATCAGCCCTGCGGCCGCGCGCCAAGCTGAGAATGCCACCGCTCACCAGCACGACACCCGCGAGTGCAACGGCGCCGGGCATTTCCCCCGCAAACACTGCTGCACCGATCGTCACCAACAATGGCGATGATCCGCGCGCAATCGGATACACCTGCCCGAATTCGCCAAACCGATACGCCCGTGCGAGAAACACGTTGTAGCCGACGTGCAGTACGGCGGACAGCGCCACGTACGGCCACGCGGCCGGTGCGGGAAACGGCAACGCAATCGCCATCGGTATCGCGGCTACGCCCGAGGCCAGCGTCATCAACGTAATGGCGCGCAGGCGATCCGAGCCGCTTTTCAGCAGTGCATTCCAGGAGGCGTGCAGGAGGGCGGCGCAGAGCACCAGAGCGATGACGGCGGGAGTCACGATGGGCGGCGGGCAACATTCGGGTCGATTTTCCTCACCCGAAGCGGCAGTGATGTGAGTGGAAAGCGCCAGCGTAGCGCGACCTTTTTTGATCAACAATCGATATATACTGACTCGATCTGTGCAAAAAACTCACGCGAAATGCGCAAGTTGCCCCCGTTGAACGCGGTGCGTGCCTTTGAATCAGCGGCCCGCCATCTCAGCTTTACGCGTGCGGGCGAAGAGCTGAGCGTGACGCACGGCGCCATCAGCCGGCAGATCCAGGTGCTGGAGGCTTGGTTGGGCGTACCGCTGTTCCGTCGGTTGAACCGGCGGGTGGAGCTGACGGATGCTGGGCAGCGCTATCTGTCGGAGATCGGCGTGGCGCTTGATCGCATTGGCGTGGCCAGCCAATCGCTGCGTGATCGGGATGCGGTGCGCATTCTGCGCGTCAACAGCATTCCGACGTTTACGATGCGCTGGCTGATTCCGAGGCTGTCGACGTTTCAGATGCGCTTTCCGCGCGTGGAGGTGCGGCTAACGACGTCGATCGAAGAGATCGAACGTCTGCCCGACAACTTCGACGTGATCATTCGCGGCGGGCCGGAAATCCATGCGGACTTTCAGTCGGGGCGCTTTCTCGATGAAAGTCGCTTTCCGGTATGCAGCCCAGCGCTGCTGGACCGCTTGCCGCTATCGACGCCAGCGGATTTGCGTCATCACACCCTGCTGCATTCCGACACCTTGCCGTCGGTCTGGCCGAGCTGGCTTGTGCTGGCCGGCGTGCCCGATTTGCGTCCCGCGCATGCGCTCACCTTCGAGCATTTCTACCTGTCGATCCAGGCGGCTATCGACGGGCTTGGCGTGGCGATGGGGCCGTCAGCGCTCATCACGGATGACTTGGAAGAGGGGCGTCTGGTGGCGCCGTTTCCGGACCTGGCGCTGGTTGCGCGCAGCTACTACTGGTATTGCCCGGTACGGAATCTTGGCGATGAGGTTGTGCAAGCATTCTGCGCGTGGCTGGGGGAAGCTCGCCCACATAACATCACGCAAACGTGAACACATTGTCGGCCTCCCGTAACCGAGGTAACGCCGCGTAACACCCTAGAGGCAAGCGGTGTGCCCGATGCTACGATCCAATCATGCGAAGTTGCCTTGGAAGGTAGAAGGAGGACCCACATGAAAAAGAACGCATGGATTCTCGCGACGTGTCTGGCTACTGCCGGTGTGGCGGGGGCGATTGCCTTGCCTGCGCAGGCACAGGTTTCGATTGGCGTGCAGATCGGGCCAGCGTACGCACCGCCGCCACCGCAATATGAGCCGGTTCCGGTTCTGGAGCCGGGGTACGTGTGGGTGCCGGGTTTCTGGCAATGGCGTGATGGTCGTTATGTCTGGCGCCACGGTTATCGCGAGCACGGCCGTCCGGGCTACCACTGGCGCGAACCGCGTTGGGAACAAGGTCCGCGTGGCTGGGAAATGCGCGAGGGCGGCTGGGATCGTGGCGACGACCGCCACTGGCGTGGCCGCGATCGCGATGACGATCGCGGACGCTACCACTGCCCTCCGGGCCACGCCAAGAAGGGTGAATGCTGATGCTGTAACGACAGGCCGACCATGCGTCGGCCTGTTTTTTGCGGGCGTGTCTGCCATGTCGACGTGCCCATCGGAGGCGACATGACCGTGGAATCAAACTGGCGCACCGAGCTGTACAAGGATTTCGACGTTTATGTGCTGGCGATCCCGCGCGCAGAACGCAGGGCGGGTAAGGGCGCATCGGTGCCAACGCAGTGGGACTTCGTTGTGCGCATCTGTGAGTCAGGCGCGGATCCGACCGCCGTCGAGACACTGGTTGCGCATTCGCACGATGAACGTCCGTTGCCTACGCGCGAGGCTGCGGAGGATGCGGGTCTCTCACGCGGCTACGGGTTGATCGATGAGTTGCTCGGGCGCGAGACCCTGCAGCGCTCCATCGACCTTTAGGGTGGCCTACGCGGCCAGCGCGGTGTCGCGCGCGTGGCGCCGGGCGAATTGCCACCACAGCCAGGTCGCGTCTGGGCCGGCTGCGTGGAAGGCATAGCGTGGGTCTCCACCACTCCAGGCGTGGCCGGTGGCGGTGAGTTGGCATAGGCTGACGACGCAGTCGCCGTCACGCATGTCATTGCGCAGCACGAAACCTTCGCCGCGTGAGGTTTCGCGCGACACACCGGGCACATCGCTCAGATGATTCAGTGCACGGAACTGCGCCGCCAACTGCGCCTGATTGGCAGGGTTGACGGCTTCGTCGCGCAGGCCGTGCAGGATCATTGTCGGCATGCCGGGGTAGGTGGGCACGTTCACCAAGGTGGATAGCGCTTCAAGAGGGTCCACGCGTGCGCCACGGCGCATCAGGTTCAGCGCAGAAGCGGCCGTACGCGCGACGCCCAATGCCGGCCCCGAGTGCAATGCCAGTGCGGCAAACAGGTTCGGATGCCGCAGCGCCATCAAGCCCGCCAAGCCGGCGCCGGCTGACAGCCCAGCCAGATAGACGCGCGACGCGTCAGCCCCTGTCTGCGCTAGCGTTTGCTCGATCAGCCGTGCAATGCTGTCGGCCTCGTGTGCGCCGGCGTGTTCCGGGTCGTACCAATGCCAGCAGCATTGCGGATGGGCGCGGCGCGGCTGCTCCGGATACAGCACCAGAAAGCCCTCGCGGTCGGCCAGCGCATTCATGCGCGTGCCATGGGCCAGCACCTCAGCGGATTGCTTGCAGCCGTGGAGCATCACCATCAATGCTGGTGGCTTGCTGCCACGCAGTGGTGGCGTATAGAGCCAGTACTCCGGCCGGCGTGCGACGATGGCCGGCGATTCCGGTTCGTAGATGAATTGCTCGCGCACGAACGTGCCTTCGGTGGGCGTGGAGCGGATGTGGCGCGCAGCGTCTCTGCGGGCGTGGGACTTGGCGGGGCGGACGGGCTTGGGCGGCCACGTCTGGCGGCCAAAGCCTGGCGTGGTGAGCGCGTCGACCAGCCGGGAAATGGATTTCATCCAGATGCGGTTCATTGGCGGCAGCAAATAGCCCGGATGAGAACGATGGTGCTTGCCTCACCGGCGTATCGCAAGTGTTTCAGCATGAGGCCATTGTGCCAGTGATCTTGCTGCGCTGCAGCATGCCGGCGAGCGCAAAGTTTGCATTTGCTGGCGCATGTCATGGAGGCGCCGCACGTGAGCGGCTACACTGCGGCGGAGGGCGCACCCCGGCTGTCTTGTGCCTGCTGATTTCCCGTTCCCCGTTGTGTACTTATGGAGGTCGTTATGGGTTTTTTTGACTTCATCAAAGAGGCTGGCGAGAAGCTCTTCCACGGCAACGCCGCCGCCCCGGCCGGTGCATCCGCCGATGCCGACGCCGCCAAGGCCGCTGACGATGCCAAGGGCCAGGCGATTCAGGACTACATCGCTCAGCAAGGCTTGAGCGCCACGGCGTTGTCCGTGCAGGTGGAGGGCGATGCCGCCAAGGTGTTCGGCGTGGCGCCGGATCAGGCCACGCGGGAGAAGATCATCCTGTGCTGCGGCAATGTCGAGGGGATCAAATCAGTGGATGACCAGATGTCGGTGAATACCGAGTCGGAAGAATCGGACTGGCGCACCGTGGAGCGCGGCGACACGTTGTCGGCCATCGCCAAGAAGGCCTACGGAGATGCCAACAAGTATCCGGTGATTTTCGAGGCCAACAAGCCGATGCTCTCAGACCCGAACAAGATCTACCCGGGGCAGAAGCTGCGGATCCCGAAGATCTGATTGGTTCAGAGCACCAAAAGCAAAAAGCCCAGTCGATGAAGACTGGGCTTTTTGAATTCTGGTGCCGCTGACCGGAATCGAACTGGTGACCTTCGCATTACGAATGCGCTGCTCTACCGACTGAGCTACAGCGGCGTCGGAAACAGCGATTCTAACAGAACTTTTTGTCGCTCTGCAAGCGCCGCTGCAACAACGTTCTTACATGGCGTAATTACGCGGTTTTTTCCGCTTCGAGGTGGTACTGCGTCACGCGATCCACCTCGTTCTTCGAACCGAGCACGACCGACACACGCTGGTGCAGCTTCTCGGGCTGGATGTCGAGGATGCGCTGGTGGCCGTTGGTGGCCGCGCCGCCGGCCTGCTCCACCAGGAAGGCCATCGGGTTGGCTTCATACATCAGACGCAGCTTGCCGGCCTTGCCCGGTTCGCGCTTGTCCCACGGATACATGAAGATGCCGCCGCGCGTGAGGATGCGATGCACGTCGGCCACCATCGAGGCGATCCAGCGCATGTTGAAATCCTTGCCGCGCGGGCCTTCGGTGCCAGCCAGGCATTCGTCGATGTAGCGGCGCACGGGCGGGGCCCAGTGGCGCATGTTCGACATGTTGATGGCGAATTCCTTGGTGTCTTCCGGAATCTTCACGTCGCGGCTGGTCAGCACGAAGCTGCCGACTTCGCGGTCGAGCGTGAACATGTGCACGCCGTTGCCGACGGTCAGCACCAGCGTGGTCTGCGGGCCGTACACGGCGTAGCCGGCGGCGACTTGCTTGGCGCCCGGCTGCATGAAGTCGGCTTCGGTCACGGCTTGGCCCGGCTTGGGCATGTGCAGCACCGAGAAGATCGTGCCGATCGACACGTTCACGTCGATGTTGGACGAGCCGTCGAGCGGATCGAACAGCAGCAGGTATTCGCCCTTCGGATAGCGGTGCGGAATCTCATAGAACGATTCCATTTCTTCCGAGGCCATGGCGGCCAGGTTGCCACCGTATTCGTTGGCTTCGAGCAGGACTTCGTTGGCGATCACGTCCAGCTTCTGCTGGGTTTCGCCTTGCACGTTGCCGGTGCCGGCCGAGCCGAGCACGCCGGCAAGGGCGCCCTTGTTGACGCTGTGCGAGATCGCCTTGCAGGCGCGCGCCACGACTTCGAGCAGCAAGCGCAGCTCGGCCGGGATGGTGTTGTGCTCGCGCTGCTCTTCGATCAGGTAGCGGGTGAGGTTGATGCGCTTCATGGGTTCTCCTGAGACGGGCGCGATTTTACGACACACTGGGTAACAGACCGCATCACGCCAGTGCCTTGCCGACGATCTCACGCACATCGCGCGAGAGGCTCGGGTGGGCCGCCACGCGCTTGAGCGCGTCCTGCATGGCGTCGCGCAGCGTGGGCACGTACTTGCGCCAGCGGTCCAGCGCACGTGCCAGGCGGGCGGAGACCTGCGGGTTGATGGCATCGAGCGCCAGCACCTGTTCGGCCCAGTACGCATAGCCGGAGCCATCGGCGGCGTGGAACTGCGCCGGGTTGCCCGAGCAGAAGCTGAAGACGAGCGAGCGCGCGCGGTTGGGGTTGCGCAGCGTGAAGGCGGGATGCGCCATCAGCGCGCGCACGGTGGCGAGCGTCGGCTTGCCGGCAGCGCCCGGCTGCATAGCTTGCAGTGCAAACCACTTGTCGATGACGAGCGCGTCATCCGCAAAGCGCGTGTAGAAATCGGTGAGGGCGGCTTCGCGGCCCGGGGCGTAGCTGGTGACCATGGCGGACAGCGCGCCCATGCGGTCGGTCATGTTGGTGGCGCTGGCGTATTGCTGTTCGGCCAGCTTCAGAGTTTCCGGGGCTTCGGTTTCCACCAGATAGCCCAGGGCGATGTTCTTGAGCGCGCGCTTACCGGCGGAGACGGCATCGGGCGAGTAGGCGCCTTCGGTCTGATTGTCGTGATAGGCGCGCAGCAGTTCGGCGTTGAGTTTTTCGGCCAGCGTGCGGCGCAGCGTGCGGCGCGCGGTGTGAATGGCGGCCGGGTCGGCCACATCCATGCGCTCGGCGAGGTAGCTCTCGGCCGGCAGGATCAGCATCTGCTCGCGGAACGCCGGATCAAGCGAGGCATCTGCCACGACTGCACGCAGGGCTTCCACCAGCGCCGGATCGACAGCAGGTGCGCGACCATGTTGGATGTCTGCCACCATGCGCAGCAGCGTGTCCGTTGCCAAGCGCTGGCCCGCTTCCCAGCGGTTGAACGGGTCGGAGTCGTGCGCAAGCTGGAAGGTGAGTTGCTCGGTGGTGTAGCCGTATTCGACGATCACCGGCGCGGAGAAATTGCGCAGCAGCGAGGGCAGCGGCGCTTCGGCCACGTCTTCGAAGATGAAGGTCTGCTTGGTCTCGGTGAAGTCGAGCACGCGCGTGGTGACGGGCTGTGCGGATGCGGCTTCCCCACGCAAGCGCAGTGGCAGGTCGCGGCCTTGGCTGTCGATCAAGCCCACCGCAAACGGAATGTGGAACGGCTGCTTCTGGATGCCGCTGTTCACCTCGATGCCGACCGGCTCGCAGCGCTGGCGCAGCGTGAGCGTGTAGGTATGCGTGGCGGCATCGTGGTGGCCTTCCACTGCAACGACCGGCGTGCCGGCCTGGCTGTACCAGCGGCCGAATTGCGTGAGGTCGCGGCCGTTGGCATCGGCCATGGCGGCGCGGAAGTCGTCACACGTGACGGCTTGGCCGTCGTGGCGCTGGAAGTACAGGTCCATGCCCTTGCGGAAGCCGTCGCGGCCCAGCAGGGTCTGGTACATGCGCACGACTTCCGCGCCTTTTTCGTAGACGGTGACGGTGTAGAAGTTGTTGATCTCTTCGTAGCTGTCGGGGCGCACGGGGTGGGCCATCGGCCCCGCGTCTTCAGGAAACTGTGCCTGGCGTAGCAGGCGGACATCTTCGATGCGCTTGACGGCGCGGGCGCTGGCGGCGGCGGCTTCATCGCCGGCCTGTGCAGCCATGTCGGCCGAGAATTCCTGATCGCGGAACACCGTCAGGCCTTCCTTCAGACTCAGCTGGAACCAGTCGCGGCAGGTGACGCGGTTGCCGGTCCAGTTGTGGAAATACTCGTGGCCGACCACCGATTCGATGTTGGCGAAATCCACATCGGTGGCGGTTTCCGCATTCGCCAGCACGTACTTCGTGTTGAAGATGTTCAGGCCCTTGTTCTCCATCGCACCCATGTTGAAGTCGCCCACGGCGACGATCATGAAGCGGTCCAGATCGAGTTCTAGCCCGAAGCGGCGCTCGTCCCAGTGGATCGAGTGGATGAGCGAATCCATGGCGTGGCGCGTCTTGCCAATGTCTTGCGATTCCACCCACACCTGCAGCAGCTTCTCCTTGCCCGAGGCGGACTGGATACGCTCTTCAATGCATTCGAGCTTGCCCGCTACCAGCGCGAACAGGTACGACGGCTTCTTGAACGGGTCGTGCCACACGGCTTCGTGGCGGCCGTCCGGCAGATCGCGTTCGGAGACTAGGTTGCCGTTGGACAGCAGCACGGGGTAATCCGCCTTCGAGGCGCGCAGCGTGACGGTGTAGACCGTCATCACGTCCGGCCGGTCGAGGAAGTAGGTGATCTTGCGGAAGCCCTCGGCCTCGCACTGCGTGAAGAAGTTGCCATTCGACACGTACAGCCCCATCAGCGACGAGTTGGCCGCGGGGTTGCAGAACGTGGTGAGTTCCAGCGTGAAGCTGGTGCCGACCTCGGCCGGCACGGCGTCGATGGTGAGCGTGTCGCCGTCGGCTTGCAGGCCGGTCAGCGCTTGGCCGTCCACCGTGGCGCCGGCCAGTTCCAGACCTTCGCCCGCCAGCGCGAGCGGCTTGCCGGCAGCCGTACGCGTCAGGCGCATGCGGTTCACCACACGGGTGCGCTCGGGCACAAGGTCGATTTCCAGGGCCACGTCGTCGATGCGGAAGGCGGGCGCGGTGTAGTCCTTGCGATAAATCGTGACGGCGGTATCGGTGCGCAACATCGGTAACATCCTTATCTGCGTTGTCTGCGGTCGCAAAAGGCCATTGTACTGGCGGGAATCTTCGGCGCGCGGCATGACTCTGAATAGAGCGCCGAGCGCAATGTTTCTGGCGCTGCAAGTACCTGTCTGATTGAGCGTAGGGGGATTTTTTATGTGGAAGTGGATGAAGACCTCGGGCATCTGGCCGATGGCCGGCGCGCTGATGGCGGCCAGCCTGCTGGCGGGGTGCGCCAGTACTGTGACCAGCCAGGTGACGGCCTTCAAGCAGCCGGGCTGGGACGATACGCCGCCGCGCACCTATGCATTCGAGCATAGTGCATCGCAGCAAAACGATCTGGAGCGGCAAACCTACGAGGCATGGACGTCCGATCAACTGGCCGCCCACGGCTTTACCAGCGTGCCCCGTGCCAGCGCACGCTATGTCGTCCGCCTGAACTATTCAACCGCCACTGGCCTCGTGCAGGTGCGGCAGCCTGTCTACCCCGATCCGTACTGGGGGCCGGGGCCGTGGGGACCCTGGCGCGGCCCGTGGGGGCCTTGGGGCCCGTGGGGTCCGCAATATGTGGAAACCAACGTGCAGGTGCCGTTCTATGCCTTTCATGCGGAGATTGACGAGGCAGCCACCGGCAAGCGCGTCTATCAGGTGACCGCCCAGACGCAGGGCGGAGACGGCTCGCTCACTGCCGTGATGCCGTACCTGATCCGCAGTGCCTTCGCCAATTTCCCCGCGCCGAACGCCCGGCCGATCCTTGTGGAACTGCCCGTTGATCCAAAGGTGAAACCAGCGGCTAAGTAGTGCGCCCGAGTGGGTTTGGCCGGCGGTCTACGTTAGAATGCGGGACCTAATTTGTAGGCCGCCAGCCGTACTCCGCTTGAGCGTTGTCAATTCATTCCGCTTTGCGCCGACCGCCACCCGTGGCCGGCGCCACCTGCGCCCCGTTGCTACCCTTCTGACGGTGCCCCGCAACGCTTGCGGCCTCACTTCCGTATTTCCCAGGTTTCCCCTGTTTTTCGCCACTCCGTACTCGGGTGCTTCTGCCTGAGCGCATGCGCGCTTCATCGGCGGAACACTCCATCAGGATTCATCAAAATGAACGACAAGCTCCACGACGCTTCGCCCGATACCCAAGACAACGGCGCCGAGGCCGAACTGCGCCGCGCCGCATTCGAATATCACCGTGCTCCGACGCGCGGCAAGATTGAAGTGCGCCCGACCAAGGCGCTGATCAACCAGCGCGACCTGTCGCTGGCGTACTCGCCGGGCGTGGCCTATCCGTGTACCGCCATCGAGCAGGACCCGTCGCTGGCGGCGGAATACACTTCGCGCGGCAACCTCGTCGGCGTGATCACCAACGGTACCGCCGTGCTAGGCCTGGGCGACATCGGCCCGCTGGCCAGCAAGCCGGTGATGGAAGGCAAGGGCTGCCTGTTCAAGAAGTTTGCCGGCGTCGACGTGTTCGATATCGAACTGGCCGAGCGCGATCCGGACAAGCTGGTCGACATCATTGCCTCGCTGGAGCCGACGCTGGGCGGTATCAACCTGGAAGACATCAAGGCGCCGGAGTGCTTCTACATCGAACAGAAGCTGCGTGACCGCCTGAACATCCCCGTCTTCCACGATGACCAGCACGGCACGGCGATCATCTCGTCGGCGGCGCTGCTCAACGGCCTGAAGGTGGTGGGTAAGGACATCGGCACCGTGAAGGTGGCGGTGTCGGGCGCGGGCGCTGCAGCCATCGCCTGCCTGGACGTGATGGTGGGCCTGGGCGTCAAGCGGGAGAACGTCTACGTGGTCGACTCCAAGGGCGTGATCTACGTTGGCCGCGACGCCAAGATGGAGCCGAACAAGGCACGCTATGCGCAAGACACGTCGGCCCGCACGCTGGCGGACATCGTGCGCGATGCCGACGTCTTCCTCGGCTGCTCTGCCGCCGGCGTGCTGACCGCCGACATGGTGAAGACCATGGCGCCGAAGCCGATCATCCTGGCACTGGCCAACCCCGAGCCGGAAATCCGCCCCGAAGTGGCCAAGGCCGCCCGCCCGGACTGCATCATCGCGACGGGCCGTTCGGACTATCCGAACCAGGTCAACAACGTGCTGTGCTTCCCGTACATCTTCCGTGGCGCGCTCGATTGCGGCGCCACCAAGATCACCGAAGCGATGAAGCTGGCCTGCGTAAAGGCGATTGCCGAACTGGCCGAAGCTGAAACCAACGACGCCGTGGCCCAGGCCTACGCCGGTCAAGACCTGACCTTCGGCCCGGAATACATCATTCCGAAGCCGTTCGATTCGCGCCTGATCGAAAAGATCGCGCCGGCCGTTGCCAAGGCTGCGGAAGAATCCGGCGTGGCCACGCGCCCGATCAAGGATCTGGACGCCTATCGCGCGCAGCTGAGCGACTTCGTGTACCACACGGGTCTGACGATGCGCCCGGTGTTCTCGGCCGCCAAGGCCAACCCGAAGCGCGTCGTTTACGCAGAAGGTGAAGAAGAGCGCGTGCTGCGCGCCGTGCAGACGGTGGTGGACGAAGGCCTGGCCAAGCCGATTCTGATCGGCCGTCCGCACGTGATCGAAATGCGCATCCAGAAGGCCGGCCTGCGCCTGAAGCCGGGTGTGCATTTTGAACTGGTGAACCCGGAAGATGATCCGCGCTTCCACCAGTACCACAGCGCATACCACGAGCTGATGGGCCGCAACGGCGTGACGCCGGACATGGCCAAGTCGCAACTGCGCCGCTCGAACACGCTGATCGGCGCAATGCTGGTGCGCCTGGGTGACGCCGATGCGATGCTGTGCGGCACGGTCGGCCGCTTCGATGCGCATCTGGAGCACGTGCGTGACGTGATCGGCCTGGCGCCGAACGCCAAGGTGTTCGCGGCCATGAACGGCCTGATGCTGGAGAAGCACACGCTGTTCATCACCGACACGTTCGTCAACGAGAACCCGAGCGCGGAAGAACTGGCCGACATCACCAAGCTGGCGGCGGAAGAAGTGCGCCGCTTTGGCCAGGAGCCGAAGGTGGCGATGCTGTCGCACTCGATGTTCGGCTCGTCGAAGAGCACCTCGGCCCGCAAGATGCGCGCCGCGTATGACCTGCTGAAGGCCGACGCGCCCGAGCTGCAAGTGGAAGGCGAGATCCAGGGCGATGCGGCACTGTCGGAAGACATCCGCCACCACTTCCTGCCCAAGAGCGCCTTTGCCGGCAGCGCCAACCTGCTGGTAATGCCGACGCTGGATGCAGCCAACATTGCGTTCAACCTGCTCAAGATCACGGGTGGGCAGGGCGTGACGGTGGGCCCGATCCTGCTGGGCGCGGCCAAGCCGGTGCACATCCTGAACCCGTCGGCTACGTCGCGCCGCATCGTCAACATGACGGCGCTGGCGGTGGCAGACGTGTCGGCTGCGCGTTGATCGGTTGATACGCTGAGCGGGCCGCTGCATATCAGCGGCCCCAAGAAAAACGGCGCCTGAAGCGATTCAGGCGCCGTTTTCATTTGTGGCCGGAGGCTGCGGTCAGAAGTGGTATTCGGCCCGCACCATTGGCGTCTTTGCCAGCGAGCCGGGCACCGATGCCGGGTTGCCGAACTTGTTGCGCCAGTATTGATATTCAATGCCGACGCGCAACGTGTTCTTGCCCAGGTGCAACGGCGTGCCCAGGTCGTACATCAGCATGGCGTCGATATTCAGCTCCGGTGCGGTGCCGCCGCCGAATTCGTTGTTGCCCTTGGCCGCGATGTAGTTGGCATACCCCTCAAAGGACAGCCCAGTCGAGCCGATGGGAATGCCCCATGCCGCGTTGAGCATCGGGTGCGCTTTGTAGTGGTAGCGGCTCGTGACCCCGACCGGTTCGTTGCTCTCCCACAGCATCAGCAGGCTGATGTTCAGGAAACCCGGCACATCCATCATCACCGTCGGCCCGACCACCAGCATGCGCTTCTTCGACGCGTAGCCCGGATCGTTCTTGGTGTTCCAGTCGAAGCCGGCCGTCAGGCCATAGCCGCGGATCGGCCCGGCGCTGAGGTTCTTGTCGAGCACCTTGCCAATATCCAGCGTGTGGCGATACACGACATAGGCTTCCTGTGCGTTGGCATCCTTGCTGTCGGATTGCAGGAAATCGACGTTCAGGTAGTTCGTGCCGTACTTGTATCCGCTGGCGTGCGTGAAGTTGAAGATGTTCTTGTGAATGCCGTCACCCACGAACGGCTCTGCGAATTGGGTGCCGTAGCGATAGCCGATTGAGGTGTCGCTCCATTCCACTGCGCCTGCATCGGTTGCCCCCATGAACAAGGCCGAGGTCGCGACCGTGAGCGCGGCTGCGCCACGCAAGATGTTCCACTGCATTTCCTATCTCCTCCGTTGTAGATGGAATCGCTGCGGGTTGCGCCGCATTCGTTGATGCAGTCGCAGCCGGCCGGTCAGGCTCCTGCCGGGCGGTGTTCTATGCCCTATGGCACCGCACTCACAGCGCTTTGTACTAATGAACCTGAATCAACTCGCTGAAATCAAATCGTGTAGGCGGAAACCGGCGATGCGATGAATCTGTTCGAGCGACGTGCGCAGCTCGGTGTCGCGGTCGTTTTCCACACGCTTGCTGAAGTTGTCGATGATGCCGTGGCGGTCATAGCCGCGCACCGCCAGGATGAACGGGAAGCCGAACTTCTCGTTGTACTGGGCGTTCAATGCCTGCAGGCGCGCGAACTCTTCGGGCGTGCACTGGTTCAGGCCGGCGCCGCTTTGCTCACGCGTCGATTCGGCTGTCAGCTCCCCGCGCACGGCAGCCTTGCCGGCGAGTTCCGGGTGGGCACGCACGAGTTTGAGTTGCGCGTCCTCACTTGCCGTGTCGACTGCCTTGCGCATGGCGGCGGTCAACGCATCGGTGGAAGCGAACGGGCGCTGCGCAGCCGCCTGCTCGGCAACCCACGGTGAATGCTCGTAGATGCCGCCGAGGGTTTGCACGAACTGCGCGGTGTCCATGCCGTTGAGTTGGGAGAGGGTGTAAGTCGTCTGGCTCATGCTGCGGTGCTCAAAGTGGATGGCTGGCCATGCGGGTGGTGCTGCATCCAGTGATTAGCGATGTCGATGCGCCGGCAGATCCACACCTTGTCGTGCGATTGCACGTAATCCAGGAAGCGCTGCAGCGCACGGAAACGCGCCGGGCGGCCCAGCAAGCGGCAGTGCATGCCGATCGACAGCATCTTCGGTGCGTCCAGGCCGTTGGGGTCGCCTTCTTCGTACAGCACGTCGAAGGCGTCTTTCAGGTACTGGTAGAAGTGGTCGCCCGTGTTGAAGCCCTGCGGGCTGGCGAAGCGCATGTCATTGGTGTCGAGCGTGTAGGGCACCACCAGATGCGGTTTCTTTTCGCCGGACGAGGTTTCGACTTCGGTCCAGAAGGGCAGGTCGTCGCCGTAGTAGTCGGCGTCGTAGGCGAAGCCGCCGTGTTCGACCACCAGTCGGCGCGTGTTGGGGCTGTCGCGGCCGGTGTACCAACCGAGCGGCGCGTTGCCCGTCAGCTCGCGGATGATCTCCACGCCGATGCGCATGTGCTCGCGCTCGGTGGCTTCGTCGATGTTCTGGTAGTGGATCCAGCGCCAGCCGTGGCAGGCGATTTCGTGGCCGAGGTCGACAAAGGCTTGCGTCACGTCCTTATGGCGTTGCAGGGCCATCGACACGCCGAAGATTGTCATCGGCAGGCCACGCTTTTCAAACTCGCGCAGGATGCGCCACACGCCCGCGCGCGAGCCATATTCGTAGATGCCTTCCATGCTCATGTGGCGGGCGGGGTACGCAGCCGCGCCGATGATCTCGGAAAGGAATTGCTCGGAGCCGGCGTCGCCATGCAACACGCAGTTCTCGCCGCCTTCTTCGTAATTGAGCACGAATTGCAGCGCCACGCGCGCACCGCCCGGCCACTTGGCGTTGGGCGGGTTCTTGCCGTAACCGATGAGATCGCGCGGGTAGTGATTGTTGGTCATGATTTTTTTAGATCGAGGAGACTTCATACAACACCGGCCAGTCGATGGCGTGCGGCGTTCCGAATGCACGACATCACGTGCGAGCCATGAACGCGGAACGGCGCCATTCCATCAGGCCGGGACTGCTCGCGCAGCCTGCGCCAATTCGAGCGCGAGTCTGCGGTGAACCGTAAGGTGGGCATCGAGCTCAAGCGTGGTCAGGCGGCCGTCTTCGACGACCACGCGCCCGTTGATCACGCTGTGCGCCACGTTGGACGGAGCGCAAAACACCAGTGCGGCGACGGGGTCGTGGTCCGCGCCGGCAAAGCTGACTTGATGGCGATCGAAGCTGACAAAATCCGCCGACATGCCGGGCGCCAGTGCGCCGATGTCGTCGCGGTTGAGCACGCGGGCGCCGCCGAGCGTGGCGATTTCCAGCGCCTCGCGTGCGCTCATCGCCGCGGGGCCGAAGCCGACGCGGGCGAGCAGCATCGCCTGGCGCGTCTCGCCGAGCATGTGTGCGCCGTCGTTCGACGCGCTGCCGTCCACGCCCAGGCCGACGGGCACGCCCGCATCGCGCATGGTGCGGATGGGCGCGATGCCTGAGGCCAGGCGCATGTTCGAGCAAGGGCAGTGCGCCACGCCCGTACCGGTGCGCGCAAATACATCGATACCGTGCGCATCGAGCTTCACGCAGTGCGCGTGCCACACGTCGTGGCCGACCCAGCCGAGGTCTTCCGCATATTCGGCCGGCGTCATGCCGAATTTCTCGCGCGAGTAGGCGATGTCGTTGTCGTTTTCGGCCAGGTGGGTATGCATCGACACACCGTAGCTGCGCGCGAGCTTGGCCGATTCGCGCATCAAGTCGCGCGAGACGGAGAACGGCGAGCACGGCGCCACCACCAAACGCAGCATGGAATGGCGATCGGCGTTGTGCCAGGTTTCGATCAGGCGCTGCGTTTCTTTGAGGATGGCCTCTTCGCCTTCGACCACGCGGTCGGGCGGCAGGCCACCCTGGCTGCGGCCGACGCTCATGCTGCCGCGTGCCGCGTGAAAGCGCATGCCGATCTGCTGCGCGGCTTCGATGGAGTCATCGAGCCGGCTGCCGTTCGGGTATAGGTAGAGCTGGTCGCTCGACGTTGTACAGCCGGAGAGCAGCAGCTCCGCCATCGCTGTGAGCGTGGACACGCGCACCATCTCCGGCGTGAGGCCAGCCCACACCGGATACAGGTTCGTGAGCCACCCGAACAGCTCAGCATCCTGCGCGGCGGGCAGGGCGCGCGTCAGGCTCTGATACATGTGGTGGTGCGTGTTGACGAAGCCGGGCGTGACCACGTGGTCACGCAGCTCCATCACACGTACGTTGGGCTGGCCGATGGCGTCGCGATACTGCGCGGGCAAGTCGGCCGTGGCGCCCACCCAGTCGATCACGCCACCGAGCGCGACCAGGGCGCCGTCGGGGATCTCGCGGCGTTGCGCATCCATGGTGACCAGCACGTCGGCATGGCGGGCGACCAGCAGTGTGTCGTTCTTGCGCTCGGTCATGCGGTTACTCCGTGCCGTGCGTGTTGGCGGCGGCGTCGCGCATGGCGTGCTCGGCCGACTGCATGCCGTTGTAGTAGAGGTTCAGCACGACGGCTACCAGCGTGCCCAGCACGATGCCGCTGTGCGTGACCGGCTCCAGCCACTTGGGCAGGTACTGGAAGAACGTCGGTGCCAGCGTCGGGATCATGCCGAAGCCAATGGCGATGGCCACGATGAACAGGTTGTGGCGGTACTTGTTGAAATCGATCGAACCCAGAATGCGCACGCCCGTGGCCGCCACCATGCCGAACATCACGATGCCCGCACCGCCCAGCACGAACGACGGCACGGATGCCACGATGTGCGCCATCTTCGGAAACAGCCCCAACGCGATGAGGATGACGCCGCCCATGGCCGCCACATAGCGCGAACGCACGCCCGTCACTGTCACGAGCCCCACGTTTTGCGAGAACGACGTGTACGGGAAGGTGTTGAACAAGCCGCCGATCACCGTGCCGAGACCATCGGCGCGCAGGCCGCGCGTGAGGTCATCGGTGGAGAGCTTCTTGCCCGTGATTTCGGCCAGCGCCAGAAACATGCCGGTCGATTCCACCAGCGTGATCAGCATCACGATGCACATCGAGGCGATGGCGCCGAAGTGGAACGTCGGCATGCCGAAGTGCAGCGGTGTGATGACGGCCACCCAGTCTGCATCGCCCATGCCGGTGAAGTTCACCTTGCCGAATGCCATGGCGATGAACGTGCCGATCACGATGCCCAGCAGCACGGCGATGTTGCCGATCAGGCCGCGGCCGTACTTCGTCAGCAGCAGGATGATGACCAGCACCGCCGCTGCGATGGCCAGATTGCCGAGGTTGCCGTATTCCAGGTTTGGTACGGTCTGCAGCACGCCGTCTACCACAGCCTTCTTGGTCGGCTGGCCGCCAGCGGCCCAGTTGATGCCCACGCCCATCAGCGACATGCCGATCAGCGTGATGACGGTGCCCGTGACGACAGGCGGGAACAGCCCGAGCACACGCCCCATGAGCGGCGCAACGATGATGCCGAATAACCCCGCCGCAATCACCGCCCCGTAGATGCCCAGCAGGCCGATGCTCGGGTCGGAGCCAATGGCGATCATGGGGCCGACGGAGGCGAAGGTCACGCCCATCATGACGGGCATGCGGATGCCGAATTTCCACACGCCGAACGCCTGAATGAGCGTCGCCAAGCCAGCGGCAAACAGGTCGGCGTTGATCAGGAAAGCGAGTTGTTCCTTGGGCAGATGTAGTGCACCGCCCACGATGAGCGGCACCGCCACGGTGCCTGCATACATCACCAAGACATGTTGCAAGCCCAGCGCGAGCAGGCGCCCGTACGCCACGCGCTCGTTGGTCAGATCCGCCGTCGGGGCGGCGATGGTGCTGCTCGTCATAAGGTCTCCTTGGGTGGTGGGCCGGACGAACGTCCGGCTTGGGGCGGCCGGCCTCTGTCGTGCCGGCTCGCCCGATACAGCAAAACCGGTCTTAGACGTTGTCCTCGCGCGTGCCCAGCACCGAACGCAGGTCGAAGTCAGCGGGCGCTTCGGGGCGCACGCGGTCGGCACAACATTGCAAGTGCTGGGCCATGTGGGCCTGGGCAGCGCTGGCGTCGCCGCGCTCCAGCGCGTTGAGGATGTCCAGGTGTTCGTCGAACGAGCAGGCGTTGTGGCCGGGCGCCTCCACGCTGGCAATCATCAGCGTGGTGCGGGAAACCAGGCGGCGCATCATCTCGACCACCAGTGGGTTGCCGGCCTGCTCTGCCAGCGCAACGTGGAATTCCGCAGAAAGACGAATCCAGCGCGGCCGGTCATGCGTGACGAAGGCCTGGCGCTCTTCCTTCACGAGTTCTAGCAGTGGGGCAATGGCGGCTTTGGGATTGGCGCTGTGGCCCACCTTGTCGAGCACCGCGCGCTCCAGAATCTGGCGCAGCTCGAACATGGCGTGCGCTTCGTCAATGGAGGGCGCGGCGATGAAGGCGCCGCGGTTCGGCTCCAGGTCCACCAGGCCATCCGCCGCCAGTTGCGAGAAGACCTTGCGCACCGTATGGCGCGCGGTGGCATAGATTTCGCAAAGCGCATGTTCCGTCAGCTTGGTGCGCGGGGGCAGGCGGTGCTCCATGATCGCGTCGTAGATCTCGTGGTACATCCGTTCTTCGACCGACATGCGTGTTGCTCCCGATGCCTTGGCGCCCGATTTCGACGCCCCTTCCGTGGAGACCAGCTTGAGATTCTTGGACATGGCAGACCCGCCTTTGAGTAACGCATCGCAGCATCATCAACTGCGAAAATGTGTTGACAATTATTCGGGGGCGCCTTCAATATTGTCAACAAAATGCGTTCGGGAATTCGACAAACTAGGGAAATCCCTGTTTTACGTCCCCACGAGGACAGGGAGTCGAACCCAGAACGAGCGACGGCTTTGCCGGATTGGCATGCCTCTTCAACACGAAGGCGGCAAGCGTAAACCGGCTGGACGCGCGCCGGGATGCGTGCACAGCACGTACCGAGCGGGCCCCGACGCCAGCCCTTGCTACACAAGGGTTTGGCGCGAGGTGCAAGTGGAGGCAGCGGCGCTTCTGAAAATTCAAACTACAGAGGAAGACAAATGGGACGCTTGACCACCCATGTGCTCGACACCGCTGCAGGCACGCCGGGCCAAAACCTGGCGATCGCTCTGTTCAAAATTGTCGACAATCAGCGCCAACCGATCAAATCGGTTCGCACCAATCACGATGGCCGTTGCGATGCGCCGCTGCTGGAAGGCGACGCGCTGCGGACCGGCGTCTACGAGCTGGACTTCGCGGTGGGCGACTACTACCGCGCGGCCGGCGTCAAACTCCCCGAGCCCGCGTTCCTCGACGTGGTGACACTGCGCTTTGGCGTGGCCGATACGAGCGCGCACTACCACGTGCCGCTGCTGGTGTCGCCGTGGTCGTACTCGACCTATCGCGGTAGCTAACAGGGCAGGGAGTCATCATGGAAGGCTATATCCTCGACTGGGCCAACCTGCTCTTGCGTTGGCTGCATGTGATCGTCGCGATCGCGTGGATCGGTTCGTCGTTCTACTTCGTCTGGCTCGACAACAGCCTGACCAAGCCGACGGCGCCGGACCTGAAGGACAAGGGCGTCGACGGCGAACTGTGGGCCGTGCACGGCGGCGGGTTCTACAACCCGCAGAAGTACCTGCTGGCACCGAAGCAACTGCCGGATCATCTGCACTGGTTCTACTGGGAGTCGTACTCCACCTGGATGTCGGGCTTTGCGCTGCTGACGGTGGTGTACCTGTTCAACGCCAACGTCTACATGATCGACCGCAGCGTGTTCGACATGACGGCGACAACGGCGGTGATCCTGGCGCTGGCGTTCCTGGTGGTCGGCTGGCTCGTGTACGACACCATCTGCCGCGTGTTCGGCAAGAACGACCGCGTGGTGGGCATTTTGGTGGCCATCTATGTGGTGATCGCGGCGTATGCGGCGTGCCACCTGTTCTCGGGCCGCGCGGCATTCCTGCTGATCGGCGCGATGATCGCGACCATCATGAGCGCCAACGTGTTCTTCTGGATCATCCCGGGGCAACGCAAGGTGGTGGCCTCGCTCAAGGCGGGCGAGAAGCCGGACCCGATCCACGGCAAGCGCGGCAAGCAACGCAGCGTGCACAACACGTACTTCACGCTGCCAGTGCTGTTTGCGATGCTGTCGAACCACTACAGCATGACGTACGCGAACAAGTACAACTGGGTTGTGCTGGTGCTGATCATGCTGGCGGGTGTGCTGATCCGCCAGTTCTTCATCCTGAAGCACAAGGGCGTGATCAACTGGGGCTATCCGGCAGCGGGTGTGGCAGTGCTGCTGGGTGTGGCGGTGTGGCTCGCGCCGCGGCCGGCGGCTCCGGTGGCGGAAAGCGCTGCTGCGGTTCCGGCTGCTGCAGCGGTTGCGGCAGAGGGTAGTGCCTCGGCACCTGCTGCTGCGGCGGCTGCCGGCGGTTCGGACTTCGCCAAAGTACAGGCAGTCGTTACCGCACGGTGCTACCAATGTCACTCGGCGCACCCTACTCTGATGCCTTCGCCGGCCAAGGGCGTGTTGCTCGATTCGCCTGATGAGTTGAGCAAGCATGCACAACTCGTCTACCAGCAGGTCGTGCAGCAGAAGCTGATGCCGCTGGGCAACGTGACCAACATCACCGACGACGAGCGCACGATCATCGCCAAATGGTTTGAAGGCGGCGCCAAGACCAACTGAGGCGCACGCTGGAGCAACAACAGACAGGTTTATCGGAGCATGTCATTCGTTCCCTAGCGGGTGACATGACCGGTGAGGGTTGAACGGGGCTGTGGCCCCGTTTTTTTTCGGCCGCGATTTCCGTTCAGGTACGCGATGGCGGTGCGGGGCGTCGGCTGCCCTTGGCGCGCGTACCGACTGCTCCAGATGCGGCCGCACGCAGGATGCGCCGGAACGTCGGGCACTCCAGATGGCTCGGGGCAGGGCAGGCTGCCGCGTGCCGCAGGCCGTCGCGCATCGCGCTGAGGTTGCGGATGGTGCGCTCCAGTTCGTCTGCTTTGGCGGCCAGCCGTTGCCGGTCGATGTGCGGCTGCCCATTTGGCGTCAGCATCTGCGCAATCTCGTCGAGCGAGAAACCGACGGCGCGCCCCAGCGCGATCAGTGCGAGCTGTTCCAGCACGTCACGATGGAACACTCGCCGTAGCCCACGTCGCCCAGTCGAGGCAATCAGCCCCTTTTCCTCATAGAAGCGCAGTGTGGATGCGGGAACGCCGGCGTGCTGTACAACTTCAGCAATGTCGAGGAGGCTCACGGCTTGACCTCAAGTGGACTTGAAGTTGCACAGTGTAGTCCTCGGCGCGCAGCAGCGCCTGCCAGGAGGACAGCTATGGAATACAAAGACGACATTGCCGACGAGCAGGCTGCGCTCTGGAACGGCCACGCCGGACATGTCTGGGTGAGCGAACAGGCGTTGCTCGATCACATGTTCGAGCCGATGGCGCACCGGCTCGTGGAGGCCGTACGTACGGATGGGGCCCGCGACGTGCTCGACATCGGCTGCGGCACAGGCAGCACGACGCTCGCAATTGCTCGCTTGCTCGGCACGCGGGGGCAATGCACCGGCGTCGACATTTCGCAGCCGATGATTGCTGCCGCCCGCGAGCGCGCCAAGGTGCAGGGCTCACGGGCGAACTTCATCTGTGCCGATGCGCAGACTCACCCGTTTGCGCCCGCGCAGTTCGATACCATCGTTTCGCGCATCGGCGTGATGTTTTTCAGCCAGCCCGCAGCGGCGTTTGCCAACTTGCGGCGCGCTGCACGGGGTGGCGCCACGTTGTCCTGCATCGCCTGGCGCGGCGCTGACGAGAACCCGTTCATGACGATGGCCGAACGGGCTGCGGCGCCATTGCTGCCGAATCTGCCGCCACGCAAGCCCGGAGCGCCCGGGCAGTTCGCTTTTGCTGACCGGTCGCGCGTGGCAAGCATCCTGCACGAGGCCGGCTGGACAGCGGTCGACATTCAGCCGATCGACTTCGTCTGCACGTTGCCCGAGCCCGCACTGGTGGGATATGCCACACGGATGGGTCCGGTCGGTGTCGCACTTGCTGATGCGGACGCCGACCTGCGCACACGCGTCGCCGAAGTTGTCCGCCCGGCGTTCGATGCTTACGTTCAGGGTGCTGAAGTGAGATTCACCGCGGCATGCTGGATGATTCGTGCGCGTGCCCCGTCTTCATCGAAAGAGGGCGCACATGGCTGATCGGTGCCGGTCTGTCGGCGGAGGTGTGCAGTGAGCTTACTTACCCACACCCAACAACGCCAACACCCCCAGCAGCAGGAAGATCAACGCCGCAATCCGATGCACCAGCGTGATCGGCATGCGCGACGCAAACTTGTTGCCCATCAGCACCGCCGGCACGTTGGCCAGCAGCATGCCGACGGTCGTGCCAGCGACAACCCATGCGACGTCGTGGAAACGCGCCGCCAGTGCCACGGTGGCGATCTGCGTCTTATCACCCATCTCTGCAAAGAAGAACGCGACGATGGTGGTGCCAAGGATGCCCAGGCCGCGCGTGTCTTTCGGCGCTTCTTCATCGTCGAGTTTGTCGGGAATCAGCATCCACCCGGCCATGGCGATGAAGGCGATGCCGAGAATCCAGCGCAGCGCATTTTCGCCGAGTACATGCGTGATCCAGCCACCGACAGCGCCGGCCAGTGCATGGTTGACGAGGGTGGAGATAAAGATGCCGAGAATGATCGGCACCGGCTTGCGAAAACGCGCGGCTAGCAGGATCGACAGCAGTTGCGTTTTATCGCCGATTTCCGCGAGCGCGACGATGCCGGTGGAGACGAGGAAGGCTTCCATGTTGTTGTGGTGTCCGGGCCGTGTGCGAACCAATGACGCGCCACTGCCGGCCCTGTCCGCAGTGGGTTGTCATCGGTCTCGCCAGGCGCGTCACCAAGGTGCCGCGCATCTTTCGATATTGCGCACCCTGAGTGGCTGCTGACCACGCCATAACCATCTGTCATTGCGACGACGGTCAAGTCTGTTGACGTGGCCCTCGAAGTGTCGACTTCGAGCGGCTACTCCCCAATGGAAGCCGCGATTATACGAGGATCAAGTTGCCGCGCCAACCGCAAATTTGGCGGGCTCGCCTTGAATGTAAGTGGCGGAGACGGCACGATCTTCGCCCAGCAGCGCCAGCGAGAACAGCAGTTCTTCCAGCGTTTCCGAACGTGCATTGCGGCGTGCCAGCAGCGGTGTGGCGGCCGGGTCCAGCACGATGAAGTCGGCTTCGGCGCCCGGCACGAAGCTGCCGATGCGGTCTTCCCAGCCCAGTGCCTCGGCGGCGCCGCGTGTGGCGAGGTAGAACATGCGCAGCGCGGTGAGGTGATAGCCGCCCATGCGTGCGACCTTGTGCGCCGTGCCCATCGTGCGCAGCATCGAGAACGAGCTGCCGCCGCCCACGTCGGTGGCCAGCGTGAGCGCCAGGCGGTGTGCGTCGTTCTTGTGGAAGTTGTACAGGCCGCTACCCAGGAACAGGTTGGACGTGGGGCAATGCGCCACGGCCGCGCCGGATTCGGCCAGGCGTTGGCGGTCGCTGTCGTCCAGCCAGATGGCGTGGCCATAGAAAGCGCCTTTGCGCAGCAGGCCGTATTGATCGTAGATATCCAGATAGCTGCGTGCGTTCGGGAACAGGTCGGCCACCCATTTCACTTCGTCGGGGTTTTCGGCGACGTGCGTTTGGATGAAGACGTCCTTGTACTGATTGGCGAGTTCTTTGCAGGCTTGCAGTTGCGCTTCGCTGGAGGTGGGTGCGAAGCGTGGGGTGATCGCATAACCCAGGCGGTCCTTGCCGTGCCAGCGCGAGATCAGGTCTGCCGTGTCGCGCGCGCCGGATTCGGCCGTGTCGCGCAGGTATTCGGGGCAGTTGCGGTCCATCATCACCTTGCCGGTGATCAGGCGCATACCGCGTTGCTGCGCTTGGCTGAATAGCGTTTCTGCCGAGCCGCGATGCACGGTGCTCCACACCATCGCGCTGGTCGTGCCGTTGCGCAGCAGTTCGTCGAGGAAGAACGAGGCAACTCCAGCAGCGTACTGCTCGCTCTCGAAGCGGCGCTCTTCGGGGAAGGTGTATGTCTCCAGCCAGTGCAGCAGCCCCGGCGACGGCGACGCGATCATGTCCGTCTGCGGGTAGTGGATGTGCGTGTCGATGAAGCCGGGCACGATCAGCTTGCCGCTGTAGTCGTGCAGTTGCGTGCCGGCGGGCAGGTTCTCGCGCAGCGCGGCGTAGTCGCCGGCCTGCACGACTTTGCCGCCCATGACCACGAGCAGGCCGTCTTCCCAATACTCATAGGCATCGCGCTCGCGATACTGCGGGTCGTGCAGGAAATGCAGCACGCGGCCGCGGTAGGCGTGAACGGTGTTGGAAGTCGGGGGCATCGTGGTCATTCGTCGTCTCGTGAGTCTTTTTACTGTGAGGTGTTCCAGTGGATATCCACCGCGTTCAGCCACAGGGCTTTGTCCTGCTCGGGCAGGAAGGACGCCTCGAAGCTGTTGCGCGCGAGCGTGTAGGCATCGGCGGCGGACAGGTCGAGGGCTTTGAAGGTGGCGAGCCAGTTGGTGTTCATGTAGCCGCCAAAGTAGGCTGGGTCATCCGAGTGCAGGGTGACTGCGCAGCCGGCGTCCAGCAGTTGCTTGAGCGAGTGGTCGCGCAAGTCGGGGTAGACCTTCAGTTTTTCATTCGACAGCGGACAGACCGTCAGCGCGATGCGGTCGGCGGCCAGACGCTTGACGAGCGCAGCGTCGTCGATGGCGCGTACGCCGTGGTCGATGCGCTCCACTTTGAGGATGTCGAGCGCGTCGATGACGTACTGTGCGGGGCCTTCTTCACCGGCGTGGGCGACGAGATGCAGGCCCAGTTCCTTGCAGCGGGCGAACACGCGGGCGAACTTCTCCGGCGGGTTGCCACGCTCCGACGAATCCAGCCCCACGCCGACGATGCGGTTGGCCGGGTCCTGGATGTAGGGCAGAGCGGCTTCCAGTGTGGCGAAAGCGTCTTCCTCGCTCAGGTGACGCAGGAAGCAGAGGATCAGGCGGCTGGAGAAACCATGGTCGCGCTCGGCATCATCCAGCGCGCGGACGATGCCGTGGATGACCACGTGCATCGGCACGTTGCGGGCGGTGTGGGTCTGCGGGTCGAAAAAGATTTCGGCGTGGCGCACGTTGTCGGCCACGGCGCGCGCCGCGTAGGCGGCGGTCATGTCGTAGAAATCCTGTTCGGTCAGCAGCACGCTGGCACCGGCGTAGTACAGGTCGAGAAACGATTGCAGATCGTCGAACGCGTAAGCGTCGCGTACTTCTTCGACGGAGGCATACGGCAGCTTGACGCCGTTGCGCTCGGCCAGCGCGAACATCAGTTCGGGTTCGAGCGAGCCTTCGATGTGGATGTGCAACTCAGCCTTCGGGCTGGTGGCGATGCGTTCTGCAAGCGCGGGCGAGATCGGCATGATTAGACAGATGTGGGAACTCGGTATGGAACCGCCGCGCCGCTGCTGGCACTGGTGAGCGCATGTTGTTGCAGCTCGCGTACCTGCAGCAATTGCGCGACGACGGATACCGCAATGATATCCGGCGCCTTGTCCGCGATGCCCGCTACGCCAATCGGGCAGATCATTTCGGGCAGGCGTGCCGGGTCCACGCCGTGCTCGACCATGCGGTGCTCGAAACGCGCGCGCTTGGTCTTGGAGCCGATCAGGCCGAAGTAGGCAAAGTCCGTGCGGCGCATGATGCGTTCGCACAGTGCGAGGTCCAACGCATGGTTGTGCGTCATGACCAGGAAGTAGCTGCCGGCGGGCGCGTGATCGATCACGGCTTCCGGCGTATCGGTGGATTCGATGACGACGTTCGGCGGGACTTCGGTGGGGAACGGGAACATCGCGTCGCGTTCGTCCACCCACGTCACGCGGCAGGGCAGATGGGCGAGCGCGCGCACGATGGCGTGTCCGACATGGCCCGCGCCACACAGCACGATTGACATGTCAGGCGGCAGCACGGTTTGTGTGAAGCCAATCGGGTCGAGTGCCACGCCGGCCGCGGCGGCATCGCCGATGCTCGCTTCGACGTCCACAGACGCATCTGCGGAGACAAAGCGGCGCAGGCTGCGGCGTTGGCGCATGGCGTCGTCCGCCAGCGCGATCCACTCCGCGTCGCGCGCATCGAGGCGCTCCAGCGACAGGTGCACCACGCCGCCACAGCATTGGCCGAGCGCGGGGCCGAGCGGAATGCGCACGAACTGGCGACGTGCGTCACCGCGGGCGTCGGGCGCATCCATCATCGCTTGGGCGATTTCCATCGCGCGCCATTCCAGATGGCCGCCGCCGATGGTGCCGAAGAACCCATCACCGCACACCAGCATCAGCGTGCCGGGCTCGCGCGGGGCGGAGCCCTGCACGTCCGTCACCGTGACCAGCACGCACGGCTGCCCCGCTTGCACGGTGGCAAGCACATCGGCGAAGCGGAACGGGCGCAGTTGCGTGTGATCCATTTGAGTCTCCGAAACTAGGCCGACAGCGGGGCGCTGCGGATGGCGTCCACCGCCTTGAGGATTTCCTCGCTGGTGGCGGGTGCGTTCAGCGGCGGGTTGACACGGCCATCGCCCACGGCGGCCACCGCATCGCGGATGGCAAAGAACACCGAGAACGGCAGCAGCAGTGGCGGCTCGCCCAGCGCCTTGGAGCGGTGGATGCTGTCTTCCACGTTGGCGTTGTTGAACAGGCGCACGCGGAAGTCCGGCGGGCAGTCGTTGACGGTCGGGATCTTGTAGGTGGACGGCGCGTGCGTCATCAGCTTGCCGGCCTTGTTCCACCACAGTTCTTCCGTCGTCAGCCAGCCCATGCCTTGGATGAACGCGCCTTCCACCTGGCCGATGTCGATGGCCGGGTTGATCGAGCGGCCGGCGTCGTGCAGCACGTCGGCGCGCAGCAGGCGCCATTCACCCGTGAGCGTGTCGACCACCACTTCCGACACCGCTGCGCCGTACGCGTAGTAGTAGAACGGGCGGCCGTTCAGCTTGGCTTGATCCCAGTGCAGCTTGGGCGTGGCGTAGAAACCGTCAGACCACAACTGCACGCGCGCGATGTAGGCCAAGCGGATCACCTCGTCGAACGGTACTCGGCGGGCGCCGATTTCCACTTGGTCCGCCACGAACGCGACGGTGTTGACGGGCACGTCGTAGTGCTGCGCGGCGAATGCGGTCAGTCGCTCGCGGATCTGGCGTGCGGCGTCCTGCGCGGCTTTGCCGTTCAGGTCGCTACCGGTCGACGCGGCCGTGGCGGACGTGTTGGCCACCTTGCTCGTGTCCGTGGCCGTGACGCGGATGCGGGTGAAGGCGACGCCCAACTCCTGCGCCACGACCTGCGCGACCTTCGTGTTCAGGCCCTGGCCCATTTCGGTGCCGCCGTGGTTCACGAGGATCGAGCCATCGTTGTACACGTGCACCAGCGCGCCGGCCTGGTTGAAGTGCTTGACGTTGAACGAGATGCCGAACTTCACGGGCGTCAGCGCCAAGCCACGCTTGAGCACCGGGCTCGTCGCGTTGAATGCGCGGATGGCTTCGCGGCGGGCACGGTAGTCGGATGTCGCTTCCAGTTCGTCGAGCAGTTCGTGGATGACGTTGTCTTCCACGGTCTGGCCGTATGGCGTGATGTTGTTCTTGTCCTTGCCGTACAGGTTGGCGCGGCGCACGTCGAGCGCATCCTTGCCGACCGAGCGCGCGATGTTGTCCATGATGTACTCGATGGCAAACGCGCCCTGCGGGCCGCCGAAGCCGCGGAAGGCGGTGTTCGACTGCGTGTTGGTGCGCGCGCAGAAGCCGTCGATTTCCACTTCGGGTAGCCAGTAGGCGTTGTCGAAGTGACAGATGGCGCGCGTCATCACCGGGCCGGACAGGTCGGCCGAGAAACCGGCGCGCGAGGTCATGTCGACTTTCACGCCTTGGATGCGGCCGCTGTCGTCATAACCGACTTCGTAACCGAAGCGGAAGTCGTGACGCTTGCCGGTGATCATCATGTCGTCGTCACGGTCCGGACGCAGCTTGACCGGGCAGGCCAGCTTCCATGCGGCCAGCGCGGCGCAGCAGGCGAACAGGCCCGATTGCGATTCCTTACCGCCGAAGCCACCACCCATGCGGCGGCATTCCACCAGCACCTGGTTGGCGTGCCAGCCCAGCATGTGCGAGACCATGTGCTGCATCTCGGTGGGGTGCTGCGTCGAGCACCACACGTGCATGCCGTTGTCTTCCTTCGGCACCGCGTACGAGATCTGGCTTTCCAGATAGAACTGCTCCTGTCCACCCAGCGACATCTTGCCGGTTTCCGAATGCGGCGCGGCGGCGATGCGTTCTGCCGGTTCGCCGCGCTTCAAATGCATTGGCGGCAGCACGGATTTGCCGGCGGCGCGCGCCTCTTCGGGTGTCAGCAGCGGGGGCAGGACTTCGTAGTCGATGTTGCCCAAGCGAGCGGCGCGGCGTGCGGCATCGTGCGATGTGGCTACCACGATGAACATCGGCTGGCCGATGAAGTGCACCGTGTCGGTGGCGAGGATCGGATCGTCATGGATGATCGGACCGCAATCGTTGGTGCCCGGAATGTCAGCCGAGGTGAACACGGCCACCACACCCGGCGCTGCCTTCACACGGTCCAGGTTCATGTTGACGATGCGCGCATGCGCTTGCGTGCTCATGCCCAGGGCGGCGTGCAACGTACCTGCGAGCTCGGGGATGTCGTCGGTGTACGTGGCGGTGCCCGCAACGTGCAGGTGTGCGGATTCGTGCGGCCGCGAGATGCCGACCACAGCACCGCGCTGGGCTGGAATGGCCGCTGCAATATCGGCTTCTGCGAGCAGGAAGGCGTCGGTTTGCTTGTTCATGTTCTCAGGCCGCAGTGAGGGTATTCAGTTCGACCGCACGCACATTGATCTGTTCGGCCGTGAGTGGCGCGTCGGTGCGGGTTTCCAGCCAGAAGCGGTACACCGTGTTGGCAGCAGAAACGCGGCGGTAGTTGTCGGTGGCACGCATGTCGGTCAGCGGGGTGTAATCGTGCGACATGGCTGTCATGGCAGCGCGTACGGTCGCTTCGTTCCACGGTTGGCCGGTGATGGTGTTCTCGGTCTCCGTAGCACGCTTGGAAGTGGCGGCCATGCCGCCGTAGGCGATGCGTGCGCTGCGCACGATGTCACCGTCCAACTCGATGGCGAGTGCCGCGCACACGGCCGAGATGTCTTCGTCAAAGCGCTTGGACAGCTTGTACGTACGGAAGCGCAGGGCATCGCGGCCTTCGCGCGCCGGAATGCGCAGGCCGGCCACGAATTCGCCGTCTTCCATCGCGTTCTTCTGGTAGGCGATGTAGAGGTCTTCGAGCGGCAGTTCGCGGCGCACTTCGCCACGCTGCAGCACCACGCGCGTGCCGATGGCGATGAGCGCCGGCGCCGAATCCCCAATCGGCGAGCCGTTGGCGATGTTGCCGCCCAGCGTGCCGGCATTGCGGATCGGCAGCGAGGCGAAACGCTTCCACAGCTCGGTCAGTTCGGGGTAGTCCTCGGCGAGGAATTCGTAGGCCTGTTCGAGCGAAACGGCGGCGCCGATTTCGATCCAGCCGTCGCGCTTTTCCAGGGCGTACAGATCGGCGACTTGGCCGATGTAGAGGATGTCGCCCAGATCGCGGAATTGCTTGGTGACCCACAGGCCCACGTCGGTGCTGCCGGCCAGGATGCGGATGTCCGGGTGCGCGGCCTTGATGGCGGCAAAGGCGGATGCGGTGCGCGGCGCGTAGAAGCGGGGCGCGTTCTCGGTGCCGACGGGTGCGTAGCTGAAGGTGTCCTTGCGCTGCAGATTGCGCAGCGTTTCGGCCAGTTGCGTGCGATCGATGCCGGCCGGCGAGGGCAGCTCGAACATGCGTTCGCCCGCGTCGATGATGGGGCGGTAGCCCGTGCAGCGGCACAGGTTGCCGGTGAGCGAATCACAGATGGTCTGGCGGGAGGGGATGGGCGCCTCGTTGCCGGTGTTTTCGTACAGCGCGTAGAGCGACATCACGAAGCCCGGCGTGCAGAAGCCGCACTGCGAACCGTGGCACTCGACCATGGCTTCTTGCACCGGGTGCAGCTTGCCATCCTTGCCGCGCACGTCTTCCACGGTGAACAGCGCCTTGCCATCCAGCGTGGGCAGGAACTGGATGCACGCGTTGACCGCCTTCAGTCCGACACTGCCGTCAGCCTGTAGCTCCCCGAGTACGACGGTGCATGCACCGCAATCGCCCTCGGCGCACCCTTCCTTGGTGCCTGTACAGTGCGCGTCTTCACGCAGGTATTGCAGCACCGTCCGGGTGATCGGCGCGTCCGTCACGGTGCGCACCTGGCCGCGGTGGAAGAAGCGAATGGGCTGAGTCTCCATGGGGGGTCTCTACGCGTATTTGTGTGTGTAACGGAACCATAGCACCGGCCTAGGAATGCAATATTTGGCCCAGGTGATAACCCGCATCGGAAAGCCAAAATCCGGGGTATACCCGCCGGTAGCGGTCTGGCGGCGCGACGTGCAGGTGACATACACTGACAAGACCCCACGCCAGCCAGACTCCGCCCAAAGATGCACGGCAAAGATCACCTCGACACCTACCTCCTGCGCGTCCTGTACACGCTGCTCACCGAGCAAAGCGTGACGCGCACGGCGGTCAAACTCGGCCAATCGCAGCCGGCCATCAGCAACACACTCAAGCGCCTGCGCGAGATCACCGGCGACGCCATCCTCGTGCGCGGCAAGAACGGTATGGTGCCGACTGAGCGCGGGCATGAGTTGCTCACGCTGGCGCAGCAGAGCCTGGAGGCGATGGAGCGCATCGCCCGGCCGTCGCAGGAGTTCGATCCGGCCAACACCACGCGCACCTTCCACCTGGGGGCGCCGGATTATCTGGATGCCTTCTTCCTACCCAACATCGTCGAACGCCTGCGCAAGCACGCGCCGCAGGCCAAGCTGGTGGTGCATCCGCTCAATGCGGGCGTCGACTATCTGGCCGCACTGGAGCAGGGCGGCATGGATCTGGTGATCGGCAACTGGCTGTCGCCGCCGGAGCATCTGCACATTTCCCCGCTGTTCGACGATGAGGTGGTCTGCATGCTGGGCGCGCAGCACCCGCTGGCGCGCAAGGGCATCTCGCTCAAGCACTATGTGGAGATGCCGCATCTGGCGCCCGCGCCGTACGCCGTCATGCAGCGCAGCATGATCGATCAGGCACTTGCGGAGCAGGGGCTCAAGCGGCAGATCCAGGTGTCGCTGCCGTATTTCGGGTTGGTGCCGTATGTGCTGATGCGCACGGACCTCGTTTTCACGACCGGCCGACAATTTGCCGCGCACTGCGCGCAGTACCTGCCGATCCGCATTCTGCCGGCGCCCGTCGCGTTCCCGAAGATGCGCTTTTACCAGCTCTGGCACGAGCGCAGCCATGCTGCGCCCGACGTGATGTGGCTGCGTCGCATGATCGGCGAAGTGGCTGCCGAGTTGCCGCAGCATCCGCAATTGGAAACGGCAGCCTGAGCTGCCGTTCTGTCACGCCTACTTTCCGCTTGCGACGGTCTTCCCGTAATCGGGGAAGAACACCTGTTCGCCATTCACCTTGAAATCGGCAATCGCCTGCTGGCCGGCGGGTGAGGTGATCCACTCGATCAGCTTGGTCGCATCCGTGTAGTTGGTGGTCGGATATTTCTTTGGGTTGACGGCGATGATGCCGTACGGGTTGAACATGCGCGTGTCGCCGGCCAGCACGATGTCGAGCCCGGTTTTGGCGCGGTAGGCGCCGTAGGTGGCGCGGTCCGATAGCGTGTAGGCGTTCATCTGGGCAGCCATGTTCAGCACTTCGCCCATGCCTAGGCCGGCGCTGACGTACCAAGGCTTGCCCTTGGGGTCGATGTTGGCCGTCTTCCAGTACGCCTTTTCCATGACGTCGGTGCCGGAGTTGTCACCGCGCGAGATGAACTTGGCGCCGGTGCTGGCAATGCGCTCCATGCCCTGAATGACGTTCTTCTGGCCGCGCACGTTGGCAGGGTCTGCCGCCGGGCCGACGAGGATGAAGTCGTTGTACATCACGTCGCGCCGGTCAATGCCGCCGCCGGAGGCAACGAAGGCGTCTTCGAGTTGTCGCGCATGCACGAGCACGACATCCACATCCCCTGATTCCCCCAGCTTCACGGCTTTGCCCGTGCCAACGGCAATCACTTGCACATGGATGCCGGTGGCGGCTTCAAATTTGGGCAGCAGCACTTTCAGCAGACCCGAATTTTCGGTGCTCGTGGTCGTGGCCATGCGGAGATCGCCAGCATATGCGCTGGTGCCAAATGCGAAGGCCGTGAACGTGGTGGCCAACAACCGAAGCGCCTTGAACAATCCGGACATATTGTGTGGGAAATGTGGGGGCGTGGACGCTTTATGTCGGATGCTGCATGATGGCGGCATTCGCGGGGACAGTCGGCGGCCACGATACACCCGCCCCGGAGAGACGACGGGGATTGTTCTCTGGGAGTGGGATCGAAGTAAATAGGAAACCATAAACATAATGACATTCCAGTTCGAGGTGTTTCCGGTGGTCGGGCCGGATGACAACCCGCGTGCCAATGGCAAGGTCTTTCAGTTGCTGCGCGCGGTGCGTGAGACGGGGTCGCTGCATCGGGCGGCCAAGCAGGTGGGACTGTCGTATCGGCATGCCTGGGGCGTAATGCGCGCGTGGGAGGAGATGCTCGGCCGCTCGCTGCTCGATATGGAGCGCGGCCGTGGCGCGTCGCTCACGCTGTTTGGTGAGCGCATGCTGCGCGCCGAGATGCGCTTGCGCGAGCAGCTTGACCCGGCCGTGCGCCAGGCCATGAACCAGTTTCTGTCAGAGCTGGAAGACGCCTCGCAGTCGCAGACGCGCATCCGCTTTTCGGGCAGCCATGACCCGGCAGTGGAAGTGCTGGCGCAGTCCTTTGCCCACGAAAGTCATGGCGCGCAGCTCGATACGGTGTTCTGCAGCGCGGTCGAAGGCCTGATCTGCCTGCAGGAAAAACAGTGCGAGGTGGCGGGCTTCTATGTGGCGCCGCAGCAGGGTGCCGGGTCGATCGCCCACCAGACGTTGCGCAAGTGGTTGCGTCCGACGGCCGTGCGCCTGATTGCGCTGGCCGATCGCGAGCAGGGTTTGATGATGTCGCCGGAATGGGCGGGGCGCGTGCAATCGCTGGCCGATCTGGCCCGCACGCAGGCGCGCTTTATCAACCGGCAGCGCAGTTCGGGCACGCGCCTGCTGTTTGATCAGTTGCTGGTGGCGGCGGGTTTGTACCCCGATCAGATCAATGGATACGACGAGCAGGAATTCTCCAGCGACAAGATCGCCGTGGCTGTACAGGATGGCCGCGCAGACATCGGCTTTGGCCTGCGCCCGGGCGCCGAGGCCCACGGCCTGCATTTCGTGCCACTGACGCGTGAAACGTACTACCTGGCGGTGCGCCGCAATGACGCGCTGGCCCCCTGGGTGCGCGAGCTGATGGAGCGCATTGGCGAGCCCGATTTCCGCACTGGTCTGGGCCATCTGGCGGGCTATCGCGCCCCCGAGCAGGTTGCGCTGCTCACCGCAGACCAGGCACTGCCCTGGCACGCGGACGAGGCCCCCGCGCTCGCGCGCTGAAGTCATGCGAACATGACGGGGTCTGCGCGACGTCTGCGCCCACAGCCCTCATGTTCTGCCCATGTCACGTTTTTCCGTCTGGACCCAAGCCCTGCGCATGCTGCGCCGCGACTGGCGCGCCGGTGAGCTGAACCTGCTGCTCATTGCGCTGGTGCTGGCGGTGGCGGCGCTGACGTCCGTCAGCTTTCTGGCCGATCGCATGCATGCCGGCCTAGAGCGCGATGCGCGCCAGTTGATCGGCGCTGATGTGCTCGTGGTATCAGATCAGCCGCTGCCTGCGGACATTGAAGCGCACGCGCG
Organism: Ralstonia sp.; assembly: GCA_039592975.1. Lineage (GTDB taxonomy): Bacteria > Pseudomonadota > Gammaproteobacteria > Burkholderiales > Burkholderiaceae > Ralstonia. The sequence continues at coordinate 394,760 of JBCNQE010000002.1, read as the reverse complement.
CGCCAGCGGCTTGCAGGTGACCCACACCGCGGCGTTTCCCAGCATGGCGACCACGTTGACCAGCGGATCCTCCGGCGAGCCCGCGTCGCAATTGGCGGCGGTCAAGGCCGTTGCTCCTGGCTACCCGCTGCGCGGTGCCGTGAAGGTGAGCGACGGGCGTGATGCCATTGGCGCTGCCGTCCACGCGATTCCCGCACCGGGCACCGTGTGGGTCGATGCGCCACTGCTTGAAGCGCTGGGTGTGCGTGTGGGCGATGCCATCCGCCTGGGCGCGCGCACGTTCAAGATCGCCCACGTCATCACGCAAGAGCTGGATCGGGGCGCGGGCTTTATGAACTTTGCGCCGCGCGTGATGCTGCCGATGGCCGATCTGGCCTCCACTGGCCTCGTCACCTATGGCAGTCGCGTCACGTATCGCCTGCTGGTGGCGGGTCCGGACGCGGCGGCCAATGCCTTCCACGCCTGGGCCGAGAACGAACTGAAGACGCGCCAACTGCGCGGCGTGCGCATCGAATCCTTGCAGAACGGCCAGCCGCAGATGCGCGAAACGCTGGACCGCGCCGAACGCTTTCTCTCGCTCGTCGCGTTGCTCGCCGCGATGATTGCGGCAGTGGCCATCACCATGGCCGCGCGTCGTTATACGGCGCGGCATACCGATGCGGTGGCCGTCATCAAATGCCTCGGACTGAAGCAGGGGCAGATTCTCGGGACGTTTGCCTTGGAGTTCCTGCTCATCGGCGTACTGGGTGCGGCGGTGGGTGTGGCGCTGGGGTATGGCGCGCACTGGCTGCTGCTCGCGTCGCTGGGCGATCTGGTGACGGTGACGTTGCCGATGCCGTCCATTTGGCCGGCAGTCGTGGGCGTCTCGGCCGGGCTGGTGCTGCTGGTGGGGTTTGCCGTGCCGCCGCTGCTGACGCTGGTGCGTGTGGCGCCGTTGCGTGTGCTGCGTCGGGATGTTGCCGAGCGGGCCATTGCAGCGTGGGTGGGCTATGCGCTCGGCGCAGCAGCGTTCTTTGCGCTGCTCGTGGTTTCCGCGCGGGATGTGAAGCTCGGTGCGCTGACGGCGGCGGGGTTTGCCGGCGCCATCGTCGTATTCGCGTTGCTGGCGGCCGGCGGGTTGCGTGCGCTGGCGGTGTCGGTGGGGCGCGGTCGAGCGCTGGGCGTGGGCTGGCGTTTTGCGCTGGCTGTGCTGGAGCGCCGGCGGGGCGTGAGTGTGCTGCAAACCGTGGCGCTGGCCGTCGGCCTGATGGCGCTACTGCTGCTGGCCATGACACGCAATGACCTGATCCGCTCGTGGCACAACGCCACGCCGGCCGATGCGCCCAATCGCTTCATCATCAACATCCAGCCGGATCAGATGGAAGCGGTATCGCAAGCGCTGGCCCAGGCGGGTGTGGCCGAACCCAAGCTGTACCCCATGGTGCGCGGGCGCCTGACGCAAGTGAACGGGCAGACCATCGACCGCCAGACCTACGCCGAATCGCGTGCCCGCAACCTGGTCGAGCGCGAATTCAACCTCTCTTACGCAACCGTGCAGCCTCCGGAAAACCGCATCGTTGCGGGGCAATGGTTTGGCGGGCAGAAACCTGAGGCGTCCGTGGAAGAGGGCATCGCCAAGACGCTGAACCTGCATCTGGGCGATGTGCTGCGCTTTGATGTCGGCGGGCAGACGGTGGATGCGCCCATCACATCGCTGCGCAAGCTCGACTGGAGTTCGATGCGCGTGAACTTCTTCGTGATCCTGCCGCCTGTGGCGCTGCACGACATGCCGCAGACCTACGTGACGGCATTCCGCATTCCCGCTGGCCAGGCCGATCTGCCGGCCAAGCTGGTGCGCGAGTTTCCGAATCTAACGGTGGTGGACACCGAGTTGATCCTGCAGCAAGTGCAGGGCGTGCTCGACCAGGTCACGGCGGCGGTGGAGTTCCTGTTCGTGTTTACGTTGGCGGCGGGCGTGCTGGTGCTGTACGCGGCGCTGTCGGGCTCGCGTGACGAGCGCCTGCGCGATGCCGGCGTGCTGCGCGCGCTCGGTGCGGGCTCGGGTGTGGTGCGCCAGACGCAATATGCCGAGGTGCTGATCGTCGGTGGCCTGGCCGGGCTGATGGCGGGCGTGGGTGCCATCGCCATCGGCTGGGTGCTGTCGGCGTACGTGTTCGATTTTCCGTATCGTTTCAACCCGGCGATCTTGCCGGTGGGCATCGTGGGCGGCATGCTGTGCGCCTTTGCCGGCGGTTGGCTAGGCTTGCGTGATGTGCTGCGCCGCCCAGCCATGGCGACGCTGCGTGACGCGTAACTGCGGCCTGAATCTTCAGATGTGATTGATGCTGTATGACTGACGAAACCTCCGGCCAGGAAATCCTGGCCTTCGACCTAATTGGCGGCGAGGCGCGGGTGCGCGAACTCGTGGATCGCTTCTACGACCTGATGGACCTCGAGCCAGAGTTTGCCGTGCTGCGCGCGCTGCATCCGCCAAGCCTCGACGGCTCGCGCGACAAGCTGTTCTGGTTTTTGTGCGGCTGGCTCGGTGGTCCGAACCATTTCATTGAACGCTTCGGCCATCCGCGTTTGCGTGCGCGCCATCTTCCGTTCGAGATCGGCACGCAGGAACGCGATCAATGGATGCGCTGCATGGCGCTGGCCATGCAAGACCTCGGCCTGGATGAGGCTCTGCAGATGCGCTTGATGCAAGCCTTCTGGCAGACCGCGGACTGGATGCGCAATGTGCAGCGCTAGGTGCCGCGCCAAGGCACCTCACAAGACAGAAGAACAATCGAGGAGACCCCGATGATCGGTTTGCCCACCGCAGAAGACGTGCTTGCGTTCTGGTTTGGCAATGCGCCGCTGGTCGACGCGCGGCCGGAGTGGTTCACCAAGTCAGACGCGTTTGATGCGGAGATTCGCGCACGCTTCCTGCCGCTGTGGGAAGCGCTCGCAGCGGGCAGCGCAGATACGTGGATGGACACGCCGCAGGAGGCCATCGCGCGCATCGTGGTGCTCGATCAGTTCTCGCGCAACATGTTCCGCAACACGGCGCGCGCCTTTGCCAGCGATGCGGCCGCGTTGCACACCGCGCAGATCGTCGTGGCAGCCGGCTGGGATGCCAAGCTGCCGACGCGCCATCACCGCACGTTCTGCTATCTGCCGTTCGAGCACAGCGAGGCCTTGGCCATGCAGGATGAGTCGATTCGTCTCTACACGCGCCTGCGGGATCAGGAGGGCGATGCCGACTCGCTCATCTGGGCAGAGAAGCACCGCGAGATCATCGCGCGCTTTGGGCGCTTCCCGCATCGCAATGCTGCGCTCGGGCGCGCGTCCACGCCGGAGGAGGTGGCGTTTCTTGCGCAGCCCGGCTCGTCGTTCTAGGGTGGGGAAGGAGCGGTGCTTTAGCGGCCCAGCACCGAATACATGAGCGTGCCAGAAAACATCAGCAGCACGAGCGATGCGCCGCGCAACAGCATGGGCGTATGGGGCGCCCACGTCCGCCGTGCCGTCAGCAGCACGCCGAGGTAGGACCAGCCGATCGCAATCGGCACGAGCACGGTCAGGAATACGCCGATCGTCCACGCAAAGTAGTTGGCGGACCGGAACGCTTCCAGCGGAAACAGCGTGCTCGCAAACAACAGCGCTTTCGGGTTCATCACCGTGGTGAGGAACATGTCGCGCAAGCTGACGGGGCTGGCGGTGACGTGCTGCAGCGCGCCGCTCTGTCGCCAGATCTTGGTGGCCAGATAGAGGATGTAGACCGAGCTCACCAGCTTGACCGCCATCGGCAGCCAAGGTTGCGTGGCCGACACCGCACTGAGAAAGAACCCCCACAGCGAAATGCCGACCACGTAGCCCAGCGCTTCTGCCGCAATGAGCGGGCTGGTCCGGCGCACGCCCACCTTGAGGCCAGACGACAGCAGCAGCGTATTGGTCGGCCCCGGCACGATCAGCACCAGCGACACGTACAACGCCATCTTCAGCAGGGTGTCTTGCATGACGGCTTTCTTTATGTATTACGTGCGCTCGCGGCGTTCTGACCACTTGTCGACCGTTTCGCGCGGGGCGCGGGCCAGCATGTCGATCAGCTCGGCCGGGTCTTGGCTCACGTGCAGTAAATCGGCGTGATGGCGCTTGAGGAAGCCCTCTTGCACGGCGTGGTCGATGAAGGCGAGCAGCTTGTCGTAGAAACCCGCCACGTTCAGCAGGCCGATCGGCTTGTTGTGGTAGCCGAGCTGCAGCCACGTGAACGTTTCGAACAGCTCTTCATAGGTGCCCACGCCGCCGGGCATGGCGATGAAGGCGTCCGCGCGGTCGGCCATCATCTGCTTGCGCTGGTGCATGCTGTCGACGATGTGCAGCTCGGTCAGCTCCTTGTGGCCGACCTCCTTGCGCACCAGCGATTTGGGGATGATGCCGACCACCGGGTTGCCGCCATGCAGCACCGCATCGGCCACGATACCCATCAGGCCGACGTTGCCGCCGCCATAGACGAGCGAGAGGCCGCGTCGGACCATTTCTTCACCCAGGGCGATGGCATTGGCCTTGTACTCCGGCCGTACGCCGGGGCTGGAACCGCAATAAACGCAGATGGATTTCATTTGGCTGGGGTGGTTTCCGGCGGCAGATCGCTGCTGCGGCTGACCGCCAGCAGATCGAAGGCCCGGCGGGGCTTGCCGCGCAGGTAGGGCGCGAGGATGGACAGGATGTGGTAGCTCGCGCCGTGCAGGTGGTCACGGATCGCTTTCGGGTCGTTGTACTGGCGTGGGTGCTGCACAAACTGGAACGACAGCCAGTAGGTGCCGACCACCACCATGTTGGTGCAGATGACGTCCACCTGTTCGGGCGTGGCTTCCATCTCGCCGTCTTCAATGAACTGGTGGCAGATGTCCATCGCAAAGTGACGCTTCTGCTCGACGATGCGCTTGAAGTTCAGTTCAAGCATGCGGTTGCGCGCCAGCAGATCGTTGATGTCGCGGTACAGGAAGCGGTAGTTCCAGATGAACTCCGACATGTACTGCAGATAGCCCCACGTTTCGTCCAGCGTGGCCTTGTGGTCATCCGGCAGCTTCAGGCGACGGCTCATCTCTTGCTCGAACTGCACGAAGATCGAGTTGATGATGTCGTCTTTGTTGCGGAAGTGGTAGTACAGGTTGCCCGGGCTGATGTCCAGCTCTTCGGCGATCGTCGTGGTGGTGACGTTGGGCTCGCCCAGCTCGTTGAACAGGCGCAGCGACACCTCAAGGATGCGATCGCGCGTGCGGCGTGGGCCGGTGGAATGCTGCTTGGTTTCCATTGAACTGCCAAGGCTCTGGGCCCTGTCTCCGTGGCGTGTATGTGCCCGGATTATAAAAGATCGTGCTTACGCAACGAGCCTCAATGTGAAGCCGCAGACCTTGCCAAACGTTGGCGCCTGCGTTCTTTAGCGCAACAGCGACGCCACCCACGGCCAGGCGATCGCCACCCATGTCCCCCCGCACAGCAGCAGGGCCAGCATGACTGCTGCGCTGCCGAAATCCTTGGCGCGCTTGGACAGCCCGTGTTGCTCCAGCGAAATGCGATCGACCGCCGCCTCCACGCTGGAATTGAGCAGTTCAACGATCAGCACCAGCACCAGCGTGCCGATCATCATGATCCGCTCCACCGTGGTGGCGGGAATGATGAATGCGCACGGCAGCAGGATCGCGCACAGCGTCAGTTCCTGGCGGAATGCGCTTTCCTCATCAATGGCGAAGCGGATGCCGCTGATGGAGTTCTTGAGCGCGAACCACGCCCGCGTGACGCCGCGATTGCCTTTGTGCGGGTTGTCGGCGGGCGAATACGTGGTGGCGGCCGGGGGTGCCGGCGGATGCTCCGGCGGGGTAGTGGGGTTCATGCAGGGTCAACCACCTACGGCGGTGGATGCTTGAACAGTCTTGGAATCGCTGGATTGTACGGCGGGCATGGGGCGCAGGTGTGCGAGAAATTGCTCCGAGGCAGCACGCCACGAAAACTTCTCGGCATGCGCACGTGCCGTCGCGCGGTCGATGCGCAGCGCTTCCAGGCAAGCCTCGCGTAGGTCTTCGCGCAGCGCGCCCGCTGGCGAATCGCCCAGCACGTCGATCGGCCCCGTCACCGGGTACGCAGCCACCGGCAGGCCGCTGGCCAGCGCTTCGAGCAGCACCAGGCCAAACGTATCGGTGCGGCTGGGGAAGACGAACACGTCCGCCGAGGCATACACCTTGGCCAGTTCCGGCTGCTTGAGCACGCCCAGGTAGTTGGCGTTCGGGTATTTCGCTTTCAGACCCGCCAGCGCCGGACCCTCGCCGACGACCCACTTGGAGCCCGGCAGGTCGAGTTCCAAGAAGGCCTCGACGTTCTTTTCCACGGCCACGCGGCCGACGTATAGGAAGATCGGGTGCGCCGTATTGAGTACGTTGCTGCGCTGGGCGGTGAAGATGTCGAGATCGACACCGCGGGTCCACAACACGCCGTTGGTGATGCCGTAGTCGGCGAGGTCTTTCAACACCACGGGCGTCGGCGCCATCACGGCCTGGGCTGGGCTGTGGAACCAGCGCAGGAAGCGATACGTCCACGCCAGCGGAATGCCGAAGCGCGCCTGCACGTACTCCGGAAAGCGCGTGTGATACGCCGTCGTATAGGGCAGCTTGTGGCGCAGCGCATAGGCGCGTGCTGCCAGCCCCAGCGGGCCTTCGGTGGCGATATGCAGCGCCTGCGGGGCGAACTTTTCAATACGCTCGCGCACGCGCTTGGCCGGCAGGATCGACAGGCGGATTTCCGGATACGTCGGGCACGGTACCGTCTTGAATTCCAGCGGCGTGATCATGTCGACGATGTGGCCCATGGCCTCAAGCTCACGGCGCGTCTGGGTCAGCGTGCGGACGACGCCGTTGACCTGCGGTTCCCACGCATCGGTGACGATCATGACTTTCACGGACTCTCCTTGCGGTGTGGCGGATGTCGAATGCGTAGCGGCGGCGGGGTGGGGCTGCGTGAGGTCGATGTTGGTGTTGGTCATGTGGGCTTGGGTTTCCATCAGGCAGCTGTCGCAGCGGCACGGCGTGCGCGGCGGGAAGTGCGCGGTGCATCGAGCAGATGCGTCCAGTAGACGATCTGCAATTCGCCTTCCATCGTTTCGACCAGGGCCGAGAGGCTCTCCACCCAGTCGCCGTCGTTGCAGTAAAGCTGGCCGTCGATCTCGCGGATCTCGGCCTTGTGGATGTGCCCGCAGACCACGCCATCGCAGCCGCGCCGACGCGCCTCGTCTGTCATCACGCGCTCGAACGAGTTGATGAAGTTGACCGCGTTCTTGACCTGATGCTTGAGGTACTGCGACAGCGACCAGTACGGGAACCCCAGTCGCACGCGAATGCGGTTGAAGTGCCGGTTCATCGCGAGGATGAAGGTGTACAGCGTGTCGCCCACATAGGCGAGCCAGCGCGCGTGCTGCATCACACCGTCGAACAGGTCGCCGTGTACGACCCACAGGCGCTTGCCCGTGGCGGTCACGTGCACCGCGTCTTCCGCGACTTCGATGTCGCCGAAATTCAGGCCGTGGAACTGGCGGGCCATCTCATCGTGGTTGCCCGGAATGAACACCACGCGGGTGCCCTTGCGCGCGCGGCGCAGCACTTTCTGCACCACGTCGTTGTGGGCCTGCGGCCAGTACCAACCCTTGCGTAACTGCCAGCCGTCGACGATGTCGCCGACGAGGTACAGCGTGTCGGATTCGTGGTGCTTGAGGAAGTCGAGCAGGTACTCCGCCTGGCAACCGGCCGTGCCGAGGTGGATATCCGACAGCCAGATGGTGCGGTAGCGGTGGATTTTCTCGGCGGGTGGGTCGGTGTCCTGGGTGTCCTTGTGCGCCTTCCGGTCGGGTGTGAGCGTGGTGCTCGGCGCGACGGTTGCAGCCTCATGTTCGCGCACATCGCCGCGCCCAGCCGGCACTGCCGAGCGCAGCGCACCAGCGGCGGCAAGTCCGGCAGCCATTTGCATCAGGGGCGGTGGGGCGTTCCAGTCGGAACCGGTGAGGGGAGCGGCGCGAAAGCGTTGCGCGAGGCGGCGGAGAAAAGCGGGGCGCGATGGCAGGTTGGGCAAGACCATGTCGGCAACGGTGGCTGCGTTGGATGGATTTCGCCATCGCTGCGTGAACAAGCCGTGTCAGAAACATGACCGTCACATGACGTGGTTGCTGCAAGACGAAACAGCATGCGCCCAAGACCTACGCCAGGCACGTGTTTTAAGCGGATGCGCCGGGCTGGCTACCTTCGATGCGCGCGAGTTCGGTCAGCACGGCGTCGCGCACTCGGGCGTCGCATAGCAACGACACATGGCCGATCGCTGCAAATGGGATATGCCGTGCCCCTTCCAGCCAAGACGCGCCTGCTGGCCCCACGATGGAGTCGTGCCACGAAAAAATCGACGTGATGCGGGCTCGCACGGCAGGCGTTTCGGATACCGCAAGCTGGCGCAGCCAGGGGCTGCCCCATGCCATCTGACGGACGTTGTGACCGCGCCCGGACCGCGCCATCGCTGTGCCGCGATGTGGCGTGCCCAGCGTGATGACATGTGCGACTGGGCAGGCGTCCGGCGCTTGCCGAAGCAGCGCACGCGCTGCGAGCCCACCCATGCTGTGGCAGAGCAGGATTGGCGCGCGGCCGTGTATGCGGGTCATGCGTGCAACCGCCCCCGCAATGTCGCGCGCGTAGTCGTCGATGTCGCCCAGTAGCGGCATCAGGTCGATGGCATCGATCGGGTGGCCGCTGGCCGCCAGGTGTTTCTGCATTGGCAGCCACACCGCGCGATTGCACCCGTAGCCGTGGATCATCAGCACCGGCACGCGCTTCCCGCCGTGGGCTGGCGTATCGAATGCGGCTTGTGCGCGAAACGGCTGCAGCACGTTGAACATCCACGCCACAGACACGCATTCACGCAACCAGCAGGCAATGAAGCCTGCTGCGCTGATCCGTTGTTCGCGTGGCACGGGCATGCGGTCCCATGCGGGGTCGTCTGGAATCGCTGTCCCCAACGTGGTTCGCGTGACGACGAAGGCCCAGCCAACGGAGATGACATACCCAAGCACCAGCGCCACGGCAGCCGCGGCCGTTGCGCCTAACCAGCCCAATCCGCCCCAGCGATGCGCCGCCCACCCCACGGCAAGCGTCGCCACGCCTTGCAGGGCCACGGCCACGCGGCGCGCATTGGCCGCCGTCAGCGAAGCGAAGGGCACGGACGAAGGGGAGAGATCGGCGCGGGTCATGGCAGGGTCGTCGCCGATGCGGATGGCGTCAGTCGCGTACCAGCCGCGTACCGGCCAGGCGGTCGTGCAGGAACTGGCGTTGCGGGTCCAGCCAGGCCAATGCGCCCCACGCCAGCACGCAAGCCAGCGCAACGCCAGCGCCCGCCCAGCGTGAAACCCCGCTCACGTGGATGATGCCTACTGCCACCGCCACCCAGATCCACGCCAGCGCATAGCGCACCACGGCACGCCCGAGCGAGATGCGTGAGCCGTCCGCATTCACCACGCGCATCCGCCACGTCTGCATGGCGAGCGTCTGACCGCGCTTGCGCCAGAACCCCACGAAGTACAGCCCCAGCGCGAAGAAGCCCCACACTTGAAGGCCCACGTCGCCCGTGCGCGCCAACGGCGGGATGATCGCGCGCAGAAGCAGAAAGATCGCCGTCGCGCCGAACATCACGCCAAACAGGAGCAGCCCCTCATAGAGCATCGCGGCCAGGCGGCGGCGCAGCGTGGGAGCAACAAGTGAGTCATGCGCCCCAATGGGCGAAGCGGGGAGAGCGGTATTGGGCATCGAACCGGGTGAGCGCAAGCGTCGCGCTGTCGATCATGCGCCGGCGGAATGTGCGCAGCGCGTGCTCGGATTATGCCAAAGGGTGTGCCGGGCTCAGCCGCCCAGTACGGTGGAGGGAGGTGGGTTGCCGGAGTCCCCGTCCGTGTTGGTCGGTGACGTTGTTGGATGGGCAGGCGCAATCGGCGTGACCGGCGTCTGAGGCGCGGAAACCGCGGGTGCCTGCGCCGGCGCTGCAGCCGGTGCGGACGCTGAGGCCGTACCCGTCGCCTTGGCAGGCGCAAGCGGATTCGGCGCCGATTTGGTTGTACCCGGCTTGGTGCGTGCGCCATGATGCAGCGCCTTGGCGGCATCCTTGGCGAGGACTGCGTTGCCCGGCAAGGCAGTCACTGCAGACGGGCGTTTCTGCGCCTTGGCCGCAGCGGCGAGCGCCTTCTTTTGCTCTTCCGGAAGTTCCTGATAGCGCTGCCAGGCTTCACTCTTCTTCTGCACCGGCACCGACTTGGTGGTCTGGAAATTCTCGCGGGCACGGTGACGCTGTTCTGGCGTCAGCTTGACCCAGTCGGCCATGCGCGTCTGCAGGCGCTGCTGCTGCGCGGGCGTGTACTTCGGATACGCCTGCGTGATCTGCAGCCACTTTTTGCGCGCGAGCTCCGGCATATCGTTCCATTCCGGTGCCAGCGGCGCGAGGATGCGCTGCTGCACGATGGTCAACTCGGACCAGTTCGGGTGGATAGACGGTTGCGGATTGGTTGCAGGCGGCGTCGGCAACGTCAGCGGCGCGTTGGCCGTGGCGCTTGGCGCGGAAGCGGGTGCCGATGCTGCCGGTAGTTGCCCCATCGCCAACTCAGCCGCGAGCAGCCCTGCAGCGCCAACGAGCGCAAGGAAGCCGACGCGGAGGCGCAGGAGCCGATTGCCTCGCGGTGGTTGGCCGTGGGTGCGGTGCAAATTGCTCATCGATCAGCCTTTCACTGATCGCGTTTGTCGAGATACTGATGGAAGCCTTGATCGGCGTAGGCGGCCAGCGGCAGATCATCGAGCAGCATGGCGGCATCGACTTCGGCGAGTTCGTCCACGCGTTGCTGCTGCTGCCACTGATAGATGCCAGCCAAACCCGCGACCAGTGCGATGGTGGGCCACAGTAGCCCAAAGCGGCGCAGGAAAGCGCCAACACGCTGGAGCGGCGAGGACGTGCCGCCCTCCGCGTCGAAGGAGACGGAGCCGCCCCCCGGCATGGCCAAGGCGGGCGCGTGCACCGTGCGCGGTGCTTCTGCTTTCTTATGTGCGAGCGCTGTCCGGCGCGCCGCAGCGAGGCGGTCGCGCACATCGGGCGGCAACTGTCCGGCCGACTCATTCAGAGCGGTACGGACGGCATGCGCAAAACGGCGTTCTCGGAGTTCTACCTTGTTCATAGTCGGATCCCTCGCGCCCTCAGCGCTTGGGCCAGGGCGTGCGTTGCCCGCGAGCAGTGCGTCTTTACGCTCCCCTCGGAACAGCCCATTGCCTGGGCTGTTTCAGCAACATCCATGTCCTCCCAGTAACGCATCAGGAAGGCCTCCCGTTGACGCGTCGGGAGCTTCTCGATCTCGCGTTCCAGAATTTCCAGCATCTGCGCACGCTCGACCTTGTCAGCGCTGCTCTCGGCCGCTGTGGAGCCGGCTTCACTTTCGATCAGCTCCAGCGGGTCGGTATCGTCGCCCTCGGCGTCTGTGCGGAAGCTGGAGAACAGGCTGACCCACGTATTGCGCACCTTGGTGCGGCGAAACCAATCGTGAATCGTGTTTTGAAGAATGCGCTGGAACAGCAGCGGCAGTTCGGCCCCGGGCTTATCGCCGTATTTTTCCGCCAGCTTGATCATCGCGTCCTGCACGATGTCGAGCGCGGCGTCGTCATCGCGGACCGCGAATACTGCCTGTTTGAAGGCGCGTTTTTCGACGCTTATGAGGAAGGCCGACAGTTCCTGTTCAGAGGCCATACAACGGCGGAGCGAATCCTGTGGGGGCGGTCTGGCGAAATTTCACAATGTCACGGTGCGAGGTAATGTGAACATGACGTCGCACGGTAATGACGGCCTAGACCGTCAAAAATGTTGCGATGCTAGCAAAAATGCGGGTCGGCGGACAGTCCAGCTGTCTGGCGGGTCTGCTGCGGGGCGAATCGCGCCGTCGCTAGACCGGCATGCGGCATTGCAGTATCATCCCCGGTTCACAATATCTGTGGTTTGTCTCATCTGGCTGCCCATCAGGCGGTCCATCCATGCAGACGCGCACCGCTCAAATCCGCGCCATAAGCCCGGTAGAGAGCATCCAAACAATTTTTTGCCGAAAATTGCAAAGGACTGACATGAATATGCCAAGCGCGGAATTTTCCCACGCCAATAGCGGTTCATCTGCCGACATGATGGGGTCTGACATCCTCGTCAATGCGCTCGCGGCAGAGGGCGTCGAGTTCGTCTGGGGTTACCCCGGCGGCGCGGTGCTCTATATCTACGACGCGTTCTACAAGCAAAACAAGATCGAGCACATCCTGGTGCGCCATGAGCAGGCGGCAGTCCATGCGGCTGACGGCTATGCGCGTGCCACGGGCAAGGTCGGTGTCGCCCTGGTGACGTCCGGCCCGGGCGTGACCAATGCCGTGACCGGCATCGCCACCGCCTACCTGGATTCGATCCCGATGGTGATCATCACCGGCAACGTGCCGACGCACGCCATCGGCCAGGACGCCTTCCAGGAGTGCGACACCGTCGGGATTACGCGCCCGATCGTCAAGCACAACTTCCTGGTCAAGGACGTCCGCAATCTCGCTTCGACCATCAAGAAGGCGTTCTACATCGCTGCGACCGGCCGTCCGGGCCCGGTGGTGGTGGACATCCCCAAGGATGTCTCGCGCGAGATGTGCAAGTACGAGTATCCGAAGACCATCGAGATGCGCTCGTACAACCCGGTCAACAAGGGCCACTCCGGTCAGATCCGCAAGGCGGTGAGTCTGCTGCTGCAGGCCGAGCGTCCGTACATCTACTCCGGTGGTGGCGTGGTGCTTGCCGAGGCCAGCGAAGAGTTGCGCCAACTGGCCGCGCTGACGGGCTACCCGGTGACGAACACGCTGATGGGTCTGGGCGCATTCCCAGGTACCAGCAAGCAGTTCGTGGGCATGCTGGGCATGCACGGCACGTACGAAGCCAACATGGCGATGCAGAACTGCGACGTGCTGATCGCCATCGGCGCGCGCTTTGATGACCGCGTGATCGGCAGCCCGGCGCACTTCTCGTCGCAGCCGCGCAAGATCATTCACATCGACATCGATCCGTCGTCCATCTCCAAGCGGGTGAAGGTCGACATCCCCATCGTCGGCAACGTCAAGGACGTGCTGCAGGAGATGATCAGCCAGATCCAGTCGGGCGAAGCCAAGCCAAACAAGACGGCGCTGGCCAAATGGTGGGAGCAGATCGAACAGTGGCGCAGCGTCGATTGCCTGAAGTACGACCGCAATTCCGAGATCATCAAGCCGCAATACGTGGTCGAGAAGATCTGGGAATTGACGAACGGCGATGCCTTCGTCTGCTCCGACGTCGGCCAGCATCAGATGTGGGCTGCGCAGTTCTATAAGTTCAACGAACCGCGTCGCTGGATCAACTCCGGTGGCCTGGGCACGATGGGCGTGGGTCTGCCGTACGCGATGGGCATCAAGAAGGCGTTCCCGGACAAGGAAGTCGTCACCATCACGGGTGAGGGCTCGATCCAGATGTGCATCCAAGAGCTGTCGACCTGCCTGCAGTACGACACCCCGGTGAAGATCTGCTCGCTCAACAACGGCTATCTGGGCATGGTGCGCCAGTGGCAGGAAATCGAGTACGACAATCGCTACTCGCATTCCTACATGCAGGCACTGCCCGACTTCGTGAAGCTGGCCGAATCGTATGGCCACGTGGGCATGCGCATCGAGAAGACGGCAGACGTTGAGCCGGCGCTGCGCGAAGCCTTCCGACTCAAGGATCGCACCGTGTTCCTCGACTTCCAGACCGACCCGACTGAAAACGTCTGGCCGATGGTTCAGGCAGGCAAGGGCATTTCTGAAATGCTGCTCGGCGTGGAGGACCTGTAATGCGCCACATCATTTCTGTCCTGCTGGAAAACGAACCGGGCGCGCTGTCGCGCGTGGTGGGCTTGTTCTCGGCGCGCGGCTACAACATCGAGACGCTGACGGTCGCCCCGACCGAAGACGCCTCGCTGTCGCGCATGACGATCGTTACGACTGGTTCGGACGACATCATCGAGCAGATCACCAAGCACCTGAACCGCCTGGTGGAAGTCGTCAAGGTCGTGGACCTGACCGAAGGTGCGCACATCGAGCGCGAGCTGATGCTCGTGAAGGTGCGCGCGGTCGGCAAGGAGCGCGAGGAGATGAAGCGTACGGCGGACATCTTCCGCGGCCGCGTCATCGACGTGACCGAGAAGACCTACACGATCGAGCTGACCGGCAACGGCAGCAAGCTTGACGCGTTCCTCGATGCCATCGATCGCGCTGCCATTCTTGAGACCGTCCGTACGGGCGGCTCGGGCATCGGCCGCGGCGAGCGCATTCTGAAGGTTTGAACCGGCGCGAGCGTGCTGCCGGACTCATCGATATTGAAGTTTTTGAAAATTAGGACATCACCATGAAAGTGTTTTACGACAAGGACGCCGACCTCTCCCTGATCAAGGGCAAGAACGTCACCATCATCGGCTATGGCTCGCAAGGCCATGCCCACGCCCTGAACCTGAACGACTCGGGCGTGAAGGTCACGGTCGGTCTGCGCAAGGGCGGCGCGTCGTGGAACAAGGCCGTCAACGCCGGCCTGCAGGTCAAGGAAGTGGCCGAGGCAGTGAAGGAAGCCGACGTTGTCATGATCCTGCTGCCGGACGAGCAGATCGCCGACGTGTACAAGAACGAAGTGCACAACAACATCAAGCAAGGCGCTGCGCTGGCCTTCGCGCACGGCTTCAACGTGCACTACGGCGCCGTGATCCCGCGCGCTGACCTGGACGTCATCATGATCGCCCCGAAGGCCCCGGGCCACACCGTGCGTGGTACGTACAGCCAAGGTGGCGGTGTGCCGCATCTGATCGCTGTGCACCAGGACAAGTCGGGCGCAGCGCGTGACATCGCTCTGTCGTACGCCACCGCCAACGGCGGCGGCCGCGCCGGCATCATCGAAACCAACTTCCGCGAAGAAACCGAAACCGACCTGTTCGGCGAACAAGCCGTGCTGTGCGGCGGTACCGTCGAGCTGATCAAGGCTGGCTTCGAGACGCTGGTGGAAGCCGGTTACGCGCCGGAAATGGCGTACTTCGAGTGCCTGCACGAGCTGAAGCTGATCGTCGACCTGATCTATGAAGGCGGCATCGCCAACATGAACTACTCGATCTCGAACAACGCCGAATACGGCGAGTACGTCACCGGCCCGCGCGTCGTGACGGAAGAGACCAAGAAGGCCATGAAGCAATGCCTGAAGGACATCCAGACCGGCGAATACGCCAAGAGCTTCCTGCTGGAGTACAAGGCAGGCCAGCCGACGCTGATCTCGCGTCGTCGCTTGACCGAAGAGCACCAGATCGAGCAAGTGGGCGCCAAGCTGCGTGCGATGATGCCGTGGATCGCCAAGAACAAGCTGGTCGACCAGACGAAGAACTGATTGTTCGCGCCTTGTGCGAGAAGAAGCCAGCCTCCGGGCTGGCTTTTTTTATGCTGAATCCGGGGCGCCAACCATTGTTTCAAGTGCTGGCGCGGCCCCGTGTCGGCTAGAATGCCGCATTTCCTTCAAGACGCTGTCGAGGTCTGATTTGAACAACACGTATCCGCATCCCATCATCGCCCGCGAGGGCTGGCCGTACCTGGGCGGGATTTTCATCGTCACGCTCATCGTGCAGGCTGCCGCCGGCTTCGGCTGGGCTTGGCCGTTCTGGGTGCTGACGCTGTTTGTGCTGCAGTTTTTCCGCGATCCGGCGCGCGTCGTGCCCACGCAGGCCAATGCGATTCTGTCCCCGGCCGATGGTCGCATCGTCGCCGTCGAGCAAGTGCGTGACCCGTACGCCGATCGCGACTCGCTGAAGATCAGCGTGTTCATGAACGTGTTCAACGTGCACTCGAACCGCGCGCCGGTCGACGGCACGGTGCAACAGGTGCAGTACTTTCCAGGCAAGTTCGTCAATGCGGACCTGGACAAGGCGTCGCTCGAGAACGAGCGCAACGCCATCGTGCTGCGCCGCGCCGATGGCCAGCTCGTCACTTCGGTGCAGGTGGCCGGGCTGATCGCGCGGCGCATCCTTTGCTATACAAAGGCTGGGGAAGTGCTCACGCGTGGCCAGCGCTACGGCTTCATCCGCTTTGGGTCGCGCGTTGACGTATACCTGCCGCTGACGGCGCGCCCGCGCGTGACGATCGGCGAGAAAGTATCCGCCACGCTGACGGTGCTTGCTGAGCTGGACTGATCCGGAGGCCGCCATGCCCGCGTTCAACCGACGCAAGAAGCGTTTTACCGCCGGCAACGTGACGCACCTGCGTCCGCTGCGGCACAACCAGCCTCGCCCGGATGACGACGATCTGGAGATCGTGCGTCCGCGTCGCCGCGGCATCTATCTGCTGCCCAACGCGTTCACGACTGCAGCGCTGTTCGCCGGCTTCTTCGCCATTGTTCAGGCGATGAACCTAAACTTTGAGACGGCTGCCATCGCCATTTTCGCGGCGATGGTGCTTGACGGCATGGATGGGCGCGTCGCTCGCATCACCAACACGCAAAGCGCGTTCGGCGAGCAATACGATTCGCTGTCCGACATGGTGTCGTTCGGCGTCGCACCGGCATTGGTCATGTACGAGTGGATCCTGCGCGACCTAGGCAAGTGGGGCTGGCTCGCGGCGTTCGTGTATTGCGCTGGCGCGGCATTGCGCCTCGCGCGCTTCAATACGAACATCGGGTCAGTCGACAAGCGCTTCTTCCAGGGCATGCCGAGCCCGGCAGCCGCAGCGCTCATCGCGGGTTTCGTCTGGCTGGCGATCGACAACAAGCTGCCGGTCAAGGAGCTGTGGATGCCGTGGGTGGCCTTCGGGCTGACGCTGTATGCAGGGCTGTCGATGGTGTCGAACGCGCCGTTCTACAGTGGCAAGGCGCTCGACGTTCGTCACCGCGTGCCATTTGGCGTGATGGTGCTCGTGCTCGTGTTGTTTGTCGTGATATCGAGCGATCCGCCGGTCGCGCTGTTTGGCCTGTTTGTTGGTTACGCGGTATCGGGCTATCTGCTGTGGGGCTGGCGTGCGCTGCACGGGCAACAGGGCAGCCCGCGCTTGCCGAAACAGGCATCGGGTGACTCGCATGAGTGACCGATGCGCTGCACCAATGTGCGCTTGCGCCGATTTTTGAATTCGTCTATAGTCGTTCGCATGCTTTCGCACCCGATTTCCATTCTGATTACGCTAGTCTCGATTGATGGCCTACTAGGTCGTCAGGTCGGGACACGCGCATAGGAAATCGCAAGACAAGGCAAGCAGAAACCGCCAAGTTTTCGCGAACCAGGATTCAACAGCGCCCCGGCCTGCAACCATGCACGCCGGGGCGTTTTGCATTCTGCGCCGCCAAAATCCAATTATTCGAGACACCACCAAGACTGACGCCAAAAACGTCACCCCACCAAGGAGCCGCCATGAGCGACAAACTGATTATTTTCGATACCACCTTGCGAGACGGCGAGCAGTCCCCCGGGGCGTCGATGACCAAGGAAGAGAAGATCCGCATCGCCAAGCAGCTCGAGCGGCTCAAGGTGGATGTGATCGAAGCCGGCTTCGCGGCCAGCTCCAATGGGGATTTCGAGGCGATCCGCGCGATCGCCCAGTCGGTCAAGGATTCGCGTATCTGCTCGCTGGCCCGTGCGAACGACCGCGACATCTCGCGCGCTGCCGAGGCGCTCAAGCCGGCAGGCCAGTTCCGTATCCACACGTTCATCGCCACGTCGGCGCTGCACATGGAGAAGAAGCTGCGCATGACGCCGGACCAAGTGTACGAGCAGGCGCGCTTGGCTGTGCGCTTTGCCCGCCAGTTCACGGACGACATCGAGTTCTCGCCGGAAGACGGCAGCCGTTCGGATATGGACTTCCTCTGCCGCGTACTGGAAGGTGTGATTGCCGAGGGTGCGACCACCATCAACCTGCCGGATACGGTGGGCTACGCGGTGCCGGAAGGCTACGCCGCGCTGATCCGTTCGGTGCGCGAGCGTGTGCCGAATTCGGACAAGGCGATCTGGTCCGTGCATTGTCATGACGACCTGGGTATGGCTGTTGCCAATTCGCTGACCGCGGTCCAGTTGGGCGGCGCCCGCCAGATCGAATGCACGATCAACGGCCTGGGCGAGCGTGCCGGCAACACGAGCCTCGAAGAGGTGGTGATGGCCGTCAAGACGCGCCGCGATTACTTCAACCTCGACGTCGGCGTCGATACCACGCAGATCGTGCCGGCTTCCAAGCTGGTCTCGCAGATCACCGGTTTCGTGGTGCAGCCGAACAAGGCCGTCGTCGGCGCCAACGCGTTCGCACATGCCTCGGGCATCCACCAGGATGGCGTGTTGAAGGCGCGTGATACCTACGAAATCATGCGTGCCGAAGATGTGGGTTGGACGGCGAACAAGATCGTCCTGGGCAAACTCTCGGGTCGCAACGCGTTCAAGCAGCGCCTGCAGGAACTGGGCATTGAGCTGGACTCCGAAGCCGAGCTGAATGCCGCCTTCACGCGCTTCAAGGAACTGGCTGATCAGAAGGCCGAGATCTTCGACGAGGATATCGTCGCCATCGTGTCCAACGAGGCGCAGCAAAGCGAGGGCGAGCACTTCCGCTTTGTGTCGCTGGCGCAGCGCTCGGAAACCGGTGAGCGGCCGCATGCACGCATCGTCTTCGTTGCCGACGGCAAGGAAGTGACGGGCGAGGCGGAGGGCAATGGCCCCGTCGATGCCACGCTCAACGCCATCGAAAGCAAGGTGGCCAGCGGCGCTGAGCAGCTTCTGTATTCGGTCAATGCCATCACGACCGGCACGCAGGCGCAGGGCGAGGTGACGGTGCGCCTGTCCAAGTCGGGCCGCATCGTCAATGGCGTCGGCACGGACCCGGACATCGTTGCCGCATCCGCCAAGGCCTACCTGGCCGCACTGAACAAGCTGCAGGACAAGAGCAGCGAAAAACTCAACCCGCAGATCTGATCGCGGGTTTTACCAACGCACGCAGGAGTCAACCCAGACCCCAACACGATCACTACAGAGCGCGCTGCCGGTTATCCACCGGATCGCGAAGCGGGTGCAGCGGCACCGGACACGCCAGGAGCGTGCACCATGCCGGCTGTCTTTGAGGGCGATGTCTGTGCGATCCACGACATGGCCGACCCGAACGTCCACGCCAGGTGATGCGCCTCGCGTGGATGTTGCCGTTGAAACGATCCCATGCGTCAAGAGCGGCTGCGCATGCCTTGTGTTGGCGTGCGCAGCCGCTTTACCATCCGCGCTTCTCGGAGATTTGCGATGGTGTTTCGTTGGTTCGTGGCCGCGCTGGCGGCCGTGGGGTTGTGTGGCGCCGCGAGCGCCCAGCCCGAAGCTGCGCCGATCCGGCTGGCGTTGATCGAGGGCCTCTCGGGCCCATTCGCCAATGCGGGTGAGGCGGTGGAGCGCAATCTGCGTATTGCCATCGAGGGCGTGAACGCGCGCGGTGGCGTCAAATTGCCTGACGGTCGTCATCCCCTTGCGCTTGTGCGCTTCGACAGCAAGAACATGGTGGATGAATCCCTGCTCCAGTTGCAGGCGGCCACAGACGCAGGCATCCGTTTCGTTTTGCAGGGCAACAGCTCTGCGGCAGCGGCGGCGCTCTCCACGTCCATCTCGCGCTACAACGAGCGTCATCCGGATGCGCGCGTGCTGTTCCTCAACTACGCCGCTGTTGACCCGGCGTTGACCAATGAGGCTTGCAGCTTCTGGCATTTCCGCTTCGACGCGTCCGCGGACATGCGCATGCATGCGCTGACCGAGGTGATTCGTGCCGACAAGTCCGTCAAAAAGGTCTACCTGATTGGTCAGGACTACACATTTGGTCGCCAGGTGGCGCAACTGGCCCATCAACAACTGAGTGAAAAGCGGCCGGATGTGGTCATCGTTGGTGAGGTGCTGCACCCCATCGGCAAGGTGAAGGACTTTGCACCCTATGCCGCGCGTATCGCGGCATCGGGCGCGGATACGGTCATCACGGGCAACTGGGGCAACGACCTGACGTTGCTGGTGAAGGCGGCGCGCGATGCTGGGCTCAAGGCGCGCTTTTTCACGTTTTACGGCAATTCGCTGGGTGCGCCGGGCGCGATGGGCGAGGCGGGTGTTGGCCGGGTGGTGGCGGTGGCCGAGTGGCACCCGAACCTGGGCGGGGCGAAATCCGATGCCTTTTATAAGGCGTTCCGCGCGCGCTATCCGGCCCCGGCCGATGACTACCCGCTATTGCGAGATCAGATGATGATCGACATGCTGGCCGCCGCCATCGAGCGTGCCGGGACGGTCGATGCGGCCGCCGTCGCACGTGCGCTGGAAGGCGCTTCGCTCGATAACGGTTTCCACCGCATCACCCTGCGCGCGGGCGACCACCAGGCCATTCAACCGCTGGTCGTTACGCAGATGGAGCGGGCTGGCACGCCCGGTGCGCCCTTCGATATCGAGGGTTCGGGTTACGGTTTTCGGACGCTCAAAGTGATTCTGGCAGCGCAAACAGCGTTGCCGACCACCTGCAAGATGGCGCGCTATTAAGCCGGTGTGGCGCGAGACTGTCGTTTAGGTGGGGTTCTGAGCTATAATCGCGGTCTTGCTGTCCAAACCGGATTCGGAACGGCTGGCAAGATCATTGTTCAACACGGCACCCGCGGCGGCTAAGTTTAGGATCAGGCGCTGCAGTGTCCGCAAGTCAAAGGAATCAAAATGTCCGTCGCTGACATCAAGAAGCAAGACATCGTCAAAGATAACGGCCGCAGCGCCAACGACACGGGTAGCCCGGAAGTGCAAGTTGCACTGCTGACGGCCCGCATCAACGAACTGCAGCCGCACTTCAAGGCGCACATGAAGGATCACCACAGCCGTCGTGGCCTGCTGAAGATGGTGAGCCGTCGTCGTCGTCTGCTGGACTACCTCAAGAGCAAGGACGCTGACCGTTACACCGCGCTGGTTGCCAAGCTGGGCCTGCGTAAGTAATGGTGGGTCTCACGCATTACGCGTGATGAACAAGTGCCTGCGTCAGCATGCTGATGCAGGCATTTTGTTTTTGGCGGCCGCATTTGCGGCTGCGCCGGGCAACCGGCAATGATGGCAGTCGGTGATATCGCCGATTGTTAGGACCGGAGGCGGCAGGAAGCAGAATCTTGTGTCATTCCAGCGCGACGTTGAGCGGCAGCGCTGCGCTGGAATGGCATAAACACACCTCTGCAACCGTACCGTCATCCGGAACGTGTTTGTCGCGGCGAAGCGTAATGAAGCGCGCCGCGAATACCGAACAGGAGATGCTATGACCATGTTCAATAAGGTCGTCAAAGAATTCCAATGGGGCGGCCACAAGGTCCGCATGGAAACGGGTGAGATCGCCCGTCAAGCGAGCGGCGCCGTGCTGCTCGACATGGAAGACACCGTCGTGCTCGCCACCGTGGTGGGCGCCAAGAACGCCAAGCCGGGCCAAGACTTCTTCCCGCTGACGGTTGATTACCTCGAGAAGACCTACGCCGCCGGCAAGATCCCGGGTGGCTTCTTCAAGCGTGAAGGCCGTCCGTCGGAAAACGAAACGCTGACCTCGCGCCTGATTGATCGTCCGCTGCGCCCGCTGTTCCCGGAAGGCTTCTACAACGAAGTCCAGGTTGTCGTGCACGTGCTGTCGATCAACCCGGAAGTGCCGGCTGATATCCCCGCGCTGGTGGCCGCTTCGGCTGCGCTGGCTGTGTCGGGTTTGCCGTTCAACGGCCCGGTGGGCGCTGCTCGCGTGGGTTACAAGGATGGCCAGTACCTGCTGAACCCGAACCGCGCACAACTGGCGCATTCGGAGCTGGACCTGGTGGTTGCCGGTACCGAGCGTGCCGTGCTGATGGTCGAATCCGAAGCCAACCAGCTGTCGGAAGAAGTGATGCTGGGCGCCGTGGTGTACGGCCATGACCAGATGCAGATCGCCATCAACGCGATCCACGATCTGGTGCGCGAAGGCGGCAAGCCCGAGTGGGACTGGCAAGCGGCTCCGAAGAACGAAACGCTGGTCGCCAAGGTGTCCGAACTGGGCCTGGCCGATCTGCAAGCTGCTTACCAACTGCGTCAGAAGTCGGCCCGCAGCCAGAAGCTGAAGGAAGTCTACAAGTCGGTCGCCGAGAAGCTGGCGGCTGCTGGCGTGGAAGCCGACGGCGTGGAAGTCGACAACATCCTGTTCGAGCTCGAATCGAAGATCGTGCGCGGCCAGATTCTGAATGGCGAACCGCGTATCGACGGCCGTGACACCCGCACGGTGCGCCCGATCGAGATCCGCTCGTCGGTGCTGCCGCGTGCCCACGGTTCGGCCCTGTTCACGCGTGGTGAAACGCAAGCGCTGGTGGTGGCCGCGCTGGGCACCAAGAGCGACGAGCAGATCATCGACGCGCTGCAAGGCGAGTACCGTGACCGCTTCATGCTCCACTACAACATGCCGCCGTTCGCCACGGGCGAAACCGGCCGCGTGGGCAGCCCGAAGCGCCGCGAAATCGGCCACGGCCGTCTGGCCAAGCGCGCACTGATTCCGGTGCTGCCGGCGGCTGACGAATTTGGCTACACGATCCGTCTGGTGTCGGAAATCACCGAGTCGAACGGTTCGTCGTCGATGGCATCGGTGTGCGGCGGCTCGCTGGCACTGATGGACGCTGGCGTGCCCATCAAGGCGCACGTAGCTGGCGTGGCCATGGGCCTGATCCTGGAAGGCAACAAGTTCGCCGTGCTGACCGACATCCTGGGTGACGAAGATCACCTGGGCGACATGGACTTCAAGGTGGCGGGTACCGACGCTGGTATCACCGCGCTGCAGATGGACATCAAGGTGCAGGGCATCACCAAGGAAATCATGCAGGTGGCACTGGCGCAAGCCAAGGAAGGCCGTCTGCACATCCTGGGCAAGATGCAGGCTGCCATGGGCGGCGCACGCGCTGAACTGTCGGAGCACGCACCGCGCATGATCACCGTCAAGATCAACCCGGAGAAGATCCGTGACGTGATCGGCAAGGGCGGCTCGACCATCCAGGCGCTGACCAAGGAAACCGGCTGCACGATCGACATCCAGGAAGACGGCACGATCACCATCGCGTCGACCTCGTCGGAAGGCATGGCCGAAGCCAAGCGCCGCATCGAAGGCATCACGGCCGAAGCCGAAGTGGGCAAGATCTACAACGGCACCGTGCTCAAGCTGCTGGACTTCGGCGCGATCGTGAACATCCTGCCGGGCAAGGACGGTCTGCTGCACATCTCGGAAATCGCCAACGAGCGTGTGAACCAGGTCTCCGATTACGTGAAGGAAGGCCAGGCTGTGCGCGTGAAGCTGCTGAGCACCGACGAGAAGGGCCGTATGCGTCTGTCGATCAAGGCCGCCAAGGCTGAAGAAGGCGACGTGCCGGCCGCTGCACCGCAAGCGCCGGGCGCTGGCGACGCTGCCTCGCAACAGCAGCAGCAACAACAGCAGTAAGCGAGCAGTTTTCGCGACGAAAAACGGCTGGACGATGTCCAGCCGTTTTTTTGTTTACACTGCGTCGCGAGTTCTCCTTCCGCGACCCATCATGAGCCGTCTGTTCGAGCAAAACCGCATCGCCGTCGTCTGGGATTTCGACAAGACGCTGATCCCACGCTACATGCAAGTGCCGCTGTTCGAGCGCTTCAACATCGCCGAGCAGGGTTTCTGGGATGAGGTGGAAGCGGGTTCAAAGGAAATCGAATCGCGTGGCCAAAAGGTCAACCGCGAAACGTTCTACCTGAATGTGCTGTTGCGCCACGTGCGCGATGGCCGCATGGCCGGCCTCAACAACGCGGCGTTGCGCGAACTCGGCGCGGAACTCGAATTCTTCCCGGGCGTGACGGACTTCTTCGAGCGCAGCAAGGCATGGGTGCGCGACAACGCGGCCTACCAGGCCTTCGACATCAAGCTCGAGCACTACATCGTCAGCACCGGCCTGACGGAGATGATCAAGGGTTCACCCATCGCGCCGTACATCGACGGCGTATGGGGTTGCGAATTCCTGGAAGCGCCGGATGCAAACGGTAGTCCGGTTGTGTCCGAAGTCATCTACGCGATCGACAACACCACCAAGACGCGTGCGCTGTTCGAGATCAACAAGGGCGTCAACAAGCACCCCGAAGCCGTCAACGTGAACTCCTCGATTGCCGAGGACGAGCGCCGCGTGCCATTTGCCAACATGATCTACGTGGCGGATGGCCCGAGCGATATTCCCGCGTTCTCGGTGGCGCGCAAGGGTGGTGGTCGCACGTATGCGGTGTACAACCCCGAGAGCCCGCGCTCGTTCGAGCAGGCCGACAATTTGCGTGCCGATGATCGCGTCGACATGCTCGGCCCGGCCGATTACCGTGCCGGCTCGCCGACCGAGATGTGGCTCAAGTTGCATATCAACAAGATCGCCGACGCCATCGTCCACGGCAAGCAGGAAATCCTGCGCGAAACGTCGCGCGGCATTCCGCAGCATTTTGTCGAGCCGAAGCGCCTTGCGTCGTAACCCTCACCGATCCGATTCCCATGAAAGCGATTGAAATCACCCAGTACGGTGGCCCCGAAGTCCTGAAGCTCGGCGAGCGCCCGATGCCCGAGCCGAAGGCCGGCGAAGTGTTGATCCGCGTACGCGCCGCCGGTGTGAATCGGCCGGATGTGTTCCAGCGTACGGGCAACTATCCTGTGCCGCCTGGCGCCTCGGATATTCCGGGCCTGGAAGTGGCAGGGGAAATCGTCAGCGGTGATCTGGCACACGCCGACAACCGCTACGGCTTGAAAGCAGGTGACCGCGTTTGCGCGCTGGTGCAGGGTGGCGGTTATGCGGAGTTCTGCACCGCGCCGCTAGGCCAAGTGCTGCCGGTGCCGGCGGGCTTGTCCGATATCGAGGCGGCGGCGTTGCCCGAAAACTACTTCACTGTCTGGTCGAATGTATTCGACCGCGGCTTGCTGGGGCAGGGCGCACACGGTGCGGATGAAACGCTGCTCGTACAGGGCGGCTCCAGTGGTATCGGCACCACTGCCATCCAGATTGCATCCGCGTTGGGCCATCGCGTGTTCGCCACGGCCGGCAGCGCCGACAAATGCGCCGCGTGCGTCGAGCTGGGCGCCAAGCGTGCCATCAACTACAAGACCGAAGATTTCGTCGAGATCATCAAGGCTGAGACGGGCCGCGGCGCCGACGTGGTCCTCGACATGGTCGGCGGCGGCTATGTCGCGCGGGAAATCGCCTGCACGGCCGACGACGGTCGCATCGTGCTGATCGCGCTACTTGGTGGCGCCAAGGCGGAAGTGCCCCTGGGCGATATCCTGCGCCGGCGTATCACGCTCACGGGCTCGACGTTGCGTCCGCGCCCGGTGGCGTTCAAGGCGGCCATCGCGGGCAATCTGTATGAAAAGGTCTGGCCGTTGCTGGCATCGGGGCGTATCAAGCCCGTTATTCACGAGGTCATGCCGGCTGCACAGGCCGCGCAGGCGCACGCCCTGATGGAATCCAGCGCCCACATCGGCAAGATCATGTTGGTTTGGGATTGATCTGCACGACGTCAAAATTGACCCTGTTTTTGCTGCCACGGTAGAATGCCGGGTTTATTTGACAGTCGACCGGGCAAAAACGTGAACGCAAGACCGAAGCTGGTGGTGGGCAACTGGAAGCTGCATGGCAGTCTGAGTGCCAATGCTGCGCTGCTTGAGCAGATCAAGGCTGCGGACAAGACCAACGCCACGCTGGCGGTATGTGCGCCGTTTCCGTACTTGGGGCAGTGCCAGGCGCTGCTGACGGGTTCGGCCGTGGGTTGGGGTGCACAAGACGTGTCGGCCGAAACGCGTGGCGCCTTCACCGGCGAAGTGGCCGCGTCGATGCTGTCGGAGTTTGGCTGCGGCTATGTGATCGTCGGTCACTCCGAGCGTCGCACGTACCACGGCGAAACCGATGCGCAAGTGGCGACCAAGGCGCTGCGTGCACTGGAACACGGCATCACCCCGATCGTCTGTGTGGGCGAAACGCTGGCCCAGCGCGAGGCTGGTGAGACGGAGCAGGTGGTCGGCCGTCAACTGGATGCTGTGCTGGAAGCGCTGTCGATCGAGCAGCTTGGTCGTATCGTCGTGGCCTATGAGCCCGTCTGGGCGATCGGCACCGGCAAGACCGCAACAAGCGAGCAGGCGCAGGCAGTGCACGCATTCCTGCGCGCACGGGTTGCTGCCCGCGATGCAGGTGTGGCGCAGCGTCTGGCGATTCTGTACGGCGGCAGTGTCAAGCCGGACAACGCGAGCGAGTTGTTTGCAATGGCGGACATCGATGGCGGCCTGATAGGCGGCGCATCGCTGAAGGCTGAAGATTTTCTGGCGATTGGTCGCGCTTAAGCGGTCAGTCGACTTTGCCGCATGCGGAGCGTGTGCGGCTGCAACACATTATTGAGAGAAGCGAAATGGCAATTCTGAAGACTCTGCTGCTGGTGGCGCAAATTCTGAGTGCGCTTGGCGTGATTGGCCTGGTGCTGTTGCAGCACGGTAAGGGGGCTGATGTGGGTGCGGCATTCGGCTCCGGTGCATCGGGCAGTTTGTTCGGTGCTACGGGTTCCGCTAACTTCCTGTCGCGCACGACAGCCGTGCTGGCAACCGTGTTCTTTGTGGCCACGCTGGCACTCACGCTCATCGGCACGAACAAGGGCAATGTTTCGGCTGGTGTGATGGGTTCGGTTGCGCCTACGGCTCCGGCGGCTTCGGCGCCTGCCGCATCGGCGCCGGTTGCTCCTGCTGCAGCTTCTGGCCCGGCGGTGCCGAAGTAATTGGATGTAATTGTCGTGGGCGCACTGCTGGGGGTTCCGGTGCGTCACGAAGCATAAGATTTTTCTTTGTGCATTGAACAAAAGCTTCGCTTTGCGGTAGAATGTGAGGCTTGAAACAATACGGAAAACGGCAAGGGCGATTCGCCTGATCTGGCTTCCTGATAAGTTTCTTCCCCCAGCCGACGTGGTGAAATTGGTAGACACGCTATCTTGAGGGGGTAGTGGCGAAAGCTGTGCGAGTTCGAGTCTCGCCGTCGGCACCAATCAAATTTCGGGGTCTGTTTATCGGGAGTTTCCGGGCAGGCCCCTCCGCAAGGCGGCGCGCAGTTCTGGCGTCGTGAGGCTGCGGACCCGGCGCCTTTGATGGGGCGACAAGGCGCCGCCTGCGGGCTGTGCTGTTGAAACCATTCAAAAAGGCGGGCGTCCCTTGAACCTCGAAGCCTATTTCCCCGTTCTGCTGTTCATCGTCGTCGGTGTGGGCCTTGGCCTCGTTCTGATGGCTATCGGCCGAGTCCTCGGTCCGAACAATCCCGATCCTGAAAAGCTCTCGCCGTACGAGTGCGGCTTCGAAGCATTCGAAGACGCGCGCATGAAGTTCGACGTGCGCTATTACCTCATCGCCATCCTGTTCATCCTGTTCGATCTGGAGACTGCGTTCCTCTTCCCGTGGGGCGTAGCGCTGCGCGACATTGGCTGGCCGGGGTTCATTGCGATGGGCATCTTTTTGCTCGAGTTTCTCGTGGGCTTCGTCTACATCTGGAAAAAAGGCGCGCTCGATTGGGAGTGATGTGAAATGGCGATCGAAGGCGTACTCAACGAAGGCTTTGTCACGACGACTGCTGACAAGCTGATCAACTGGACCCGCACGGGTTCGCTGTGGCCGATGACGTTCGGTCTGGCCTGCTGTGCCGTGGAAATGATGCACGCAGGCGCGTCGCGTTATGACCTGGACCGCTTCGGCGTGGTGTTCCGCCCGTCGCCGCGTCAGTCGGACGTGATGATTGTGGCCGGCACGCTGTGCAACAAGATGGCACCCGCGCTGCGCAAGGTGTACGACCAGATGGCCGAGCCGCGCTGGGTCATCTCCATGGGCTCGTGCGCCAACGGTGGCGGTTACTACCACTACTCGTATTCTGTCGTGCGTGGCTGCGACCGCATTGTGCCGGTCGACGTGTACGTGCCGGGCTGTCCGCCGACGGCTGAAGCGCTGATCTACGGCATCATCCAGCTGCAGGCTAAGATTCGCCGCACCAACACCATCGCGCGCAAGGCCTGACATGACTGACAAGCTTGCCACCCTGAAAGCCGCGCTGGAAAAGGCGCTGGGCAATCGCGTTCAAAGCCTGACCGAGTCCGTTGGCGAACTCACCCTCGTGGTGAAGGCTGCCGATTATCTCGACGTCATGCGCACGCTGCGCGATGACGCATCGCTCAAATTCGAGCAGTTGATGGACCTGTGCGGTGTCGACTACGCCGACTACGGCGACGGCGCCTGGAATGGCCCGCGGTTTGCCGCGGTGTCGCATCTGTTGTCGGTCACGTACAACTGGCGCGTTCGCGTGCGCGTGTTCGCGCCGGACGATGATCTGCCGGTCGTCGCTTCCGTGGTGGATCTCTGGAATTCCGCCAACTGGTTCGAGCGTGAAGCATTCGATCTGTATGGCTTGGTATTCGAAGGCCATCCGGATCTGCGCCGTATCCTGACCGACTACGGCTTCATCGGCCATCCGTTCCGCAAGGACTTCCCGGTGTCGGGCTACGTTGAAATGCGTTACGACCCGGTGCAGCGTCGCGTGGTCTACCAGCCGGTGACCATCGAGCCGCGCGAGATTACGCCGCGTGTGATCCGCGAGGATCAGTACGGCGGTCTGAAGCACTGAAGGGCGCCCGACGATCATGGCAGATATCAAGAACTACACCCTGAACTTCGGCCCGCAACACCCGGCCGCACACGGCGTGCTGCGCCTTGTGCTTGAGCTGGACGGCGAAGTCATTCAACGTGCTGACCCGCACATCGGCCTGCTGCACCGCGCGACCGAAAAGCTGGCCGAGCAGAAGACCTGGATCCAGAGCGTGCCGTACATGGACCGTCTCGACTACGTGTCGATGATGGTCAACGAGCACGCCTACGTGATGGCCATCGAGCGCCTGCTGGGCCTCGAAGTGCCGCTGCGCGCGCAGTACATCCGCGTCATGTTCGACGAGATCACGCGAATCATGAACCACCTGATGTGGATCGGTTCGCATGCGCTGGACGTGGGCGCCATGGCGGTGTTCCTGTACGCCTTCCGCGAGCGTGAAGACCTGTTCGACATGTATGAGGCGGTGTCCGGCGCGCGTATGCACGCGGCTTACTACCGTCCAGGTGGGGTCTATCGCGACCTGCCCGACACGATGCCGCAATACAAGGCATCCAAGGTCCGCAACGAGAAGGCCCTGGCGACCCTGAACGAAACGCGTTCGGGTTCGCTGCTGGACTTCATCGAAGACTTCACCAACCGCTTCCCGAAGTACGTCGACGAATACGAGACGCTGCTGACCGACAACCGGATCTGGAAGCAGCGTCTGGTCGGCATCGGTGTAGTGAGCCCGGAGCGTGCGCTCAACAAGGGGTTCTCTGGTGCCATGCTGCGCGGCTCGGGCATCGCTTGGGACGTGCGCAAGAAGCAGCCGTACGAAGTCTACGATCGGATGGACTTCGATATCCCGGTCGGCGTGAACGGCGATTGCTACGACCGTTATCTGGTGCGCGTGGAAGAAATGCGCCAGAGCAACCGCATCATCCGCCAGTGCATCGAGTGGCTGCGCAAGAACCCGGGTCCGGTGATCACCGACAACCACAAGGTGGCGCCGCCGTCGCGCGTGGACATGAAGACCAACATGGAAGAGCTGATTCACCACTTCAAGCTCTTCACGGAAGGTATGCATGTGCCTGAAGGCGAGGCGTATGCCGCAGTCGAGCACCCGAAGGGTGAGTTCGGTATCTACGCGATCTCGGATGGCGCCAACAAGCCGTACCGTCTGAAGATCCGCGCACCGGGCTTCGTCCATCTGGCAGCACTCGATGAGATGGCCAAGGGCCACATGATCGCCGACGCCGTGACGATCATCGGTACGCAAGACATCGTGTTTGGCGAGATCGATCGCTGAACGCGCAGGAACAACGGTTTGACGCGCTGGCAAGCGCGGCTGTGAAACGAGGACGCACGCCGGGGTAAGGCAGTCAGGCAATACGCCCCGCGTCCCGCACCAATTGCAACGAACATGCTATCCGCAGAAGCTCTCAAGGAAATCGACCGAGCGGTCGCGAAATATCCCGCTGACCAGAAGCAGTCCGCCGTGATGGCGGCGCTGGCGGTCGCGCAGAGCGAGAAAGGCTGGGTCTCGCCCGAAGTCATGCAGTTTGTGGCCGAGTACCTCGAAATGCCGCCGGTGTGGGTCGAGGAAGTGGCGACGTTCTACAACATGTACGACACCAAGCCGGTGGGCCGCTTCAAGCTGACGGTGTGCACGAACTTGCCATGCGCCTTGTCGGGCGGCGAGCGTGCAGCCGACTACCTGAAGAAGAAGCTGGGCATCGGTTTCAACGAAACCACCGCCGACGGCAACTTCACGCTGAAGGAAGGCGAGTGCATGGGCGCGTGCGGTGATGCACCGGTCATGATCGTCAACAACACCAATATGTGCAGCTTCATGAGCAACGAGAAGCTCGACGCGCTGATCGCTGACCTGCAAGCGAAGGCGTCCAACGGAGCAGGCAAGTAAATGACCTCCCTGCACGATCGACACATCCAGCCGTTGATTCTCGCCGGCCTGAACGGCGACAACTGGCACCTCGAAGACTACGTCAAGCGCGGCGGCTATCAGCAGCTCAAGCGCATCCTGACGGAAAAGATTACCCCTGAACAAGTCATCGCCGACGTGAAGGCCTCGGGCCTGCGCGGTCGTGGCGGTGCAGGCTTCCCGACCGGCCTGAAGTGGAGCTTCATGCCGCGCCAGTTCCCGGGCCAGAAGTACTTGGTCTGCAACACGGACGAAGGCGAGCCCGGCACGTTCAAGGATCGCGACATCATTCGCTACAACCCGCACGCGCTGATCGAGGGCATGGCCATCGGCGGCTACGCGATGGGCATCACCGTGGGCTACAACTACATCCACGGCGAGATCTGGAACGAATACAAGATTTTCGAGCAAGCGCTGGAAGAGGCGCGTGCTGCGGGCTTCCTGGGTGACAACATCCTCGGCTCCGGTTTCAACTTCCAGCTGCACGCGCACCATGGCTATGGCGCGTACATCTGCGGCGAAGAAACCGCGCTGCTCGAATCGCTGGAAGGCAAGAAGGGCCAGCCGCGCTTCAAGCCGCCGTTCCCGGCCAGCTTCGGCCTGTACGGCAAGCCGACCACGATCAACAACACCGAAACCTTTGCCGCAGTGCCGTTCCTGCTGGCGATCGGTCCGGACAACTACCTGAAGATGGGCAAGCCGAACAACGGCGGCTCGAAGATCTTCTCGGTGTCCGGCGACGTGGAGCGCCCGGGCAACTACGAGATTCCGCTCGGCACGCCGTTCTCCAAGCTGTTGGAGTTGGCTGGCGGCATGCGCGGTGGCAAGAAGCTCAAGGCGGTCATTCCCGGTGGTTCCTCGGCGCCCGTTGTGCCGGCCGATCTGATGATGGCCTCCGACATGGACTACGACTCGATCGCCAAGGCCGGCTCGATGCTGGGCTCGGGCGCCGTGATCGTCATGGACGAGACGCGCTGCATGGTGAAGTCGCTGCTGCGCCTGTCGTACTTCTACTTCGAAGAGTCGTGCGGCCAATGCACGCCGTGCCGTGAAGGCACGGGTTGGCTGTACCGCGTGGTCGATCGTATCGAGCACGGCAAAGGCCGCCAGGAAGACCTGGACCTGCTGAACAACGTGGCCGAAAACATCATGGGCCGGACCATCTGCGCGCTCGGCGATGCCGCCGCGATGCCGGTCCGCGGCATGCTCAAGCACTACTGGGATGAGTTCGCGTACCACGTCGAACACAAGCAGTGCATGGTGCCCACCTACATTTAAGCGTGGCAGAACATGGTTGAAATCGAAATCGATGGCAAGAAGGTCGAGGTTGCCGAAGGCAGCCTGGTGATGGAGGCGGCTCGCCAGACGGGCACCTACATTCCTCACTTCTGCTATCACCGCAAACTGTCGGTCGCGGCCAACTGCCGGATGTGCCTGGTCGAGGTCGAAAAGGCCCCCAAGGCGCTGCCCG
The DNA here is from genome assembly GCA_039592975.1 of Ralstonia sp. Taxonomy (GTDB): domain Bacteria; phylum Pseudomonadota; class Gammaproteobacteria; order Burkholderiales; family Burkholderiaceae; genus Ralstonia. Next base: position 362,685 of record JBCNQE010000002.1, on the reverse strand, counting down.
CCTGCGCTACGCCCGTCACCGCCGGCATGAAGGTCTTCACCAACTCCGAGAAGGCGGTGAAGGCGCAGAAGTCTGTAATGGAATTCCTGCTGATCAACCACCCGCTGGATTGCCCGATCTGCGATCAGGGCGGCGAGTGCCAGTTGCAGGATCTGGCGGTCGGTTACGGCAAGTCCGAGTCGCGCTACAAGGAAGAGAAGCGCGTGGTGTTCCACAAGAATGTGGGCCCGCTGATCTCCATGGAAGAAATGACGCGCTGCATTCACTGCACGCGTTGCGTCCGCTTTGGCCAGGAAGTCGCCGGCGTGATGGAGCTGGGCATGCTCAACCGTGGCGAGCATTCCGAGATCACCACCTTCGTCGGTCAGACCGTTGACTCGGAACTGTCGGGCAACATGATCGACTTGTGCCCGGTCGGCGCGCTGACCAGCAAGCCGTTCCGCTATTCGGCCCGTACGTGGGAACTGGCACGCCGCAAGTCGGTGTCGCCGCACGACGGCCTGGGTGCGAACGTGATCGTCCAGACGAAGAACCAGCGCGTGATGCGCGTGCTGCCGCTAGACAACGAAGCCATCAACGAATGCTGGCTGTCCGACAAGGACCGCTTCGCCTATGAAGGCCTGAATAGCGACGACCGCCTGACCCAGCCGATGCTCAAGCAAGGCGGCCAGTGGAAGGCCGTCGACTGGACCACGGCGCTGGAATACGTGGCCAACGGCCTGAACGAAATCAAGCGTGACCATGGTGCCGAGCAGATCGGCGCGCTGGCCAGCCCGCATAGCACGCTGGAAGAACTGTTCCTGCTGCAAAAGCTGGTGCGCGGCATCGGCAGCGACAACGTCGATTTCCGTCTGCGCCAGTCCGATTTCTCCGCCAAGCCGACGGGTGCTCCGTGGCTGGGCATGCCGATCGCCGACGTGTCGCTGCTGCAGCGCACGCTGGTGGTGGGCGCGTTCCTGCGCAAGGATCATCCGCTGTTGGCGGCGCGTCTGCGCCAAGCCGGCAAGAAGGGCGCGCAACTGAGCGTGATTGGTGCTGGTGGCGAAGATCTGTTGATGCCCGCGACGCAACTGCTGGGCGCGCCGTCGCAATGGCTGTCGCTGCTGGCGGAAGTGGCCGTGGCGATTGCCGCTGCCAACAACGCTGCGCGTCCGGCTGGTACTGACGGCATTGAGGCGGGCGACGTTGCCAAGCGCATCGCCGCTAGCCTGGCTTCGGGGGAGCGCAAGGCGGTGTTCCTCGGCAACGCTGCCGTGGCACACCCGCAATTCTCGCAACTGCATGCACTGGCCCAGTGGGTCGCACAGCAGACCGGCGCCACGCTGGGCTTCTTGACGGAAGCGGCCAACACCGTCGGTGGCTATATCGCCGGCGCACTGCCGCAAAGCAACGGTTTGGACGCTGCCGCCATGCTGGCACAGCCGCGCCGCGCCTACGTGCTGCTGGGCGCCGAGCCGGAATTCGATAGCGCCAATCCGACGCAGGCACGCGCCGCGCTGGATCAGGCTGACACCGTGATCGTGCTGTCGCCGTTCGCCTCGCGTGCCGCGCTGGAATACGCCGACGTGCTGCTGCCGACCGCACCGTTCACCGAAACCTCGGGCACCTTCGTGAACTGCGAAGGCCTGCCGCAGAGCTTCAACGGTGTCGTGCGCAGCCTGGGCGATTCGCGTCCGGCTTGGAAGGTGCTGCGTGTGCTGGGCAATCTGCTGAATGTGTCGGGCTTCGATTACGACACGTCCGAAGTCGTGCGTGATGAGGTGCTGGCCAAGCCGGTTGCCGAGCGCCTCTCGAATGCGGCGACCGTGCAAACCGCTGCTTCGGTTGCTGCCGCAGCTGGCGTCGAGCGCCTGGCTGATGTGCCCATCTACCACGCCGATCCGATCGTGCGCCGTGCGGGTTCGCTGCAATTGACTGCCGCGGCGCGTGCAGCGGTTCGCGTAAGCCTGTCGGCCGATGTGTTTGCACAACTGGGTCTGGCTAACGGCGATGCCGTTCGTGTGACGCAGGGGCAGGGCAGCGTGGTACTGCCGGCGGTGCTGGACAAGTCGCTGGCCGCCGGCGTGGTCCGCGTGCCGGCCGCTACGGAAGCATCGTCCAAGCTGGGTGCGATGTTCGGCGCGGTGAGCGTTGAAAAGGTTGAATCGTCCGCGTTGGCGGCTACGGTGTAAGGGTCAACATGATCGAGTCGATTACTTCTTTCGGCACGGCGACGTTCGGCGGCTGGTGGCCGCTGATCTGGACGCTGGTGCGTGCCGTTTGCATCATCGTGCCGCTGTTGCTGTGCGTGGCTTACCTGATTTTGTGGGAGCGCAAGCTCATCGGCTGGATGCACGTGCGTCTGGGCCCGAACCGCGTGGGCCCGATGGGCCTGCTGCAGCCGATTGCCGACGTGCTCAAGCTGCTGCTCAAGGAAGTCATGGTGCCCAGCGCGGTCAGCCGTGGCATGTACATCATTGCCCCGCTGATGGTGTTGATGCCTGCTGTGGCGATCTGGGCGGTGGTGCCGTTCCAGGCCGAAGCGGTGGTGTCGAACATCAACGCCGGTCTGCTGTATGTGATGGCGATCAGCTCGGTTGGGGTGTATGGCGTGATCCTGGCCGGCTGGGCCTCGAACTCCAAGTACGCGTTCCTGGGTGCGATGCGCGCCTCGGCACAGATGATTTCGTACGAAATCGCCATGGGCTTTGCGCTCGTGACGGTGCTGATGGTGACGGGCAGCCTGAACCTGTCGGATATCGTCAACTCGCAGAACCGCGGTTTTTTTGCTGATCACGGTGTGAACATCCTGTCGTGGAACTGGCTGCCGCTGCTGCCGATGTTCGGCGTCTACTTCATCTCGGGCGTGGCGGAAACCAACCGTCACCCATTCGACGTGGTGGAAGGCGAATCGGAAATCGTGGCCGGCCACATGATCGAGTACTCGGGCATGGCGTTCGCGCTGTTCTTCCTGGCCGAGTACATCAACATGATCGTCATCTCGGCGATGACGGCGACGATGTTCCTGGGCGGTTGGGCCTCGCCGATCGACGCACCGGTGTTCAATTGGATTCCGGGCTTCTTCTGGCTGCTGATCAAGGTCTTCCTGCTGCTGTCGGTCTTCATCTGGCTGCGCGCATCGTTCCCGCGTTATCGCTATGACCAGATCATGCGCCTGGGCTGGAAGATCTTCATTCCGCTCACTGTGGGTTGGCTTGTTGTTGTTGCCATCTGGATCGTGTCGCCGTGGAACATTTGGAAGTAACGGGACAATAGGAAGCCACCATGTTGCTTGCCATCAAGGAATTTGTTAACAGCCTGCTCCTGAAGGAACTCTTCAAGGGGCTGGCGCTGACCGGGCGCTACCTGTTTGCGCGCAAGATCACCGTGCTCTTCCCAGAAGAGAAGACGCCGCTGTCGCCGCGTTTCCGCGGTCTGCATGCGTTGCGTCGCTATCCGAACGGGGAAGAGCGCTGCATCGCGTGCAAGCTGTGTGAAGCCGTTTGCCCGGCCCTGGCCATCACGATCGAGTCGGATCAGCGCGACGACGGCACCCGCCGCACCACGCGTTACGACATCGACCTGACCAAGTGCATTTTCTGTGGCTTCTGCGAAGAGGCTTGCCCGGTGGACGCCATCGTCGAGACGCACATCTTGGAATACCACGGTGAAAAGCGCGGCGACCTGTATTTCACCAAGGACATGCTGCTGGCCGTGGGCGACCGCTTCGAGCCGGAAATCGCGGCCAACAAGGCGGCCGACGCAAAGTACCGCTGATTCAAGCTGCCCGCCGTGCGGTTGGCGGGCGGTGCAGTTGACATCCCGGTTGGATAACGGCTCCTCGTGAGCCAACCAGTTGCGGCAGCCTTGTGTTGCCTCGACTTTGGACAAGCGCGTGCCGCCAAACGGCCCGCGCCAGGATCATGGAAATCACGACGATCATCTTCTACAGTTTCGCGCTCGTGCTTGTGCTCGCAGCGCTGAAGGTCATCACAGCGAAGAATCCGGTGCACGCGGCGCTGTTCCTCGTGCTCTCGTTCTTCACCGCGGCGGCGATCTGGATGCTGCTCAAGGCAGAATTCCTCGCCATCACGCTGGTGCTGGTCTACGTGGGGGCGGTGATGGTGCTGTTCCTGTTCGTGGTGATGATGATCGATATCGACATCGAACATCTGCGCCGCGATTTCTGGACGTATGTGCCGATGGCCGCGTTTGTCGGCGTGGTCATCATCCTGGAGATGGCGGTCGTGCTGACCAAGACCTTCATGGGTCGCACGCAGCCCGTGCAGGAGCTGCCCAAGGGCTTTAACGGCCCGAACACCCAGGCGCTCGGCAAGCTCATCTACACCGATTACATTTACGCCTTTGAAGTGGCGGGTGTGGTGCTGCTGCTGGCGATCGTCGCCGCCGTGGCGCTGACGCTGCGCCGCCGTAAGGACAACAAGAGCCAGAAGCCAGCAGAGCAGATCCGCGTGCAGCGCAAGGATCGTGTGCGCCTGGTTTCGATGCCGGCGGAAAAGACGGCTGCTGCAGCTTCGGCTGAGTCGAAGAGCTGAGCCCCGGGAGAATCCATATGTCTTCGCTATCCCTTGCCCATTACCTTGTGCTCGGCGCGGTGCTGTTTGCCATCAGCATCGTCGGCATCTTCCTGAACCGCAAGAATGTGATCGTCCTGCTGATGGCGATCGAACTGATGCTGCTTGCGGTCAACATGAACTTCGTCGCGTTCTCCCATTACCTGGGCGACCTGGCGGGGCAAGTGTTCGTGTTTTTCATCCTGACGGTGGCCGCGGCGGAATCCGCGATTGGTCTCGCCATCCTGGTGGTGCTGTTCCGTAACTTGGACACCATCAACGTTGACGATCTGGACAGCCTGAAGGGCTAACCCCAGGGCTGAACTCCGCATTCACTGATAAGAAGCTCCATGGCTACCACGCTCAATCCCAACCTGCTGCTGGCGATCCCGCTAGCGCCGCTGGCCGGCGCGGCGATCGCTGGGCTGTTCGGCACCAAGTTCTTTGGCGAGAAGATCGGCCGCGCGGCGTCGCATAGCGTCACCATTCTCGGTGTGGCGATCGCCTTCGTGCTGTCGGCACTGACGCTGTCCGACGTTCTGAACGGCGCCGGCTACAACGGCACCGTGTACGAATGGATGACGGTCGGCTCGCTGAAGATGGAAGTCGGCTTCCTCATCGATTCGCTCACGGCGATGATGATGTGCGTGGTGACCTTCGTCTCGCTGATGGTCCACATCTACACCATCGGCTACATGGCAGAGGACGACGGCTACAACCGTTTCTTCGCGTACATCTCGCTGTTCACGTTCTCGATGTTGATGCTCGTGATGAGCAACAACTTCCTGCAACTGTTCTTCGGCTGGGAAGCCGTGGGCCTGGTGTCGTACCTGCTGATCGGTTTCTGGTTCAAGCGCCCGACGGCCATCTACGCCAACATGAAGGCGTTCCTGGTCAACCGCGTGGGTGACTTCGGTTTCGTGCTCGGCATTGGCCTGCTGCTGGCGTACAGCGGCAGCCTGAGCTACGCCGACGTGTTCGCAGCCCGCGATAACCTGGCGACGATCGGCTTCCCGGGCACCGACTGGCACATGCTGACGGTCGCTTGCATCTGCCTGTTCATCGGCGCGATGGGTAAGTCGGCGCAGTTCCCGCTGCACGTGTGGCTGCCGGATTCGATGGAAGGCCCGACCCCGATTTCCGCACTGATCCACGCGGCCACCATGGTGACCGCCGGTATCTTCATGGTTGCGCGCATGTCGCCGCTGTTCGAACTGTCTGACACCGCGCTGTCGTTCGTGCTGATCATCGGTGCAATCACCGCGCTGTTCATGGGCTTCCTGGGCATCATCCAGACCGACATCAAGCGCGTGGTGGCGTATTCGACGCTGTCGCAGCTGGGTTATATGACGGTGGCGCTGGGTGCCTCGGCTTACCAAGTGGCCGTGTTCCACCTGATGACGCACGCGTTCTTCAAGGCGCTGCTGTTCCTCGGTGCCGGCTCGGTCATCATCGGCATGCACCACGATCAGGACATGCGCAACATGGGCGGCCTGCGCAAGTACATGCCGGTCACGTGGCTGACGTCGCTGGTGGGTTCGCTGGCGCTGATCGGCACGCCGTTCTTCTCGGGCTTCTATTCGAAGGATTCGATCATTGAAGCGGTGCGCGAATCGCACCTGCCGGGCGCCCAGTTTGCGTATTGGGCCGTGCTGGCCGGTGTGTTTGTCACGGCGTTCTACTCGTTCCGCATGTACTTCCTGGTGTTCCACGGTGAAGAGCGCTTCGGCAAGGCCGACCAGCACCACGACGAGCACCATGAAGAGGAAGACGGAGGCCACGAGCACCACGGTCTGGCTCCCGGCGAGAAGCCGCACGAGTCGCCGCTGGTGGTGACGCTGCCGCTGGTGCTGCTGGCTATTCCGTCGGTCATCATCGGCGCCATGGCGATTCAACCGATGCTGTTCGGCGAGTTCTTCAAGCATGGCGTGGTGTTCTCGGAAGTCATCTTCAATAGCGAGAACCACGAAGCGATGAAGGTGCTGAGCGAAGACTTCCACGGCTGGGTCCAGATGGCGCTGCACGGCTTCACGTCGGCACCGTTCATCTTGCTGACGGCCGGTGTGGTGCTGTCGTGGTTCTTCTACCTGAAGCGCCCGGATATTCCGGCAGCGATCGCCAAGCGTTTCTCGGGCGTCTACAAGCTGTTGGATAACAAGTACTACATGGACAAGATCAACGAGATCGTCTTCGCCAACGGTGCGGTCAAGTTTGGCCGTGGCCTGTGGAAGGGTGGCGATCAGGGCGTGATCGACGGCGTGCTCGTCAATGGCAGCGCACGTCTGGTGGGTTGGTTCGCAAGTGTCGTGCGTCTGCTCCAGTCCGGTTACATCTATGACTATGCGTTCGCGATGATTGTCGGCACGGTTGCGCTGCTGACGTACTTCGTGTTCCTGGCGGGCAAATAAGGGATAACAAAAATGGTTCTGTCTTTTGCGATCTGGCTGCCGATCTTCTTCGGCGTGCTGGTGTTGGCCTCGGGCTCAGACCGCAATCCCGGTTATGTCCGCTGGATGTCGCTGATCGGCTCGCTGATCAGCTTCGTGATCACGCTACCGCTGGTCACGCGTTTCGATAAGACGACTGCCGCGATGCAGTTCGTCGAGAAGTCGAGCTGGATCGAGCGCTTCCACATCAGCTACTACCTGGGTGTCGACGGTATCTCGATGTGGTTCGTCGTGCTGACGGCGTTCATTACGGTGATCGTGGTGATCTCGGCCTGGGAAGTGATCACCGAGCGCGTGGCGCAGTACATGGCCGCGTTCCTGATCCTGTCGGGTCTGATGATCGGCGTGTTCGCCTCGCTCGACGGCCTGCTGTTCTACGTGTTCTTTGAAGCCACGCTGATCCCGATGTACATCATCATCGGCGTGTGGGGCGGTCCGAACCGTGTGTATGCGGCCATCAAGTTCTTCCTGTACACGCTGCTGGGCTCGCTGCTGATGCTCATCGCGCTGCTGTATCTGTACTTCCATAGCGGCACGTTCGAGATCCTGCAGTGGCACCAGGTCAAGCTGTCGCTCAACGAGCAGATTCTGCTGTTCATTGCCTTCTTCATGGCGTTTGCCGTGAAGGTGCCGATGTGGCCGGTGCACACCTGGCTGCCAGACGCCCACGTGGAAGCGCCGACCGGTGGTTCCGTGGTGCTGGCCGCGATCATGCTGAAGCTCGGCGCGTACGGCTTCCTGCGGTTCTCGCTGCCGATCGCGCCGGACGCCAGCCACAGCCTGTCGACGTTCATCATCGGCATCTCGCTGGTTGCCGTGATCTACATCGGTCTGGTGGCGCTGGTGCAGGCCGACATGAAGAAGCTGGTCGCGTATTCGTCGATCGCGCACATGGGCTTCGTCACGCTGGGCTTCTTTATCTTCAACGAGATTGGCGTCGAGGGTGGCATCGTTCAGATGATCTCGCACGGCTTCATCTCGGGCGCGATGTTCCTGTGCATCGGCGTGCTGTATGACCGCGTGCACTCGCGCCAGATCGCCGATTACGGCGGTGTGGTCAACACGATGCCGAAGTTCGCCGCACTGTCCGTGTTCTTCGCGATGGCCAACTGCGGTCTGCCGGCCACCTCGGGCTTCGTCGGTGAGTTCATGGTGATCCTGGGTTCGGTCAAGTACAACTTCTGGATTGGCCTGCTGGCTGCCACCGCGCTGATCTTCGGCGCAGCATATTCGCTGTGGATGGTGAAGCGCGTGATCTTTGGCGATGTGACGCACAAGCACGTGGCCGAGCTGAAGGATCTGAATTGCCGCGAGTTCTTCATGCTGGGCGTGCTGGCCATCGCCACGCTGTATATGGGGCTGTATCCGAAGCCCTTCACTGATGTCATGCACGCGTCCGTGGTGAATCTCCTCACCCACGTTGCACAGAGCAAGCTGTAAGCGGGGAGAAGAAACCATGCAATCGTCCTCATCCATGGCGGCTATCGCCCCGATCATCTTCCTCGCACTGGGTATTGGTGCGGTCAACTGGATCGACCTGGCGCGCGGTCGCAACCGCACCAGCGTCGCCTATCCGGTATCGCTGGTGATCACGCTGGTGCTGACCGTGTGGTTCGCGCTCAACGCGGCCACCGGCGAAACACACTACGTGTTCAGCAACCTGGCTGTGATCGACCCGATGGCCAACGTGCTGTGCGCCACGGCCGCGTTGGCGCTGTTCGTCACGCTCGTGTACACGCGCAAGTATCTGGCTGACCGCGACATGTACAACGGCGAGTTCTACATGTTCGCGCTGTTCACGCTGGGCGGGCAGGTGGTGATGATCACTGGCAACAACTTCCTGACGCTGTATCTGGGTCTGGAATTGCTGTCGCTGGCGTCGTACACGTTGGTGGCGCTGCGTCGCCGCTCGAACGTATCGTCGGAATCGGCGATGAAGTACTTCATTCTGGGGGCGCTGGCCTCGGGCCTGCTGCTGTACGGTATGTCCATGATGTACGGCGCAACCGGCTCGCTTGAGCTGGGTGAAGTGTTCCGCCAGATCAATACCGGCAACATCAACAAGACGATCCTGGTGTTCGGCGTCGTGTTCCTGGTGGCGGGTCTCGCATTCAAGCTGGGTGTTGCGCCGTTCCACATGTGGGTGCCGGACGTCTATCAGGGTTCGCCGACGGCAGTGACGCTGCTGATCGCAGGTGCGCCCAAGCTGGCAGCGTTCGCGATGACGTTGCGCATTCTGGTCGAAGGCATGCTGCCGCTGGCGTTTGACTGGCAGAACATGCTGATCGTGCTGGCGGTCGTGTCGCTGGCTGTCGGCAACATCACGGGCGTGGTGCAAACCAACTTCAAGCGTCTGCTGGGTTATTCGACGGTTTCGCACATGGGCTTTCTGCTGCTGGGTCTGCTGTCGGGCGTGAGCTCCGGCAAGCCGGACCTGACGGCGCAGGCCTATAGCGCCTCGATGTTCTACGCCGTGACCTACGTGCTGACCACGCTGGGCGCCTTCGGCATCATCCTGCTGCTCTCGCGCAAGGGCTACGAGGCCGAAGAGATTGCTGACCTGAAGGGCTTGTCGAAGAAGAGCCCCTGGTTTGCGCTGCTGACGCTGTTCATGATGATGTCGCTGGCGGGCCTGCCGCCGACCGTCGGCTTCTATGCCAAGCTGTCGGTGCTGGGCGCGGTGGTGGATGCCGGCATGTCGTGGCTGGCGATCGTGGCGGTGATGTTCTCGCTGGTGGGCGCGTTCTACTACCTGCGTGTCGTGAAGGTGATGTACTTCGACACGCCTGCCGACGAAGGCCCCGTGGAAGCGACCTTCGGGCTGCGTTCGCTGCTGTCGGTCAATGGTCTGCTGGTGCTGCTGCTGGGCATCTTCCCGGCTGGCCTGATGGCCATGTGCTACCAAGCCATCCGCCTGACGCTGGCTTCGTAACCGGCGCGGGACGATGAGCACCTCGGCGGGCGGCCTGTTTGTCATCGTGTTGGCACTGATCTGTGCCAACCTGCCGTTCGTCAATCAACGCGTGCTGGCGCTGGTACCAGCACGCTGGCCGCGCAAGCCGTTCTGGTTGCGCGGCACCGAACTGATCGCCATGTACGTCGTGGTGGGGCTGATCGGTTTCGGCATCGAGTCGAGCCAGGGCAATGCCTTTCCCCAGGGCTGGCAGTTTTATGCGATTACCGCGTGTCTGATGCTGGTGTTCGCGTTTCCCGGCTTTACGTGGCAATACCTGGTTCGCCATCCCCGTTGATTTCCCGCCGGGCAGGTTCCCGCAGTCTCGGCATGAGAGAGCGCCATGTCCGATCCCACACCGCCCAACACATCCCGGGCATCGACTGATATCGCGTCCAGCCAGGACGATCAGGACGCCGGTCTGCGCGAGACCCAAGTCGCCTCCGCGTTGATGCATCAGGGCAAGTTCCTCACGCTCAAGCAAGACATCGTCCGCCTGCCGGACGGCCGTAACGCCAGCCGCGAATATCTGATCCACCCAGGCGCGGTCATGATGATCCCGCTGTTTGACGATGGCACCGTGCTGATGGAGCGGCAATTCCGCTATCCCATCGGCAAGGTGATGATCGAATTCCCCGCCGGCAAGCTGGACCCGCAGGAAGGAGCGCTGGCGTGCGGCAAGCGCGAACTGATCGAGGAAACCGGCTACACCGCTGAGCGCTGGGACTACCTCACGCGTATCCACCCGGTCATCTCGTATTCGACCGAGTTCATCGACATCTATCTCGCGCGGGATCTGAAGCAGGGCGAGGCGCAGCTCGATGAGGGCGAGTTTCTTGAGACGTTCGTCACCCCGGCCGGCCAGTTGATCGACTGGGTGCGCGAGGGCAAGATCTCTGACGTGAAGACCATCATCGGCACGTTCTGGCTGGAGAAAATCCTGTCCGGCGCGTGGACGCCGGGTGGCGCCTGAACCGCTTGAATCCTTGCCGACGGTCGCGAATTTCTTGTTTGACGTACGATGACGAACGGTCGTGCGAAAAAATTAGCACGACCGTTCACAAATATTCGAATCGGGGATACACTCGTCCCCATGCGCTGGACCGATCATGAAAGTGCTGGACCTCCGTTGTGCCAATGACCACCGCTTCGAAGGCTGGTTCGGCTCTGATGCCGACCTGCAATCGCAGCAGGAACGCGGGCTGTTGACGTGCCCGGTTTGCAGGCACAGCGAGGTTGAGCGCTTGCCGAGTGCGCCGCGCCTGAATCTGTCGTCGTCGCGTGCGGATGCCGCCGCCAAGAGTTGCGCCGCGCAAGCGAACGACAGCGAGGGTGGTGCACCCGTAGCCCTGCAACAACTCTATCTGAAGGCCGTGCGCCATATCCTGGCCAATACCGAGGACGTTGGCGAACGGTTTGCAGAAGAGGCGCGCCGCATGCATTACAACGAGGCGCCAGAGCGGGGCATTCGCGGGACAACCTCTCGGGAAGAAGCGCAGGAGCTGGCAGAGGAGGGCATCGACGTGATGCCACTGCTGGTGCCCGACGCGCTCAAGCAGCCCGTGCACTAGCCGTCCTGATTCAGGTCCGCGCCGGTCCGACAAGAACGTTCTCTGCTGATTTGCCGCAGCGGGGAGCCAACCAAAGGAGACAGGTATGGATCTGAACTACTCGGCGGCTGATGATGCGTTCCGCCAGGAAGTCCGCGGCTGGCTGCAGGCCAATCTGCCCAAGGACATCCAAGACAAGGTGTTGAACCACCGCCGGCTGAACCGCGAGGATTTCGTTCGCTGGCACAAGGCGCTTGCAGCCAAGGGCTGGTCGGTGCCGCACTGGCCGGTCGAGTGGGGCGGCACAGGCTGGTCGCCCATCCAAAAACATATCTGGGACGAAGAGTGTGCGCAGATCGGCGCGCCAGGCGTGTTGCCGTTCGGCGTCAGCATGGTCGCGCCCGTGATCATGAAGTACGGCAACGAAGCGCAGAAGCGCTACTTCCTGCCGCGTATCGTCGATTGCACCGATTGGTGGTGCCAGGGCTATTCCGAACCGGGTTCGGGTTCCGACCTCGCCTCCGTCAAGACGCGCGCCGTGCGCGAAGGTGATCACTACATCGTCAACGGCCAGAAGACCTGGACCACGCTCGGCCAGCACGCCGACATGATCTTCTGCCTCGTCCGCACCGACCCGGAAGCCAAGAAGCAAGAGGGCATCTCGTTCCTGCTGATCGACATGAAGACGCCGGGCATCACCGTGCGGCCGATCATCATGCTGGACGAAGAGCATGAAGTGAACGAGGTGTTCTTCGACAACGTGAAGGTGCCGGTCGACAACCTCATCGGTGAAGAAAACCGCGGTTGGACGTACGCCAAGTACCTGCTCGGTCACGAGCGCACCGGTATTGCGCGCGTCGGCAACTCCAAGCGTGAGCTGGCGTTCCTCAAGCGCGTCGCGCTGCAGCACCAGAAGAACGGCAAGCCGCTGCTGCAGGACCCGGTGTTCGGCGCCAAGGTGGCGTCGCTGGAGATCGAGCTGCTGGCGCTGGAGATCACCGTACTGCGCGTGGTGTCGAGCGAGAACGCCGGCAAGGGCCCGGGCCCTGAGGCGTCGCTGCTCAAGATCAAGGGCACGCAGATCCAGCAGATGCTGACCGAACTGATGGTCGAGGCCGTGGGCCCGTACGCGCAGCCGTTTGATCCGAGTTACCTGGAAGGCGACACCTCGCAGGCCGTGACGGGCGACAACGATGCCGCGCCGCTCGCACCGTATTACTTCAACTATCGCAAGACCTCGATCTACGGCGGGTCGAACGAGATCCAGCGCAACATCATCAGCCAGATGATTCTGGGCGTCTAACGAGCAACGGATAACGGAGACAACAATGGATTTCTCGTTCACCGACGAACAGAAGCAATTGGCCGATGCGGTGCGCCGCTTTATCGATAAGGACTACGGCTTTGAGGCCCGCAACAAGATCGTCTACTCGCCCGAGGGCGTGTCGCAAAGCGCGTGGAACAGCATCGCCGAACTGGGCCTGACGGCGCTGCCGGTGCCGGAAGCACAAGGCGGTTTTGATGGCCGCGCGATGGACTTGCTGGTCGTGATGCAGGAACTGGGCCGTGGCCTGGTGGTGGAACCGTATCAAGCGACCGTGCTTGGTGCTCAGGCGCTGAAGCTCGCAGGCGGCCAGGAAGCGCTGCTGGAAGAGGTGGCCGGTGGCGCCGTCAAGCTGGCGATTGCCTTTGGTGAGCCCCAATCGCGCTACGAACTCTTCAACGTCACCACGCGTGCCACGCAGCAGGGTGGTGGCTGGTCGCTCACCGGTGCGAAGGCCGTGGTCGTGCACGGCGCGCAGGCGGACAAGCTGATCGTTTCCGCACGCACTGCTGGCGAGGCGCGCGATACGGCGGGCCTGTCGCTGTTCGTGGTCGACCGTGATGCCGCCGGCGTCACGGTCAAGGACTACCGCACCATCGATAATCTGCACGCGGCAGACATCCGCTTCGACAACGCGCCGGCCACGTTGCTGGGCAAGGCTGGCGACGCGTGGGAAATCATCGACGCCGTGGCCGATCTCGGTTGCGTCATGCTGTGCGCTGAAGCCGTCGGCCTGATCGATGCGCTGAACGCCGCGACGCTGGAGTACACGAAGACACGCCAGCAGTTTGGCGTGCCCATCGCGCGCTTCCAGGCGTTGCAGCATCGCATGGTCGACATGTTCATCCACGGGGAACAAGCGCGTTCGATCACGTATCTGGCCGCGGCGCATTTTGAGGATGGCGATGTCGAGGCACGCCGCCGCTACGTGTCGGCAGCCAAGGCGCGCGTCGGCCAGGCTGCTCGCGACGTCGGCCAGGAAGCGGTGCAGTTGCACGGCGGTATGGGCGTGACCAACGAGCTGCCGGCCGCGCACATGTTCAAGCGGCTCACGATGATCAACACGACGCTCGGCGATGTGGATCATCATCTGGCGCGCTTTGCATCGCTGCCGGGTTTCCAGCACGCAGCATAACGAAGACACGCAGCGCCCCGCATCAACGCGGGGCGTTGTCATTTGGAGAGCACGACATGGCAGAGGCAACGCTTCCCTACGAGTTTTACTTCGACGATTTCGAAGTCGGCCACACGCTGCAGGTGGGCACCTACACCGTCACCGAAGAGGAGATCCTGACCTTCGCGCGCCAGTACGATCCGCAGCCATTTCATATCGATGCGGATGCGGCCAAGCACAGCATCTATGGCGGCATCATCTCGAGCGGCTGGATGACGTGCGCGATCATGATGCGGCTGATGGTGACCGGGTTTCTCAGCAAGTCGTCCAGCATGGGCTCGCCGGGGGTGGATGAGATTCGCTGGCTCAAGCCCGTGTATCCGGGCGATACGCTGTCGGTGTCGACCACGTGCGTGGAGGTCAAGCCTTCGCAATCGAAGCCGGATCGCGGCGTGGCGAAGAACCGCTGGGAAGCCCGCAATCAGCACGGTGAACTGGTCTGCACCCTGACCGGCATGGGCATGTTCGGACGACGCCCGCAAGCCTGATCGATTAACACGAGGAGACAACGCAGATGCGCACCATCGAGTCGCTCGATGAACTGAAAGGATTGGTCGGCCAGGAAGTCGCGGTGAGCGACTGGACCGAGATCACGCAGCAGCAGGTCAATCTGTTTGCCGAGGCCACGGGCGATCACCAGTGGATTCACGTGGATGTGGAGCGTGCCAAGCGCGAATCCCCGTTCGGGGCCCCGGTGGCGCACGGCTTCCTGACGCTCTCGTTGCTGCCGATGCTGATGCAGAACGCGCTGGCGATGCCGGATGTGAAGATGGGCGTGAACTATGGCCTGAACAAGGTCCGGTTCACGGCACCCGTGCCGGTGGGCAGCCGCGTGCGCGCGCGCGTGACATTGCTGGAGTTGGAAACGCTGCCGCCGCTGCCGAATGCACCTGCACTGGTTGGCGCGCAACTGACCTGGGCGGTGACCATCGAGCGAGAAGGGCAGGAGCGCCCTGTTTGCGTGGCGGAGTCGATCTCGCGGCGCTATTCCTGAGCGTTTCCGTATCTGTCTGAAGGGCCGGCGCAATGCCGGCTCTTTCTTTTTGGACTTGCACTCCGCTTGTTTTGTGCTTGTCTGCGCGCGCCCTATGCCCGCGCATGAATCTGAACGTGTGCGCCGACATGGTGCCGTTGTGGCGCGGTTTTGGCACCGTTTTGGCGCGGGTTTCCCATTCCATGAGCGAAATGTGATGGCACGGTAGTTGCACTTTCGGCACCGGGAGTCGTTCTTGCCACCCAATAAACCCAAGGAGCCGCAATGAAACGTCGTGAGCTGTTGAAGCTGTCGGCAGTTGCCGCAGCAACGCTGTTGTCCGTGTCCAATTTCGCGTTTGCCCAGGCAAAAGAGCCGATCAAGGTCGGGGTCCTGCATTCGCTGTCGGGCACCATGGCCATCTCCGAAACGTCGCTCAAAGACGTGGCGCTGATGACCATCGACGAGATCAACAAGAGCGGCGGCGTGCTCGGCCGCAAGCTCGAGCCGGTGGTGGTGGATCCGGCCTCGAACTGGCCGCTGTTTGCCGAGAAGGCGCGCGGCCTGCTCACGCAAGACAAGGTGGCCGTAACGTTCGGCTGCTGGACGTCGGTGTCGCGCAAATCCGTGCTGCCGGTGTATGAGGAGCTGAACGGCTTGCTGTTCTACCCCGTGCAGTACGAAGGCGAAGAGATGTCGAAGAACGTCTTCTACACGGGTGCGGCGCCCAACCAGCAGGCGATTCCCGCAGTGGAATACCTGATGAGCAAGGAAGGCGGCGGCGCCAAGCGCTTCTTCCTGCTGGGGACCGACTACGTGTACCCCCGCACGACCAACAAGATCCTGCGCGCCTTCCTGCACAGCAAGGGCGTGAAGGACAGCGATATCGAAGAGGTCTACACGCCGTTCGGCCACTCCGACTATCAGACCATCGTTGCCAACATCAAGAAGTTCGCGCAGGGCGGCAAGACGGCCGTGGTGTCGACCATCAATGGCGACTCGAACGTGCCGTTCTACAAGGAACTCGGCAACGCGGGCCTGAAGGCCAAGGACGTGCCGGTGGTGGCGTTCTCGGTGGGTGAAGAAGAACTGCGCGGCATCGACACCAAGCCGCTGGTCGGCCACCTGGCGGCATGGAACTACTTCATGTCGGTCAAGAACCCGGTCAATGACAGCTTCAAGAAGAAGTGGGCAGCCTGGGTGAAGGCCAACAACCTGCCGGGCGGCGACAAGCGCGTCACCAACGACCCGATGGAAGCCACCTACGTCGGCATCATGATGTGGAAGCAAGCCGTCGAGAAGGCCGGCTCCACCGACGTGGACAAGGTGCGCAAGGCCATGTACGGCCAGCAGTTCAAGGCGCCGTCGGGCTACACGCTCGTGATGAACAACAACCACCACCTGAGCAAGCCGGTGATGATCGGCGAGGTGAAGGGCGATGGCCAGTTCAACGTGGTGTGGAAGACGCCGACGGTCATTCGCGCCAAGCCGTGGAGCCCGTACATCCCGGGCAACGAAGGCAAGCCTGATGAAGTGAAGTGATCAGGCGGACCGGCGGCGCATGCAGCGTGGCCGGTCCTTTGAATGACGCTGCACGACGTGGCGCACCGGTCCCAACACTGGCCGCCACGCATCGGATTGCCATGATGCGCTTGTCCCACTGGTTGTCTTATTCCCTGCCTCATTCCCTTGCCGCACTGCTGTGCGCTTTCTGTCTGGCTGCGGTGCCCGCTGAATCTGTATGGGCTGCCGGACAACCCCTGACCCAGGCCGATCTCAAGCCCCTGGCCGAAGACGACTTCGACGCCAAGGTGAAAGTGCTCAACGCGCTGGCCGCCGCACCTGCTGAACAGGCCGGCCCCATTCTGCAAGCCCTGCAGAACGATGCGCTGTTCTTCGCGCCTGCCGCAGGCATGCTGCGCCAGGACGGCGAGACCTACCTGGATGCCATCTCCGGCAAGCCCGTCACCGTCAAGCCGGACGATCTGCAATCCCTCACCCTGAACAACGCCTTGCGTGCGCAAGTGGACAGTGCCGCGAGTGGCTTCGTGCTGCAGTCACCGGACCGTGCCGTGCGCGCGCAAGCCATCGATACGCTGCTGGCGCATACCGAGACCGCGTCGCGCCCGATCGTCGATGCCGCGCGCAAGCACGAGACCGACGCTGCCCTACGTGCCAAGCTCGATTTGCTGTGGGCCAACCTCGCGCTCGACGACGGCACGCATGCTGAGAAGCTCGAAGCGCTCAAGCTGCTGGCCAACGACACGGATCCGCAAACGCGCCAGCGCCTGCTGCCGCTGCTCGCCAAGGACAGCGGCGCCGATGAGGAACTGCGCGCCGCCGCGCAACAGGCGCTCGATAGCCTGTCTGCGCAACAGCGCAAGACCGAATTGGTGGGCAACCTGTTCGCCGGCCTGAGCCTCGGCTCGGTGCTGCTGCTGGCGGCGCTGGGCTTGGCCATCACCTACGGCCTGATCGGCGTCATCAACATGGCGCACGGCGAGTTCCTGATGATCGGCGCGTATGCCACGTACGTGGTGCAAACCATCTTCCGCAACTACTTCCCGAATGCGTTCGACTGGTACTTGCCGGCGGCGCTGCCTGCTGCGTTCCTGGCGGCAGCGGTGGTGGGCTTTGCGCTGGAGCGCCTGGTGCTGCGGCACCTGTACGGCCGCCCTCTGGAAACGCTGCTCGCCACCTTCGGGGTCAGCCTGCTGCTGATGCAGGCTGTGCGCTCGATCTTCGGCGCGCAGAACGTGGAGGTGGCCAACCCGAGCTGGATGAGTGGCGGCATTGCGCTGACTCCCGGCCTGATCCTGCCGTACAACCGGCTGGTGATCCTGCTGTTTGCGCTGGCCGTGGTGGCGATTGCATGGGCGGTGCTCAACCGCACGCGCCTGGGTCTGTTCGTACGCGCGACTACGCAGAACCGCACGATGGCCGCCTGCGTGGGCGTGCGTACGTGGAAGGTGGACAGCTACGCGTTTGCCTTCGGTGCCGGCATCGCCGGGCTGGGCGGCTGCGCGCTCTCGCAGATCGGCAACGTCGGGCCGGACCTCGGCCAGAGCTACATCATCGATTCGTTCATGGCCGTGGTGCTGGGCGGGGTGGGGCAGTTGGCGGGCACCATCATCGGCGCGTTCGGGCTGGGGCTCATCAACAAGTTCATCGAGCCGTTCTATGGCGCGGTGCTGGCGAAGATCATCGTGCTGGTGCTGATCGTGCTGTTCATCCAGAAGCGTCCGCAGGGCCTGTTCGCCCTCAAGGGCCGCAGCGCGGAGGCCTGATCCATGACGACGCAATTCAAACTCGATATTCCGGCGCGCATGCCGCTGCTGTCGCGGCGCGGCTGGTCGGCGCTGGTGCTGGTGTCGCTCATCGTCTGCATCGGGGCGCCGGTGTGCGCGCTGCTGGTGCCGGAGGGCAGCCCGCTGCATCTGTCGGCGTATGCGCTCACGCTCATCGGCAAGATCATGTGCTACGCGCTGGCGGCGCTCGCGCTTGACCTCGTGTGGGGCTACTGCGGCATCCTGAGCCTCGGCCACGGGTTGTTCTTCGCGCTGGGCGGTTACGCGATGGGCATGTACCTGATGCGCTCCATCGGCCGCGAAGGCGTATACAAGAGCGACTTGCCCGACTTCATGGTCTTCCTCGACTGGAAAGAGCTGCCGTGGTTCTGGCACGGCACCGAGCATTTCGCCTGGGCGATGCTGCTGGTGATTCTCGTACCCGGTGTGCTGGCGTGGCTGTTCGGCTTCTTTGCGTTCCGCTCGCGCGTGAAGGGCGTGTACCTGTCGATCATCACGCAGGCCATGACGTACGCGGCCATGCTGCTGTTCTTCCGCAACGAAACGGGCTTTGGCGGCAACAACGGCTTTACGGATTTCAAGCGCATCCTCGGTTTCCAAGTCTCCGCATTGCCGACGCGCACCGTGCTGTTTGTCGCGACGTTTGTGGCGCTGGTGCTGGCCTTCATTGCCTGCCGCGCCATCGTCACGTCCAAGTTCGGGCGCGTGGTCACGGCCATCCGCGATGCCGAGGCGCGCGTCATGTTCTCCGGCTACAACCCGCTCGGCTACAAGCTCTTCGTGTGGACGTTCTCCGCAGTGTTGTGTGGCATTGCAGGCGCGTTGTACGTGCCGCAGGTCGGCATCATCAACCCGGGCGAGATGTCGCCGGGCAACTCGATCGAGATGGCCGTGTGGGTGGCCGTGGGTGGGCGTGGCACGCTGATCGGCCCGATCATTGGCGCGTTCCTCGTCAATGGGGCCAAGACGCTGCTGACGGCGTGGGTGCCGGAGTACTGGCTGTTCGTGCTCGGCGCGATCTTCGTGCTGGTGACGTTGTACCTGCCGAATGGCGTGCTGGGCCTGCTGCGCCTGCGTCGACAGCTGCGGCGCGAAAGCCTCCTTCGTGAGGATGCCCCGCCCAAGCCCGTCACCAATGCCGCACCGCCCGCCGGAGACCACGCATGAGCACGTTTACCGAACTCCCCGACCGCGCGGAGACCGGCTCCGCCACCGGCATGGGCCATCTGGTCGAGCCGGACACCATCGACGTCTCGCACGGCGCCATCCTCTATCTCGAAGACGTGACGGTGCGCTTTGGCGGCTTCCGTGCGCTGAACGCGCTCACGCTGTCGATCGACCACGGCGAGCTGCGTTGCATCATCGGCCCCAACGGCGCCGGCAAGACCACGATGATGGACGTGATCACCGGCAAGACCGGCCCGCGCAATGCGGACGTCACGGGCCGCGTGTTTCTCGGTCAGACCATCGATTTGCTGCGCCTGACCGAGCCGCGCATCGCGCAGATCGGCATCGGTCGCAAGTTCCAGAAGCCTACGGTGTTCGAGCAGCACACCGTGTGGGAAAACCTGGAACTCGCGATGAAGGCCGACAAGCGCTGGTGGGTGTCGCTGCGTGCGCGTCTGCTGAACGACGGCCGTCAACGCATCGAAGAGACGCTTGGCCGCATCCACTTGGAAGCCGAGGCCTATCGGCCCGCAGGGCTACTCTCGCACGGCCAGAAGCAGCGGCTGGAGATCGGCATGCTGCTGATGCAACAGCCGCAGCTATTGCTGCTCGACGAGCCCGTCGCCGGTATGACGGATGAAGAAACGATGCAGCTCGCTGCACTCCTCAACGGCTTGCGCGGGTCGTGCTCGATCATGGTGGTGGAGCACGACATGGAGTTCGTCGCCGCGCTGGCAGGCGACACCGGCCGCGTGACTGTGCTGGCCGAAGGCAGCGTCTTGGCCGAAGGCACGCTCGATGCCGTCAAGCGCGATGAGCGCGTCATTGAATCGTATTTGGGGCGCTAAGGGCCACGGACTATGCTCACCATCGCTCTACTGAATCAGTACTACGGCGGCAGCCACATCCTGCGCAACGTCAGCTTTGAAGTGCCCACCGGCAAGCTGACCACGCTGCTCGGCCGCAACGGTGTCGGCAAGACGACGCTGCTCAAGTGCCTGATGGGCGTGGTGCCCACCGCCAGCGGCGCCATCGATTGGGAAGGGCGCGCCATCCAGAAGCTGCCCGCGTACGAGCGCGTCTCGCAGGGCCTCGCCTACGTGCCGCAGGGCCGCGAAATCTTCCCGCGCCTGACGGTGGAAGAGAACCTGCTGATCGGCGCGGCCGCCAAGCGCGCGCCGTCGAAGGTGCCGGATTCGATCTACGAGCTGTTTCCCGTGCTCAAGGAGATGAAGGGCCGGCGCGGCGGCGATCTGTCCGGTGGTCAGCAGCAGCAACTCGCCATCGGCCGCGCGCTGATGAGCGAGCCGCGCCTGCTGATTCTGGACGAGCCGACCGAAGGCATCCAGCCATCCATCATCCAGGAGATCGGCCGCACGCTGCGCCGGCTGGTGGACGAGTTCGGCATGTCGGTGCTGCTGGTCGAGCAGTACTACGATTTCGCCCGCAGCATTGCTGATCGCTACGTTGTTATGAGCCGCGGGGAGGTCGTCGCGCAGGGTGACGGCGCCAACATGGAAGCCGATGGCGTGCGCGATTTGGTGGCCGTTTGATGCACGAGCGTCCGGCACAAAAAGTCGAGTGCGAAAGCGGCGGCATCTGGCTATGATGAGAAAATTCCTAGCCGCCGTGCTGTACGCCTGATGCGCCATCCCGATTTTCCTGTCCCGCCGCAGACCGACTCGTTCGCGTCCTGGGAAGCCTCGCTGCGTCTGGCATTCGCGCGGCGCGGTGAACGCACGGTGCTGGCGTCGTGCCGGCACCAGGGGCCGCTGCGTGTGCAGAAGGCGCTGTATCCGGAAGGCGAGGGCGTGTGCCACGTCGTCATGCTGCACCCGCCTGCGGGCATTGCCGGTGGCGATGTGCTCGACATCGACATCGAACTCGGTGCCGACGCGCATGCTGTGCTGACTACGCCGGGCGCCACCAAGTGGTACAAGTCGCTCGGCCGCACCGCCACGCAGCGCGTTGCCATCCGTGCGGAGGCTGGCGCGCGGCTCGACTGGCTGCCGCAAGAGAACATCGTCTTCAACCAGGCGTGCCCGATCATCGAGCAGACGCTGGATCTCGCCCCCGGCGCCACCGCCATCGGCTGGGACACCACCATGCTCGGCCGCCACGCCGCCGGCGAATCGTGGGCCGAAGGCCGCATCGCCATGCGCACGGAACTGCGCTGCAACGGCCAGCCGTTGTGGATCGAATCCGCCGCGTTTGACGCGCAATCGCCCATGCTGAATGCGACCACGGGCATGGCGGGCTTCCACGTTGTCGGCACGCTGTGGGCGGTGGGCGAGGGCGCGACCGAAGCCCTGGCCGAAACGATGGCCGAACACCTGCCATACAACGACACCCTGCGCGCCGGCGTGACCTGCTTGACGCACGACTCGCAAGACACGCCGGGTTTGCCAAACGTTTTGCTGCTGCGCGTGCTGGCACGCCGGCCCGAAGATGCGCGCGCCTTGCTGTCGCAGACATGGCTGACGCTGCGCGAACCGATACACGGCGTAGCGGGCCGTCCGCTGCGTTTGTGGGCAACGTAACCGCACGCTGCCTAACCTAGACCCGATTTGACCCTTAGCGAAGAGAGCCCCTCGTGGAACTGACCCCGCGCGAAAAAGACAAGCTGCTGATCTTCACCGCCGCCCTGCTGGCCGAGCGCCGCAAGGGCCGCGGCCTCAAGCTCAACTACCCGGAAGCCGTCGCCTTCATCAGCGCCGCCATCATGGAAGGCGCACGTGATGGCCGCACGGTCGCCGACCTCATGCACTACGGCACCACGCTTCTCACACGCAATGACGTGATGGACGGCGTGGCCGAGATGATCCCCGACATCCAGGTCGAAGCCACGTTTCCTGACGGTACCAAGCTGGTCACCGTCCACAACCCGATTGTTTAAACGCCCTCTACGAACGAGTCCTGCTATGACGCACTCCCTGTCTCGCTACGTCCGGCCCGCTGCGGCCATCGCGCTCACGCTGGGCGCTTCTGTTGCCTTTGCACACCCCGGCCATCCGGGTCACACCGCAGAGGGCAGCCTGCTAGCCGGGTTCCTGCATCCGCTTACCGGTGCCGACCACCTGCTGGCCATGGTGGCCGTGGGCGTGTGGAGCGCACTGGCCTCGCGCACGGTACGTGATGCACTGTGGGCGCCCGTCGCCTTCGTCGCGCTGATGGTCATGGGCGCGCTGCTGGGTGCGGGCAGCATGGCGTTGCCGATGGTCGAGCCGATGATCGCCGCGTCGCTGCTGGTGTTTGGCCTGCTGATTGCCGCACGTGCGCAGTTGCCGACGTGGGCCGGCGCGCTGCTGTGCGGTGGGTTTGCCCTGTTCCACGGCTATGCGCACGGCACGGAATTCCCCGCAGGCGCGCAGGCCATGTTCCCGTACTTCGTCGGCGGCTTTGCCGTGGCGACGGCGCTGCTGCATACCGGCGGCATCGGCGCGGGCTTTGCACTCAAGCCGCGTCTGGCGTGGCTGGCGCGTCTGTCGGGTGTGGGCGTGGCGCTGTACGGCGCGGGCCTGCTGGCTGCGGCCATCTGAGCGCGAGGAGCGCAACCATGATCCCCGGCGAACTCATCCCGCAAGACGGCGACCTCGAATTGAATGTGGGCCGCGCCACGCTGACGGTCACCGTGGCCAACACTGGCGACCGCCCCGTGCAGATCGGCTCGCATTACCACTTCTATGAAGTCAACGACGCGCTGCGCTTTGACCGCGAGGCCACGCGTGGCTACCGGCTCAACATCGCCGCCGGCACCGCCGTGCGCTTTGAGCCCGGGCAGGAACGCACGGTCGAACTCGTGGCGCTGGCTGGCGACCGCGTGGTCTACGGCTTTGCCGGACGTGTGATGGGCAAGCTCTGAACGAGGCACGGACATGACATTGAAAATCAACCGCCGCGCCTATGCGGAAATGTTCGGCCCCACCACCGGGGATCGCCTCCGCCTGGCCGACACCGACCTCATCGTCGAAGTCGAGCGCGACTTCACCATCTACGGCGAGGAAGTGAAATTTGGCGGCGGCAAGGTCATCCGCGACGGCATGGGGCAGAGCCAGCGCGAATCGAAAGACTGCGCCGACACCGTCATCACCAACGCGCTGATCATCGACCACTGGGGCATCGTCAAGGCGGACATCGGCTTGAAGAATGGCCGCATTGCGGCGATCGGCAAGGCGGGCAACCCGGACATCCAGCCCGGCGTGACCATCGTCATCGGCCCCGGCACCGAGATCATCGCGGGCGAGGGCATGATCGTCACCGCGGGCGGCGTCGACTCGCACATCCACTTCATCTGTCCGCAGCAGATTGACGAAGCGCTCAACAGCGGCGTGACGACGATGATCGGCGGCGGCACGGGCCCGGCCACCGGCACGTACGCGACGACCTGCACGTCAGGCCCGTGGTACATGCAGCGCATGCTGCAGGCCGCCGATGCGTACCCCATGAACATCGGCTTCCTCGGCAAGGGCAATGGCAGCCTGCCGGGCGCGCTGCGTGAGCAGGTGGATGCAGGTGCCATTGGCCTCAAGCTGCATGAGGACTGGGGCTCCACGCCCGCCGCCATCGATTGCTGCCTGAGCGTGGCCGACGACACCGACACGCAGGTCGCCATCCACACTGACACGCTCAACGAATCGGGCTTTGTCGAAGCGACCGTCGCCGCGTTCAAGGGCCGCACGATCCACACGTATCACACCGAAGGCGCGGGCGGTGGGCATGCGCCCGACATCATCCGCGTGTGCGGTGAATCGAACGTGCTGCCGTCGTCGACCAATCCGACGCGGCCGTTCACCGTCAACACGCTGGACGAGCATCTCGACATGCTGATGGTGTGTCACCACCTCGATGCGTCCATCGCCGAAGACATCGCCTTTGCCGAGAGCCGCATCCGCCGCGAGACGATTGCTGCGGAAGACATCCTGCATGACCTGGGCGCGTTTTCGATGATATCCAGCGACTCGCAGGCCATGGGGCGCGTGGGCGAAGTGGTGCTGCGCACCTGGCAGACCGCGCACAAGATGAAGGTGCAGCGCGGCAAGCTGGCGGGGGATCCGAACGATGCGCGTGGTGGGCATGACAACTTCCGCGTGAAGCGCTATGTGGCGAAGTACACGATCAACCCGGCGCTGACGCACGGTATTGCGCATGAGGTTGGGTCTGTCGAAGTCGGTAAGTGGGCGGATTTGGTGCTGTGGAAGCCTGCCTTCTTTGGTGTGAAGCCGAGCCTGATCTTGAAGGGCGGGATGATTGCTTCTGCGGCGATGGGCGATGCCAATGCGTCGATTCCGACGCCGCAGCCGGTGCACTATCGGCCGATGTTTGGGTCGGCGGGTGGGGCATTGGGGCGGACGTCGTTGACGTTCTTGTCGCAGTCGGCGGCTGCGGCTGGCGTGGCGGAGCAGTATGGGCTTGCCAAGACCACGGCCGTGGTTCGGGGCACGCGTACCGTCAGCAAGGCGGACATGATTCATAACGACTGGCAGCCGGAGATCAGTGTGGATCCGGAGACGTATCAGGTCGTGGCCGACGGGACTGTGCTGACTTGTGAGCCGGCTGAGGTGTTGCCTATGGCGCAGCGGTATTTCTTGTTTTAGTTGCTTGGTTTGGGGTGGGCTTTTTTGTTGTTGGTCCATCCCCTGTTTCACCCCCTGCCGGGGGCGACTCACTTTCTTTGTCTTGCCAAAGAAAGTAAGCAAAGAAAGGCGCGCCCGAGATGGCGACTTCCCCTTGAATTTTTGCAACCGGGCGGGGAAGGGGAAAACTCGCTGCGCTCAGACAGTTCCCCTTCCTTTTTCCGCCCGCTTGCAAAAATTCAAGGCGCCATCAAGGGCAGGAACGTCAAAGGCCAAACCGACGGGGAGCGGAAGTGAGCGCCAAGGTTCGGGGAGCGCGAGTGCGAGGGTGTGATGCGTGGCGCAGCACTTGAGTGCAAGACAGCGTGGTGCGCGGGCGAGAGATGGTGTGCTTCGCCCTTGCCCTAGATGGCGCCTTGAATTTCTGTCGCAGGGAGGAAAAAGAGGGGAGGCTTGTCTGAGCGAAGCGAGTTTGCCTCCCCTCCCTCCCTGCGACATAAATTCAAGGGGAAGTCGCCATCTCGGGCGCGCCTTTCTTTGCTTACTTTCTTTGGCAAGACAAAGAAAGTGAGTCAGCCCCGGCAGGGGATGAAACAGGGGATGCACTGCCGCGCTGGAAGTCGAGCCTCAAAGATGCAACGTTGACCGTCCGAGGCCCATCAATGACAGTCAGAGGCTCACCATTGAGTGTTTGAGCGTCATCGATGACTCTCAGAGAGTCAATGCTGAGTGTTTGAGGCTCAACGATGACAGTCTGAGCCTCATCAATGCGTGTCTGAGGTCCATCGATGCCCCAAATAGGTGCAACCATGAGCCTCAGAGACTCACCGCCGAGTGTTGGAGAGTCAACGATGCCAGTCAGACGCTCAACGATGGCCCCATCAGGTGCAACCATGGAGCTCAGAGCCTCAACCTTCGGCAAATTGGAGTCAGAAGATGCTTTCAATCGATAAACATTTGCCCGCGCCGCATGGCCTGGCCTCCGTGCTGGTCAAGCGCGCGCCCAAGCTCGTGCTGCCGTTCCTGGCGCGCAGCCGCAGCCGCCTGCGCGCCACGCTCGACGATGGCCGCGAGGTGGCCGTCGTATTGCCGCGCGGAACCGTCATGCGCGGCGGCGACGTGCTCGTCGCAGAAGACGGCATGCTGATTGAAGTGCAGGCCGCGCCCGAGCAAGTGCTGCGCGTGACGAGCGACAACCGCCTCGCCCTCATGCGCGCGGCGTACCACCTCGGCAACCGCCACACACCCGTGCAGGTCAGCGCCGATGCACTGCAGCTCGAAGCCGACCCCGTGCTCGAAGACATGCTCGTACGCCTGGGCGTGACCGTCGCCCACGTGGAAGCGCCGTTCGAGCCCGAGGCAGGCGCCTACGGCGGCGGCCATCGCCATGGCCACGATGCGACGTTCGAAGAGGACTACGCCGCAGCGCAGGCGTTGTTCAACGAGCACCACGGGCACGATCACGACCACGACCACGCACATGACCATGGTCACAGCCACGCGCATGGTCATGACCACAGCCATGATCATGGCCACGGGCACGTGCACGGCCCAGGCTGCAGCCATCACCACCATCACCATGACTAGCATCGCCCAACTGACCGCCTTGCTGCACCTCGCGTCTCCCGCTTTGCCGGTGGGCGCGTTCAGCTATTCGCAGGGGCTGGAGGCGGCGGTGGATGTGCGACACGTGGTCGATGAGGCTTCCGCCGCGACGTGGATTGCTGAAGGCCTCGACGTGCTCGCCGCATGCGAGGCGCCACTGTGGCTGCTGCAATTCGCCGACTGGCAGGCCGGTCGCTTCGACGCCGTAGCCGAGCGCGATGCGTGGTTTCTCGCCACGCGCGAAACGCGTGAGCTGCGCCTGGAAACCTCGCAGATGGGCTGGTCGCTCAACCGCCTGATCCAGCAGATGGAATGGGGCACCGATGCGTTGCGTGCTGCGCTGTCAGCGCGTGCGTCGGTGACGTTCCCGACGGCATTTGCTGCCGCTGCCGCCGCACTGAATGTCGACCCGCACGATGGCGTGACGGCCTACTGCTTCGCGTGGGTGGAGAACCAGATGGCGGCCGCAGTGAAGGCGGTACCGCTAGGGCAAGCAGCGGGGCAGCGCATCCTGTTTGGTCTGCATACGGCAGTGGCGCGCGCGGTGGAAGAAGCCACGCGCCGCGCGGCGTGCCACCCGCCTGAACTGTCTACGTTTTCGCCGGGGCTGGGCGTGTTGTCCGCCCGGCATGAAACGCAATACTCAAGACTCTTTCGATCCTGACTCTGACCATCATGCGTACCAAGAAACTTCCTGCCCTGCGCGTTGGCGTGGGCGGCCCGGTGGGCTCCGGCAAGACCACGTTGCTGGAGATGCTCTGCAAGGCCATGCGCGAGCGCTACGACCTCGTGGCGATCACCAACGACATCTACACCAAGGAAGACCAGCGCCTGCTGACCATCTCCGGCGCGCTGCCGGCGGATCGCATCATGGGGGTGGAGACCGGCGGTTGCCCGCACACTGCCATCCGCGAAGATGCGTCGATCAACCTCGAAGCGGTGGATCGCATGCTCTCCAAGTTTCCGGATGCCGACGTCGTCTTCATTGAGTCGGGCGGCGATAACTTGGCGGCTACGTTCAGCCCCGAACTGTCGGACCTGACGATCTACGTGATCGATGTGGCAGGTGGGGAGAAGATTCCGCGCAAGGGCGGGCCGGGCATTACCAAGTCGGACTTGCTCATCATTAACAAGACGGACCTGGCGCCGTATGTCGGCGCCAATCTGGATGTGATGGAGAGCGACACGCGCAAGATGCGCGGCGATCGTCCCTTTGTGATGTGCAACCTGCGCGCACAAGGCGGGTTGGATGCGGTGATTCGCTTCATTGAGAAGCAGGGGATGCTGGCCGCCTGAAGCGTGCGATGTCGGCACTTGCGGTGACACGGCGAGTCAAACGGGCAGTGGTGTGCGCAAGGTCAGAGGTGCCGAATGGACTCGCGTCGTTGGATCGTGCTGACGGGACTGGCATGGAGTGCGGTGGCGTGTACACCGCTGCCATCTGGGCCGTCTTACACCATGGATGTGCGGCTGCATGATGGCAAGCCGGTGCGTTGCGCCGTCAACCAGCCCCTGGCGCCGCCCAACCCGCCGAGTCCGGCACTCACCACGCGCGAGCGCAATGAAGCCGAGGTGCTGGCGCTACAACCGATGCGGTTGGAGGTGGGGCCGAGGTCGCCGTATCCAACGCCCTACACGGCGCCCGATGTGCAGTGCTTTGCGTTGCCCGAATGAGGTGATGATGAGGCGAGGCTGCACCGATCAGGCTTCTTCTGCCAGGTAGCGCCACAGCGCCTGCGCCACCGGGCCCACCGGTCGCCCACGTAGTCGCGCGGCAACGATGTCGAGCTTGGAGCGCTTGAAGTGGCGGCCCTCCAATGACACCAGCTTGCCGCTGCGCAACTCCTTCTCGATCAGATGCAGCGGCATGTGGCCCCAGCCCATGCCCTGCACGATCAAGTCCTTCTTGGTGTGCTGGTCTGCCACCGTCCAGTTGGGCGCGTCCTGGATGACAAAGTAGTCGCGCTGCGGCTGCTGCGCCGTATCGCGAATCACCACCTGCACATACGCCCGCACCTGCTCGGGCGTGAGGTTGCGCGTGGAGGGTGCCGCCACGTAGCCCGGGGCGGCTACCGGCACGAGCGTCACCTTGGTCAGGTCGGTCCATTCGAAGCGGGTGTCGCTCTTGTCGACGTGGTGGATGATGAGATCGGCCTCTTCGGCAAGCAGGCGCTCCCACGGGCCGCCAATCACCTCGAAATGCAGATGCAGCCGTGTTTGTGGCCATGCGCTGAAGAAGCGCTTGAGATGCCGCAACATCTCGGCGGTCGGGGTGAGGTCGCCTACGACCACGCGCAAGTCGGTCTCTTCGCCCTGGCTCAGCTGCTGGCACAACGTATCGAGTGCCGCAGCCTGTCGCAGCACTGCCGCCGATTGGTGGCGGAACGCTTCACCAGCGGGGGTGAGTCGAACGCGGTATTCACTGCGGTCGAGCAGTGCCACGCCCAGCCGCTGCTCCAAGTGCTTGACGGCTGCGTGTACGGCCGAATGCGTGCGATGCAGTTTGTCGGCGGCGGCCTGAAAGCTGCCTTCGGCAATCACAGCCTCAAGACAGGCGAGTTCGTGCAGGGAGAAATCCATTGTTCGCTCGGCTGACAAAGAATGGCTGAATTATTCAATTTCTTTTGATTGCCTGAAACCCTAGCCTAGCACCTCCCAATGCAAACAATGGAGGCAGGGTATGAAAGCCATCGTGCGGCAGCAATACGGCGGGCCGGAGCAACTGTGCGTGACCGAAGTGCCGGACCCGGTTGCGGGCAATGAAGAGGTGCTGGTGCGTGTGAGAGCGTTCGGCATCAACCGCGCGGAGCAGTATTTCCGGCAAGGCCAATGGGGTGACGTGGCGGCGATTTCCGGCATCGAGTGCGCAGGTGAAGTGGTACACGACCCGAGTGGCAAGCTGCAAGCCGGGCAGCGCGTGTTCGCCCTGATGGGTGGTATGGGGCGTTCGCGCAGTGGCAGCTATGCGGAACTGGTGGCGGCACCCGCGGCCAACGTGGTGCCCATCCGCAGCGCGCTCGGCTGGAGCGAATTGGCCGCCATTCCCGAGTCATACGCCACGGCATGGAGCTGCCTGTTCGACAACCTGGCGGTGCGGTGTGGCGATACGGTGCTGGTGCGCGGTGCTACCTCGGCGCTGGGGCTGGCGGCGCTCAACCTGGCGGCGCACACACAGGCCCGGGTAGTGGCCACGGTGCGGCACGTGGACCGGACACACGTTGCCAAGGAGCACGGCGCGGATCTCGTCCTGGTCGAGAGCGATGGCGTGGGGGATGCGCTGCGCGATCTCGCGCCTGCCGGCGTCGATGCCGTGCTCGATTTGATCGGCACCCGCACCATGCTGGAATCGCTGCGGCTGACGCGGCGTGGGGGGCGTGTCTGTGTGGCTGGGTTTCTTGGCGGACATGCGCCGGTCGAGGCGTTTGATCCGCTGCAGCACCTGCCCAGTGGTCGGCACCTCAGCTTCTTCGGCAGCGCATTCGTCTATGGCACGGCGGAGTATCCGCTCACCGACGTTCCCTTTCAGCGCATCGTCGACCTGGTGGAGGCCGGTATGCTGCGCGCCAGGCCGGCACAGGTGTTCGCCTTTGACGATATCCAGCACGCGCATCGCATGCTGGATGCCGGCACGGCGGGCGGCAAGATGGTGGTGAGGGGCGCTTACTGAGGCACACGTGTTGGCGCGAGGGCGAGCACCGTGTTCCGGAGGGGCGGGCAGGGCTTCAGTAGAGCCCTGGAATCAACCGCCACGTCCGGGCACGGTACGCGTCGTATTCCGCGCCGAACTGCGATTGCAGCAGCGCTTCCTCGGCACGCATACGCGCGATCAGCGGGGGAATCAGCAACACGGTCAGCACCACGCCAGCCACAGCCCGGAAGCCGAGCCCCCACCCCAGCGTGCCCACCAGCAACCCCAGGTAACTTGGGTTGCGCACATACCGATAGATGCCCTGGGTCACCAGCGTATGCCCCGGCTGAATCGCCACCAGCCCGCTGAACCGATTTCCCAGCACATACACGGGCCACAAGCGCAGCACGCCACCGGCGGCATAGAGCACCACACCCAGCCACCGCACGGCATCGCCGTCGATGCACCAGAGGTCATGTCGATCGGTGTAAGCGGGTAGCCAAGCACTCGCCAAGCCGATCAGGCCGAACACGGGTAGCACCCAGCGGTTTGCGCGGTCTTCCCGCACGCCGGAGCTGAGGTTGCCACCGGCAAACAGGGCGGCAAGGGCCAGCAGCACAGTCACCACCACGATCGCCACGCGCGCCGGATGCGCCAGCAGCGCGCCCACACCGCCCCAGCCGAGTGCCGTGAGGCCCAGATAACCCGCTACTGATACGACGGCCGCGAGGCCGAACTTGGGAGATGCCGCCATGGTGTTCGCGCAAGAGTGTGTGTGAACGCAGTGTAGGCGGCGCTACACCCGGCAGGCATTGATGCGGCCCAAAAGAAAAGGCCGCATCACGCGGCCTGTTTCCGGCGTCGGGCGGGCAATCAACGACGCTCGTACTGTGTCGCACCGAAGAGGATTTCCTTCGCCTTGTCGTCCTGCACAGCGGGGCGCTCCTTGGCCAGCACCTTCACCGCGCGCTGCACGGCGGGGCGTTCTTCAATGGCTTCAAACCAGCGCTGCAGCTTCGGGTAATCCGACAGTTCGATGCCCTGGTTCTTCCAGCTGCGCAGCCACGGCCACGTGGCGATGTCGGCGATGGAGTACTCGGGGCCGCCGAGGTATTTGGATTCGCCCAGGCGCTTGTCGATCACGCCATACAGGCGCTTGGCTTCGTTGCTGTAGCGGTTGATCGCATACTCGATCTTCTCGGGCGCGTAGATGCGGAAATGGTGCGCCTGGCCGAGCATCGGGCCGACACCGCCCATCTGGAACATCAGCCACTGCAGCACTTCGTACTTGCCGCGCACGTCTTCGGGGAGGAACTTGCCGGTCTTGCCGGCGAGGTACAGCAGAATCGCGCCCGATTCGAACAGCGAGATGGGTTTGCCGTCCGGGCCGTCCTGATCGACGATGGCCGGGATCTTGTTGTTGGGGCTGATCTTGAGGAAGTCGGGCTTGAACTGGTCGCCGGCGCCGATGTTGATGCCGTGCACGCGGTAGGGCAGTCCGCATTCCTCCAGCATGATGTGCACTTTGTGCCCGTTGGGCGTGGCCCAGCTATAGACGTCGATCATGACTTGCGTGCTCCTGAACGAGAGGGGGAGAGAGCCGGTCATTCAAGCACAGAACGCCAAAACGCGCAGACGCCGGGCATAGACAAAAAAATCCCCGCTCAAGGCGGGGTTAAGGAGTGATCGGTACGGCGTTGTCTGTCGTTATGCGCCGCGCGTGACTGGCATGTCGGCCACGTCAGCCAGCTTGTGCAGGTGCTTGGCCAACTCCAGCTTGGCGATGGCCGCGCGGTGCACTTCATCCGGACCATCGGCCAGGCGCAGCGTGCGCTGGTGCGCGTAGGCCGAAGCCAGCGGGAAGTCGCCCGACACGCCGCCGCCGCCGTGCGCCTGGATCGCCCAGTCGACAATCTGGCAGGCGATGTTCGGGGCCACGACCTTGATCATTGCAATCTCGGCCTTGGCGACCTTGTTGCCGACGGTGTCCATCATGTACGCGGCCTTGAGCGTGAGCAGGCGGGCCTGTTCGATCATGCAGCGGGCTTCGGCAATGCGCTCATGCCACACGCTGTGCTGCGCGATGGCCTTGCCGAACGCGATGCGCGAGCTCAAGCGCTTGCACATCAGTTCCAGTGCGCGCTCGGCCACGCCGATGCTGCGCATGCAGTGGTGGATGCGGCCCGGGCCCAGGCGGCCCTGCGCGATCTCGAAGCCGCGGCCTTCACCCAGCAGGATGTTACCCACCGGCACGCGCACGTTCTTGAGGTCGACTTCCATGTGGCCGTGCGGGGCATCGTCGTAACCGAACACCGTGAGCGGGCGCATGACCGTGATGCCCGGTGCGTTGGCCGGCACCACGATCATCGATTGCTGTTCGTGGCGGCCCGCATCCGGGTTGGTCTTACCCATGACGATGTAGACGGCGCAGCGCGGGTCGCCGGCGCCCGACGACCACCACTTGCGGCCGTTGATGACGTACTCATCGCCCTGGCGCTCGATGCGGCATTCGATGTTGGTGGCGTCTGACGAGGCGACGGCCGGCTCGGTCATCAGGAAGGCGGAGCGGATCTCGCCGCGCAGCAGGGGCTCCAGCCATTTGTCCTTCAGCGCTTCGGATGCGTAGCGCTCCAGCGTTTCCATGTTGCCGGTGTCGGGCGCGGAGCAGTTGAACACCTCCGGCGCCCAGGGCACGCGGCCCATGATCTCGCACAGCGGGGCGTATTCCAGGTTCGAAAGCCCTTCCGGCGCACGCGGCGAGCGCGGCAGGAACAGGTTCCACAGCCCGGCCTCGCGTGCGAGCGGCTTGAGTTCTTCGATCACCTTGGTGGGGATCCACGCATTGCCCGCGCGGCGGTTCGCTTCGATTTCTTCGTAGAAGCGCTGCTCGTTCGGGTAGATGTGCTGGTCGAAGAAGGCCAGCAGGCGTGCCTGCATGTCCTTGACCTTGGGCGTGTAGTCGAAATTCATGGTGTCTCCTCCGAAAGTCGAATCGTTCAGTCCTGGCTGGCCACACTGCCGCCGAGTACTGCAAACACTGCACTCGCGCGGGCAATCAAGCGGTCGCCGCGGTGGAAGAGGGCTTGCGCAAAGGCGAGCTTGCTGCCGGGGCGTAACCCTTCCGGGGTGATCTCGATCCAGTCGCCAATGCCTGCTGAGGCGATGAAATCCACGGTGAGGCTGGCGGTGGACATGGCGATGGCGCCGCCCGTGCCTTCGCCAGGTTCAGCCAAGCAATAGCCCAGCGCCGCGTCAGCCAGGGATGCCACCACGCCGCCATGCAGGATGCCGCGCCGGTTCAGGTGGTGCTCCAGCACATGAAAGCCCATCACCATCGACGGGCCCGCGCCACGTGCATACACCGGCCCCAGCATCGTCAGGAAGGGGCTCGGCTTGACCAGCTTTTCAAAGCCGGCGGGCACAGTGAGCGCGGTGAGGTCACTTGTCATGCGGCCAGCATAAGCCTTCGCCTACAATAAGAAAAATGAATTTCGTGGATTGCCGTTCATCAACATCATGCATATCTCCCGCGTTGACCTGAACCTGTTTGTTGTCTTCGATGCCATCTACACCGAAGGCGGGATCACGGCGGCCGCGCGCACGCTCAACCTGACCCAGCCGGCTGTCAGCCACGCGCTCGGGCGGCTGCGCGAACTGTTTGACGATGCGCTGTTCGAGCGGCGCGGGCAGGGCATGGTGCCGACGCCGCTGGCGCGCACGCTCATCGCCGCGGTGCGGACGGCGCTGCGGGGTTTCGAGCGCACCTTGCGTGAGGGCACGCGCTTCGACCCCGCCACGAGCGAGCGGCGCTTCACGCTGTCGATGCGCGATGCGCTGGAGGCGACCCTGCTGCCACCGCTCATGGCCGCCATCGCCAAGGAGGCGCCGCGCATTGACGTGACGACGGCGCGTGGAGACCGCCGCCAGCTTGAAGCCGAGTTGCTGGCCGGCACCATCGATGCGGCGGCGGACATTCTGCTGCCCACGTCGCCGGCCATTCGCCATGCGCCGCTGCTGAGTGATCCGATGGTCGTGTTGGCGCGCCCGGGCCACCCCATCGCCAACGGGCCGCTGACGCTGGGGCGCTACCTGGCGTGCGAGCACGTGCAGGTGTCATCGCGGCGCCGTGGCGCGGGGTTGGAGGATGTGGAGCTGCGCCGGCTCGGACATGAGCGGCGCGTGCGGCTACGCTGCCAGCATTACCCCGCCGCCTGCCGCGTGGTGAGCTGCACCGATTTGCTCGCCACGTTGCCGGTCCGTTACGCGCGCATTGCCAACGAGCCGTATGGCAACGTGATGCTGCCGCTGCCGTTCAACGTGCAGCCGCTGGAGCTGTACCTGTACTGGCATACCAACAGCGACCAGGATGCCGCCAGCCGTTGGTTACGGGATCACGTATTCGCCGCGATGGCGGAAGTGGCCTTGGACGATGCCGCCGCAGCCTTTGCCGACGGAAACGGATAGCGCGCGCTGAACTCCGCAAAGCGCGCGGCGAGAAAGTCCGCACACGCCGTCAGCCGCGCAGGGCGATGGCGGCGCGCCAGGCTCACGAGCTGCAGCGGTGTCGGGGCGTGGCTCCACGCAGGCAGTGCGACTTCCAGCCGCCCGGCGTAGACGTCCTGCGCCACATCCAACCACGATTTGAACGCCAACCCACGCCCCGCGACGGCCCAGTCGCGTACGACGGCGCCGTCGTCGCATTGGAAATCGCCGCGCACGTCGATGGGGGCGGGGCCGCTCGCATGCGTGAGCTGCCAGCGCGTGACGGGCTCGCCGTTGCGCAGGAGGATCAGGCAGCGGTGGTTGGCCAGATCGCTCGGGTGCGTAGGACGGCCATGCTGCTTGAAGTACGACGGCGCGCCCACGATCACACGCGGATGTGCCGCCAGCGGCCGCCGCACTAGCGCTGAATCCTGCAGATGCCCGTAGCGCAGGGCGAAGTCGAGGTCTTCTCGCATCAGATCGGCCAATCGGTCGCCCAGCACCAGCGTGACGCGCACGCCAGGGTGCTCGTCGCAGAAGGCATCGAGCCACGGGCGCAGGATGTGCCGCCCGAGGTCGGACGTGGCCGCAATGCGGATCGCGCCGGACAACTCGGTGCGATCCTGGCCGAGGCTTTCTGCGCCTTCGTCCAACGCTTCTAGCGCCTGTCTTGCATACCCTAGGTAGCGCTGGCCCGCCTCGGTGGGCCGCATGCTGCGCGTGGTGCGCTCGAACAGACGAGCGCCGAGTTCGGTCTCCACGCGTTTGAGTGCGGCGCTGGCGGTGGCGGGCAGCCAGCCGAGCTGGCGTGCGGCGGCGGACAGGTTGCCGGCGTCAGCAATGCGCACCAGCAGGCGGAGGTCGTCGAGGGCGATCATTGTCAAAGCAGATTTGGAGAATTATCAAAGCATAGCCAGATTGTCCTGTTTTTGTTTGATGAAAGAATGGCCCCAATTGATGGACGGTTTTTTCTTTCCTCTTCTCAAAGGAGCGTTGGCATGACTTCGAAGACCTTGCAGGGCCAATCGGTGGTGGTGTTGGGCGGTACGGCAGGCATTGGGCAGGGGGTGGCTCGCGCCGCCCTGGCTGCAGGCGCCCGTGTGACGGTGCTGGGCCGATCGGCCAAGACGGATGACGGTATCGACGGGATTGCCGTTGATGCGAACGACACGGCTTCGCTGTCGAGCGCATTGGCGCAGGCCGCCAAGTTGTCACCCAGCGGCAAGATCGACCACCTCGTCATCACCATCGGCTCGCGCAGCAGCCCGCCGCCGTTTGCCTCGCTGCAACGCAGTGATTTGGAACAGGGCTTCGGCACCAAGCTGTTTGCCGCGCTGATGGCGGTGCAGGCGGCGCTGCCGCATCTGGCGGAACGCGCATCGGTTACGCTCACGTCGGGATTGCTGTCGCGCAAACCGACCGCGACAGGACTGCTGCGTGCGTCCATCAACGCGGCGGTGGAAGCGGCGGCAAAGAAGCTTGCGAAAGAGTTGGCCCCGCGCCGTGTCAATGTAGTGAGCCCCGGCGTGGTGGATACGGAAGTGTGGGGCGCGCAGGCTGATCGTCAGGCGATGCTCGCGCGCATCGGCAGCGGGTTGCCGGTTGGCCGCGTTGGCACGCCGGAAGACCTCGCCCAGGGCTATCTGCTGGCCATGACCAACGGCTTCATGACCGGCGCCATCATCGACATTGACGGAGGCGGTTTGCTATGACAACCGAAGGCGACTGGACATTCGATCACGTCAACTTTCACGTGGCGGGCGACGCGCCCATCCTGAAATTCTTCGCCGACGTGCTCGGCTGGAAACCGGGGCCGCGCCCAGCGTTTCCATTTCCCGGCACGTGGCTGTACCAGGGCGATGATGCGCTGGTGCATCTGGTCGATCAGGAAGGGGATGCTCCCGAACTGGTGTTTTCGCACATCGCATTCCGTACGAAAAAAGACGCTGCCGACGTGCTGGCGGCGGTGCGCGAAAGTGGTATGCAGCACCACGTACGAAAGCACCCCGCGCGGCCTGCCGCACAGATCTTCGTGCAGTTGCCGGGCGGGGTGGTGCTGGAGCTGGAAGCGCCGCTGTCCGGTCCGTTGGAAGCAGCGCGCGAGTACGAGTAGCTTGCTGGATCAGGCGCCGGCCTGCTGGGCATATTTCCAGCCCAGTTCGGCCATCGGGCGGGCGCGCTTGCCCGCTTCCAGCGCCTGCGCGGAAGACGCCGTGCCATCCACCACGCGCTTCATGATCCCCTGCAGGATGCCGGCAATGCGGAACATGTTGTAGGCGAGGTAGAAGTTCCAGTCGCCCGTGATGCGGCGGCCGGTGCGTGCTTCGTATTGGCGGATGTACTCGGCTTCGGTTGGAATGCCGAGCGCCGCAAAGTCCAGCCCGGCCACGCCGCGGAATTGCCCAGGCTCGATATGCCAGCTCATGCAGTGGTAGCTGAAGTCGGCCAGCGGATGGCCCAGCGTCGACAGCTCCCAATCGAGGATGGCCAGTACGCGCGGCTCGGTCGGGTGGAAGATCAGGTTGTCGAGCCGGTAGTCGCCGTGGACGATGCTGGTGATTTCTTCCGCCTCTTGCGGCACGTGCTTGGGCAGCCATTCGATCAGGTTGTCCATCGCCGGAATCGACTCGGTTTCCGATAGCTTGTATTGCTTGCTCCAGCGCTCGATCTGGCGGGCGAAGTAGTTGCCGGGTTTGCCGTAGTCAGCGAGGCCGATGGCGGCGTAGTCCACGCGATGCAGCGCGGAGATGA
Organism: Ralstonia sp.; assembly: GCA_039592975.1. Taxonomy (GTDB): domain Bacteria; phylum Pseudomonadota; class Gammaproteobacteria; order Burkholderiales; family Burkholderiaceae; genus Ralstonia. The sequence continues at coordinate 325,197 of JBCNQE010000002.1, read as the reverse complement.
CGCGGTTCATCTCGTCATAGATGGCGGTCCGCTCGGCGGGCTCCATGCCGGGCAGGGCCTGGTCCCACAACACGCGGCCTTGCACGAACTCCATGATGTAGAAGGCGCGGCCGATCACGGCTTCGTCTTCGCACAGCGCGTACATCTTCGCCACCGGCACGTCGGTCTTGGCGAGTGCGTCCATCACGCGGTACTCGCGCTCGATGGCGTGGGCAGACGGCAGCAGCTTCGCCTTCGGGCCCGGCTTGGCGCGCATCACGTAGGTACGTGACGGGGTGATCAGCTTGAACGTTGGGTTCGACTGGCCGCCTTTGAATTGCTCCACGGTGAGCGGGCCGGCAAAGCCTTCCACGTGTTCGCGCATCCACGCTTCCAGCGCGCCGATGTCGAACTTCTGCTGGTCTGCCACCGGGCGTGTGCCCTCGAAGGCTGAGAAATCCTGCTGGTCTGTCTGTGCCATGGGTGTGTCTCCGGATCTTGTTGTGTGTCGAGGAACGTTCAGGTCGGTTGGCGATGGCGGAGGTATTCCTGCAATAGCACCTCCATCGTCGTCAGCCGCGAGCCGAGATGCGTGGGCGAGGGCGGCGAGAAGTTGCTCATGCGCAGTACCCAGTCGGTCGGCGCATCCCCCACATCGAGCACGTTGATGCAACCAGCCGTCTGCGCGAGGCTGCCGAAGAACACGCGCTCGCCGCCGGTGATGGCGTGCGAGAGGATCGCGCGGTTGGTGCCGCCGTGCAGCACCAGCAGCACGGTGTCCCAGTCGGGCAGGGCGCGCAGGCGTGCGATGGCCGGAATCACCCGGTCGAGAAAATCGCCGATGCTCTCGCCGTTCAGGAAGCGGCGGTCTTCCTGCACCGTGCCTTCAAACGCGCCGATGAAGGCTTGCGCGAGTTCGTGCTCGGGAATCTCCGCCAGCTTGCCGCCGCGAATTTCTTGCAACTCGGGCCATTGCTCCAGCGTGAAGCCGCGTTCCTGCATCGCGGGCATCTCAGCCAGCACACGCTGCGCGGTTTCCACCGTGCGCGGCAGACCGCTGACGATCACGCGATCGAAGACGATGTTCTCGGCGGCGAAGATCTTGCCTGCAGCGGTAGTGTGGCTGCGGCCGAGTTCGTTGAGCGGCACGTTCTCGGGCGAGGGAACGGGGCGGCCGGTTTCGTCGAAGTACGTCACGGCGCCATGGCGCATCAGGTAGACGCGGCGGCGCTTGGGAGTCGGAAAGGGAACCATGGGTGCCTGCGATCAGCGGTATTGGGGTTTGCGCTTCTGCAGGAAGGCGGAGATGCCCTCGTTGCCATCCGCGTGATGCAGTGCTTCGACAAAGCTGTGCTGCTCGGCCTTCAGGTGGTCGTGCAGAGAGGCATCTTCTGCATTGGCAATCAGCCCCTTGATGCGACCCACGGCGTGCGGTGATTGTGCAGCGAGTTTCTCTGCCAGTAGCAGCGCGTGGTCGAGTGCCTCGCCGGGTTTGACGACCTCGTTAATGAGGCCGAAGTGCGCGAGCCGTTCCGCGCCGACAGGCTTGCCGAGCATGATGATCTCGCTGGCCAGCGGGCGCGGCAGGAAGCGCGCGATATGCCACGAGCCACCGCCGTCCGGCGTGAGTGCCACGTTCACATACGCCATCACGAACTTGGCATCCGACGCGGCAATCGCAAAGTCGCACGCCAGCACCAGCGAGAAGCCCGCGCCCGCCGCCGGGCCTTCCACCGCGGCAATCACCGGCTTCGGGAAGGTGCGGATCGTTTCGATCCAATGGTTGAGCGCGTCGATACCTTCTTCCTGCACGCTTTTCGGTTTGCTGCGGTTTTCCAGCAGGCGGTTCAAGTTGCCGCCGGCGCAGAACGCGTTACCGGCACCGGTAAAGATGACGGCGCGGATCTCGCTGTCGTTGGCGGCGCGGTCCAGCGCCTCCATCGACGCGGTGTACATCACCGGGTCCAGCGCGTTGCGCGCGTCGGGGTTGGACAGCGTAAGCACCAGCGTCGAGCCGATGCGTTGGGAGAGCAGTTGCGCGGTCATGGCGGCCTCGTCAGGGTGAGTGGCGGCGATCAGGCGATTAAGCGTCCGGCGTCAGCAACGACATACCCAGGCGGGCACGGCGCAGCAGCCACGGGCTCGGGCGATAACGCGGGTCGCCGTAGAGCGTGTAGAGGTTTTGCAGGACTTCAAGCACGGCGCTGGTGCCCAGCGTGTCGCCCAGTGCCAGCGGTCCCTTTGGATACCCCAGGCCTAGCGTAACGGCGAGGTCGATGTCGCCCGGCGTAGCAATGCGCTGCTGCGCGATGTCGCACGCGATGTTGACGATGCACGCGACCATGCGCTGCGCGACGAAACCGCCCGAATCGCGGATCACCGTCACGGGCACACCGTCGGAACCGAGCAGGCCGTGTGCAGCATCGCGGTAGGCTGCATCGGTGGCGGGCGTGGTCATCAGCGTGCGGCGCTTGGTGGCCGCAAACGGATAGAGCGTGTCGAGCGCCACGGTGCGGCGTGCGTCGAGCCCCTCGGCGGCGACGCAAGCGGTGGCATCCAACCCACGCGGCGTGACGATGATGAGCGCGTCGGCGGAGGGCTTCGACCCAGCCTCCGGCGTGACGCCCAGATCAAGCAACAGGCGTTGCGCGGCGGCGTGGCCGGCTTCATGCGCGCGGCTGATCCACACCGATGATGGGCGCGCAGTCGGAACGGGCGCTTCAGCCGACACCTGCTTCTGTCCATCGGGGTAGCGATAGAACCCTTCGCCCGTCTTGCGACCGAGGATGCCGCCGGCAAAGCGCACCGCTGTGATCTGCGACGGGCGATAGCGCGGCTCCTCATAGAACTGGCGGTAGACCGATTCCATCACTGGGTGCGAGACATCGAGCCCCGTCAGGTCCATCAGCTCGAATGGGCCCATGCGGAAGCCAGCCTGCTCGCGCATGATCACGTCGATGTCGGCAAACGCGGCCACGCTTTCCTGGGCGGCGCGCAAGCCTTCGGTGTTCATGCCGCGCCCGGCGTGGTTGACGATGAAGCCCGGCATGTCGATGCAGCGCACGGCCGTGTGGCCCATGCGCTGGGCGAGTGCGGCCAGTGCATCGCCGGTGGCGGGCGCGCTGCGCAGGCCGTCGATCACCTCGACCACCTTCATCAGCGGCACCGGGTTGAAGAAGTGGAAGCCCGCAACGCGCTCCGGGTGTTTGCACGCTGTGGCAATCGCCGTAATCGACAGCGACGATGTGTTTGACGCCAGGATCGCATCGGCGCGGACGATCTCTTCGAGTTGGCGGAACAGGTCGCGCTTGACCTCCAGCTTTTCGACGATGGCTTCGACGACGAGGTCGCAGTCGGCCAGATCGGAGAGGGCGCCTGCCGGAATCAGTCGCGCGACTGTCCCATCGGCATCTTCCTTGGTCAGCTTGCCCTTGGCAGCTAGCTTGCCGAGCGTATCGGCCAGTGCGGTGCGCGCCGCTTCCACGGCTTGCGGGTTGGCGTCGAACAGCTTGACACGCAAATCAGCCTGGGCCGCGATCTGCGCGATGCCGCGACCCATGGCGCCTGTCCCTACAATCCCGATAGTCTGCATATGAAATCCGCTTCGATCGAAAGAAGTCTGGCTAAAATAGCACGAGCGTGCGATTTCTAACATCCGCACCGACCATAACAGGCAGCGCCCATCACCCAAGGAGACTGGTTCATGCTGACGCTATACGGTTTTGCCGCGAGCAACTACTACAACAAGGTCAAACTCGCGTTGATGGAGAAGGGCCTCCCGTTTCAGGAAGAGCTTCGCTGGCCCGACCAGACCGATGGCGAAATCTCACCGCTGCACAAGGTGCCGTATCTGAAGGATGGCGACCGCGGCATGTGCGAATCGCAGGTCATCGTCGACTATCTGGAGGCGCGCTATCCGGAACATCCGCTGATTCCGGCCGACCCGTTCCAGGCCGCCAAGGTGCGCGAGATCGTGACCTTCCTGGAGTTGCACCTGGAATTGGTGGCGCGTCAGCTGTTTCCCGAGGCGTTTTTCGGCGGCAAGATCAGCGACAACTTGAAGGCGAAGACGCGCGAGCAACTGCAGAAGAACATCCCAGCGGCGGCCAAGCTGTTCAAGTTCGCGCCGTACGTAGCGGGCGACACGTTCACCATTGCGGACTGCGCGGCCATCGTGCACTTCCCGCTGGTGAGCCAGGCCACCAAGATCATCTACGGGGAAGACCTGCTCGCGTCCGTCGAGGGTGTCAAGCCTTACCTGGCCGCGATGGCCGAGAACCCGAACGTGCAGAAGATGCGCGCAGACAGCAAGGCGAATCTGGAGCAGATGCTGGCGCATTACGCCAGCAAGCGCTGATCGCCGATTGCTGTCTTAGATTTTCGACAAACGCTCCAGCGCAAGTTGGAGCGTTTCGTCTTTCTTGGCAAAGCAAAAGCGCACCACGCCCGATTCGTGTGGCTGCGAGTAGAACGCCGACACAGGAATCGCCGCCACGCCAATCTCACTCGTCAGCCATTTGGCGAATTCGGCCTCTGGCAGATCAGAGATGGCGCTGTAATCCACGCACTGGAAGTACGTGCCCTGGCAAGGCAGCAACTTGAAGCGCGTCTTCTCCAGCCCCGCGCGGAACAGGTCGCGCTTGTGCTGGTAGAACGCCGGCAGGTCCAGATACGGACGCGGATCGGCCATGTAGCTCGCCAGCCCATGCTGCACTGGCGTGTTGACGGTGAACACGTTGAACTGATGCACCTTGCGGAATTCCGCCATCAACGCTGCAGGTGCGGCCACGTAGCCGACCTTCCAGCCCGTCACGTGATACGTCTTGCCGAAGCTCGACACCACGAAGGCGCGGCGCGCCAGCTCTGGAATGCGCGCGACCGATGCATGCGGCACGCCGTCGTACACCATGTGCTCGTACACCTCATCGGAGAGCAGCAACACGTTGGTCGGCGCGAGGATCTCGGCCAGTTTCTGCATGTCATCCGCATGCCAGACGGTGCCCGTTGGGTTGTGCGGCGTGTTGAGCATGATCAGACGTGTGCGCGGCGTGATGGCGGCGGCCAGCTTGTCGAACGGGATGCGGAAGTCCGGTGCGTTCAACGTGATCGGCACAACCTTGCCGCCGGCCAGTTCGATCGACGGGATGTAGCTGTCGTACGTCGGCTCGAAGACGATCACTTCGTCGCCGGGATGCACGCAGCACAGCACGGTGGTCAGCAGCGCCTGCGTGGCACCGGCGGTGATGGTGATCTCGCGGTCGGCGTCGTAGGTGTGGCCGTAGAGCTTGGCGATCTTGGCGGCGATCGCTTGGCGTAGTGCAGGCACGCCCGTCATCGGCGGGTATTGGTTGAGGCCGGCGCGCATGGCGTCCGACACCGCATCGACGATGCGCGGGTCGCAGTCGAAATCCGGAAAGCCTTGGCCTAGGTTGACGGCCTGCTTTTCTGCGGCCAGCGCCGACATCACGGTGAAGATCGTGGTGCCGACATTCGGCAAGCGCGAGGGCGGCGGGGCGATGGGTGCGAGCGATTCTGCGGATACGTTGGTGGCGGTCATCATCACGAAACGAGGGGAGCGGTGTCCAACTGGACTTGCGCGACGAACTGCTTGGGCGGCAGCACGGCCACGTCGCAATACTTGGCCATGCGGCGCTTGAGCTTGAGCACGGCTTTGTCCTTGGAGACGAGATAGGCAACGCCGGCAGCATCGGCCAACGCTAGGAATTTCTGGTCGTCGCGGTCCTTGCAGCGCGGGACGAAGGTTTCGCCCTGCGCGCGGGCCGCGTCTTCCGGATCGGCGACCGAGCGGGTCACACGGTCAACCCAGGCCAGCGCCGCTTGCGCATCGACGGCGTAGTGCGCGAACTGCGGATAGTCGAGCACCCGGCGCAGTTCTTCACGGCACGCAGGGCTGATGATGGCGTCCAACCGGCCGGCTTCCAGCGCGGTGCGGATGGGGCGCGCAACGGCATCATCGAAGATGAGGATATCGACCCAGATGTTGGAGTCCAGCACCACGCGGGGCGCCGGGTTGGGCGTCGGGGCAGCAGCGTCTGCCATTCGATACAATTCCAAGCTTGTGAACCGCGATTCTGACATGATCATCGTCCTCTCGCCGGCCAAGTCGCTCGACTACGACACGCCGCCGCGCACCAAGACCCACACGCTGCCCGATTTCATCGCGCGCTCCGCAGAACTCATTGCCGTGCTTCGCAAGCTGTCGCCGGCCCAGATCGGCACGCTGATGAAGATTTCCGACCCGCTGGCCGTGCTCAACGCCACCCGCTACGGGGACTGGTCCACCGAATTCACCGCTGAGAACAGCAAGCAGGCCGTGCTGGCCTTCGATGGTGACGTCTACGGCGGGCTCGATGCGAATTCGCTGTCTGCCGACGATCTGCAATTTGCGCAACAGCATCTGCGGATTCTGTCTGGCCTGTACGGCGTGCTGCGCCCGCTGGATTGGATGCAACCGTACCGCCTGGAGATGGGCACGCGCCTGGCCAATCCGCACGGCAAGGACCTCTACACCTTCTGGGGCGACGAGGTGACGCTGGCGCTGAACAAGCTCTTCAAGCAGGACACTGACCCGGTGCTCGTCAACCTCGCGTCGGAAGAGTATTTCAAGGTGGTGCGGCCCAAGGTGCTCAAGGCGCGCATCATCACGCCGGTCTTTGAAGACTGGAAGAACGGCCAGTACAAGATCATCTCGTTCTACGCCAAACGCGCGCGCGGCTTGATGGCGCGCTATGCCATCGAGCACCGCATCACCGATCCGCGCAAGCTCAAGGCGTTCGATGTCGACGGCTACGCGTTTGACGCGGCAGATTCCGATGACGATCGCTGGGTTTTCCGCCGCAAGCTCACCTGATAACAGGAGCCGACATGACTGCCACCCAACCGCATATTTCCAGCACGTTCGACAGCGGCGCCATCGAAATCGTCGAGGCCGCACGCGCGGATGCCATCCGCCTGCGCATCCGTCGCGATTCGCATGCCGACTTCATGCAGTGGTTCCACTTCCGCCTGCAAGGCGTGCAGGGGCAGGCATGCAAGCTCGCGCTGGAAAACGCCGGTGAATGCACGTACGCCGCCGGCTGGAAGGATTACCACGCTGTCGCCTCGTACGACCGCGAACATTGGTTCCGCGTGCCGACACGCTACGACGGCAAGACGATGACCATCGAGGTGACGCCCGAGCATGACAGCATCTGGTTTGCGTACTTCGAGCCGTACTCGGACGAGCGCCATCTGTCGTTGGTGGCCGCGGCGCAGACACGACCCGGCGTGCGCACGCAGCGTCTCGGCAGCACCGTGCAGGGCCGCGATATGACCTGCATCACCGTCGGCGAACCCGGCCCCGGCAAGAAGAATGTGTGGATCATCGCGCGCCAGCATCCGGGCGAGACGATGGCTGAGTGGTTCGTCGAAGGCCTGCTTGCGCGCCTGACGCGCCAGGGCGCATGGAGTGGCGATCCGATCGGCCGCGTGCTCGCCGAGCGCGCCGTCTTCCACATCGTGCCGAACATGAACCCGGATGGCTCATCGCTCGGCAACCTGCGCACCAACGCTGCCGGTGCCAACCTGAACCGCGAGTGGATGGAGCCCGACGCCCAGCGCAGCCCCGAAGTGCTGTGCGTGCGCCAAGCCATCGAGCAGACCGGCGTCGACCTGTTCTTCGACATCCACGGCGACGAGGCATTGCCCTATGTGTTCGTGGCGGGCAGCGAGATGCTGCCGGGCTTTACCGATGTGCAGCGTGCGGATCAGGACCGCTTTGTCGCGGCCTTCCTGCGCGCATCACCGGATTTCCAGACCCAATACGGCTACGAGGCCAGTAAGTACAACGAAGACGCGCTCAAGCTCGCCTCGAAGTACATCGGCCACACGTATGGCTGTCTGTCGCTCACGCTGGAAATGCCGTTCAAGGACAACGCCGACTTGCCCGACGCGCGCGTCGGCTGGGACGGCGCCCGCAGCGCCGCATTGGGTGCGGCCATGTTGCAGGCGATCCTGGAATATCTCGGCTAAGCGCTCAGTCTAGGCGACGACACAGACGCCATAAGGACAACGCGCCGCTCAGGTTTCTGGCGGCGCGTTTGTCTTATTGGCTCGACTTCTTTTTCTTGGCCGTCGACTTGGCGGTGGATTTGCCATTCGCGGTCGAAGTCGATTTGGTCTTGGCGGTGCTACTGCCCTTGGTTGCCTTGGCGGATTTCGCCGTGGCCTTGCCCTTGGCGGCGCCCTTAGTGTGTACGGTCGTCGTCGTGCAACGGTGGCCGCGGCGGCAGTGGGTGCGCACGGTCGGCGCTGCAGCCGGCGCGGCAAACGGCTGGCCGTTGGCATCCAGCAGCTCGTACGCCAGCATCATCCCTTCGTCATAGCCGCAGCGCACGCGCACCGGCTCCCACTGGTCGTTGCCCGTGCCGCGCTTGTGCACGGCGGCATTGAAGCTGACCACGCTCGATACCTTGACTGCACCCTGTTTGCTGGACGAGAAGCGCGAGTCCCACGGCTCGACCTTGGCCTGGTCATTGGACAGGGCGCCAGTCGGCAGACGGAACTGATCAAAATTGGTCGAGCGCGGAATGATCCAGCTCGCGTGCGCGGCGCAGTCGGCCACGTCGGGGCGGGCACCTTCCGATTGGATCAGGCGGTCACGGGTTTGTGCGCGGTACTCAGACAAGCTCATCTTGTCCTTGGACGGCAGGTTGACCGTGGTGTTGCCGCTGGCGTCGGTCGAACCGAAGACGATGGGCGGTGTGGACGGTACAGGCTGGATGGCTGGCTTGGCTTGTGCAGCCGGCGTGCTCGGCGTTGTGGTGGTGGCCTGGGCCGACGCATCGGTCGGTTGTGTCTGCAAGTTGGAGCAGGCGGCCAGCAGCGCAACGACGCCGAGACAAAGTAGTTTGGGTCGCAACATCACGAGTGTTACAGGGTGTCGGCGTGGAAAAACGCCATGATAGAGGAAAGCCTGCGCCGAAAGTTCCTGCTAGTTACCCCAATGCGGAACATCCGGCGATTTTGCTGTAACAGGGCGTTACGACCATGGGTTACGACATTACGAACCCATCATCATTGCTTGGTGAACAGATGCGCGAGCGACCATTCATCGGTACGCGCTTCGTAGCGGATGCCCTTGCGCATCGCCCACGTGGCGAGTTGGTGATGCGAGGGGATGATCGCGTAATCGGTCTGCGCAAAGCGCGCGGCGGTCTTGGCAGCCTGCTCGTGTGCCTGATCGCTCGATACCGTGGAGAGCGACGTCTGCACCAGCTTGTCCAGTTGGGGGTTGCTGTATTTGCCCCAGTTCCAGGTGCCGTAGCCGGTTTGTGCGTTGGGCGTGCCGAGGATGCTGCGCAACGCCACATCGGCCGCCACCGAGCCCCAGCCCAGCATCATGAACGAGAACTCGCCCTGACGTGCGCGTGAGAAGTACGCGGCCACCGGCAGTGTTTCCACCTTGGTCTGAATGCCGATGCGCGTGAGCAGTTGCGCCGTGGTCTGCGCGACTTGTGCGTCGTTCAGATAACGGTTGTTGGTGGCATGCAGCGTGAGCCCAAAGCCGTTCGGGTAGCCCGCCTCGGCAAGCAGTTTCTTCGCACGCTCAGGGTCAAAACCAATCTTGCCGCCCGGATGCCCGAAGATCTGCGGAGACACGATGCTCGATGCCACCACGCCTTGACCTTCCAGCACGCGGCTGACGATGGCATCGCGGTTGATGGCCAGCGCCACGGCTTCACGCACGCGGCGGTCCTTGAACGGGTTCTTGGCAAGCGGCTTGCCGGCCTTGTCCGTGATGAACGGCGACACATCACGGCTCTGGTCCATCTGCCAGAAGATCGTGCGCCATGACACTTGCTGCTCAAGGTGGAACTTCGGGTTCTGCTTGATGCGCGGCACGTCGGCGGCGGGCACAGCCTCCACGACATCCACGTCACCCGAGAGCAGGGCCGCTGTGCGCGCGGCGTTGTCGGTGATGATCTTGAAGGTGACCTTGTCCCACTGCGGGGCATGCCCCCAATAGCCCGGGTTCTTCTTCAGCACGATCTCCTGCCCACGCGTGAAGTGGTCGAACAAGAACGGGCCCGTGCCGATCATGGCTTTGCCGGCATCAAAGTCCGCTTGCGATGCATCGGCCACCTTCTTCGGGATGATCGGCAGGCTGTTGAGGTCGTTGGGGATGCTCGCGTAGTTCGGGATCGACACCTTCAGCCGCACGGTAAGCGGATCGACGATCTGTACCTCGGTGATCGATTTGGTGTAGCTGGTGAACGGGCCGGGGCTGTTAGTCAGCCGCGCGGGGCGCTCGATGGAGGCTTTCACGTCTTCGCCGGTGAAGGGCGTGCCGTCGCTCCACTTCACGCCGGGGCGGAGTTTGATCTCCCACGTGTTGGCGTCGATGGCCTTCCACGAGGTGGCCAGGCCCGGCGTGTAGCGGCCGTTCTTGTCGAGAAACACCAGCGATTCGAAGATGTGCAGCGCCATGGCGTTGTTGGGGCCGGCGTTGTTCCATTGCGGATCCATCGACGTGACGTCGGCGGACAGGCCAATGCGGAGGTCGTCGGCGTGCGCGGCCAGCGGCGCCGAGGCGGCCGCAGCCAACGCGCATGCAGCCAGGTTGCGAATCAAGGCGCGAAGCAGGGGGCGTGTTGTCATCTGGGGGGCTCCTGATATTCGGGCGGTGATGCCATGTGGCGGAAGACCGCCATTGTGCCGCAGCCTGCCTGGGCACGTACGATGCAAAGCAAGAATCAATATGCGCGATGACGGAGCAATAAAAAAGCCACCCGAAGGTGGCTTGTGCTGTCGCGCGGCGCTCAATGGAACAGCGGCTGCTGCGTGGGCGCGTCTTCGGGCATCTCGGCGTGCACGATTTCTGCCGAGCGGTCCGCATAGAGCGGGGCGCCGCAGTCTTCGCAATACTCGGGCTCGAAGAGCTGGCCGTGGCGGAAGATGTCTTCGATGCCGCAGGCGCGCAGTTCGTCGCAGATCTGCTCCAGCGGGCTGCCGGGCTCGCCTTCTGCGGCGACATCCGTGGCACCGCCATCGCGGCCATAGACGGGCCAGACGATGCCGTAGATGAGGTCTTTCTCGCCGCGTACCGTGAAGGCCACGCGATACTCCTCGATCTGCTCTTCACCAAACGCGCCGATGATGGCGCTGAAACGGTTGGCCGGCAGATCCAGCGCGCCTTGCAGGTAGTTGACGGCGGCACGCACGGTCAGTGGGCGGATCTGCTTGTCGGACTCGCGGCAGGACAGGAAGAAGGCGTCCGGCAGCAGCAGATCGAACTCGCAGCCGGGCATCAGCGTGGAGATGGTCGGCGTGACCTGTTCGCGCCATTGCTCCAGGCAGGCGGAGCGTTCGGCGTGGTGCTCCTTGGCGTCTTCCTGCCAGCGGAACAGCGCCTGGCCGTGCTTGGCGACGACGATGGCCACGAGGTAACGCGGGTCGGCGAGGATGGGCGCGGTTTCCGGCATGTCGCGCAAATCCACCTTGGCCGGCTGACCCGACAGCGCGTAGGCCGCCAGCTTGTGCGTGAGCGCGAAGGTATCGGAGTGCGTGCGCGGGAGCTGGTCGATGCTGTACAGATACGGCGCCAGCGCCACACGTGCGTTGGACGCCATCACGTGCGCCTGCAGATGCACCTGCAGCGTCTGCGCGAGTTCAGGCTTGATGGTGCCCGAGGGAATCATGTAGCGCGTGTGCGCCAGGATAGGCGCTGCAATCAGCAGCGCATCGTACTCAACGTCGCCCGAGGTGAGCACCGCCGATTCGGCCAGCGTCTCGGCCTGCTCGGCCAGCACGTCGGAGGCCTCTTCGTTGTGCTTGAAGAGGTGGTCGAGCGCGGCGTCGAGCGCGGTCTGGCTGCCGTTTTTCAGCAGCCGGGAAAGACGTTCGGACAGCCGTTGTTCCCAATAGACGTCTTCGATGCGGCTGCCCGACGCATCGAGCGCCAGCGCATCGGCAACAAGCCGTTCTGCATCGGGGGAAAGACGTTGGGGGGCCTTGGAGCGGAATCCTGCCATGCTGTGCCGTACCGGTCGATTGGAAAGAAGGGGCGTTATTTTACCCTTGGACGCTGTCGTGCGCCGCTTTGTCGGCGAAAGCGCTAGGGTTTCGCAGCGGGAGCCGAAGCTTCGGCTGCCACGCCACTCGCCGCCGGTGTTGCGGGCGCCAGTACCGCGACGGGCTCCGATGCCGCCGGTGTGCTTGCGTGCGCAGTCGGTGCAATGGGGGAGACGGCGGAGGCAGCAGGCTCCATTGGCGGAGGGGGCGGGACGGGCGCGGCGGCGGTGGCGGTGGCGGTGGTCGGCACAGTTGCCGCCGGGGCCTGGGCGTCGAGCTGTGGCGCCTTGAACAGGATGTAGAACACGGCAGCCGCCACGACGAGTAGGGCGAGAACCACTTTGGCCATGGGTGCGAGGCTCCTGCGGATGGGTCGATTGAGGATGGTCCGGGCGGTGGGCAAGCGCTCCGCCACGCGGCCTAATCGGCACACTCTACCAAAGGCTGTGCGTCGGTTGGGGTCTCGTCACGTTGTTTGATTCGGCAGCCATAAAAAAGCCGGCTCCGAAGAGCCGGCTTCCGATCGACAGCGCAGCAGTGGTTTAGGCCGCCAGCAGCTGACGCAGCACGAACGGCAGGATACCGCCGTGCTTGTAGTAGTCCACTTCGATCGGCGTGTCGATGCGCAGCAGCACTTGCGCACGCGTGGTTTCGCCGTTGGCGCGCTTGATCACCAGGGTGACGTCCTGTTGCGGCTTGATTTCGCCTTCCAGGCCTTCGATGTCGAAGGTTTCGTCGCCCACGATGCCCAGCGACTGCACCGAGTCATTGCCCTTGAACTGCAGCGGCAGCACGCCCATGCCGACCAGGTTCGAGCGGTGGATGCGCTCGAAGCTGCGTGCGATCACGGCCTTCACGCCCAGCAGTTGCGTGCCCTTGGCGGCCCAGTCACGCGAGCTACCTGTGCCGTACTCTTCGCCACCGAACACCACCGTCGGCGTGCCTTCGGCGATGTACTTCATTGCGGCGTCGTAGATCGACATCTGTTCGCCGCTCGGCTGGAACAGCGTTTCGCCGCCTTCCACGCGCGAACCGTCCGCCTTGGCCGGGATCATCAGGTTCTTGATGCGCACGTTGGCGAACGTGCCGCGCATCATCACCTCATGGTTGCCGCGGCGGGAGCCGTAGCTGTTGAAGTCGGCCTTGAGCACGCCGTTGGCCAGCAGGTACTTGCCGGCGGGCGAGGTTTCCTTGATCGAACCGGCGGGGGAGATGTGGTCGGTCGTCACGGAGTCGCCAAACACGCCCAGAGCACGTGCGCCCGAAACCGATGCCGAAGCAGCGGCCGGCGTCATGCCAAAGCCTTCGAAGAACGGCGGCTCGGCAATGTAGGTCGACTTCGGCCAGTCGTAGACCTGGCCCTTCGTGCCCTTGACGTTGGCCCACAGCTTGGACGGCTTCTTGACCTGCTCGTAGTTCGTGCGGAACGTGTCGGCGTTCATGGCGAATTTCATCAGCTTGGCGATCTCGTCCGAGGTCGGCCAGATGTCGCCCAGATACACGTCCTGCCCCTTCTTGCCCTTGCCGACCGGTTCGGTCATCAGGTCGCGCGTCACATTGCCGGCAATGGCGTAGGCGACCACCAGCGGCGGCGAGGCCAGGAAGTTGGCGCGGATGTTCGGGTGGATACGCGCTTCAAAGTTGCGATTGCCCGACAACACGGCGGCCGCCACGAGGTCGTTTTTGACGATGGCTTCGTTGAGCTCCGGCGTCAGGTCCCCCGCGTTACCGATACACGTCGTGCAGCCGTAGGCCGTCACACCAAAGCCCAATTTCTCAAGGTAGGGCAGCAGGCCGGCGGCTTCCAGGTACTTCGTCACCACGCGGCTTCCCGGGGCAAGCGAGGTCTTGATGTGCGGGGCGACTTCCAGGCCGGCTTCCACGGCCTTCTTGGCCAGCAGGCCGGCAGCCAGCAGCACGCTCGGGTTGGAGGTGTTCGTGCACGAGGTGATGGCGGCGATCAGCACGTCGCCGTTCTTCACGTTCACGCCGTTGCTGGTCGTGTAGGTTTGTTCCAGATCTTCCGCTTTCTTGTTGAAGCCGTTTTCAGCCACCGGCTTGGAGAACAGCGACGAGAACGTCGACTTCACATTGCCGATTTCGATGCGGTCTTGCGGGCGCTTCGGGCCAGCCAGCGACGGGGCCACGGTGCCCAGGTCCAGCGTCAGCGTCTTGGTGTAGTCGATCTCGCCAGCCTTGGGGATGCCGAACAGCTTCTGCGCCTTGAAGTAGCCTTCGAACGCAGCGATTTCTTCCTGCGTGCGGCCCGTGCCCTTGAAGTAGTCAATGGTCTTTTCGTCCACCGGGAAGAAGCCCATCGTGGCGCCGTATTCCGGGGCCATGTTGCCGATGGTCGCGCGGTCCGGCAGCGACAGGCTGGCCGTGCCTTCGCCGAAGAACTCGACGAACTTGCCGACCACCTTCTCCTTGCGCAGCATTTCGGTGATGGTCAGCACCAGGTCGGTGGCCGTGCAGCCTTCGCGCAGGCGGCCCTTCAGCTCCACGCCCACCACGTCCGGTGTCAGGAAGTACACCGGCTGGCCCAGCATGCCGGCTTCTGCCTCGATGCCACCCACGCCCCAGCCCACCACGCCGATACCGTTGATCATGGTCGTGTGGCTGTCGGTGCCGACCAGCGTATCCGGGTAGTACACGCCGTCCTTCTTATGGACGCCGCGCGCCAGGTATTCCAGGTTGACCTGGTGGACGATGCCGAAGCCCGGCTGCACCACGCCAAACGTGTCGAAGGCCTGCATGCCCCACTTCATGAACTGGTAGCGCTCGTTGTTGCGCTGGAATTCCAGCTGCATGTTCAGGTCCAGCGCCTTCTTCTCGCGGAAGTGGTCGATCTGCACCGAGTGGTCCACCACCAGGTCAACTGGCACCAGCGGCTCGATCTTCTTGGGGTTCTTGCCCATGCGCTCGGCCACGTTGCGCATGGCGGCCAGGTCGGCCAGCAGCGGCACGCCCGTAAAGTCTTGCAGCACCACGCGGGCGACCACGAACGGGATTTCGTCAACGCGGTCGGCGTTCGGCTTCCAGTTGGCCAGTTGCTCGACGTGCTCCTCGGTCACCTTCTTGCCGTCGCAGTTGCGCAGCACGGATTCCAGCACGATCCGGATCGACACCGGCAGGCGCTCGATCGCCACGCCCAGTTCCTTGCCCAGTTGCGGCAGGGAATAGAAGTTGCCGGTCTGGCCGCCGTTGATCTTGAATTCCTTGAGTGTTTTTTTCAGGTTGTGGGGCATGGCATGACTCCAAGGCTTAAGGATGCGCGGGGCGCCGGGGCGCCCGTTGCAGAGACGTCAAATCAACCAATCAAATCACGTACAAACCAACTGCTGCACGACTTCCGTGAACACCTTGCCGTCCTTCGGCCAGACGGTGATCGCTTGAGCGACCGGGTGTTCTGGGGTGTCGTGATGATTCCTGATGCACTGCCGGTCATGCACGCACGTTGATGCCTGCATGACGGTGTCTGTGTCATCGAAGCCGCCCCATTGCTGCCGGGTGGCCTCCGAGGCGAGAACGCCCGAGGTGCCCATCCGCCAACGCGCCCGCACCGGCCCGGCATGGACTGCCATGCCGTGGTTCCAGGTGGATATCTGCGGGCAGCGCTGACATGGGTGTTCCTCGGGGCCTCGCTCGAGATGTCGCGTTATTGCTTAGCCGGCTGGGCAGCGTCCGGCGTAGGAGCGGGAGCGGGCGCGGGAGCCGGGGCAGCGTTGTCCTGCAGCATCAGCGGCAGACCTGCCGGGGCGCGCAGGGCGCCGGCTTGCGTCGGGGCCGGGGCGCCGGCTGCCATTTCGGCGGTCTGGCACTCGTCGGCCAGACGGTGGCCTTCGTTGCGGTCGAACAGCATGGCCTTGGCGGGGATGACAACCAGATCGAAGCCGGTCTTCTGATCAAAGTAGCGGTCTGCGCCCGTGCGGGTCAGTTGGCGGGGCAGGTCGTAGTTCTTGCCCTTCCAGTGCAGCTTGACGATCTGGTCGCGCGTCATGTCGCCGGCGATGTACAGCTCATTGCCCAGTTCGCACTTCCACTGCACGCCTTCCGGCTTGGCGGCGGCAACGGGGGCGGCCTTCTTGGACGTCCTCTTTGCCGGAGCCTTTTTCTTGGCAGCCGGCTTGGCGGTGGAGGTGGTCTGAGCCGTTGCGTATTGCGCAGTTGCCAGCGAGAGAACGCCGGCACAGGCGCCCGCGATGAACTTGTTCATAGTTTCCTTCCGTAAGACTGAATCAGGGGAGGCGGCCGCCCGGGGCCGGAATGCCAGGGTTCGGCGCACACCGGCCGGTATTTTGACCGATTTGTACGCCGCGCCCAACGTTCTGTTACATGGCGACGCAACTGATCAGCCAAACGGCCGTGTCGCGCCATGTGCAGCGTGGATTCCTGAGCAATGTGCCCCGTGGTCGAGTCGTCCGAGCTCCTTGTTCGTGTTGAGGGTTTGCCCAGGTCAACCGTGACGAGCAAGCGCCTCTTATCCGAAGAACCGCGCAGCCGCATCGGGCGGGAGTTCGACACCGGTGGTGTGCGCACGCTGCAGCACCGCCCACCAGTAGCGATAACTCGCCCGGTCATGCAGCCGTCCTTCATGCTGGATCGGCCCCCAAGACGCGGCCTGCGCCGCCGCAAGAATGGCCGCGGCTTGTGTCACTTCTTCGTGCGACGGGCGGAACGCGGAGACTATGGGCACGATCTGGTCCGGATGGATGCTCCATTTGCGCAGATAGCCGAAGTCGTTCCGGGCGCGCGCGGCATCGGCGCCGGCCCGGTCGGGGTGCTTGATATCCGTACTGACGTTGTGCGAGGGCACCTTGCCGTGCGCGTGGCACGCGGCGGAAATCTCGGTGAGGGCGCGGTGGACGAGCGGGTGCTCGAATTGTTCGGGCGAGCCCATCGCCGCACCCGGAATCGCCCCGTTGTGCGCAGAGACAAAATCCATCAGCCCGAAGCTCAGGCATTCCACCTGCACCAGCGAGGCAATGTCGAACACCTGCGCCAGCGCGCCATGCGTTTCGATCAGCACGTGGATGGGCAGGTGCCGAGCAATACCGGCGGCGCGGGCGGCCTGGTTCACGCGATCGGTCACGCGGGCCACTTCCACGACATCGCGCACCTTGGGCACGGTCACATAGGCGAGCCGGCTGCCGGCCTGGCCGACGAGGATGTCGACATCCTGCGTCCAGGCGTCGTGGCTCGGATCGTGGATGCGGACGCCAACGCGGTTGAAGTGGTTGTCGTCGCTGTTGATGAGCGCGGCGGCCAGTTCGGCATGCGCGCGTTCCTGGCCGACCGCGGCGCCGTCTTCGCAGTCAAACGTGATGTCGAAGACGGGGCCAAGGGCTTGCTGCAGGGCGAGCGACTTGCGCATCAGCTTTTCGGCGCCCGCATAGTGGTCGCAGACCGGCAACTGGGCCGGCATGGCATCGTCCTGGAACAAAACCTCGGTGGGGTGCACTGCGTTGTATTCGGTTATTGGCGCTTGTGGTGCTGGGCGCCTGTTGTTCTGCGTCATTGCAGATGCAAAAAAACCGGAGGGTTCGCTGCCGATCCGCTCCGGTTCTTCCTTAGATCATGCCGATTACAGCAGATGCTGCACGCCGGCGCGCTCGCCTTCCAGCTCGTCGAGCGTGATCTTGATCTTGCCTTTGCTGTACTCGTCGATCTCCAGGCCCTCGACGATCTTGTACTTGCCGTTTTCCGTGGTGACCGGGAAGCCGAACATCACGTCCTTCGGAATGTCGTATTCGCCGTTCGACGGGATGCCCATCGTGACGATCTTGCCGTTCGAACCCAGCACCCAGTCACGGACGTGGTCGATGGCGGCGTTGGCAGCCGAAGCAGCCGACGACAGGCCGCGCGCTTCGATGATGGCGGCGCCGCGCTTGCCAACGGTCGGCAGGAACACGTCGTTGTTCCATACCGGGTCGTTGATCATGTCCTTGACGCTCTTGCCGTCGATCGTGGCGTAACGGTAGTCGGCGTACATCGTCGGGCTGTGGTTGCCCCACACGAACAGCTTCTCGATGGAAGACACCGGCTTGCCGGTCTTGGCGGCAATTTGCGACAGGGCGCGGTTGTGGTCCAGGCGCAGCATCGCGGTGAAGTTCTCGCGCGGCAGGTCCGGCGCCGACTTCATGGCGATGTAGGCGTTGGTGTTGGCCGGGTTGCCGACCACCAGCACCTTGACGTTGCGCGAAGCAACGGCGTTCAGGGCCTTGCCCTGTGCCGTGAAGATCTGAGCGTTGGCCGACAGCAGGTCAGCGCGCTCCATGCCCGGGCCGCGGGGGCGGGCGCCCACCAGCAGGGCCACGTCCACGTCCTTGAACGCGGTCATCGGATCAGAGTGGGCTTCCATGCCGGCCAGCAGCGGGAATGCGCAGTCTTCGATCTCCATCATCACGCCCTTGAGTGCCTTCTGGGCCTTCTCATCGGGGATTTCCAGCAGTTGCAGGATGACGGGCTGATCCTTGCCCAGCATTTCGCCGGCGGCGATGCGGAACAGCAGGGCGTAACCGATCTGTCCAGCAGCGCCGGTCACTGCGACGCGCATGGGTGCTTTTGCCATGAGAACTCTCCAAACGGTAGTGAAAGCGGATCGCACTGCGCGCGGCGCGCATCCCAGCAGGATGTCGGTGCAGCCTCGCAGGCATTGCCGGCAACGGTCGGCGCCTCGTGGGCGGTCGGCTCAGAAACGGCAAGAGCCTCGCAGTTTACTGCGTCCGCATGACGATGTGGAAACACACTGCAATTGACCTTTGAGCCGTTGTGGCGTGTCGTGGGGGCCGTCGCCCGGAACAGGCGCGAGTGTAGGTCTGGCCTCGCCGGAAAGTCAATGAATCTTCTGTCTTATATAAGACATAAGACATTCTATAAACGGGCTGGACGCCTTTGTCGCTTTTGTGGTGAAATCGGCAGTTATGTCGAGCACACCCAGCCCTCTATCCGCTGCGATGCCGCCCCCGGGCGGCGAAGGCGGCGCATCGCCCGCTTCTTCGGGCGGCGCGGGCGGCTCTCCCACGTTCAGCCCGTTGTATCAGCAGATCAAGACGCTGATCCTGCAAAGCCTGCAGGCCGGCGAATGGAAGCCGGGCGAGATGATCCCCAGTGAGATGGAATTGGCGGCCCGCTACAAGGTCAGCCAGGGTACCGTGCGCAAGGCGATCGACGAACTGGCGGCCGAAAACCTGGTCGCGCGGCGCCAGGGTAAGGGCACCTTCGTTACCACGCATTACGAAGAGGGCGTGCAGTTCCGGTTTTTGCGTCTGATGCCGGAGCAGGGCGAACAGCACTATCCGAGCAGCCGTGTGCTGGAGTGCAAGCGCATGCGCGCCCCGGCCGAGATCGCCCGCCTGCTCGAACTCAAGGCCGGCGACAGCGTCGTGCAGATCCGCCGCATCCTGTTCTTTTCGGGTGAGCCGACCGTGCTGGAAGAAATCTGGCTGCCGGGCGCGAGTTTCAAAGGGCTGACGGCTGAAAAACTGACCGAGTGGAAGGGCCCGATGTACGCCTTTTTCGAGGCGGAGTTCGGTGTGCGCATGTTGCGTGCCACCGAGCGCATCCGTGCAGTGGCGGCTGACGCGACCACGGCTGAATTGCTCTCGGTGGCGGCTCAATCGCCGTTGCTGTCGGTGGAGCGCGTGTCGCATACGTTCGGCGACAAACCGGTGGAGATACGTCGTGGCCTGTACGTCACGACGCGGCACTTTTACCAGAACGAATTGAATTGACGACGCGCTGCCAGGCCCGATTCGGGCGGCCCGTTGCGACTTCGACTGGGTCTGGGTTTGTGCGTCGCGCAACAGCGTATTGCGCGGCATGAAGGCAGTGTAGAGAGGACAATCGGCCCCCGTATCACGCCACTGGCAGGCGAGGGCAGGAAGCACAAAAGTGGAGCGCGTCGCATGGAATTAATGGTGCGCTGCGCAACAAAAGCGCGCTAAAATCTCGCGGATTTGTGCAAAGCTGTTTTGTTTGTTGATTAGCCAATTGGGGTCTGACCATGGCAGAAGCCATCAAGAAAGCCAGGCCGGTATACAGGAACATCGGTTTGGGCGATATCGCCCGTTACCGCTTGCCCTGGGCCGGTAAGGTGTCCATCTTGCACCGTGCCAGCGGTGCGTTGATGTTCCTTCTTCTTCCGTTCGTGCTGTACTTGTTCGAGCAAAGTCTCACGTCGGAAATCAGTTTCGCCAAGTTCTCGGCGCTTCTGTCCAACGGTTTTGCCAAGGTTGTCGTCCTTGCCCTCATCTGGGCATACCTGCACCACTTCTGCGCCGGCATCCGTTACCTGATCCTCGATCTGCATATCGGCATCGACAAGGCCTCGGCCTCCAAGTCGGCTGTGAGCGTGCTGATCGTCAGCCTGCTGCTGACCGTCGTGTTCGGCGCCAAGCTGTTCGGCCTGTTCTGAGGAATCCGCAATGGCACAAAACAATATTGGTCCCAAGCGCCTCGTTGTCGGCGCGCACTACGGCCTGAAGGACTTCCTCGCGCAGCGCGTCACCGCCGTGATCATGGCGGTGTACACCATCGTGCTGCTGGCTGCGTTCCTGCTCTCCAAAGACACGTCGTACCAAAGCTGGGCGGGGCTGTTCTCCAACCAGTGGATGAAGATGCTGACGTTCCTGGCGTTCGTGTCGCTCACGTATCACGCCTGGATCGGTGTGCGTGACATCTGGATGGACTACGTGAAGCCCGTGGCAGTGCGTTTGACGCTGCAAGTGTTGACGATTCTGTGGCTCGTCGGTTGTGCGGGCTACGCAGCTCAGATTCTCTGGAGGGTTTAAGACATGGTCGCAGTCAAGACTGGGCTGCCGCGCCGCAAATTCGACGTCGTGATCGTCGGTGCGGGCGGTTCGGGCATGCGCGCATCGCTGCAGCTCGCAGAAGCCGGCCTTTCCGTGGCCGTGCTGTCCAAGGTTTTCCCCACCCGCTCGCACACCGTGGCGGCGCAGGGTGGTATCGGTGCTTCGCTGGGTAACATGAGCGAAGACAACTGGCACTATCACTTCTACGACACGATCAAGGGTTCCGACTGGCTCGGCGACCAAGATGCGATCGAGTTCATGTGCCGCCAGGCGCCGAACGTGGTCTATGAACTGGAACACTTCGGCATGCCGTTCGACCGCAACGCCGACGGCACGATCTACCAGCGCCCGTTCGGCGGCCACACGTCGAACTACGGCGAGAAGCCGGTGCAACGTGCTTGCGCCGCCGCTGATCGTACCGGCCACGCGCTGCTGCACACGCTGTATCAGCGTAACGTGCGCGCCAAGACCCACTTCTTCACCGAGTGGATGGCGCTCGACCTGATCCGCGATCAGGACGGCGACGTGCTGGGCGTGACCGCGCTCGAAATGGAAACCGGCGAGGTCTACATCCTCGAGGGTAAGACCACGCTGTTCGCCACGGGCGGTGCTGGCCGTATCTACGCAGCTTCCACCAACGCCTTCATCAACACGGGTGACGGCCTGGGTATGGCTGCACGCGCTGGCGTGCCGCTGGAAGACATGGAGTTCTGGCAGTTCCACCCGACCGGCGTGGCCGGCGCGGGCGTGCTGATCACCGAAGGCGTGCGCGGCGAAGGCGGCATCCTGCGTAACAAGGATGGCGAGCGCTTCATGGAGCGTTACGCTCCGACGCTGAAGGATCTGGCACCGCGTGACTTCGTGTCGCGCTCGATGGACCAGGAAATCAAGGAAGGCCGCGGCTGCGGCCCGAACGGCGACTACGTGCTGCTCGACCTGACCCACGTCGGTGCCGAGACCATCATGAAGCGCCTGCCGTCGATCCGCGAAATCGGCCTGAAGTTCGCCAACGTGGATGCGATCAAGGAACCGATCCCGGTCGTGCCGACCATCCACTACCAGATGGGTGGTATTCCGACGAACTATCACGGCCAGGTTGTGGTGCCGAAGAACGGCAGCTCGAACGAGGTCATCAACGGCTTCTACGCGATCGGCGAATGCTCGTGCGTGTCGGTGCACGGCGCCAACCGCCTGGGCACGAACTCGCTGCTCGACCTGGTGGTGTTCGGCCGTTCGGCAGGCAACCACATCATTGCGCAGAACCTGAAGAACCGCGAGCACAAGCCGCTGCCGGCTGACGCTGCTGACCTCGCGCTGTCGCGCCTGGCCAAGCTGGATTCGTCCAGCTCGGGCGAGTACGCGCAGGACGTCGCCAACGACATCCGCCGCAACATGCAGTCGCATGCCGGCGTGTTCCGTACGCAGAAGCTGATGGACGAAGGCGTTGAGCGCATTCTGGAAGTGGCCGAGCGTGCGTCCAACATCCACCTGAAGGACAAGTCCAAGGTGTTCAACACCGCGCGCGTTGAAGCGCTGGAAGTGGCCAATCTGGTGGAAGTGGCGAAGGCGACGATGGTGTCGGCTGCTGCTCGCAAGGAATCGCGCGGCGCACACGCTCACAGCGACTTCCCGAACCGCGACGACGACAACTGGATGAAGCACACGCTGTACTACAGCGAAGGTAATCGCCTGGAGTACAAGCCTGTGACGATGAAGCCGTTGACGGTGGAAAGCGTGCCGCCCAAGGCGCGTACGTTCTAACGGATAAGAAGGACCCACAAAAATGAAGCGTATTTTTGAAGTCTATCGCTACGATCCGGACAAGGACGCAGCGCCCCGCATGCAGACCTACGAGGTGGAACTCGACGGTCACGAGCGCATGCTGCTCGACGCGCTGGTCAAGCTGAAGAAGCTTGACGAGTCGATCGCGTTCCGTCGTTCGTGCCGTGAAGGCGTGTGCGGCTCCGACGCCATGAACATCAACGGCAAGAATGGTCTGGCCTGCCTGACCAACATGCGCGAGCTGCCGGAGAAGATCGTGCTGCGTCCGCTGCCGGGCCTGCCCGTGGTGCGCGACCTGATCGTCGACATGACGCAGTTCTTCAACCAGTACCACTCGATCAAGCCGTACCTGATCAACGACGAGCCGCCGCCCGAGAAGGAGCGTCTGCAGTCGCCGGAAGAGCGCGAAGAGCTCGATGGCCTGTACGAGTGCATTCTGTGCGCAAGCTGCTCGACGTCGTGCCCGTCGTTCTGGTGGAACCCGGACAAGTTCGTCGGCCCGGCCGGTCTGCTGCAGGCGTATCGTTTCATCGCTGACAGCCGCGATCAGGCTACCAGCGAGCGTCTCGACAACCTCGAAGACCCGTACCGCCTGTTCCGCTGCCATACCATCATGAACTGCGTCGATGTATGCCCGAAGGGTCTGAACCCGACCAAGGCCATCGGCAAGATCAAGGAACTGATGGTGCGTCGCGCGGTGTAAGCCGCGAGTCAGCGCACTTTGGCATCGTGTGTCGCCGGAGCCGTTTTCCGGCGACGCACATTTTAGAAGCATGATTGCTGTGAATACTCCGACGTTCTCTCACCAGTCTGATCCGCACAAGCGCGCGCGTTTGCGCTGGCGTGCACGGCGCGGGTTGCTTGAGAACGACATCATCGTCGAGCGCTTTTTCAACCGCTACGAGACGGAACTGTCGGATGACGACGTTGCCGCACTCTCGCAGTTGTTCGAATTGCCAGACAACGACCTGATGGATCTCCTGCTCGCACGCAAGGAGCCGGAGGGTGAACTCGACGCGCCGCACATCCAGCACGTCTTGACCTTGCTGCGCTCGGTCTGAGCCAGCGCACGAGAGGTTGCCGCAAGACGAATCGGTCCAGCCGCCCCCACGGCACTCCGCGATCCGTCTGGCGGGAGTCTCCCGACTTCATTTTCATAAACAGCAGAGAAGGAAACCGACATGACGCCGTCCGAAGTGAAAGCCACCCTATCGTTTTCCGATGGCTCGCCCAGCGTCGAGTTGCCGATCTATAAGGGCACGGTCGGGCCCGACGTGATCGACATTCGCAAGCTGTACGGCCAGACGGGCAAGTTCACGTACGACCCCGGCTTCATGTCGACCGCGTCGTGCAATTCCAAGATCACCTACATTGACGGCGACAAGGGCGAACTACTGTATCGCGGTTATGCCATCGATGATCTGGCCAGCAAGTGCGACTTCCTGGAAATCTGCTACCTGCTGCTCAAGGGCGAGCTGCCGAACGCCAAGCAGAAGGAAGAGTTCGACCACGTTGTGACGAATCACACGATGGTGCACGAGCAGATGCAGTTCTTCCTGCGCGGCTTCCGTCGTGACGCACACCCGATGGCCGTGCTGACGGGCCTGGTCGGTGCCATGAGCGCGTTCTACCCGGACGCCGCCAACATCAACGACCCGCGTGAGCGCGAGATCTCGCAGATCCGCCTGATCGCCAAGCTGCCGACGCTGGTGGCCATGGCGTACAAGTACAACATCGGCCAGCCGCTGATCTACCCGCAGAACAACCTGTCGTACACCGGCAACTTCATGCGCATGATGTTTGCCACGCCGTGTGAAGACTACAAGGTGAACCCGGTGCTGGAGCGTGCGCTGGACCGCATCTTCATCCTGCACGCAGATCACGAGCAGAACGCTTCCACGTCGACGGTGCGTCTGGCCGGTTCGTCGGGTACGAACCCGATCGCCGCCATCGCTGCCGGTATCGCCTGCCTGTGGGGCCCGGCGCACGGTGGTGCGAACGAAGCTGCACTGAACATGCTGGAAGAGATCGGCTCGGTGGACAAGGTTCCCGAGTTCATCAAGCAGGTCAAGGACAAGAACAGCGGCGTGCGCCTGATGGGCTTTGGCCACCGCGTGTACAAGAACTACGACCCGCGCGCCAAGCTGATGCGCGAAACCTGCCACGAAGTGCTGAACGAACTGGGCCTGCACAACGACCCGCTGTTCAAGCTCGCCATGGAGCTGGAAAAAATCGCGCTGGAAGACGAGTACTTCGTCAGCCGCAAGCTGTACCCGAACGTCGATTTCTACTCGGGTATCGTGCAGCGCGCGCTGGGCATCCCGTCGTCGATGTTCACCTGCATCTTCGCGCTGGCTCGCTCGGTGGGCTGGATCGCGCAGTGGGAAGAGATGATCACCGATCCGGAATACAAGATCGGCCGTCCGCGCCAACTGTTCAACGGCGCCGCCCTGCGCGACGTACCGTCGATCGACAAGCGCTAAGCTGCTCGCAATTCGCTGTACAGAAACCCCGCCAGGGCCAACCGGCGGGGTTTTTTGTTGCCTTGTGTGGCAAGAGGGGCAAGGGAGCAGGGCTTTCGCGAAATGGCGAAACCCCCTTTCGCCAGTGACGTCCGGTACGCAATGCACCGGGTGGCATAATCGATTCCTCCCCACGAAACTGCTCGCGCAACAGCCCAAAAAGGGCGCGTTGTGCACGGATCGCATCATGGCCAAGACGCTCTACGACAAACTTTGGGACGATCACGTCGTTCATACCGAAGAGGACGGCACGACCGTGCTCTACATCGATCGTCAACTGCTGCACGAAGTGACGAGCCCGCAGGCGTTCGAAGGCCTGAAGCTGGCGCAACGTCCGGTCTGGCGCATCAGCGCCAACCTGGCCGTCTCGGACCACAACGTGCCGACCACCGACCGCTCGCACGGTATTGCCGATCCAGTTTCCAAGCTGCAGGTCGACACGCTTGATGCCAACTGCGATAGCTACGGCATCACGCAATTCAAGATGAACGACAAGCGTCAGGGCATCGTGCACGTGATCGGGCCGGAGCAGGGCGCGACGCTGCCGGGCATGACGGTGGTCTGCGGCGATTCGCACACCAGCACGCACGGCGCATTCGGCGCACTGGCGCACGGCATCGGCACGTCGGAAGTGGAGCACGTGCTGGCCACGCAGACGCTGCTCGCCAAGAAGAGCAAGAACATGCTCGTGAAGGTGGAAGGCACGCTGCCGCGCGGCTGCACGGCAAAAGATATCGTGCTCGCCATCATCGGCAAGATCGGTACGGCGGGCGGTACGGGCTACGCCATGGAGTTCGGCGGCTCGGCCATCCGCGCGCTGTCGATGGAAGGCCGCATGACCGTGTGCAACATGGCGATCGAAGGTGGCGCACGCGCCGGCATGGTCGCCGTGGATGACGTCACGCTCGAGTACATCAAGGGCCGTCCGTTCGCGCCGCAGGGTGTGGAATGGGAACAGGCCGTGACCTACTGGCGCACGCTGCACTCGGATGAAGGCGCTCACTTTGACCACGTGGTCGAGCTGCGCGCTGAAGAGATCCGCCCGCAGGTGAGCTGGGGTACGTCGCCAGAAATGGTGGTCAGCATTGAAGACCGCGTGCCGGATCCCGACAAGGAAAAGGACCCGAACAAGCGCAACGCCATGGAGCGCGCGCTGGAATACATGGGCCTGCAGCCGAACGTCGCCATCAGCGACATCAACATCGACAAGGTCTTCATCGGCTCGTGCACGAACAGCCGTATTGAGGACATGCGCGCTGCGGCGTGGGTTGTGCAGAAGCTTGGCAAGCGCATTGCCTCCAACGTGAAGCTGGCGATGGTCGTGCCGGGCTCGGGCCTCGTGAAGGAGCAGGCCGAGCGCGAAGGGCTCGACAAGATCTTCAAGGCAGCGGGCTTTGAATGGCGCGAGCCGGGCTGCTCGATGTGCCTGGCAATGAATGCTGACCGCCTGGACCCGGGTGAGCGCTGCGCTTCCACGTCCAACCGCAACTTCGAAGGCCGTCAGGGCGCGGGTGGCCGCACCCATCTGGTGAGCCCGGCGATGGCCGCTGCGGCTGCGCTGGAAGGTCACTTCGTCGACGTGCGCAAGCTCGGTTGAGCGGCAGGAGAGGAATCATCATGGAAAAATTCACCATCCACACCGGCCTTGTGGCCCCGCTCGACCGCGAGAACGTCGACACCGACGCCATCATCCCGAAGCAGTTCCTCAAGTCGATCAAGCGCACGGGCTTTGGCCCGAACCTGTTCGATGAGTGGCGCTACAAGGATGTCGGCGAACCCGGCCAGGACAACAGCAAGCGTCCGCTGAACCCGGACTTCGTGCTGAACCAGCCGCGCTATCAGGGGGCTTCCGTGCTGTTGGCGCGCAAGAACTTCGGCTGTGGCAGCTCGCGCGAGCACGCCCCGTGGGCGCTGCAGCAGTATGGCTTCCGCGCCATCATCGCGCCGAGCTTTGCTGACATCTTCTTCAACAACTGCTTCAAGAACGGCCTGCTGCCGATCGTGCTGACGGAGCAACAGGTCGACCACCTGTTCAATGAGACGCAAGCCTTCGTCGGCTATCAGCTGACGGTCGATCTGGACAAGCAGGTCGTCGTCACGCCGGGCGGTACGGCTTACCCGTTCGATATCACGGCGTTCCGCAAGTACTGCCTGCTCAACGGCTTCGACGATATCGGTCTGACCCTGCGCTATGCCGACCAGATCAAGGCTTACGAAGCGCAGCGCCTGGCCAAGATGCCATGGCTCGCACACAAGCTCGTCGGCTGAGCTGACCTCAGAACAACAAGGACAATCACATGACCAAGATTGCAGTATTGCCGGGTGACGGCATTGGCCCGGAAATCGTCGCCGAGGCCGTTAAGGTGCTGAACACCCTGGGCGAATCGTTCGAGATGGAAACCGCCCCGGTGGGCGGCGCCGGCTATGAGGCCAAGGGCCATCCGCTGCCGGAAGACACGCTCAAGCTCGCCAAGGAAGCGGACGCCATCCTGTTTGGCGCCGTGGGCGACTGGAAGTACGACACGCTGGCGCGCGAACTGCGCCCCGAGCAAGCCATCCTGGGCCTGCGCAAGCACCTGCAGCTGTTCGCCAACTTTCGACCGGCGATCTGCTATCCGGAACTGGCCGGCGCATCGAGCTTGAAACCTGAAATTGTGGCGGGCCTCGACATCCTGATCGTGCGCGAACTGACCGGCGACATCTACTTCGGGCAGCCGCGCGGTGTGCGTGCTGCACCGGATGGCCTGTTCGCCGGCGCGCGCGAAGGCTTCGACACCATGCGCTACAGCGAGCCGGAAATCCGCCGCATCGCGCACGTGGCCTTCCAGGCTGCGGCCAAGCGCGGCAAGAAGCTGTGCAGCGTCGATAAGGCCAACGTGCTCGAGACGTTCCAGTTCTGGAAGGACATCGTCACCGATGTGCACAAGGAATATCCGGACGTCGAGCTCTCGCACATGTATGTCGACAACGCGGCCATGCAGCTCGTGAAGGCGCCGAAGAACTTCGACGTGATCGTCACAGGCAACATGTTCGGCGACATCCTGTCGGACGAGGCCGCGATGCTGACAGGCTCGATCGGCATGCTGCCGTCGGCGTCGCTCGATGCGAACAACAAGGGCCTGTACGAGCCGTCGCATGGCTCCGCGCCGGACATCGCGGGCAAGGGCGTTGCCAACCCGCTGGCGACGATCCTGTCGGCGGCAATGATGCTGCGCTATTCGCTGGGCAAGGCGGAGCAGGCCGACCGTATCGAGAACGCTGTCAAGAAGGTGCTGGCCCAGGGCTACCGTACCGGCGACATCCTCACGCCAGGGTGCAAGCAGGTCGGCACGGTGGAGATGGGTGAGGCCGTGGTGGCCGCGCTGTAAATCGCAGTGCGTTGCGGCGCCGTCACTTGCGGCGCCGCAATCGTCGTTTTTTGAGCGGGCGCATGGTGCAGTGCATTGTGTGCCCGCCAAATCGTGTATATTTTTGCAGATGATCTCGACCGCGCTTCTCTTCGGCATTCTGGGTACCCTGGCGATCGCCGCCAAGGGCACTGCCGTTCGCGCTCGCATGACGCCTGTCGAGATTCGCACGACCATTAAAACCATTACCAAAAAAACGATCTCCTGATCGTCCGTCGTGCCTGTTCGCCTTCCCCGCGCAGTCACGCCGGGCGACCGAGGCGGGGAAAATCACTAGAGGTTCACAATCATGAAGGTAGGTCTCGTCGGTTGGCGCGGCATGGTCGGCAGTGTGCTGATGCAGCGCATGCAGGAAGAGAAGGATTTCGACCTGATCGACACGGTGTTTTTCAGCACCAGCAACGCTGGCGGCAAGGCGCCCGCATTCGCCAAGACGGATGCGCCCCTGGCCGATGCCAACGACATCGAAGCACTGAAGGCCTGCGACACGATCATCACGTGCCAGGGCGGTGACTACACCACCGAAGTCTTCCCAAAGCTGCGCGCCGCCGGCTGGAACGGCTACTGGATCGACGCCGCGTCGACCCTGCGCATGGAAGATGACGCCGTGATCGTGCTGGACCCGGTCAACCTGTCGCTCATCAAGAATGCGGTGGCGGCCGGCACCAAGAACTTCATCGGCGGCAACTGCACGAACTCCATCCTGCTCATGGGCGTGGGCGGTCTGTTCCGCGAAGGCCTGGTCGAGTGGGTCAGCTCGATGACCTACCAGGCGGCTTCGGGCGGCGGCGCCAACCACATGCGCGAACTGCTCAAGGGCATGGGCGTGATCCACGGTGCGGTGGCGGATGAGTTGGCCAACCCGGCGTCCGCCATTCTCGACATCGATCGCAAGGTTGCGAAGACCATCCGCGAAGACGTGCCGACCGAATTTTTCCCGGCACCGTTGGCGGGTGGTCTGATCCCCTGGATCGACAAGCAGCTCGACAACGGCCAATCGAAGGAAGAGTGGAAGGGCCAAGCTGAGGTCAACAAGATCCTCGGCACAACGCAGACGATCCCGGTCGACGGCCTGTGCGTGCGGATTGGCGCGATGCGCTGCCACAGCCTGGGCCTGACGCTCAAGCTCAAGCGCGATCTGCCGCTCGAAGAGATCGAGCAGATCATTCGCTCGGGCAACCCGTGGGTAAAGTGGGTGCCGAACGACCGCAGCATCACTGAAAAGGAACTGACGCCGGCGTCCATCACCGGTGGTCTGCAGATCGGCGTGGGCCGCGTGCGCAAGCTGAATATGGGTCCGGAGTATGTGAGTGCCTTCGTGATCGGTGACCAGCTTCTGTGGGGCGCCGCCGAGCCGCTGCGCCGTACGCTGCGCATTCTGCTGGGCAAGTGATGTTGGATTTGCTTTCGTTGTCGGGTCAGGCTGCGGCGGTTGTCGTTGCAAGCTGACAACAGAAAGTGGACTTTTTGGACCAACGCCGCGCGGCCTGCGCGGCGTTGTGCCATCTGAGTGCCCACGACTTGTAACGTTGGTACACAATAGCGGCCAGAATTACCGCATGGAAACTGTTCCCCCCGTTCGTGGGGTGGACGGATACGGGGAAGAGTTAGCGCCACGTTGAAGCACGCGCAATCCGGGGGGTACGTCGGGTGCTTCAGAATCTCGCCAATTGTGTCGTTTTGATAAAAATTGACGGCGGTTCTTATCCCAGCTTTTCACCTTTTGGGTGAACTTGCTGCGCTAACTCGTTGATGTTAAGTTCGTTTGCACATTACAAGATAACGGAGTCGAAGGTGAGGGTGAGCCAATACCGCCGGAGAGAATCGTCCCATCGCAGTCCTCGCTGGTCGGCCGTCGCGTTTGCCGCGGCGAGTCTACTGCTGATCCAGCCCGCTGCGCAGGCGGCCGGCTTCGGCGCGCTGCACGTGCGTTCCAGCCTCGGCCAGCCACTGCAGGCCGATATCGACCTGACCGGCGTGACGGCAGAAGAGGCACAGAATCTGGTTGCCAAACTGGCCGCTCCCGACGCTTACGCGCGTGCCGGCCTGACCTACAACCCGATCGTATCTTCGCTGCGCGCCTCCCTGGTGCGGCAGTCGGACGGCAACTATGTGGTGCGTCTGCGCTCCACTCAGCCAGTCGCTGAACCGTTTGTCGACGTTCTGGTGGACTTGAACTGGGCGAGCGGCCACGTTTCGCGCGCTTACACGTTCCTGCTCGATCCGGTTGGCTCCAGCAACAGCCCCCAGCATTTCGCGCCGACGCCGGTGGTGCAGGCCACCACGCCGGGCGCGGCAGAAACCGCTTCTGCAGCAGCAGCGCAATCGCAGGCGCCCGCTCCGGCGGCGGCAGCGCCGGCACGTCCGGCCCGCCAGGCAGCACGTCCGCAGCAGGCCGCACCCGCCGCAACTGCGGCCGCACCGAATGCGGCCCCCGGCGGTTCGTATACCGTGCAGCGTGGCGACAGCCTGTACGACATCGCATCGACCGCGGCACAAGGCCAGGACGCGGTGTCGCTCGACCAGATGCTGCTGGCGCTGTACCGCAATAATCCGAACGCGTTCATTGGCGGCAACATCAATCGACTGCGTACCGGTTCGGTGCTGAAGGTGCCGTCGCAGACGGAAGCGCAGAAAACGTCGCCACGCGAAGCCCGCCGCGAGGTGGTTGCACAGACGTCCGGTTTTGCCGGTTACCGCAATCGCTTGGCAACGGCGGCAGAAGCCAATGCCGCCACGGATACCGATTCGGCGCGCCAGCAGAGCGGTAGCGTTTCGGCCCGCGTGCAGGATCAGGCCACTCCGGCTGCCAGCGGGCGCGACGAACTGCGCTTGTCGAAGGCGGATCGCACCGGCAAGGCCAATGCCGCCGCACGTGACGAAGAGCTCGTTGCCAAGGAGCGAGCGCTCAAGGATATGGAATCGCGCGTTGCGCAGTTGGAGAAAAATCTCTCCGACATGCAGCGCCTGGTGGATCTGAAGAACGCCGAGCTGGCCAAGGCGGCTAACGCTGCCAAGCCGGCAGCAGGTGCGGCGCCGTCGACGGCGGCGCCAGCGGTGGCTGCGGCCAATGCACCGGCACCCGCACCGTCTGCCGCTGCATCGGCACCGGCACCGGCGCAACCAGCTGCGGCACCGGCGCCGGCAGAAACGGCTGCTGCTGCGCCGGCTTCGTCGGCAACTGCAGCCGCGTCCACGCCGGAAGCTGCATCGGCCTCGACCCCGGTAGCGGCGGCATCGGCGTCGCAGGCAGCTGCCAGCGCACCGGTGGCAGCGGCATCCGCTCCGGCGGCTGCGCCGAAGAAGGCACCGGTCGTCGTGGCACCGCAGCCGCCGATCGAGGAAGAGTCGTTCTTCTCGTCGCTGTTGGGCAACCCGATGGCACTGGGCCTGGGTGGCTTGGTCGTCGCGCTGCTGGGCGGCCTGGCGGTGTATCGCCGCCGTCAACAGAAGCCGGAACCGGCCCATGGCTTCCAGGACAGCCTGCTGTCGCAGGAAAGCACCGTGATGGCCGGCGCCAACTCGTTGTTCGGCGCAGCGGGCGGGCAGAGCGTTGATACCTCGCAGCACAGCGTGTTCGGTGCGGATTTCCGCATCGGCGGCGGCAACGAGAGCAACGAAGTCGACCCGATCGCAGAGGCCGATGTCTATATCGCCTATGGCCGCGACGTGCAGGCCGAGGAAATCTTGCGCGAGGCGCTGGAACAACACCCGGAGCGCCAAGCCATTCGTTTGAAGTTGATGGAAATTTACGCAAACCGCCAGGACGCACACGGCTTCCAGACCGTTGCAGAAGAAATGCTGGCGCAGGTAGGTGCGGGTTCGCCGGAATGGGCCGAGGCCGCAGCAATGGGCCGCAAGTTTGACCCTGCCAATCCGCTGTATCTGACGGTGCAGGGCGATGCACACCCGGCCGCCGAGGCCCCCGCTGAGCACGATCATGCCGGTACGGCCGCTGCTGCGGCTGCATTGGCAGGTGTTGGCGCGGTGGCCGCTGCTGAAGCGTTCAAGCCGACCGTGACGGGTGAAACCACCCGCCGCGACGACTGGACCACGCTGTCCCCGGATCTGGATCCGTCGGCCCCGTCGACCAAGGCCCCGCAACTGGCTGATCTCGACCTACCGCTGGAGTCCTTCCCGGCGCCGGTCGCGGGCGAGCCGATCACCGCGCCGGCCGAGGCAGCGGACGTCTTCAAGCCGCACGTCGAACCGGCTGCTGAGCTGCCGCAGTTCAACGTGCATGCCGGTGAGGCCTATCAGCCGGTGTCGGCACCGCCGCTGCATATGGACCTGTCGGACCTGTCGCTGGATCTGAACCCGACGCCGCCTGCCGAGGAAGCCGCACCGGCCGCGCCTGCAGCGGCCGCTGAAGAAAGCCTGCCGTCGTGGGCGCAACCCACGGATCCGTCGCAAGCGCCGATGCACTTTGAAGAAGAGCCGCACCACGCTGAGCCGGCACACGAGGTCAACGACGAGCCGCAATCGGCCATCCGCCTCGACACCAACCTGCCGCACACGCTGTCGGGCGAGCACGGTACGGACGGTGTGCGCGATCTGCAGATCAAGTTCGATCTGGCCAAGGCCTACATCGAGATCGGCGACAAGGAAGGCGCGCGCGAGTTGCTGCAGGAAGTGCTGGATCTGGGCGACCCGTCGTTCCACGCAGAGGCGCAGGCCTTGATGCGCCAGATCGGCTAACGCGCAGTACGTCGTACGGTCGCCAACGCGATCGACAACGCCGGCAGGGTGGTATCCTGCCGGCGTTTTTCTTTCTGCATGAGGGTTCACAAGGCATGACGCGCATCGCGCTTGGCATTCAGTACGACGGTGCCGCGTTCTCGGGGTGGCAGTCGCAGCCGCACGGCAATACGGTGCAGGACGCGTTGGAGGCGGCGTTGCGCCAGTTTGCTGGCGTGTCGCTGCCGACCACCGTCGCAGGCCGCACGGATGCCGGCGTGCATGCGCTGGGCCAGGTGGTCCACCTCGATACCGACCTCGTGCGCGAGCCGTTCTCATGGGTGCGCGGCACGAATGCGTTTCTTCCGCCGACCGTCGCAGTGCGGTGGGCACAGACCATGTCGGAAGACTTCCACGCACGCTTCTCCGCGCATCGCCGCACGTACTACTACGCGCTCACGTTCGGGCCGACGCGTGCACCGTTGCTCGAAGGCAAGGCCGGCTACGTGACACTGCCGCCGGGCCAGTCGCTTGACGTGGCAGCCATGCACGAAGCCGGGCAGGTGTTGGTCGGCGAGCACGATTTTTCGTCTTTCCGTGCGGCGGAATGCCAGGCCAAGTCACCCGTCAAGACGATGTACTCCGTGGAAGTGCGAGGCGAGGGCGAATGGGTGTTCGTGCGCATTCGCGGCAGCGCGTTCCTGCATCACATGGTGCGCAACATCATGGGGTGCCTGGTGGCGATTGGCCGAGGCCGCCAGCCGGCGTCTTGGATGGCGGATGTGCTGGCCGCCCGCAGCCGTGTGGCCGCGGCGCCCACGTTCATGCCCGATGGGCTGTACCTCGCCGAGGTCGGCTATCCTGACGCCTTCCAGTTGCCGGCATCTCCGGCATCGTCCAGCCTGTTCCGCGGTGTGTTCGACGAGCACGCCGGGCTTTGAATTCCGCCATGTCGCTCCACCGAACCCGCATCAAACTCTGTGGCCTCACGCAACTGGCCGACGTCGACCACGCCGTCGCGCTGGGCGCTGACGCCATCGGGCTGGTGTTCTATCCGCCCAGCCCACGTTACGTCGCCATTGAGCGCGCGGCAGAACTGGCTCGCCGCGCCGGCCCGTTCGTCACCGTGACGGGCCTGTTCGTCAACGCCAGCGCGGACGACGTCGCCCGCGTGCTCGACCAAGTGCCGCTGACGCTGCTTCAATTCCACGGCGACGAGACCCCCGAGCAGTGCGCAGAGATCGCCGGGAAGGTAGGGCTGCCATGGCTGCGCGCCCTGCGTGTTCAGCCTGGGGCCGATTTGGTAGAATTCGCCGATCGGTTTGCCGCTGCCCAAGGCCTGCTGCTCGACGCATTTGTTGAGGGATATGGCGGTGGCGGCCACGTCTTCGACTGGACCCTGATTCCCCCGCAATGGCTCCCGCAATCGCCATCCGTATTGCCAAGCGTCGCTCCTCGGCTCGTTTTGAGTGGTGGGTTGAGCGCGCAAAACGTCGCTGGCGCGATTGAGCGCGTGCGGCCCTACGCTGTTGACGTCAGCAGTGGAATCGAGGCCGCACGGGGCGTGAAAGACCATGCCCGCATGACTGCATTCATGCGTGCGGTCCGCGAAGCCGATGCCGCCCTGGGCGCATCGGTTCAGGCCTGAGCGATAGGGCCGGCCTCTCGCGGTTCGCACCTTCCTGAATATCTCCGCCGACGGGTCTCAGCCTTGACCCCAGCGGACGACATGAGAGATTGCCATGTACAACCTGCCAGACGCCCACGGCCATTTCGGCCCCTACGGCGGTACCTTCGTCGCGGAAACACTGTCGCACGCGCTGGATGAGTTGC
This sequence comes from Ralstonia sp., assembly GCA_039592975.1. Lineage (GTDB taxonomy): Bacteria > Pseudomonadota > Gammaproteobacteria > Burkholderiales > Burkholderiaceae > Ralstonia. Next base: position 290,112 of record JBCNQE010000002.1, on the reverse strand, counting down.
GCGACGCCTATGCGCGCTACCAGCACGATCCCGAGTTCATCAAGGAATACGAGTACGAGCTGAAGCATTTTGTCGGCCGTCCGTCGCCCATCTACCATGCACGCCGGCTGACCGAGCACTGCGGCGGCGCGCAGATCTACCTCAAGCGCGAAGACCTGAACCACACCGGCGCGCACAAGGTGAATAACGTCATCGGCCAGGCACTCCTGGCACGCCGCATGGGCAAGCCGCGCGTGATTGCCGAGACCGGTGCCGGCCAGCACGGCGTGGCTACGGCCACCATCGCCGCGCGCTACGGCATGGAATGCGTTGTCTACATGGGCAGCGAAGACGTGCGCCGCCAGGCTGCCAACGTCTATCGCATGAAGCTGCTGGGCGCGACCGTGGTGCCGGTGGAATCCGGCTCGCGTACGCTCAAGGACGCACTGAACGAAGCCATGCGCGACTGGGTGACCAATGTGGCTGACACCTTCTACATCATCGGCACGGTGGCGGGCCCGCACCCGTATCCGATGATGGTGCGCGACTTCCAGGCCGTGATCGGCGAAGAGTGCAAGGTGCAGATGCCCGAGATGATCGGCCGCCAGCCGGACGCCGTGATCGCCTGCGTGGGCGGTGGCTCCAACGCCATGGGCATCTTCTATCCGTACATCGACCATGCCGACGTGAAGCTGATCGGCGTGGAAGCGGCAGGCGAGGGCATCGAGACGGGCCGCCACGCGGCGTCGCTCACGGGCGGTTCGCCGGGCGTGCTGCACGGCAACCGCACGTATTTGCTGCAGGATGACGATGGCCAGATCATCGAGACGCATTCAATCTCGGCGGGCCTGGACTACCCGGGCGTTGGCCCCGAGCACGCCTGGCTGAAGGACGTGCACCGTGCGGAATACGTCCCCATCACCGACAAGGAAGCGCTGCAGGCCTTCCACGATCTGTGCCGCATGGAGGGCATCATTCCCGCGCTGGAATCGAGCCACGCGCTGGCGTATGCGTGCAAGTTGGCCCCGACGCTGCCGAAGGACAAGATCCTGCTGGTGAACCTCTCGGGCCGCGGCGACAAGGACATGCACACTGTCGCCGAATTCTCCGGCATCAAACTCTAAGGCAGTAGCAGACGCATGACCGAGCGCGCCATCGACGGCATCTTCAACGAGGACTGCATCACCGGGGTCGGGCATCTGGCCGACGGCAGTGTGGACCTCGTCATCGCTGATCCGCCATACGGGCTGGGCAAGGATTACGGCAACGACTCCGACAAGCTATCGGGCGAGGCCTACCTTGCGTGGTCTGAACGCTGGATCGATGCGGTGCTGCCCAAGCTGGCGCGCAACGGCTCGCTCTACCTGTTCTGCACGTGGCAATACGCGCCAGAACTGTTCGTGATGCTCAAGCAGCGCCTGACGATGATCAACGAGATCATCTGGGATCGCCGCGTGCCCAGCATGGGCGGCAGCACGCGCAAGTTCTCATCGGTGCACGACAACATCGGCTTTTTTGCCGCCTCGCGCGATTACTACTTCGATGTCGACGCCGTGCGCATTCCGTACGACGCCGAGACGAAGAAGGCGCGCAGCCGCAAGCGTTTCGAGGGCAAGAAGTGGCTGGAGGTCGGCTACAACCCGAAGGACGTGTGGAGCGTGTCGCGCCTGCACCGGCAAGACCCGGAGCGCGCGGAGCACCCCACGCAGAAGCCGCTGGAATTGGTGGAGCGCATGATCCTGGCAAGCTGCCCGCCGGATGGCCTGGTGCTGGACCCGTTCCTGGGCAGCGGCACTACGGCTGCAGCCTGCGCGCGCCTTGGCCGCCGCTTCGCCGGCTTCGAGATCAATGCCGACTATTGCCGCGTGGCGCGCGAGCGCGTGGCCGCTGTACATGCCGCTGCTGCCGCCAACGCCCAACCGACTGATTCGCAGGCGCCTGAGACCATCAAGGTCGCCTGACACACTGATCCCGCTATGTCCCGTATCGCTCAAACTTTCGCGCAGTTGTCCGCACAGGGCCGCAAGGGCCTGATTCCGTTCATCACGGCGGGCGATCCGTACCCCGAGATGACCGTCGACCTGATGCACGCGTTGGTCAAGGGCGGCGCCAACGTCATCGAACTGGGCGTGCCGTTTTCCGACCCGATGGCTGATGGCCCCGTCATTCAGCGTGCTTCCGAGCGCGCTTTGGCCAAGAAAGTCGGCCTGCGCACCGTGCTGGACTATGTGCGCGCATTCCGCACCACCGATACGACCACGCCTGTGGTGCTGATGGGTTACGCCAACCCGATCGAGCGCATGGGTGTCGACGCCTTTGCCAAGGCAGCGTCCGAAGCCGGCGTGGATGGCGTACTGGTGGTGGATTACCCGCCTGAAGAGTGCGAGGGCTTCGCCAAGACCATGCGCGATGCCGGTATCGATCCGATCTTCCTGCTGGCGCCGACTTCCACCGATGCTCGCATCGCCCAGATCGCCCGTGTGGCAAGCGGCTACATCTATTACGTGTCGCTCAAGGGCGTGACCGGCGCGGCCACTATCGACCTCGACGCCGTGGCCGCGCGCATCCCGCAGATCCGCCAGCATGCACGGCTGCCGGTGGGTGTCGGTTTCGGCATCCGTGATGCGGCAACAGCACGTGCAATCGGTGGTGTGGCTGATGCCGTGGTCATTGGATCCCGCATTGTGCAATTGCTTGAAGAGGCACCCCGCGAACACGCGGTACAATACTTGACTGATTTCATCGCGGAGATTCGCCAGGCGCTCGATGCCTAATCTCGGCGACACTGCATTCAAGGAGCACGCATGAGCTGGCTGGACAAACTGCTTCCGCCCAAGATTCAACAGACCGATCCGTCGCAACGCAAGGGCATTCCGGAAGGCCTGTGGGTCAAATGCCCCGCTTGCGAGTCGGTGCTGTACCGCACTGATATCGAAGCCAATCTGCACGTCTGCCCGAAGTGCGACCACCACATGCGCATCGGCGCGCGCGCGCGTTTGGACGCGCTGCTGGACGCCGAAGGCCGCTATGAGCTGGGCCAGGAGATTCTTCCGGTCGACGCGCTGAAGTTCAAGGACAGCAAGAAGTACCCAGACCGCATCAAGGCGGCCATGGACAATACCGGCGAGACCGATGCCATGGTCGTGCTGGGCGGCGCCATCCATGCGTTGCCGGTGGTGGTGGCCTGTTTTGAATTCGAGTTCATGACCGGTTCGATGGGCTCGGTGGTGGGCGAGCGCTTCGCGCGCGGCGCGCAGATGGCGCTGGAGCAGAAGGTGCCGTTCATCTGCGTGACGGCTTCCGGCGGTGCGCGCATGCAGGAAAGCCTGCTGTCGCTGATGCAGATGGCCAAGACCACCGCGATGGTCCAGAAGCTGGCTGAGGCCAAGCTGCCGTTCATCAGCGTGCTGACCGATCCGACGACTGGTGGTGTGTCCGCCAGCTTCGCCTTCATGGGCGATGTGGTGATCGCCGAACCTAAGGCCATGATCGGCTTTGCCGGTCCGCGCGTGATTGAGCAGACCGTGCGCGAAAAGCTGCCGGAAGGCTTCCAGCGTGCCGAATTCCTGCTGCAGAAGGGCGCCATCGACATGATCGTCGACCGCCGCAACATGCGCCGCGAGATCGCCGAACTACTGGCGCTCCTGCAGAAGCAACCGGCCGACGCGCTGGCTTGATGCGCCACACCTGTTGAACCGAAGCGCGGGCGAGAGTCCGCGCTTCTTGTTTTTGCGCGGCCGGATTCCCCAAAAGCCGCGCCACCGAAATCCATGCCTACATTCGACAACCTGCCCGATTGGCTGGCCCACCTCGAAACTGCGCACCCGGTCGGCATCGACATGGGCCTCGCCCGTATCAGCCGCGTGCGTGACGCGCTGGGGCTGGAGCTGAAATCTGTCGTCTTCACGGTGGGCGGTACCAACGGCAAGGGCTCGACCTGTTCCATGTTGGAAGCGATCCTGCTAGCCGCCGGTTACAAGGTTGGCTGCCATACCTCGCCGCATCTGATCGACTTCAACGAGCGTGCCCGGGTGAATGGCGAGATCGCCTCCGACGCGATGCTGCTGCCGCATTTCGAGGCGGTTGAGCGCGCGCGCTGCAGCTTTGATGAACCCGTCAGCCTGACGTACTTCGAATTCACCACGCTGGCGATCCTGCATCTGTTCGCCCACGCGGGTTTGGATGCCGTGGTGCTGGAAGTGGGACTGGGCGGCCGGTTGGATGCGGTCAATATCATCGACACCGATTGCGCCATCATCACCAGCGTCGACCTAGACCACATGGCCTACCTGGGCGATACGCGCGAGGCGATTGGATTTGAGAAGGCGGGCATCTTCCGTGCAGGCAAACCTGCTATCTGCTCTGATCCGGTGCCGCCGATTTCGCTGGTCAAGCACGCCGAAGCCATCGGCGCAGACCTGTGGCTGATCGGCCGCGATTTCAATTTCCAGGGTGACAAGCAGCAATGGGGCTTTAGCGGGCGGGGGCGACGGTGGCCCAGCCTCGGCTATCCGGCGCTGCGTGGGGCGAATCAGTTGCTGAATGCCTCTGCCGCGTTGGCGGCGCTGGAATCGGTGCGTGACCGGCTGCCGATCTCGGCGCAGGATGTGCGCCTGGGGTTGTCGCATGTGGAATTGCCGGGGCGTTTTCAGGTGCTGCCGGGCCGCCCGTCGGTCATTCTGGATGTGGCGCACAACCCGCACGCCGCGGCGGCGCTGGGCCAGAACCTCGAGAACATGGGTTTCTACCGCTACACCTATGCGGTGTTCGGCGCGATGCAGGACAAGGACATCGCCGGTGTGCTCGCCCACATGCTCGACAAGGTCGACCACTGGTGTCTGACTGATCTGCCCACGCCGCGCGCAGCGAGCGCCGCGAGGCTGGAGCAGGCATTGGCCGACGCCGGCTTCCACGCAGGCAAGGAATCGAGCGTGAGCACATTCAGCGATCCCGCCACAGCCTATCGCAACGCCATGGAGCGGGCGACTGAGGATGATAGAATCGTGGTCTTCGGATCGTTCTACACCGTTGCCGGCGTGCTGGCGGAGCGCAAGCGTCGCGCGCACTAAACACGGGGCCCTCATGGGACTGTTTTCCATCTTCTCCTCCCGCAAGAACGCTGAAGGCGAACGCTCGCGTGGCGTGACAGCGAACACCAGCGGCAGTGCCGCCGATGTCGCCCGCGATGCGGTGCGCGGCTCTCGCGCATCGTCGAACGCCCGCAGCCGCGCGTCGCGTCGCACAGACGATGACGACGATGGCCTGGATCCTGAGCTCCCACAAAAGCAACGTGCCCGTCGCCGCCTGATTGGCGCGCTGGTGTTGGTTGGGGCAGCCGTGATCGTGCTGCCACTGGTGTTCGACGCCAAGCCACGCCCCGTCACCGATGCGGTGGCCGTGCAGATTCAAGATCAGCCTGTCGACCGTGGCGCCAAGGCCGCCGGCAATGAGCCGAAGGTAGCCAGCCGCCGTGCTACGTCGCGCGCGGCTGGAGCGTCTGGCGACCCCGCGCAAGCGCTGGATCAAGGCGAGGAAATTGTCGCCGCGAACGATGCGCCGGCGCCCAATGCCGCCGCCCCAGCTTCGAGCACACCTGCCGCCAAGCCGACGCCGCCCGCTGAAACAAAGCCCGCTGCAAAGGCGGCGCAACAGACACAGCAAGCCACCACGCCGAGCACCGATGCCAAGGACGGCAAGTTCGTCCTGCTGATCGGTGCGTTCGCGGACGAAAAACGCGCGAGCAACTGGCTCGCCAAGTTGAAGGCCGACAAGATTCCCGGCTACATCGAACACAAGAAGGTGCCCGAGAAGGGCGATCTGGCGTTGTTGCGTGCGGGCCCGTTCAATGATCGCGCCTCAGCGGAAGCGGCGCAGAAGCGGGCTGAGCAGATCGGTCTGACACCTAAACTCGTTCAGCAATAACCATGCGGCACGCAGCGCACACGCCAGACACGTTACTCCGCTGCGCGAGCCCCGTCCCAAGCCAACCCCACCTGCTGCCCGATGCAACCGACTTTTTTTGATTACGGCGTGCTGTTCATCGTCGTCACGTCGGCGTTGGTTGGGCTATTTCGTGGGCTGATCCGCGAGGTGCTGGCACTGCTGGGCTGGCTGTTTGCGGCGTGGGTGGCGTATTCGTTTTCGGGCGTGGCAGCGGGGTGGATGCCCGAGTCGCTGCCGGGTGGGCCGGTGGCGCGCACGGTTCTGGGTTTCGTCCTACTGTTTATCGTGACGGTGATTGCAACGTCGCTGGTGGGGGCGCTGCTGTCGGCGGTGCTGTCCAGCGCGGGCCTTAAACCCGCGGATCGCGGGTTGGGCATGGTGTTCGGGCTGGCGCGCGGCGGCGTCATCATCCTCGTGCTGATGACGGTGGCGGGCTTTACCAGCGTGCCGGAGCAGCCGTTCTGGCGCGATGCGATTACGCGGCCCTATGCGGAGCAAGCGGCGCAGGCGGCCAAGCCGCTGTTGCCGCCGGACGTCGCGAAGTACGTCCACTATTGATTCGGGGCGTCTGGCCACAAGCTAGACGATTTGCGAAGTTTTCCAGGCGCCTGCAACGGGTGTGGGCGCCACCAATACGTTCTCGCTGGAGATCGACATGTGCGGTATCGTTGGCGTGGTTTCTTCCACGCCTGTCAATCAGCTGATCTATGACAGCCTGCTGCTCCTGCAGCACCGGGGGCAGGACGCGGCAGGCATTGCCACCGCAGCCGGCAGCACCTTCTACATGCACAAGGCCAACGGCATGGTGCGCGACGTGTTCCGCACGCGCAATATGCGCGGCCTGCCGGGCACGAGCGGCATCGGCCAGGTGCGGTATCCGACCGCCGGCTCTTCCAGCGAGGAAGAAGCCCAGCCTTTCTACGTCAACGCGCCGTTCGGCATCGTGCTGGCACACAACGGCAACCTGACGAACTCCGATCAACTGCGTGAAGAGATGTTCCGGCGCGATCGTCGCCACATCAACACGCAGTCCGATTCCGAAGTACTGCTCAACGTGCTGGCCGACGAGCTGCAACGCGCCAGCAACGATATTCCGCTGGACCGCGACTCCATCTTCACCGCAGTGGAAGGCTTGCACCGCCGTGTGCGCGGCTCGTACGCCATCGCAGCGGAAATTTCCGGTTACGGTGTGCTGGCCGTGCGTGATCCGTTCGGCATCCGTCCGCTGGCGCTGGGTAGCCAGGAAACGCCGGACGGCAAGATCGAGTACATGGTCGCGTCCGAATCGGTGGCGCTGGAAGGCATCGGCTTCAAGTTCGAGCGCGATGTGGCACCTGGCGAAGCCATCTTCATCGACCTCGAAGGCAAGCTGCACACCAAGCAATGCGCGAAAAACCCGGTGCTGACGCCGTGCATCTTTGAATACGTGTACCTGGCGCGACCGGACTCGCGCATGGATGGCGTGTCGGTGTACGACGCGCGCTTGCGCATGGGCGATTACCTGGCTGAGAAGATCAAGCGCGAGGTGTCCGATCCGATCGACGTGGTGATGCCGATTCCGGATTCGTCGCGTCCGGCCGCCATGCAGGTCGCCAACCATCTGGGCGTGCCGTACCGCGAGGGCTTCTTCAAGAACCGCTACGTGGGCCGCACCTTCATCATGCCGGGCCAGGCGGTGCGCAAGAAGTCGGTGCGCCAGAAGCTCAACGCCATGGCGATCGAGTTCAAGGGCAAGAACGTGCTGATCGTGGACGACTCCATCGTGCGCGGCACGACCTCGTCGGAGATCGTGCAGATGGCACGCGATGCGGGCGCGAAGAAGGTGATCTTCGCTTCGGCCGCGCCGCCGGTGAAGTTCCCCAACGTGTATGGCATCGACATGCCGACGCGCGGTGAACTGGTGGCCTACGGCCGCACGCACGAAGAGATCGCCAAGATCATCGGCGCAGACCAGCTCGTGTACCAAGACGTGGAAGACATGAAGCGCGCCGTGCGCGACGTGAACCCCGCGCTCAAGGACTTCGATGCTTCGTGCTTTGATGGCAAGTACGTGACGGGCGATATCGACGAGGCGTATCTCGATCGTCTCGAAGCTGCGCGCAATAACTCGGCCAAGGCTGATCGTGAAAACGCACAGAACGATGATCCGCGCACGCAACTGCATCTGCAGCGTTCGGCCGTGAACGAGTAAGCGTTCTTCGTTCCTTAACGCCAACAAAAAGCCCGTCTTCGTGACGGGCTTTTTGTTGGGCGCGGGGGGGCGTCTTACTTGAGCATGCGGCGGCGCAGGAGCCATAGGCACAGCCATAGCGCGCCGACGGCATAGAGCAGCAGCACGCCGAGATGCAGCAGGATGTTGTCGGGCGTGCGGCCGAGCATCAATGGGCGGATCAGTTCCACCGCATGGGGCAGCGGCAGCACGCTGGTGATGGCGCGCACGGGCGGTGGCAGTTGCGACAATGGAAAGAACACGCCTGAGAGCAGCATCATCGGCGTGATCACCAGTGTCTGGTAGAACATGAAGAAATCGTAGTTGGGCGCGAGCGCCGTCATGTTCATCGCCAGGCAGGCAAAGGTGAAGCCGGTCAGCACGATCACGGGCAGCGCGAGCAGCGCCTGCGGCATCGATGCATAACCCAGCGCGCCGGCCACCAGCATGATCGCCAAGCCCGAGAGCACCGATTTGCTGGCCGCCCAGATCAACTCGCCAAGTACCACGTCGCCGAGGCTCAGTGGCGCATACAGGATTGCCTCCCACGTGCGCTGCACGTGCATGCGCGAGAACGCCGAATACATGGCCTCGAAGCTCGCCGACATCATCGTGCTGGACGCGACGGTGCCCGCGGCCAAAAAGGCGATGTACGACACGCCATCCACGTGCCCGACCAGCAGGCCCAGGCCGAGCCCAAGGCCGAACAGATAGATCATCGGGTCAGCCAGGTTGCCGGCCATCGATGGAATGGCCAGCTTGCGCCACACCATGAAGTTGCGCAGCCAGACGGTCTGCCAGTTGGTGAAGTTGAGCGGCAGCAGCGGTTGGGGATACGTGCGCTGCTTCGCGGTGGTGAGCGTGATTTCTGTGGACATAGTCGGGGTGCCTCAGTCACGCATCTCGCGGCCGGTCAAGCGCAGGAACACGTCTTCGAGGTTGGCCGGGCGATGCAGATAACGCAGGCCGGGCATGGTGTGGGTTTCTGTCTGCGTGCGCAGGGCAGCGACCAGCGGCTGCGGATCACGCGCGTAGCAGAAGAGGGTTTCGCCGCTGGTTTCCACGCGTTCGGCCAGGGGGCTCAGCAGCGTGCGCAGTGCGCTGAGATCGTCGCCGTAGACCTCGACCACATCGCAGCCGATCTCACGCGCGATAAGCTCATGCGGTTTGCCTTGCGCGATCTTGCGGCCGTTGTCGATCACGCAAAGCTCGTCGCACAGGCGCTCGGCTTCTTCCATGAAGTGCGTGGTCAGCAGAATGGTCTTGCCGGCAGCCAGCAGCGAGCGCAGACGCTCCCAGATCAGGTGGCGTGCCTGCGGATCCAGCCCCGTGGTGGGCTCGTCCATGACGAGGATGTCCGGATCGTTGATGAGCGCGCGGGCCACGGTCAGCCGGCGCTTCATGCCGCCGGAGAGGGCGCGCACTGGCGCATCGGCTTTCTGTTCGAGCCGCGCGAATTCCAGCAGGCCGGGGATGCGCTCGCGGATGGCGGCGGCAGACAGGCCAAAGTAGCGCCCAAAGATGCGCAGATTTTCCGAGACGGAAAAATCGGGATCGAGGTTGTCGAACTGCGGCACTACACCCACGCGCATGCGCGCACGGTGTGCAAATTCGGGAACCGCATCGCCGCAGAGTTGTACGGCGCCGGCATCGGGCATCGTCATGCCGAGCAGCATGCGTAGCGTGGTCGTTTTGCCCGCGCCATTGGGGCCGAGTAGCCCGAAGCATTGGCCGCGCCGCACATTGAAGCTGAGGTTATCGACGACCGTCTGATCGCCATAACGTTTGCGTAGTCCTTCGACGCTCAGGATCGGTGTGCTGCTCACGCCAAAGCCCTCTTGCTCGTATCGCACGGTGCCTCCGTTGCAAAACGCCGATTATGCGCCGGCATTGGCATCAGCGTATGAGGGGAATGTGCAATGGACGGGCGCGCTCAGACAACAAAAAGGGCCAGGCAACACTGCCTGGCCCTACCGCGCAGCAACGCTTCGCTGCGGTTGCGGTGCGCCTACTTGGTGGCGGCGTTACCGATCACGCCACCCAATGCAGCACCGCCCAGCGTGGCGCCCGGACCGCCCCAGATGGCCGCCCCGGCGACACCACCTGCGGCCGCCCCGAGTGCGGTATTACGCTGCTTGGGCGTCATGTCCGCGCATCCGCTGACGGATGCCAATGCGGCCGCCAGAATCAAGGATACGAAGGCACGCATCACACACTCCTTATGTCGTTTGTGTACCTCTATTGAAGGTCGCGTGCATGGGCGTGTGCAGAGACCGCTGCCTGAAAAATCTGTCAGCCGATTCCGACACTTGCGAACCGACTGTTACCGGCAAAGTTCCGCGCTGGTTGCGCACTGTTGCGATCACGTCTTGGCCGGTTTTTCCTGGTGCTCGTAGCGGAATTCCGGCAGCGCCTTGATGGCATCCTTGGTCGCGCCGGGCAGCGTGATTTTGCCTTGGTCATAGGTGAATTGATTCACGGGGATGGCCACGTCGTGGCGGCCCACGCCAACGAAGCCACCCGCGCCAACAATGGCAAATGACACCGCGTTTTCCGGCGTCACGATCAGATCCTGCACGTTGCCGACTTTCTGATTGGTCTCGTTGTAGACGGGCTTGCCGAGCACCTGTTTCTTCACGCTCACACCTTTGATGATCGCGTCGAGTTCCGTCACGGACACGCCCAATGCAGCGTGGCCCGCAACCTGGGCGAAAGCCGGCGGCGCAGCCGCAAGTACCGCAGTGACAAGAAGGGTGGCAGTGAGTCGTTTCATCGTGGCTCCATCGAGTTGCAACACATGGGCTTCACTGTATTGCGCACCAATGGCGTGCCTAGGTGAACCCTTCCGAAAGACCTGTAGGACAAATGGGGGATGTCAAAGAAATCGGCTGCGCCCAGGGCTACACTGAAACGCCGGCACGTGCCGGACGCAACCACCGACCTCACGAGGGAGAACCCGACATGATGACTCTGGAGCAACTCGGCATCCTGCACCGATCGCAGCTCGAAGCGTGGCTGGCCGTGACTGAAGAAACCGTCGACGGCATGAATCGCTTGATCGGGCTCAACCTCCAGGCATTCAAGGCCGGCTTTGGTGAGACGGAGCAGTGCCTGCAAGACGCCGTGAGCGCACAAGACGCGGGGCAGTGGTGGACGGCGCAAGCGCGTTATCTGCAGCCCGCCGGCGAACGTGTCTCCGGCTACACGCGCAATTTTGTGGAGATCGGCGTGCAGACGCAGAACAGCATCAGCCGCGCGCTGCAACGTCATGGCGACGAGGTCCGCCGTCAGTGGGGCTTTGTCGCCGAGAACCTCGTCGACGCCGCACCCCCGGGGGCCGAGATGGCGGTGAAGTTTCTCAAGGCCACGGTGGGCCTGGAAGTCGCCACCGCGGAAGCGGCGGAAGAGGCCGTTTCCGAGGCAAGTGACGTGGCGGCCAAGGCCGAAGCCGCACGTTGATGCTCCCCCACACGGGGTAGCCCCGTCGGCAGCGGGCCGACAGCGATTTCGGTCCCTTCCTACAAGACGATGTGGACCCGCATGGATACGTCATCCGTGCGCGTCTTTGTACGCTTTCTACATGACCCACCCACATGTAGGAGGCGACCATGCCCTATCTGATTGCGTGGCTATTGGGTGTCCCCGCGTTCGTGTTGCTGCTGATCTGGCTGTTCGTTCATTGACGCGAGTGGTCTTGGCGCCTCAGTACGAAGCGGAGGACGCATGACTTTCCGAGATGACTGCAAGATCGAAGTGTCAGCCTACGAACTCTCTCCCAACGCCTGGCGCGCGGAAGTGACGATTACGCGCGTCAGCGACGGTCTGACGCTGTTGCCGCGCACCACTGTGCGCGAATCCGTGAATACGTATCCGAGCGCGGGCATCGCTCTGGAGGTCGCCCGCGCGTATGCGGAAACGATGATCGCCGCCGGAGCGTTGGATTGCAGCCCTGCACTGGGGTAACGGGGGATGTATCGCCAGCCCATGGCCAGCGGCATGCTGGCGTTACGTTCTGTTACCAAGTCGTGAGTACCGTATCACCTGTGTCAGGCGCCCTGAATACAATACAGATAACGTAATCGGCGCTGACCACTCTCCGGCCAGGGCCCTTAAGTGGCAGGTGATGAACATGATTCGACGCAATGGGCTGTTGATGGCAGGCGCAGCCGCACTGGCAGTGCTGGCCGTGCCACAAGTGGCGTCGGCGCACGTGAGCGTCGGCATTGGTTTCGGTGTGCCGGTGGCGCCGGTGTATGTGGCGCCGGCCCCCGTTTACTACCCGCCCCCTCCGGCGTACTATCCGCCTCCGCCCCCGGCGTACTACCCGCCGCCTCCGCCCGCGTATTACGCGCCGGCCCCGGTGTACTACGGGCCGCCGCCCGTGGTGGTGGGTGCTGGTTGGTATCGGTGGGGTCCGCGTTATCGTTGGTATGACGGTCGCCGCTGGGGCCACTGGCGTTAAGCCGTGGCCTGCTCCAAGAAAGGCTCCTTCGGGAGCCTTTTTCTTTGTCCGCGCCTTCTTGGCTAGGCACGGCATCTGCGTGGAAGAGGGCGACGGGCAAGCCGCCGTGTTCCCCCGCGGCAAACCAGCGCGGGGCCACAACATCAGTGCGCCTGCTCGGTCGATATGACGTCCGCATGAAAACGATGTGGACACGTGTGCCGGCCCCGTGCCGGTGCGCGTCATGTTTGCAGTGCCATGATCGAAGGAGTCCTCATGCAAGTCATCACGCAACGCTTTGCAAAACGCACCTTGGCCGCTGCAGTGGGCGGCTTGGCGTTGGCGCTCGGTGCGACGGTCGCGCACGCGGGTTCGATCGACCCATACCCCAGCACGCACAAGGTCAGCCGCGCTGACCCCTACACCGACGGCGCGAAGGTAAGCCGCAGCGACCCGTACACCGATGGTGCCAAGGTGGGCAGCCGTGACACATATACGGACGGCGCCCGCGTTGACCGCCGCGACCCGTATAGCGACGGCGCCTGACCTGCCGCCGCATCGCAACATCAAGCCCGGGCGATACCCGGGCTTTTTCTTTGTGCATCTTCGCAGGTGCATGGCGTGTTAACGTGGGCAACAAGAAAGGCTGGAAAGCGGCGCGCGCACGACGATACTGAAGACGCAGGAATGTATCGGCTCAGTTGCGTTGCAAGGCCAGGATTGCGCTACGGCGGCGACACATGCCGGTGGCATACTTTCGCTTCGCGCGGGACTCGCGCATTCGCATCACCACGACTAAGGAGAACGTCATGAAAACCAAGCCCTGCCTGTGCCAGGACGATGTCACCAAGATCCTGGATGCCGCCGAGAAAGAAGCGCGCGCGCATCAATGGGCTGTGACGATCGCCGTGGTGGACGATGGCGGCCACCTCATGGGCCTGCGCCGCATGGACGGCTGCGCAGTCATTTCGGCGTACATCGCGCCGGAGAAGGCCAAGACGGCCGCGCTGGGTCGCCGTGAGTCGAAGGTCTACGAAGACATCATCAACAATGGCCGCACTTCGTTTCTGTCGGCGCCGCAATTGCAAGGCATGCTCGAAGGCGGCGTGCCGATTCTGGTGGAAGGTGTGTGCGCCGGCGCCGTGGGCGTGTCGGGTGTGAAATCGGCGGAAGACGTGCAGATCGCCAAGGCGGGCATCGCTTCGGTACACGTGATCTGCTGAGGCGCGAATCACGATCTGCCCCTGCAGGCAGTCAGACAAGTAGCAGGGAAGGGCGCGGCGCAGGTCGCGCCCTTTTGCTTTGGGCGCTCGTAGATGCGAAAGCGGGATGCGAAAGAGCGGCTTGGCTGGCGGTTGTCTGGCAGAGGGGTCTTGTCTCTGCCCACGCGAATGACGACAGGCTGGCTAAGGCCGAATGTCTCCTGAGAGACGTCCCCACAAAAGTCGGTACGTGGCGCTGCTTACTTGGTCAGGATCAGCTTGCCGAAGCGGGTCACGCGCAGGGTGTACACCGAGCCGTTGTGATGGATGGCTACGGCGTTCTGGCCTGCAAAGAGTTGTTCGGAAGTCATGACCCGGGTGTCTCCGATGGTCATGGCAGAGGGTTCAGTGGATTGCGTTGTCGGTGCCGCGTCTGCGGACACTGGCCGTTTGCGGGCCACGATGATCTGGCGGCGGCGGGTGACGGTGCGTCCTGCGTCTTGGTGTTCGGCAGTATTCATGGTGAGCCTGATGGGCGTAAAAGCGTGGGCTGGTAAGGGTCTCCAGCGAATGCGGTTTAGAATAAATGAGAATCGTTATCATTTCAAGTCGCGACTGACGATGTGCTGATCACTGCCAGCCGGCAAAAAAAAACCGGGCGCGTGGCCCGGTGGGTATCAGGTGTGGCCTGGCGCTTCGCGCAGCAGGCTGGTGCGCTCGTCGGCGCGTTGGGCGCGGTAGCGCTCGTAGTGGCGGAGGATGTCGGCGATGATCTCTTCGCCGCGCAAGTACTCGATGTCGTACCCCTCGCGGCCGTCTTCGAAGAAGGTGACGGGCTCGTAGACCTGCGCGGCTTCGGGCTCGGCGGCTTGGCTGGGTGTGGCGACCGGCAGCGGCTTGCTCGCGCTGCGCACGCCGTAGACGAAATCCCGATCCGACGGGTCGGGGATGACCAGGCGCACGCTGTCGTCGGTGTCGAGCACATGCGCCTCGATGCCACGTCGGCTGAGCTCTCTGACCACGTCGTTCATGGCTGGCCGCACTTGCTTGGCGAGGAACGCCTGCACGTCGGCCTGGGTGGACGGATTCACCATCTGCGCGAGGCGCTGACGCCAACGCGTGCCGCTCCAGAACGAAGTGGCCGGGGCCAGTTCACGCGAATAATGCGCACGATCGGCTGACATGCCGCGCCACAGCCCATAGCACAGCAGCACCATGATGATGGCCACCGGCAGGGCGGCCACCAGCGTCATCGCTTGCAGCGCCTTCAGGCCTCCGGCCAGCATCAGGATGGCCGCCGTGGCCCCCAACACTGCAGCCCAGAACAGCCGCTGCCACACCGGCGAGTGCACTGCGCCGCGCGAGGCAATCGTGTCGATCACGAACGCACCCGAATCGGCCGAGGTGACGAAGAACACCGCAATCAGCACGATCGCCAGCCACGACAGCGCCGTGGTGCCGGGGAAGAAATCGAAGAAGCGGAACAGCAGGGCGTCGACGTTGGTGGCGGTCTGCGCCAGGCCGCCGGCGGCTTGGTGTGCATCAAGCCAGATGGCGCTGTTGCCGAAGGCCGTCATCCACAGCAGGTTGAACACCGTCGGCACGATCAGCACGCCGATCACGAATTGCCGTACCGTGCGCCCGCGCGAAATGCGCGCAATGAACATCCCCACGAACGGCGACCACGACACCCACCACGCCCAGTACTGAATCGTCCAACCGCCAAACCAGTCAGCCGAGTTGGCCGGGGTATAGGCGAACGTGCGGAACGACAGGCTGACGAGGTTGGCGATGTAGTTGCCGACGTTCTCGCTGAAGGCCTGCAGCACGAACACCGTGGGGCCCGCGATGATGACAAAGGCCAGCAGCAAGAAAGCCAGCGTGAGGTTCAGCTCGGAGAGTCGCCGCACGCCATTGCCCAGCCCCGACGCTGCCGACACACCGGCGAGCACCACCACGGCGCAGATCAGCGCCACGCGGAAGGTATCCGAATCGGTCTGCCAGCCGCCCACCTGGTGCAGGCCCGCGCCGAGCTGCAGCACGCCGTAGCCGAGGGTCGTCGCAATGCCGGCGATGGTGCCGATCAGCGCGAAGGCGTCCACGCCATGGCCGAGCGCACCATTGATGCGCTCACGCAGCAGCGGATACAGGCCCGAGCGCATGGTCAACGGCAGGTTGTAGCGGAACGCAAAGTACGCCAGCGCCAGGCCCATCACACCGTAGACAGCCCATGCATGCAGGCCCCAGTGGAAGAACGTGGTGAGCATGGCCTCGCGTGCTGCGAGCGCCGTTTGCGGCGTGGTGGTCGGCGGTTGCAGGTAGTGCTGCATCGGCTCGCCCACGCCAAAGTACATCAGGCCGATACCCATGCCTGCGGCGAACAGCATTGCCGTCCACGAGACGAAGCTGAACTCGGGTTCGGCCTCGTCGGGGCCCAGGCGGATGTCGCCGAAACGGCTGGCTGCCACGATGACGAGGAAGCCCAGGAAGCCCGTGACGGCCAGCATGTAAAACCAGTCGAAATGCCCGGTCACCCAGTGCTGGGCGATGCCGAAAACGCGGCCCGCCAGTTCTGGGCGGACGGTGCAGAGCACGAGCAGTAGAACAAGGGCGCTCAGCGCCGGTACAACCACTTGTGGAACGAGGGTCGTACGCGATGGCGCAGGCGCTGTGTCGGATGCGGCCTGGGGATCAGTCATAGAGCGAAGCCTTTTGAGAGCGAGGATGCACAAAAGTATAGTCGGCACCTCTTCAAGCATCTTTGCATTGCACAAAAACGCCGAACCCCCGTGCGGAGACGGGGGTTCGTGGTGAGCCGTGGAAGGGCGCTTCAGTTGCCCTAGTTACGTTGGGGCTCCGTGACGAAACCGATACGTGCCAGACCGCCACGCTGGATGGCAGCCATCACCTGCGCCACGCGCTCATAGCGCACGCTACGGTCGGCACGCAGATGCATTTCCGGCTGCGGCTGCTGTTGCGCGGCCTTTTCAATGTCGGCTTGCAGGGTGGCCTCATCGACCGGCTGGTTGTTCCAGAACACCTGGCCTTGCGCGTCGATCTCGACGTTTACGCTTTGCGGCTTGGCGTCGTCGGGTTTGTTGGAGGCGCGCGGCAGGTCGATCTTCACCGCGTGGTTGATCACCGGAATGGTGATGATGAAGATGATCAGCAGCACCAGCATGACGTCCACCAGCGGCGTCATGTTGATCTCGCTCATCACCTCGTCGTCGTTGTCGAAAGAGCCGAAGGCCATGACCGCTCCTTATTGCGGCTTGACGGCGGCCAGGCGCACGCCGGCTTCATCGCGCGCCGCACCCGGGCGCAGGCGCGCGCCGGTCACGAAGTAGGCGTGCAGATCATGCGCAAAGCGATTGAGCTTGGCGATGATGGCCTTGTTGCCACGCGTGAGCGCGTTGTAGCCCAGCACCGCCGGAATGGCCACTGCCAAGCCGAAGGCCGTCATGATGAGCGATTCGCCCACGGGGCCGGCCACCTTGTCGATGGTCGGCACGCCCACGGCGCCAATGCCCAGCAGGGCGTGATAGATGCCCCACACCGTGCCGAACAGGCCGACGAACGGTGCCGTCGAACCCACCGATGCCAGCACCGCCAGGCCCGATTGCATCTGACCCACGGACTCATCAATCGCGCTCTTGAGCGAGCGCGTGAGCCAGTCGGAGATGTCCATCACGTCATGCAGTTGCGGCTGGCTGGCGCGATGGTGCTGCGCGGCTTCACGGCCGGTTTGCGCGAGCGTGTAGAACGGGTTGTCCTTCGGGTTGCCGAGCGTCTGCATGGCGTGGTCGAAGTCATCCGAGTGCCAGAAGCGCTTTTCCGCGCCTTGCGCCATGGACTTCAGGCGCACGATGTCCCAAGCCTTGGTGAGGATGACGATCCACGAGGCGAGCGACATGAGCAGCAGCAGAATCGCCGTGGCGCGCGTAACGACGTCGCCTTGTGTCCAGAGGTGGGAAAGACCGAGTTCCTGCATGATGGGTTTCCTGATTACGAGAGACGGATCGGATTAGTTATCGAGCTTGAAGACGTACGGCTTGCTGGCCACCACGGGCACGGCATGACCGTTTTGCTTGTATGGGCTGCACTTGATGCTGCGGGCCGCATCGGTGGCCGCGCGGTCCAGGCGCGGCGAGCCGGACGACGACGCGACCGTTGCGCTGGTGACCTCGCCGGCGGTGCCGATGGAGAGCTTGACCATGGTACGGCCTTCCTCACCCATCTTTTGCGACATCGACGGGTACACCGGTTGCGGATCGCTGCACTGGATGTCGTTGATGCCCACGCTGATCGGGCCCGAGGGCACGGGCGCCGGGGCCGGAGCGGGTTCAGCCGGTGGGGTGGGCGGCGCGGGCGGGGCGGCGGGCACCACAGGCGCATTGGCTGAGGGCGGCAGGCTGGGCGTCGGCATCGGGGCCGGCTTGGGCTGCGGCACCGGCTTGACGATGTTGACCTGCTTGGGCGCCTCCTGCCTGACCGGCGGCTGCTTGGGCGGCTCGGGCTGCTTGATGGGCTCGGGCTGGGCGGCGGGAATCAGGTTCACCTGCAGTTCAGGCGGTTCTTCCTTGCTCAGCGGCGATTGGATCAGGCCCAGCTGGATCAGCATCAGCACGCCCGCGTGCAACAGCAGCACGACCACCAGGATCTTGAGAGTACGAGGGTGAATCATCAACGACCGGGAATCGAAAGCGGAAAAAGTTGGCGACGCAGCGAGGCATGCAGCAGCACGGAGGCTTCAGCGCTTGCCAAAGACGATCAATGACACCCCGATGCTGATGAGCAGACTGAGGAGCAGTTCCATGGCGCCTAGCGTTGGAGCCAGCGGGGTCGCCGCCAGCGTGACAGGTATTGTAGGCCTGCAATATGCAACCGTATTGCGACAAGTCAGGCCCAACCGGGCACGGCCTATTGTGCCGATAGGTAAAAGTATAAATGATAATGATTCCTATTTGTGGGATTCCCTATCATTCGTCGGGTGTGGGCGCCGTCCAGATGGCGGATGGCG
The DNA here is from genome assembly GCA_039592975.1 of Ralstonia sp. GTDB lineage: Bacteria > Pseudomonadota > Gammaproteobacteria > Burkholderiales > Burkholderiaceae > Ralstonia. The sequence continues at coordinate 271,318 of JBCNQE010000002.1, read as the reverse complement.
GAGAAGCGGTTGCCCAGGCGCCTTGCGCGCGCGGCGCGTGCAGGCCCGCAATTTGCAAACACGGGGGTCTACCCGGGTACGCTGTGTGCGCAAACGCGCTAGGATGAAACACATTCAAACACGGTGACCGGCCGGCCAACCGTGAACGGGGAAGTGGGAACAGGGGGCGACCATGGACGAAGCCAACCTCAGCCTGGACGACGCCGATGGCGATGACGACGGGACGTTCGTCCCCACCGGCGGCAGGCAGCCGCAATCGCTGCTGTCGTCGCTGGATTCCATGTGTGCCCAGTTTGCGCTGCGTACGGTCTGCGCGATGGGCTTGCGGTTCAATCTGCGCACCAATATCAATGACATCCTCACCGTCTGCGCGCCGGAGTTGATCTGGCCCGTGACAGTCATCCAGCGCCTGCAGCGCTTTCTGGCTGCACGCTGCGCCGACATGCCGGGCTGGCGCGCTGTCGGCAAGCTGGATCTGCCCACCTTTATGGATCGCCACGGCCAGTGGAGCAGTGCCTTCGACGAGGGCTCGCTGTTCTATTACCTGGACGAGTACGTCAAGCATCACGCCAAGGACATGTTCACCGTGTTTGGCGCATCGTGCGATGCGCTGGGCGAGCGACTCTCCAACGAGCGCGTGCTGCTGGTGGGCAATATCGACATGCTGGCGCGCGTACTGGGCCTGCCGCCGCACGAGCGCGCGCTGCTCCTCTTTGCCTCGCTGGTGAAGTACAAGCGCGACCTGCGCGCGGTGATGGTCGACTGCAAGGTCGCGCACAGCCAGGAAGCGTTCCAATTGCTGGCCGGTCTGGCCGGGGCGAGCACCGCCGAGGTGGCTGCGTCTTTGCGGCCGGGGTCGCGGCTGGAAACGCTGGGGTTGATCGAGCCACCGTTGCCCGAGAACAGCGTCACCGACCTGGGTGACCTGATGCGCATCTCAGACCGCCTCTTGCATGTGCTGCTGGGCGACTACCCCACCGAAGCGGACATGATGGCCGTCTTCACGCGCCCCGCGCCGCCGACCACGCTCGCGCAATCTGATTACCCGCACGTCGAAACCGATGCGCGCTATCTGACCGCGCTGCTGGAGAACGCCTCGCAGACGCGCGCAATGGGCGTGAATATCCTGCTCTATGGTGCCCCGGGCACGGGCAAGACCGAACTCGCACGCGTGCTGGCGCGCGATGCCGGCTGCGAACTGTATGAGGTGGATTGTCTCGACAAGGACGGCAACAGTCTCACCGGCAAAGACCGCTATCGCTCGCTGCAGGTGTCGCAGGCGTTTCTGCGCGGGCGGCCCGGCGCAGTGCTGCTGTTCGATGAAGTGGAAGACGTGTTCCCGGGCCCGACGCGCGAGCTGATGAGCCTGTTTGGCCACGAAGAGCCACGTGGCTCCGTCAACGGCAAGGCCTGGGTCAACCAGACGCTGGAGCAGAATCCGGTACCGGTGATCTGGGTGTCGAACTCCATCCGCCAGATCGACCCGGCGTATCTGCGCCGCTTCCAATTCCACCTCGAACTGAAGGTGCCGCCGCCGACGGTGCGCGAGAGCATCATCCGCAAGCATCTGGAGGGGCTGGATGTGTCGGATGCCTTTATGGCGAAGCTGGCGGCGCGCAAGACGCTCACGCCGGCGCAGATCGATTCCGCAGCGCGTTTCGCGCGTCTGACGCAGCCGGCGATGGAGGAGTCTGCGGAATCGCTCATCGTGCGCCAGCTGGACCATGCGGACCAGGCGATGGGTTTGCGCCCCGACGTGCAGGCGCACCGCGTGGTGACCGAATACAAGCTCGATTACCTGAACGTGGAGACGCGGTTCTCCGTCGACCGCATCATCGATGCGTTACGCGCCCGCAAGCGCGGCACGCTGTGCTTCTACGGCCCACCAGGCACGGGCAAGACGGTGCTGGCCGAACATATCGCCAGCCAACTCGACGTGCCGCTGATGATCAAGCGCGCGTCGGACCTGATGAGCAAGTACGTAGGCGAAACCGAGCAGCAGATTGCCGCGATGTTCTCGCGCGCAGAAGAGGAGCGGGCGCTGCTGCTGCTCGACGAGGCCGACAGCTTCATGCAGAGCCGCCAGGCTGCGGTGCGCAACTATGAGGTGTCCGAAGTCAACGAGATGCTGCAGGGCATGGAGCGCTTTGACGGCATCTTTGTGTGCACCACCAACTTGTTTGACCGCATCGATGAGGCGGCGCTGCGGCGCTTCGCGTTCAAGATCCGCTTCAAGCCGCTGATGCGGCAGCAGCGCGAGCAGATGTTCATCGCCGAGGCGCTGGGCGGGAACGCGGACGCGCTCAAGCCGGTGTGGCGCGAGATCCTGGCCTCGCTCGACATGCTCACGCCGGGTGATTTTGCGGTGGTGAAGCAACAGTCCGTGCTGCTGGGCGAGTCGCTCGACCCGGAAGCGTTTCTCGCGCAACTGCGGCAGGAGCATTCCATCAAGCCAGAGTTGCGGGAGCGGCGGTCGATCGGGTTTACGCCTCCGCGCTGATCAATCGACGATAAAGAGTTTCGCGCCGCCGCTCGTGTACGACTGGTGTGCCTCTGCGTCGTCGCCCACCTGATAGCTCATGCCGGGCGTGAGTGTAAATGTCCGGCCGTCCTGCAGCGTGGTCTCCAGCTTGCCTTCCAGGCAGAACAGGATGTGCCCCTTCGTACACCAATGGTCAGCCAGATAGCCGGGGGTGTACTCCACCATGCGCACGCGGATGCGGTTGGGCTCATCGCCGAAGTAGCGCGTGCGCCAGATGGCCGTGCCGCCTTTGCCGTGTTCGTCCCGTTGACCGGGGTGCTCGGTGGGTTCAACGGTAGACCAGTCGGTCGTGCCGAAAGCGAACGGGGACATCTTCATCGCGGCGATCCGGTTGATTTGCCAAGCCACGATGGTAGCAGTGGCTTGGGCGCCGCATTACGTGTGCCGATAAAAGCGCTTGGCGGATGCGGCGTGGCGACATTGCACATGCCTCAATCATCCCCGTTGATCCGGCGTCGTTCCAGTCCCCGTGCGGCATTGCAGCGGGCGTCCGGCGGCCGTGTGCCAATGTATGCAGAAATTGCATGGTGCTATGCAACATCGACATAACGATGGCCACCCGCTTCTCTAATATCGTCGCTTTTTACAAAGCGTGACGAAATTGGGCCGCCTTGGTCCCCATAAGATCCGCGCCTGCCTGTGCCGCCTCCCGGCCACGGGTATTCCTTGGAGAAAGTCTTGAACACCAAACGTCTGACCTCCCATATCGGCATTGCCATGGTGCTTGGCATTGCCGTCGGCTGGGGCTGCCACGAATATGCCAAGGACGCTGCGGCGGCCAAGGACATCGCTTCGTACTTCAGCATCATCACCGACATCTTTCTGCGCATGATCAAGATGATCATTGCGCCGCTGGTGTTCTCGACCCTGGTGACGGGTCTGGCGAGCATGAGCGGTGGCAACGCGGTCGGCCGCGTGGGCTTGCGCGCGATGATCTGGTTTGTGTGTGCATCGGCCACCTCGCTGGCGCTGGGCATGCTGCTGGTCAACTTCTTCCAGCCGGGCCTGCACATGAACCTGACGCTGCCTGATGCTGCCGCCACGTCGGGCCTGAAGACGGGCGACTTCACGCTCAAGGCGTTCATCACGCACGTGTTCCCGCGCAGCATCGTGGAAGCCATGGCCTCCAACGAAATCCTGCAGATCCTGGTGTTCTCGCTGTTCTTCGGCGCTGCGCTGTCGACGATGAAGAACCCGATGGAAAGCGTGATCGGCCGTGGCCTGGAGGAGCTGACCAAGCTGATGTTCCGTATTACCGACTACGTGATGCGCTTTGCGCCGCTGGGCGTGTTTGCCGCCATGGCCTCCGCCATCACGGTGGAAGGCGTGGGCGTGCTGTGGACCTACGGCAAGCTGATCGGCGAGTTCTACCTGGGCCTGGCGTTGCTGTGGGCGATCCTGTTCTTCGTGGGCTATGTGCTGCTGGGCCGCTCGCTGGGCCGCCTGCTGGGCTTGATCCGCGAGCCGACCATGCTGGCCTTTGCGACCGCAAGCAGCGAGTCGGCTTACCCGAAGACGATGGAAGCGCTGGAGAAGTTTGGCGTGCCCAAGCGTGTGGCCAGCTTCGTGCTGCCGCTGGGGTATTCGTTCAACCTCGACGGCTCGATGATGTACCAGGCGTTTGCCGTGCTGTTCATCGCGCAGGCCTACAACATCCAGATGAGCTTCACGCAGCAAGTCACGCTGCTGCTGGTGCTGATGCTCACGAGCAAGGGTATGGCCGGCGTGGCGCGCGCCTCGCTGGTGGTGGTGGCAGCCACGCTGCCGATGTTCCATCTGCCGGAAGCCGGTCTGCTGCTGATCATCGGCATCGACCAGTTCTTCGACATGGGCCGCACGGCCACCAACGTGATCGGCAACAGCCTGGCCACTGCCGTAGTGGCGAAGTATGAGCCGGCGGAAGAGGAGAGCGAGGCCGAAGTGGCCCAGCCAACGGCACAGCCGAACCTCGGCTAACGCCAGTCGTGATAACGCCGCCTACCCAGGCGGCGTTTTTTATTCTGGCTGAGAAGCGAGCGAAGCCACGGCCGGGCTCAGGGGCGCGTCGCCAATATCGACGTGCTGCGCCATCGGCGCCTCGCCTAACAAGGCGGCCACCATGGCCTGCAGCGGGAGCACATCGCCGGTGCTCATGAAGCGAGGTGATGCAGCGTTGCCTGTGGCCTGCAATTGCGCCGCCGCCAGCGTACGGCCCAGATGGCGTGCAACGGCATGGCCGGTATCGATCAGCGTCAACCGATCGCCCGCGATCTCGCGGATGGCGTCTTCCAGAAACGGGTAGTGCGTGCAGCCGTGGACCAGCGTGTCGGCGCCGGCATCCAGCATCGGTTGCAGATAGGCCCGCAGCAGTTCCAGCACGGCAGGGGAATGGGTCTCGCCGCGCTCGATCAACGGGACGAGGCCGTAGCCCGGTTGGCTCAGCACGGTGCAGTCGCCAGAGACGGCTGCCAACAGGCGCGCGAATTTCTCGCTGCGTAGCGTGCTCTCAGTCGCGAGCACACCGACCACACGGCTCTTCGAGATGGCGACCGCGGGCTTCAGGCCCGGCTCGACACCAATCACTGGCACCGCCAGTTTTTCACGCAGCACATGCACGGCCTGCGCCGTGGCGGTGTTGCACGCGATCACCAACGCCTTGCAGCCTTGGTCGACCAGCCACTCGCACACACGCAGCGTGCGCTCGGCAATGACTTCGGGAGATTTTTCCCCGTACGGGGCATGGCGGGAATCCGCCAGGTAGAGGAGCGATTCGGCCGGCAGTTCGGCGCGAATCGCGCGCAGGACGGAGAGGCCTCCGAGGCCGGAATCAAAGACTCCGACCGGTGCCTGCGCGCGTGTCGTCACAGTACGTTCAGCAGATCAGGCTGCGGCGACCGGAATCTTGCCGATCTTCGCCTGCCATTCCGCCGGGCCGGTCTTGTGCACCGACGTGCCCGAGCTATCCACGGCGACGGTGACAGGCATGTCCTTCACGTCGAATTCGTAGATGGCTTCCATGCCCAGGTCTTCAAACGCCAGCACCTTGGAGCCACGGATGGCCTTCGACACGAGGTAGGCCGCTCCACCCACGGCCATCAGATAGGCCGACTTGTGCTTCTTGATGGATTCGATGGCGACCGGGCCGCGCTCGGCCTTGCCCACCATGGCGATCAGGCCCGTTTGCGCGAGCATCGTCTCGGTGAACTTGTCCATGCGGGTAGCCGTGGTCGGGCCTGCCGGGCCGACCACTTCATCACGCACCGGGTCGACCGGGCCGACGTAGTAGATCACGCGGTTGGTGAAGTCGATCGGCAGCTTCTCGCCCTTGGCCAGCATGTCGGCGATGCGCTTGTGCGCAGCGTCGCGGCCCGTGAGCATCTTGCCGTTGAGCAGCAGGGTCTGGCCCGGCTTCCACGAGGCGACTTCTTCCGGCGTGAGCGTGTTCAGGTCAACACGCTTCGACGTTTCCGTATTCGGTGCCCACTCGACCTTCGGCCATTGCGACAGGTCCGGCGCTTCCAGCTTGGCAACGCCGCTGCCGTCCAGCGTGAAGTGCGCGTGGCGCGTGGCGGCGCAGTTCGGGATCATGGCGACCGGCAGGTTGGCCGCGTGCGTCGGGTAGTCCTTGATCTTCACGTCGAGCACGGTGGCCAGGCCGCCCAGACCTTGCGCGCCGATACCCAGCGCGTTGACCTTCTCGTACAGCTCGATGCGCAGTTCTTCTGCGCGGTTGCTCGGGCCACGGGAGATCAGGTCTTGAATGTCAATCGGCTCCATCAGGGCTTCCTTGGCCAGCAGCATGGCCTTTTCCGCCGTGCCGCCGATGCCGATGCCCAGCATGCCCGGCGGGCACCAGCCGGCGCCCATGGTCGGCACGGTCTTGAGCACCCAGTCAACGATCGAGTCCGACGGATTCAGCATCACGAACTTCGACTTGGCTTCCGAGCCGCCGCCCTTGGCGGCAACGATCACGTCCACCGTATCGCCCGGCACGATCGACATGTTGATCACCGCCGGGGTGTTGTCCTTCGTGTTGGTGCGCTTGCCGGCGGGGTCAGCCAAGACGCTTGCGCGCAGCTTGTTGTCGACGTCGTTGTACGCGCGGCGCACGCCTTCGTTGACCATGTCTTCCAGGCTCATCGTGGCGCCGTCCCAGCGCACGTTCATGCCCACCTTCAGGAACACGGTGACGATGCCGGTGTCCTGGCAGATCGGGCGCTTGCCTTCCGCGCACATGCGGCTGTTGGTCAGGATCTGCGCGATGGCATCCTTGGCGGCCGGGCTCTGCTCCTGCTCATAGGCGCGGCCCAGAGCAGTGATGTAGTCCATCGGGTGGTAGTAGCTGATGTATTGCAGCGCGTCGGCGACGCTCTGGATGAGGTCTTCTTGACGGATGACGGTCATGGTGGGGACCAACGTATAGGAATGAGAAACCGGGTGCGGCAGGGCAGTGCGCTGCACTCCTTGCCAGTGGCCCAGGCGGCGGGCGCCGCAGGCTCAGAACAGCCCAAGATCATACACCCAATGTCGGGCGCCGATTGTCCGAGCGCGTTCGTCGGAATCGGCGCCGACAACCTCGGCACGCCAATGTGCGCCAGTGGCCGCGTCTATTGGCCGGGAGGAGATAAAACCGCACCCACGGGCCGGCGTGGCGAGAAGGCAAGCTCGGGGCCGTAGCCAAACCGCATCACGAGGTCAGGGCGCCTGCCCGATGCCCCGACGAGGGTTGCAAGGTCCTGGCGCAAGCGGGCAACTTCGATCGGCTGATTCACAAACGCGCAGCGCAGTCCGAGACTGGTCGCGGCGAGCGCAAAGCGTTGGCAGGCCCGGCCCACCGTAACCCAATGCGCGTTGTCTTCTCTTTCACCAATAAACACAGCAATGCCGGCGGAGCGATCGAGCTGGCTCCGGTATTTGCTGGCTTCGGCGTTGGCTGTGACGAAGCAGTCGAAGGCGCGGCGACCAACGGCATCCGGTAGCAAAGGGTTCCCACTGGTGGCCGAAAAGAGGCCGTCTCCCGACGCCATCGCGCTCCTTGGATTAAAGCGCAGCCAACGCTTCAACTCGTTGATGAACGCGGGGTCGGTCATCTGCGCATCGTTGCCGGCGATGACCAGATCGCGAATGTCGCCAATGCGAGGCCGGTCCGTGATGAGGACGAGATTCACGCCGGGGATGGCAGCGGCCCGCGCCAGCGTTTGGAGATCGGCGGCAGGGACGGAGCGGCCATCGAACGCGGCGCGGGTGGATTGCCGTTTGGGGATGGCCGCGAACAAGGCATCCGCGCGTGGCGTGCCATTCGAAAAGGCGTAGCGAATGGCGCCAGTCTCTTCGACCAGCAACTCGCCCGGGCGCCCCGTTGCCTGGGCTGCAATGCGCAACGTCTCCGCAGCGCAGCCGAGGCTGACAAAGACGTGATGGTGATCGGGGTCAACAGCGGGCGTCGCGCGGGACAGCTCGGCATGGATGCAGACCATCCCGCCACCGATGGTGAAGCGCCACGGCTGCGTGTTGTGGCTGTTCGGCGCCAGCGTTGCGTAGCGGATGAGTTCGCGCAGGCTGGGATCAGTTGCAAGGTCGGCCCGCAACGCTGCGGCATAGCGCGTGTATTCGCGCATGGAGCCGATCGATGCACGCCAGCCCCATGCACTCGCGCTGCCCAGCGCCAGCAAGCCCATCGTTCCTGCCGTGAAGCTGCGTCGGTTCATGCCGCCTCCTTTGCCTGCACGCTATCGCCAGCAGGACAAGGGACAGTTGATCTCCATCAAGCGGTTGATGTCTTTGCGCGTGCCGACGCAGGGCGTTTGCGTCGAGGTCGAGCGCCGTCTGGGGAGTGCATCAATGCGCGCCAGCAGTCTCGTCGTGCGGGTGGGCGTGCGAAACGATCTTGTCCACCCACGCCATCACCAGCGCAGACACCAGGAAGGCGAGGTGAATCGCCACCTGCCACAGAATCGTATGCGTGTCTTTCTGGGCGGCGTCGATAAAGGTCTTGAGTAGGTGAATCGACGAGATGCTGATCAGCGCCATCGACAGCTTGACCTTCAGCACGCCGGCGTTGACGTGGTCGAGCCATTCCGGCTCATCCTCATGCCCCTCGATGCCCAGTTTGGACACGAAGATGTCGTACCCGCCGATGATCACCATGATCAACAGGTTGGAGATCATCACCACGTCGATCAGGCCCAGCACGGCGAGCATGATCTTGGTTTCGTCCATGTCGCCCAGGTGCGAAACCAGGTGCCACACCTCGACGGCGAACAGGTACACATAGGCCGCCTGGGCGACGATCAGCCCCAGGTAGAGCGGCAGCTGCAGCCAGCGGGAAAAGAAGATCAGGCGCGGAATCGGGCGCAGTGGAGCGATGGGCGACTTCATGGGTAGAGCAGGGGTGGAGTGAGCAAAAGACCTTGGGATTGTAAAGGCGCGAGATTGCGCAACCGCTTACGGCAAGCGCGGTTCGTTGTCGAGCGAAGGGTCCAGCGGGTCTAGCGGATCGACTACGCGCCCGCGACGCACCGGCTGGCGCGGGCGTGCTGGCCAGCTCGCCACCAGAATGCCTACCACCACGCACGCCAGCGCCACGGCATGCGGCCATCCGGGTGTCTCGCCCAGTGCGACGACGCCGTACGTGGCCGCCGCAATCGGTAGCACGGAGGTGAACACACCGGCCAGATGCGCCGGCACGTGGCGGATGCCCTTCATCCACAGCCAGAACGAGAAGATGCTGGCCGACAGCGCATACCAGATCACCAGGCCCCAGATCGGCAACGGTACGCTTGCCGTATCGAACGTCAGCAGCGGCACCAGGCCCAGCGGCAGCATCAGCAGGCCGCCAATCAGGTGCGTGTACGCGCAGATCTCGATGGCGGGCAATGTTTGGGTGAGGCGCCGCGAGAGGATGACGTAAATCGATTCGCACAGCACCGCGCCCATTACCAGCGCATTGCCGAGCAGCGCTTCCGAAGCATCCGCAGGCGCAGCCCCAGCCGACTCCCCGCCCCGATAGGCATTGAGAATGGCCACGCCCGCCACCGCCAACACGACCGAAACGAAAGTGCGCCGCGATGGCTTTTCGCGCAGCACCAGCCACGACAGCAGCGCCACCGTGGCGGGAATCGTGCTGGTGATGATCCCGGCGGCCAGCGCCGACGTGAGCTTGACGCCGTTAAGCATCAGCAGCGTAAAACCGAACGTGCCGAAGAACGCCTGCAGGAACAGGTTGGTCCATTCGGTGCGCGTCACGCGGCGCATGCGGGCCGGCTTGTACCACGGTGCCATGCACACGATGGCGATCAAAAACCGCAGCAGCGCAAACAGCATCACCGGCATGACGGCAACAATCGATTTGCCGAAACCGACGTTGCTGCCAACCAGTGCCATGGCAGCAATCAGGAAGAGGGCGTGGATGGGCACGATGAATGAATTGGGTGGAAACCGGCGTGCGGCGCGGCTCTTGGGCCGGTCATGCTGCACTGCGATGCGAGCCGTCAGACGAAGTGACGCATTATAGTAATGCCCTTCGTATCCAATTGCGGCGTCAGAATACGTAAGGCTGGAGTCAGGTCAGCCCCTTAGATTCGCCGCAAAACGATCACAGACATCGCTATCAGGAGACATCATGGCTGGCATTGAATCTGTCCTGCAAGAAACGCGCGTTTTTGACCCACCCGCGTCCTTTGTCAAACAGGCAAACATCGCCGGCATGGATGCGTACCGTGCCCTGTGTGCCGAGGCCGAGCAAGACTACGAAGGCTTCTGGGCACGCCTGGCGCATGAGCACCTGGTGTGGCACAAGCCGTTCACCAAGGTGCTGGATGAATCCAACGCGCCGTTCTACAAATGGTTTGAAGACGGCGAGCTGAACGCCTCGTACAACTGCCTCGAGCGCAATCTTGAGAACGGCAACGCCGACAAGACCGCCGTCATCTTCGAGGCAGACGACGGCAAGGTCACGAACGTCACCTACCGCGATCTGCACGCACGCGTTTGCCGTTTTGCCAACGGCCTGAAGGCGCTGGGCATCCAGAAGGGCGACCGCGTCGTCATCTACATGCCGATGTCGATTGAGGGCATCGTCGCCATGCAGGCCTGTGCGCGCATTGGCGCCACGCACTCGGTGGTGTTCGGCGGGTTCTCGGCCAAGTCGCTGCAGGAGCGCATCGTCGACGTGGGCGCGGTGGCGCTCATCACTGCCGACGAACAGATGCGCGGCGGCAAGGCGCTGCCGCTCAAGGCCATCGCAGATGAAGCGCTGGCGATGGAAGGCACCAGCGCCGTCAAGCACGTGATCGTCTATCGCCGCACCAACGGCAACGTGAACTGGGTGGAAGGCCGTGACCGTGCGATGGACGAGGTCGAAGCCGGTCAGCCCGACACGTGCGAAGTCACGCCGGTGGGCGCGGAGCACCCACTGTTTATCCTCTACACCTCGGGTTCGACGGGCAAGCCGAAGGGCGTGCAGCACAGCACGGGCGGCTACCTGCTGTGGGCACTGCTGACCATGCAGTGGACCTTCGACCTCAAGCACGACGACATCTTCTGGTGCACGGCCGACATCGGCTGGGTGACGGGCCACAGCTACATCGCCTACGGGCCGCTGGCTGCCGGCGCCACGCAAGTCGTGTTCGAGGGCGTGCCGACGTACCCGAACGCTGGCCGCTTCTGGGACATGATCCAGCGCCACAAGGTCAACACGTTCTACACCGCGCCGACGGCGATCCGCTCGCTCATCAAGGCGGCCGAAGCCGACGAGAAGATCCACCCGAAGCAGTACGACCTCTCTAGCCTGCGCCTGCTGGGCACGGTGGGCGAGCCGATTAACCCGGAAGCCTGGATGTGGTACCACGAGAACATCGGCGGCGGCCGCTGCCCGATCGTCGATACCTTCTGGCAGACCGAAACCGGCGGCCACATGATCACGCCGCTGCCGGGTGCGACGCCGTTGGTGCCGGGCTCGTGCACGCTGCCGCTGCCGGGCATCATGGCCGCGATCGTGGATGAAACCGGCCAGGACGTGCCGAACGGGCAGGGCGGCATCCTCGTCGTCAAGCGTCCGTGGCCATCGATGATCCGCACCATTTGGGGCGACCCGGACCGCTTCAAGAAGAGCTACTTCCCGGAAGAGTTGGGCGGCAAGCTGTACCTGGCGGGCGATGGTTCCATCCGCGACAAGGACACGGGCTACTTCACCATCATGGGCCGCATCGATGACGTGCTGAACGTGTCGGGCCACCGCATGGGCACGATGGAGATCGAATCGGCACTGGTGGCGAACCCGCTGGTGGCCGAGGCCGCCGTGGTCGGCCGCCCCGATGACATGACTGGCGAGGCTATCTGCGCGTTCGTGGTGCTCAAGCGTGCACGCCCAGAAGGCGATGAAGCCAAGCAGATCGCCACGGACCTGCGCAACTGGGTGGGCAAGGAGATCGGCCCGATTGCCAAGCCGAAGGACATCCGCTTTGGCGACAACCTGCCCAAGACGCGTTCGGGCAAGATCATGCGCCGGCTGCTGCGCTCCTTGGCCAAGGGCGAGGACATTACGCAAGACACGTCCACGCTGGAGAACCCGGCCATCCTGGATCAACTGAAGGACGCGCGCTAACACGGGTCGCCAATCTTGGCCGCCGCTCCACAACAAGACAGCCGCTTTCGCAAGCGGCTGTTTCTCTATTACGGGCTCTACACCGTAGGGCTGCTGCTCTTCATCGTCATGATGGGGACGATCGAACGCGTACGCGGGCCCGGCGTGTGGCTTGGCTATGTGTTCCTGTTCGTCACCATCGCCGTCTATGCGTGCATCGGGCTGATCTGCCGCACGGCCGATCTGACGGAGTACTATGTCGCCGGGCGCCGCGTGCCCGCGTTCTTCAACGGCATGGCCACCGCGGCGGATTGGATGAGTGCCGCGTCGTTCATCGGCCTGGCAGGCATTGTGTTTGCCTCCGGTTATGAGGGCTTGGCCTACGTGATGGGGTGGACGGGCGGCTATTGCCTCGTGGCGTTTTTGCTCGCGCCGTATCTGCGCAAATTCGGCGGTTACACGGTGCCCGACTTCCTCGCCACGCGCTATGGCAATGGCGAGCGTGGCGGCAGTTCCGTGGTGCGCGGCATTGCTGTGCTGGGCGCGACGCTGTGTTCGTTCGTCTACCTGGTCGCGCAGATCCAGGGCGTGGGGCTGGTGGTCACGCGCTTTATCGGCGTGGAGTTTTCGGTGGGCGTGTTTTTCGGGCTGGCGGGCATTCTGGTGTGCTCGTTCCTGGGCGGCATGCGGGCGGTCACGTGGACCCAGGTGGCGCAGTACATCATCATGATCGTGTCGTTCCTGGGCGTGGTGGGGCTGATCGGCTGGCAGCGGTATCACGATCCGCTGCCGCAGCTATCGACTGGCCGCCTGCTGCTGCAGATCCAGAAAGAGGAGCAGCGCATTGCCCACGACCCGGCTGAACACGGCGTGCGTGACCACTTTCTGAACGAGGCCCGCGCGCTGCAGGAGCGCATTGCGCAATTGCCCCAGTCGTTTGTGGAAGCACGCGAGGCGCTGAACACGCAACTGAAGCTGGCCCGCGAGCGCAACGCGCCGCTGCGCGAAATCAAGGCGCTGGAGCGGGCCCGGGAAGACTTTCCTGCCGATGCGGCCACCGCGTCGATTGTGTGGAATCAGCAGCGTGAAGACGCGCTGGCGCGCAGCCAACTGCCGCCACCCTCGGCCGAGCCGTTTCCCTCCACCCCGGAAAACGAGCGCGGCACCGAGCGGCTGAACTTCGTCTTGCTGGTGTTCTGCCTGATGGTGGGCACGGCGAGTCTGCCGCACATCCTTACGCGCTTTCACACCACGCCATCGGTGCGCGAGACGCGCAATTCTGTGAGCTGGACGCTGTTCTTCGTCGCGCTGTTATATGTGTCTGCGCCGGCATTGGCGGCGTTGGTCAAGCTCGACTTATTGCAGCATCTGGTGGGCGCGCCGTTCGCCGATTTGCCGCAATGGATCGTGCCGTGGCGCAAGGTCGATCCGCCTGTGTTTGCGCTGCATGACATCAACGGAGACGGCATCGTGCAGTGGGCGGAGGTGATGATGCAGCCTGACATGGTTGTGCTGGCCGCACCGGAGATCGCCGGGTTGCCGTATGTGGTCTCGGGCCTGATTGCCGCAGGGGCGCTGGCGGCTGCGCTATCCACCGCCGATGGCCTGCTGCTGACCATCGCCAATGCGCTGTCGCACGACGTGTACTTCCACATGATCGACAACACGGCCAGCCACCAGCGGCGGGTGACGAGCGCCAAGGTGGTGCTGCTGGGCGTGGCGTTGCTTGCGGCCTATGTGACGTCGTTGAAGCCCGGCAACATCCTTTTTCTGGTGGGGGCGGCGTTCTCGCTGGCGGCATCGTGCTTCTTTCCGGTGCTGGTGCTGGGCGTGTTCTGGAAGCGCACCAACCGCGCTGGTGCCATTGCGGGCATGGTGAGCGGGTTGGCGGTGAGCGTGTACTACATCATCGCCAACTATCCGTTCTTCACGCGCATGACGGGCGTGCTGAGCCAGCCGTGGTTTGGTGTCGACCCGATTGCCTCGGGCGCGTTCGGCGTGCCCGCCGGGTTTGCGGCCGCCATTGTCGTCAGTCTGCTGACCAAGCCGAACCGGCCCGTGGTCGACAAGCTGGTCGGCTATATCCGCGATCCGCTGTAAAAAAAGACCGGCTCCCGACGAGCCGGCAAAGGGCGGGCCGAAGTGCGAGGGCTCCGGCCCTGGGGACTGACCACTCCCGTCAGCCCATCACAACGTTGGCCAGGCGGAACACATAGGGTGTGGCCGAGGTGCCACTGCCGCCGCCGGTCATCACGATGTCGGCGCTGGCAACACCCAGCAGCGACAGCTCGGTGTTGATGTCCGACAGCACGGCGGAGTTCATCACCGCGCCTTGTTCGATCTGTGAGGCGGTGCCGATCCACAGCGTGGGTTTGAATTCGAACACGGCTTTCTGGCCGGGCACGATGCCGGTCTTGTGGGCAAGCAGGCGGTTGTCCTTGAACACCGAAGCGGTAATGGCGCCGGTGCGCAGGTCGTTGCGCAACTGGATCTCGCGCGAGCTGGGCGAACGGCCGGACAGTGCCAGCACGTTGCCCGAGGCGGCGCGCGTGACGCTGAACATCTGGCCATTCTCGGCCACCTTGCGCGGCATGAAGTTGCCGTCGGCGTCGCTGGCGCTCACTGCGGTCTGCATCGGGAAGACGAACGGGTGGTTGTCTCCGCGGCCGCAGTTGGTGATGACTTTCCAGGCGATTGCCAGCTCGTCGAAATCGGTCGAGACGTTCTTCTGGAACAGCACGACCTGGCTGTTGTTACTGTCGTTCGACAGGTTGATGAAGTTGAGTTTGATGTCCATGGCAGCTTGGGGGATGAGGGTGAGGTGAGTATGGTGACCCGGGCGGCACGCGCGGCGCCGCCATCGGGGCAGTGGGGAGGGCGCCGGGGCGGTTACGCCATCACCACGTTTTCCAGCCGGAATGTGAACGGCTGCGACTTCGGGCCCGGGCCGCCGCCGGTGAGCACGATGTCGGCGCTGGCAATGCCCAGCAGCGACAGCTCGGTGTTGATGTCGGAAATGACGGCCGAATTCAGCAGTTGACCTTGCTCGATCTGCGATGCCACACCAATCCAGATGGTGGGCTTGAACTGGAACACCGCCTTCTGGCCCGGAGCGATCGACGTCTTGATCGCCAGCGCGCTGCCGTCCTTGTAGATGGTCGCGTTGGCTGCGCCGCTTGGCAGGTCATTGCGCACCTGCACTTCCGAGCTGTTGCCCGGGTCGGTGGAAAGCTGCAGCACGTCGCCCGAGGTCGAGCGCACCACCTGGAACACCTGGCCGTTGGTGGCGAGCTGCTGCGGCATGTAGTTGCCGTAGCTGTCGCTGGCGCTCACGGCCATCGTCATCGGAAACTTGAACGGGTGGTTGTCACCCTGGCCGCAGTTGCGGATGACTTTCCAGGCGATGGCCAGTTCGTCGAAGTCGGTGGCGACGTTCTTCTGGAAGATCACGATGCTGGAGTTGTTGGCATCGTTGGAACGGTTGATGAAGTTCAGTTGGATATCCACTTCGGGCTCCTAAAGTCGAGAGAGTCGAACAAGCGGCAATCGGTTTGCCGCGCACCTTGCCTCCGGCCTGTCCAAGGTGGACAGGTCGTCAAACAATGGGTTGGGGTGGTGCTATGGGTGGTGCTATAGGTGCTGGATGTTCTCCAGCGCAAAGCTGAAGGGCTGCGCACCGGTGCCGCTGCCGCCACCGCTCATCACGATGTCGGCGGCAGCAATGCCGGCCAGTTGCAGCAGCGTGTTGTTGGACGACAGCACGGCCGCGTTCAGCGATCGGCCTTCTTCAATGCCCGAGGCCACGCCAATCCAGAGCGATGGCGTGAAGCGGAACTCCGCCTTCTGCCCTGGGGCCACGGCCACCTTGGCCGCCAGCAACTTGCCGGCGCTGAACGCGTTGACGTTGACCGCGCCGCGCCCCAGGCGATTGACCACCTGGATGTCAGCGCTGCTGGTGCCGTGCTCCACCGCACCGTGAACAAGCCGGCCACGTCCCGTCGGGTGCGGCGTGACCAGCAACCGATCCCCCGGGTGTGCCGCCACACGCGGCGAGAAGTTGCCGTGCTCATCGCCCAGCGAAACCTCCAGCTCGGTCGAGAACGTGAACGGATGCTGGCAATCGCGCCCGCAGAAGCGGATGACTTTCCAGGCGATGGCCAGTTCTTCCAGATCGGGCACGACGTTGCGCTGGAAGAGCACGACCTCGCTGTTGCCGCAATCGTTGGAGCGGTTGATGAAGCGCAGGTGGATGTTCATGACGCGGCCTCCGGGGTGCTGTTGGTCCGGCTTGGCGACAGCGCGCGCTCGGTCCATTGCGCGAGCGCCGGTTGCAGCCCGCCGGCCAGCGCGGCGAGCTGCATGCCGTGTTCGCGGCTGTGGGCCTGGCTGTCTGTGGTCAGGCGTGTGAGGGCCAGGGCGATGTCGGTGGCATCGCGCGCCTGGTTCAGATCTTGGAGGTACTGCGCGGCGGATGCAGCCATCGCGCTCGTGTGCTTGGCGCGCGCCTCGCCCGCACGGGCGGCGAGGTCAGCATGCAGCGTGGCGAACGCACGCAGGGCATCAGCCGAGCCGTCGAGCGCCAAGCGGTCGCGCTGCTCGCGCCAGCCGGCATCGAGCGCCGAGTGCCACGCAGTCGAGTAGTGCTGGCCGGCCTGCAGAGCAGCCAGGGTAAGACCGCGCCAGGCATCAAGGTCTGCAGCAGGCAGCGACGAGTGGGTGGCCGCATCGGCGACGGCGTGGGTCCAGCGTTGCAGTGCGTCGCGCTGGGCGGCCTGCAATTGAGAGATCAGGTTAGCGAGCATGGGCGTCTTCTGACAAGAGGTTCGTGGGGGCTAGGCGACTTACGGGCGGGCTTGGCCCAGGCGTTGGATCATCTTCATCACGGCCGCCATCTGCGGCGCTTGGCGCGTGTAGAAGTCAGGGCGGTCAGGGTCGGCGCTTGTGTAGCCCCAGAAATCCCAGCAGCCGAGCGGGTTGGCAGAAGATTTGGCCACCTGCGGATACAGCACGATGAGGCGGTTGGTGTCGGCGATCTCGTTGTAGCCGACGTCGCGCACTACGCGCTCGCCGATGGTCTGGGCGCTTTGTGTGCAGCCGTGGAAGACCACATGGACGGCACAGCCGCCGGCCTCGCATGCGGCGGGCACATAGACATAGCCGCTCTTGAGCAGCGATGCACGGTGTGTCTTATCGAACGGTGCCTGGTCGAAGGTGAGCACCTTGCCGTGCGCCACTTCGGCGGGCGGATTGAGCGGTGCGTCCGCCGTGCCGTAGATCCAGCGCACGATGTCGTGCGATTGCTTGAAGCCGCAGTTGTTGATGTTGGGGCTGCGGTTGGCGTCGCACGCGATGTCTTGCGGACGGTCGGTCACAAAGGCGTGGCCGGCGTCCGGATGCTTGCGGTAGCTGACCTGCGTGTCGGGCACGCCGGCCACCTCATAGAAGCGGGCGGTCTGGTCGACCACCTTCGTGGCCACCACGCTGTCCTTGGCGCCGCTGAACACATAGATGCGTTGCTTGCGCAGGTTGGCGGGGTCGTCGATCAGCTCGAGCTTGGCGAAGGCCTGCGCATCGCGCCAGGCGTCGTCGGCGGAAGGTGCGTCGCCCACGGGCTGCATACACAGCGTGGTAGCAGCGGTAAAGGGCGGGACAAGATCCGACAGCCCAGCGCAGTGATACGGCCCGCCTGCGACGATGCCGGCGCCGATCAGCTCACCCGAATACGCCACGTCGAACTGCGCGGTCATGAAGCCGCCGGAAGACAGGCCCGATACCGATACGCGCTTCAGGTCGGCACCGTATGCGCCAAGTGTGGCAGGGGGCGCGGCATCGGCGTCCGACACGCTGGCCAGCAATGCAGCAGCGGCGGCAATGCCGGCCGTCCAGTTCAGCCAGGTGCGTGCGCGCCGGCGATCGTGATGGGAGTAAGTCCTGCGGGTCGTGTGTTCTGCCGTGCGGTGCATCCTGGGCTCCTGGTCGGTTGTCTATCGAACGTGGGTGAACGTTGGGGAACGTGTTGCTGTGGATGCAGCGTATGCAGGCGCGCACCGCGTTTGAATAGGGGGGATGGCAGGGACGAGGTTCTATGACCGACCGCACGCAGGGCGTGGGCATCCACAAAAAAGAAGCGACGGCGCGCACAAATGCGGGCCGTCGCCATGCGGGCAACGTAACGTGGAACGCGTTCAGCCGGGTGTTGGTTTGATCTGCACTTCGTCTTCCGAGAGCACCTGGATGGCCCGCTCGATGGGGGCTGAACTCACGCTGACTTCACCCGCAAAGGGCCGGTCTACTGCGAGCACAAAGAAGAACGCCAGGCCGAGTGTGACGCCCCACACTGTCACCAGGGCAACGTGAAAGCGCGTGGCTGGTAACGCATAGAGCAGCAGTAACGACAGTCCACTCGCAATCAGCATCACGCCCCAGAGCGTGCCGGGCATGGCGGCGTCAAGGTTCTGCAGACGTTTCTCGCGATACTTCACCATCTCGTTGACGCGGCCGAGCACTTCGATCAGCAGAACGCGTTCGCGGTCGTCGCTTGGCGTGACGCGGTTGACGGTGGCAAACATGCGGTCGAATGCGGCTTCGGCGCCATCGTCTGCACGTGCCCGCTGTTGCATGCTGGGCCATTCGTCATGCGCAACGCGTTCGAGATAGAGGAGCAGCTCGCGCCGTGCCGTTGCGGCACTCGGGTGCGAGAACGCCGAAAGATCGTGCGCGAGTTCGGTGGCACAGGCAGCTTCGGCCGCCACGATGTCGGCAGCGGCCTGGTACGCGCCCCATACTGAGATGGCGGAGAACGCCACCAGCAGCGAGTTGATGGTCGTGACAGCAGCCATCATGGCGATCGTCATGCTGCGCTGCTCGGCGTCGAGCGTGATCGGGAAGCAGCGGCGGAACAGCGCATAGCCGCCCAGCGCGACCGCCAGCGTGACGAAGACGATCACCGCGCCCATCGCCCAGGCCGGGATGTTGTACAGGAACAGCATGGGTTCACTCCTTGGGTTGCCATGGGTCTGGGGAGGGGGAAGCGGTTGGGTCGCCCGCCGCCAGCATGGCGCGCGTGAATTCGGTCAGGCGCTGGCGCATTGCGTCGGGCGAGGCAGTGCTGTCGAGCGATTGCTGCAGGTCGATCAGGTTGGCGGCGAGTTCGCTCTGCCACTGCGTGCGTTCGCTGGCGGCGCGGGCGCGATAGGTCTGCATGGCGGCGTCGGCATCGGCCGAGCGATCGCCGCGCACAAGTGTCTCCAACGCTTCCACCAGCCGCTGCAGCAGCCGGTGCACCGCGGTAGCAGAGAAGCCGCCCAGCATCGCCAGCGCGGGTTTGCCGAAGTTGTGCATGCTGCCGTGGTCGAACAGTTGCGGGGGCAGCATCTCGACCAGGATCAGCCCGGCGATCACGCCGAGGATCAACCGTGCGCCGTAGGAGGCGTCGTACTTCGGGTCGTACGTGGAGGCAGCCACATAGCGATGGGCCTGAAACAGCGTGGCAAACGATGCGCCCAGTCCTGCGCAGAACAGCAGGAACAGGGTGTTCCACAGCAGGGGGGCGCCGTCCGAGTCCAGGAAGCCCCGGTCGATATTCGCGGTCGACACGTCGGGCGACATGCCAGTGGCAATCACCGCGAGCAGGAAGACGATGGCAGCGCCGGTCAGCAGTCGGATCAGCGGTACGGGCCCGAGCCACGCGAGCGGGTGGTCGCTACGGTGTTGCGCGTCGAGCAGCGTGACGGCCTGCGGAGTGGCCGGTGCGATGGCCGCCGCGAGCTTGCGGTGGATGACCGCCAGCGCGTGGTGCGATGTGGCGTGCGCCGGCATCTGCCCGTCGATCAGGCTACCAAGTTGAGCGATGAGTTCCGGCGCCACCGGCAGCCCATGGTGCAGGGCGTAGCGGGCCATGGCTTCGCATTCTTCGCGCAGCTGTTCCGCCAGAGCGGTGACCGGCGACTTGTGCGATACCGCGCGCGGCCGCAGCCACTGCGAGAGGCCGAGCGGGATCATGCTGGCCTCCCGCCGGTATGTGGCATGCGCGGCATGACGGCGCAAAGCGCGCTGCGCCGCAGGTGTGGGGTGTTGGGTCGCATGGTGACCTTCGTCGGCAGGGCGGGCCGTGCGCGGCCCGGGCTTGCTCCGCCAGTGCTATGGATCGGGGCAAGCTCACTGTGCGTCGCGCGTGCACGTCCGCCAATGCAGCGGAAGTCACGGACAACGGCCTAACGAAAGACACAGGACAGAAAACTGAAAAAGCCCGCGGCCTGTTGGCGGCGGGCTGAAGACAGCTTGAAGATGACGACTTGGAGATGACGGCTGGGGAAATCGGATCAGGCGTACGCGGCCCGCGGATCGATGCGGAAGAACGACACCGCTGCGTTCAACTCCTGCCCCTGATCCTGCAGCGATTGTGAGGCGGCGGCCGCTTCTTCCACCAGCGCCGCATTGCGTTGCGTGACTTCGTCCATTTGCGAGATCGCCTGGTTGACCTGCTCGATGCCGCGCTTCTGCTCGACCGATGCGGCGGCGATCTCTTCCATGATGTGCGTCACGCGCGCGACGGCTTGCGTGACCTCGGTCATCGTCTCACCGGCCTCGCCGGCCAGCGTGGAGCCATCGTGAATGCGCTCCACCGACGAGACGATCAACTCCTTGATCTCCTTGGCCGCTGTGGACGAGCGCTGCGCCAGGCTGCGCACTTCGCTGGCGACCACCGCGAAACCACGGCCCTGTTCGCCGGCACGTGCGGCTTCGACTGCGGCGTTGAGCGCGAGGATGTTGGTCTGGAACGCGATGCCCTCGATGATGCCGGTGATGTCGGCAATCTTGCTGGAGCGGTCGCTGATGTCCTGCATGGTCGATACGACCTGGTTGACGACCGTGCTGCCCTTGAGCGCGACTTCCGATGCGGTGGAGGCCAGCGAGGTGGCGTGCTGAGCGTTCTCGGCATTCTGCTTCACGGTGGAGGTCAGCTCTTCCATGCTGGCGGCCGTCTCTTGCAGTGAGGATGCCTGTGCCTCCGTACGCTGGCTCAGGTCGGCATTGCCGGCTGCGATCTGCTTGGCGGCACCGGCCACGCTGCCGCTGCTGTCGCGCACCTTGCCGACGATCTCGGTCAGGCGGCCGTTCATGTCACGCAGCGCGGAGAGCAGGTGGCTCGTTTCGTCCTTGCCTTGCACGTTGATGCGGCTGCTCAGGTCCCCGCGTGCCACGGTTCTGGCCACATCCACAGCGGTGCGGATCGGCTGCGTGATCGAGCGGGTAATGATCACGCCCGCGATGACGGCCAGCAGCACCGCGCCCAGCGACAGGCCAGCCAGCAGGTTGCGCTGCATGACGTATTGCGCTTCGTACGCTTGCACGAGCTGTTCCTGGCGCTCGTGCGTGTACGCGGCGTAGGCGTCGGTGGCCTTGATGAGGGCAGCCAACAGCGGGCGGCATTCGTTGTCCATTTTCTGGATGGCCTCTTCGCGCTTGCCGGCCAGCGCCAGCCCGACGATGTTGGTGGCCACGGGGCCGTATTTGGCTTCCACGCTGTCGATGTCATTCACCAAGGCGTGAGCGCGCTCGCTGACGTCTTTGGCACTGGCAATCAGGTCCTTGAGTTGCTTGAGCTTGGTCTTCACGTCGTCGTGCGCGCGAAGCACCTCGGCTTTTTCCAGATCCAGATCTTGTTGCGTGACCACCAGCACCAGGTTACGTGCGGCAATGGCGCGGCGGTCCACTGCCGTACGCACCTCGTTGGCCGCGTCTGCGCGGGCACTGATGCCATGCACATAGTTCGAGAAACCCTCGGTGGATTCGGACAGGGCCCGTAACGACATACCTGACACGACGATCACGATGGCGGCCAGCACGCCAAAGCCCGTGGTCAGCTTGGCCTTGATGGTCATCTGGGAAAGGTTCACAGCGTCCTCCGGTTTGCAGAATGAATGGAAGTGGCTACGTACCGAGGCGCCAGGATGACGGGGGTAACCACGGTTGTTATGTGCAAGGTGCTGCGTACTGCGGAAGAGGTGAGTTCGATAACAGGAAGACCGATTTGCGTGGGTTGCACTTTCCGGTCTCCACGGGGTTATCGGCATTGAAAAGAAAATCCTGAATAACGCTTTTCATCAGCATTTTTACTTAACGCGTTGGGAGGGTTTGTTTTGCCTGTGAAACCTTTGCTGCCAAGGGCTGGCGCCGTGGTTTCGAATCGCGGGATGCGTTATGCAAGGCGCGGTCCGCAAACGTATTCATACCCGTATTCAAGGTATTTAAAATCAGTTTTCAGTATTTTCTCTAGCTACATGCTGTACGCAGTCTTACGTAGGGGGTGAGGCGGCTGGCATTTTGGTTGCCCGTTGCCGGCAAAGGGAATGGCCAACGGAGTTTCGTCTGTCGCCACTGTCACGTAGCACAACCGAACGAGCACGCGCGTTACGTAACGCGCGGCGTAACAAACCGCCGGCACACCGCCTCGCATGCATTTTTCAGATGAGAAATTCGCACCCCACCGATGTGGGGAATGTTCCTGCAAATGCCCGCCCGCCTTACGTTTCAAACAGGGTGTGGCAGTCAGGCATGCACGCAACACGGTGCGAACAGGCGCATCTGAAAACTGGCATGGACGTTGCAGTAATCACGTCGGACTCGCCCGGCACAGGGCGCCACGCACAGACAGAAGGGGACCGCCATGAACCGCACCATTCAAGACGTCGAAATTGCTGCCGCCATCGACTCGGATCTGCTGCGCCGCCGCCAGCAGTTTGTTGGTCAGCCTGCCGCGTGGCAGGTGTGGTCTGAGGCTGCGCACGTTGCCACGTTGGGCGAACGCGCGCGTATCGCCTTCGTCGAACACGTGGCTGCCAGCCGTGGTGCCGACATCGCGCTACGCCTGCTGATGAAGGCCGAGTCGATCCGCGCGACGGTCATGGAGACGCTGCAATCGCGCATGGAAGAGGCTGGCGCACAGATGGCTGAGGCCAGCGGTACGCTGCATTGATGGGAAAACGGCTGCCGGCTGACGTGCCGGTCGTGACATGGAAAAGGCCCCGCCGGCAAGACGGGGCCTTTTGCTAGAGAAGAACACTTGGCGAGCCCGTACGGTGTGCTACAATCGCGGGCTTCCGGAGAGATGGATGAGTGGTTTAAGTCGCACGCCTGGAAAGCGTGTATAGGTTAATAGCCTATCGGGGGTTCGAATCCCCCTCTCTCCGCCAGGATTCACTCTCAGCGACTCTCGCTGATTCCCAAACGCTTCCCCCAACCCCGTTACGACGCGGGTTTCGGGGGTAACAGCGTTCTTGCTGCCTCCCAGGTCGACCCGCACAATCCCACTGTCAATTGTGGGTAGGAACGTGGGTATGGCATCTTCCAGACAAATTCACCGCCTGAACGCCTTGCGTGTCGCCAAAGAGGTGACACCCGGGTACCACGCCGACGGCGGCGGTTTGTATCTTCAGATCTCTCAAAGCGGTTCACGATCGTGGATCTTCCGGTACTCGCTGGCAAAGCGGGCGAGGGAGATGGGCCTTGGGCCGTTGTCTACGATCTCGCTGGCGGAGGCCCGCGTCGAGGCCGCGCGCTGCCGCAAGCTGCTCAGCGCCGGTGTTGACCCGATTGAGGATCGCAAGGAGCGGGAGCGGGCCGCCCTGGCCACGCCGGCTGCCTTGATGTTCCGGCAGGCCGCGAGCGATTACATCGATGCCCACCGTGGAAGCTGGAAGAACGCTAAGCACGCCCAGCAGTGGGAGAACACCCTAGAAACGTACGCCTACCCGATCATGGGCGATGTGGACGTGCGCGATGTCGATACAGCCATGGTGCTGCGCGTGCTGCAACCCATCTGGACGCAGAAGAACGAAACGGCGAGCCGTGTGCGTGGGCGCATTGAGTGCGTGCTCGATGCGGCTAAGGTGCTGGGTAAGCGTTCGGGCGAAAATCCCGCGCGCTGGCGCGGTCATCTGGACAAGTTGCTGCCAAAGCGTGAGCGTTCAAAGAAGGTGAAACATCACCCCGCGCTACCTTGGAGCCAGATTCCCGAGTTCATGTCTCGCCTGGCCGAGCGCGACGCAACCGCCGCTCGGGCACTGCACCTGCTGATTCTGACTGGCGTGCGGACCAGCGAAGCGCTGGAGGCCCGGCCGGAGGAGTTCGATCTGGAGCGGCGCATTTGGACGGTGCCGCCCGACCGCATGAAGATGGAGAAGGAGTTGCGCGTGCCGCTCAGCGCGCCGGCATTGCAGATTGTGCGGGAGGCGATGAAGACCGCCAGCGACGACTACCTCTTTCCTGGCCAGAAGCCACGTAAGCCACTTTCCAACATGGCCATGCTCAACATGTTGGATCGCATGGGCTATCAGGACATCACGGTGCACGGCTTCCGCTCGACATTCCGTGACTGGGTGGCCGAATGCACCGAATACCCCGATTCGCTTGCGGAGATGGCGCTGGCACACGCCGTGGAGAGCAAAGTGGAGGGCGCCTACCGCCGAGGCGACATGTTGGAGCGGCGGCGCAAGATGATGGAAGACTGGGCCCGCTACTGTGGCGGGCAGACGGGCGTGGTGGTACCGCTCAAGGCTGCGGCTGCAGCTTAGTGGAGGGCGGCGGAAGCGGCCTGCCGGCCTTCTGGGCCAACCACCTGTCGATGTCTTCTTCCAGCCAGGCGCTGCGGTTGGCGCCGAGTGAGAAGGGCTTGGGGAATTCGCCCTTTGCAATCATGCGGTAGATGGTCGATTGGCCGAGTGACACCTTCTCTGCAACCTGTTTGATCTTGATGGCTTTCATGCTGTCCTTCCGGTATTGCTGTGTTGCTTGGATGATTCCGACTCGAACACCCAGCACTTCACGGTCTCGGGCCGCTTGGGCAAATGCAGGTATTCACGGTTGTGTTGGGCATTGATCGCGCTGTTCACGGCGCGGATGTCGACAAACTTGCGGTGGCGCGAGGTCTTGAGCACGCGCTTGAGGTCTGCGATCGGCGGCAGCTCGATGCGGCGTTCGCCGGCGACCTGTTCCATGTGCTGTAAGTTGACGGCGATGAGACCGTTGCCGCGTGCGTGGTTGAGGATCGGGCGGTCGTCGTCGGCCGATTCGATGTAGTCGTAGACCTCCCAGAACTGCTGCACGTGCGTGTGGTCTGCGCTGATCGCCTGTTGGCGCGCTGCGGCCATGCGGCCCAGCTCGTCCAGGGCGGCGGCGTGCTGCTCGTCAGTGAGCAGCAGGACGTGACGCATGCTGTCGACCATTGCCATGATCTGCGCATGGTTCTTGGCGATCCGGACGGTCTTGATGTCAGGCCGCGCCATCAACGCCTGCTCGTGAGCCGACACGCGAGCGGCGAAGGTCTCCAGCACACGGGCCTCTGCCATGACGGCGGCCAGCAGGAAGGCCGATACATCCTCCACCGGAATACGCTCCAGCGCTTCGGCTGCAGCACGCGTTGCCATCGTTTGTGCCGAGCGGTCGCAGTAGATGTGGACGATCCGCTGCAGCACGGCGTCGCTGGCGCTGACCTCGGCGTTTTGGCTGATGACAATCGCGCCACGGAAGGGCGGCTCATACGTCTCGTTGCCGCCATTCTTCATGCCGCGCGCCCGGGTGCTGCGGCCGTTGTAGGCGGTCTTGAGCTCGTCCCAATCGAAGCCGCGTTGCTTGGCGCCATCGTCGCCGCGGTCGCCCTCGATGAGCACGACGGGCAGGTTGGCCACCTGGGCGAAGTTGCGCGCGCGTGCCGCCAGGGATGACTTGCTCGGGTCGAAGCCTTCGTAGTCGCGCCGGCCGCACAGCTTCCACAGGAATTCGATCAGCGTGGTCTTGCCGGCGCCGGGTTCGCCCACAAGCTCCAGAAAGGGGTAGCTCTTGTGCTCCTGGCGGATCTGTTCGGCGAACAAGCTGCCGAACCAGAACGCCAGCGCGGCCAGGCCTTTCGCGCCGAAGGCCTGCCACAGTAGCGGCAACCAGGTCGTCTGCATGCCCTGAACGTCGGTATTGAGAGACAGCGTAGCAGCCTGGCTGATGGTCTTGATCGACAGCTTGCCGATGTCGAAAAAATCTTCGTCGTTGAGCCGAAAGAGCTTGCCGCCTTTCACTGCCACGTCGCCGTACACATAGCAGCCGTATTCCTTGGTGTAGCCAACGAAGTCGATGGTCTGCACGGTTGGAATGCGCGCGAGCTGGCGAGCGAGGTAGCCGTCGAGCTGCTGCCCGCTGCCGGTGTACATGGCACCAGGTGCAACGCCCAGCAGGCGCTTCTTGAACTCGCTGCTGCTGGCGATTTGCGCACTGGTGAAGGTGGCCTTGATGGGCTGCTCATCGTGCGGGAACGCCACGCGGAAGTAGTACCAGGACTCGTCGGTTTGCGGGCTTGCCTGGTAGTAGAGGGCCGTGGGTTGGCAGTTGGCCACCATCTGCACGACACACGCGCGCTGGACGGCGTGCTCCCGCACCTCATCGTCTGACATGTCGGGATAAACCTCGCGCACTGCCGACGATTCGCGCTGAAAGGCGTCCAGCTCCAATTTGAACCAGTACAGCCGCTGCTTATAGTCGAACGGGAATTGCGCGTCGCCGCTCCGGTGGTAGATGAGCCGGGCCTTCTCCGAAGGGCTGCCAGCGGTGAATAGGTCGCCCAGGTAGCGGTATTCCTGCAGGTCGTGCGCAGACAGTCGATCGCGCAGATGCAGCTCGTTCCAGTCCAGCTTGAGCTTGCCGGCCTGTTTCGGAAGAGCAGCGCAGGCCGTCCAGCCGTCCGCCTGGGCGTGCTCGATGTGCTTGGCCATGTAGCGTCGGCCGGCGCGGTCGTCATCAAGCGCCCAGACCAGGCGCGGACGCTTCTTGTCGGCCACTCGACATTGTTCCGCGAGCGCAGCCAGGGCCGTCGTCGGGTAGTTGACGCACGACAGTAGGGCCACGGCGGCGATGCCGTGGTGTAGCAGGGCGATTGCATCAAAGATGCCTTCTACCAGCCACAACTCGCGAGCGTCGGCCGGCAGGCTCGGCGGCTGCCACCAGGTGCCGCCGTACTGGCCGTGAAAGGTCGCCTTGCGATCGCCGAACCGCTCGGGCTGGTCGATGATGCGTTCCCAATAGGCGCCGGCAGCGAGAGGGAAACGGACCGTGGCGCTCCCGATCTTGAGCTCGTGGCTGTAGTAGCTCTCTTGGACATACCAGCCGGCGATGCGCGCCAGGTCGAAGCCCCGGGCATCGCGGAGATAGGCGTCGGCTGCAGCGTTTGGCGCCTCCGCAGTTCGCACATAGCGATCGCTCCAGGATGCGAAGAGCTCGGGGTAGAGCTCTTTCACGTGGTACTCGGAAGCGCATTTGTTGAGACGGTTGCAGCGGACAACCCAAGGCGCCTCAGAGAAGGCCCACAGCGAGCGTTTGCCGCAGGAGGGGCAGGTGCCGGCCTCCAGCTTATTTTGGCGCTCCTTGAAGCCGTAGTCGTGCTGCAGTCGGGCAACGATATCGGCAGCGAGGGATGGATTCATGGTGTTGCAGCGTGGTGATGGGCTCAGTGGGTCGTCGGCGTGCTGTCAGCAACAGGCGCGGTGTGCGCCACCCACTCGACGCCATTCCATCGCGCGAAGCGTGAGAGCTCGGCGTAGTAGTAGTCGCGGCCCGACCGGCGCCAGACGGGAATGGGCGCGCCGCGCAGCCATCGATTGATGATCTCGTGACCAATGCGCTCAACGAGGTCACACAGAGCGGCATCACCAAAGGAACCCGGCCAGGTCTGCGCGATGTACCAAGCCATGGCGACGGCCTGATCGGTCATGCGCGGAAGGTCGTCAGTGTTGAGGTTGAAAGGGAAGCGGTCGTTCATGGTGTTGTGAGAAAGGAAAGTCAGTCGTCAAAGTCGCCGGCAGCGCGGCGCTTGAAGTCAATGGGGGTGGGCTCAGGAGGCGGTCGCAGACGTGGTGCTAGGGCGCGGGCGGTTGCTTTGACGGCGGCGCGCACGCAGTTCGACAGGGCCTCGAATGGCACCGTCAGGCGTAGGAACCGGTGCGCCCATCTTTCGTCGTCTTCCGTGATGGCGGGCTTACCCATGGCGGACGTTGGCCACGAAGCCACGCCATACGCCGTGGCCGTAGCAGACAGTGAAGAACACGCTGGCGGTGAACATGCCGGGCTCGCCGGTAACGTGCGTGAGATACAGCCAGGCCGGCTGACCCAGCAGCCCAACCAATGAGCCCCAGCGCTGCGTGCGCGCACTGAGGTTCAGCAGGGCCACCGATACGAGGGCCGTGGCCAGCATCCAAAGATTGACCAGTGCCAACATCAGCAGACCCCCTTTGCTGGACGGGCGGACATCGCGCGCGGCTCGATGCCGGTAACGGTCAGCACCTGCAGGGTGGCACCGATGCTTGAGCGATCGATGACGAAGAATCGGTGGCGCTCACCGTCAGCGGCAGTGAGTCGAACGACAAACATCAGGGGCTGTGACATTGCTAGCTCCAAGGTGGCGCCGCAGGTGCGGCGAATTTCAGGCAAAAGAAGTCCCCCGCGCCGTGTAAGGCGCGAAAGCAGACGCGAGGGACAGAGGGGAAGGGTTAGGCCGTCAGCCGTTCAGCAATTCGAGCTGAAGCGGGTTGTCGGGCAGCAAGCGAGAGCGGCCAGCAGGCAGGTAAGCCTTGGGGTTCGGCTTCATGCTGGGCGCGATCGTGTGGATCGCAGAGAGAATGGCCTTGCAGGTGTAAGCGCATTCCACGTTGGGGCATTGCACGTACAGCTCGCGGGAGAGCAGGGTCACCTCGCGGCTGGTGCGGACGTGCATACGCGAGCCGCAGTGCGGGCACTTGATCATCATTCGAGGGTCCTCCCGCATTCGCCCAGGCCCTGCCTGGCGCATTCACATGACATACCGACTTCGCCAAGGACGGCGATGGCGTCGAGGTACTTGCAGGTGACCAGCATGTAACCCACCAAGCGGACAAGGGTGTCGATCTTGTCGATGGTGACGCCCTGGTCTCCGTTCAGGAATCGGCTCATGGCCGAGTTATCCCAGCCGAGTGCCTGTGCGACTTCCTGACGCTTCGGGCCTGAGAGCGCACGACGAAGTGCGTGTTCGATCAGTTGAGGTGGGCGCACTGCTTAATCCTCCGCAATCGAAGTTGTGTGACGTTGCGCGGGAGCGAGCGTAGGCTTGTCCTCGTCAGCTTCCATTGCCCGCAAGATCAGCACGCGAGCAAACGCCGCGCGGGTGAGGTTGGTAGGCGCCCGGCGAGCGTCAAAGGCTTTCAGTTCATTTGGCATGAGGCCCGCCTGAATCCGCTTCTTCGAGCAAACGCCGCGCGGCGCCCGCTTTGGTTGGGTTGTTGGGGTACCCATGGCGATATACATTTCTGGGTTAGTGATGCACTACACAGCAAGTATGGTACAGAAAACTGAACCAGTCAACGATGAAAGAACAGAAAACCGTTCTTTGATCGGTGCGCGCCTGAAAGAAGAGCGCGAGCGCCTGGGTTTCTCACAGCCCGCATTCGCCGCAATTGGTGGCGCCTCGAAGGGTTCGCAGATCTCATGGGAGAAGGGCACGGCCACGCCCAACGCAGAATTCCTGCACGAGGTTGCGCGGATCGGTGTCGACGTCCTCTACGTAGTTACGGGCCGTCGCGATTCGGCTGACATGGCGCCGGAAGAACAGATGGTTTTGGCTGGCTATCGTCAGCTCGACGCGCGGGGCCGCGCTGGCGTGCTCGCTCTCATCAGTGGAATGCAGGCGCCTGCTAGCGCGTCTGTGCGTGTGGGTGGGAGCGTCGGCCAGTACTTCGAGGGCGACCAAACGGGCGCCGTCAACATCGACATGAGCAAGGGCCGTAAGAAGCGGACCTGATGAGAACCGCAGCCGCTGGGGAGCGGGGCATGCGGTCTACATTAACCCGCAGGTGGGTGATAGTGGGAGGGTTGTCCGTGGCGCTGACCGCGTGCAAGGAATGCAAAAAGGAAGTATCGACAAGAGCCCAGGTGTGCCCCTACTGTGGCGTCAAGAACCCGGGGGTCAAGGCTAAGGAAGTGTTGGCCGGCTTGGTGGTATTGATAGTGGCCGGTGGCATCGTTGCCAGTTGCATGAGCGGCAAGTCAAGTGACAAAGCTATCGGCGAGGGCAAGTCAACTGATAGCGCCATTGGCTCCGCCGCAAGTGCCGCAATGGCACAAATGCCTGCAACATTTTCAGGTCTGCCTAGCGCGCCGGCCGCCGAGAACTGGCCGAAGGTGGCGGAAATTGATCTGCCACGGAGCGCCGACGAAAAGCTCTATCTTGATGGCGGACGCTGCTTCGATGAAAGCGAGTGCTACGGCGCGAAACGGTTCAGAAAGTACATCTTCAAGCGCTTTCCCGATCTTGCACGTGTGTCCTATCGCGCAAGTAAGGAAGAGGCGTCTGATCGCGAGCTTGTAGAGAACCGCAAAGAGAGTTTTTTTCAGGGTCTCTATTTCGCAAAGCAGATCCAGCTTGCAAATGGACAGAGCCTCTACGACTTCATGCGCTTGTGCGCACGAGGGTTTACGGCGATGGATGGCGCGGAATGGGCCTGGGATCTCGCTGATCCGAATAAGGGGGCCTATTTCGACATTCAGTATTTCCCGACGCTGAAGCGCATAGACACCGGCGAACTTGTCGAGCTGCAAATCCTGCTTGAACGACGAGGCGACAAGCTGGTTGCGCGGAGCCCGTTCTTCTCCACCAATGCGCTGCGGTATCCAGATTTTTTGCAAAGGCATAACGTGACCTGCTGGAATGGACGCGCTCCGCAGCCTTCGCTATCAAAAGGAGAAGCGGCATGAAGAGGATCGCTGTCTTGTTGGTTGCAACTGCGATGATGGCCTCACCAACTGCGGCCTTCGCCAAGAGGCACAGTTACGGTCACAACAGAGTACACGCAGCCAAAAAGGCCCGAGGTGAAACTTGCTGGCGTACCAATCGGCACACGGGCCAGCGCTTTCGGATTTGCTAATCAGGTACTGACAGCATTAAGCCCGCCAAACATGAAACAAACGGCGGGCCTTTTTATTTGTCTTTGGGGAGCGCTTCTGCAGGAGGTATCTATCGCCCGACCACAGGGCGGTCTACGACAATAACAACCGATGCAAGAGAAGCAAATTTCAGTTCAGGGGGATGCAGGTCAGGTTGTTGCTGGCGACGCCACGCACGATGGTGCGACAGCCAACAACCAGATGCGCAACGTGATCAACATTCACCACCACGGCGCTGCCATGAACGATGCCAGGTCCCTCATGATGGAAGGTCGCACGAATCGCCCGGCGCCATGCCCAAGCTGCGCCGACACACAGCAACACAATGCGCGTATGCGCCAATGGTTGATCGCCACCGGCGCGTTAGCGCTGGTGGCTTGTGCCGTCGCCGGCTATGCGGCGATAGCGGGCGGACAAACTCCAGACCTAGCACAGACGATGCAGGGGAGCTTGTGCCACTACGAGGGCAAGGCACATTCACCTGGCGGTGTCGCCAGGATGGCAGACAGCCACCTCTACGTCTGCGCGCCAGCGGCGGAGGGCGGTGTCGCTTCCTGGGAGCCTGCCGAGGAAGCGGCCAAGCGGCGCAACGCAAGTTCGTGATACGCGGGCTCCAGCTCGCACCCAATCCACTGTAGGCCTGCCTCCTTCGCGGCAACGAGGAGCGTGCCCGAGCCAGCAAACGGGTCGCACACGATGCCGCCTGGCTGCACCAGGCGCACGACTTCGCGGGCCATGCCGATCGGCTTTTCGGTCATATGCTGCTTTGGGAAAGCCAGGCGGTCCGGAAACACGCCGGGCAGGTACGTGCTCGCGTTCGGCGGCATAGGGCCTTTGGTAGCCCACACCAGGAACTCCGCTTGTTGCGAGAAGCCGCCGGCACGCGGCCGCGCGCGCCCCGGCGTCTTATCCCATACGGCCACGCCACGCCAGATGTAGCCGGCGCTTTGAATGGCGTCGGTGAGGCTGGGCAGTTGCCGCCAGTCGATGAAGCATGCCAGGTAGCCGCCGTCTTTCGTGGCCCGGTAGGCCTCTGCAAGCCAGGTCATGCACCAGAACGTCCAGGAACGCTGGTCCTTGTTGTCGTGTGAGAAGGTTGGATACTTGTCGCGGCTTGCGTTGACGTACTTCTGTCCCGGCGCCTGTGTGCGCGACCCACTGTGCAGGCCACCTGACGAATAGGGCGGATCGGTGAACACCAGGTCGATGCTGGCGTCGGGAAGGTCACGCAGTACGGTGATGGCGTCAGCGCGGTGAAGGTGATTGAGTTGCGCGTGGGCGCGAGCGGTCGTGCTCATGGGTGGGGTCTCCACGGTGCGAAGCTCGACGGCTCTCTGGTGCGGGGCTCTCGGCCCTCAGAACGTTGAATGTCCCGCAGCGCGGGCACTTGATGGCAAGGCGCACGTATTCACCTGCGCCGAGTTTGCGGTTGCATTTGCCGCAACGAATGTCCTGCATTTGTAGGTGTTCCTGCTGTGCTAGGATGCCGGCGCCTCGCGAGGTGGCGCGGCCCTGGCCGGTCTGGCAGGTCCTGTCTGCTAGAGCGGGTCGTGGTTGGTGCTCCAACACCTTCCACGTCGCCGCGTCTTTTCTTGCCGCCGGCGCTCCCCGCCGGCGTGCCCCTTGCGAGGCCCCTCTCTATACCCGTGCCGCTCGACGGCCGGGGGTGAAGAATGAAACAGCAGAATGCCAGGCACGCGCGTAGAGCGCACGTTGATGTTGTTGTAAGGCGTGACTGCACAACACGCCTCCTATTTGTACCCATAGAACACTCAGGTCCCATGCGGTTTTGACCGCAATCGATTGGCTGAATTGTGTCCTTTTTGACGGGGGCTTTCCCCCCTCTATTCGGTGGTTCAGTTTCTCTGTGAGTCGCCGAAAATAGGAATACGCAGGAAGCTCAACGGTCCCTACTATTGCGTCTTCTGCGTCTTCCGATGCCTCTACCCGGGGGTGAGGTGTCAGCGCCCAAGTGTGCAGGGGCGCTTTTTTTATGGTTGTGGCAAACGTTTTGCAGTTGCGCAGTCCGACGCGCTGCGAACATTGCAGTCGCGTTACCGATTTGTGATGGGGTCGGCGCATCCAATACGCTCTTACGAGAGGGTGAGGCGATTTCTCCCTCTAAAGGCGTATTCCACCATTTCGGCAAAATGCATCAAACTTATTCAACGCAGATGCTTGGTGCTCCCTGCGATTAAGTGTCTTTCCGAGAGGGAGGGAAGATGCAGCGCCCGCGTATGCAGGGCGCTTTTTTTTGCCCGAGGGCAGGCGATCAACTGGCTAGCGTGCCTACAGCTCTTGGCGAAGCAAGGCCACGATGATCGCCATAGCCGCTTCCCGTTTCTTGCGACGAAATTGCGAAAGGCTATTCGGCTATATGCCGGCTGATGTCGGCATACCTACCTCGCTGATCCCAAGGCGCTAGCAAAATATCCAGGTATTCCTGCTTAGCGCAAGCGTGGATCCGTTGCCGGCGACGCGGTGGACGACGCAGGCAACGGATCAGGCTCTATTGCTGATCTGGAGATTAGAACTTGATGACAATCGGTGTCGCGTGATCGTCGCCGGCATAAGCCGGCGCCAAACAATTTTGACCATCGCACTCGCCCGACTGTACCTGGCCCTGAACTTGCGTTTGCCCTGACCCAGCCGCGATCTCATGGCGCCACTGCAGCGTCTTACCAGTGCTGAGTCTCCAGGTCACATTCTTCAAAGCGTCCTTACAGCCGGTGCGGAAGTCGTCGCTGTCGACGATATTGAAGGAGCCTGGCACACCGTTTTTTACGATATAGGACGCCGGCCCAGCATCATGCATGCAGGTGCTGGCCGTCCTTGAAAGCGTGATGTCGGAGCCTGTGTTGTTGATGAGGAAGAGCGTGTATGGCGCGGACTTACTGACAGGGCCTTTCTTCTTGCTTGATTCTGCAAGTGCTTGGCTACCTACGCCAAGGAGGGCGGCGACAAGGAGGGCTACAACAGCTTTCGTCGGGGCTGCTTTCATTTCACAAACCTCTTGCTTGGTGGTGAGTTTGACGTGCGACGGTGATGCGGTTCGGGCGGTGTGCGCACGTGACGTCCGCCCGAGCAGCAGACTAGGAGACTTCTGATCCAGCGCCCCGTGAAAGATTTTTAGTTCTGGTCTTGAGCGTTGGCAGCCCACGAACGCGACGTAAAAGAGGTGAGGCAGGCGTTTATCTTCCTGCAACACTCTCACGTTCTTCGAGGTGGTCTGGCTTGATTTCAAGCTCCAACGCTGTCGTAAAGCCGTTGTTGTTCAGTCGGTGGATGACGCGACCGAGGGACCACTCGGTATTGTTGATTTGCCGCTTCCAGCCGCTCACTTTCGCGTGGAGAGAGGGGAACAGCTCAGCTCGGCCACGTGCCAGCGTAATGCTAAAGGTCGCAACACCGCGCTGAATCTTGCGCCACTCGCCACGGGCGCCGCGCTCAGCGTTTGCCTTCGATGCATACGTATGGCGCAACACCTTCACGTTTTCCGGGTTGGGAGTGGTCTCCACTGTCGCACGCGCCTTTTGGCCTTTGGGCGTCGGCTTCTCTTTGCTGACGGTA
Source organism: Ralstonia sp. (assembly GCA_039592975.1). Lineage (GTDB taxonomy): Bacteria > Pseudomonadota > Gammaproteobacteria > Burkholderiales > Burkholderiaceae > Ralstonia. The sequence goes on along the minus strand of JBCNQE010000002.1, from coordinate 236,690 downwards.
GCGTTGGACGCGTCGATCACCACTTCACCACGCACGCCGGCGCGCGTGTCCTGGTAGTAGGCCTTCACGCCGTTGTAGTTCTCGCTGTCGGCGACGAGAAAACGGTGCGTGTCCCCCGATGCACGAGTGATGCTGATCGTGGGCAGCACCAGGCCAGATCCGCTGGTCGGCTCGCCGGCGGGGATGAAGAGCAGCGTGCCGTTCTTCACGGTGGCGATGGCGTCGAACTCCTTCGCCAGGCGCGACAGAAAATTGGCATCCGACTCGCCAGTCTGGTCGACATGGGCAATCACCACATCGGCCAGCCTCTTGCCTACCAGCCACCGGAGCCTGTTGCGTAATGCGATCGTCCGCACAACCTGACTGATCGTCCTGCCGACATAGGAGTTTTCGCGGCGGGTCGTGAGGCCGCCGTCCATCTCCGCGCTACGTGCGCGGATGGTGAGCCGATCAGGCGGCCCGGTGTGCTCGAGCTCGTCCACTTTGTACGCGCCCTTGTCGACCACGCCCGAATGCGCCCAACCGAGAGAAAGCGACAGGCGTACCCCTTTCTCGGGGAGATCCAGCTTGCCGTCCGTGTCGTCGAGCTCGATGTCGAGCTGGTCCGCCTCGAAGCCGCAGTTGTCCGTAAGCGTGAGCTCGATCAACCGATCCTGAAAGCGACGCGTGACGTCCTTGTCGCCGATTTTGAGGCGGTAGATAGGGCGCGGCTCGCGGCCGCTGCTCAAGAGCTCTTCAATCACAGCAGCGCCTTCGTGACAGTGGAGAGGACCTTGGACAACAAGCCGTCGTCCACGCGGGTCAGCTTCACGGTGAAGTCAACCACGCGCGCCTTGCCATCCTGGAAGAACAACGATTTCTTCGTGTCCAGGCTGTCGATGACGAATTGACCGTAATACCGGCCGGTGCCCTCGATGAGCGTGTACGACTCGCCGGTGTCGCCCATGAGCTCCAGCACGGCTAGCGTCAAGTCGCCGCCGGTCAGCTCCGGCATGAGCTTGCCCGACAGCGTGATGGTTTCGTCGTCCGGCCCGATGAACTGGTGCGACGGCCGGCGGCCGACGCGGCTGTTGCCTGGGTGGCGCCAGCCGACCTGGCGTTGAAACTCGGAATAGGGGGCCGTGTCCAGGCTGAACACGAACAGGCCTAGTGCCATCATCATGGTCAGTCCCTGTCGGTGTAGCGCGAGCGCGCCCGCGCTGCGTTTTGGTTATCGATCTTGCGCAGCTCGTCTTGCACCGCCCGGGCGATCACCTGCGGGTCGGCGCCAGCGGCCGGGTAGATGTTGATGGTGATGGGCGCCGCTGCTGCAGGCGCCGCGGGTGCGCCGGCGCTGCTCGCGGTGAGCGCCGGCCGGGTGTCAAAGGACACAGGTGCGGCAATCGCGGGGGCGCTGCCGTTCGCAATGCCAGCGCCAATGCCGGCGAGCTTCGTCGCCATGCGCTGCACCGTGCCCAGCGGGCCGCCCTCGCCATCAGCGAGCCCCTCCTGCAGGCCGGCCATGGTGAAGCCGCCCAGCTCGGCAAAGACACGGCTTGGCGAATGGATGCCGAGCTTTTCCTTGAAGAGCCCGATGGTGCGATCGGCCACCCCGCTCACCGCGTCCACAACCCAGCCGATGGCGCCTTTGATGCCGTTAGCGAGGCCCTGAATCATGTTGGCGCCGAACTCGGTGAACTTGGTCGGCACGTCGATTCCGAACCACTGCAGCACGGTGGCCAACGCGGCGTGGAAGAGGCCGAGCGGTGACCAGTTGAGCACCAGCGCGCTCACGCCAAGGATGCCGCCGTCGAACGCCGCTTTCACCTGGCCCCACAGGCCTACAAAGAAGCCCTTGATCGGCTCCCAATACTCGTAGATCAGGTAGGCCGCTACGGCAATGGCCGTCACCGCCAGGCCGATAGGGTTCATCAGCAAGGCGCGACCCAGCAAGCCGACCGCACGCATCACCCACGTGAAGGCGGTCCCCAGCCCCTGCAGGACACCCGACAGCATGCCGCCGGCGCCACCTACTCCGCCCATGACGACGGACAGCAGCGCGAATGGCCCTAGCACGGAAGCAATGGCGAGCATGATCGGGCCGAGAATCAGGAGGGCACCCGCCAACACAGCGACGCCGATCGCCATGGCCTTGGCGATGCCGGGGTTCTCCTGCATGAACTTGGTCACACGGTCGGCCGCTTTCGCGACCCACTCCAGGGCGCTGGCATACAACGGCAGCACCTTCTCGCCGATCTCCTTTTGCAAGTCGCGGACCTTGGAGAGCGCGTCCGCCTCTTTGCCCTGCGGCAGCCCCTTTGCGCGTGCGTCGAGCTGGTCGATGCTGTCGGCGCCCTTGTTGAGGCGCATGTTCTTGTGGATCTGGTCGCGCTGCAGGTACATCTGCGCCATCAGGTTCGACGCCGTGCGGTTGGAGAAGATGCCGCCGATGGCGTCGAGCACCTGGTCTTTGCCGGTGATGCCTTTCTGCGCCAGCGTTGGCAGCAGGACTGTTTCCATCCACTCGAACTGGCTCTTGCGGAACACGTCCGCGCCCTTGAGCGCGCCGGGGTCCATGAAAGAGATTTGGCCAGCCTTGTCTTCCTTGACCTTGCTGCGGTCGGCAATGAGCCCCAGCCGGTCCAGGTTGCCCAGCGTGCGCTTGGTGGTCTTGCCCTGATACAGGTTCTGGTACGCGCTCATCATGGCGGTGCCGACCGTGTTGCCGCCCATTTCCTGCACAACGGGCTCCAGGGCGTAGAAGAACGCTTCGCTATCCATGCCCTTGGCGGCCAGGCCCCCGCGCTTGATGACCTGCAGCCACTGGTCGGACTGCACGCGGCCGCCGGTGGCGGTGATGACACGCTGGATCATGTCGGCCTGCTTCTTGAACTCTCCCGGGCTGGAGAGGCCGCCACGCAGCTCCACGACCTTGAGCAGGTCCAGGAACATGCGTTCGTTGTCTTCACCCTGCGCCTGGCCGAACACGGCCTTGTTGGCGAATTTCATCTTGGCAAGGGTGGGCAGCACCATCTCAGCATGGTGTGCGTCGGCAAACACGCTGAGCGCGTCGCGCATGAGCTCGGCCTTCTCGACCTGGCTCACGCCGTACGCCTTCATCTGCTTGGCGAACTCGATGGACTCCTTGGTCGCGGCATCGCCCAGGCCGAGCGCACCCATGCGGGCTTTCTCCAGCTCGTAGTGCTTCGACTCACCGAGGCCTTTCCAGATCGGCGCGCCGGTGGCCATGCCGGCGGCGGTGGCACCTGCGCCGGCGGCGGCCAGGTTGCCGGCGCGCGAGCGGATCCTGTCTGCGGTCTGCTGGGCAGCGGACTGCGCGCGGGCGCGCGCGTTGTGGGCCTTGAGGCGGGTGTCCTGTTCGGCCAAGGCGCGCGTGGCGGCCGCCGTGGCGGTCCGTAGCTCCTCCTGGTACTGCGCCATCGTCTTGGAGCCGCGCCCGGCATCCTGCAGACGCAGGCGGACTTCGACGAGCTGAGCGCGCTGCGCCTGAAACTTCCTGGTTAGCCGTTCGGCCTCTGCCGTGGCCTTGCCGAGGTTTTGCGTCAGCCTGGCGCTGGGCGCCTCGCCCGCCTGCATCGCCTGCGTGAGGCGGCCGACACGCTCGCGGGCTTCCCGCAAAGCTGTAACGGTCTCGCGAATGCCGCCGCGCAGCTTGCCAAACTGCTCGGTCAAGCCTTGCGCGCGCTCCAGCGCCTTCATCTGGTCGCGCGTGGCCTTCATGGAGCGGGCGAGGTCGGTGTTGGCCTTCAGCAGATTGCGGACTGGGCGCGTGGCCCGGTCCACAGCCTGCAGAACGACCTCCAGGCGCAGGCGCCGTGCGTCGCTCATTCCTGCGCCTCGCTACGCTCGCGGGCGCGCTCGCGCCACTCCATCAGCTCCATGACGCCCATGGCGTACAGCTCCTCGAGGCGGAATCCGAAAATCACTGCAACGTCGGCTGCGGCGTCTTCGATTCGGTCGGGTAGCCGTCCTCCTTGGCCTCCTTCGGCAGCAAAAAACTCGTCACCTCGCTGGCGAGCTTCACCAGGTCGGCCGGATCCAGCTTGCTTACGTCCGCCGTGGTCAGGGTCGGGGTGGTGATGCGCGGAAGCACCGTGTGCAGCGCCGTCACGTCCATGCGCATCAAGTCCATGAGGCTCACACCGCGCAGCTCGCCCGAACCCGGCTTGCGTACGGTGATGGCTTCGATCGGTTGTTCGCCGCGCTTGATCGGCGTGTCCAGGGTGATGGTGGTGGTCTGTTGTTCCATGGTGGTATTGGCTGTGAGAAGGCATGGGATGCCCTGTAGGGGCGAGTGACCCGCGCCAGGCGGGCCGTGATGCGGTTACCGGTGTCAGAGGCCGATGGCCTTGCGCTGGCCGGCCAGGCGGTCTTTGCCGAACACGCGCTCGATGAAGTTCACGTGGTCGATTTCGATCCACTCTTCGTTGTTGACGGTGAGCTTGTAGTACGTGAGCGACGACTTGACCTTGAACGGATCCTTGCTGCCTGCCTTGCCCTTACCGAAGGTGATTTCGGTGTGGCGGCCGCGCACGATGATTTCTACCGAGTCGACTTCGCTGGAGTCTTCGCGCTGGTAGGCGCCGGCAAAGCGCAACATCGCGCCGTCGATGGTGGTGGTGCCGTACTGCTGGAGGATTTCGCGCATGAAGCCGCCATACGTCGTTTCCAGCTCCAGCTTGTCGTTGCCCAGGTCGATTTCGACCGGGCCGTTCATGCCGCCGGCGCGGTATTCCTCCACCTTGCGGGTGAGCTTGGGCAGGTCGATTTCTTCCACCTCGCCGGCGTGCGACACGCCATCAGCGAAGACATTGAAGTGCTTGAGGATGCGGGGGAGTGCCATGTGGGTTCCTTGTCAGATAACGGGCGCTCAAGCCGCCTTCACGGCATCGGCGAACTGCATCAGGTAACGGTCAGTGATGCGCTGGCGGAAGGTGAGGTCTTCCAGCGGCGGTACCGGCGTGTAGTCGTAGTCGATGGCCAGCTTGCCGGCCTTGAGCGTGTCCTTGTCGTTCACGGTCGGGTCGTACCAGGCCTGGCCACCCAGCAGGTAGCCGTTGCGCACCTGGTTGCGCAGCTTGGCGTTGATCTGCTCCAGGATGTCGCGCACCAGGGAGGGCGTCATGGGCTTGTCGATCGCCCACATATGCGCCTCGGCCATCGTGTCTGCCAGCACCTGCGCCGTGCGTGTGTAGTTCTCGAAGGCGTACAGCTTGTCGCTGCTGCAGGTGCGCGAGCCCCAGAAGCGGAAGCCGTCCTGGCGGATCAGCGTGGTGACGTCGTGCGAGTTGAGATAGCCGGCATCGGTGGCCGGGTTTTGCAGGTCCCAATACACGTCGCGCGAGAGGCCGGTCACGCCGTTCACCGGCACGTTGGACAGCGTCTTGTGCCAGCCGGTCTCGTTGTCGATCTTGGCGCGCAGGCCCACGGCCCGGGCGGTGGCCCACAGCGTCTGCTCGGCGTTGGAGGCAGTGTCCCAGCCGACGAACTCCGGCCACAGCACCATGAGCTCGCGAGCGGAGAAGTTCTGCCGGTACGCGGTGGCTTCTTCCTTGGTGGCGCAGCCGGCGGCGTTCACGTAGGCGAACGCACGCAGCTTCTGCGCGATGCTGACCAACTCGGTGGCCACCGGCAGCGTGTCCAGGCCCGGTACCGCAAGAATGCGCGGCGTGACGCCGAGTTGGTTGCGCGCGGCCAGCAGGGCTTTGAGGCCCGTAAAACGGCCTTCGGCTGTGCTGGTGCCGATGATGTTGGTGTTGGTCTCGTTCTCGGCCTTGCCCTCGGCGACGCGTACGACGACGGTCAGCGGGCTGGTTTGATCGGCGATGGCCTGCAGCGTGCGTGCCAGCGTGCCCTTGGTGCCAGCGCGGCCGACAGCGGCCTGCACGTTGGTTAGAAGAACCGGTTTGTTGAGCGGGTAGGTGGCGATATCCGCGTCATCGGCCGTGCATACGACACCGACCACGGCGGTCTCGATGGTGCGAATGGGGCGGGTGCCTTCGTTGATTTCAACGACGCGTACGCCGTGGTGATAGTCGGTTGGCATGCAAGCTCCAGCAGGTGGATGGGTGTACCTGCAGGATGCTGTGCACGCGCGCGAAAGTCGCGCTGGAACTGTTGTGCAGCGGGCGGCTACAACAACCGCCCGCGCGGAAGCTACACAGCGAGGGGCGCGGGCATCGCCGGCCACTCGACGGCATCAGGAAAGCCCGCTTGTTGCGGCAGGTCGCGCAGCGCTTTGCGATATCGGCGTGCGGCGGTGATCTGGCCAGCATCCTCCGCGTCCTCGGCTTTCAGCACCAGGCGGTCAGCCTCGGCCAGCAGGGCATCGCGCTTGGCGCGCATCTCGGTGCCAAGTACGTGCCGGGTCGCGGCCTCGCCGTGGAGCGAACAGAGGCGCGCGATGTCGTCATCGGTTGGTTTGGGCGGATCCGCCGGCAGCCACACCGGAATCCATGGAGGACCGATCTGCTCCAGCGTCGTGCTGTCCACCGGGTGCGAGACCCAATAGTCCCGCCCCCGCGCCAGTGTTGGATAGGCTTGTGCGAGAACGTACGCGAGGTGTTCCACAGTCATCATGGTCCAGGCTCCTTATTGATTGCGCATCCAATCGCCATACACGGTGATGGCGTTTGCGGTGCCATTGCCCGGACCCGTGAGGCCCACGACAACCCAGGGGTGAGGAAGCACCGGATTGCCAGAGATGACACCGAACGATTGCGTGGCGCCGGCTCGCTGGCATTGCGCGCCGGCGCCGGCTTTGGTGTTGTTCACATAGGAGATGCTGTTGTTCAGGTTGGTGAGGTAAGTGGACAGCCATTGCCCGGCCCATGGCATGTACACGTTGCCGTCCGCAGCAAGAACGCCTCCGCCACCGGTGGTGACAGCACCCTGGAGCCCGAGGTTGCCGTCGCCGTTGAAGGTGAAAGCATTGGTGCGGCCGCCCACATGCATCGTCACAACAGGAGTGGCCCGGTCGTTGCCACCTGCATGAGCCTCGATCGCCGCGAGATGGCGAACGCCCCACTGCGTCCAGCGGATACCCATGTAGGCGCCTCCGCTGTTGGGGCAATCGATTTGCAATGCGGGCGTGCGATTGCCGTTCCAGTCGGCCCAAGCACCTCCGATGCTGTCGCTCCCAACTGGCGAGATGGTCAGCGCGGTGCGCCCATATCCCACGGAGAAATTGAGGCCCTTGTGCGCGCTGAGTGAGCCGCCTTCGGCGGTCAGCGGGTTGACAAGGTTCTTCGTGTCATACGGCGTGGCTCCATTGAATGATGGCCGCATGGCAAAACTGGCTTGGCCGCTGGCGTAGTTGATGAGCAGCGGCGTGTCTTTGTTGCTCCCATCTACGCTATACGTGTTGAAGACCAGGTTGCCCGACGCACTGACCGCGTAGACGCGCCACACCGGCGAATCGCCACCGAACTCCAAGAAGCCCTTTCCGTCGTTGTTGTAGGCGGGCAGGTTGACGTTCGCGCGCGTCTTGAACCCGTTGCCCGTGACGCTGCCTGGCAAGGATGCATTCCCAGCCCCATCGATCTGCAGAATGCGCAGGTAAGTGGAGAAGTCGCCGCCGGCGGCCGTATTGCGATCGAGCACGAAGCTCCGGCCGGAGGAGATCATCCGGAAGCGCCCCGCCGTCACGGGTTCTACCCCGTCAGTGAACTGCAGCTCGCCCGTTGGCCCTTTCACGTTGACGGGGCCGCTGATGTCGCCGCCGCTCGATGGCAGCGCCGCTTCGGCCGTCTTGAGTGCGCGGCTGGCTGTGTCCTTGGCCTCCTTGACAGCCGCCGGCGTGGCGTAGCGCTCGTCGGCCTGGCCGAGCGGGACGGCTTGTTCCGTCGTTGTGGCTACTGCAACCGCGAAGGCCTGCTTGTTGGACCCGGCCAGCTCCGCCTTCTTTGTGAGCTGCGCGGCGAGCTTTTTGGGGGTCACAGCTTTGGTGTCATCTTTGCCGGCCGTCGTTTCCACATCGGTGGCGAGCTGGACGAGGCCCGTACGGCTCTCGGTGCTGGTTCGGGCGGCCAGCGCTGCAGGCGTGACCGCGCGCAGCTTGTCGGTGCCGTCCTGCGTTTCCTCGTCGGTAGCCAGCTCCACCACGCCCTGGCGCGCCGTGGTCGCCGGTGGGTTCGTGAAGTTGGTTTCGCCAAAGGTCAGCGCCGTCACGTCCAGCGACTTGAAGACCACGTCGACGGCCAGGAGCAGGATGGCCACCGGCGACTTTTCCATGATGGGCTCGGCCTGGCAGTACGTGCCGAGTAGCACGCCGTTGTCCAGGTAGAGCCCGAAGCCGTAGAGCTTGAACTGGTCGGTGCCGTCGTCGCGGATCGTGACGTGGATGGTGTCCGAAGCGATGTTCTCGCCGGCGATGGTGGACACCCGTTTGAGCTCGCTCGGAAGTACCTGGAGGGCTGGAGTGAAGTCAAACGGCGCGGTTGCAAAGCCGACCTGCACGACCTTGCGTGCGGTGGTGCCGGTGTGGTCGGGGGCAACGAGCGCCGCGCGGCCGGCATCAGTGATGTTGAGGGTCGTTCCTGCCATGTTAGGCGTCCGTGAGTGAGAGGCGAACAAAGAGCGCGGGGCGGATGGCTGCGGCAACGCCGAGGCCTCCCCGCCGGTTGAAGCCTTGGGTGAAGGTGTAGTGGGCGCGCACGGGCTTCGTGCGGTCGATCTCGGCCACGATGTCGGCCACAAAATCCGCCGTCGACGGGATGTCGTCACGCTCGCTCACCGTCATCACCAGCTCGAAGGTGTGCGGCGGTCCCTTGGGTTCCATCTGCCACCACTCGCGCAGGGCGATGTTGGCGCCGAAGGAGGCCACGACCTCACGTACCGCTGCGGCAGTGCCTTTCTTACGGGCGATCGAGATGGCGGAACGCACGCGGGCGCGCTTGACCTGGTCGGGCCAGTAGTCCTTCCAGGCGTCGATCCCCAGGTGCCACGCGAGCCACGGCAGCAGGTGCGCGGGGATGGTGTCCGGGTCAATCAGTGAGCGCAGCGGGACCGGTAGATCCCCGATGGCGCCCGCCACGGCCGTGGCATTGCGCTCCAGCTCCGTGGCGTTGGGTGGCAACAGGCTACGCACGCTGGGCTCCCGATTTGACGTTGACGCCGATGCAATACGGGGCTTGGGTCAGGTCGGCGCGGATGTCGTCGGCCGGGGACTGCAGGTCGACCCGCTCGACGCCTGCCACGTGCAGCGCGGCATCCAGGCCCGACCGCGCGACCACTCGGCCCAGGCGGTGACAGGCCGCCACGTAGATCGCCAGGCGCCGGAGCGCTTCGGTCACCACGACGCTGGAATCAGGGCCAGGGAAGAGGTGAAGAATCGCCACCACGTCGTAGGGGAGGATCGCAGCCGACTGCACGGTCACGTAGTCCGTCAGGGGGCGGCGATCGTCCGAGCGCAGGGCGGCTTCGACCTTTGCCAGGAGGTCGGGCGGGGCTGTGCCGTCACCCTCGCGCGCGAGTACCGTGACACAGACTTCGCCAGGCGCGGGGCTGGTGGCGGAGGCGTCCAGCACGCGGCCGTCCGCATCGCGCGCGTGCGATCGGTAGGCGCCTTCCGGCCCGGCCACTGAAAACGACTGCGGGGCGAGCTGCACGCGCTGGCGCAGATCGGTGTCGCTCTCCATCACCGGGGGCGTGCCCGCGATTGGGTCCGCCGGCTTGATGACTAGGCGGAACACGCCGAACAGCGCCGCGATGTGCTCCAAGTCCGCTCCCTGTGCATAGGCCAGCATCACCGCGCGCGCGGCTTCGTTGATGCGCTGGCGCAGCAGCAGCTCGCGGTAGGCCGATTCCTCCAGGAACTTGGTCAGCGGTTCGGATTCCAGCGCCAGCACAGCGGCCACGTCGGCCTGCTTGTCAGCGGGGTAGCGGGCAGTCAGCGCGGCCTTACGCTGGGCCAAGATGGTCTCGTAGTCCAATGCCTCCACCACGTTGGGCGGCGGCAGTTGCGAGAGGTCGATTAGGGTGCCCATGGTCAGCCCCCCAGAGGAATGCTGAGCGCGCCCAACGACTCGCGGCGCGGCCCGTCGATGCGCTCGGCTTCCACATCGAGCACGGGCTTGCCGCCGGCGTCGATCCAGAAACGGACGGAGCTCACGCGCACGCGCGGCTCCCAACGCACGATGGCCGTCACGGCGGCCGACATGGTGCGCAGACGTGTGGCGGGGTTCAGGGGCTGGTCGATGAGGTCAGAGACCTGCGAGCCGTAGTCGCGGCGCATGACGCGCGAGCCGATGGGCGTCGTCAGGATGTCGCGCATGGATTGCGCGATGTGAGCGGCGCTTTCCAGCGCGCGGCCGGTGGTGACGTTCATGCCTGTCATTGCGTGCCCTCGGTCCAGGCGTCGCCAGACTTGATGCCGCCATGGCGGTGGTTGTCCAGCACGACACCGTTGGACGAGAGCTTGCCGCCCTGGTGCGTCACGTCACCCTTGATGACGTTGCCGTTATCGCCGCTCTGGCCGGCAATGCCGTTCATGAATGACAGCAGGCCCTTGACCGTCACCGAGCCGTCGAAGGTGGTGTCCGGGCACTTCACCAGCACGCTGGTGGCGGCTTCCAGGAAGACCGTTTTGACGCCCTGAACGGTGAGCATGCCGGCGCTGTGGTCGTACTTCACCAGCGCGCCATCCGGGTACAGCGTCAGGGTTTCATTCGGCGCGTGGCTGGGCACGTCATTGGCGGCCGATGGGATGGCGCACAGGACGATGCCGTTGGAGGGGTCGCCGCTCGGGCACAGCAACACAACCTGTTCGCCCTTGGTGGGCGGGTTCCAGGTGCGCGTGCCTCCGGCGCGGTGTTCGCACCAGGGCAGCCAGGTAGTTGTGATGCCGCCGGCGGAGACACGCACGGCCGGCGGCGCGCTGTGGCGCACGTCGGCCACGGTACCGATGCGGATTAGGTTTTCGAGGAGGCGGGCGAGTTCTGCGAGGTCCATGCCTGCAGAGTGCCGTGCGCGCGCGCGTGGGTCACGAGATGGTTGTTGTGCACGTTGAATACACAACGTAGACAGTGAAGATCGCACTCTATGGTGCGGGCAGCATGCGGACATGCCGCCTGTATCCGTTCGCACAAGCTGCGCAAATATGCTGTGCATGTCAGATACTGTCAGGTGTACGCACCTTTGCTGGGATAGACCATGCCAAACATACTCAAGGATCTTGCATCGCAAGGAGTCGACCAGTCTGAACTGGAGTTGCTCTTGCAGAACCACTTTGGAAGGGCATCAGCCACTGGCAACCAGGAGGTTCGCCTATCACGCTGCAATGACCCTGATGCGCTCGTTCTTCGCTACGAGGACGGTGAGTTAAGCGAAATCAGCCCTGGCCCTGGATTGAAACAAGGCGATGTGTCTGAACTACAAACCAAAATTCAATCTGTGCTCTTGGCCTCGAAAGAAAAAGTGACGGCACAGCTGACTCTCTTTGCTGGCGTACCTACCGACTCTTTCTACCGCTATCGTGACCGGTTTCAACTGGTGCCAATCCCTGACGTGGCACCTCGACCAAACTTCGCGCTTGCCGACCATCCTTTGCTCCTTCAGTACGAAATTGTTGGTTGCCCAGATGCTCAAATCGCGATGCTGAGGCGCGAGCGCACCGGTCGCGAGCTGGAACTTCTGTGCACAGCTCTCGCACCAGATATCAAAGGGGGACTCGGTAGCACTGCACGGTTCCATTGGTCCATAACAAACGCCCAGGCGCAGGATCCATCAGGGCTGCGAAGCGAGTATTGCCAAGAAGCGTATATCTATCCCGGCGAAAACGGGATCGTGCAGTCATTTTCGTCAATGGAAAGCGTGCGGCCGATGGCAACGGTTCCCGCAGCCACCTACTACAACCGCTACGGTGTTTTGGTAGGATCAAAACTAGACCTTCCAGACAGTTTCGATGCATGTCTTGACGCATACTTCGGCGCTCCCCGCGAACGGAAAGACAAATTCATGCGTGCAGCTTATTGGTTCCAGTACGCGCGACGGGTCGCAAACCTTTCGCGTTCGGGATCGTTCACTGCGCTCGTGTGCGCTGTCGAAGCGCTGCTTCCTCCCGCCCAGCCTGGGCCAAGTTGCGAGACATGTAAAAGGTCTGTTGGTGATGGACCAACCAAGCGATTCACGACGTTCGTGGAGCGGTATGCTCCAGACCCGGCCGCGAGCAATACGCAGCGGCGACAGTTGTACGCGTTGCGGTCGGCCCTTTCCCACGGAGGGAAACTGCTGCACTCGGACATCTATTCTTGGGGTGGAGGTATGACGCCTACTGCGGTGCGGCAGTGGTATGACGAGAAGGCGCTGTGGTCGACGGTGCGGCTGGTATTGGTCAATTGGCTACTTGATGATGCAGATGATTCGCAGGTCGCATAACAGGACTTTGCCTGTTGCACCCAAACAAGGTTCGCCTTGCGTCCCCGTGGAACAAACGCAACCTGCTATTTCGTCACATGCAGCAGGACTAGGTCAGTGAGATGCCCAACATCGCCGTCATCAACGCCGAGCAGTTCGCGAGCGGGATACCTTGCTGTCAGCCCGTTCTTATTGACGCGATCGCGCAGACCGAAATGGTGGACGGTCGCTATGCGCAGCGCGGCGCTGGCGAAAGTGACAACGGCAGTGTTGGGATCCGCCTCGATGCGCATGTAACGCGCCATCCGCAGCCGCGTGAACATCTTGCGGCGGATGCCGCCACGCTTGTGTCGGAGCTGCGGCTTGCGCGCCTCGTATGGCGTGCCGTCCGGGTTACGCTGCGCGGCAATGCGCGTTGACTGCCGGCGGCGCAGTTCCACGGCAACCGCCCGCGCCAGCGCCCGGCGCTGCGGCGCTTCCAGTTTGGCGAGCAAGCCGGCCAGGTAGGCGTCGAGCTCGTGCAGGCCGCTCACGCTGGCCTCCAGGTCGCCGGATCGTCCTCTTCGTTGATCGGCTCGGGGTGGTGCTCCACCTGGTAGCCGTGGCCGGCCACCGTCACCGTCACCCGCTCCGTGAGCTGCAGCTTGATGGAGATATCGACCGTTTCATGGTTGAGGATCTCCGCCTCGAACTTGAAGGCGTCCAGCCGCTTGTCCGGGTTGCTGAAGGCGTCGGGCTGGTTGGTCCTCATCCAGGCCAAGGTGGGCACGACGATCGTGTCCGAGCTGTGCGGGTAGTCGGTCACGATCAGCGTGAGCGTGTACTGGTACTCGAAGCCGAGGGAGCGCGCGCCGGTGCCGACCACACGGCCCTCATCCACAAACACGTGCAGCGCGTCAGGGTGTCCCGCCAGATAGGGCACGGCCGCCGTCAACGCCTCGCGCAGGCTGGTGGCCTTCATCATCGCGCAGCGCCCTCGCCAATGATCGCCACGCCCTGGTCGCGCAACACCTGCTGCAGCGTGCTCAACTGCTCGCTGTTGGCATGGCTGTCGGTGTAGTTGCCGGCGACCGTGCTGGCGACGGCAGAGAGCGCAATGCCCGAGGCGGTCGCATCAGCATCTCCGGTATCTGGATCTGGCACTGTGCCGGCGGCTGCGGCGTCGTGCAGGCGCACAAAGCCGCGAGGAACGACGCAGGCAGCGTCAGCTTGAGCGGGGACATAGCGGGGCACCTCCTTGATGATCGTGTCGCCTTTGAGGCGGATAACGCGCTCACGGTCCACGTAGTGCGTGACGGTGACTGTGGCGCCCTGGGCGTTGTTGAGCTGCGTGCGCAACTGGCCGCCGGTGGCCTCGGCTTTGTCTGCTCGGTCGACGGCGGCGTTGTAGCTGTCGGTGGCCCACCAGGCGAGGCCTGCGGAGGCTGCCAGCAGCACGACGATGGCGACGGCCCGGTTCATGCGGCCACCTGTTCTTCCGCCTGGTAGCGCTCGAATGCCCGCTCCATCTTTACGTCGTGCAGGTTGGTCTTGTAGGCCGGGCCGTTGTAGCCGGCTGAAAATGCCGCCCACTTCCTGCCGGCGAGCGCCTTCTGCAGCGCCGGATCCGCAGCGATGAAGCGCACGAATGCCTCGAGCTGCGCGGCCTCGCTGGTCCGCATGGCCGTGACGAACTCCTGCACGTCGCGATATTCAAGGCGCCGCGCGTGGTAGCCCATGATCTGAAACAGGCCCCAGCTCGCGGAGGAAAGGGCGCAGGTTTCGTCAATCTGGGTAGCCTGGGTCAGGCGCATGTACTCGCCGGCCTTGCCAACGTAGCCGCCGCGCAGCTTGTTCACCACGTTCGGAAACTGGAGTGCCAGCGCGTCGGCATCCTTGCCGGCTTTCTTGAGCTGGTCGTACATCACGTGACGCTCAAACAAGATCACCGGCCGGCCATCAGCCAGGAAGCCGCTACCCAGGCTTTCCACTTCATTGACGGCACGGACTGCGGCAAGCGGCACGTTGAGGGTGTCCGCCGCTGCCTGCAGGTCTGCCGCCGTCAAATGGCGCGGGCTGCGCAAACCGGCCTGCAGCGCGGCCAGCGTCTTGGGGCCGGCGATACCATCGACCACCAGGCCGTAGCGCTTTTGCACGGCGCGCACGGCTGCAGCGGTGTCGGGGCAGTAGACGCACGAATCAGGGGCGTTGAAGCCGGCGGCGATCAGCAGCCGTTGCAGCTCGTGCACCTCCGCCCCGATCATGCCTTCACGCAGGATGCTCACGTAGACCTCCGAAGGAAACGAACAAACCAGGACTGGTCGGCTCCGCCCATGCGGAAGAGCTCGACCACGTTACCGCGTACGGCGAAGACGGCGACACACAGCACGGCGGTGATGCCGTTCTGTGCGGCCAAGGCCCAGTCGTAGCGGCCGAACAGCACGCCGATCGTGACGGCGCCGGTCAGCACCACCAGGCCGTAAGCCAGGCGCGCAGCCCACGGACGATGCGCGGCGCCGTCGCGCTTGAACAGCAGCAGCCGCAGGGCAATGAGCGCGCACAGCAGCGCTTGAACGAAGAACAGGGCTTTCATGGTTGGTTGCCTCCCTTGTCGCTGCTGCCCGGCATGCCCTTGAAGATCGCGCCCAGGCGGTCGCCGTTGTCGGCCAGGCGGATGAGTGCCAACAGCAGCTTCACCACGACAGCAGAGGCGACCAGCGCGCCCACGGCTTGGCTGACCTCGGTGTTGGTGGGCAGGGCCTTGGCGATCAGCGCCGCAGCCAGCGGTGCAGACAGTAGGCCGGCCACGATGGAGGCAACCAGGAAGCCCAGCTTCCTGACGGTGCCGAGTTCGCCGCTGTTCAGTACGAACACAGCCGCGCCGGCGAAGGCGCCCAGCACGGCGCCGGGGTCCACGCCTGGCAGAAAAATGGACAGCGCGCCAACACTCGTGACAGCGAGCGTGGCGGTGGTGCTGGTGGAAATGGGTTCAGCCATATGGGTTCCTTGGGTCAGTCCCAGAGCTGGACCATCGCGACGGCCGGCTGCGGGGATATGTCGGGCATGTCGAGCTCGGTGCCGTGCGGCAGGATCGGCCCCAGATCGGCAATGCCCGGGTTGGCCAGCAGAACGGCCTCGGTGACGCCTGCCGTGCGGCCATAGACCCGCAGGCAGATGGCGTCCACGGTGTCGCCCTGGATGGCCCGTACGCGCATCAGATGAGCTCCACGGTTGTGCGAGCGACGCCCATCAGGTCACTGATGGCCCAGCGTGCATCGCGGCGCAGGTCGTCAACGCCCAGGTTTTCCGCGTCGGCTTTGCGGTCGCCGGCGGCGGTGGCGTCGATGGTTCGGTACCGCTCGATTAGCCAGGCGGCCGCCATGCAGTGCACTGCGCGGTGGTAGCGGTGCAGGTGAGCGCTCTTGCCGTCGATCTTCGGCGCGGGCACATCGGCCAGGGTCGACCGGCCGAAGGCCACCTGCGCCGTCTTCCAGGCCTCCAGCTCGGCATTGACCGAGATGACGGCCTCCACCAGCGAGGCCCGCAGGCGTTGCGGCGTGACGGTACCGTCCAGGCGCATGGCTGCGTACGCCTGGTCGACGTCGATATCGGGGAAGAAGCCGTCGTTGACGACAGGGGCGCCGCCTGGCTGTGCCGGCGCGGGTACGGGTGCGGCTGCAATGAAAGAAGACATGGGTTCAGTAGGCTGGGAGGCGGTGGACGGGGCGAGGCTTCGCGGCACGCCGGAAGGCTGCCCCGTGCCGCCTGATGCGCGGGGTCACGCTCGGTGTCAGCGCTTCCCGTCGCCCGCCTGGGCGCCGGGCGGTGCTGCGTTCTTGATCTCGCGCTCGATGCGCTCGATGTCTTTTTTTACGCCGGATTTGTCGTGCAGCTCCAGGGCGCGGCGCAGGTGCATAAGCGCCTGCGTCTGCAGCTCGCGGAAGGTGGCCGCGTCCATGCCGGTGCCGGCCTGGCTGATCGCGTAGCCGAGGGCCTTGTGCAGCTTTGCGCGCACCTCATCGGGCATGTCTTCATCGCTCACCAGGGCTTCCAGCTCCACCAGGGCGCTGGCGTGCTCCGGTCGAATTGCTTCGGGCGATTTGAGCACCATGTTGGCGAACTCTTCCGCGATGAGGCACGCGGTCGTCCGTTGGTACTGGTCGGGCATGGAAAGCTTGTGGCGGATGGCATAGGCGGCCATCGACAGGGCTGCAGCGAAGTCGCCGGCGTCGATGTGCCAAACCATCACCGTCATGAAGACTTCGTCCTGCGCGCCGCTGTCCGCTTCCAGCACGCCGGCCACCCAGGCGGCGTACTCGGGCAGCATCTTGCGTTTGGCCTCCGCCTTGCGCTCGACCGACTGCACCTGCTTGAGCGCGCGCTTGTGCTCGCCGAGCTGTGCGAGCATGAGTTCGTAGCCCGTTGCGTGTCGCAGCGGGTTCGCATCCTGCTGGGCCTGCGCCGCGAGGGCGGCGGAGGCCCGCAAAAAATGATTGCGGGCCGGGCTGCTCATTACGCGGTCACCGTGATGTTCTCGACCAGCGCGGCGCAACCCAGGTCTTCCAGTACGTAGTCGTCGTTGCTCGACTCGTAGTTCTCGATGCGATCGCGTTTGGCGTTGTCCACGATCGTGCGACGGCGGCTGCCTTCCTGGAAGTAGATCGAGAGGTTGTCCAGGCGCGTCACCAGCAGGCCATTGGCCGGAAAGTAGGGCACGCGCACCGCCGGCAGGTTGCCGATGCGCTTTTGGCTGACGATCATGTCGACGGCCATTGCGTCGCTTGGCCGGTTCGTCTGGTTGATGATGGGGAAGTACTTGTCGGCCAACAACTGCCGGCCGCACACGACGACTAGATCCGGGTCCTCGGCGTACCACGGGTCAATCATGTGGTTCGTCACGTCGAAGACCAGCGCGTCCAGGTTGACATAGTCACTACCGGCCCCGCCGACAAGGATCTTCCCGGCGGTCTTGCCATCCTTCATGACGCGCTGCGGCGCCTGCTCGCGCATTTCCTGCAGCCACCCCTTGTTGACGTCCTGCAGCATCGGATTCGCGGCGCGGTCGGAAGTCGCTGCGCGCTTTACACCGTGGAAGCCGATCATGATGCGGTCCAACGCCTGGCGCCGGATGATGGCGTCGCGGATCCTCGTCTGGAAGTCCGGGAACTTCGCCCAGGCGTCCAGCTTCGTGTAGGTGATGTGGGTGTCCGAGTTGGTCTGCTCGCAGCGGTAGCGGCCATTGTCCAGCGTGGAGATGTCCGAGGTCTGGCGGTCCTGCTTGGTCGTATCAGTCGTGCTTGCGACCGGACCCGAGACACCCAGGCCGACTTTCTCGCCCTCCTGCTCGGTCACGCCGTGGATGTTGATCTTCTGCAGGAATTCGCTCGATTCCTGAATCTTGTCTTCCAGGCGCTGTTGCACGGTTGGCTCGACGGAGAACTTCACGTCGACGCGGTCGACGCCGTTGAGTTTTGCAACCTCGGCCGTATAGGCGTCGAAGAGGCGGCGGGTGTTGTTACGCATGTGATGACTCCGGTGTGTGGTCGTGTGGTGGTGCTGGGTCCGGTGGCCGGGTCAGCAGTCGGTCTTGATCGCGGCCGCACTGTCGCCGCCGGTGGCGGGCGGGCGCGAGGTGAAGGCCTGCGTGCTCTCCAAGCCGCCCTTCAAGGTGTTGAAGGCTTGGTCGCGCTGGTCGCCCTGCGTCTTGAGTGCGGCGAGCTGGTCGTTGATGCTCTTGAAGCCGGTGACGACTTGCTCGCCCATGGTTTGCAGTTGCGTTGCGACGGTCTGAATCGCTTCCTGGGCGTCAGCAAAGCGCGCTTCGGTGTTGTCGTCTGCCTTGCGTTGCCTGGAGAACAGCGCCTTGATGCTCTCGGCAAAGCGCGCGGGCACGGGCTGTGGCTCGGTGCCTACCGACTGCGATAGGTCGACTTCCACGGGCACCACTTCCGTGAAGAGGTTGCCCGGATCCAGCTTGCGTGCGGCCAGTGGATTGACCGAGGCCTGCGCGTTGAACTTCAGCACGTCGCAGCCCAGGCTCGCCGGGTTGTCCGTCACGGCCAGGCCGACCAGGTAGGCCTCGCCGGTGTCTGCAAAGCTCGGCTGCACTTCCATCGACGAGAAGATTTTCTGACGCGCCTTCGTCATGGCCACCAGCTCGTCGGTCGGGTCGATCTGCGCGAACAAGCCAAGCTTGCCGTCCACCTCCTCGGTCTTCAGCGCGACCACGTCGCCGTATGCCTTGAACGGGCCGGCCGGGTCATAGCCACGGATGTGTTCCAGGTTGACGCGCGCGGTGTAGACCTTCGGGTCGTAGCTCTTCGCCATCTGGACCAGCGTTTCGCGGTCGATCACGCGGCCGTCGCTTGTCGCGCCTTCGGTGGCAATGCGGAAAAACTTGGTGGGCATGGTGTCCTCTGTGGTCGGTGTCCCGGTGCTTCGGTGGTGGTGCCATCTTCTGCGGTGAGACTCGCGCGGACAACGCGTTGATGTTGTGGAAACCCGCGCCACAACAGGCACCGCGTGGCACGCGCGCGCGCGGCCGGTAGCGTTGCGGCATGACTACGCTGCCGCCTATTGCCTCCCTCACGATCGACCCAGAAAAGGACCCGCGACGCATCGGACGCACCCTGTATTGGCAGGGCTATCGCGTGGCGCGCATCGCTGAGATGCTCGGCGTCAAAGCGGTGACGATCCACAGTTGGAAGCGGCGCGACGGGTGGGCGGATACGACGCCCGATGAGCGCGTTGCGCTGACGATCGAAGAGCGCTTGATGCGCCTGGTGGCGAAAGAGCAGAAGGAAGGGCGCGACTTCAAAGAGATCGACCTGCTGAATCGCCAGCTCAACAGCGTGGCGCGGCGTGAGCGTTACCGCGACGGCGGCAACGAGACCGACCTCAACCCGAAGGTGGCGAATCGCAACGCGGGGCCGCGCAAGAAGGCCGAGCGCAATGCCGTCAGCCCGGAGGAGCATAAGCAGCTCGTCGAGGCCTTCCGCGACTCATTGTTCGGCTATCAGGAGGTGTGGCACCGCGCCGGCCAGGCAGAGCGGATCCGCAATATCCTGAAGTCGCGGCAGATCGGCGCCACCTGGTACTTCGCACGCGAGGCCTTCATTGATGCGCTGACCACGGGCCGCAACCAGATCTTCCTATCGGCTAGCAAGGCACAGGCGCATGTGTTCAAGCAGTACATGGTGCAGTTCGCCAAAGACGCCGCCGGCGTGGAGCTGAAGGGCGATCCGATGGTGCTGCCGAATGGCGCCACGCTGTACTTCCTGGGCACGAACGCGCGCACCGCGCAGAGCTATCACGGCAACCTGTATTTCGACGAGTACTTCTGGGTGCCGCGCTTCCAGGAGCTACGTAAGGTCGCCTCCGGCATGGCGATCCACAAGCATTGGCGGCAGACGTATTTCTCGACGCCTTCCAGCCTGGCGCACGAGGCCTATCCGTTCTGGTCGGGCACGCTGTTCAATCGCGGCAAGCCGAAGGACAAGCAGCTCAAGATCGACGTGAGCCACGCCGCGCTGCGCGATGGCATGCGCTGCGCTGACGGCCAGTGGCGGCAGATCGTGACGGTGGAGGACGCGCTACGCGGCGGCTGCAACCTGTTCGACCTCGACCAACTGCTGCGCGAGTACAGCGACCTGGACTACGCCAACTTGCTCATGTGCGAGTTTGTGGACGACACCGCGTCTGTGTTCCCGCTCTCGATGCTCATGCGCGGCATGGTCGACAGCTGGGAGGTGTGGTCAGACTTCCGGCCATTCGCGCCGCGTCCATTCGGCGCACGCGAGGTGTGGGTCGGCTACGACCCGAACGGCGGGGGAGGCGACAGCGCTGCGCTGGTGGTGGTCGCGCCGCCTTCAGTCGCTGGCGGCAAGTTCCGCGTCCTGGAGCGCCACCAGTTCCGGGGCATCGACTACGAAGAGCAGGCCACCGCCATCCTGCGGGTGTGCGAGCGCTACAACGTCGCCTTCATCGGCATTGATCGCACCGGCATCGGGGATGCGGTGTACCAGCTCGTCACCAAGTCGCGGCCAGACGCGCGCGGCTACACCTACTCGGTGGAGGTGAAGACGCGCCTGGTGCTGAAGGCTTTCGACGTTATCAGCAAAGGCCGCCTGGAGTTCGACGCCGGCTGGACCGACTTTGCCGCGTCCTTCATGTCCATCAAGAAAACCGTCACCGCTTCCGGTGGCCGCGTCACCTACCAGGCCGGCCGATCGGAAGAGACCAGCCACGCCGACATGGCGTGGGCCTGCATGCATGCGCTTTCGCACGAACCACTCGAAGGCGCCACCTCAACCAATTCAAGCATTCTGGAGTTCTCATGAGCCGAAACAAGAGTCGCCGCGGCGCCGGCGCGAACACTGCGCACGTGCGTAGCAACAAGGCACGTGCGTCGCAAGCGCGACATGCCGACCGTGCGCCGCAGGCAGAGGCGTTTTCATTTGGCGACCCGGTCGAGGTGCTGGACCGGCGTGAACTGCTGGACTATGTGGAATGCATGCGGGCGGGTAAGTGGTTCGAGCCACCCATGCCGCTCGATGGCCTGGCGCGCTCGTTCCGCGCGGCCGCGCACCACAGCTCTGCCATCTACGTGAAGCGCAACATCCTGGTGAGCACCTTTGTTCCGCACCGGTTGCTGTCGCGCCAGGCCTTTGAACGGTTCGTGCTCGACTGGCAGGTGTTCGGCAATGCGTACCTGGAGAACCGCATCAGCCGGGCCGGCACCAGCACAGGGCTGCAGCCGGCGTTGGCCAAGTACATGCGGCGAGGCCTGGACCTCTCGACCTACTACTTCGTGCAGAGTTGGCAGCAGCCGCATGAGTTCGCGCCCGGCACGATCTTTCACCTGCAGGAACCTGACATCAACCAGGAGGTGTACGGTTTGCCGGAATACCTCTCAGCGCTGAACGCTACGTGGCTGAACGAATCGGCCACGCTGTTCCGCCGGCGGTATTACAAGAACGGATCGCACGCGGGCTTCATCCTGTATATGACCGACGCGGCGCACAGTCAGGACGACGTGAACAAGCTGCGCGAAGCGATGAAGAGCGCGAAAGGGCCGGGCAATTTCCGCAACCTGTTCATGTACGCGCCCAACGGCAAGAAGGATGGGATTCAACTCTTGCCGGTGTCGGAGGTGGCAGCGAAAGACGAGTTCTGGAACATCAAGAACGTGACCCGCGATGACCAGCTCGCCGCGCACCGCGTGCCGCCTCAGCTCATGGGGATTATTCCGTCGAACACGGGCGGCTTTGGGGATGTGGAGAAAGCCGCGATGGTATTTGCCCGCAACGAAGTCAAGCCGTTGCAGGACCGGCTGTTAGCGATTAACGAGTGGGTGGGGGAGGAAGTGGTGCGGTTTGCTCCATACTCGCTGTCCGCGTCGTCTTAGTCCCCCAGCTCGCCCTATCGCGCCTCGGCCACTTCCTCGGCGGCTTGCTTCCCCAGCAAGATGGCGGCGCTTAACGCCATGCCTTCTGAGACGAAACCCTCGGAAGCGCATGCCGATTGCCAGTCCGATGGCGCGCCGTGCTTTGGCACAAATTGAAATTCACTTGCCCATCTGCAGTTGCTTCGACGCTCGGTGCGAACCACGATGTGGCCTGTCTTTGCTGCAACGATGAGTTCCATTTGAGTCCCCGTAGTGGACTCCCGCCCGTCTGTTTTTGTGCTGTCTTGCTGCAGCGCTTTCTACATTAGAAGGCTGCCTCGCCGAAGTCCAGAAGCCTGGAACGTACATTGCTGAGGAGCCGCGCCGGCATTTGATCTCGGTCACGTAGCGGTTCTGGGCGCTTGTCGACCGCTCGGCACATACCGCCGCGTCTAGAGAGCGGCGTAGCGCGCCAGAAGGTTCTGGTCGACCCAGGCGACCCACGCTGGCGCGACCTCATGCGCCGTGTGTCAAACGTGCTCATGGACAAGCCGGCAACGGTGTCCGAGCAGGTACGCGAGCTCATCGACTAGGCGGCCACTGATTGGCCAGTTCCAGAAGCCGAATCCGAGGTGGCCAAAGCCCCATTCACATTCCAGAAAGCGCCAGTCCACGATGCTGTGCCGTTGTTCACATGTTGGGCACTGGAGGCTGTGCTCTTGCTCCTCATCAAACCACGCCCCCACCGCGTCGCTCCATGGAGCGGTGTCGGCGTCATGTTGGTGGCCGCAGGCTGGGCACTCGAGCGCTTGGATGCCGTTGTCACCCGCGTGGAACACCGTGCGCTCTTTCACGACCTCAAGGCCGCACAGAGCAGGCAACCATTCGACAGGGCCGCTATCCCATTCCCCTGCACGAGGCCCGCGCATCAACAGTGGGCGGCCGCTGTAGGCCGGAACCGCACTGACCTGCGCCGCGATGATGCCGCGCTCAATGAGCCATTCGCGAACCTTGTTGGAGAGATGCTCCGCTTCGCTGGGGGAAGCATCGAGATCCACAATCCAATCAACACTGTCACTCATAAGCGCCTCAGAGTTTTGCTCGACACGGGAAGAAAGTACGGTGGACCGCGCTACTACTACTGCTCGCTGGCATCGGAGGGAAGGGGAATGGTGTGCAAGTAGGGGAGTTTCCGAACCACCCACGAATCGGCGGCTTCAAACAGCCCGACGAACACCGCAACTCCGATGAGCATGGACGCGAGGACTCGCCAACGAGTGTCCCGCCGCTTGAGCAAAGCGAAGACCAGCAACGGCAATTGGATCACCAGCGCCAGGATCGCGACTAGCGCCGCACTGCCGCCGGCCACGGCGATCTTGCCCATACGCACTTCGTCGAGCGTGATGTTTGCGAAAAAGAGCACGTAGACGAGCAAGGCCAAGCCGCAGACGATCTGCAAGCCGGCCAGGGCATCCATGCACCAAATGGCGCGTGATTTCATTTCAGTCCTTCTGCGGCGATTCTTTTGGCAAGGCTGGCCCACCTTTCGGGGCTGTCTTTCACAACGTGAGCATAATAGAAGTGCCCTTCGCCTTTGCCTCCGGCGAACTGCTTCGCCAGTCGGGGAGCGCTGGAAAGCAATTCCAGCTCACTCATGCCGGCGTAGATCGGATCGCCGTGGTCCGTCAGATCAATGACAGTGACCTTGCCAATGTTTCTGTGGCCCTTCAAGTCTTTCAGGAAGTCCCCATCAATGGGTGACCCGACAAGGACAAGATGGTCGATCGTGTGGCCGTTTCGAGCGTAGCTCCACGCCGTTTGAGCCGCCAGCAGAGAGCCGTAGCTGTAGCCGATCAGGTTGAACTGCTTGGCCTCGCCGGTCATGCCGCTGGAGATGGTCCACTGATCGTCGTCCCGGTAACGCACAACCAGTCCCGAACGGATTGCGTCGATGAACGTCCCGGGAATGCCTGGATGTTTTGCAGTTCCAGAATTCGTTAGGCCGACGAAGCAGTGCTGGATGCCCGCTGCTTTGAACGCATTGATCTGAGGTACAAGGTATGCGCCATCCAAGCCCGCACCGCCCCAGTACAGGGTACCTCTTGGCCGGAGCACGATGACTTTGATTGGCTCACGATCCTCTGCAGGTGTGAGTAGGAGATCGGCTGAGTGGACTGGGCTCATTCGTTGTCGGAAAGGATGTGGATGACCGCCGTCTCGGCCTGCTCAGCGCTGATGCGCTCGGTGTGCCCCGTCGCACTGGTCACGCCTTCGACAGACCCGCCGGACCACTCCAGGCGGTACCGGGCGCCTGCCAGTGGTTCCCCGGAGAGTTGGTCGATGACGTGCGCGTGCTGATCAAATATGGGCGATCCGGCCGGTGTGTGCGTTGACGGGGCAAGGCTACCGGGCTGCTGGCCGCCAACATCGTCAGCGATTGTCCAAGTTGGCCCGCTTGTGCCGATGACCGTTGGTTTCTTGGGGCACTGGCACAAAACAATATCCCCATGCCGGGCGATGGCGCGGCCGTTGACCTTTTGAATGGGAAAGGCGTGGCCCGTGATTTTCCCTACGGACTTGCACGCACGGCAGCTTGCTGTGTCGCCCCAGCGTGCAACGGCTCGACCGTCGACCGTCATGAAAGGGTCGCCCGTGAGGACGGTTCCGCCAGTCGTTGTTGGGTCTCCGACTAAAACACCAGAGCGCGACATTTATTAATTCCAGTTAATAATTGGCGGTAAATATAAAAATACCTTGGAAACTGCTGGAATTATATCAATGGGCGTCTTTAAAAAATTCAGGTGGCGGGCGCTGTTGCGTTTCTTTTAATTTTCATCTGATATGAATTTCCCGCTGGCGGGTGGCGGTTTCACTGTGCAGTGGTGTGGGTGTAGTACACAGGCAGCTTGTCGTCCAAAATCGCGTCGCAGGCGTCCAAGGTTCTCGGGTCGGGATTCAGCCAAGCGTCGATGTTCTCTGGCTTGATAGGGATGGGGCAGCGGTCGTGCCCAGCCTCCAGAATCTCCGGCGGCGGATCTTCAGTGATGATCGCAAACGACAGGAGGTCCTCCTCGCCCGGCTTTGTCGCGCGCCAGTGCGACCACACGCAAGCGACAAGCATGGTTTGCGGTGGATCCGGTCGGAACTCCAGCACGATGTTCTTGCCGTCTGGCCGCGTCACGTTCTCATAGAACGCGTCGACCAGGATCAAGCCGTGCGTGTGGCCGTACTGACCTTTCCAGAAGCCGCGCAGGTTGTCTCGCCGGGCGTTGTAGGTGCGCGGAAACTGCATGTCGTAGAAGGCGGGCTTGCCGGCCGGGCGGCACTGGTAGCGCATTGGTTTGACGACGCGCCGGCCATTCTCCATCACCATCACGGGTGCATACCAGCCGGGAAAGATGCGCGAGTCGCGCGGCGTGATTTCCTTGCTGTTCAGCTCTTCCAGCTTGCCTTTGATCGACGCGATCTTGTTGGTGGCGATCCGCGCGTCTTCTGAGGCCTTCTTGGTCGCCTTCACTGCAAGGGCTTGCTGGGCTTTTTCCAGGCGTTCCGTTTGCTTCGTCAGTTCCTGCAGCAGCTCGAGCTCGTCGGCCGCCATGCGGGCACGTATCACTTCGGCAATCTTGCGTTCCTCATCGGTTTCGGGCGATTCGAGGAAGGGCGCGGTCATGGCCTTGGGGACACGCATCTTCGGATTGTCGAAGTACGCGACCACCATCCGCGTGAATTCGTCCAGCGACATGATGGCGCCGTACTCGTGGACGAACCGCCGATAGTCGGCTTCGATTTGGGCGGAGTAGCACATGGGCGCGGGCCTCCCGGATGGGCTGGCTCATCATACGCCGGGCGGCTGTTCACCATTCGTCGCTAGATGGTCTTCGCCCTTTGATTTTCGTAATCATCTCGGGCAGCCACTCCTCCTGTTGCAGCGACCTACGCAGTTCAAAGAGTGCAGCGCCGAGCGGGTTGTCAGGGTAGACGAAATGCTGTTCGGCTTCCACGCGCCAGGCGAGGTAGACAACGTCGTGGAGAGCGCGGATCTCCCATAGCAGCCGCGTCACGGTCTCGTTGTCACGATGCTCTTGGGAAAGCTGATGGAGCTCACCGAGCGACAGTGACGCAAATCGCTCACGAATTGGTTTCGGCATCGGCACACCGTCACGGTTTGCGCGCGCGCCGCAATGCGCGCTCTTTGTGCTGCGACACATCGCCGGCGGCGAGGCGGTCGCGGTAGGCCTGTCGCGCAACAAGCTCTTCCTGGAACCATGTTTCGGCCTCGAGTTCGAGGTGTAGCGCTGCGGTTGCAATTCCGAACTCGTCGGTTCGATGGCCTGGCCCCGCTGCTTCCGCTACCTGGTACGCGCGGCGGACGATGACCTTGAGCGCGCGCACTTCGATCAGCAGCCGATGCACGACAGGATCTGCGCCGTATCGGTCGCTGATCCGGCGGAGCTGCTCCCGCGAGAGCGCTGGGTATTGGATTCGGAGGGGGTAAGGCATGGTGCGAATACTGTATATACATACAGTATCGAAGGCGCCGAGAGTTCCGTCAACGCAGACATTGCAGACGTGGCTCAGACGGCACCTGCGACCCTCTGAGCGCTTTCCGCACGCGTTGTCGCTCGGGGCGGTCCGGCCGTAGATCGTCCCTCAACGGCCCGCTTGGGCGGCCTGAGACGCCTTTCCCGCAGGGTGGAGGAGGGTGCCCGCGCGGGCTTCAACGCCCGGCGCGCGCGGTTGGGACCCCGCCTCACCCGGGCGCTTCATTAATGGGTTTTTATGCAGGCGCATACATGCTGCGAAGTGACCTACAGCAAGGCACGCCCGGACGATCGGTACCGCCTGGATGTATGCGGATTTATGCGGCCGATTCATGCACTCTCAGACCTCTTTGCGAAGGCGGAAGCTTGGCGCGGGTGCAGGTAGACGTTCTTAAGCATTGTCTGCACGATGTCCATCCCGAGGATGAGTTGATCAAGCGGGTAAGCTTTGGCCTCGTGAGCAGCACCATTTCCAAGGTCTCGCAGGTGGTGGAGAACCTGCGCCGACGCTTTGGCAACAATGCCTTTGTCAGCCAAAGCATCGATTCGATTCGCTAGATTTCTTCCTTCGACGCCTTCTTCATTGCAGACGATTTCGATCAGCAGGCGTATACCGACACCGGCGAGCGTCGGGCAGCTATGCGTCAGGGCCGTCAGGGTTTCGGAATGGATACGGCGCACGTCGTGTGGCAATTGCCAGCTGTCGCGCAATGTTTCAACGTCAAGTCCTGGCGGCGGAAACTGTGAAATGAAAGTCTCGCCGTCGCTGTCATCTTCAACGACTCGGCGATATCCCACAGTGTTACAGCCATTGCATCGGACAATTTGGTGGTCCGTTGTTAGCGTTATGCCCCCGGACCACTCAGGCGGCGCATCATCACTGGGAAAAAACTCCTCCTCGTGGACAGAACACACGACGGTGTGGTTTGTTTCGCGCTTGCACGCCACACAGTGCGATCGAAGTTGTTCACCTACCTGACGCTGAATTGTAGCCGATTGCTGGTCAGTCATTTGCCTTTTCCTATTTGCTTTATATTTTATTTGCGCGCTGCAAAGCGACATTAATAACCAACTTCCGGTCTTCGTACATGATTGGCTCTTCAGTCGATCTTGCTAGCGCCTGGTTTGCTGATTCGGTTGACGCAAACTCGATGAAAGCAAAGCCTTTTGCCACTGTCTTGGTGCGCGGGACTCTAAGGTCGACTATTTCGCCAAACTCGGAGAATATTTCAAACAGCTTTTTGTTGTTGGCGTTGCGCGGAATATTTCCAACATAAAGTCGATTGGGTTCGGTTTCCGCCACTTCGTTCGTCGTCGAGCTGATCGCAACCTTGGGTGGATCCACATTGTCTGATGTGGTTTTGCGTGGCGCCACTGGCATGCCAATACGGTAGCGGGGGTATTCTTTGTAAGGTATTTTTTTTCGCCTCGCGAGTTGCTTCGCTACATTGCGCTCGACGTCGTTCTGAAGGATTCCCAGCTTTAGAAGAGAGTCGACCAGTTTTCGGTAGTCCTCCGTGTCAACGATCCCAACAGCATCCCAAACGTTAGCAGCCGAAAAAATTCGTCCGCCTTGCCCCATTAGCACAATAGCCTTTTGTTTTCGATCTAGATCAAATGCATCGAACTGACTTAGCCAAAGCATGTCTTTGGGGGAGTACATTGCCTTATTGGTTAAGGTAATGCTGAATCCATCTGCTGAACTTGCAAGTTTTGGTGGGGCGAGTTCATTGCTGTGCATGAGGTCATAAATTCGCCTCATCCCTTCGCCCAATTCACGCATATATCCCAACTCACGTAAGACGCGCGCCACGTATGTGTTGCGGGACTGGTGCACTCCTTTTCGCCCCACAATATCTTCCATGCGGATCGTTGTGAGCAGCGCCCCGGGGTTTCTAATTTCTAGGTTGCTATCAAATATATATATTTCGGTCCCGCGGCCTTCATCGGAATAATCTCTATGGGCTATTGAGTTCAGTACCGCTTCCCTGCAGGCTAGCTCTGGGTAAATCGATCTCTGTTCAAAGCGCGCGTGCTTGTCGAATTTGGTTTGAACCAAATGTGGGCGCAATGCTTCCCACGCGGAATCAACAAGGCTCAGAATATTGCCTTGAGAAATGTGATCCGATACGATGTTGTAGGCTTCGCCAGTTTTTACCTCATCCCCATCCACTTTTAATATTCTTACTTGAAGGCGGGGGTGCCATTTATTTGGGTCTTTTGCAAAGAGAAGTAATGCGGCGCGTCTATATCTAAGTTGAGACATGCCGTATTCTGCAAGCTCCAGATACTGAAGGCATTTTTCAGGTGACATGCCCTTAAGAACTTGATCCGCCACGATGCGAACCAGGTTCAAGTCCAAATCGTCGGCCGTAACGCCGTCTACAAACTGACGATCGTATTCTCGTGAATTCTTTTCTTGCCTGTCAAATTGAATTATCTCAGCAGAGACGGGGGTGGATTCCAGATCACGTCGCTGCAAACATCGGCCGTCTGAAGTAAGATGGACGAAATCTGTACTTTTTGGGACTGAAAAATACAGGATGTTCTTTTCGTTAATCTGTATTTTTTGCCGTTTGACTGAAGGCAGAGGGGTGCTTTTGTGAACTCGTTCCTTGGGAGCCTCTTCAAGAATGCTCCATTCTGCAGGAGACAGGTTCGGTATTCCGGTGATATCGCCGTTATCCTCAACTCCGACAAGCAACTCGCCGCCATCGGCGTTAGCAAAAGCAACAAGAGTCTGCGCTATGTCTGTGGCGATTTCCTTCGCGGGGCGCTTTTTTTTCTCCCCCGGGCGTCCCTCTGACGCGCTCTTGAACTCTCTGAAATGACTTTCGCCAAGTTCGATTGCGGTTTTTGCTCTCTCTACAGTTGCGATCGCACTCATTCAAGTCCCCTTTTTATCTTAGGCCCTTACCCCCAGCGCGGAGACACTTGGTCCCGCCTTCAGTGCATAAGATTACCTTGCCTCGCTTACCCAAGGCGAGCCTAAGTCATTTGTATTTCAGCACTTTTGCGACGGCCGAAGGATTTTGCTGCGGCACAAGATGCGGGACTTCCTTGAGATAGGTCCGGGTCCCAACTGAGGATTGACGGGAATGACCCGCTCGGCGCGCAAATGCTAGTCGAGCCTGCCACGTGGTGTGGTCGGTGGTTCTAGAGCGCTTGCCGACGTCCGCTGGAAATCGGACGCGTGGCTACCAAACCGGATTCTCAGCCAACCCTGTGGAACTTCGACCGGAAAAAGGTAATTTCCGTAATCCTGCCTCAAGAACCAACGTATCTGTTTGATTTACAACAACTTTTCGGATTACCCCTAGAGGGTAATGCTTGGTAATCAAAAAGGTAATCCCCTCCTAAGTCCTTGATTTTTATAGATTCGCTCATGGCGAAAGGTGACTATCAACAGGGGTAATGACATTACCTGTTGGTTACCCAGAAATTACCTTTTCTCGATAACCCGCAAAGCCTTGCCCCACAATGATTCGCGGTCGGATTTGCGTGAGGGATTACCGAGATTACCATTTGCCGATGGTCAGCTGGAGCGACCGAGGGGCCACCTTGCTGGATGACCGCCAGTAGCGCGGCGCACTCTCATGCCGTTGCTTCAGAGTGCGTGGTGGCTTCACGTAGGGCTGTGGGGTGGTCGCGCTTTGTCTACACCTAGCCTGCGCGTCCACTGCAGTACCGAGCCTGTTGTGGGTAGCCTTGTGGGTACGGGGATAATCTCAGAGGGGGAGCCATAGCAGGCGCGGCTTCCCGGCACGTTTAGAGCGGTCCCTCTCTCCGCCAAGAATCCAAGGCCCGAGCATGCAAGTGCTCGGGCCTTTTTGCGTTCTGGGCGCTGCCGAGTCGAGGCGGACCACTATTGCCGCCCCCAGGCGTTTGAACGTACGCTTGGCCGGCAAAAAATCACAACCGGCTAGGAGACCACCGCCCCATGGATCTGGACGTCAACCATCGCCCGGTCAGCGTCGACTGCGACCCGGCCACGCCCCTGCTGTGGGTGCTGCGTGATCACCTGAACCTCACGGGTACCAAGTTCGGCTGTGGCGTGGCGGCGTGCGGCGCGTGCACTGTCCATCTCGACGGGGCTGCCGTGCGCTCGTGCGTGCTGCCCGTAGCTGCAGTGGCCGGCAAGCGCATCACCACCATCGAGGGGCTGGCCGGTGGCGAGGGCAAACGGCACGCATTGCAGCAGGCGTGGATTGACGAGCAGGTGCCGCAGTGTGGCTACTGCCAATCCGGCATGCTCATGGCCGCCGCTGATTTGCTGAGCCGCGTGCCTGACCCGAGCGACGCCGACATCGACACCGCCATGACCAATATCTGCCGCTGCGGTACGTACCCGCGCGTGCGCGTGGCCATCAAGCGCGCCGCCAAGGCGTTGCGGGAGGGGCAGGCATGAACGCGAAGGCTAGTAAGCCACGGAGTCGTGGGCGTCGCCGTTTTTTGCTGGGGGCGCTCGGTATTGGCGGTGCCTTGGTGGTGGGCTGGGGCGTGATGCCGCCGCGCAGCCGCGTGGGCGATGCGACCGCCTTTCCCGAACACAACGGCGAGATCGCGCTGAACGGCTGGATCAAGATCACGCCCGAAGGCAACGTCGTGCTCGCCATGCCGCGTGTGGAGATGGGGCAGGGTATTCACACTGCGCTGTCGATGCTGGCGGCGGAAGAACTCGATATTCCGCTGGCACGGGTGAGCATCGAAAGCGCGCCGGTGGAGCGCATCTACGGCAACGTCGTCGCCATGGGCATCGGCTCGCTACCGGTGCATCCCGACAGCGAGGACAAGTCCTGGGCACGCGCACTGCACTGGATCATGTCCAAGAGCGCGCGTGAAATCGGTCTGATCATCACCGGTGGCAGCAGCAGCGTGGCCGATGGTTGGCAGCCGGTGCGCGAAGCGGCAGCCACGGCGCGTGCTGCGCTGGTGGAAGCTGCGGCGCGCGAATGGAACGTGTCGGCTGCAGACGTGAGCATCCGTGATGGCCAACTGATCGGCCCGGGTGGCAAGCAGGCAACGTTTGGCGGCATGGCGAAATCCGCACGCGGGATCTCTGCGCCGTCTAACGTCACCCTCAAGCCGGCTGCGCAGTACAAGCTGATCGGCAAGCCCGCACCGCGCAACGATGTGGCCTCGAAAACCGATGGCAGCGCGCGTTTCTCCATCGACACGCGCCTACCCGGGATGCTCTATGCCGCCGTGGTCATGTGCCCCGTGTTTGGCGGCAAGCTGAAGACGTTTCAATCGAAAGCGGCGCTTGGCATGCCAGGTGTGCGCTATGTAGTGCCGTTCGACGGCGCTGCGGGAGGCTCGCCCGGTGTGGCGGTCGTGGCCGACCACTACTGGCAGGCGCGCCAGGCACTCGCAGCGGTCGAGCCGGTGTGGGACAACGGCCCGCATGCCGCGCTCGACTCTGCAGGTATCCGGCAGCAACTTGTCAGTGCGCTCGACAGTGACAAGGGCGGCTTCACGTATCGGTCCATGGGCGACGGCCTGAAGGCTTTCGACAAGGCCGATGGCGGGACCCTCGTGGAGGCCGAGTACACCGCACCGTATCTGGCGCACGCCACCATGGAGCCGGTCAATTGCACGGCGCAGGTGACCCAGGACGGCGTGCACCTGTGGGCGCCCACGCAGGTCGCCACGCTGGCGCAACTGGTGGCCGCACGTGCCGCCGGTGTGAGCGGTGACAAGGTGCGTATCGACATCCCATTCATCGGCGG
This sequence comes from Ralstonia sp., assembly GCA_039592975.1. Classification (GTDB taxonomy): domain Bacteria; phylum Pseudomonadota; class Gammaproteobacteria; order Burkholderiales; family Burkholderiaceae; genus Ralstonia. The sequence goes on along the minus strand of JBCNQE010000002.1, from coordinate 204,702 downwards.
TGGTTTCGGGCGCAGGTTGGAATCAGACTTCATCGGCCAGGCCGTGACCATTGCCACCAAGACCGAAGGCAAGCCCGTGCAGGTGATCTGGTCGCGCGAAGAGGACGTGCGCCACGACTTCTATCGCCCGCAGGCCATCGCCCGCCTCAAGGCGCGGGTCGAGAACGGCAAGATCACGGCCATTGCTTCGCGCAGCGCAGGGCAATCGATTCTGGCGGGTGAGCTGGACCGCCTGTTCGGCGCGCCGTCGGCAGGTATCGACCGCTACACCGCCGAAGGCCTGTTCGACTTGCCGTACGAAATTGAGCACGAACACATTGCGCATGTGGCGGTCGATCTGCCGATCCCGGTGGGGTTTTGGCGCAGCGTTGGACACTCGTACAACGGCTTCTTCATGGAGGGCTTCCTCAATGACGTGGCGGCCGCAGCCAAGCTCGACCCACTGGCAATGCGGCGGGATCTGCTGAAGGCACATCCGCGCGAACTGAAAGTGCTCGACACGGCAGCGCAGGCGGCCGGCTGGGGCCAACCGCTGGCACCGGCGGCCGATGGCGCCCCGCGTGCACGCGGCATTGCGCTGCATCCGAGCTTTGGCTCCGTCGTGGCGCAAGTGGTGGAGGTGTCGATGAAGGACGGCAAGCCGCGCGTGCATCGTGTGGTATGCGCGGTGGATTGCGGCACGGTGGTCAACCCGGGCATCGTCGCGCAGCAGATCGAGAGTGCGGTCATCTTTGGCCTGACGGCGGCGCTGTACGGGCGGATCGACATCAAGGACGGGCAGGTTGTGCAGTCGAACTTCCCGGACTACCCGATGCTCAAGATGGCCGAGGTGCCTGTCATTGAGACGCATATCGTGCCAAGCACGGCAGAGCCTACCGGCGTGGGCGAGATTGGCGTTCCGCCCATTGCGCCGGCAGTGGCGCATGCCGTGGCGCAGTTGACCGGCAAGCCGGTGCGGCAGTTGCCGATCGTCTGACGGTCGGCATCGAACTCACAGCAGCGCATGGCGGATGGCAAATGCCGCTGCCTCTGCCCGGTTGGCGCTGTGTGTCTTGCCGAGGATGCTGCTCACGTGATTGGCCACCGTGTTCGGGCTGACGAACAGCTCACGGGCAATCTGGCGATTGCCCTTGCCCTGGGCGACCAGGCGCAGCACCTGGACTTCCCGGCGGCTCAGGCCTGCGGGGTAATGCTCCACTGCGGTGGCCTTGGCCAACGCCCGCGTGGTGTCGATGCATGCCGACAAGCCGGCCATCCCGAGCGATGCTGCCTCTGCTTCGGCCGCGCGCAACAAGGCATCGGCACGATCGAGGTCGGCTGGCTCGCCACGGCGCAGAAGCATCTGTGCAAACGCCAGGCGAGTGCGCACGAGCGCCGGTCGTGCGCCTTGGCGCGCGTTCATTGTCAGCGCGGCCTCGAAGTGTTGCTGCGCCTGCGGCCAGTCGCCCATCGTTGCGCTCAATGCGCCGAGTATCGCGTCGGCCGCGCCAAAGGAAGCGATGGCGGTGCCGAACACTAGGTTGCGCCCGCTGAACGGGGCAAGCAGTCGGTACAGCGTCAGCGCCCGGGCAGCATCGTCCAGGGCATGGCAGACGATGGCCAGGTAGGTGAGATTGGCCACCCAGACGCCATCGCGCGCGATCACGCGGAAGTCGTCGTTGGCGAGCGCGTCGAACTTCTTGCGCGCCGCCTCCAGTTGACCCAGCTCGACGTGCATCAAGGCGATGCCCGGCTGCCAGATATTCATCGCGCTGGTGTGCTGAACGAAATGCTCCACCAGCGGCGCTACCTCGTGCAGCCGGCCCTGCTCGCGGCGGAGCATGAACATCTGCACGCCGTAGACGCCCGCGGTATCCATGCCCGGCATGCGTCGCGCGATCTCGTAAGCGCTCGGGATCAGGCGCTCTGCGTCGGCAAAGCGCCCTTCGAACAGCGCGTGCATGGCGCGTGACATGCTGGCGGTGTAGCGGACAAAGGGCAGGCGCAGCGTCTCCCCGCCGCGCTCGTATTCCTCAAGGTTCGCGCGCCAGGCCGCCATGTCGCCGAGCTCAAAGTCATCGAAGAGGTGCCAGGCGCGCGTTGCGCACATCAGGATGGGGTCGCCGGCCTGCCTGGCCAGCTCGTAGGCTTCGTCCGAGGCGGCGAGGCGCTCGGCGATGTGCTCCTGCTGCCAGCGCAGCGACACGGTGGCGACCAGCGTGTCGGCCAGCGTTGCGGGGTCGCCGGCCCTGCGTGCCACGGCGATGGCTTGCTCGTGCACGCGGGTTGCCTGCTCCTCCTCGCCGCTGAAGATGAGCGCGCGCGCCAGGGCGCTCAGCAGGCGGGCGCTCATCACAGGGTCGCCGCTGCCCTGCGCCGCGAGGGCTTCGCGCAGGAGCTCTGCTGCGGGGCCGCCCGGCAGCCCCGGGCTCCAGCTCGCTGTTTCGAAGCCGAGCGCGGCATTGGCTAGTTCCCGCGTGTTGCCGTACTCGACGCTCAGGCGCGCCGCCTCCTTGAACGTCTGCATGGCCTGGCGCCAGTCGCCGGCGCGGCTGTGCGCGGTGCCAAGCGCATTGAGCAGGTTGCAGCGCATGTCGCGCATTTCGCGTGACGTCATGCCGCTGCCCGCGTCCATGGCCTGCAGTGCCATCTGGCAGTAGCGTGCCGATTCCTCGTGTGCCAACTGGCGGTCGGCCCGCCGCGCTGCGCGCTGCGCGTAATCCACGGCCAGCGCGGCATCTCCGCCGGGCAGCGCCGCCCAGTGGTGGTAGGCCAGCGCGGGCAGATGCGGTTCGGGATCGTCGCCGTGGATCATCTCGATGGCGCGCGCCAGCTTGAGGTGAAGCCGGCTGCGCCGGGGCACGGGGATCTCGTCGTAAAGCGTCTCGCGGAAGAGGGCATGGGCGAAGTGATAGCGGCCGGGCTCGCGCAGGGCTTCGACCACGCGGGCCTGCAAGGCCTCATCAATGGCCGCGCTGCAAACCTCTTCGTCGACATCGTCTGCGAGTGCGGTCAGCAGCCGGAACTCGAAGGCACGGCCAATGACGGCGGCTGCGGTGAGCACCTTGTTTGCACGCGCCGACAAGCGGTTCAAGCGACGCCCGATGACTTCCTTGATGCCCTCGGGAATGCGCAGCGCGCAGCCCGCGCCACTCACTGCGCTTTCCTGCGCCAGCAGACGCGTCATTTCTCCGACGAACAAGGGGTTGCCTTCCGTTTGCGCATGGATCGCATCCACCAGCGCCGGCGCGAAGGTTGCGCCGCCGGCCAACTGCATCATGTGCGCCGTTTCGGCATGGGTCAGCCCGCCCAGGCGCAAGCGCTCGAAGCGCGGCTGGCGTGCCAGCTCACCCAGTGTGGCCGACAGCGGGTGCTGCCTTGACAGCTCGACGTCGCGGTACGTCACGAGCAGCAGAATGCGGCTGCCGCACAGGTCGGGCGCAAGAAATTCGAGCAGCCGCAGCGACGACGCATCGGCCCAATGCACGTTGTCGAGCACCAGCAGCAGCGGGCGTTGTTGCGCCGCGCGCTGCCAGAAGGTGTTCACGGCATCGAACAACCGGAAGCGCGCCTGGGCGACTTCCGTGCTTGGCGCGGCAACGGCGCGGTCGCGCACCGGGTCAGGCAGCCGGTCGGCAAGGTCCGGCACGATCTCCGCGAGCGGGGCGACTCCGGAGGCAAGCGCTTGGCGGATGCTGTCTTCGTCGTGCGAGGCGATCCAACTCCGCACCAATTGTTGCCAGGGCCAGTAGGGCGGAGCGCCGGGTTCTTCGTTGCAGCGCCCCCAGAACACGCGCATGCCAAGCCGCTCGGCGCGTTCGGCGACGATTTCGGCAGTGCGCGTTTTGCCGATGCCGGGTTCGCCGGCCAGTGCCGCAATGCCGCCGGCGCCGTCCTGCGCTTGCATCAACAAGCGCTCCAGTACCTCGAGTTCATGCTCGCGGCCGACAAAGCGTGTCGTGGCCGCAGCACTCTGGGCGCTGCCGACGCAATCATCCGGTGTTGACGACTCCGGCGAGAGCAACGCGCCACAGCCGTCGCAGAATCTCGCGTCTGCCCGGCACAGTCGGTTGCAGCGAGTACAGCGCATGTCGACAAGGCAGGTGGATAGCACCTGTTGATAGCACGTCAGGCAAAGCTCTCCGGGCGCACTTGTGTCACCTCAATCACTGCATCGGCAGGCAAGTTGGCTAGGCGCGCCGCTTGCCGGATGGCTTCGGCACTCGGTGCTTCGTACAGGCAATAGGTCTTCTTGCGGTCGGCCGAGAGGAAGGAGAAGACCCAGTTCACGCCAACATCGGCGTTGATCCTCTGCACGTTCGCAACGCCTGCGGCTTCGAGTTCCAACGCTTCGGCGAACTGGCGTTCGATGACGAATAGCGGCATGAGTCTTCCCTCCAGAAACGTCGACGGGCCATGCCGCCATTGCGTTTCATTGAAGGCCGAAGATCGGGCAAAACAAATAGTCAGTATTGACTATCAGGGGTGCGCACGCGTGCCGCACAAAAATGATCAAGGCAGCGGATGGAACGGATGACGCCTGCTTCCTAGACTTCCATCACCGTTTAGGAGACGAACATGATCGAAGACACCACGGTACAAGCTTTCCGCTCCCAATTGCGTGGCACGCTGATCGAGCCCGGCGATCCGTCCTACGATGCGGCCCGGCGTGTCTACAACGCGATGATCGACAAGCGGCCACGATTCATCGCGCAGTGTGCGGACGTGGCTGATGTGATGGCATCGGTCAACTTCGCGCGCGATCACGACCTGCTGCTGGCGGTGCGCGGTGGTGCCCACAACGGTGGCGGCCTGGGCGTGTGCGACGACGGCTTGGTGATCGATCTGGCCCGCCTGCGCGGCATTCGCGTCGATCCTGTTGCCCACACGGTGCGTGCCGAAGGTGGCTGCACCTGGGGCGATGTCGATCATGCGACGCACGCTTTCGGTCTGGCAACGCCGGCCGGCATCATCAGCACCACGGGCGTCGGCGGGTTGACGCTCGGCGGCGGCATTGGCCATCTCGCGCGGCGCTTTGGCCTGACGATCGATAATCTGCTGTCGGTCGATGTCGTGCTCGCCGACGGCAGCTTCGTCACAGCCAGCGCGCACGCCAATGACGATCTGTTCTGGGCAGTGCGTGGTGGCGGCGGCAATTTCGGCGTCGTCACCTCATTCGAGTTCCGTCTGCATGCGCTGAGCCATGTGGTCGCGGGCCCCACGCTGTGGCCGCTGGAGCAAGCTGCGGAGGTGCTGCGCTGGTATCGCGACTTCCTGCCGAAGGCGCCGCCCGAACTCAACGGCTTTTTCGCGTTCCTGACCGTGCCGCCGGCGCCGCCGTTTCCGCCAGCGTTGCATCTGCAGAAGATGTGCGGCGTCGTCTGGTGCTACACAGGCGACCCCGCAGCGGCGGAAGACGCGTTTGCGCCGGTGCGCGCACAGCAGCCTGCGCTGTACGGCGTCGGCACCATGCCCTATCCGATGCTGCAAACCGCCTTCGATGGGCTGTACCCGCCCGGCCTGCAGTGGTACTGGCGCGCCGACTTCGTCAACGACCTGCCGGACGAGGCCATCGCCCTGCACGTGGCACATGGTTCGCAATTGCCGACCATGCATTCGACGATGCACCTGTATCCGATCGATGCCGCCGTGCATCGCATGGGACGCAAGGAGACGCCGTTCGCCTACCGCGATTCCAAGTGGGCGGCGGTCATTGTTGGCGTTGACCCCGACCCGGCCCAGCGCGAGCGCATCACCAACTGGTGCAAGGGTTACTGGGATGCACTGCATCCGTATTCGGCCGGCGGCGCCTACGTGAACTTCATGATGGACGAAGGGCAGGAGCGCGTGCAGGCCACCTACCGTGACAACTACGCTAGGTTGGCGGCGATCAAGGCTCGATACGATCCGGGCAACCTGTTCCGGGTCAACCAGAACGTGCGGCCGGCGCAGTGAGCGCGCCAGTTTGGTCACGGGGGGATGTCGGTATGAACGTTGGCTGCAGGAAACCCATCCTGCAGGAAAGGAGGTGTGAAATGGGCAAGAGACAGTTGATTCTCGCCGCGGCAATCACCGCTGCGTTGGGCGCAACCGCGGCGCATGCGATTGGCGCGCGGGATGCGTACACGGATGGCAGCGCCGCCATGGAAGCGCGCAATCCGTACACCGATGGCGGACTCGCCGGCAAATTCGATGTGTATGCAGATGGTGCAAAGGCGGGCAAATTCGATTCCTATACCGATGGCGCGTATGCGCCGATGCCCGACCGCGCGCGATAGCCGTTCGGTAGCGCGCATCGTCAAAAGAAAAGCCGCAGGTTGGCGCCTGCGGCTTTCTCTTTGGGGCCGAGTGTGAATTGCTCAGGCCGCGTCCGGAAACACCGGCTCTCCCAAGTTCAGCATCAACCGATTTGCCCATGCAAAGATCGCCACGGCATGGATCAGGTCGAGGATCTCCGCATCTGTCAGCCCGGCTGCTTTAAGCGGTTGCAAGTCTTCGGCGCGCACATCACCGGGGCGCAGTGTCAGGTCGATAGAGAACAAGGCGATGGCCCGCTCACGCGCATTCGTGCCTGCGGTATGCGGGTCTTCAAAGACCTGCTTGATCACGTCATTACGTTTGGCAAGCTGCTCGAAGCGTTGCGCGTGGACGGACGCGCAATACACGCAACCGTTCACGCGCGATACCACCGTGCTGGCGAGTTCGCGCTCCGCACGCGACAAGCCGCCCGGCGCGTACATGATGGCGTTGAACGCAGCGGAGCGCTGCCGCAGGATTTCCGGTTGGTGGACGAGAAAGCGGTAGTAGTCCGACGTCTTCGCCTTCGGGTGGCTCTCTTCGAGCACGGCGATCTGCTCCGGCGTGGCGCGGTCGAGGTCGACCACATCGAGCCATGCCTTCCACTCCAGCGATTCATTGGTGAAGCCGTGGGCGCGGATGATCTCGGTCATGCTGCGGTCTCCGTGGAGGCGGTGGAGGTGTTGGCGCCGTTGAGTGCATTCAGCGCGCGCAAACCGGCCACCAGCCGCGTTTGATACGACAGGAACGCGATGAGCTGCGCGAGCGTTACCACGTCGGCCGTTGCGAGCCCGGCGGCGGGCAGGCGCAGTAGTGCGTCGCGGTCGCCTTCGATGGGGCGCTCAATGAGCGTGCGGGTGAACGTGAGGATGGCGCGCAGGCGGATGTCGGGCAGCGCATCCACATCGCCGTGTTCCACAGCTTGCAGCGCGTTGGCATCGACCGGTGTTTCGGCCACGCGTGTGCGGTAGTGCTCGGCCAGTTCGTGCGCGGGCGTGAGACGGCAGACGTACAGCGCAACAAGCAGGCGTTCGCCCAGCGTGAGGCCGGGTAGGGTGGCGTTGAACAACGCGTCATAGCTGCCTTGCGTTGCCGTTGCGACTTTCTCGCGGGCGTGGCGCAGCGCATGCGTGGCGCTGCCGTCGGCCAGGCCGGCAACCTGGTCGACCACATCTTGGGCGGGCGTGAAATCCATCGATGAAAGGCTCCGAGAATCGGGTACGGACGCGCCGCGCGCAGCCACTGCGCTGGCAAGAAAATGTCGCACCGCCGCCCACGATTGGGCATCGGCGCGGGCGTTGGCACGCGGCTCGCCACCGCCGGTGCTGATGCGGCCCGACACCGGGTGCGCGTAGACGAGCTGTGTGGTCGGTACGTACGGAAAGACGATCGCGTGGCCCGCGCCTTCGTAGTCGAAATGCTGCACGGGGTAGGGGTGACGCACCTCGGCCAGCTTGGCGGTGACCATGCGCGAGTAGTCGCCGGAGGGCCACGAGCCATCGTCGGTGGCAGAGAGCAGCAGCACCGGCCCGCGTGTGCGTTCCACGCGGATGCGTGCGCGCGCCACAGCATCGGCATCCTGCAGCGCGGTGCGGATGGCGCGCTCATGCCGGTGCGGCGCAGGGCCTTCGTCGAACGGTGCCCAGGTGGCGGTACGATTGCCTTCCCACAGATGCGGCAGCGGCTGGCCGCGATAGAGCCATGTGGGGCCTTCGCGGCCGATGGCGGGGTCGGCGGCGTTCTGCGCGCTGTGCACGACGGCGCCTGGCACGTAGCCGATTACCGCAGAGACAGCCTCGGGGAGTGTCGCACCAAGCAGCAATGCTAGCTCGCCACCGCGCGACTGCCCGCTCACCGCGACAAAGTCATGCAGCGGCACAACACGCTTGCGCAGCCACGCGAGCGCGCGCTCGAAATACTCCAGCGGCGTATTGGAGATGTAGTCCGACAACCCCGGCGCCTTGAAGTACGCCAGCGCGAACGCCGCATAGCCGTGCGAGGCATACAGCGCTGCGCGTGGCTCGTTGATGCCGCCACCCGAGCCGTTGAGGATCAGTACGGCGGGGCGCGGACCGGGGTGCGCGTACGGGTCCGGCAGGTACAGCGTGCCGACCAATCCTTCATCGCGAACGTCATGGCGCGTCACGCCTGGCGCCGCCAGCCGTTGCACGAAGCTCGCGTGGACCGACTCGCCATTCGCTGTGGCCGTGAGCGTGGTGATCAGCGGCTCGAATCCCGTGGCTGAGAGGGGCGGAAACACCTCGCGTGCCTTGCCGTCATCGGGGCGCTGGCTCCAGATCAGGCCCATCGCGCTCACGCCGGTGTAGTCACCCGAGACGGGCGCGTCGCGCGTCAGATCGACCGCGCCCTGCGCATCGGCGACGAATGCAGCGCGACTGTGCCACAGCACGCCATTGCCACGACGCGTCTGCGAGACGATGCCGACCTGAGCGCCGGGCGCCAGCCCTGTCACAACGATCTGGCGCGATACGTCGATCAGGTCGTCTGCTGGCGTAACGCTGAGCGTGAATGCAGCCATGGCGCGCTTACTTGCCGTCCTTGGTGACCATCTGCGCGGCCGTGCGGTCACTCGTCATCGGCGTCACCTTCAGGCCCTTCTTTGCTGCCCACACGTTCTGGTAGTGATAGAGCGGCAGTACGCCCACGTCGTCCGACACCAGCTTGACCGAGTGGCGCAGGATGGCCGCGCGCTTCTCGACGTTGAACTCCTCGGTGGAGGCGTTCAGTGCGTTGTCGACTGCCGGGTTGCTGTAGTGGCCCCAGTTGGAGGCGCCCAGGCCCTTCTTGGTGTCGACGGTGGCCAGCACGTTGACCAGCGCGTAGCTCGCTTCGCCCGTGCCGTTGCCCCAGGCGAGCATGCTCATCGCATAGTCATTCTTGTTGGCGCGGCCCGAGTAGACCGACCAGGGCACCACTTCCACCTTGGTCTTCACGCCGATGCGCGTCCAGAATTGCGCCACCGCCTGGGCAGTCTCGGGGCCCTGCGGGTAGCGGTCGTTCGGCACGTGCATGGTCAGGTTGAAGCCCTGCGGGAAGCCGGCATCGGCCAGCAGCTTCTTCGCTTGCGCCGGGTCGTAGGCGATGTTCTTTACGTCTGGGTTGTAGCCATACGTATCGGTGGGCATCCACTGGTTGGCGACGGTGGCAGCGCCTTGCAGGATGCGATCGACGATGGCCTTGCGGTCGATGGCCAGCGACAGCGCCTGGCGCACGCGCACATCCAGCAGCGGATTGGTCGCCAGCGGCTTGCCGTCGTTGCCGGTCACGAATTCGTTCGGGCCCTTGCGGAAGCTCGGCTGCAACAGCATCACGCGCAGGCCGGGGTAGGCGAACACCTTCACGTTGGGCGACTGGCGCAGACGCGCGAGGTCAGCCACCGACACCTTGTCGATCACGTCCACCTCACCCGAGAGCAGGTTGGCCGTGCGTGCGGCGGCGTTGTTGATGTAGCGGTAGTTGACCTTCTCCCAGATCTGCTTGCCGCCCCAGTAGTTGTCGTTGCGCGCCATCACCACGCGGTCGCCCGGCACGTACGAGACAAACTTGTAGGGGCCGGTGCCCACCACGGCGCGGCCGGCGTTGTAGTCCTCGGTGGCAGATTTCTCGCCCACATGCTTGCTGATGATGTGCACGGAAGCGAGGTTCAGCGGCAAGTCCGGGTTCGGGATGTTCGTCTTGATGATGAGCGTGAGCGGGTCCTTGGCCGTCACCGATTCCACCGTGCGCAGATAGCCCGCAAACGTCGCCACGCTACCCGGCACGCTGCGCGCGCGCTGGTACGAAAAGATCACGTCCTCCGCCGTAAACGGCTGGCCGTCGTGCCACTTCACACCGGGGCGCAGCTTGAATTCCCATGTTTTCGGGTCCAGCGTCTTCCACGACACGGCTAGGCCGGGCTGCAGCTTGTTCCACTTGTTCTCGACCAGCAAATCCCAGAAATGCACGTCGACGGAGCGGTCGCCGGCGTGGTTGTTCAGTTGCGGGTCGAGCGAAGACAGCGGATCGGCAAAGGCGATGTTCAGCGTCTGTGCACCCGCCGCACCGGCGGCAGCAAATAAGGCAACAGCAAGCGACGAGGCGAGGAGGCGTTTCACGGTTATTCCCTTCGTTGTTGTTTGGTTGGGCTATTGAAGATCGTTCAAATCGCGTTGTTCAAATGGCAGGCGCTGACATGGTTGACCGCAATGCCTTTCAACGTCGGCGTTTCGGTCTTGCAGCGGGGCATGGCGTGCGGACAGCGTGGGTGGAAATGACAGCCGGTGGGCGGGTGCAACGGGCTCGGCATCTCGCCCTGGATGGCCGTGAAGGTCTTGTGCCGGGCCGACAGGCGCGGAATCTCCGCCAGCAGCGTCTGCGTGTAGGGGTGGTTCGGGCGGCGGAAGACTTCCTCCGTCGGCGCGGACTCCACCACGCGGCCCAGGTACATGATCACCACGCGGTCTGACAGGTGCTCCACCACGCCCAGGTCGTGGCTGATGAAGAGGTAGGTCAGATTGAGCTGCTCGCGCAGGTCCATGAACAGGTTCAGGATCTGCGCCTGGATAGAGACATCCAGCGCGGCCACCGCCTCATCACAGACGAGCATCGACGGCTGCACTGCCAGCGCGCGTGCAATGCCGATGCGCTGCCGCTGGCCGCCGCTGAACTGGTGCGGATAGCGATCGCGCAGGGCGGGGTCCAGGCCCGCGCGCTGCATCTGCGCGGCCACGTAATCGGCAAAGTTGGCGCGGTCGGTCAGGCCGTGCACGCGCGCCGCCTCACCGATGATCTCTTCCACGCGCAAGCGTGGGTTGAGGCTGGCGTATGGGTCCTGGAAGATCATCTGGATCTTCAGGCGGGCTGCGCGGGCTTCATCGGCAGAGAGCGCTTCGATGGTTTTGCCGTCCACGCGCACCTCGCCGTCAGACGGGGGCATCAGCCCGGCGGCAATGCGGCCGAGTGTGGATTTGCCGCAGCCTGATTCACCGACAAGGCCGACGACTTCGCCGGGCTGGATCGCCAGGTCGATGCCATCCACAGCGCGCACCACGGCGGGCGGCTTCGCCAGCCCAAGGCGCTGCAGCATTGCATCGACAGGGCCGATTTTGCGACCGCCGAAGCGTTTGCTGATTTGTTTGAGTTCGACCAGCGGCGTGCTCATGCGACCTCCCGCGTGGCTGCCGGCAAGGTGCCAGGGTGGAAGCAACGCACTAGGCGGCCCGGGTTGGGTTGCGTGATCTCCGGTCGCACGCCGCATGCTTCCGAGGCACGCGGGCAGCGCGCCGCAAATGCGCAGCCTGCCGGCAGCGACAGCAGATTCGGCGTCATGCCGGGAATCTGCCTCAGGCGTTGGCCACGACGGTTCTCGCTCGGCAGGCTGTCGATCAGGCCCATGGTGTACGGGTGCAGTGGGGCATCGAGCACGGCATCCACCGGACCATGTTCAACGATGCGGCCGGCGTACATCACGGCCACCTCATCGGCCAGACCGGCGACGACAGACAGATCGTGTGTGATCCAGATCAGCGCGGTGCCGTGCTGGCGCGCGAGCTTCTGCACCTCCGACAGAATCTGCGCCTGGATGGTCACGTCCAGCGCCGTGGTCGGCTCGTCGGCGATGATCAGGTCCGGTCGATGCAGCATCGCAATGGCAATCGCCACGCGCTGGCGCATGCCGCCGGAGAGTTGGTGCGGATAGGCGCGGAGGCGTTCTTCCGGGCTCGGAATGCCCATCAGGCCGAGCGTGTCGCGCGCATGTTCGCGGGCCTGCGCGTGGCTCATGTTGCTGTGCGCGCGTACGGCCTCGATCATCTGAGCGTCGATGCGCAGCACGGGATTGAGCGTCATCATCGGGTCTTGGAAGACCATGGCGATGCGGTTGCCTTGCAGCTTGCGCAGCTCGCGTGCAGGCAGCTTGGTGAGGTCGCGGCCCTGGTAAAGGATCTCGCCGCTGACGACGCGGCCAGGCGGGTCGACGAGGCCCATGATCGAGAAGCCGGTGACCGACTTGCCCGAGCCCGATTCGCCTACCAACCCCAGAATGCGCCCGCGTGCCAGCGAGAACGACACGTCATCGACCGCCGGCAGTACGCCATCACGCGTGAAGAAATGCGTGCGCAGGTTGCGGACTTCCAACGTTGTGCTGCTTGTGGACGCACTCATCGTTGCGTCCTCGGGTTCAGCACTTCGCGCAGGCGGTCGCCCACCAGGTTGATGGCGACGAGCGCCAGCAGCAGTGCAATGCCTGGGTAGAAGCTGATCCAGTACTGGCCAGACAACATGTATTGGTATCCGTTGGCAATCAGCAGGCCCAAAGACGGCTCGGTAATTGGTACGCCCAGGCCAAGGAAGGAGAGGGTGGCCTCCAGCGTGATGGCGCGCGCCACCTGCAGCGTCCCCACCACGATGAGCGGCGGCAGGCAGTTCGGCAGGATGTGCTTGAGCGCGATGCGCCAGCCGGGCAGGGCGAGCGAGCGCGCGGCCTCCACGTATTCGCGGCGGCGCTCCACGAGCGCTTGCCCGCGCACCGTGCGCGCGTAGTACGCCCACTCCAGCAGCACCAGGGTCAGCACCACGTTCGTAATGCTCTTGCCCAGATACGCGAGGATCATCATCGCCACCAGCACCGACGGGAACGACAGCAGCAAGTCCACCGTGCGCATGATGATGCTGTCGACGCGACCGCCGGCATACGCAGCAATCAGCCCGAGCAGCGTGCCAATCACCGCCGCCACCGCTGCCGAACCGATGCCCACGCCCAGGCTGATACGCAAGCCGTAGAGGATGCCGGAGTACAGATCGCGCCCTTGGCCATCTGTACCGAGCCAATACGTGAACGTGCCCAAGCCGTTGGGCGAGCCCGGTGCCAGGCGCGAGTCCAGCACGTCGAGCTGCATCAGGTCATACGGGTTCTGCGGGGTGATCCAGGGTGCGGCCAGTGCGGCCAGCATCAGCACCACGACAACTACCAGGCCAAAGATGGCTGACTTGGAAGCGAGAAAATCCGCCGCCACACGTCGCCATGGCGATTGTTTGCGCGGGGTCGGAGCCGCTGTAGTTTGAATCGGCGCGGTCGTTTGCGAGGTCGTATTCATGCCGCTGCCTCCGCGTTATCCGCTGTGCGCACGCGCGGGTCCAGCAGGCGATACAGGATGTCGACGATCAGGTTGAGCGACACGAACAAGCACACCACCACGATGAGGTACGACACGATGACCGGGCGGTCCAGCGAGTTGATGCTATCCAGGATCAGCTTGCCCGCGCCGGGCCACGCAAAGATGCTTTCCGTCACCACGGCAAAGGCGATCGTCGAGCCGAGCTCCAGCCCGAGCACCGTCACCAGCGGGATCAACGTGTTGCGCAGCACGTGCGCCAGCACCACGCGCAGCGGGGAGAGCCCCTTGGCACGTGCGAACTTCACGAAGTCCATCGGCAGCACCTCGCGCACGCCGGCAGACGTGAGCCGCAGCACCAGCGAGAGCTTGAACAGCGACAGGTTGATCGCCGGCAGCAGCAGGTGGCGCAGGCCATCGGCTGTGAGCCACGACCATTCGATGCCGAACAGCCGCGCGGTTTCGCCGCGTCCGCTGGCGGGCAGCCAGCCCAGGCTCACGCTGAAGGCCATGATCAGCATCAGCCCCACCCAGAACGTCGGTAGCGAGAAACCGACCACGCTGCCCGTCATCAGCAGGCGCGACACCGGGTGGTTCGGGTACAGCCCCGCAAACAGCCCCAGTGGTACGCCAATCACCACCGCGATGATGAGCGCCGCAAACGCCAGCTCCAGCGTGGCCGGCAAGCGCTGCAGGATCAGTTGGATGGCCGGCTCGTTGTAGACGAAGCTCTTGCCCAGGTTGCCGTGCAGCGCGCCGTTGAGGAACGCCAGGTACTGCTGCCACAGCGGCTTGTCCAGACCCAGCTCGGCGATGATGCGCGCGCGGTCGATCTGATCCACGTCCTGGCCGATCAGGATGTCGACCGGGTTGCCGATGGCATGCAGGCCGACGAACACGATCACCGTCATCACCAGCACGACCAGCAGTGCCTGGCCGATGCGGCGTACTAACCAACCTGTCATCGCGTGGCCTCCTGGCTGGAGGCAGCTTCAACGTCAGCGTTGGGCGGCGGGGTGGGCGTCCATTCGTCGCCAAAGATTTCCGGCTCCGCATACGCCTGGATGGCAGCGTAGTGGTCTTCGATGTCTTCGTGGTACAGCAGCCCGGCAATGCCTTGCGCCAGGCGCTTTGCCCCTTCGCTGATGGCCGGAATGTCGCCGGACACGCTGCCGTGCGTGAGCGATGCCGGGTAGCAGAAGCAATGCACGCGCGACAGGCCGGGCATCGTGCCGGGCGTTTTCTCGCGGAATTCGAATGCGTGGCCGAGATCCGGTGAGTCGCTCAGCTCGGCGTCTTCTTCGCCTGGGCGCGGCGTGTAGCGGTCACGCCATTGGCGGATGTGCGGTGCTAGCGCGCTGAACTCGGGGCGCGAGGTCCAGTCCGTGCGAAAGCCTGTCGAGAAGATCAGGAAGTCCAGTTGGAACACGCCTTTGGTCGTGGCGACGTGCAACACCCCGTCGTGTTCGTCCACGCCCAGGATGCCGCAGCCGAGGTTGAAGCGCGCATTCGGGTGCCGCGACACGCGCAGTGTGCTGCCGCGCGGCGGTGGGACCTGTTCGACATTGATGTAATGGCGGATGCGCCATTTCCACGCATCGGGCAGATGCAGATGGCCATGTACGAGGCCAGGGCTGCCGGCACCTTTGCCCTTGTTCACGCGCGGCAGGTCGGTGCGACGGATCAGCAGGTCGACGCTCGCAGCGCCGGCCTCCAGCGCCGTGGCCGCCGAGTCCATGGCAGATGCCCCTGCGCCGATGACGCCGACGCGTTTGCCGGCCAGCGTGCCGTAGTCCATCTCGTCGGACGAGTGCGCCCACCAGCGGCGTGGCAGCCGGTGTGCGAAGTCCGGCACCGATGGGCCGCCAAGGCCATCGCGCCCCGTGGCCAGCACGACGCGGCGCGCATACACGCGTTGCGTCGGTTGGCCCGATGCGTCGATCACCAGTTCGACCGCGCCATCCACACGCGGGTAGATCGCTTTCACGTGGTGTTCATTGCGGACATCGAGCTGCAGCACGCGGCGGTACCAGCGCAGGTAGTCCATCCATTGCAGGCGTGGGATCTTGTCGAGCGCTTCCCACGCATCGGTACCGAACTGTGCCTCGAACCACGCGCGAAACGTTAGCGCGGGCAGGCCGAGTGCGGGGCCCGTCAACTGCTTGGGCGAGCGCAGTGTTTCCATACGTGCCGTCGTGGCCCACGGGCCTTCAAAGCCGATCGGCGAGCGGTCGAATACCACGGCGCCAATGCCCAGATGCTTGAGCGATGCCGCCGCCGCCAACCCCGCCATGCCCCCGCCGATGATGGCGACGTCCAGCACAGGCTGGTTTTCCAGCGTATGCGGCAGCGTCCATGATTTGGCCGGCAAGTCCAGCCAGGCCAGGTCTTGGTGCAAGCGGGCTTCCAGCGCGGCAAGCCCGGCGGCCCCGGCCGCCTGCTGCGCATCGTCTTGGTGTGCAGCGGTCATGCGGAGGTGTCTTCTGTTTCGTTGAGGGGTTCGCCGTACAGCACCTGCAGCATGCTGGCGTGGCGCGTCGGGTCATGCAGCTTGCAATCGGGCAGCAGGCGCTGCGCCGCGCGGGAGAGCGCCTCGATCAGCGAGGTCACCGCAGCCGACGGTCGCTTGGATTCGGGTGTGATAACGCCAAAGAAGAAAGGGACGTTGGCATCGATGGGCCGCACGGCGACACCGTCGATCGGCACACCATAGGCCGTCACCGGCTCCAGCAACGCCACGCCCAGGCCCGCACGCACAGCCCCCAGTGCGTTGAGCGAGGCATTGGTCTCGATGAGTTCAGCCGGTGCGACGCCGGATTGCGCCAGCGCGTGGTCCAGCCGACGACGCAGTCGATACGGGTTATGCATGGTGACGATGCGCCGGCCTGCGCAATCGGCCAGTGCCACGCGTTGGCCGGCGGCCAGGGGATCGCTGTGCTGCACGGCGGCTACGCAGGCCGCTTCGCCAATCCAATGCACGGTCACGCCGCGATGCTCCAGCGGCAGGCTGCTGATGCCGAGGTCCGCCGCGCCGGTCAGCACCGCATGCACAACCTGCTCGGGCGAGGCGCTGCGAATCTGAATGTGCTGCGCGAGCTCGGACTCCTCCGCCAGGGCGGCGGGCAGCAACCCGGCCGCTAGCGCCGACGTGGCGGCAAGGCGCAGCGGACGCGCTTCGCCGCGGGCGATTTCTTCAGCCCGGGTGCGGATCTGTCGCAGGCTGATCAGCGTATGTTCAACGTCTTCATACAGCAGGAAGCCCTGTTCCGTGGGCGAAACGCGGGGGCCGGCGCGCGTGAACAGCGCATAGCCGATTTCCGCTTCAAGATCCTGGATCAGCCGGCTGATGGCGGGCTGGGAGCGGCCCAGCAGCTTGCCCGCCGCAGTGACGCTGCCGGTCGACATGACCGCTGCAAATGCTTCAAGTTGTCGGAGTTCCATCTGCCGATTTGATCCCAGTCATGCATGTTGTTCACGCATTCTGTTAGAGGCAGTATGTGAATTCCAAATAGTATTTTTTTATGTAGTCATGCATTTTACGCGGGCACCCGCTATGCCCCGCGGAGGAGCCATTGCCCAGGCAGCCTGCACCATGGTGCGCACCTATTTGACGAACGTCCCGTTCGGGCCGATTACCGTCAGTTCGACATAGTTCGAACCTTTGCGCAGATTGGGGCCGTAGTGCACGTCGAGTCCGCCCAGGTCGATCGTGCCAGCCGCTTCCAGCCCAGCGACAAAGCTGGCGCGCGTGGGCGCCTTGCCTGCCCGTTTGAGCCCCTCTACGAGCACCCGGGCCGCCGCATAGCCTTCCATCATGGCGTACGAGGGCGCCACGCCCGCCGCCCTGGCGCTGGCGGCAAGGTCTCGGCCAAGCCGCGACGTGGATCGCACGGGAGATGGCATCACCTGCGATACCACCACGCCACGGCCGAGGGCCCCGAGCGATTGTGCAAAGGCGAGGGCCGCGTTGTTGGACAGCGCGGCAATCTGCGTGGCCGTGCCTTGCTTGTTCAGCGTTTCGATCATGGCGCGCGCCGTGGTGCTCGGGCAGGCCAGGATCACGGCTTGCGGTGCAAACTTACCCACCTCCGCCGCGGCCTTGGCGACGTCCGGTTTCAGGCGATCGACGGTGAAGATGTGGTGTGCATCCGCCGGCAGGCTCTGCGTGGCGTTGTTGAAGCCGATTTCTGTGTCCTTGCCGAACGTGTCATTCACGTTGATCAGCGCGAGGCGGCGCAAGCCCAGCGTGCCGAAGTACCGCACCAGTTCTGCAATCTCCGTCTGGTATTTCGCACGCACCACGAAAAGCAATGGGTCCGGCTGATCAAAGAACGTGGCAGCGCCGGTCGACGGTGCCACCACGGGCACGCCCAAGGGGCGCGCTTCGGTCATGATCGCCTCGGTGTTGGGCGTGCCGCGCGGCAGGAAGAGGGCGAAGACCTGCTTGTCGGCCAGCAGCGTGTGCGCATGCTTCTTTGATGCGTTGGCATCGAACCCATCGTCTTCCGAGATCAGCTCGATCCTGCGTCCATATACGCCGCCTGCCTGGTTGACGGCGTCGATGTACAGCTTGGCGCCCTGCGTCATCTCCTTGACCTGCTCGCCCGCCGGGCCTGTAAAGCCGGCAGTCTGGCCGATGAGGATCTTGCTGTCCGTGACGCCGGGCTCGGCCATCGCCTGGCCCACTGCCAGCAGGCCCATGAGCAGAGCACCCACCAAAGCCCCGCGCCAAGCGAAAGTGCGATTTGTCATGTCTCCCCCTGTCTCGGGTGGCTGTTTTGTGTGTCGCGATGCTAGCCGAGAAGGCTGGCGCACCGTCTCCGGGTTTCCCCGTGGCTACGGCGCCGTTGCAACGCGTTCAGCAGGCAAAAAAAAAACCGCCGTGCAAGACGGCGGTTTCTACGGCAGAGGCGATACGGATCAGTTGTTCTGCTTGGTGATCTTCGTGCCTTCGATCGAGGCGCCAGCCATCAGACCCGCGTTGGTCAGGTTGAAACCGATGACCGGTTGCTGGGCCGTGTTGGTATCGACTGCGCCGTTGGCGCCAATCTTGGCGAGCGCCACGGTGGCGTCCACGCCGGCTGTCCAGCCTTGGCTGTTCTGGAATTTCTGCAGCGCTTCATCCGTCATGAAGAGGATGATGAGCGCGCGCGATTGGGCGCCAGCCTGGAAGCCCACCGACGCCGAGGCAATGTTGTAGTAGCCCAGCGGCTTCCCACCGCCCGTGCGCAGCACGCCTTCGCCGTATTGGCCGCCCACGACAAAGCCGGCATTGAGCACCGACGGGAAGACCAGCACGCCCTTGGCACGCGCAACCAAATCGCGCGAGCCGTTGGCCGTGGTGTACAGGCGCGAGAGCACTGAATCGGCCTGCGAGTTGGTGGTGGCATGCTTGTTGGTCGACGTCATCACGTCGGAGCCCTGTGCATTCGGACTCGTGGTCGTACAGGCTGCAATCTGGGTGCCAAGCAGCGTGACGGCGGCGAGCGTGGCAGCGGTACGACGGCTGAAGAGCTTCTTGTTCATGGCGATCTCTCTGTCTCTGGTGTGGAAGGAGGGGATACAGCCACGCGCATCCCGGCTTTGACTTGCACCCCCATTGGCAAGGGGTCAAAGACCGTGCAGCAAGCGGCGTGCCCGCCATATCAGATGAGCACCTAAGCGCTCAGTTCCTGACATTAGGTGAGATCTGTGCCGGATGTAGCGCTTTTCCACACTGGCTTTGCGGCGCGGCAAAAGGTGCGTGCTGGATCGGTATGTTTTGCAAACGCAACAAAAAACCGGCGCGAGGCCGGTTTTGTGCGAAGCAACAGTAGGCGAAGCGTGGTTCAGATCCACACGATCAGCGCGACACCGCCGATGATCAAGCCGAACTTCACCACGTAATACAGCTTGCGGTTCCACGCCTTGAAGCGGCGGCGGTATTGACCCATCAACCACACGTAGCGGAACAGCTTGTTGATGCCGCCGGTCTGGTCGCCGTCATCGTTGGGCGAGCTGGCAGCGGTCATGACCTTGCGGCCGAGCCACTTGTTGATGCTCTGCGCCCAACCGAATTTCATCGGGCGTTCGATATCGCAGAAGAGGATCAGGCGGTCCTTGTCGGAAGCGTTTTCGGCCCAGTGCAGATAGGTCTCGTCAAAGACCACGCCTTGGCCGTCGCGCCAGCTGTGGCGTTCGCCGTCGACCTCGATGAAGCAGCGGTCGTCGTTGGGCGTGGACAGGCCCAGGTGGTAGCGCAGCGAGCCGGCAAACGGATCACGGTGCGGGTTGAGCTTGCCGCCTGGCGGCAGTTCCGCAAACATCGCGGCTTTCACGCTGGGCAGGTCGCGCAGCAGGGCGACCGTGTTCGGGCAGAGCTGCTCGGCCGACGGGTGGCTGGCCTCGTACCACTTCAGGTAGAAGCGCTTCCAGCCATTTTTGAAGAAGGAGTTGAAGCCGGCGTCGTCGTTCTTTTCGGCGGCCTTGATCTTGCGCAGATTGACGAGCGCCATGCCCTCATCGCGGATCTGCGGCCAAGCGGCCTGCAGCTTTTCCAGATCGGGAAAACGTTCGACCGGCACATACGGCGTCTGCGGCACGCCCGAGAACGCATACATAAAGCAGTTGACCGGCGCGACCACGGCAGAGTGGTCGAACATCTGGCGCCAGAATTTCAGGCGCACCTTGCCGCGAAAATGCACATACAAAATGGAGCCCAAATAGAGGGCCACGATAATCCACTTGATCAAGGCGTGTTCCTTGCCGCGCAGAGGCGGTCAGCAATGAGATGCGAAATGCGGCAGCGCCACACAAACGCGTATTTTAACCGTGGCGTAGCCACCCCGCGTAAGTTGGAGCCAACAGTCGCACCGCATTGTGATGCGGCCTTACCGTTTGCGTTCCGCGCGCATCCGGAGCCTCTGTGTGGATGTGTCGACAAATGTGCGCGGCGTTCTACAATTCCGTTGTCGAGAAATGTGCGCGGCATTCTACAATTCCGTTTTTGCCCGTGGCTTGACAGCACGGCGGGCAGCCACCCGGAGGGAGCGATGGACGCCAAGAAACGCGCCAAACAACCCAGCGAGATGCCCGTCGCCGGCATGATGCAGGGCAGCGCGGAGTCGTTGGATGCGTCGATCCGCCGCGCGCAGGAAGCGCTCTCCGGGGTATCGGCGCGGCTGGCGCGGCAAGCACCGGCGCCTGTTCAGGCGGCGGATCGCTTTGTCGAGACCGACGCCATGTCGCCGTTGGACGCGCGTGCCCTAGCGGAGCGCTGTATTGCCGGTGAGGTAGGGAATGCGGCAGACGTGGCGCGCGCGTTTTCCACGCTGCTGGGCCAGATCGACACGCTAGAGGCCGACCACGCCGGCCGGCGCCGGGTGCTGCGGCAATGGATGGCGAGCCAACTCACCTACAAGATGCTGTATCTGCACCACACCGGTCAGGATCCGGCCATGCCGCCGCGAGCGATGCGTGCGCAGAAGGAGCGGGTGAAGGCGCAGGTGTCGGCCCTGCTGGATGCGGGCCGTTCCTACACCGATGTGCGCCTGGCCGACCTGCGCTTTGCCGAGGACGGCAGCCCAGGCAGCCAGGGATAGCGGCTTATTCCTCGTCGTCGTCCGGTTCGGAGTCGAGGAAGTCGCGGCGGGTCAGCCAATCGGCGATGGCCTCGTCGCAGGCGTTCTTGAGCTTGGCCTTGTTGTCCACCTTGTCGAACAGCGTGAAGTTCATCAACGCAAGACCCAGGTCCGTGATGTAGAACATACGCTTGGGGTTGTCGAAGTGGACGATGCGGCCGTCGATATCACCTTCGTCTTCCGGCTCGGCAGGCGCATCTTCAAGTTCGACCACACGGCAGGTAAAGCGCGGCGCGCGGGTGTGGGTCAGGTATTCGAACTCGTCGTGCGACACTTCGCCGGAGGGCGTGACGGCAATAGCGAACCCCCAAATAAAGCGCGGGGTCGGCAGATCCGACAGCTCGTCGATTTCATCCATCCTTCTTTCTCCAGTCTGATGACGTCTTTCATGAATGACGCATTATCGCGCATGAATAGAGCGTTATGGCGCGGTAAAGAGAGCGCGGAGCCCCCGATTGACCCGCGTGTCGATCGCGTGATCAAGGGGCTGGCAGCGCGGAACAGGTTCGATGCTGACGCGTTGGTGCCGTGGATGCTCGCCGGGCAGCGGGTTGGCTGGCTGTGTCGGGAGCGTGCAGCGCTGCTTGAACGCTGGCCGCAGTGGTTCGAGGTTTCGGCGCAGCGCGTGGACTTGCGGGACACGCTCGCCACGGAGGCTGACCGGACCGCCGCGCTGGCGGAAGTGATCGTGCGCCTGGCAGAAGACGGCCACGTGTGGGGCTGGCGTGATGAGCGTTTTCCCATCAATACCGGCTGGGGTACGCCCACGCTGGCGTTGATTGAACGCGCCGCAGCGCGGTTCTTTGGCGTGCGCATCTATGCCGCCCACATGACCGGCTGGATTGCGGGGCCGCAGCCCATGCTGTGGCTGGCCCGCCGGGCCCAAAGCAAGGCGATTGATCCGGGTATGTGGGACAACCTGGCTGCCGGCGGTATCGGCCATGGCTTCGATGCGCTGGGGACGATGGTGAAAGAGTGCTGGGAGGAAGCCGGCATTGGCCCGGAACTGACCGCCCACTTGGTGCCGCAGGGTACGCTGAACGTACTGCGCGAAGTGCCAGAAGGCATTCAGCGCGAAACCCTGTTCGCCTTCGACCTGACGCTCCCGGCCAGCTTTACGCCTGCCAACCAGGACGGCGAAGTTGCCGACCATCTGCGCGCCAGCCCCGACACCGCCCTTGATATCATGGCGGATTGCGCGATGACGGTCGACGCCACGCTCGTCACCCTCGATGCCCTGGCGCGCTTGAGCTTGCTCCAAGCGCCGCAACGGTTCGCGCCCGACAACAATACGTAAAACGCTTCATGAGTCACTCCGGTTTCATCCTCACCCTGTCGTGCCCGGACCAGCCCGGCATCGTCCACGCCGTGTCGGGCCTGTTGTTCGAGCAGGGCTGCAACATTCTCGACTCCGACCAATACGGCGACGAATTCACGGGCCGCTTCTTCATGCGCGTGCATTTCGCACCGCAGGGGCAGCCGCTCGACCTGGCCACGCTGCGTGAGCGCTTTACGCCCATCGGCGATCGTTTTTCGATGCAGTGGGGCATGTTCGACGCCGAGGTCAAGCCGCGCGTGATGATCCTCGTCTCGAAGATCGGCCATTGCCTGAACGACCTGCTGTTCCGCGCCCGTGCCGGCCAGTTGCCGATCGAGATTGCCGCCATCGTGTCGAACCACAGCGATTTCTATCAGCTGGCGGCGTCGTACAACGTGCCCTTTACGCACCTGCCGCTGCTCAAGGGAACGGACGAACAGAAGGCCCAGCAGGAAGCCCGCATCTGGGAAATCGCCCAGGAACAGCAGATCGACCTGGTGGTGCTCGCGCGCTACATGCAGATTCTGTCGAACGATCTGTGCCGCAAGCTGGAAGGCCGCGCCATCAACATTCACCACTCGTTCCTGCCGAGCTTCAAGGGCGCCAAGCCCTATTACCAGGCGCACGAGCGGGGCGTGAAGCTGATCGGCGCGACGGCCCATTACGTGACAGCCGACCTGGACGAAGGCCCGATCATCGAGCAGGAAATCGAGCGCGTGGACCACAGCATGGACCCGGAGCAGCTCACCGCCGTCGGCCGCGACGTGGAGTGCGTGGCCCTGGCCCGCGCCGTGAAATGGCATGCCGAACACCGCATCCTGCTCAACGGCCACAAGACTGTCGTCTTCAAATAAGGGGCGGGGGAGCGCATGACACGACAGATCATTCTCGATACGGAAACCACCGGCCTGAACGCCGCCACCGGCGATCGCGTGATCGAAATCGGTTGCGTGGAAATGGTCAACCGGCGCCTGACCGGCCGCAACCTGCACTTCTACATCAACCCCGAGCGCGAGATCGACGCCGGCGCGATGGCGGTGCACGGCATCACCAACGAGTTCGTGGCCGACAAGCCCAAGTTTGCAGAAGTCGTGAACGAGATCCGTGACTACGTGCAGGGCGCCGAGGCCATCATCCACAACGCCGCGTTCGACTTGGGCTTTCTGGACATGGAATTCCAGCGCCTGGGCCTACCGACTTTCCGCGAGCATCTGTCCGGTCACATCGACACGCTGCTCGAAGCGCGCCGGATGTTCCCGGGCAAGCGCAACTCGCTGGATGCACTCTGCGACCGGCTGGGCGTGAGTAACGCGCACCGCACGCTGCACGGCGCATTGCTTGATGCGGAGTTGCTGGCCGAGGTCTACCTCGCCATGACGCGCGGCCAGAACACGCTGGTCATCGACATGCTCGAAACGGGCGACGGGGCATCGGCAGAAGCGGTGGCCGTCGACCTGAGCGCGCTCGAGTTGCCTGTGCTGCTGGCCACGGAAGCCGAGGCCCAAGCCCACGCCGATGTGCTCAAGGGCATCGACAAGGCCAGCGGCGGCAAGACCGTTTGGACGCGCGAGTCCACCGAAACCGCGTCGCCGGCCGCCTGACGAAAAAAAGTGCGGTCGGGGTCTTTACACGGCAATCTCTTTTCGTCATAATCTCGTTTTCGCCGCATCCCGGCAGCAGTTTTCGGGTGGTTAGCTCAGCGGTAGAGCACTGCCTTCACACGGCAGGGGTCACAGGTTCAATCCCTGTACCACCCACCAAATTAGCAGCAAGCATTCCCAGCAATGCCGAGAAACCCGCGATAGCTCAAGGCTTCGCGGGTTTTTTGTTGCCCGCAATGCCCAAGTTTGCCCATTGACAGCCGGGGGCAAGTGGGGGCAACTTAGGGGGCAAGTGACGCCTGTCACTGGGAGTTGCCCCCAATGCCGCTGACCGATACCGCTATCCGCAACGCTAAGCCAGCCGACAAGCCGATCAGGCTGTTCGACGGTGGCGGCCTATATCTTGAGGTTTCGCCCACTGGGGGCAAGTGGTGGCGGCTCAAATATCGCTTCGCCGCAAAGGAAAAGCGGCTCTCCCTCGGCGTCTACCCTGAAATCGGCCTGAAAGAGGCGCGGGAGCGGCGCGAGGCCGCCAAGCGGCTGCTGGCTGATGGGATCGATCCATCGGTGGAACGCCGGGTCCAGAAGATTGCGACAGTCGAGCGGGTGGCCAACAGTTTCGAGGCCGTCGCTCGCGAGTGGCACGCCAAGTACACACCGAGCTGGTCCGAAAGCAACGCCAAGAAGGTGCTGGCTCGCTTGGAGAATGACGTGTTCCCCTGGCTGGGCAGTCGACCCATTGCGGATTTGAAGGCGCCCGAACTGCTGGCTGTGTGCCGCCGCGTCGAATCTCGTGGTGCCCTTGATACGGCGCACCGCGTGCTGCAAACCTGCGGCCAGATCTTCAGATACGCCGTTGCCACTGGGCGGGCAGAGCGAGACCCGTCCGGCGACCTGCGAGGGGCCTTGCCGCCGGCCCGCGGAAAGCACTTCGCGGCACCTACCGACCCGAAAGAAGTGGCAGGTCTGCTGCGCATGTTCGACGCCTTCACTGGCACATTCGTCGTGAAGTGCGCGTTGCAGCTGGCTCCAATGCTTTTTGTCCGGCCAGGCGAACTGCGCACGGCGGAATGGGCTGACGTTAGCCTAGACGAGGCCGAATGGCGCTTCGTGTCGTCCAAGCGGGACGTGCCTCACATCGTGCCGCTCTCAACCCAGGCAGTGGCGATCCTGCGTGATCTGCAGGCGCTGACCGGCCACGGGCGCTATCTCTTCCCAGGCGCGCGGGACAAAGCCAAACCCATGTCCGAGGTGGCCATCAATGCAGCGCTCAAGCGCATGGGTATCGACACGCAGAAGGAGCTTACGGGCCATGGGGTTCGCCCCATGGCCCGTACCATCTTGCGCGAGGTGTTGGGCTTCGAGGCCGAGGTGATCGAGCTGCAGCTGGCGCATCGGAAGAAAGACCCGAATGGCGCGGCGTATGACCGCGTGGCCTTCCTGTCGGTGCGCAAGCGGATGATGCAGGAGTGGGCAAATTTCTTGGACGAGATCAAGGCCGGAGCCAAAGTGATTCCGATGCCGGCGAGCATGTAAAGCTTGCTCCTGCCTACGCCGACGGGCGGAAAAGCTGAAGACCTTCATCGGCCTGGCAGGTGCTCCCCTCTGAAGGTTGCGCATGAAGGGCGCAGATGACGTTCACACTACCCCACCCCAATCTTGCGTCGCGCCCAGTTGCATTGCCCAATGCGCCGATGGTGACTGTTGAATTTCTGGCGGAAGCAATCGCCACTGCCTTGGTTGAAATTCCGGACGATGAGCGGCTGGCAACCGTGAAGAAGGAAACGCCCGATGGCCCGGGTAAATGGAGGATCGAACTGCTGACGGGGGACGATTGGCGACTGATCCGTAAGGTTTGCGCAGGCAATCCTCCCGTTTCATGCTCGCCGGCCCAATTTGCCGCGTGGCGAGCCCCATTCGACACCGCATCGAACAGACCAGATTGGGATCTGCACCCAGAGTTTCAGCCCAGCAACAAAATGCAGGCCGCACAGTCGCGCTGGAGTCTCTGCAACGTGCAACACCTTCGGCAAATCAAGCAGAAGGTGGAGAGCAAGGAATATTCGCTGATCACAGCAACTGGTATCGAGACGAGCAACCTGTACGATAACGCGGGATTGCCAGTTGGTTATCTGCGCATCGCCGACGCAAAGGCATATCTCGACAAATGCTGTATCGACTGGGAAATTGCCAGCACTCAAGCTGATACCGTGGCCCCGGTAGCGATGGCCCCCGAGCCTAAAACCGTTACCGTCGACGATCCTCAGAAGTCAGGCCAGGCCGTGCGGCGTTATGCCCTGACGACCACCCGCAACACGCCTCTGTCGGCAGAGATTCAGCAAGCAGAGAAGCTCGCCCCCGATCCCAACAACGTGGAAAGCGTGTGGGGAGAGCTTACGAAATTAGCCGAACAGAAATGGGGGATTCTGGTCGGCTACTCGTCAGACGGCGTGCAGCATCGCGGAAAGAGCTATGAAGAGTCTGGCGTGCCCGACGTTTTCACAAAAAAGAATCTGCGCGACCGGATTGGCGGTGCTAAGAGACGGGCAACACGACGCGAGAAGGCGCGTTAGAACGCGCCAAAGCGCACGAGCGCGCGCGCCTATCGGTTGGCGCGCAAACACGTTCCAAGATGACTCCATTGCAAACCACGCCAAGCGGCGTAAATGGAGTGAGCACCGTGGCAAACAAGAAAGATTCGAGACAAATCCCCACCGTCCTGCCGATGGATGGTGTGTCCCGCTTCGGGCAGATTGCGCCGTTTCTCCCGTTCTCTCGGGAAACCTGGCGGAAGCTCGTTCGCGCGGGCAAGGCTCCGCAGCCTATCAAGATGGGCGATCGCTGTACGGTCTATCGCAACTCGGACGTACATGCCTGGCTGGCCAGCCCCAATACCTATCAAGTGTAAGGGGGCGAGATGGAAACCAACAAAAAAGGCCACCTCGCCAAGCAAAGCAGCTCCAAAACACTCAGCCTCAATAGTAATGCGGCCGAAGCGCAGCGAAAAAAAATTCTCTCTCTCCTGCGCGTTGCCGGGCGCAACACGTTCGAGTTTCGCGCCCAAGGAATCGCGATGCCGGCCACGCGGATCTTCGAACTGAAAGCTCAAGGCTTTGATATCCAGTCGTCCCGCATTGTCGCCGCTGACTCGGACGGATTTGTACATTCAGGGGTTGCCCACTATGAGCTTGTGGGAGAAAAGGAATGACACGGGCCAACGCATTCGCCAACCGCGGCGGCCGTCCAGCCGAGCGCAAAGTCTCTCGTCGCAAGGGACTGCTGAGAAGCGCTTTCGCACGATATGAATTGCTCAAATCCTCTTGGGTCGCAGCCAACCCCGAGGCGTCACCGGCGGCGTACGAGGCGGCCATGCGCCACCTCTCTCGTCTAACAAGCGTCTGAAGAGGGGGGCACATGTCAATTCGCGTCATGACCCTCGTCTGGGATGGCTTTCCGGCCGGTGGCTCGGATCTGCTGGCAATGTTGGCTCTCGCGGACTGGAGCGACGACAACGGGCGTTGTTTTCCCTCGATGTCGTCCATCGCTGCAAAGACACGCCTGTCGCGCTCTCAGGCTCAACGCATCGTCCACGGTCTGATCGACTCCGGGTTTGTCCAGGTGGTTGGTAACGAGCTAGGTGGAGCACCTGGCACGACTCGCCACTACCGTATCGCTTTGTCTCGTTTGACGGGCCGCACGGACGCTACCCCTACGGGCCGCACTGGTGCGACGGGTAGCGTGCATGCGACGGGTCGCACCGATGCACAAGACGGGTCGCATGGATGCGCAGAGACGGGCCGCATCCATGCGACCCAAACCGTCATTGAACCGTCAATAACCGTCAAGAGAACGCACACGTCGAAAAATCGAGCGAAATCTGCGAACGGAAAAATTCCGTTGCCGGAAGGTTTCGCAATCTCGGAAGGCGTCCGCAAGTGGGCAAAGGCGAACGGTCACCAGAACCTCGAAGCGCACTTCGAGTATTTCATCGACACAGTGCAAGCCAATGGCAATCGGTACATCGACTGGGACGCCGCGCTCAAGAAAGCGGTGGCGAAGGACTGGGCAGGCCTCAACCGACGGTACAGCGGTCGGCATGTAGACGCTACGGACCGCTTCGAGAACTGAGGTGACGGCATGAACTGGAACGAAGTTTCGAACCGTCTCGCCCTGGAAGCCGAAGCTGTTGCCGGCATGCTGCTGCCTAACGGCAAGCGCCAAGGCCCCGAGTGGGTTGCTGGCAGCGTCGAGGGCGAAGCTGGTGAATCGCTC
Source organism: Ralstonia sp. (assembly GCA_039592975.1). Taxonomy (GTDB): domain Bacteria; phylum Pseudomonadota; class Gammaproteobacteria; order Burkholderiales; family Burkholderiaceae; genus Ralstonia. Next base: position 176,504 of record JBCNQE010000002.1, on the reverse strand, counting down.
AAGGTGCGCATCACCGGCAACAAGGCAGGGGTTTGGAAGGACTTCGCCACCGGCGACGCTGGCGACCTCGTAGACCTGTGGGCAGCTGCGAAGCGAATAACGCTCAAGGAAGCGTTTTTTGAAGCACACCGCTACCTCGGTATACCCGGCCCGTCTTTCGTGGCTCCTACCCGGGGCTATTCGCGCCCTAGCCGCCCTGCAGTGGTGAGTCCCGCCGGTCGAGTGCTCAAGTATCTGACCGAAGAGCGCAAGTTGTCCCTGGAGACGATCCGCGCGTTCAAGGTTGCGGCCAGCAAGGAGGATGATGCGATCGTCTTTCCGTACCTACGCGACACCGAGCTAATCAACCTGAAGCACCTAGCCGTGGAGCGCGACAGCAAAGGCAAGAAGCGCACTTGGCAATCGGCTGGCGCTGAGCCATGCCTGTTCGGGTGGGATCTGATTCCCGACAGCGCCAAAGCCGTGTTGATCGTTGAGGGCGAACTGGATGCCATGAGTCTCTACGAGTACGGCATTGCTGCCCTGTCGGTGAACCAAGGCGCCGGGAATCATCAATGGATCGACAGCGATTTTGACCGCCTGGAGCGCTTCCCGGAAATTTTCCTCTGGTTCGACAACGACGAGGCCGGACAGAAGGGCGCACGTGAAGTTGCGCAACGTCTGGGCCTGGATCGCTGCCGGATCGTCAAATTCCGCCTGAAGGATGCCAACGAGGCATTGCAGCAAGGCGTGACGGCAGAGGAGATCGGCGAAGCGCTGGACGCTGCAGAACGGATCGAGCCGAGCGATCTTCGGTCTCCTGCCGCCTATCTGGATGACGTGCTGGCGATGTTCCGGGATGGCCCCGTCAACACCGTTGGCGCCGCGCTTCCGTGGCCGGCATGGTCCGACAAGGTACGGCTCCGCCCCGCTGAACTGTCGGTGTGGACTGGCATCAATGGTCACGGCAAGAGCGACCTCTTGGGGCAGGTCTGCGTGGATCTCATCCGACAAGGCGAGCGGGTTTGCATCTTCTCTGGCGAGATGAAGCCGGCCACGGTGCTGCGCCATCTGACCATTCAAGCCTGCGCCACCTCAACACCGACGGAGAGATTTGCACGTGCAGCCAACGACTGGATGTGCGGCGCTCTCTGGCTCTACGCCCACGTCGGCACGATCAGCCAAGACAGCCTGCTGGAGGCTTTCCGCTACGCAGCCAAACGCTACCGCGTCACGCATTTCGTTGTCGATTCACTCCTGAAATGCGGCATCGCAGAAGACGACTACAAGGCGCAGAAAGCGTTTCTGGATCGCTTGTGCGACTTCAAGAACGAGTTCAACGCACATGTCCACTTGGTAGCCCACGCCCGCAAGGGTGAAAGCGAAGACAAGGCACCAGGCAAGTTGGACGTTCGCGGCGCTGGCGCGATTACCGACCTTGCCGACAACGTCTTCACGGTCTGGCGGAACAAGCGCAAGGAACTAGCCGGGCAAGAAGCGGACGGGGATGTGGAAGACGCCCGCCTGTACTGCCACAAGCAGCGCGCTACCGGCTACGAGGGTGCGTTACGACTCTGGTTTGACTCCGGCAGCCTGCAGTTCAGCCAGCGAGCGAATTGGCACGCGCGACCGGCTTTCGACTTCTCGGCCATCGCAACCCCATCGGCTGCGATCCACGCGTAACAGCTGATTTTTTCAGAGGAATAGCAGCGCAACGGCTTTTCAGAAAGGGCAAAGCGGTAATCCAGCAGACAAACCCAAGGGCACCCAGGACAAGCGTACGGCGCCGCCGGAACTGCTGCAACCGCATGCCGAGCAGCTCGTGCAGAAGGCTGTGAAGCTGGCGCGGGCCGCCGACTCAGTGCTCAGCCCCCGAGAGTTCTTACCTTGACCCAGCATAGACAGTTTCAAAGCAGGAGGAGGTTGCAAACCCTTGCCTGGCAGTGGTCTCACAGGATTTTTATATCGGAGGGTAGCAATCCAGCATGCTACGCCGCAAGATGGAATGATGTGGCGGTCCACTGTGGGTGTTTGGACTGTCCGTCGTTATCCAACACTGGGCCAGCGAGGTAGTGAATGAGAGGAAAGCGGGCGGTACTCGACTCAACGACGCCGATCCATGTAGATCCCTCGGCGTATTTCGACACCGTGAATTTTTCCCCGACTTCCATGACGGTCGGCGTCAGGGAGGCTAATCATCGCGCAGACAGCCGAGCGCTTGGTTGCCATCGGACGCTCTCCATCAGCCACGGTGTCACGGCGCCGCCGGCGCTTCTGAGTTTCGTCCTCCATTTAAAGCAATTGCCTCTCATTGCTAATGCAATGAGGCGATGGCCCTTTATTTGCATGTATGCGCCGAATCTGCTAAGATTTGTTTAAGTTAGAAGAACTGCAACAAAAGCGCCCGCCGAGAGCGGGCGTTTTCGTTTTCCCGCTCGCTGTGTGGGAGAACAAAACCGCCAAGCCGCCTTCGGGCGGCTTTTTTTATGCCCGCCTCGTGCGGGTTTTTTCGTTTGGAGCCCCGTCAATGTCAACTATTGCGACGGCCATTCCGCCGGGCCTAGCCGCCCTCGCCAAAGGCCGGGACGTTCTCACCACCGCGGAAGCGGCCCAGATCGTAAATCGAACAGCACAAACCCTGCGAGAGTGGAGTTGTCTCGGGAGTGGCCCAATTCACCCGATTCGCATCAATGGTCGCCTCGCTTGGAAAGTATCTGATCTAGCAGCGCTTCTTAGCGGGGAGGGCGCATGAGTATCACCCTTCTGCAGCCATTGACTGGCACCGAAACCGTCACCCTCTAACAGGAGCGCAACGGGCAGCAGACGACCTGCTCCATGGGGCTTTCTGAACTCCTCGCCTACGTCACTGCCAATGCCCAGGAGTTGTGGGCCGCCACCCTTCCCACCAGCAAACCCGCCACTGCCGGCGTCGCCTGGAATAACGGCGGTATTGTCTCGATCGCGTAGAGGCCCAGATGCCCATTTTCATGTTCGCCAACAACGTCAACACGACGTTGTTGGGAAGCATTTCGCCTTCCTCTACGTCGCTGACACTGTCAAGTTCGGCAAACCTGCCGGCGTCCATCCCATCCGGCTCTGTCTTTGTCATCACGCTCAATGATCAGGCCACGCGCCAGAATTTCGAGATCATCTATGCGACCTCGATCTCTGGGGCAACGTTGAGTGGATTGCTGCGAGGGCAGGAAGGGACTGCGGCTCTATCTTGGTCCACGGGAGATTTTGCATATAGTCCGCCCACGGCCGGCCAACAGCAGTCGTTCGGGCAGAAGGCCGCCAACAACACGTGGACAGGCACGAATGAGTTCACGCAAGCGGTAACGTGTGATTCAAGTGTGTCAGCCAGTCAAGGATTCTCTGTCCCTAACAACATTCCTTACAAGCTGACCTCCACGACTGGCCCTTTTTCAGCCGTCTATTGCACACCGTCAAATCAGATTCAGGTTGGCAATATCTCCTATCCGCTTTTTTTGAATGGGGCGAATGGAGGCAATGTATTCGGAATTGGGCAAACAAAGAAGACGCCAACGAGAGCATACAACACAACATACACAAACAGCTCGCCGGCCCCAATCATCATTGCGTGTAGCACATCATCTACTGGCGCTGGATCACTTGGAATATTTGTTGATGGATTTGAGTTCACAAACTCGACCACAACCGCATCCGGTGTTGCATTGTGCGTTTGGGCGATAGTTCCCGCTGGCTCATCTTACCAATATGTGACCACCGGATCTGTATCTGGGTCTGCAAGTTTTGTGGAATACAGTTAGCGGAAACATCCGGATTGCCCCAGCAACTCACTGGAGTCGAAACAGTAGCGATTCAATAAATCGAAATCGGGTAAGTCGTACTTTGCACGATGTCGGTTTTGAATTGCATTCCATAATCGATGCAGATTCCATGGTGTGGGTGGCCAGTCTTCCCATTGCCCTGCCAATTTCTACTGGCGCCGTTTGAAATAACAGCGGCGTTATCGCCATCTCCTGATTTCCCCCATATGAAGAAGCTTCTCATTGCGGTGCTATTTGCGCCATTGACGGCGCTCGCCCAGTTATTTCCTTCTCCGACCTTCAACACAGTTACATTGCAGAATCCGTTGACGGTAGCCAACGGCGGCACAGGGACGACGAGTTCGACTGGTTCTGGTTCGGTTGTGTTGTCGTCCGCGCCCACCATCGCGAATCCGACTTTCACTGGTACCGTGACGGCGAGCGGCCTGTTTTCGCTGTCGTCTTTGGCTCCTCAGGCGGCCAATACTGTCGTAGCTAATGCGACCGGCTCTTCGGCTTCGCCCACTGCCATCGCCATGCCGGGCTGCAGTGGGACGTCAAATGCTCTGCAATACACGAGCGGCACTGGTTTTACGTGTGGCTCGAACTACGCATTGCTCGCATCTCCGGCGTTCACGGGTACGCCTACTGCGCCGACCGCAACGGCGGGAACCAACACAACGCAATTGGCGACCACGCAGTTTGTCGCAACCAGCTTTGCGCCACTTGCTTCGCCCGCATTCACAGGGACACCCACGGCACCGACTGCGGTCATCGGTACGAACACCACGCAACTTGCAACTACCGCGTTTGCCGCCCAGCGGGGGTGCGCAAACATCATGGATTATGGTGGCAATAATGCAGGTTCGGCCAACAATGATACTGCGCTGGTGAATGCGCTCGCCGCAGCCACCAATACATCGCTTCAGAAGTGTGTGTTTTTCCCGCCGGGGCAGTTCAACTTTGCCTCGCAGGCGGGATTCACGTTCACATCGCAGCTTCAGTCCGTCACTTTTACTGGGGCTGGAGCGGATGTGACAACGCTATCTTGGGCGGCTGGTGGCGGACTCAGCTTCAATCTGAAATATTCCAGCGATTCTGTGCATGTTCAGAATCTATCCATCACCACGGGGACCACGAACACAGGCGCAGGTATCCTTCTCACCAATTCATTCGCATCAACGTCGAACTCGGCACAAAACTCTATTGACAACGTAACGATCCGAGGCTCAGACGGATACGGGATCACCAATTATTGGCAGTACGGGATCGACATTATTGGTGTCTCCAATGTCAATATCTCCGGTGTTGAGGTGTATGGGGGAACGGCGACAGGAACTGGTCTTGTAATCGGGACGGCATCCAGCTCAATCATCCCGATTATTTACAATGTTTCGCACTCCGGGTTTTATAACCTGAATATCGGATTGCAGTACAATTCGTACACTCAGGGTGTCACCGTAGTTTCCTCCAATTTCACGAACAACAACTATGGCATCTATGTGCCGTCTGGTCAGTTGCTTTTGGATCAGCTATCGGTATCAAATAGCCAGTTTAATTCGCTGACGAACGGATTCAACATCCTTCTTCAGTCCGCGCTTTCCAATACTGATATTTCTAACAATACGTTTCTGATCAACAACAATTCTAGCGGCTTCAACATGCAGAATGGATCGGGGCTGGTTGTGATCAGTGGAAACTCCTTTTCTCCAAACACTGGGTCACCATCCAATGTTTATGGAGTGGTCATCAACGGATGGACTGTCGGCGGGACGATCATCACCGGCAACAATTTTTACAATCTTACGGTCGGCGTATCCTTGCAGGCATCATCCAAGAACGTAAATGTGCAGTCCAACGTTTATCAAGCTTGCGCCACTAACACGGCCAATAGTGGCACCGGGAACGTTATTGGCGGTGGATCGCCGTAATTGATGCTTGCCAGACATCAACAGCTTGGCAGGGGAAGTAGTCCCTGCCGGCATTGTCTCGGAATGATGGCGGCCGCCCAATCTGCGCCATCAGTTCGATAGTAATCTTCAGAGGGGTCCATTGCGGCAGGCTCGCGCGGGGACCTCCACTCGCAGAATCGAATCTATGGCAGCACTTACAGAAGACGTGAAGAGGTTTATCGTCCATGCGTTGGCTTGCTTCGACACGCCCCAGCAGGTTGCAGACGCAGTAAAGACGGAGTTCGGCTTGATGGTGACTCGCCAGCAGTGCCAGGCATACGACCCTGGCAAGAGCATGGGCGCCAAACTGAGTGAGAGATGGCGCGAGCTGTTCTATGCCACCCGCAAGGCCTTTCTGGAGGACCAGGCGACCATCCCGATCGCCAACCAGAACTTTCGGTTGCGCGCTCTGGATCGCCTTTATCAGGCTGCAGCGAGTCGGGGTAACGTCGCCCTCGCCGCGCAATTGCTCGAGCAGGCCGCCAAGGAGGCGGGCGGTGCATTCACCAATCGTCGTGAGATGACCGGCAAGAATGGAGCTCCGTTGATCCCGCTAAAGAGCGCGCAGGACATGACCGATGACGAACTCGCCGCCATCATCGCGGGAGATGCTGCGCGAACGACTCGCTAGGTATAAAGCTCGGGGGAAACGGTCTCCGCCGTCAAACCAAGCTTACCTAAAGATGCTTTTAAGTACGCCGACCGGGATTCGATTTGACCGGGGGCGCCCCTCATTTTTTCTTCCGGGCTTTGTCCCTTTCATTCAACGCTAGAACAACCTTGTCGGCAACCGTGGCGGCGAACATGTCTAGCGTTCGATCGTCAATCGGCGGCGTCTTTGCGCACGTCGTTTCCGCATCCAAGCTCTCATCCAAGCGCAGCACCACCTCCGCATTCAAGGATCGGCCGTTTTGCGCCGCCAGTGCCATCAGCCGGTCTTTTAGTTCAATCGGCAGGCGAAGCTTCATCTGTGGGTCTTCTCGTGTCATGCATGGATTGTGATGGACCACGGTGGTGTTGACAAGGGTGTAGTGTTGGCCTATCTTGGAATAAACCACGGTGGTTCATCAATGATGCGGCGAAGTGGGGAGTCCGGTAGAGGCGCTGGGATCCGGCACGCCGATCAAGCTTTGGCTCGTGGCGAGGAAATGCCCAACGACGCAAGTGAGCGGGACGTTGGATTCGAAGTGAATCATGAGGGGAGAGAGTCATGAGAGATGCTGGTACGCACGCCACGAAGCGCAATGCGACGTCGGAAAGCAACGTCATTCCTTTGACCCGGCGCCACGGCAACATTCCGATGCTCGGTGCCGAAATTGTCGGTGAAGGAGAGGCCGCGATTGCGAATCTCATCGCGGCCGAAGCGAAATCAGAATGCCCAAACAAGGACGCCATCAGGCTAACCAAGGATCTGCTGATCGAACTGGAGGATCTGTCTGCGGAAGGTGTCAGGTTCGGCAGCCATGCGGTTTTGGCCTCTGGCGTTGGTGCGACGTTGCAGCTTATCGCGCTGCAGGCGGCGAAATCAGCCCCTAATTTCCATGCCATTGAGCATGCGGCGTGGTTGTGCGCCTATATCGCAGACCTGCTCGACACGGAACTCGATCGGCGCGCTCAATAAACGCGGCGTATCGCTGAGCCGTCCGCCGCATTTGCGCATTCGTATGCCCGCGGACAAACCGAGCAAGTCGCCATCGACCCAGCGGCGAGGGGCGGTGTTACGGCGAATTTCGAGACCAATACGCACGCGCGCGCGAGGCGGTCGCGATAATTTCTAACGGTGAAACGCAACCTGTATGAGTATCTTTAACAAGCAAAGTAGCAAGCTGGACCCCGAAACCGCAGGCGCAAAGCGGGACGTGACAATCGTCAACGAACCGAAGAAGCGGCCTGACCATGTGAGGGTTGAGAGCCATGATTGCGCCTGGTCGATACCGCTGACCCTGGATGAGCAGTACGATCTCGGCCAAGTGTACGAAAACGGATTCAACTACGAAGAGCGGGAGATGCTCCGCAACTTCGTTGAGGGAATGTATTTAGCGAGCTCGGCGCGAATCGCCATGGAAATTACACTGGTGCGACCGGGGGAAGTGAACTTGAAAGCCACCAGTGGCCTCACGTTCAAAAAGGCTCGCACTGTGCGATATGAGGAGATAGGTCAGGTTGTCTGCGAGTGGATAGTGGAGGCTCAGTCTCGCAAGGACCTCGTTGCGGATCTGGTTGCATCTATCCCTGTTGACGCGGAGTGACGAGCCGTTGGACGCAGGACTCCTGTCTCGTCTGGGTTTTTCGTTGACCGCGCTCGCTTGAATGTTCGTCTCCGCTGGGCGCTGCGCTTTCCTCCACCACTGGACTCGCCTTGAGCGAGATTCCCATACAGTACGCGCGCCCGATGACTGGCTAGTTTTTCCCCATGCATTGCTCGTACACGACGTCATGCATGTCAGTCGGCGTCATATCCTTCGGTGCAACGTAGACACGATCAACCCAGAACCGGGTGAATTTCGTATCGCCGAGAATCTGTAGTTGCTGCTTCTTCGTCATCCCAGATTCCCGGTTGTTGGCGATATTTCTCACCACGCCAGCTACCATCCCGCATTTCCCCGGCTTCGGATCTGAATCATCGGGTATCGGTTTGTTCTCAATAATCACGTTCATCGACGTGTGCGGCGGAACTTCTACCGTGACGGCTTGGGAAAACGCAGCAGATGGAATTGCAAACACGATAGCAAGCAGATAGCGAATCATGATGCTTCCCGGGTTTGGTGTCAGCAGATGATAGCGCCCCGAAGACCTTTCGGCGCGCTCCGATGAGCGCCGAACTTCCCGGGCATTTGTTCGCACGTTTCCATGCGGTTTCTGAACGACCGATAGGGCGGAGAGGCTTGTGCTGTAAGGGAAAGCTGGCGGTGCGAGCTGGCATTTTTGAACGCTTTCTGGCCGTCTCAGCCGCCAGTCGCTTCGGTGACGCAATCTTGAACAATTGTTACCATCTGCGCTCTTGAGACACAGGGCGCAGATATGGCCGTCGAGGAAAATTCCGGGCAGTACTTGGTGAGGCTGGAGACGTTGCGCGGCGTTGCTGCTCTATGGGTGGCGGTCTGGCACTCGTTGATTTGGCTGCACTTCGCAACCGAGCCCGCGATCTGGGTAAAGAACGCTTTCGAGGTCGTTGGCATACAGGCTAGCTGCGCCAGGTGGATCGTTTCAGTGTTCAGTGGGGTGGCTGCGGTCGACGTCTTCTTTGTGCTCAGTGGATTCGTTCTTGCACAGTCGCTTCTGAAAAGAGACCTAACGTTGGGCGCTTGGTTGAGCTTCGCGGTGCGGCGCGTGTTTCGCATCATCCCGGCGCTACTGGCCACTCTGGCCATTGTCCTTGTGTACCTGACGTTCATTTACCCGGGCTACAGCGTCCATCCTGCGGCATCGGTCTGGTTCAGCAACTGGTATATGGTGCCCCCGACGTGGTCAGATGTTGCTCAAAACATAGTGCTTCGGTCCTCATCGTTGAACTCTAACGCGTGGACGTTGAAGGTCGAGATGCTGGCATCGCTGGTATTGCCGTTGCTTGTCTATGGTGTGAAGAGGGGCGGAAAAATCTGCTGGGCGACAGTCGCCGTCGTCCTAGTTGTGTCGAAGATCGGCTATCGATTCGATGTTGCGTGGTATTCCTTCTTGTACATGTTCCTGGTTGGGGTTCTCTTGCAGCGGCACGCTGCAATGGCACAGCGCATGGTTGATCGGATTGGCACGTGGCAGCCGATCGTTTTGGGACTCGGTCTGATTTTTCTTTCGAGTGCCAGCTTCCGTCTGCTGCATGTGCTCACGGCGGACGTCATTGTGGTATTCGCGTCGGCGCTTCTGATTGCGGCCCTTATGCGGCCTGGCGTACGCAACGTGCTGTTCTTCGATTGGCGGTGGTTGAGGTTCCTTGGGCGTATCTCGTACAGTTTTTACTTGCTGCACTTCATTGTCTTGTTCGCCACTGCAAAGCTCGCGCTGACAAGCATCGATCAATCGCTACTGGAGAGGTTTCCGCTGCCGGTCATGGCTGCAGTCGCTGTCATGACCGTGATTGCCACCGTGCCGCTGGGTTGGGTTTTATACGTCTACATCGAGCGACCCGGAATAGCGCTGGGGAAAAGACTCCTTAGATCGTCTCATCCAGCTGTAGCCGCATCCATCTAAGAAGCCGCCTTCGGGCGCTTCTTTCATGCCCGCCGCGAGCGGGCTTTTTCATTTCCGGGGGCTGAAATGGCACCTCATTGCTCCCCGGTTCACGCTGCGGGAAATGGTTGGCGGTTCGCGTTCTCAAAGCCAATCAGACACGCCGTCATGGCGCGAGCACGTGCCCCGATGAGACTCGCTGAAGCTATATGAGCCATCTCGGCACTTGGCCGTCGCGCCGTTCGGCGCTTGTCCATCCTTGCTGTGCGCGGGCGAGTGGACGTCATGGCCTTGCCGGTTGACGTAGTGCCCATGCTCCACGAGCGCGGATTCGTTCGGGGCCTGGCTATAGTAGTCTTGGTGGCGTGGTGCCTTAGCAAACGATGGCTTGGCGACCAGCGCGGTAGCGATGGCCACAACAACGGCCGCAAGCATCGGCTTGGCTTTCATGTCTCTCTCCCCTTTCTGGTGTTGTGTCCACCATCCTGATCCCTCCTCTGGGAAAGTGAGCCCCACAGAAGTGGGGGTCTGCTGCAAGCCAAGCACGCACGGTGGCCGCTCGCCGTTGCCAATATTCGGCTTTCTGCTTCCCCGCTAAGATCGGTAGCTTCTCGGTCGAGGTGCAAATGACTATCGACGTACTGAATGCGGAGCAGGTGGCCGAAGTGCTCGGATGCACGCCTGAGCATGTGAATGCGCTTGCTGCATCCCACAACCTGCCCGCCGTGAAATTCGGGCGTTCGTGGCGATTCCCGTCCGCCGCTCTTACTCGCTTCTTGGATGAGCAAGCCATGGCCAATCTAACGCTACCCGTTCATCCCGCCACCCCACCCACCAAGGCCACACCACGTGGCAAACCTCTCCCCGATCTTATGCGCGCTGCGCGTGAGGCAGGTCTGTCCATAAGCGATCTGCTAAGTCTTAGCAATGGCCGGCGGGGCAACCTATGAGGATGCAGGCGCGGCGGAACGCAGAGGAGCCGTCCTACGGATTCGTCCCTCAGAAATGGAGGCGGAAAAAATATTGTGCGCTTCTCAATGCTCGTAGGTGGACGGGGTAGCGGCGTCGTCCTGGGGGCAACTTTGGGGGCAACTTTCGGATTGAGGAATGAAAGATGGCGATAAAACGTTGTTTTGAAGAAACTGTTTGGTAGCTGTACCACCACCAAATTCGCGAGCAATCGCACAAAAAGGCCCTCTGGCAATCGCCGAGGGCCTTTTTGTTTGTCGTGCGTTGACTCGGCGTTCCTCCTCGGCACCTTCCTGCCTGCGTTTCGCGCGTTTCTCTTGTACGGCCTCGGCGACGAAGTTGTGGTCACGCACTTCAGCCCAAAAACGAATCCCGCAAATCGATATGCACCGCGCTGAGGCGCAGTGCGCGCGAATGGCGCAATTTGCCGTTGCGTGAAGCAATGAAGGTTGCCGCTGCAAGTGGCGGTCGTCGTTGTCTCCTCATCCATCCTCGGCCTCGACTGCACGCTCTGCCCGTCTCAACGCAGGTGGGAACTCGCACCGATTGGTTACACACCAACTGGCACGCACACTGGCGTGCATAGCGCATCGGCATGGGTATGGTTTCTGCTGTGTTGCAACCGGCACGATGGCGTTGCGCAGGTGTTGTGTTGCAGCGCAGATTCGTTGTTTATTGAAAGCCGTGTGGGAGCGACAAGCGTGGCAAGCGTCAGCGCGGCCGCGTCGGCATCGTTAGCACTGCAGGGTATCGAGCGCTAACGTACGCCGGACGCGGGTTTCCGAGGGGTGATGTTTTTTTTCCTACCCCTTGTGCTGGCGGCTGATTGGTCTACAGTGGATTCACTACCGCACTTAACGCACGTCACAACTAACCTCATCTGCGGCAGCCGTGTTGGGATGAGGACAGCGTCTACGGGGGAGATATGGATATTTTCCGCCACTACGCAACGCGTTTTGAGGCTCGCAAAGAGGACGAGTACAGCATCCAGGAGTACCTGGATATCTGCAAGAAGGACTCGACCGCCTATGCGACCGCCGCCGAGCGCATGCTTGCTGCGATTGGTCAGCCCGAACTGGTGGATACGCATCACGATCCACGCCTGTCCCGGCTGTTCTTCAACAAGGTCATCAAGATCTACCCGGCCTTCCGGGAGTTCTACGGCATGGAGGACACGATCGAGCAGATCGTCTCCTTCTTCAAACATGCCGCGCAGGGTCTTGAGGAGCGTAAGCAGATCCTCTATCTGCTGGGCCCCCCGGGTGGCGGCAAATCCTCGCTTGCCGAGAAGTTGAAGTCGTTGATGGAGCAGGTGCCCATCTACGCGCTCAAGGGCTCGCCCATTCACGAGTCCCCGCTCGGGCTGTTCTCGCCCGAGGAAGACGGCAAGATCCTGGAGGAAGACTACGGTATCCCGAAGCGGTATCTGAACACGATTGCCTCGCCGTGGGCGGTCAAACGGTTGCATGAGTTCAATGGCGACATTACGCGCTTCCGCGTGGTGAAGCTGCACCCGTCGGTGCTGTCGCAGATTGCGATTTCCAAGACGGAGCCGGGCGACGAAAACAATCAGGACATTTCGTCGCTGGTCGGCAAGGTCGACATTCGCAAGCTGGAGGACTATCCGCAGGACGATCCGGACGCATATTCGTATTCGGGCGGGCTGTGCCTGGCCAACCGCGGGTTGCTTGAGTTCGTGGAAATGTTCAAGGCGCCGATCAAGGTGTTGCACCCGCTGCTGACGGCCACGCAGGAGGGCAACTACAAGGGCACCGAGGGCTTTGGCGCGATCCCGTTTGACGGCGTGATCCTCGCGCACTCGAACGAGGCGGAGTGGCAGAGCTTCAAGTCCGACCGCAACAACGAGGCTTTCCTCGACCGCATCTACATCGTCAAGGTGCCGTACTGCCTGCGCGTGTCGGACGAGGTGAAGATCTACGACAAGCTGCTGCGCAACAGTTCGCTGGCCGCCGCGCCATGCGCGCCGAACACGCTGAAGATGATGGCGCAGTTTGCGGTGCTCACGCGCATCAAGGAGCCCGAGAACTCCAACATCTTCTCGAAGATGCGGGTGTACGACGGCGAGAGCCTCAAGGATGTCGACCCGAAAGCGAAGTCGTATCAGGAGTACCGCGACTTTGCTGGCATCGACGAAGGCATGACGGGCTTGTCGACGCGCTTTGCGTTCAAGGTGCTATCGAAGGTGTTCAACTTTGATGGCTCGGAGGTGGCGGCCAACCCGGTGCACTTGTTGTATGTGCTTGAGCAACAGATCGAGCGCGAGCAGTTCCCGCCGGAGAACGAATCCAAGCTGATGTCCTACATCAAGGAGTATCTGACTGCGCCTTATGTGGAGTTCATCGGCAAGGAGATTCAGACCTCGTATCTGGAGTCGTATTCGGAGTACGGGCAGAACATCTTCGACCGCTACGTGGTGTTTGCCGACCTGTGGATCCAGGATCAGGAATACCGCGACCCGAACACCGGCGAGATTCTCGATCGCAGTGCATTGAACGACGAGCTGGAAAAGGTGGAAAAGCCTGCGGGTATCTCCAACCCGAAGGATTTCCGCAACGAGATCGTCAACTTCGTGCTGCGCGCGCGGGCCAAGAATGGGGGCAAGAACCCGCTCTGGACCAGCTACGAGAAGCTGCGCGCGGTGATCGAAAAGCGGATGTTCTCGACCACGGAGGATCTGCTGCCGGTGATCTCGTTCAACGCCAAGTCGTCGCACGACGATCGGGAAAAGCACGAGAACTTCGTCAACCGTATGGTGGAAAAGGGCTACACGCCGAAGCAGGTGCGCTTGCTGGTGGAGTGGTATCTGCGCGTCAGGAAGTCGTCTTAAGGAGGGAGTGCAGAGCGGATAACTTCCAACCGAGGGTAGACACATGGGCACGATCATCGATCGGCGCGAGAACGGCGGCGGCAAGAGCACCGTCAATAAGCAACGCTTCATCAAGCGTTATCGAGACCAGATCCGCCGTGCGGTGGCCAAGGCGGTGGCCGGCCGGAAGATCATGGACATCGAGCAGAGCGGTCAGGTGTCCATTCCGGTCAAGGACATCTCCGAGCCCATGTTCCACCACGGCCAGGGTGGACGCCGTGAAGGCATCCACCCCGGCAACCGCCAGTTTGTGCGCGGTGACAGCTTTGACCGCCCGCAGCAGGGCAGCGGCGGAACAGGCTCGCAAGCAAGCGATTCGGGCGAGGGCGAAGACGATTTCATCTTTACGCTCTCGCGCGAGGACTTCCTGAACTTCTTCTTTGAAGACATGGCGCTGCCGGACTTGGCCAAGCGCAGCCTGGCCAAGCTCGCGGAAGTGCGCAAGGTGCGCGCGGGCTTCTCACTCGATGGCACACCGTCAAACCTGTCGATCCTGCGGACGATGCGTAGCTCCCTCGGCCGCCGTATCGCGCTGTCCAGCCCTTACCAGCGGCGTTTGCACGAGCTGGAGGCTGAATACAACGAGGTGCTCGAAAACGACGGCCCGTACTGCGCACGCGCGCAGGAGCTGATGAAGGAGATGCGCCATCTGCGCTCGTGCCTGGATCGCGTCCCCTTTATCGAAAAGCTTGATCTGCGCTACAACAACCGCGTGCAGCGCAAACGCCCACAGGCGCAGGCTGTGATGTTCTGCGTGATGGACGTGTCCGGCTCGATGGACGAGACGCGCAAGGACCTGGCCAAGCGCTTCTTCATGCTGCTGTACCTGTTCCTCAAGCGGAACTATGAGCGCATCGACGTGGTGTTCATTCGCCATCACACAGTGGCGAAAGAAGTGGAAGAAGACGATTTTTTCCACTCGCGCGAATCGGGCGGCACGGTCGTGTCGAGCGCGCTCAAGCTTATGGCGGAAGTGATTCAGGAGCGCTATTCGCCGAGCCAGTGGAACATCTACTGCGCGCAGGCATCGGATGGCGACAACTGGGCGGGCGATTCGGAACTCTGCGCCAAGATCCTGCGCGAATCGATCCTGCCGGTCACGCAGTACTACGCCTATGTGGAGGTGGTGTCGACAGAGCCACAGAACCTGTGGGAAGAGTATCTTACGTTGAAGGCTGGGCACGACAACTTCGCGATGCAGCGCATCCTCAAGGCTGACGAGATTTACCCGGTGCTGCACGACCTCTTTCAGAAGCGCGCCGCTTGATTGCTTATCGGCTCATTGGCGAGCGCGGGTCGCCCCAACCAGCGCACCGTCGCTGCACGGCGGCAGTGCATGCCATGGCGAACACGCCACGAGTGAGATGGACGAACGGGAACGAGCATGGCCTACCTATCTACGGGTTCGGAGTGGACCTTCGATCTGATCAGGCGCTACGACCAAAGCATCGCCCGCATTGCCGCTGAATTCGGCCTGGACACGTATCCAAACCAGATCGAGATCATCACCGCCGAGCAAATGCTCGATGCCTATGCGTCGTCGGGGCTGCCGCTGGGTTACAACCACTGGTCATACGGCAAGCACTTCCTTGCATCGGAGCGTGGCTACCAGCGTGGGCTGATGGGGCTGGCTTACGAGATCGTCATCAACTCCAACCCCTGCATCGCCTATCTGATGGAGGAGAACACGATGCCCATGCAGGCGCTGACCATTGCGCATGCCTGCTATGGCCACAACTCCTTCTTCAAGGGCAACTACCTGTTTCGCACCTGGACGAACGCCGACGCCATCGTCGATTACCTGCTCTTCGCCAAGAACTACGTGGCCGAATGCGAGCAGCGCTATGGCGAGCAGGAGGTGGAACTGCTGCTCGACTCCTGCCACGCGCTGCAGAACTACGGCGTGGATCGCTACCGGCGGCCCAAGAAGCTGTCGATCAATGAAGAGCAGGCGCGCCAGGCCGAGCGCGAGCGGTATCTGGAAGCGCAGGTCAACGACTTGTGGCGTACGTTGCCGACGCACCGTACGCGTGCGGTAACCACGGTGGACGACGTGCCGGAGCCGGAACCGAGCTTTCCATCTGAGCCGGAAGAGAACCTGCTGTATTTCTTCGAGAAGAACGCGCCAAAGTTGCAGCCCTGGCAGCGAGAGATCGTGCGTATCGTGCGCAAGATCGCGCAGTACTTCTATCCGCAGCGTCAGACCAAGGTGATGAACGAAGGCTGGGCCACGTTCTGGCACTACACCATCCTGCACAAGCTGTACGACGAGCAGCTCGTCAACGACGCCTTCATGCTGGAGCTGCTGCAGGCGCACACCAACGTGATTTACCAGCCGCCGTATCACAGCCCGTATTACAGCGGGTTGAACCCGTACACACTGGGCTTCCTGATGTTCCAGGACATCCGCCGGATCTGCGAATCGCCCACCGACGAGGACTACCGCTGGGCGCCGGAGATTGCCGGAAGTGATTGGCAGCAGACGCTGGACTTTGCGATGCGCAATTTCAAGGACGAGAGCTTCCTGCTGCAGTTTCTGTCGCCTCGGGTGATCCGTGAGTTGAAGCTGTTCTCGGTGCTGGATGATGACCGCGATGCCAAGCTGCGCGTCACCGCCATCCATGACGACGATGGCTACCGCATGATCCGGGAATTGCTGGCCGCCCAGTACGACCTGTCGAACGTCGAACCGAACATCCAGGTGACCAACGTCGACATCGGCGGCGATCGCTCCTTGACGCTGCGCCATCAGCAAAGCGCCCGCCGCCCGCTGGGCGCCAATTACGAAGAGATGCTGCGGCACGTTGTCCGGCTGTGGGGCTTTACGTGCCGGTTGGAGGTGGTCTACGAAGACGGGCGGCGCGAAATGAAATACGAGTGCAAGCCGGACTAGCGCACACCAGCGTCAGACGGTCAAACCGCAGGCGCCGCAGATCCAACGCCTGCGCTTGTTGTATCGGAACCCGGAAGGCCAGCTTTGACGCTGGCTTTCTTTTTGTCCGATGCCGGGGGCGTTGAGGATTGCGTTTCCGGCATGGTTGGCGTTTCTGCCGTACTGAAGCTGCCGAACATCGCGCGCACGGGCGCAATCATCGGTTCGTTGCCCCAGTGCGTTGCCAGCGTGCGCCACGCATCTGCCGAGGTCGTGCCCTCTTGCAGCAGGGCCTGATGCTGCTCGCTCAGCAGAGTAAGCATGGTCTGGAACAGGCGGCCATTCTGCTCCATGCGGGTTTGCAGCAGCGTGGCGGGCAGGGTGGCCAGGTCTTGCCAGGAATTGGCCTCGGCAACGGATGCGCAGGCCTGCAATGCGCGGCGCTCGGCGTCTTCCACGCTCTTGAGCGTGATCTTGAGCAGGCGCTCTTGGGTTTCTTCCAGCGTGGTCAGAATGTGCAGCGCTGTCTGCAACTGCGTGCGAAAGACTTCGAGAGAGAGATCGATGCGTGCTTCCACGGTGAGCCTCCAAAGGATGTGGTGGCGAGGCCCAGCCGATGTTGTTCTGCATGGCGCCCCGATCTCCCCCCGTCCCCTTGGCCGTCCGCTGCGGTGATGCGCGCAAACGTGCCGGCCGGCGCCGCTCGCTGGCGGCGCCTGATCTGCAGATGCAGCTTTACATGCCGAAGCGGAAATGTCCGCTGCGCAGCACGATGTTGTGTGAGTCGGTGAGCTTGAACAGCGAGCGGGCCATGTCTTCGATGGTGCCGCGATGGGATTCCATGGCTTGCAGCAGATCTTCTTGCCGCCAGGACCGCGCGCCGAAATATTCTTCCAGCGCTTCTGCGGTGACCGCGTAGCAGGCGAAGTTGCCATCCACGCTGGCGGTACAGGTGAGCGTGAGATCCGCCGCGCAGTAGCGTGGTGCGCCCGAGTGAAATTCGATGGTTTTCATGGCCGACCTCCATGAAAAAAAAGCGATGCAACACGCGCCGCCTCGGACTCAGTGTATGGCGCAGCCACGCGAATGCAATGCGTTAAATCAGGTGTCGCACTGCATGGTTGATCACGTGCAATGTCATTTCTGTCCAGGGTGGCCCGTCAAACACATCGCCTGGGCCATCGATCCCTGTCCATCGCTCCATTGTTCGCCCAGCGCCGTGCGAACACGATCAGAGAGCGCATTGCTGCGCACTCAACCCTGATCGATGGAGCCCATCATGAAGATGAAGACTACGCAGTTGTCCCAAACCATGCGACGCGCCTTGGGTGTGGTCGCGGCGTCGATGGCGATGCTTTCGGTGCTGCCCGCATCTGCAGCCACCATCGATGGCTGCCCGACCGATGGCTATCTGTATCACTTCGGTTTTTCTGACTGGCGCAAGAGCGGCACAGGCTGGCAGGCACGCGATAGTGACTACCTGCAGTCGCCGTCCGGGCTGTCGGTGTTCCTCAACCTGACGGAGGAGGAGTACCAGACGATGAATGCGGCGCGTTCGGCGGAGTTGGGGGCGACTTCCGTGGTGCTGCGTGTGAAGTGCGACGCGTCGTATTCGAAGAAGCTGAAACTGACGGCGTCACCGGTGGAGGCGAAAGGCTGGGTGACTGCGGGGGCGGCCAAGCACGCCGTGCTGAATATCAATGTGAGCCGCCCCGACGCACAGCAGTTCAATCAGACCTTCCAAAACGAGTTGATCAATCACTCCAGTGTCATGGCAACGGAACGTTGATCGTTGCGACTCCCAAGGGCATCCTGCGGCGAGCAATTCTGTCGCGGATGCCCCGAAGGGCGCGCCGGGGACGGGTTACATCGTGCACAGTTGCAGGCGCGCCATGCCCGCCTTGCAACGCGATAGCCATAACGCCGCTTCTGTGCGGTTGCTCACCCCGATCTGCCGGAACAGCGCATACAGATGGTTCTTGATGGTGCCCTCGGCCACGTTGAGCACGCGGCAGATCTGCTTGTTGGATTTGCCTTCTGCAAGCAGTTGCAGCACTTCATGCTGGCGCGGTGTGAGGCGCTGCCACACCTCTGCCGGGCTTTCCCCCATGCGCTGTGCTGCGTCGTCGAGCGTGAGATTGCTGATCGGGGGTAGGTAGACCGCACCCGAGGTGATGCGCTGCAAGGCTTCGAGCAACACGGCAGCGGTAGCCTGGCGGTCGACCACGCCGGCCGCGCCAAACCGCAGCGCGTCACCCACCACGTGACGGCCAATGGCCGGCACCGTCAGTAGGATCGGTACTTCCGGCAGCATCGCTTTCAGCTCCGACAAACGTTGCCGTGCGCCGTCATCCTGCGCGCTCCATTCCATGACGACGGCACTGGGCTCAGCCTCTCTGCAGGCTGGCCCAATGGGCGCGCAATAGTGCGTATCGATAAATACGCCATGCGCATCAAGGGCATTCAATACATTAGACACGCCTGCTGCAAAAAGCGGCAAGCTATCGATTACCAGAATATTCATCGACCCCTCGTGCTTCGGTTAATTGTTTTCAAGTGAAACCGATTATTTTGTAGGGCGTAGATGATCCGGGTGCATTGAAACGGAAGTGCCGGGCCGAAAGTCATGGGGCAGGCGTTGGCTGGCGCTAGGGCCACCGTTCTGGTGCCTTGGCCGGGACTTCTGGGGCGTCGAATCCGGCGCTCAAAGCGCTTACCTTGAATTCCGACGCACAACCCTGTGCGTCCAATTAATTCAAAGTAAGGAGTTTTAAATGGACAACGGACTTATCGGGTCGGTTATCAATGCGCTGCCGATCGACAAGATGATCTCTGCTCCGCTGCAGGCGATGATTGCAGCGCAAACCTCGGCGGCAAAATCTTATGCGGACTTTTTGCTGCAGGTGTGTATTCAGAACGGCAAGGCCGTTGCGGTGCAATTTGACTACGACGAAACCATCGTCGATGAGAAGGGTGTATCGCAGGGCACGATCCAGAAGACGATGCGCATTCCGCTGCTGTGCGCGGTGGTGCATCCGGTGATCGCCATCGAGGAAGGCACGATCGACTTCGAGCTGGAGATTTCGCAATCGGAGAAATCGTCGTCCAGTACCGAGGCGGAGGGCTCGTTCCAGGCCAAGCTCGGCTGGGGTCCGTTCAGCGTGTCGGTGTCGGGCCGCGCTTCGCACAAGTCGGAGCAGACGCGCAGCACCGACACGCGTGCCAAGTACTCCTTCCATACCCAGGTCAAGCGTCAGAACCCGCCCGAAGCGCTGATGCGCGTCATGGAATTCCTGACCGACGCCGCTACCAAGCCGGTGGTTGTGAAGGGCAAGGAGAACGACGTCAAGCCGCTGCCGGCCACGCCGACCGACGGCACGATGGTCGGCGAAAAGGTGCCCGCAGGCGGCAACGCGCCGGCCCCCGCGCCCGCGCCGAACTGACAAGCCGCCACGGCAACAGACGCCGGCCGGCCTCCCCACGGCCGGCGTCCTGACAGGCGCACGCCTGCCGCGCGCCACCGATTGATCCGATCCATCCGATCGCCCCGACCGACCCGACACCATGTTCAAACTTTTCAGCCGCCGCCGGCGTGATGACGATCGTGCGTCGTCAGCACCAGCACCGGCAGATACGCCGCCAGAGCCGCCGTTTGCTCCCACGCCGTTTCATAGCGCGCCGCCCGATATGCCCGCTGCCGAGGCGTCTCCTCCGTTGCCGCCCATTTCTGCGCCACCCGGCCCACCCGGCGGCGGTGCTGGGGGGGGCGGCGGCAGTGACAGCCACGGTCATCCGGGTTTCAACGGCCTGACGCTTGATGACATCACGCGCGGCATGCAGCACGCAGCGTCGTCGGCCAACCAGATGCTGGCGCAGCAGTACACCGCGCTGCTCGACCAGTTTTTCGATGCCGACGAAAACGGCACGCTGGTCGCCCGCGAAGTGGAACTCGCACTCGACAGCCAGCATCGACTGGCGTTGCCGCTGGTGTCATTGGCGATGCCGCGCGGCCTCGCGCTCGACGAGATGACCGTGAACATGACCGTGCGCAGTGATATCGCCGAAATCCTCCCCGCCCAAGGTCAGGGCGCGGGCGGTGTCGGTCGGTTCTACGTCTCGCTTGCGCCGCATTCGAGCCGAGACAGTGGCCGCGACAGCGAGCACATCGACATCGAGATGAAGTTCACCGCGCTACAGCCGCCCGAGGCAGTGATGCGGCTGATTGACGAATACACGAACCGGTTGCTGCCGCGACCCGTCAAGCCCGCTTCCGACGCCACTCCCGATGCCATCCCCAATACCGCCCCGCAACCTCCAGGAGCAGAGCAATGAGCACTGAGCACAACCCGCGCACCACCGGCGAGCAAGGTCTCGCGCTGATCAAGGAATCGGAAGGCCTGCGCTTGTCGACGTATCTGGATGCGGTCGGCAAACCAACCATCGGCTACGGCCACCTGATTCGGCCTGGGGAGACTTTCAAGGGCCCGATCTCGCAACAGCAGGCGGAAGCACTGCTGCGCAAGGACTTGGCCGACACCGAGCAGGGCATTGCCAAGGCTGTGCGCGTGTCGATCACGCAGGGGCAGTTCGATGCCCTGGCGTCGTTTGTCTTCAACCTGGGGGCGGGGCGGCTGCGCTCGTCGACGCTGCTGCGCAAGCTCAATGCGGGTGACTACGCCGGCGCGGCCGACCAGTTCCTGCTGTGGGACAAGGCCGGCGGCAAGCCGCTCAAGGGCTTGACCAAGCGCCGCCAGGCCGAACGCAAGTTGTTTCTGTCCTGACCTTCACACCACCGAGGAGATCTGCCATGCGCACCGAACCGCTGCCCGCCATCCCTACCGTTCCGTCGCGTCGTTTGCGTGGGCTGTTGATCTGGGTCATCGCCACCGCCGTCGCCATTGGTGTTTCGTATGCGCGTGCGGCGGATGCACCGCCCACGTGCACAGCGGAAGCCGAGCGGTTGAATGCGGAGCTCGCCAAGCAAGCCTTGCCGCGCCTGACGCCACAAGGGGTGGCCTACTTGGCCGAGACGCTGAACACGCTCACCGTGTATGGCCGTCTGCCCAATCGCTACGACCCTGAAGGCAAGGTTGATTGGCCCGATGGCGCTAACCGCCCTGCGATGCTCATCAAGCGCAGCCTGGGCGGTGGCCCATGGGGCCAGACCGGCTGGCTGCAGGCGGATGTCGACGATGGGTTGGGCAAGCGTGGCCCGCTGCGGTTGATCTATGCCCGCGATGGCATGCCGCAGTTCCTGACGACAACCGCGCCCGGCGCACCGAGGGTGCCGGCACAGCGTTGCGCGGATCCGTCGTAGGACGGAAAAGGGAGGGGGCGTCAGGCGCCGGCTTGTGTGGCCTTGCGCGCCATTTCGACGCCCTTGTTGGCCAGCGCATCGGCGCGCTCATTGCCGGGGTGGCCTGCGTGGCCTTTCACCCAGTGCCAGCTCACGTCGTGGCCGACAACGAGCTCGTCGAGCGTGCGCCACAGGTCATCGTTCTTCACGGGTTTCTTGTCGGCGGTTTTCCAGCCGCGCGCCTTCCAGCCGGCCAGCCATTCGCTGATGCCCTTCTGCACGTACTGCGAATCGGTATAGACCTTCACGCGGCACGGCCGTTTGAGCGCACGGAAAGCCTCGATGACGGCCATGAGTTCCATGCGGTTGTTGGTGGTGACGGCTTCACCGCCGAAGAGTTCTTTCTCGTGGCTGCCCGAGACGAGCACGGTGCCCCAGCCGCCAAGGCCAGGGTTGCCCTTGCATGCGCCATCGGAATAGACGGTGACTTCCTGCATGAAAACGATGAGTAAGGTGGTGAGGAGGCGCTCAGGCGTCAGGCGCCCGATTGTCCATCGCAGGCTGCTGCGGGCGGCGTCTTGGTCGAGTGCGAGCCGGAGGGCGTGGCAACTGGCGTACCCGCCGGCACCAGCGCCGATGCCTTGCGTGTCTTCCAGGCCGGCCCGACCAGCCGCATGCCGCGCACGCGCTTGACGGCCTGCAGCATGTACACCGCCCCGAAGATGGGCCACCAGCGGTCACCGGCCTTCTCCATGAAGGCCGTGCGCTGCAACCACTTGTCGGTGCGATTGGGCGGGCAGTAGCAACCGAAACGGCCGCGCACGATATCAAATCCGAGCAGCTTGAGCCAGTCTTTCAGGCGCGTGAACGCAATCATCTGGCTCTGCGCGGGCAGGAACGACTCGGTGCCCAGGCGGCGCATGCCTTGTCGCACGCCCCACAGGCTCAGCGGGTTGAAACCGGTAATGACAAGCCGCCCCTCGGGCATCAGCACGCGCGCGACCTCGCGCAGCACTTCGTGCGGGTCGTCGGTAAATTCGAGCACGTGGGGCAGGGCGACGAGGTCGATGCTTTGCGAAGCAAAGGGCAGCTCGTCGTAGCGGCAGATGACGCGAGGCTTGGCCTGGCGCAGCGGCGTATTGGGGTCGGATTCGCTTTCGGCAGCGTCGGCGGGCTCGGCCGGGTTGCCGTCCATCGAATCCAGTGTTTCGGTGGGGGCGGTGGGGTCGATATCGTCGACCACACGGGCGATCAGCGGAATGCGGTTTTCACGCAGCGCGCCAAAACCCGGGTGGCCGAGCTGCAAGGCGTGGAAGCCGAACATGTCGGCCACGGTGCGGTCGAACTGCGCTTGCTCCCACCGCAGGACGTATTGCCCAGGCGGCGAAGCGAGCCAGTGGTGCCAATCTATAATGCGACGATCGTTAGAGGGGTCGGACATGGTCCAGAGTGGTGTGCCGCATGGGGTGACGCTTGAGGTCGAAGCGATCGCTGCGTTTTCCGACAATTATATTTGGGCACTTCACGATGGCCGTGTGGCTGCGGTCGTCGACCCAGGTGATGCGGAACCGGTCCTGCGCTTCCTGAAGGCGCGCGGGCTTGCGCTCGGTGCCATTGTAATCACACATCATCATGCGGATCACGTCGGCGGGGTGGCTGAGCTGGTTGCGGCGTATCCGGAGAATCCCGAGGGCGCACCCCTACCGGTGATCGGCCCAGCGGGCGAATCGATTCCGTGCCGAACACAGGCTGCGCGCGAAGGCGATGTTGTGACGCTGGCGCAGCCGCCCGCCACGTTCCGCGTGATTGACGTGCCCGGCCACACTAGCGGGCATGTCGCCTATGTCGGCCAGCTGCAAGGGAGCGATGCGCCGGCGAGCCTGTTCTGCGGCGACACACTCTTTGCCACGGGCTGCGGCCGCCTCTTCGAGGGCACGCCCGCGCAGATGCGCACGTCGCTGGCAAAGCTGGCCGCCTTGGCGCCCGATACGCGTGTTTACTGTGCGCATGAATACACTGCATCGAATGTCCGCTTTGCGCGCGCCGTCGAGCCCGGCAACGCTGCGCTTGTCGCGTGGGAGGAAGAGGTGGCGGCGCTGCGGGCCAAAGGGCGTTCAACGGTGCCCACCACTGTGGGCCACGAGCGTGCGACCAACCCGTTCATGCGATCGGATGAGCCCGAAGTGATTCGGGCAGTGGCCCATCACGCCGGTATCGACGCGGCGGACCCGGTCGCGGTGTTCGCCGCTTTGCGCGAGTGGAAGAACGGTTTCCGTTGATCCTGCTGGGCGCGCGGGATGTCGAGCGGCGCGCCATGACGCCTTTGCCCGGGCAAGCGCCGGGTGAACGCGGGTTGACGCGGCCGGATGCCTTTCATACTATCGGGGGCAATTTTTAGCCCCAACCCCTCAGAACTTGATGCGATCCGTGCGACTTCTTGCGGCATCTGTGCTCAGTCTGCTTCTCGCGGCCTGTGCTACGGCTCCCGCGCCGAACGCCGACACCGCCAGCACAAGCGCCTCTGCCTCCCTGACCAGCCAAAATGCGCCGGTCGTCAATGTTGATCAGCAGCCTGTGGCGTCCCTGAAAGGGCCCGCCAAGGATCTCTGGGCGCGCATTCGCCAGGGCTTCTCCATGCCCGACCTGCAAAGCTCGGCCGTGGACGACCGTGCCGACTGGTATGCGCAGCGCCCGGAGGCGTTCCGCCGCATGGTGGACCGCTCGAACCGCTACCTGTATCACATTGTTGAAGAGCTCGAGCGGCGCAACATGCCCACCGAACTGGCTCTGCTGCCGTTCGTGGAAAGCGCGTTCAACCCTCAGGCAGTGTCGAGCGCCAAGGCGGCCGGGATGTGGCAGTTCATCCCGAGCACCGGCCGGACCTACAACCTCAAACAGAACGTCTTCCAGGACGAGCGCCGTGACGTGCTCGCCTCGACCGACGCCGCGCTGGATTACCTCTCCAAGCTGCACGACCAGTTTGGCGACTGGCAACTCGCGCTGGCCGCCTACAACTGGGGCGAGGGTTCGGTTGCGCGGGCGATTGCCCGCAACCAGGCTGCGGGTCTGTCGACCGACTACGTCAACCTGAACATGCCGGCCGAGACGCGCATGTACGTGCCCAAGCTCCAAGCGGTGAAGAACATCATCACCAACCCGGAGCGTTACGGCGTCACGTTGCCGGATATCCCGAATCACCCGTACTTCGTCACCGTCACCACCTCGCGGGATATTGACGTGACGCTGGCCGCCAAGCTGGCCAACCTGCCGATGGACGAGTTCAAGGCGCTGAACCCGTCGTTCAACCGGCCGGTGATTCTGGGGGCGTCGAACCCGCAGATTCTCCTGCCGTACGACAACGCGGAAACGTTCCAATACAACCTGAACACCTATCGCGGCGGCCTGTCGAGCTGGACGGCCGTGACGGTCGGCAACCGCGAGCGTGTGGAGGCCTTGGCTGCTCGGCTGAAGGTCGACCCGGACACTATCCGCGAGATCAACCGCATTCCGAAGGGCATGCGCCTGAAGGCGGGTTCCACCGTGGTGGTGCCGCGTGCCGACGGTGCCAAGGAGGATGCCCCCGATATCAGCCCCGAGCTGGCGGAGAACGCCACGATGGCTGTCGAGCCCGATATGCCGGATCTGCGTCGGGTGGTGGTGCACGCGGGCAAGCGCGACACCGTGGCGGGGCTGTCGCGGCGCTATGGCGTGTCGGTCGCGCAGATTCGTGCGTGGAACCAGTTGCCCGGCGATGCCATTCCCAAGGGACACAACGTGGTGCTGATGCTGCCGCAGGCGCGCGGCGGTGCCCGGGGCGGTCAGGTACGGGTGGTGCGTGTCTCGACCGCCGGCGCCCGTGCCCCGGCTGCGACCACGCGTGTGCCAACGGCCAAAGTGGCGGGCAAGCCGGTGGTCAAGGCCAAGCCAGTGGCGAGCACATCAGCCAAGCGCAAGAAGCGCTGAGGCTGGCACGATAAAACGGCGTCCTGCGGGGCGCCGTTTTGCTTTTGGGCGGCGGGTAAGACCTGCGTAAGTTCGCGGCCTCAAAGTTGGCGCATTCAACACATCAAGATCGAGCCATTGCACACGATGGCCAGGAGACAACGCCATGCCCATGTCCGCCGCCTACCGCGCGCTGTATCAGCGTTCCATTGACGACCCTGCCGGCTTCTGGGGTGAGCAAGCCCAGCGCATCGACTGGCAGACGCCATATTCCGCCGTGCTCGACGATTCGCGCTTGCCGTTTGCGCGATGGTTTGTGGGTGGGCGCACCAACCTGTGCCACAACGCTGTCGATCGCCACCTTGCCACGCGCGGCGAGCAGGCAGCGCTGGTGTATGTCTCCACCGAAACGGGCATCGAGACCACGTACACGTATCGCCAGCTCTATCGCGAGGTCAACCGCATGGCGGCCAGCCTGCAGGCGCTGGGCGTCAAGCGCGGCGATCGCGTGCTGATCTATCTGCCGATGATTCCCGAGGCGGCGTTTGCCATGCTGGCGTGCGCGCGCATCGGGGCGATCCACTCCGTGGTGTTTGGCGGCTTTGCGTCGAACAGCCTGGCCACGCGCATCGACGATGCCACGCCGCGCGTCATCATCAGCGCCGACGCGGGCTCGCGTGCGGGCAAGGTGGTGGCGTACAAGCCGCTGCTCGATGCCGCCATCGACCTGGCCGCGCACAAGCCCGAGCGTGTCCTGCTGGTCAACCGCAAGCTTGCGCCGATGGAGCACCACCCGCGCGATGTCGATTACGCCACGCTCGCTGCGCAGCACGCCGACGCAGACGTGCCCTGCGAATGGATGGAATCGAGCGAGCCTTCGTACATCCTCTACACCTCGGGCACAACCGGCAAACCAAAGGGTGTGCAGCGCGATACCGGTGGTTATGCGGTGGCGTTGGCCGCGTCGATACCGCTCATCTTCGGCGCGCAGGCTGGCGACACGATGTTCACCGCATCGGACGTCGGCTGGGTGGTGGGGCACAGCTACATCGTCTACGCGCCGCTGCTCGCTGGTCTGACGACCGTCATGTACGAAGGCACGCCCATCCGGCCCGACGGGGCGATCTGGTGGCGCATCGTCGAGCAATACCGCGTGAACGTGATGTTCACCGCGCCCACGGCCATTCGCGTGCTCAAGAAGCAAGACCCGGCGCTGCTGCAGCGGCATGACCTGTCCAGCCTGCGCCGCCTGTTCCTCGCCGGCGAGCCTCTGGACGAGCCCACCGCAAGCTGGATCGGTGAAGCCCTGCACAAGCCCATCGTCGACAACTACTGGCAGACCGAAACAGGCTGGCCCATGCTCGCCATTCCGCAAGGCGTGGAGCCCTCCACGCAAAAGCTCGGCTCGCCGGGATTCCCGGTCTATGGCTACAAGCTCGACATCCTGGATGAGGCGACCGGCGAACCCTGCGCCCCCGGCGAAAAGGGGCTGCTGGCCGTCGCCGCCCCGTTGCCGCCGGGCTGCATGACGACCGTCTGGGGCGACGACGCGCGCTTTCTGAGAACGTATTGGTCCGCATTCCCTGGCCGGCACATCTATTCGAGCTTCGACTGGGGTGTGCGTGACGCGGAGGGCTACGTCACCATCCTCGGTCGCACGGACGACGTCATTAACGTCGCCGGCCATCGCCTCGGCACGCGTGAGATCGAAGAGAGCCTGTCGTCGCATCCGGCGATTGCCGAGGTGGCGGTGGTGGGCGTGGCGGATCAGCTCAAGGGGCAAGTGGCGATGGGGTTTGCCATCGTGCGCGATGCATCACGCGTGGCCGAGGCGGCTGATCGTCTCGCGCTGGAGGGCGAGCTGATGCGCATCGTGGACGCGCAATTGGGCGCGGTGGCACGGCCGTCGCGCGTGTTCTTCGTCAACGCGCTGCCCAAGACGCGCTCCGGCAAGCTGCTGCGCCGGGCGATGCAGGCGGTGGCGGAGGGCCGCGATCCGGGGGATTTGACCACCATTGAAGACCCGACCGCGCTGGCGCAGGTCCAGTCGGCCATTCGGGGCGAGTAGGGGCGGTAAAAAGTGACGTCTGCGACAGCTCAAAGGTGGCTTCGTCAGCATGAGTGGACGTCACAATTCAGGCGGGGCTCGCCGTTAAGTCCTTCCTTTTATTGAGTTTTTTGCGGCGCTCGGGTATAATTTTCAGGTTTGAGTTCAGAAACCCATCACCCTAGCGCCAACCGCTTCCTACCTCCCGCCTACCGCCCCGTCTGCCTCGTTTTCTGGTGAATTTCGCCCCAGTTTCGACGCGCAAACGGCCCGGATTCCGCACAGCCGGAATTCCGCTTTGGCGCCAAGGCGATCAGGTCGGCACAGGGTGAATCCAGCAGGAGCTACCCGTGTTGCCGTCTTTCCCGCCCGCCATTCTTGCGCTTGCAGACGGCACGGTCTTTCGTGGCTATTCCATCGGTGCGGCCGGTCATACGATCGGCGAAGTGGTGTTCAACACCGCCATCACCGGCTATCAGGAAATCCTTACCGATCCGAGCTACTCGCGCCAGATCGTCACGCTCACGTACCCGCATATCGGTAACGTGGGGGTGAACCGTGAGGACGTCGAAGCCACGAAAGTCCATGCCGCCGGCCTCATCATCAAAGACTTGCCGCTTCTGGCATCGAACTTCCGCAAGGAACACTCGCTCTCGCACTACCTGAAGGGTGAGAAGGTCGTCGCCATTGCAGGTATCGACACCCGCAAGCTGACTCGCATCCTGCGCGAGAAGGGCGCCCAGAACGGCTGCATCCTGGCCGGCGAAGACAACGTGCAGAAGGCCATCGACCTGGCGCGCTCGTTCCCGGGCCTGTCGGGCATGGATCTGGCGAAGGTGGTGTCCGTCACC
The DNA here is from genome assembly GCA_039592975.1 of Ralstonia sp. Lineage (GTDB taxonomy): Bacteria > Pseudomonadota > Gammaproteobacteria > Burkholderiales > Burkholderiaceae > Ralstonia. The sequence continues at coordinate 147,751 of JBCNQE010000002.1, read as the reverse complement.
GAGCCGTACGAGTGGACCCAGACCGAATGGGAACTCGGCCGCGGCTACGGCAAGCAGGAAGTCCCGAAGTATCACGTGGTCGCGTATGACTTCGGCGTCAAGTTCAACATCCTGCGCATGCTGGCCGAGCGCGGCTGCCGCGTGACGGTGGTGCCGGCGCAAACCAGTGCCGCTGACGTGCTGGCGCACAACCCGGATGGCGTGTTCCTCTCCAACGGCCCTGGCGATCCGGAGCCGTGCGATTACGCCATCGCCGCCGCCAAGGAATTCCTGGACCGCCGTCTACCGACGTTCGGCATCTGCCTAGGTCACCAGATCATGGGCCTGGCCGTCGGCGCCAAGACGCTCAAGATGAAGACTGGCCACCACGGCGCCAACCACCCGGTCAAGGACCTGCAGGACGGCCGCGTGGTCATCACCTCGCAGAACCACGGCTTTGCTGTGGATCCGGACTCGCTGCCGGCCAACGCACGCGTGACGCACGTCTCGCTATTCGACGGCACGCTGCAGGGCTTCGAGTTGACGGACCGCCCGGCATTCTGCTTCCAAGGTCACCCGGAGGCGTCGCCTGGCCCGCACGACATCGCGTATCTGTTCGACCGCTTCACCGCGGCGATGGACGCAGCCAAGCAATAAGGCAAACGAGATCGCCATGAACGCCTTCATGCTCGCCCACTTCGGCATCACCGAGTTCTGGACCTTCCTGCTCGGCACGATCTTTATCGTGCTGCTGCCGGGGCCGAACTCGATGTACGTGCTGTCGGTGGCGGCCCGTCGCGGTGTGCGCGCGGGCTACCAGGGCGCATGCGGCGTGTTTCTGGGCGATGCCATCCTGATGGTGCTGTCGGCGGCGGGTGTGGCTTCGCTGTTGAAGGCGAGTCCGGCGCTGTTCTACGTCGTGAAGTACATCGGCGCGGCGTACCTGTCGTGGATTGGTCTGCAGATGCTGCGCGGTGCGCTGCGTAGCTGGCGTGCGCGCAAGGCAGGCGAGTCGGTCGAGCAGAATGCGGCCCCGGCCGATGAATCGCATCCGTTCAAGAAGGCGCTGATCATCAGCCTGCTGAACCCGAAGGCGATCCTGTTCTTCATCTCGTTCTTCATTCAGTTCGTCGATCCGCACTACGCATTGCCGGTGGTGTCGTTCGTCGTGCTGGGGCTGGTCTGCCAGATCTGCAGCTTCCTGTACCTGACCACCATCATCTTCGTGGGCGCGCGGCTGGCCGCGGCGTTCCGCGCGCGACGACGTCTGTCTGCCGGTATGAGCAGCGGCGTCGGCGCCATGTTTATCGGCTTTTCCGCCAAGCTGGCGACGGCCACACTGAATTAATCGAATCGAGCGGGTTATGCCAAAACGTACAGACATTAAAACCATCCTGATCATCGGCGCGGGTCCGATCATCATCGGCCAGGCGTGCGAGTTCGATTACTCCGGCGCGCAGGCTTGCAAGGCGCTGCGTGAAGAAGGCTTCAAGGTGGTCCTGGTCAACAGCAACCCGGCCACGATCATGACCGACCCCAGCACGGCCGATGTGACCTACATCGAGCCGATCACCTGGGAAGTGGTCGAGCGCATCATCGCCAAGGAGCGCCCGGACGCGATCCTGCCGACCATGGGCGGCCAGACCGCGCTGAACTGCGCGCTGGACCTGCACCGCCACGGCGTGCTGGCCAAGTACAACGTCGAGCTGATCGGCGCGTCGCCCGAGGCCATCGACAAGGCCGAAGACCGCCAGAAGTTCAAGGACGCGATGACCAAGATCGGCCTGGGTTCGGCCAAGTCGGGCATTGCGCATTCGATGGACGAAGCCGTGGCCGTGCAGTCGCACATCGCCAAGGAAACCGGCACCAGCGGTTACCCGATCGTGATCCGCCCGTCGTTCACGCTGGGCGGCACGGGCGGCGGCATTGCCTACAACCGCGAAGAGTTCGAAGAGATCTGCAAGCGCGGTCTCGACCTCTCGCCGACCAACGAGCTGCTGATCGAAGAGTCGCTGCTCGGCTGGAAGGAATACGAGATGGAAGTCGTGCGCGACAAGGCTGACAACTGCATCATCGTCTGCTCGATCGAAAACCTGGACCCGATGGGCATCCACACCGGTGACTCCATCACCGTGGCCCCGGCACAGACGCTGACCGACAAGGAATACCAGATCCTGCGTAACGCCTCGCTGGCTGTGCTGCGTGAGATCGGCGTGGATACGGGCGGCTCGAACGTGCAGTTCTCGATCAATCCGAAGGATGGCCGGATGATCGTGATCGAGATGAACCCGCGTGTGTCGCGTTCGTCGGCACTAGCTTCGAAGGCCACGGGTTTCCCGATCGCCAAGGTCGCCGCCAAGCTGGCCGTGGGCTACACGCTGGACGAGCTGAAGAACGAGATCACCGGCGGCGCGACCCCGGCATCGTTCGAGCCGTCGATCGACTACGTGGTCACCAAGGTGCCGCGTTTCGCGTTCGAAAAATTCCCGCAGGCTGATAGCCACCTGACCACGCAGATGAAGTCGGTGGGCGAGGTGATGGCCATGGGCCGGACCTTCCAGGAATCGTTCCAGAAGGCACTGCGCGGCCTGGAAGTCGGCGTGGACGGTCTGGACGAAAAGTCCACCGACCGCGACGAGATCATCGAAGAGATCGGCGAAGCCGGTCCGGACCGCATCTGGTATCTGGGCGACGCATTCCGCCTGGGCCTGTCGATCGACGAGGTCTATGCCGAGACGGCTGTGGACCCGTGGTTCCTCGCGCAGATCGAAGACATCGTCAAGACCGAAGCGCTGGTCAAGGCCCGCACGCTGGATAGCCTGTCGGCTGCCGAACTGCGCCTGCTCAAGCAGAAAGGCTTCTCCGATCGCCGCCTCGCCAAGCTGATGAAGACGACGGCCAAGGCCGTGCGCGAGAAGCGTATCGCCGAGAAGGTCCGCCCGGTCTACAAGCGCGTGGACACCTGCGCGGCCGAGTTCGCGACCAACACCGCGTACCTGTACTCGACGTACGAAGCCGAGCACGGCGAGTGCGAAGCCGAGCCGACCAACAACAAGAAGATCATGGTGCTGGGCGGTGGCCCGAACCGGATCGGCCAGGGTATCGAGTTCGACTACTGCTGCGTGCACGCCGCGCTGGCGCTGCGCGAAGACGGGTACGAGACCATCATGGTCAACTGCAACCCGGAAACCGTCTCGACCGACTACGACACCTCCGACCGCCTGTACTTCGAGCCGGTCACGCTGGAAGACGTGCTCGAAATCGTCGACAAGGAAAAGCCGGTTGGCGTGATCGTGCAGTACGGTGGCCAGACGCCGCTGAAGCTCGCGCTGGATCTGGAAGCCAACGGCGTGCCCATCATCGGCACGTCGCCGGACATGATCGACGCGGCCGAAGACCGTGAGCGCTTCCAGAAGCTGCTGCACGAGCTGGGCCTGCGCCAGCCGCCCAACCGCACCGCACGTGCCGAAGACGAAGCCCTCAAGCTGGCCGACGAGATCGGCTACCCGCTGGTGGTGCGTCCGTCGTACGTGCTGGGTGGCCGCGCGATGGAAATCGTGCACGAGCCGCGCGACCTCGAGCGCTACATGCGCGAGGCCGTGAAGGTCTCGAACGACAGCCCCGTGCTGCTCGACCGCTTCCTGAACGACGCCATCGAGTGCGACGTGGATTGCCTCTCCGACGGCAAGCGCGTCTTCATCGGCGGCGTGATGGAGCACATTGAGCAGGCCGGCGTGCACTCGGGCGACTCGGCGTGCTCGCTGCCGCCGTACTCGCTGTCGCAAGCCACCGTTGACGAACTCAAGCGCCAGACCGCTGCGATGGCCAAGGCGCTGAACGTGGTCGGCCTGATGAACGTGCAGTTCGCCATCCAGCAGAAGGGCGGCGAAGACATCGTCTACGTGCTGGAAGTGAACCCGCGTGCGTCGCGTACGGTGCCGTACGTGTCGAAGGCGACCGGCATCTCGCTGGCCAAGGTGGCGGCGCGCTGCATGGCTGGCCAGTCGCTGGATTCGCAAGGCATCGAGAACGAAGTCGTACCGGCGTACTACAGCGTCAAGGAAGCCGTGTTCCCGTTCAACAAGTTCCCGGGCGTCGATCCGGTGCTGGGACCGGAAATGCGCTCCACCGGCGAAGTGATGGGCGTCGGCAAGACCTTCGGCGAGGCGCTGTTCAAGAGCCAGCTCGCCGCCGGTTCGCGCCTGCCCGAGAAGGGCACTGTGCTGATGACGGTCAAGGACAGCGACAAGCCGGCCGCGGTGGAAGTCGCCCGCGCGCTGCATACGCTGGGCTACCCGATCGTGGCAACGCGCGGCACGGCCTCGGCCATCGAAGCGGCCGGTATTCCGGTGCGCGTGGTGAACAAGGTGAAGGACGGTCGTCCGCACATCGTCGACATGATCAAGAACGCCGAGATCGCGCTGGTGTTCACGACGGTCGACGAGACGCGTACTGCGATTGCCGACTCGCGTTCGATCCGCCAGGCCGCTCTGGCGCAACGCGTGACGTACTACACCACCATCGCCGGCGCTCGCGCCGCGGTGGAGGGCCTGAAGCACATGCAGAACCTGGATGTGTACGACCTCCAAGGTCTGCACGCCACCCTGTAAGGCGCTTGTTAGATGCCGCGGCGCGGCATAGCGTCGCGGTAGAACCCCCTTGGGCCGGCAGTTGCCGCTCCGGGGCGGTTCGCCTACACTACAGCGTCTGTGTCAAAACAACGACAGCCGCCGTCAGGCGGGTGTGCGCTACGCGCCCTCCCGCTTCGCAGCGGCTGATTTTTTTGTGATTCCGAATTACTCGCTATGAGCACCATTCCCATTACCAAGCGCGGTGCCGAGATGCTCAAGGAAGAGCTGCAGCGCTTGAAGACCAAGGAGCGTCCGGCCGTCGTGACCGCCATTGCCGAGGCACGTGCCCAGGGCGATCTGTCCGAAAATGCCGATTACGATGCCGCCAAGGAGCGCCAGGGCTTTATCGAAGGCCGCATCATGGAGATCGAATCCAAGCTGGCCGCTGCGCAGATCATCGACCCGGCCGCGCTGGACGCGGAAGGCCGCGTGGTTTTCGGTGCCACCATCGATCTGGAAGATCTGGACTCGGGCAAGCCCGTGACGTACCAGATCGTCGGCGATGACGAGGCCGATCTGGAAACCGGCAAGATCTCGATCAGCTCCCCGATCGCCCGTGCGCTGATCGGCAAGTTCGAAGGCGACGTCGCCACCGTGCTCGCTCCGGGTGGCGAGCGCGAATACGAAGTCGTCGCGGTCAAGTACCTCTAATCCGCATTCGGAGCCAGCCACCATGCCGCAGCGCTTCTTTCAGTTGCTTGCCACGGTGTGGTGCGGTTCGCTCTGGACCATTGGCTACATCGCCGCGCCTACGCTGTTTGCCATGCTGGAAGATCGCCGGTTGGCTGGCGCGATCGCCGCACGGCTGTTCCACGCGGAGGCGTGGATCGGCCTGGCGAGCGGTTGCCTCCTGCTGTTGGCCGCGACGGCGTTGGTCCGGCGCGGGCAGGGCGGTTACAAGCCGTTGCGCTGGCTGGTGCTTGGGATGCTGGTATGCGTGCTGGTCGGCTATTTCGGCCTGCAGCCGTTCATGGCTTCACTGCGCGAGCAAGCTGCAGCACAGGGCTTGGCGGTAGGGGATTCGGCATACCGCGCGCAGTTCGGCATGCTGCATGGCGTGTCCAGCGCGTTTTATCTGGTCCAAAGCCTGCTCGGCTTGGCGTTGATCTGGAAAACGGCTGGCATCCGGCAAGCTTCCTAAAGCACAAAAAAAAGACCAGCTGAAACGCCGGTCGTTTTATGTGCGATGCCGAATCAGGACAGTGCCTTCTTCTTCTGGCTGGCTTGACGCGGTTTGGCGCGCTTGACGTTGCCGCCAGCCGTGACGCGCTCGTTGCCGAGCACATTCAGGTGGATCGGTTTCGGGCGGCGGGTGCTGTTCGGGTTGGGCTTGCGTACCGTGACCGAACGCGGGCCGGCGCCAACGGTGGTCTTACGGGGCGGCTTGAGGTCCTTCGGTTGGTTTTCCTTCAGATAGGCCGGGCCTTCGCGCCAGATCACCAGCAGCTTGCCGATGTGCTGGACCGGGGCGGCCTGCAGGCGGGCGCAGATGGTGTCGTAGATTTCGATACGCGTTTCGCGATCGTCGCCGGCCACGCGAACTTTGATCAGCTCGTGAGCCGCCAGCGAGCGGTCGATTTCGGCCAGAACGGCCTTGGTCAGGCCCTCCGCACCGATGATGACGACCGGGTTCAACGCGTGCGCTTCCGAGCGCAGTTCCGATCGTTGGGCAGGGGTGAGGGTGAGGGCGGGCATAAATGAGGGCGGGATCGCGCAAAAAGACAAACGGCGCGTATTATCCGCCAAAATCAGCCCTAGCCGCCATTTTTAGGCGCGCTGTTGGGGCGACACTGCAATCCATTCGATGGCAAAGAACAAGTTCAACCAGTCGTGGCTGCACGACCATATCAACGATCCGTACGTGAAGCTGGCGCAGCGCGAGGGCTACCGCGCGCGCGCCGCCTACAAGCTCAAGGAAATCGACGAACAGGACAAGCTGATCAAGCCGGGCCAGGTCATCGTTGACCTGGGCGCCGCGCCGGGCAGCTGGAGCCAGTACGTGCGCAACAAGCTGGCCGCCTCGCCGCGCGCCAAGGATGGCCGCATTGACGGCGCCATCGTCGCCATCGACATCCTGCCGATGGAAGCGATTGCCGACGTCGAATTCATTCAGGGTGACTTCCGTGAGGAAGCGGTCTTCCAGCAACTCGAACAAATCGTGCTGGAAACCACCGGTGGTGGCAAAGTCGACCTTGTTTTGTCGGATATGGCCCCCAATCTCTCTGGAGTGGCGTCGGCAGACGCCGCGCGCATGGAGCACATCGCCGAGTTGGCCGTGGAATTTGCCATGGCGCACCTGAAACCTGAAGGTGCACTGCTGATCAAATGTTTTCACGGCAGCGGCTATAGTCAGATCGTCGAGATGTTCAAGCGCCATTTCAAGATCGTGGCGCCGCGCAAGCCCAAGGCTTCCCGCGACAAATCGTCCGAGACATTCCTGCTCGGCCGCCAGCTCAAGCATCCGGGCTGATGGACGTTACTCAGGAAAGGGCTCGACGCCTGAGTGGGTGGCCGATGGTCTTGCGGGCAATCAACCCGCGGCAGTATCCGTGCATTACAATGCCAAGCATCCCGTCAAGGCATTTCTAAAGGAGTCTCGCCTTGAATAACAACTGGTTTCAGAAGGCGGCCATCTGGTTGGTGATTGCCTTGGTGCTGTTCACCGTCTTCAAGCAGTTCGACAAGCCACGCACCCAAGAGGGCGTGACGTACTCGCAATTCATGGATGACGCGAAGGCCGGCAAGGTCAAACGCGTGGAAGTGCAGGGACGTACGCTGCTGGTCACGCCCAATGAGGGCAACAAGTATTCGATCATCTCGCCGGGCGACATCTGGATGGTCGGCGACTTGATGAAGTACGGCGTGCAGGTGACCGGTAAGGCCGAAGACGAGCCGAATATGCTCTATTCGATACTTACCTACCTGGGCCCGACGCTGCTGATCATCGTGTTCTGGTTCTACATGATGCGGCAGATGCAGGGCGGCGGGAAAGGCGGCGCCTTCTCGTTCGGTAAATCCCGAGCGCGTCTGATCGACGAGAACAACAACAGCGTCACGTTTGCCGACGTGGCGGGTTGCGACGAGTCGAAGGAAGAAGTCGTCGAGCTGGTCGATTTCCTCAAAGATCCTCAAAAATTCCAGAAGCTGGGCGGTCGCATTCCGCGTGGCGTGCTGCTGGTGGGCCCTCCGGGTACCGGTAAGACGCTGCTGGCGCGAGCCATTGCCGGTGAAGCCAAGGTGCCGTTCTTCAGCATCTCCGGTTCGGACTTCGTGGAAATGTTCGTTGGCGTGGGTGCAGCCCGCGTGCGCGACATGTTCGAAAACGCCAAGAAGCAGGCGCCCTGCATCGTCTTCATTGACGAAATCGACGCGGTGGGCCGTCATCGTGGCGCCGGCATGGGCGGCGGTAACGATGAGCGCGAGCAGACCCTGAACCAGATGCTGGTTGAGATGGACGGCTTCGAGGCCAACTCGGGCGTCATCGTTATTGCTGCGACGAACCGTGCGGATGTGCTCGACAAGGCGCTGCTGCGTCCGGGTCGCTTTGACCGCCAAGTCTATGTGGGCCTGCCGGACATTCGTGGTCGCGAGCAGATTCTCAAGGTGCACATGCGCAAGGTGCCGATTGGCAACGACGTGGATGCATCGGTGTTGGCACGCGGCACGCCGGGTTTCTCGGGTGCGGATCTGGCCAACCTGGTCAACGAGGCTGCGTTGTTTGCTGCTCGCCGTAACAAGCGCGTGGTCGACATGCAGGATTTCGAAGACGCCAAGGACAAGATCTACATGGGTCCGGAGCGCAAGTCGGCTGTGATCCGTGAGGAAGAGCGCAAGGCTACGGCGTACCACGAGTCGGGTCATGCGGTGGTGGCCAAGCTGCTGCCGAAGGCTGATCCTGTGCACAAGGTCACGATCATGCCGCGCGGCTGGGCAGGCGGTCTGACCTGGCAGCTGCCGGAGCACGACAAGCACTACGCCTATAAGGACACGATGCTCGAAGAGATCGCCATCCTGTTCGGCGGTCGTGCAGCAGAAGAGGTGTTCCTGGGTGCGATGAGCACTGGTGCCTCGAACGACTTTGAGCGCGCTACCAAGATGGCCCGCGACATGGTGACCCGCTACGGCATGAGCGACACGCTCGGCACCATGGTCTACGTGGATACGGAGCAGGACGGTTTCTTCGGTCGTATGGCCTCGAAGACGGTGTCCGAAGCGACACAGCAGAAGGTGGATTCGGAAATCCGTCGCATCGTGGACGAACAGTACACCCTGGCCAAGGGCTTGCTGGAGTCGAACCGCGACAAGGTGGAGGCCATGACCGCCGCGCTGCTCGAGTGGGAAACCATCGACGCAGACCAAGTCAACGACATCATGGATGGCAAGCCGCCGCGTCCGCCGCGCTACGGTTCCACCGGCGGTGGTGGCAGCACGCCGCCGGGTGGTGGCACCCCGGCCGTGAATCCGGGCAATGTGCCTGCCACGGCATGATGACCGCATAGTTGCTGCCTTAGCGGCGACGCAGAAGAGCCGGTGCCCACACGCACCGGCTTTTTTGTGGCTGCCTTTTTTAGCGAGCCTCGCGTAGCATTCCGGTCCTGCGCTGCATTCTGGATCGCCTATCTTGTCAGCTTTGATTCCGACCACCACGCATTTCCAGTGCGGACGTTTTCGTTACGCGCGTCATCGGCGCCCGCTGGTCATGGGCATTCTCAATGTCACGCCGGATTCGTTCTCCGACGGTGGCCAACACGCCACGCGCGATGCTGCGTTGCGCCATGCTGAGCAACTGATCGCCGAAGGTGTTGACATGATCGACATCGGTGGTGAGTCGAGCCGGCCGGGTGCCGCGCCGCTCGGCTTGCAGGAAGAACTCGACCGCGTCATGCCGATCGTTGAGGCCTTGCATGAGTGCGGCAAGCCGCTGTCGATCGACACCTACAAGCCCGAGGTGATGCGGGCCACGCTGGCTGCCGGCGCTGATCTCATCAACGACATCTGGGGCTTCCGCCGCCCGGGTGCCATCGAGGCGGTCGCTGAGGGTGGGGCAGGCCTATGCGTCATGCACATGCAGCGCGATCCGGAAACCATGCAGGAATCACCGAGCTATGCGGACCTGATGGGCGAGGTGGCGGCGTTCTTGCGCACGCAGGTCGAGGCGCTCTTGGCGGCCGGTGTGGCAGCAGAGCGCATCTCGCTGGACCCGGGATTTGGCTTTGGCAAGACGCCGAATCACAATCTCATGATGCTTAATCGCTTGGTGGAGTTCGAGCAGATCGGACTGCCGCTGCTCGCCGGCTTGTCACGCAAATCGACGCTGGGCGCGGTGCTCGGTGGCAAGCCTCCCGCAGAACGGGTGACGGCCAGCGTGGCTGCGGCGCTGCTGGCTGCGGAGCGGGGCGCGTTCATCGTGCGTGTGCACGACGTGCAGCCGACGGTAGAAGCCCTGCAGGTCTGGTGGGCCATGCGCCACGAGCGGTTCGATCCGCCACTGGAATGACAACCGCCCCGGCCTCGCGCGGTCGGGTGTCGAGCGAACAGACGATTGCCCGGCTGTGTCCGGCGCCTTACAAACAAAGCAAGCAACATCTTCAGGAGAAATTCCCCATGTCCAGGAAGTATTTCGGCACCGATGGCATTCGCGGACGCGTCGGCGAAAGCCCGATCACGCCGGATTTTGTGCTGCGCCTCGGTTATGCCGCCGGTCGCGTGCTGGCGCATGGCAACGAAGCGCACGGTCATGGACGCCCCACGGTGCTGATCGGCAAGGACACACGCTTGTCGGGCTACATGCTGGAAGCAGCATTGGAAGCCGGCTTTACGGCCGCCGGTGTAGACGTGCTGATGAGTGGCCCGCTACCCACGCCCGGAGTGGCGTACCTGACGCGCGCGCTGCGGTTGTCGGCGGGGGTGGTGATTTCGGCATCGCACAACCCGTATTACGACAACGGCATCAAGTTCTTCTCGGCCACGGGCGACAAGCTGCCCGATGAGACCGAATTGCAGATCGAAGCCCAGTTGGAAAAGCCGATGGAATATGCGGCCTCCGACGCGCTTGGCCGCGCCCGCCGCATTGATGATGCCGCTGGCCGCTACATCGAGTTCTGCAAGAGCACGTTCCCCAGCGACCTGAACCTGTTTGGCATGAAGGTCGTGCTGGATAGCGCGCATGGGGCGGCGTATCACATTGCACCGCACGTCTTCCATGAACTGGGGGCGGACGTGGTCTCCATCGGCAACCAGCCGAATGGTCGCAACATCAATGACGGCTATGGCGCGACGGCACCGGCCAAGCTGGTCGAGGCCACGCGCGAACACGCTGCCGACATCGGTCTGGCGTTCGACGGCGATGCCGACCGCCTGCAGGTGGTTGACCGCAACGGCCGGCTCTATAACGGCGATGAACTGCTCTACGTCATGGTGCAGGCGCGCCGCGCCGCCGGCTTGCCGGTGCACGGTGCCGTGGGCACGCTCATGACGAACCTTGCTGTGGAACTGGCACTCAAGGCGCAGGGGGTTGAGTTTGTGCGCGCCAAGGTCGGCGACCGCTACGTGCTGGAAGAACTGAAGAAGAACGGCTGGCTGCTGGGCGGCGAGGGCTCGGGCCACTTGCTTTGCCTGGACAAGCACAGCACCGGCGACGGCATCATCTCGGCACTGCAGGTGCTCGCGGCATTGCGCCGCAGCGGCCAGACGTTGGAGCAGATGCTGGACGGCGTGCGCCTGTTCCCGCAAAAGCTCATCAATGTGCGCGTGGAAAAGGGCTTCGACTGGAAGTCGCACACGGGCCTGCAAGCTGCTCTCAAGACCAGCGAAGCGGAACTGGAAGGCAAGGGCCGCGTGCTGATCCGCCCCTCTGGCACGGAACCGGTCGTGCGCGTGATGGTGGAGGCGCAAGATGCGGAGTTGGCAAACCAACATGCGGAGCGTCTGGCAGCGACGTTTCAGTGACACTGCCGCGTCAACCGAATGCATGTAAAGCGACCTGCGGGTCGCTTTTTTTATGCCTCCGGGGAGACTTTCGTGTCTTACAGGGCAGTTATAAGAAGTTTCTGTGTTGTCACGGAACTGTCATTTATGCGGCCTAAAGTTCGGGTGTCAAAAATTTGTCATCGCTCAACCGCTCCTCGGAGAACACACATGAAACTGGTTAAGACCGCGATTGCGGGTGTCGTCTCGCTGGCTATCGCTGGTGCTGCGTTTGCTGCCGACATTACCGGCGCTGGCGCTACCTTTCCGGCTCCTGTCTACAGCAAGTGGGCTGACGCCTATCAAAAGGCGACCGGAACCAAGGTGAACTACCAAGCCATCGGCTCGGGTGGTGGCATCAAGCAGATCACGGCTAAGACGGTCGACTTCGGCGCATCCGACATGCCGCTGAAAGACGCTGACCTGAACAAGGACAACCTGCTGCAATTCCCGACCGTGATCGGCGGTGTGGTGCCGGTGGTCAACTTGACGAAGCCGGATCCCAAGGACCCGAAGAAGAGTGTGCCCATTGAAGGCCTGACCCTGACGGGTGAAGTGCTGGGCGATATCTACCTGGGCAAGATCAAGAAATGGAACGATCCTGCCATCGTCAAGCTGAACCCGAAGGCTCAGTTGCCCGAGCAGGACATCCTGGTGGTGCGCCGCGCTGATGGTTCGGGTACGTCGTTCATCTTCACGAACTACCTGTCGAAGGTGAATACCGAGTGGAAGGGCAAGGTTGGCGAAGGCACGACCGTGAACTGGCCGATCGGTACGGGCGGCAAGGGTAATGAAGGCGTGGCTGCGTTCGTGCAGCGTCTGAAGGGCGCGATCGGCTACGTTGAGTACGCCTACGCCAAGCAGAACAAGATGACGCACGTGAACCTGCAGAACAAGGCCGGTAACGTGGTGCAGCCGACCGCTGAGGCCTTCAAGGCCGCTGCTGCGGGTGCAGATTGGAACAAGTCGTTCTACCAGATCCTGACGGACGAGCCGGGCAAGGACGCATGGCCGATCGCCGGTGCGACCTTCATCCTGCTGCACAAGACGCAGGACAAGCCGGCACAGGGCGCCGAAGTGATGAAGTTCTTCGACTGGGCCTACAAGGGCGGCGACGGCGCAGCCAAGGACCTGGACTACGTGCCGCTGCCGGACGTGGTGAAGAACCAGATCCGCGCGACGTGGAAGTCGAGCGTGAAGGACGCCTCGGGCAAGGCCATCTACAACTGATCGTTGCCCCGCTGCATCGGTGCGCGTCAAACATGCATGCAGCACAGGGCGCGGGTGGTGTAGTTCTGCCGCCCGCGCCATCTCAACGCTTCTCTCACGGCTGACTGGTGTCCCACATGGCCACGCTTTCTGATTCTTCCGGCGCTTCCAGCATGCGTGCGCCGAGTCGCACCGGCGATCTGCTGTTCGGTGGTCTGACCCGCCTTGCCGCCATCATTACGCTGCTGCTGCTGGGCGGCATCATCGTCTCGCTCATCATCAGTGCCTGGCCGTCGATTCAGAAATTCGGCCTGTCGTTCCTGTGGAACTCGGAGTGGGATCCGCCCGCCGACGTGTATGGCGCGCTGGTGCCGATCTACGGCACGCTGGTCACCTCGCTCATCGCGCTCATCATTGCCGTGCCCGTGAGCTTCGGCATTGCGCTGTTTTTGACCGAGCTGTCGCCGGCGTGGCTGCGTCGCCCGCTGGGGACTGCCATCGAGTTGCTCGCTGCCGTGCCGTCCATCGTGTACGGCATGTGGGGCCTGCTCGTGTTTGCGCCGATCTTTGGCGAATATTTTCAAACGCCGCTGGCCAATACCATCGGCAAGATTCCATTCATCGGCGCGCTGTTCCAGGGCGCGCCCATTGGTATCGGCCTGCTGTGCGCCGGGGTGATCCTGGCGATCATGATCATCCCGTACATCTCGGCGGTGATGCGCGACGTGTTCGAGATCACGCCGACGCTGCTCAAGGAATCTGCCTACGGCGTGGGCTGCACGACGTGGGAAGTGATGTGGAACGTGGTGCTGCCGTACACCAAGGCCGGCGTGATCGGCGGCGTGATGTTGGGCCTGGGGCGTGCGCTGGGCGAGACCATGGCCGTGACGTTCGTGATCGGCAATACCAACCTGCTGTCGGATGCATCGCTGTTCTCGCCGGGTAACAGCATTACCTCGGCGCTGGCCAACGAGTTTGCGGAAGCCGGCCAGGGCCTGCACACCGCGGCGCTGATGGAACTGGGCCTGATCCTGTTCGTCATCACGTTCATCGTGCTGGCAGCGTCCAAGCTGTTGCTGCAGCGCCTGAAGAAGGGCGAGGGTAAGAAGTGAATCAACGCGACCTACCTGCTGCCATGAGACCCAATACCATGCGTACGCCTTCCATCCCTGCCGTCCGCGCCGACTCCGAGAAGGTCAAGTCGCGCTTGCAGGCCCGTCGCCGCAACGTCAATCGTGTGGCGCTCACGCTGTCGCTGGCGGCCATGGGCTTCGGCCTTGTGTGGCTGGCGTGGATTCTGTGGACCACGCTGTCGCTTGGCGTGGGTGGCCTCTCGCTGTCGCTCTTCACGGAGATGACGCCGCCGCCCAACACGCCTGGAGGCGGCTTGGCCAACGCCATTGCAGGCTCGTTCCTGCTGGTTGGCATGGCGACGCTGATCGGCACGCCGCTGGGCATCCTGGCGGGCATCTACTTGGCCGAATACGGCAAGACGTCGCCGCTGGCCAGTGCCACGCGCTTTATCAACGACATTCTGCTGTCGGCGCCGTCCATCGTGATCGGCCTGTTCGTGTATGCCCTGGTGGTGGCCCGCGTGCAGCACTTCTCGGGGATTGCTGGTGTGATTGCGCTGGCGCTGCTGCAGATTCCGATTGTCGTGCGCACCACCGAAAACATGCTGAACCTGGTGCCCAACGCCATGCGTGAAGCGGCCATGGCACTCGGCACGCCCAAGTGGAAGATGATCCTGTCGATCACGCTCAAGGCGTCGTACGCCGGTGTGATTACGGGCGTGCTGCTCGCCGTGGCCCGCATTGCGGGTGAGACCGCGCCGCTGCTCTTCACCGCGCTGAACAACCAGTTCTGGAGCCTGGACCTGAACCAGCCCGTAGCGACCATGCCGGTGGTGATCTTCCGCTTTGCGATGAGCCCGTTCCCCGAATGGCAGCAGTTGGCCTGGGCCGGGGTGTTCCTGATTACGCTGGGTGTGCTGGGGCTGAACGTCCTTGCGCGTGCCTTGTTCACGAAGAAATGATCATGACTGCTACGTCCCTCGAAGTGCGCACGCAACAACCCAAGATCGATGTTCGCGACCTGAACTTCTACTACGGCAAGTTCCACGCGCTGAAGAACATCTCGCTGCAGATTCCCGAAAAGCAGGTGACGGCCTTCATCGGCCCGTCGGGCTGCGGCAAATCCACGCTGCTGCGTACCTTCAACAAGATGTACGCGCTGTACCCCGAGCAGCGTGCGGAAGGGCAGATCAACATGGATGGCGAGAACCTGCTCACGTCCAAGATGGACATCGCCCTGCTGCGCGCCAAGGTCGGCATGGTGTTCCAGAAGCCGACGCCGTTCCCGATGTCGATCTACGACAACATCGCCTTTGGTGTGAAGCTGTTCGAGCGCCTGTCACGCTCCGAGATGGACGACCGCGTGGAATGGGCGCTGACCAAGGCCGCGCTGTGGAACGAAGTGAAGGACAAGCTCAACCAGTCGGGCTATGGGCTGTCGGGCGGCCAACAGCAGCGCTTGTGCATCGCACGCGGCATCGCCATCCGCCCGGAAGTGCTGCTGCTGGACGAGCCGTGCTCCGCGCTGGACCCGATTTCCACCGGCAAGATTGAAGAGCTGATCGCCGAGCTGAAGGATGACTACACCGTCGTCATCGTTACGCATAACATGCAGCAAGCCGCGCGCTGCTCCGACTACACGGCGTATATGTATCTGGGTGAACTGATCGAATTCGGCGATACCGAAAAGATCTTCATCAAGCCGCAGCGCAAAGAAACGGAAGACTACATCACCGGCCGTTTTGGCTGATCTGCCACGCTGAAACGACAAGGAGAACACGATGCCCGACAAACACCTGTCGACGCAGTTTGACACCGACCTGACCTCCATCAGCACCAAGGTGCTGCAGATGGGTGGCCTGGTGGAAGCGCAGATCGCCCGTGCGATGCGCGCCCTGGCCAACTTCGACACCGCCATGTGCGATCAGGTGCTCGCGGTGGAGCTGGAAGTCAACGCACTCGAAATCGAGATCGACGGCGACTGCAACAACATCATCGCGCGCCGCCAGCCGACTGCGCGTGACCTGCGCCTGGTGATGGCCATCTCGAAAACCATCACCAACCTCGAGCGCGCTGGCGACGAGGCCGAGAAGATCGCCAAGCGCACCAAGCGCATCATGCAAGACTCGCAGGCCCACGCGCTGAACTACGCTGGCGTGGAGCGCTCGGGTGAAATGGCCGCGACGATTCTGCGCCACGCGCTGGATGCCTTCGCGCGCCTGGATACCGCTGCCGCCGTGTCGATCTTGCAGGAAGACAAGGCCATCGACGAGGAATTCCGCGGCTTCATGCGCGAGCTCATCACCTACATGATGGAGAACCCGCGCACGATTTCGGTGGCCCTGGATCTGTTGTTCATTGCCAAGGCCATCGAGCGTATCGGCGACCACGCCAAGAACATCGCCGAGTTTATTATCTACATCGTCAAGGGAACCGACGTTCGCCACGCCTCGCGCGAAGCGCTGGAACGCGAGATCCTCGGCGAATAAAAGGCAGGACTGGAGACGTGAGCATGCCGAGCAGTATTCTCGTCGTGGAAGACGAACCGGCGATCGCCGAACTGATCGCCGTGAACCTGCAGCACGCAGGGCACTACCCGATTCGCGCGTACAACGCAGAACAGGCACTCTCGCTGATGAGCGATGTGCTGCCCGACCTCGTTCTGCTGGACTGGATGCTGCCGGGAAAATCCGGCGTGATGTTCGCCAAGGAGCTGCGCGCCAACGAGCGTACACGCCAGATCCCGATCATCATGCTGACCGCCCGCAGCGAAGAGCAGGACAAGATCATGGGCTTGGATAGCGGCGCGGACGACTACGTCACCAAGCCGTTCTCGCCCAAGGAACTGCTGGCCCGCATCAAAGCCGTGCTGCGCCGCCGCGCGCCGCAGCTCACCGACGATGTGGTCGCCATCAACGGCCTGAAGCTGGACCCGGCCACGCACCGCGTGACGGCCACGAATACCGAAGCAGAAAACCCGATTAAGCTCGACCTGGGCCCGACTGAGTTCCGCCTGCTGCATTTCCTGATGACGCATCCGGAGCGCGTCCATAGCCGCTCGCAACTGCTCGATCAGGTCTGGGGCGATCACGTGTTCGTGGAAGAGCGCACGGTGGACGTGCACATCAAGCGCCTGCGTGCGGCACTCGCCCCGGGCGGCTACAGCAACATGATCGAAACCGTGCGTGGCAGCGGCTACCGTCTGGCACGCAATCCGGGGCAGTAACCCTTCGTTGATCTGCTGCGCGATGCTGCTGTTGCTGATCGCGCGGTTATGCGGCGTCGTCTACGATCCTTGCGGTCCAGCGCTTAGAATGCCTTCATGAACGTCTTCTGGACCCGCTTCGCTGTCTTTGGTGCCCTGATGGGCATCATCACGGCATGTCTGTATGTGTTCGCCAATCAGGTCGTCGCGCTGGCTGTGCTCAGTGCGATGCTGTTGGCGATGCTGCTCTATTACGTCTACCAGATCCAGCGCCTGTGGCGCGTGCTGGATTCTCCCGCTTATGGCGAGATCCCGAGCGCGATTGGCCTATGGGGCGAGGTCTACTATCGCCTGCACCGGCTGGTGAGGGGCTGGCGTATGCAGGTGCTGCAGGTGGAGCAGCAGCACAGCCGCTTCATTCAGGCTATCCAGGCCTCCCCAAACGGCGTGCTGATGCTGGATGCCGAAGACCAGATCGAATGGTGCAACGCCGTGGCCGAAGAGCACTTCGGCCTGTCTGCCAAGCGTGACTTGCGCCAACGCATTACCCACCTGATCCGCCGACCCGAGTTCGTGCGCTATCTGGCGCGCGGCGAGTTCGAGGAGCCGCTCACCATGCACGACGTGGGCCCGCATAAGCAGAGCATTATCTCCGCACAAATCCTCCCGTACGGGGAAGACCGCAAGCTGCTCGTGTCGCAAGATATCACCAAGCTGGAGAACACCGAGGCGATGCGTCGCGACTTCGTCGCCAATGTCTCGCACGAGCTGAAGACGCCGCTGACGGTGCTCTCGGGCTTTTTGGAGACGGTGCGCGACTTGCCGCTGCCCGAGGAAGACAAGAAGCGCTACCTGGACATGATGCATGTGCAGGCCATGCGCATGCAGCATCTGGTGGAAGACTTGCTGGCGCTGGCTACGCTGGAAGGCAATTCAGAGCCGCCGTCGCTTGCACCCGTGCCGATGCAGCGCATGATGCTGCAGCTTCAGCATGACATCGAAGCGCTGTCTGCCGGACGGCATACCGTCAGCATGTCGTGCGATCCGGCTGTCAGTGTCTGCGGAGCGGAGCTGGAATTGCTGTCGGCCTTCAGTAACCTGGCGTCCAACGCCGTGCGCTACACGCCGGACGGCGGCAAGATCCATCTCGATTGGCGTGTGAAGGACGGTCATGCCGTGTACTCCGTCACCGATACGGGCATCGGTATTGCAGCCGAGCACATTCCGCGTCTGACAGAGCGTTTCTATCGCGTAGACCGCAGCCGTTCACGCGATACGGGTGGCACGGGCCTGGGCTTGGCGATCGTCAAGCATGTGCTGTCGCGCCACGGCGGTGAATTGCAAGTGACCAGCGAGCATGGCAAGGGCAGTACGTTCCGCGCAGTGTTCCCACCCGAGCGGACGGTGGTGCGCAGCGCCAGTGTGAGCGACGAACGCGCAGCCTAATTGCGCAGCTCACCCAAACAAAAAACGCACGCTCAATAGCGTGCGTTTTTTGTTTGGGCTGCGGGCACCGTTAGCCGGCGGAGATTTCCACCGGTGCGCGCACAGTCGGTTCCGCAGCGGTAGCCGCCGCCACGGCCGCCGCCGTTTCTGCTGCCGCTGCCGCCTGCGGCGAGAAGTGGTTCAGCAACTCCAATTGGCTGATGCGCACGTGCTTGCCGCGCGACTGACGTTGCACGTAGGTACCGTCCGACTGCATGACCCACGCCGATGCGTTATCGCGCAGATGCACCTGCAGGCTTTCCTTGATGACGCGCGCCTTCAGCTTGCGGTCGAGCACCGGAAAAGCCACCTCCACGCGACGGAACAGGTTACGGTCCATCCAGTCGGCGCTGGAAAGGTAGACCACTTCCTCGCCGCCGGCATGGAACGCATAGACGCGGTGGTGTTCCAGAAAACGCCCCACGATCGAGCGCACGCTGATGTTCTCCGACAGCCCCGGCACGCCTGGCTTGAGGGCGCACACGCCGCGCACGATCAGGTCGATCTTCACGCCCGCGCGCGAGGCCTTGTACAGCTCATCGATGATGGTCGGCTCGAGCAGCGCGTTCATCTTGCCGATGATGCGCGCACGTTTGCCCGCGCGCGCGGCGCGTGCCTCTGCGCGGATATGCTCGACGAGGTTCTCGTGCATCGTGAACGGCGAATGCCACAGATGATGCAGCTTGACCTGCGCGCCTGTGCCCGTGAGCAGTTGGAACACGTTGTGCACGTCTTCGCAGATCTGCTCGTTGGTCGTCATCAAGCCGAAGTCGGTATAGAGGCGGGCGGTCTTGGGGTGGTAATTACCGGTACCCAGATGCGCATACCGGCGCAGCTTGACGGCCTTGCCCTTGCCCGAGACTTCGCGGCGCACCACCAGCAGCATCTTTGCGTGGCACTTGTGGCCGACCACGCCATACACCACGTGCGCCCCCGCAGATTCGAGCTGGTCCGCCCAGTTGATGTTCGTTTCTTCGTCAAAGCGCGCCAGCAGCTCCACCACCACCGTGACTTCCTTGCCATTGCGCGCCGCCTTGATAAGCGCCTCCATGACCGGCGATTCATTGCCGGTGCGGTACACCGTCTGCTTGATGGCCACCACATCGGGGTCGCGGGCGGCCTGCTGCAGCAGTTCCAGCACCGGCGTAAAGCTCTCGTAGGGATGGTGCAAGAGGATGTCGCCCTGGCGGATGGCGTCGAACACGCTCGAGCTGTTCGCCACTTGCTTGACCGTCGCCGGCACGTGCGGCGGGTATTTCAGGATCGGCTTGTCGACCAGGTCGGGCACCTGCAGCAGGCGCACCAGATTCACCGGGCCTTTCACGCGGTAGCAGTCGGCCTCGGTCAGGCCAAACTCCTGCAGCAGTCGGCGCACCAGGGCGGGCGACGTGTCGTGCGCGAGTTCCAGGCGCACCGCATCGCCGAAGTGCCGGGTCGACAATTCACCCTGCAGCGCCTCGCGCAAGTCCGTGATTTCGTCTTCTGATACGAACAGATCGGAGTTGCGCGTGACGCGGAATTGATAGCAGCCATGCACGTCGATCTGCGGGAACAGCTCGTGCACAAAGCCCTGCATGAACGATGACAGCAGCACGAACCCATACGGGTAGCCCGACAGCTCCGGCGGCATCTGCACCAGGCGGGGCAGGGCACGCGGGGCCTGCACGATGGCGAGCTCGGCTTCGCGCCCAAAGGCATCTTTGCCCGAGAGCTCGATGATGAAGTTCAGGCTCTTGTTGAGTACGCGCGGAAAAGGGTGTGCCGGGTCCAGCGCCATCGGCGTGAGGATCGGTACCAGCTCGTGCTGGAAGAAGCTGCGGCACCAGGCACGCTGCGCTTCGTTCCAGTTGGTGGTCATGTGGAAGAAGACGCCTTCCTTCTCCAGCAGGGGCAGGATGTCGTCCTGCAGCATGGCATACTGTTGCGCCACAAGGCGCCGCACCTGCTCTGTCACCACACCAAACGCCTGCTGTACCGATAGCCCATCCGGCGTCATCGACGAAGGGTTGTCGCGCATCTGTTCCTTCAACCCGGCGATGCGGATTTCAAAGAACTCATCTAGATTGCTCGACACGATGCAGATGAACTTCAGCCGCTCCATCAGCGGCACGCCTGGGTCGGCGGCTTGGGCCAGCACGCGGGCATTGAATTCCAGGATGCCCAGTTCGCGGTTGAGCAGGTCGCCGGCGGGCAAAGTGGACATGTTGCGTTCAGACGGATGACGATCCGGCCACTTTTTCATAGTTAGGTGTCAAATTTGTGACACATTGAAATTGTCATGTTCGGGACACAATAGAGACATATTTTGTTGCGCATTGTTTCGAACGACAATAGTCGGCGCTCTGATTCCCGCTTTTTACCCGTTCCCGTTTCCATACATGAGTCCCACCCCCCGTCTGCTGGCCGCTGTCGACATGGGTTCCAACAGCTTCCGGCTGATGATCGGCCGCGTCGACGAAACCGTCACCGCCAGTGGCGCCAGCAGCAGCCAGATCTTCCAGGTTGATGCGCTGCGCGAACCCGTGCGCCTGGCCGCAGGCCTCACGCAAGACAAGTACCTGGATCAGCCCGCGCGCCGCCGAGGCGTGGACGCGCTACGCCGCTTTGGCGACCGTCTACGCGACTTTGCCCCCGAGCACGTGCGCGCGGTGGCCACCAACACGCTGCGCGTGGCCAAGAACGCGCAGGAATTCCTGATCGAGGCGGAGGCCGCGCTCGGTTTTCCCATTGAAGTCATCGCCGGGCGTGAAGAAGCACGTCTGATCTACCTCGGCGCCTCGCACGATGCGCCGGCGTGCCAGGGCAACCGTCTGGTCGTCGACATTGGCGGTGGCTCGACCGAATTCATCATCGGCAATGGGTACAAGCCCAAGCTGATGGAATCGCTGTATATCGGCTGCGTGTCGCACAGCCGCCATTTCTTTCCGAATGGCAATGTGGACGAGTATGCGATGAAGCAGGCGGAGCTTGCCGCGCGTCGTGAAATCCAGGTGCTGGTGCAGCAGTACCGTACGGCGGGCTGGAACCAGGCGGTGGGCTCGTCGGGCACCGCGCGGGCGCTGGCGGAGCTGATTGATCTCAACGGTTTCAACGACAAGGGCACCGAACACGGCATCATCACGCGCGAAGGGCTGGAGCGCCTCAAGCGCGCACTCGTCAAGGCGGAAAACACCAATCGCCTGAAGCTGACCGGCCTGAAGGCGGATCGCATACCGGTGCTGCCGGGTGGGCTGTCGATCATGCTGGGCGTGTTTGCCGAACTCGACATCGACCGCATGGATGTGACCGACGGCGCGCTGCGCTTGGGCGTGCTCTATGACCTGCTTGGTCGTACGCACCACGAAGACATGCGCACGGTGACGATCGAGCAGTTCATGCGTCGCTACAACGTGGATCGTGCGCAGGCGCACCGCGTGCGCGATGCGGCAACGTCGTTGTTGTCGCAGTTTCCCGATCCGCCTGATGAGCGTCGTGAGGACAACCTCGCGTTGCTGGGCTGGGCGGCGAATCTGCATGAGATCGGCATGAGCATCTCGCACGGCGGATATCACAAGCACTCGGCCTACATTGCCAGCCATGCGGATATGCCGGGCTTTTCCAAGACGGATCAGGCGCGCCTGGCCACGCTGCTGCTGGGGCATGCCGGCAAGCTGGGCAAGCTCTCGGGCGGTGGCAAGTTCCTCGATTGGCGAATGCTGTTCAGCCTGCGCCTGGCGTTTGTGCTGTGCCGTCGGCGTGGCGCGATTCAACTGCCCGAGCTGCGTGTACGCCATAGCGAGGGCGAACTCAACGAAGGCGGCTTTGAAGTGGAGCTGCCCAAGAGCTGGATCGAGCAGAACCCGTTGGTGGAATACAGCCTCACGAAAGAAGCCGACGAGTGGCAGCGCATCGGCCGCCGCTACAAGGTGGTGTACGTGTAAGCGGGTCGTTACGACGCTCCAAAACAAAACGGCCCGGTGTGATCCGGGCCGTTTGCTTTGCTGTCGCGTTGCTTGCGCCGCGACTTCAGGCGCGCAGAAAGTGGCGGGCGTAGCGCGGGTTGATGTCCGACAGGCGCAGCAGCGTGAGGAAGTCGGCGACGTTGAAGTCGGGGTCCCAGGCCGGTGCGCCGCAGATCTGCGCACCCAGTCGCAGGTAGCCTTTTACCAGCGCGGGCGGCTCGACTTCGAGGTTCTGGTTCAGCTCATCCACCGGCAGCGGCACACGCGGGAAGGCGTGATATTCGATTGGCGCCAGCGAGCCATCGTCCACGAAGCTGCGATACAGGCTGGCGGCAAAGTGGCCGCCGTCGCCCATCGACACGCTGGCGCAGCCCAGCATCGATTCAAAGCCGTAGCGCTGCATGTATTCACCCAGACCGGCCCACAGCGCCATGATGACGCTGCCGGAGCGGTAATCACGGTGCACGCAGGAGCGGCCCAGCTCGACCATTTTCGGGCGCAGGTGCGTCAAGCGCACGAGGTCGAATTCGGATTCGGAGTACAGGCAGCCGATCTGCTTGGCGGCGTCCGGGCGCAGCACGCGGTAGGTGCCGACCACACGCAGCGTCTTTTGGTCACGCACGATCAGGTGGTCGCACACGGCGTCGAACATGTCGACGTCCAGCTCGGCATGGGCCGAGGCGAGGCGCGCGCCCATTTCCTCGGCAAAGACCTTGTAGCGTAGGCGCTGCGCTTCGGTCACTTCATCCTGATGGCGCGCCCACGAAACGGCCAGAACAGGTTTGTCACGCGTCGGAACAGCGTCGGGTGAGCGAGGAAGGCCCCTCCGAGCGTTGCCCAAATTCAGGCTCGGCAGTGCGTCGATCAACGGCTGGGTGGGCGTCGGCAGGTCTCGCATTCGTGTATCCCCCAAGGGTGGCCATGGTTGGCTTTCGGGGGCGATTCTAGAGACGCTGTATGACAGATCGGCGACAAACCCGTGTCAAACGTGACTGTTGGGTGAATTTTGCATGGCGTTAGCGTGACAACGGCGATGTGTCACACAAGGTCCGGATTGACCACCGCGCGCAGTACGGTCTGGGCTTCACCCTCGCGCACGCGGCGGCACAACCACCAGACGCCGGCTTTCTTCACGCTCCAGTCCATTTCGGTACCGGCGATCAACAGACTGGCCAGACGACCGATCCACGGCTGATGGCCGACGAGCAGCAGGTCGGTGTTCGACGGCCAATCAATGGCGGCGAGGATCTCGCTGACGTCGGCGCCAGGGGCGATGTCCGGCAGCGTGTGGAAATGCTCGGTGAGGGCGCGTGCGGTCTGTTGTGTGCGAACGGCCGGGCTGGCGATCACACGTGTGCCTTCGGGCAGGCGAGGGCGGAGCCAGGCGGCCATCTTTTCGGCCTGCTTCTCGCCGCGCTTGGTCAGTTCTCGTTGAAGGTCGGTGTTGCGCTGAATGCGCAGCGGCGTGGCAATGTCTTCGGCTTCGGCGTGGCGCCAGAGGATGAGGTTCATGGAGGCGTCGTTGAGCGGTGCGTCAATGCTGTCGTTATAGCACCGACAGATGACACTGCCTGTCGCGCAACGTCCCACACAAACCGTGCAAAGCAAAACGGCCTACGTTCATCACGTAAGCCGCTTTGTTGTCCTGCAAAATTTTGGTCGGAGCGGAGAGATTCGAACTCCCGACCCACTGGTCCCAAACCAGTTGCGCTACCAGGCTGCGCTACGCTCCGAAGACCGCGATTGTACCGCTTCCGCAACACGCAGGTCAAATGAACGTTCTAGCGATCAATCCGAGTGCCACCACGCCCGCAAATGCAGCGAAGCCTTGCTGCAGTGCCGGACCCGCCAGATGTCGAGCAAAGCTGCGGCCGAGCAGCATGCCCGCGAGCGCGCCCGCCGCGAATGGCAGTGCGATAGACCAGTCGACATGTCCGCCGATGGCCGAGGCGACCACGCCGCCGGTCGACACCAGCGCAATCACCGCCAGCGACGTGGCCACGATGGTTTGCATCGGCAGGTCGGTCGCGCGTCGCAATGCCGGCACGATCACAAAGCCGCCGCCCACGCCGAGCAGCCCCGACAGAAAACCCGCGCCCACGCCCGATGCGGCCAATGCGCGGGCGCAGGGCAGCGTCCAGATCAGCTTGGCGGTGGTGGTATCGAGATGGCAGGGCGCCGATGCCCGTTGCGACGATTCCACCGCGGCAGGCACACCGCGCGCCTGACGGAACATCCGCACCGCCACGTAGCCGAGCACCACGGCAAACAGCACCGTTAGCGGTGTGTTGGGCACGCGATGCGCCACCCAGATGCCGAGCGGCGAAACCGCGACGCCGCACAGCGCCATCAGCCCCGCCGCCTTGTAGCGCACGCGCCCTTCCCGCAGGCCGAGCACGGCGCCCAGCCCGGCGGAAAGGCCCACCGCCAGCAGCGCAATCGGTGCAGCTTGCGACACCGACAGATGCAACCCAAACATCAGCAGCGGCACCGCCACGATGGCACCGCCCGCGCCCGTCAGCGCCAGGATGAGCCCGACCACCGAGCCCAACCCCGCGCTGATGATCCAGCCTGCTTCCAGTGGAGACACGTTCAGCGCTCCGCTTACTGGACGCTCTTCATGACCTTGCCGCAGTACAGGTCAGAGAGCGTTTGCATGATCTGGATGACTTCGAAACTGGCGAGGCGGTAGTAGATGTACTTGCCCTCGCGGCGGGTGGCGACGAGGCCTTCGTCGCGCAGCACGCCAAGGTGTTGCGAGAGGCTCGGCTGGTGCAGCCCGACCAGGGCTTCCAACTCGCCCACGTTGCGTTCACCCTGGGTGAGCTGGCAAAGCAACAGCAGGCGGTCTTCGTGCGCCATGGCCTTGAGCACGGCGCACGCCTGCGAGGCAGAGGCGCGCAGCATGGAGATGGCCGCTTCAGGCAGCGGGGTCACCTCGGTGGGGGCAGGTGTCGGATCAGTCATCGGGGCGGGAGGTGCAATTTGTACGCTTGGCAGAACACAATATCTGGCGATATTCTATAAAAATATAGATTGTTTGCGGAAGCCTACCATGCACGCCCAGATCGAACCCTTCTTCGACCCCGATACCTGCACGATGACGTACGTGGTCCATGCCGGGCCGGGTACGCCTTGCGCCGTCATCGATTCGGTGCTCGATTACGACCCGAAGTCGGGCCGCACGCGCACCCAATCGGCGGATCGCGTGGCGGCGTTCATTGAAGCGCAAGGCTTGAAGGTCGAGTGGCTGCTGGAGACGCACGCGCACGCCGATCACCTGTCGGCCGCGCCCTATCTGCGGGGGCGCTTTGGTGGGCGCATCGCCATTGGCGAGCGCATTCGCGTGGTGCAGGGCGTGTTCAAGCCGATCTTCAATCTGGAACCGTCGTTCCAGCTCGATGGCTCACAGTTTGACCACCTGTTCGCGCCGGATGAGGTGTTCCGCATTGGCGAGATCGAGGCCCAGGCGCTGGCCGTGCCGGGTCATACGCCGGCGGACATGGCGTACCGCGTGGGCGATGCGGTGTTCGTGGGCGATACGCTGTTCATGCCGGATGTCGGCACCGCGCGGTGCGACTTCCCCGGCGGGGATGCCAGCACGCTGTACCAATCCATCCGCCGCCTGCTGGACTTGCCGCCCGATACGCGGCTCTACATGTGCCACGACTATCCGCCCAATGGCCGCGAGGCCATGAGCCACACCACGGTGGCCGAACAGCGCCGCGCCAACATCCATGTGCGCGACGGCGTGACCGAGGCAGAGTTCGTGCAGATGCGCACCCGGCGGGATGCCACGCTGGGCATGCCCACGCTGATGCTGCCGTCCATCCAGGTCAACATCCGCGCGGGGGCGCTACCGCCGGCGGAACCCAACGGCGTGCGGTATCTGAAGATTCCGCTGAACGCCCTCTAAGCCGGCTCCAAACCGCGCTACGCCATCAAGGCGCACGCAGGGCAACGCGCGCGGCGGCCATCACCTCGCGGCTCAGGCCATCCAGCAGCGCGGATGCCGCACGTGCGTGCTGCCAGTGCAGCGGCACATCCAGCGGTGTGTCGGGCACCAGTTCGACCAGCGAGCCATCTTCAAGGTACGGCGCGATCAGCGCTTCGGGATGCAGGCCCCAGCCCATGCCAGCGAGGGCCGCCGTCACAAAGCCCTCGGGCGAGGGCAGCGTGTGGCGCGGCAGTGAAACGTGCCGATGACACAGCCGCCGCGCCCAGCGAGCCTGCAGTTCATCCTTGGTGTTGAACAGCAGACTGGGCGCCTGCGCCAGCGTGCCGGCGCCCACGCCATCGGCGAAATGGCGTGCCATGAACGCCGGGCTGGCCGCTGCCACATAGCGCATGGCGCCCAGCGGGCGGCTGTTGCAGCCTGCGGCCGGCCGCGCCGTAGCCGTCACGGCCGCCAGCACCGCGCCACTGCGCAGCCACTCCGTGGTGTGGTTTTGATCGTCCACTGCCACTTCCATCAGCACCGGTTGTTCGGCTGCGAAGCGTGCAATGGCCGGGCCGAGCCAAGTCGCCAGGCTGTCCGCATTGACGGCAATTGGCAGTGCGACGCGCGCAACGCCTTCCGGCGCGAGCGTTGGCAGGGTGGTCTGCAATTCCTGTTCAAGTAGCCGAACGTGATCCACGTGCTGGCACAAGCGGCGCCCGGTCTCGGTGGCGCGGCAGGGCTGGTCGCGCACCACCAGGGCGCAGCCGACGCGCTCTTCCAGCAGGCGAATGCGTTGCGAAATGGCGGAGGGCGTGACATGCAGAGCGCGTGCTGCACGCTCAAAGCTGCCTTCGCGTACGACGGCAGCCAGCGCAGCAAGGGCGGCGTAGTCCAGCATGGCGTAAGTTTTTCTTAATCTGGTGAAGAAAGGATAGTTTGTCTTCATCGGATGGGGCGGGCAAGCTGTGCGCATGACGACCTCCATTCACTCGCTTCCACACATGTTTCCCGTCTTTCTTCAGGGCCTGACGCTGAGCCTCGGGTTGATCGTGGCCATTGGTGCGCAGAATGCGTTCGTGCTGCGCCAGGGGTTGCGCCGCGAGCACGTTGGCAGCGTGGTGGTGTTTTGTGCCGTGGCCGATGCGCTACTGATCAGTGCTGGCGTGCTCGGCATGGCACAGGCCCTGGGTGACCGGCCCGGACTGGCGCGCGCGTTGGCGCTGACTGGCGCGGCGTTCCTTTTGATGTATGGCTGGCGAGCGCTGCAACGCACGCGGCAATCCAGCCAGTTGCGTGCCTCCGAGGGCGGCGCTGGCCTGAGCCGGGTGGCTGCGCTGGCGCAGGCGGCGGCTTTTACGCTGTTCAACCCGCACGTTTATCTGGATACCGTGCTGCTGGTGGGCAGCATCGGTGCCCAGCAGGCGGCGGCACTGCGCGGGTGGTTTGTGGCGGGGGCGAGTTCGGCCAGCCTGTTCTGGTTTGCCGCGCTGGGTTTTGGCGCGCGCTGGCTCGCGCCCTGGTTTGCACGGCCCAGGGCGTGGCAGGTGCTGGACGGGTTGATCGGCGTGACGATGCTGGTGTTGGCGGCGCTGCTGATGCGCCATGCGCTCGTGGGTTTGTAAGCGCGGTTCGCTGCTTACTCTTCCACCTCGCTGCGCACCATCAGCACCGGCTTGTTGGTTTTGCGGACCACGCCTTCGGCCACGCTGCCCATCACGAGGTGTTTCAGCCCGCGTCGGCCGTGCGTGCCGAGCACGATGAGGTCGGCGCCGCTTTCGTTGGCCTCGCTCACGATGGTGGCGGAAATCTGGCCTGCGGCAACCGCGCGTTCCAGCAGCTTGGTGGTGTGCTTGATGCCCGCAGCCCCGAGTTTCTCGGCGGCGTCGGACAGGGTATCGCGCCCATAGGCGGTGACGCGTTCGGCGTAGGTAATCGCGTCGAAGCCGACCATGTCGATGGCGGCATCCGATGTGTCCGCCACGAACAGCGCCTCGACTTCCGCGCCGGTGGCCTTGCCCACGACAATCGCCTGGTGCAGCGCCAGGCGCGAAGCATGGCTGCCATCAATGGCGAGCAGGATACGTTGGTACATGGCGGCCTCCAGAGTGGGTGCGGACACTGCCGCATACCTCCAGCGTAGGCGTGGCGGTGGCGCGCCCATTGATGCACGTCAACCGTCCTGGCGTGCCACGTGCAGCACGGCGGCGCCGGCCACGCGGCCCGCGCGCAGGTCATCGAGCGCGGCGTTGGCCGCGTGCAGCGGATACGGTGTGACGTGCACCTGCAAAGGCACCGCAGCTGCCACGCGCATCAGCGCAAGACCATCCGCACGGGTGAGGTTGGCCACGGACATGAGCTTGCGTTCCTCCCAAAGCAGGCGGTACGGGAACGCCGGAATGTCGCTCATGTGGATGCCGCCGCAGACCACCACGCCGCCCTTGGTCACAGCCCGCAGCGCTTGCGGCACCAGCGCGCCAACCGGCGCAAAGATCAACGCGGCATCCAGGGGTTCGGGCGCGGCCTCATCGCTGGCGCCGGCCCAGCACGTGCCGGTTTCCAGGGCGAGCCGTTGGGCTGCCGTGTCATTGGCGCGCGTGAATGCGAAGACCTTGCGTTGCTCCGCCACGGCGATCTGCGTGATCAGATGGGCGGCGGCGCCAAAGCCGTAGATGCCGATGCGGCGTGCGTCCCCGGCCATGCGCAAGGTACGGAACCCGATCAGGCCTGCACACAGCAGTGGGGCCGCATGTGCATCGTCATAACCCTCGGGGATCGGCAGGCAGTAGCGCGCATCGCAGACCACGTATTCGGCATAGCCGCCATCGCGCGTGTAGCCGGTAAAGGCGGGGTGGTCGCAGAGGTTTTCCTGCCCATGCAGGCAGAAGGGGCAGGCGCCGCATGTCCAGCCGAGCCACGGTACGCCGACGCGTTCTCCCGGTGCGGGCGCGGTCACGCCAGGGCCGTAGGATTCCACCCAGCCGACGATTTCATGGCCGGGGATCAGCGCGGCTTTGGGGTGCGCGAGTTCGCCATCGACGATGTGCAGGTCTGTCCGGCAGACACCGCAAACCGACACGGCGATCCGCACTTCACCTGGCCCCGGCACCGGCTTGGGAACGGTGCGCAGTGCCAAAGGCGCCCCCGCACGCTGAAGGACCATGGCTTGCATGGAGTCTGACATCGAGGTCTCCGGCCGCAATGCATGCATTCAGTATGGCGGAGCCGCGGTCGGCTGTCGCGGCGCACAGGTCGACCCACTGCGCTGCATCAAACGGCAGGGCTTGCCGGCGCGCATACTGAACATTCGGGATGACGCTGCCACGTATGCGATGTCTTCGTTACTGTCGTTCTCTGTTGCGCTGGGGCTGGGGTTGGCGATCGGCCTGGAACGCGAGCGCAGTCAGCCCGGCACGGCGGAGCTGGCCGCTGGCATGCGGACGTTTGCCATTGCCGGCCTGGCGGGCGCGATTGCCGCCAGCCTGCCGATTCCCCTTGCATTGCCGATGGTGCTGCTGGCCGTGACGGTGTTGGCGGCGCTGAGCTATCACCACTCCGCGCAGGTAGACCCGGGCGTCACCACTGAAGTGGCGCTGGTCGCCACCACCTTGCTGGGGGCCTACGCGGTGGTTGCCCCCGACATGGCCGCTGGCTTGGGCACCGTTTTGCTGGTGCTGTTGTATGCCAAGGCAGCCTTGCATCGCTTTGCCCGCACCGTCATCACCCAACGTGAACTGGCTGATCTGCTCACGCTGGCCGTGGCCGCGCTGCTCGTGTGGCCGGCGATTCCCGATCGCCCCATGGGGCCGTTGCAGGTGTGGAATCCGCACACGCTGTGGCTGGTGGTGCTGCTCGTTATGGTGACAGGCAATGCGGGCCACCTGGCGGCGCGTTGGCTGGGCAGACGCATCGGGTTGCCGCTGGCCGGATTATTCAGCGGGTTTGCCTCCAGCGTGGCGACCATCGCGACCATGGGCGGGCGAGTGCGGGCCAAGCAGGCGTCTGTGGAAGGTGCGGTTGCGGCTGCGTTGATGTCGAACGTTGCCACGCTGGTCCAGATGGCCCTGCTTGTCGCAGCGATCAACCTTGCGTTGCTCAAGCTGCTGGCAGTGCCGTTGCTGGCGGGTGGGGTGGGTGTTGGCGCCTGGGTGGCACTCTGGGTACTACGCGATCGAACCTCACCTCAGGCAGAGGAAGACAGCTCGACCTCGTCGATTGACTGGCGCATCGCCATCGGTTTTGGCGGGTGGACTGCCGCGCTCTTGCTGGTGACGGCCTTGGCAAGAACGTGGTTCGGGCCGGCGGCCGTGGCTGCCGTGACGCTGTTGGGTGCCCTGGCGGACGTACACGCCGCCACGGCATCCATTGCCACGCAGACGACGAATGGCACCCTTGCGCCCCCGGCCGCGACCCTGCTGATCATGCTGGCCCTGACGGCCAATACGCTTGCCAAGCTGGTTGTGGCGCTCAGCGGCGGCAGGGTCTTTGCGGGCCGTGTTGCCATCGGCCTGCTGACCATGGTGGCCCTGGCTTGGGCCGGCTTTCTGGTTTCGGGTTGATCAATCCCGGCCGATACCCAGCACCCAATAGAGCGGGCAGATGCGAATCACACCCGTCACCAGCGGCACCAGGCCAAGCCAGCCAACCCACACCGGCACCTTGCCGAACGCAGCCAGCAGAATCATGGCGACGCCGATCAGGATGCGGACCACGCGATCGGGGGTTCCAACATTGGGCAGCATGATGTGCTCCTCGTAGTGAAAATGAAGACGCGCTAGACCGTCAGATGCGACGGTGTGTTTGAAGCCGGTTCCGCGCAGCGGTCGCGGCCCAGGATGCCGGCGAGCAGCGTCCATTCGCTGCCCATCGCGCGGATGGTGTCATCCAGCGTGAGCATGCCGATCAACCGTTGCTGCGCGTCGATCACCGCCAGCCGATGCAGGCCGTGGCCCATCATCGTACGCAGCGCCTCGCTGATGACGGCATGGCCCTGAATGGTCAGTACGCCGCGCGTCATGGCCTGGGCCACCGTGGCGCGCGAGCAGTCGTCGTGTTCGGCCATGCCGTGGACCACCATGTCGCGGTCCGTCACGATGCCCGCCACGCGCGTGCCTGTTGTTCCTTGCTCGGTCACGAACAGCGCGCGCAGACCCTGGTCCCGCATCATCCGGGCGGCCGTCTGCAGCGTCGTCGACGCCGAAACGTGGACGATGCGGCGCGAGCAAATCTCGTCAACCCTCATGCTGGACTCCGTTGCACATTCGTTTTCACTATAAGGACGGGGCACTATCGGGTCTTGATCCCGCACAAGGTGTGAGGCCCCTGCGACGCGGCTTTTATGGGGGGCGGGCGTCGCGGCAAACAGGCGGACGAGTCTAGCGGGCGCCGCACCTTGCCCATTGAGGCAGATCAAGCGAACGCCACGCCCCTGCGCCGGGGCAAACGCTGATGTAAATCAAGGGGCCACCGCCCAGTTGATCCAACATGGAAGCAGACAAACCGAGGCCTGCATGCCGAGCCCAGCATGCGGCCCGTTTGATACGGAGGCTCACCATGTACGACAGGATTCTGGTGGCGCTGGATGGCAGCGAAACCGCCGATCGCGCCCTCGACCAGGCCATCGAGCTTGCGAGCAAGCTCGACGCAGAACTGGTCATCGTCCACGTCATTGACAACAGCTACCTCAAGTACGACGTCGGCTATATCGACGTGCGCGGCTTTACCGAAGCGCTGATCGACCAAGGCAAGCAGATCGTGGCCACCGGTCGCGCCAAAGCCGAAAAGGCCGGGGTGCGCGTCAAGACGATGGTGGTAGACGACCCCATCGGCACCTTCGACATGGGCTACGCCATTGAACAGGCCGCCCACGATGTGGATGCCAAGGCCATCGTGCTGGGTACCCACGGCCGGCGTGGCTTCCGGCGGATGCTGCTCGGCAGCGTGGCCGAAGCCGTGGTGCGGCAGAGCCGCTTGCCGGTGCTGCTGGTGCGTGCCACCGAGGCGCAAGCCGAGCACGAGGCAACGCAGCCGCTCTCCAACGTCGTGATCGCCTGAAGGAGCAGACATGACTTATGCCAGCGTGATGGTGCATCTGGATGCCAGTGAAGCCGCAGTGCACCGCTTGCACCTTGCCATGCAGTACGCCCGCGCGCACCGCGCCCGGCTGATCGGCGTGTATGCCAGCTTTATGCCCAGCCCCAGTTGGTTCTACATGATGGAAGGCGCGGCGCGCTATCTGGAAGAAGACCGCCACCGCCGCGACAGCGTGCGGGACATCGTGCACGCGAATTTTCGTGACGCCACGGCAGCACTGGGCGATCAAGCGGAATGGCGCGCTGTCGAGGGAGATCCGCTCGCACTGGTGCTGCGCGAAGCGCGGGAGGCTGATCTGCTGATCGTCGGGCAGCGAAACCCGGATGACCAAGCCAGTTTTGTCGCTGCCGACTTTGTCGAAACCCTGATTCTTGAATCTGGCCGGCCGGTGCTGGTGGTGCCCTATGCTGGGCGGTTTGCCGATGTCGCCCAGCGGCTGCTGGTGGCATGGAGCGGCGGCCGTGAATCGGCGCGTGCGCTGCACGATGCGCTGCCGTTGATGCCGGGTGCCAGCGTGCGTGTGTTGCAGATGCTGGGCGAGCGCCCGCAGCACTGGGCAGAAGACACCACGGTCGGCCAGGTCGCCCGCGCGCTGAAGGTGCACGGCATTGAGGCGACGGTGGAAGAGGTGCGTTGTGTGGAGTCGGATGTGGCAATCGGCGAGATGCTGCTCTCGCGCGCCGCCGACTGCAACGCCGACCTGATCGTGATGGGCGCCTACGGCCACAGCCGCCTGCGCGAGCTGGTGCTCGGCGGGGTGACGCGCACCTTGCTGGCCACGATGACGGTGCCGGTGCTGCTATCGCACTGAGCGCCTGTGTGAATCGAAGGAGCGCACCATGAAAGGCGACATCGCACTCAAGCACGACGTGGAAGAAGAACTGGAGTGGGATCCGGCGGTACAGGACGATCGCTTAGCCGTGCGCGTCAAGGACGGCGTGGTCACGCTGTCCGGCAATGTCGATACGTTTGCCGACAAGGCCGCCGCCGAGGACGCCGTGCGGCGTGTCGCAGGCGTGACGGCTCTGGTGCTGCATGTGGATGTGCGTGTGCCGCCCGACATGCGGCGCCCCGACGAAGAGATTGCCCAAGCCATTTGCAGCGCGCTGCACTGGAACACCTCCGTGCCCGAGGGCGCTGTGGCCGTGACGGTGGACGACGGTGCCGTGACCTTGCGCGGCGAGGTCGACCAGGATTTTCAACGCCGAGCCGCCCTAGATACCGTGCGCCGTGTGCGCGGCGTTCGGTCCGTGGCCAACGCGCTGACCTTGCGCGGCGCGGTGGGCCCAACGGACCTGACCGTACGCATCACGAAGGCGCTGGAGCGTCAGGCGGTGCTGGATGCGGCGCGGGTGCATGTGGCGGTGGTGGACGGCACGGTCACGCTCACCGGGGCGCTGCGCAACCTTAACGAGTGCCGCGCCGCGCGCGAGGCGGCGTGGGATGCGCCCGGCGTGCGGGCCGTCATCGACCATCTGTGGGTGAAGGCCTGACCGCGTCCATCCTCATCGCTTGCCCGGGAGTTCGTCATGAGCAGAACACTGATCGTTTATTACTCGCGCACCGGCACGGCTCGCCTGGTGGCTGAACTGATGGCTGCGCAGAGCGGCTGGCAACTGACCGAGGTGACGGATGCGCGCCCGCGCGCCGGTTTTCTTGGCGACGTGCGATGCGTGATCGAAACCCTGCTGGGCGTGCGCGCGCCTTACCGTTATGAAGGGCCTGACCTCGGCACGTTCGAGCAAATTGTGGTGCTGGCGCCGATCTGGATGGGGCATCTTGCCTCGCCCATGCGTGATTTCCTGAAAGACCAGACACCGCTGCCGGGGCACCTCTCGGTGGTGTGCGTGATGGCGGCGCGCGGCGCGTTCCGGGCCGTGGAGGAAATCGCGCAGATCACCTCGATGATTCCCTCGCCGGTGCTGGCGCTGTGCCAGCGCGACGTGTTGACCGGCCTGTCGCATGAAGAGGTGGCCGGCTTTGTCGAGCAGGTGAGGGTGGCCGGCCAGTGGGGTCAGGCGAAGCGGCGTCCGGCATGGCTGTCGCCTTCCGAGGCATGACGCTGCAGATGACCACACACCCGCATGACAAGGAGACGGGCATGACCCACTTGACCGACGCGCAATGGCAACGGCTCAACGCGTTGCTGGATGAACACGAAGCGCGCGTGCGGCGCCAACTGGCCAGCGCCATGTCCAGTGCGCCGCCACCGATGGCGGCAGAGCCATTTCAAAACGTTGACCTGGCCGAGCACGAAACCAGCGAACTGGCGGGCGACATCATGCAGACGCACTACCGGCGCGAGTTGGTCGAAATCGACGCGGCCCGCGAGCGGATGCGCCGGCACCAGTACGGCGTGTGTACGGATTGCGGCGAGCTCATCCCGTTTGCCAGGTTGCAAGCCCAGCCCACTGCGTTGCGGTGCCTCGCTTGCCAATCTGCGCGCGAGCGTCACTGGGCATGAGGTGCGTGAACACTGGCCAAGCGAACCATCAAGGCAAGGAGACCACCATGAAAAGCGACCTGGGCATCAAGCAGGATGTCAGCGACGAACTGGTGTGGGAGCCGGCTGTGGATGCGGCCTCCATTGGCGTGGAGGTTGATCACGGGGTCGTCACCCTGACCGGCCATGTGCACAGCTACACCGAAAAGCTGGCCGCCGAGCATGCGGCAGAACGCGTGGCCGGCGTGCGCGGCGTCGTGCAGAAGATTGAAGTGCGGCTGCCCGGCACCCACGCAGACGAGGACATTGCGCAGGCCGCACGTTCCGCCTTGGAGTGGCATGCAAGCCTACCGTCCGACCGCATCGAGGTGCTGGTGGAAAACGGTTGGGTGACGCTCTCAGGCGAGGTCGACTGGCCCTACCAGAGCGAACTGGCCGCGCGCGCGGTGGGCACGCTGCGGGGTGTGGGCGGGCTCATCAACCGGCTGAAGATCAAGGCGCGGCTGGTGCCGGCGGATGTGTCGGAACAGATCGGCGCCGCACTGCGCCGGCACGCCGAGCGCGAGGCCAGCCACATCCAGGTGTCGGTGCAAGGCAGTACCGTCACGCTCAGTGGGCGGGTGGATTCGGCTTCGGAGCGGCGCGCCGCCATGGGCGCGGCATGGTCCGCGCCCGGTGTGACGGAGGTCATCGACCACCTGCAGCTCGGCATTTGAAAGCGGGTGTGCCGGTGCAGGTGGGTCAGCGGGTTACAGTGCGCTGAGCGCAGCGGCATCCAGCAGGGCGATCCGCTTGCCTTCCACGGTGATCCAACCTTCGCGCTGGAAGCGTGACAGCGCGCGGCTGACGGTTTCCAGCTGCATGCCGAGGTAGCTGCCGATTTCATCACGCGTCATGCGCAGCGTGAAGCTCGACGGCGAATAGCCACGCGCCTGCATGCGTGACGACAGGTTCAGCAGGAAGGTCGCCACGCGTGCCTCGGCGGTCAGCCCGGCCAGCAACAGCATCAGGCCGGATTCACGCACGATCTCTTCCGCCATCAGTTGGTGCAGGCGGTGTTGCAGCGGACGGATGTCCTGGCAGAGGTCTTCCACGCAGTGAAACGGCATGGAGCAGACGGTGCTGTCTTCCAGGGCGATGGCGTCGCAGGTGTGCTTGTCGGCGGCAATGCCATCCAGGCCGAGGGTTTCCCCCGCCAGCTGGAAACCCGTGACATGGCTCGAACCGTTGGGGTGCGATACCACCGTCTTGAACGAGCCGGAGCGCACGGCGTAAATGGCGTGGAAGGTGTCACCGGCGCGGAACAGGGTCTCGCCCTTGCCGATCTTGCGCCACGTGTGGACCATGCGGTCCAGTTGCGTGCGCTGTGCCGTCGGTACGGCGTTGGTCAGGCAGGCCCAGTGCATCACGCAATTGGCGCACTGGCTTTGCAGCGCCGGGTCCATCGGGGCCGGGGCGTGGATGTCACGCACCAGCTTGAGCTGGGTGACAGGGGCAATGGGGGCGGGGCGGCCCGCTTTGGCTTGGGGGCGGGCTTCGACTGCGTTGGGCATCATGACGGCCTCTCCTGAGGGGGCGAACAGGTTGCGGTTTCCGATCGCCGCTTATCTGGCTGTCCCGGTGTCCGTATATGGGAAGTATCTGAAAGTGCGGCGTCAGGCGAAATCAGGGTGCGCTGAGAGTCGTGTCGGCGTGCGCCGTGTGCGTGTCAGGAAACCCTGACACGCGGCCCATTTAGCGGCGTATCGAGCACATTGTTCATTCCCATTGACGATCAGATGCATTAATGTGACGGCATCTTCGTTAGCGGGGCCGGCATTCAGCCATGAAGCAAGAGGGACAAACCGGGCATTCCGCACCCGCCGCACGCGGGCGCCTGCTGCAATTGCATTCCACGCCGGCGGAACTACTGGCCGGGGGATTCGCGGTGCTGCTGCTGTTTGTATCAGCGGCATGGCTGGCTTCGGTGGCCATTCCACGCGTGCGCGGCGCGGCCATCCTGCTGCTGGGCATCGCCTGCCTGGGCGCCGTGCTGGCGCTCACGTTCTATTGGTTCCGCCTGCGCATGCTGCGCGCCACCGTCACCGACTATCTCGCCTACCTGGAAAAGAGCGAGGCCCGGCTGGCCGGCATCATCCGCTCGTCCATGGAGGCGATCATTTCGGTGGACGACGCGCAACGCATCGTCCTGTTCAACCCGATGGCGGAAACGCTGTTTGGGTGCCCCGCCAGCCACGCCATCGGCCGCCCGCTGGCCGATTTCATCCCTGAGCGATTTCGCCATGCACACGAGGCACATGTGCGCCGGTTTGGCGTGACAGGTGTGTCGGAACGCCAGATGGGCCGCCAGCGCGCCCTGTTCGCCCTGCATGCGGACGGCCGCGAATTCCCCATCGAGGCGTCCATCTCGCAGATCGAAGACAGCGGCGCCAAGCTGTACACGGTCATGCTGCGAGACACCACCGAGCGCATGCGCGCTGACGCCGCGCTGCGGCGCTCGCAGGAAGAGCTGCAGCATTTGTCTGACAGCATCCTCGCCGCGCGCGAGGAAGAGCGCCGTCGCATCGCACGCGAATTGCATGACGATCTTGGCCAGCGCCTGAGCGCGCTGAAGATGGATATCTCGCTGCTGGCGGCTGATCTTCAGGCGACCGGCACCCCCGGCACGCTGACGGCACAGACGGCGGCCATGCAGCGCGTGATCGACGAGACCATTGCCGCCGTACGCCAGATTTCTGCCGACCTGCGCCCGCCGTTGCTGGACGAGCTGGGCCTCGTGCCCGCCATGGAATGGATCGCCAAGAATGTGCGCCAGCGCTTTGGCCTCATCATCCAGGTGCGGGCCGAAGAGGTGGAGATGGACGAGCGCTCGGCCATCTCCGTGTTCCGCATCGTGCAGGAAGCGTTGAACAACGTGGTGCGCCATGCTGATGCCACGCGCGTGGACATCCACTTCGGGCGCCAGGGCGATATGCTCGAGCTGACCATTCAGGACAACGGCCGCGGCTGGAGCGGCGCACCGCCTGCAGAAGGTGAACGCCGGCCACTGGGCCTGCTCGGTATCCGCGAGCGGGCGCGCCAGCTGGGTGGCCAGGCCACGACATCGCATGCGCTCGACACCGGCTTCCGGCTGACCGTGTGTTTTCCTGCCAACCAAGCCTTGACTGAGGAGAGCCGTTCATGATCCGCGTGATGATCGCCGACGATCACACCGTGATGCGCGACGGCGTGCGCCATATCCTGGAGCGCGCCGGAGACTTCGAAGTGGTGTGTGAAGCGTCGGACGGCACGCAAGTGCTGCAACTGGTGCGCGAGCATCAGCCCCGGGTGATCGTGCTGGATCTGTCCATGCCCGGCCGCAACGGGTTGGAACTGCTCAAGCAACTGCATGCGGAGCACCCCGGTGTGCGGGCGCTGGTGCTGACCATGCATGCGGAAGAGCAGTACGTTGCGCGGGCATTCCGCGCCGGTGCGGCGGCGTATCTGACCAAGGAAAGCGCCGCGACCGAACTGGTGACGGCGCTGCAGAAGGTAGCTACTGGCGGCACCTACGTCAGCCCGGCCATTGCAGAAAAACTTGCGCACAGCCTGGGTGAAGCCAATGAAGACGCGCCTCACACACGTTTGTCCGACCGAGAAATGGAGGTCTACCGCCGGCTGGTGCAGGGCGAGCCATTGACAGACATCGCCACCAGCCTGTGCGTGAGTGCCAAAACCATCAGCACGTACAAGATGCGGCTGATGGACAAGCTGCAGCTCACCAGCGAAGCGGCACTCGTGCGCTACGCGATTCGTCATCACCTGTTTTCGGACGAAGACACGCTGTAGCTCGCCCGCGCGCTTGCGCTCATCGGCGTGCAAGCGTGCGAAGCACCCACGGCAACACCGCAGACACCTCGGCTGGAATCACGTGGGCAAGCTCATCGCGGGATAGCGGCTGCTGCGTTGCAATCTGTCCATCCAATACAGCGAGATCCGCCTCGGATGCATCGGTACCACGCCTGGCACGCGCGGTAACCCGTGCCTGCAACACGCTGAGCGGTGCGGCGCAATCGGCAATCGCCACCGGCACGCCAAGGCGCTTCGCTAACGAGAGAAACCGGCTTCGCTGGTGGCTTGCTAAAAAGGTGGCATCCGCAATCATCGGGAACCCCGCACGCACGCCAATGCGGCAGATGGCCGCCATGCGCCGATACGTGCGGTCGATGGCGTGCGGTGTGTAGCGGTCGGCCGCGCTGGTGTCATGCCTGCGTTGGCGTTCGGCGTCTGACCGCACGCGGATCATCTGCTCGGTTTCCGCGTACTGCGCCGCGCGGGTCGATTTGCCGCTGCCGGACAGGCCGTGCATGACGATGAGGCAGCCATCATCGCGCGTGAGCAACGACACCGAAAGATCGAGCAGCCGGTGCGCTTCATCGCGCTGCGTGGCTGCGTCTTCGTGAAAGTCTTCCAGTTGGCGCGCGCGTTCCAGCAGCACGCGGGCACGCACCAGTGCGCGCATCGCAGCGTAGAAGGGCAGCACGGCCAAGCCGCTGTAGTCCGCACTGCGTTCCAGATAGCGATTGATGAGGCGGTAGGCCAGATCCGGCAGCTCCAGCGCCAGCAGATCCATGAACAGGAACGCCGTGTCATACATGGTGTCGATCCACCGCAGCGCGGCGGAGAACTCCAGGCAATCGAACGGTGTCGGCCGGGTGCCGATCAGGACGATGTTGCCTAGGTGAAGATCGCCATGGCATTCGCGGATGTGCCCGGTGCGCCGGCGTGAGTCGAATGCATGGACAAGCCGCTCGGCATGTTGGCGCAGCAGCGATACGGCGGCCTGCGCCCGTTGCGGGTCTGTACTGAGCGTGAGCACCGCGGTTGCGCAATCTTCAAGCGTGCGGTGGATGCGTGCGGCGGTGCCGTAATCGGTACTCGCGTCTGCAATGGGCGCGGCGCTGTGGAAGTCGGCAACCAGGTCGGCCAGCGGGTCGATCTGTTGCGGGCCGAGGCGGTGTTCAAGTGCCATGGCACGCAACACGTCGTGTTGATGAAAACGCCGCATGCGCACCGCATAATCGATGGTGCTGCCGTGTCCGCCAACGCGGATGGCGCCTGTGCCAGCATCGCGCGTCAGCGGCACCACGCCCAGGTACAGGCCGGGTGCGAGCGGATGGTTGAGGCGCCATTCTTCTTCGCAATCCGCACGCCGCGCCGCCAGCGATGAGAAGTCGACAAAATCCAGCACCACCGGCTTGCGGACCTTGTAGGCGAACTCACCCGCCAGAAACACCCATGACAGGTGCGTTTCAATCAGCCGTGGTCGGCCTGCAGCGTGCGGATACGCGGCCGCCGTCAGCAGGTTGGTGACCAAGGCTTCGGCATCGCGTGCCAGCGGCGGAGTGTCGTGGGCGAGGGCGGGGTGGGATGGTGCGGACATGCGTGTTCCTCCGGTGCCCCGCGCTCGATAGCCTGGAGGCGGTCAGGCGTCTTCGATTGGATCGACTGGTTGCCCGCTGTGGCTGCGTTGCTTCTGCGTGGCGTCGATCAGCATGCGTTCCACACGCGCAAACGCCTCGCGCAGGGCAACGTAGGGGTCTTGTTCAGAGGTGTTGCTGAAGATGCGATCGCTCAGCGGCGTCATCAGGTCCACGCGTACGCTGAAAGGCCGGCCCTGCTGCTGGTGCTTGGCCTCCTGGCTCAGGCTGACCCGGCAGCGCGTGATGTGGCTGCGCAGCCGTTCCAGGCGGCTGAGTTGATGCGCGACGGCTTCTTCAATCGCGTTGGAGTGGGGAAGGCCTTGAAACGAAAGATCGACGGGAATCGTCACGGTGTCACTCCATTTGAGCAAGATGCGCAGCCCACGCTGCGTCGGTCTGGCGTGCATCAGAGCGCAACGCCAGCCTTTGTATTCTTCCCGTCTCTTGCGCCGATGGGTTGATGCGTGTCAACGCATCGGGTTTCCGTGCTGACCGCGTACACGCGTGGGCGGAAAAATGCGCCAGCACCCCGCCTGGTGCCGGAAGAACACGATCGCCAGCGGTTGTCCGGCGTTGGCCAGTTCGGCTCGGATGCAGCCGCGCTCGAGCCCCGGGCCGTGCAGGCGGGTGATGCGCAGGTGCGGAGCATTGCCGTGGCCGAACCATTTGGCGATGAGCTCGCGTAGTGCCGTGGTGTCTTGATGCATGGTGTCCTCCGGGAGGCGTCAGGCGGCATGTTCCGTGGCATGTGGGGTGCACCATTGCGCGGCGACGATCGCCATGAGCAGCCGCGAAGCGGTGCGCGCCGCGCGCAACGGGCTCCTCAGGCAAGCGCTGACCTGTTCGCTGCGGCCCTCGCCAAACAGGCACCACGCGCAGAAGTGCTCGCAGTTGTTGGTCAGCAGCCGGTAGTTGCTCTCGCCAAGGCGCGAACTGGCGCGGCGGGCCACCTCTTGTGCCGAGTATCGGGGGCAGCCGTCCAGCCTGACGTGGATGGCGTGTCCGCTGGCGAAGGCGTCGGTGGTGACCTGTTCCACCGGGCCGCGCCTGCGCCTGCCCGAGAAGCCTGCGTAGTGGATCACCAGGCCATCACCCACGTAGATGCCGTGGTGCTCGTACCCGTTGCGTTCCGTGACGAGATGCGCGCCCAGCGAAAAGAGCAGGGTGTCGGCAGCGGGGGCGTTGTTGTTCTGGGTCATGGCGGACTCCCAGTGCATCGTGGGGCGATTGCAACCGTCGAGCTGTGTGATTGCGTGAAACCAGTATTGACGGCGCGCCCGGTGCCGTCATGCAGGCTGGGCTGAGAATCCTGTCGGCCGGGTGGGACGCGCTGTCAGTAAAGCCTGACAGCGGTTGTGGAAACCGGCGGGCGAATCGCGCTGTTGCGCTGGCATGCCACGCATCGCGTGCGCCATACGACATGCCGCCATGGGTTTCTCCGAGCCCATCTCCGGACATTGATCTGCCGCAAGGCACGGCCGCCCCGCCGTGCCACGATGAATGTGTCGGCGAGTACCGGCAATCCAGTCAAGGAGGTAGCCATGAGCCAACTCAGGCGTTACGACCCGTTCGCCATTGAACCGGTGGGCGATATCTTCCAGGGGCTGTTGCGTTCGTTCCGGGGCAACATGGACGGTGTCCTGCCGTTCAAGGTGGACGTGACGGAATCCGATTCCGCGTACAACGTAGTGGCGGAAATCCCAGGAGCAAAGAAGGAAGACATCGACGTCACGGTCGATCGCGGCACGGTCATGATCTCGGCCAAGGTGGAACGTCAGACCGAGAAGAAGGAAGGTGAGCGCGTCATCCGCAGCGAGCGGTACAGCGGTGCGATGCAGCGCATGTTCACGCTGGACGCCGCCGTTGACGAAGGCAAGGTCGAGGCGACATACGCCGATGGCCTGTTGCGCGTGACGCTTCCCAAGAAGGAGGCTTCGCCGCAGCAACGCATTCCGATCCGCTGAGCAGCGCAGCACGAAAAAAAGGGGGGGGGAGACATGCGGCTGCAGTTTCTCGGCGCCACCGATACGGTGACCGGCTCCAAGTACGTGCTGGATACCGGCGCACACCGCGTGATGGTCGATTGCGGGCTGTTCCAGGGCTACAAGTCTTTACGGCTGCGCAACTGGGATCCGCTCGCCATCAACCCGCATCACGTGGATGCCGTGGTGCTGACCCACGCGCATATCGACCACAGCGGCTACTTGCCGCTGCTGGTGCGCAATGGGTTTCGCGGCCACGTGTATTGCACCAAGGGCACGGCCGAGCTGTGCAACATCATGCTGCCCGACAGCGCACGGCTGGCGGTGGAAGATGCGCAGTACGCCAACGCACACGGCTTCTCTCGCCACCATCCGGCCTTGCCGCTCTATGACGAGAACGACGCCGCCAAGGCGCTGCGCAAGCTGCACCCGGTGGCGTATGGCGAGCGCTTTCAGGTGGTGGAGGGTGTCGAGGCCGAGTTTCATCGCGCCGGTCACATCATCGGTGCTGCTACGGTGACGCTGTTTGCAGAAGGTCAGCGCATCGTTTTTTCTGGCGACCTGGGCCGGCAAGCCGACCCGGTCATGCGACCGCCCGAGCCCGTGGCCGAGGCCGATACGCTGCTGGTGGAATCCACCTATGGCGACCGTGTGCACCCGGCTGGCGATCCGCTCGACGTGCTGGAGCAGATCGTGCGGCGGACCATCGGCCAGGGCGGTACGCTGCTGATTCCCGCCTTTGCGGTCGGGCGCACGCAGGCGTTGCTGTTCTGCCTGTATCAATTGATCCGCACACACCGGATTCCGCATGTGCCGATCTACCTCGACAGCCCGATGGCCGAGCGCGCAACCGAAGTCTTTGCGCATCACGTTGACGACCTGCATATCGAGGCAGCGGACTGTCAGGCGGCGTGTGCGCTAGCTGTGCCGATTCAGAGCCCGCAGCAGTCAATGCATCTGAGCAGCGATCGCACACCCAAGATCATCCTGGCTGCCAGTGGCATGGCCACGGGCGGCCGGGTGCTGCATCACCTTAAGAGCTTTGGGGGCGGCAAGCGCAACGCCATCCTGATGTCTGGGTTCCAGGCGGCGGGTACGCGCGGTGCGGCCCTGTTGGCCGGGCAGCGCGCGTTGCGTGTGCACGGTCGGGAAGTGCCCATTCGCGCGACGGTCGAGCAGATTGCCAACCTCTCTGCGCATGCCGATGCCAATGAACTGATGACGTGGCTGCGCGGTTTCACGCGCGCCCCACGGCGGACCTTTATCGTCCATGGCGAGCCGGCTGCCAGCGACGCGCTGCGTCAGCGTATCGAGCATGAGTTGCAATGGCCGGTGTGCATGCCGGAGTATCGGCAGACCTATCCGCTGAGCTGATCATGGAAACCTGGGCGCCGATTCAGTCATCTGCGCGCACAGCGGGCAGACGCATCGTGCTGGCCATGCCCGGCAACCAAGCCGCTGCCGCCAGATTGGCGCTTCCGCTGGACGCGGAAATCGGCCATGCGGACATCAAGCGCTTTCCCGATGGGGACTCCTACGTTCGGCTGCGAACGCCGGTGC
This sequence comes from Ralstonia sp., assembly GCA_039592975.1. Taxonomy (GTDB): domain Bacteria; phylum Pseudomonadota; class Gammaproteobacteria; order Burkholderiales; family Burkholderiaceae; genus Ralstonia. The sequence goes on along the minus strand of JBCNQE010000002.1, from coordinate 103,785 downwards.
AAGGGGCCGATGTCGCCATCGTCTGCACGCTGGACCGGCCCGACGACAAGCTGTTGCCTCTGCTGTGGCTGGCCCTGGCTGCCCGCGAAGGCGGCGCACGCCGAGTGGGGCTGGTGGCGCCCTATCTGGCCTACATGCGGCAAGATGCCATCTTCCAACCGGGCGAGATCCGCACCGCGCAGCACTTTGCCGCATTGCTGACGCAGTACTTCGATTGGCTCATCACGGTAGACCCGCACCTGCATCGCATCTCCACGCTGTCAGAGGTGTTTGGCATCCCGTCCGTGGCGGTGCAGGCGGCACCTGCTTTGGCAGCCTGGGTGCAGGCACACGTACAAAACCCCGTGCTGATTGGCCCCGACGAGGAAAGCCGCCAGTGGGTCGAACACGTCGCCAAGCTGTGCGAAGCGCCGTGGGCGGTGCTCAACAAGACACGCCATAGCGCATGGCAGGTGGAGGTCTCCGCCATCGCGCCGGACATGCACCCAGGATGCGTGCCGGTGTTGATCGACGACATCATTTCCACTGGGCGCACGCTGGTCGCCGCCGCCGAGCAACTGCAGCGCGCAGGTTCCCCACGGCCATACTGCCTGGCCGTTCACGCCGTATTTGCCGACCATGCATACAGCGCCCTGTGCAACGTGGCTGCGGACGTCGTCACCTGCGACACCATTGCGCATCCGTCCAACCGCATTGCGTTGACGGTACCGTTGGTGGAGGCGATCGCACCGCTGTTTGATCTACCTCTGCCCGACGCCACAAGACGGCTTGTCCGCTAATGGTGGCGCTCCTACGCTGGCGATAGCACCACCCCCAACCCTGCGGGAATGCATCATGAAACAGATCGAGTTCTCAACCAGCGAGCCCACGTACTGCGCGGCCGGCCCCGTGCTGCAATGCCGCGCCTCGGTGGACGGCAACAACGCTACCTACGCCATCACGGCGGAGGCACTGGAAGACCACTTCGGCGCGCGGTCGTGCCGCTCCGAAGATCTGGTGCAGGCGTTCGCCGGCCATCGCGGGGATATCGAAGCCGTTGCCCGGGCCATGTTCGAGCTGACCGGCTCCAAGCAGATCACGCTGCACAGCGGGCACTTTCGCTTTCCAGTGTGATGGCCCGCCAGGAACTTTGGCATCCGGAGCCATTGCCATGCGCGAGCCACCCGAGGTGATAGCGGTGCCCGATCGGCTGACCTTCAAGCCGCTTGGCATCGACACCTGGCAAGAGCATGTCATCTACATGCACCCGGATTGCGCGGTTTGCCGTGCAGAAGGGTTTGCCGCGCAGGCGCGGGTGGAGGTGCGGATTGGCGAGCGCGCGTTGATCGCCACGCTCAATCTCGTCGCGTCCACGTTGCTGGAGAAGTGTGAGGTCAGCCTGTCGGTCAGCGCTGCGGAATCGCTCATGGCGCGGCCCGGCGATGTGGTGAGCGTGAGCCACGCGCCCGCGCTGGAATCGCTGCGGGCGGTGCGCGCCAAGATTTACGGTTCGCACCTGGATGCGCACCAACTTGGCAGCGTCATTCGAGACATCGCCAACGAGCGTTATGCCGACGTGCACATCGCCGCCTTTCTGAGCGCGTGCGCGGGCGAGCGCATGAGCGTGAAGGAGACGATCGACCTGACACAGGCCATGGTCGATTCCGGCGAGCGCCTCACGTGGGATCGCCCCGTGGTTGCCGACAAACATTGCGTGGGCGGCCTGCCGGGCAATCGCACAAGCCCGATCGTCGTGGCCATTGCCGCCGCCGCCGGGCTGCTGCTGCCCAAGACATCATCACGCGCCATCACGTCACCCGCCGGAACAGCCGACACCATGGCAACGCTCACGCGGGTGAACCTGAGCGCGACGGAACTGCGGCGCGTGGTCGACCGCGCGGGGGCGTCGCTGGCGTGGGGTGGGGCGTTGAGCCTGAGCCCGGCCGACGATGTGTTGATCCGCGTGGAGCGCGCCCTGGATGTCGATAGCGATGCGCAACTGGTGGCGTCAATTCTGTCGAAGAAGATCGCGGCCGGCTCCACCCATGTCGTGATCGATGTGCCGGTTGGACCGACGGCCAAGGTACGAAGCCAGCCGGATCTCGAGCGCCTGCGCATGTTGCTGGAGCGTGTGGCGCGGGCGTTTGGCGTGCATGTGCTGATTGTGCCGACGGATGGCATGCAGCCCGTGGGCCGGGGGATCGGCCCCGCGCTGGAGGCGCGCGACGTGCTGGCGGTGTTGCAGCGTCTGCCCGCAGCACCGTTCGATTTGCGCGAGCGCTCCTTGCTGCTGGCCGGCGCGCTGCTGGAGTTCTGTGGGGCGGCCGCACCGGGCTTAGGTGGTGCGGTTGCCGAAGGCGTGCTCGACAGCGGCGCGGCCTGGCGCAAGTTTGAAGAGATCTGCGAAGCGCAGGGCGGCCTGCGGGTGCCCGGTGAGGCCATCTTCCGCCGCGACGTGGTGGCCGAGCAGGACGGCATCGTCAGCAGCATCGACAACCGGCATCTTGCGCGGATCGCCAAGCTGGCCGGCGCGCCGATGCGCCAGGTGGCCGGCGTGGAAATGCACGTGCGGCTGCATGACCAGGTGCAGGTGGGGCAACCGCTGTTTACGCTGCACGCGCAGGCATCCGGCGAGTTGGACTATGCGTTTGCCTATGCACGGATGCATCCGGCGGTGGCACTCGGTCAACCGGCGCAGGTGCTGAGTCCTGCAGACGCTGGTTCCAGCACCGAGCACGCCTCCACGGCGTCCCGATCGCCTTCCGAAGGTGCTGGGCGGCCGTAGAAATACCCTTGCGCCTCTGTGCAGCCCGCCTCGCGGATCAACCTCGCGTGGGCCGGCGTTTCCACCCCTTCGGCCACGGTGATCACACCGAGCTGCCGGCCCAGGTCGGCAATCGCCTTGACTAGCACGGCGCTGTCTGGCCGCTCCTGCAGGTCGCAGACGAACGAGCGATCAATCTTGATCTTGTCGAACGGAAACGCGCGCAGATGCGCGAGCGATGAGTAACCCGTGCCGAAGTCGTCGAGCGCGACGCGCACGCCCATGTGGTAGAGCTCGCGCAGGTCTTCAATGCTTTCTGCCTCGTTCTGCACGAGTGCTGTTTCCGTGACCTCGATCTCCAGCCGGTCGGCCGCCAGACCTGCATCGAGCAGGGCGGCGCGCACCGTTTGCGCCAGCGTGGCCTTGCCCAGTTGCATGGGCGAGACGTTCACCGCCACGCGTGCGCCATCTTCCCAGCGGGCGGCTTCCCGGCAGGCCTGTTGCAGCACGAAGCGGCCGAGCTGCTCGATCAAGCCGCTTTGCTCGGCAATCGGTACGAACTCCGCCGGTGGTACCCAGCCGCGCTCGGCATGGTGCCAGCGCACCAGCGCTTCGCGCGCGGTGACCTTGCCGGTCTCCACGTGGATGATCGGCTGGTAGAAGACAAACAGGTGTTCCTGGCGCTCCAGCGCGGCGCGCAACTGCCCTTCCAGGCGGGCGCGCTCTTGGATGCGGGTTTCCATGGCCGCGCTGAACAGGCGCGCCATGCCCTTGCCGGCCGACTTGGCGGCATAGAGCGCGATGTCCGCGCGCGAGAGCAGGCCTTCGGCATCATGGCCATGCGCTGGCGCCAGCGCGATGCCCACCGATGCGCCGATCCGCACGCTCTGGTCTGTGCCCAGCGGATACGGCGTGCTGAGCGCCGTGATGATGGCGCAAGCCAGCGCCGTTGCCTGGTCGGCGTCGTCGTGCGGCACGAGCACGGCAAATTCATCCCCGCCCAGCCGCGCGATGGTGTCGGCCTGGTTGCACACCGAACGCAGCCGTTCTGCCACCTGTTCAAGCAAGGCATCACCCGCGCGGTGGCCTTTGGTGTCGTTGATCACCTTGAAGCCGTCCAGGTCGATATACAGCAACCCGAGGCGGGCGCCCGGCACTGCAAGCCGCGTATCCAGCTGCTCGCGAAAGTTGGTGCGATTGGCCAGCCCGGTGAGCATGTCGTAGTGGGCCAACTGGCGGATGCGGTTTTCGGCTTCCACCTCCTTGGTGACCAGCGCCCAGGTCAGCATGGGGCCGATGTAGCTGCCATCGTTGGCGCGCACGGCCGAAATTTTGAGGTCCAGCACTTCCGGGCCGAGCTGTACGCGGGTGTTGTAAGGCAGGTTGGCCGGGTCGGCCAGCAGGCGCCGTTGCATCTCCGGCTGCGCGTGGAAGATGTCGATGGAGGTGCCGAGCAAGCTATCGCTCTTGACCGGCAGCAGGTGCGCGATCCGGTCCACCAATCGCTTGGAGGTGTTGTTGGCGTAGTTGATGGCGAGCGAATCCGGCTTGACCGTCATGACGGCGATCGGCATGTCATCGATCATGTGCAGCAGGCGGCCTTGTTCGGCTTCGCGGCGGCGGGCCTCGGTCTGCGCGTTCACCATGAGCGTGAAATCGCGGTAGTTGATCATCAGAATGACCAGCAGGCCCAACGACACCAGCGCCATGTTGATGGCGATGGCCACAAAGGTCGGCTGCCCCGTCGCGGAAAAAAACGCGATGAACACGCCATTGACGATGACCGTGACCATGACGGCGGCCGAGCGCAGGTGCATCAGGCAGAAGATGCAGGCGATCACGGTGATGGCCATGTAGAAGGCCAGGTACGAGCGCGTGTACGGGTCCCCATAGGGAAACAGCGCCAGCGACCACACCGTGAAGGCCGTGGCGATGATGCTTGCCAGCCGGTTGGTGCGTGTGAGCGCGCGCAAGGCCAGTTCGGGCGTTGGATCGATCCGCCGAGAGCGCCACCAGTGCAGCACACGCACGGCGCAGGCTGCCGTGAGCAACAGTGGCACCACGATGGCCAGCCAAGCCGGCGCATGGCCGCGGAAGGCAAGGGCGACAGCCCAGGTGCTGCTGATGAGGATGAAATACATCATCGGCAGCTGGCGTGAAAAGGCGCGGTACTGCGCCTTGAGCAACTCCGGGTTGTCTGACGACACACCCATGAAGCCCGCCACGGTGCTCGCAAACGTTCTGACGGTCATGGAGCGCTCCAGAATTCGGAACGGTCGGGGCGCGAGCGGACGCCCGACACGGTCAACAAAGGCGGGTGGTTAGGTCTGGGCAGGGGCCTGCGCATGGGCCGGGAGCTGGCGGGCCAGCGGCATGGGGTTCCTCTTCTTCTTAACGTGACGCGTGTTTGGCTTTGCTTTGTGCATTGCCACCTCCTCAGGAGCGGCCGATTCGTCCCTTTTCTGAATAGCGCATTCGTATGAGGCGGCTCGGAGAGAAAGACTAGGTCGATGTGCCGTCACCCCTCCGGGATGGCCGTCGCCAGCCGGTTTCTTGTCCGAGAACAGATTCCGTGCGGCCGGCGCACACTCGCGCTTGCGCAGCCGGCCCCGCACAGGCCTAATGAGCGCTGTTTTTCATTGCCCCACCCCAGAACACCGCTTGCCATGACCCGTATTGACGATCCCCAGCACGACAAAGAAGTCGGCGTGGCCGACGCCACACAAGACACGACCCGCATTGACGACGTACGCATTGGCGCCGTTCGCCCGCTGATTTCCCCGGCGCTGCTGCTGGACGAGCTGCCCGTATCTCCGGAGGTGCAGGCCCAGGTGGAAACCAGCCGTGCCGCCATCACCAACGTGCTGCAGGGCCGGGACGATCGGCTGATTGCGGTGGTGGGCCCGTGCTCGATCCACGATGATGACCAGGCGATGGAGTACGCCCATCACCTCAAGGCCGCAGCGGCGCGCCTGCGTGATGATCTGCTGATCGTGATGCGCGTTTACTTTGAAAAACCCCGCACCACCGTCGGCTGGAAGGGCTACATCAATGATCCGCGGCTCGACGGCAGCTTCCGCATCAACGAGGGGCTGCGCCGCGCGCGCGAACTGCTGCTGGAGGTGACGGCGCTGGGCTTGCCGGTGGCCACGGAGTTTCTCGATTTGCTGAGCCCGCAATACATTGCCGACCTCGTGGCCTGGGGCGCCATTGGCGCGCGCACAACCGAGAGCCAGAGCCACCGGCAACTGGCCTCGGGCCTGAGCTGCCCGATCGGCTTCAAGAACGGCACCGATGGCGGCGTACAGATTGCGGCCGATGCAATTCTGGCCGCGCGCTCGTCGCACTCGTTCATGGGCATGACGAAGATGGGCATGGCCGCGATTTTCGAGACGCGCGGCAACAGCGATGCGCACGTCATCCTGCGCGGCGGCAAGAAGGGGCCCAACTACGACGCAGCCGCCATTGCAGACTGCTGCGCGATTCTGCGAAAGGCGGGCCTGCGCGAACAGGTGATGGTCGACTGCTCGCATGCGAACTCGGGCAAATCGCACCTGCGCCAGATCGACGTGGGGCAAGACGTCGCGCAACAGTTGGCCGGCGGCGAGCGCCGCATTGTCGGCGTCATGATCGAAAGCCATCTGGAAGAAGGGCGCCAGGACCTGAAACCCGGCGTGCCGCTGCAGCGCGGCGTGTCGATTACCGATGCGTGCCTGGGCTGGGCCCAGACCGAGCCGTTGCTCGACGCGCTGGCCGGCGCGGTGCGCGCCCGTCGGCAGGGCTGACGGCACGTCTTCGCCCGGCGGGGCGGGGCGCATAGGCGGGCGTGTGTAAAATTCTGCCTTTTTTGCATTCGCAGCATGGCGCACGCCCAGCCGCGCGGAGCCCTGAGCGGCCCTGCGCTGATCCGTTTACTTGCTCGCCTGGCGCACACCGATGTGCCCCAGCCTGGGCAATCGCTGGCCGACCGGCTGAGCCAATGGCTGAGCTGGACCGATGCCATCACGCTGTCGAGCGCGCTGGCAGCCAGCCCGCCGGCCGTCGCGCCCAGCGCGCGGGCGGTGGGAGCGCAAGCGGCCAATGCAGAAGCCATGTGCGGTCGCGTTCGCGCGGCATTGGCCAAGGCCATCAACGCAGGCTGTCTGCCCGATACCCGATCCACCGGCTCCTTGCGCGCGCCCTTGCAGAGCGCACCGGCAGCGGCTGATGTGGACTACGCAGATTTCCGCCAGCGCTATCTCTCCCTGCAGCAAGCCATGGAGATGGATGTCGGCAACCTGCGCAGCGGCCTGCGTCGCGCGCTGGCAGCCAACACGCCGGCGCTGGCCAGACTAGCGATCCTGGATGCCAGCATGGAACAAGCCCTTGCCGTGCGCGAACGCACGCTGTTGGCGGCCATTCCAACCTTGCTCGGGCAGTATTTCGAGCGCCTGCGTGCGGCAGAACAGCAACGGCAGGCCGATCACGCGACCGAGTCTGCCGAATTGGGTACCCACGCCGCCCCATCCAACGCGTGGCTGAACGCATTCCGCAACGACATGCGGAGCGTGCTCCTGGCGGAATTGGATGTTCGTTTTCAACCGGTCGAAGGGCTGCTTGCCGCCCTTCGTACCCGCTAAGCGGGACACCATGTCCAGACATCACCTGAATCTCATCGTTTTCTTTGCCGGCGTAGCGGCTGTGGGCTGGATTGCCGGCGGCTATCTGGTCGGCTGGAACGGGCTGGCGCTTGCCGTGACGGTCCTCATCGGTGCCATCTATTTGACGGGCGCGCTGGAGCTGCGCCGTTACCAGCAGGCGACCGGTACGCTCGCGCGCGCCGTAGCAGGGCTGTCTGAGCCGCCTGCGCAACTGGCCACCTGGCTTGAGCCGTTGCACCCGAGCCTGCGCAACGCCGTGCGCCTGCGCGTGGAGGGCGAGCGTGCCGCGCTGCCTGGGCCGGCCCTGACGCCGTATCTGGTGGGGCTGCTTGTGCTGCTGGGCATGCTGGGCACGTTGCTTGGCATGGTGGTGACGCTCAAGGGCACCGGCGCCGCACTGGAAAGCGCGACGGACTTGCAGGCGATTCGCGCGTCGCTGGCTGCGCCCATCAAGGGGCTGGGGTTTTCATTCGGCACCTCGATTGCCGGTGTGGCGACGTCTGCCATGCTGGGGCTGCTCTCCGCGCTGTGCCGGCGTGAACGTCTGCAAGCCGTGCAGGCGCTGGACGCCCACATTGCCACCACGCTGCGCATCCACTCGCATGCGCATCAACGCGAAGCCACGTTCCAGCTCCTGCAGCGGCAGTCTGATGTGATGCCCGCCCTGGTCGACCGTCTGCAGGCCATGATGGCCGCGCTCGAGCAACAGAGCGCCGCCACCAGCGAGCGCCAGCTTGCCAGCCAGCAAGCGTTTCTCGAGAAGGCGGAGGTGGCGTACGGCAACCTCGCCGTGTCGGTCGGGCAGTCGTTGAAGGAGAGCGCCGCTGACAGCGCGCGGGCCGCCAGCGCCGCCATCCAACCCGTGGTGGAAACGACGATGGCCGGGCTCACCCACCAATCCGCAGCCCTGCATGACACGGTCACGCAGGCGGTGCAGCGTCAGCTGGATGGCCTGTCGACGCGTTTCGAAGCCACGGCCGAGTCGGTGGCCAACATCTGGAGCAACGCGTTGACCGCCCACCAACGTTCGAGCGAGGCGCTGGTCGGCCAGGTGAGCACGTCGCTGGACCGTTTTGCCGACACGTTCGAGCAACGTTCGACCCGCTTGATCGATGGCGTGTCCGAACGTCTCGATGCCACGGCAGGCCGCCTGTCCGGCGCATGGGATGCGGCATTGGCACAGCAAGCGCAGGCGCAGACAGAGGCAGCCAGCCAGCATCAACGCGTGCTGGAAGGCGCCGCTGCCACGTTTGAGCAGCATGGCGCGACGCTGCTGCGGGCATTGAACCAATCGCACGTCGAATTGCAGGCTGCGCTGGAAGCCCGCGACCAGCAGCGGCTGGCCGCGTGGGCGGAGACGCTCGGCGCGGTGGGCACCCGCCTGAGCCAGGCCTGGGAGCAGGCCGGCGCCGAGTCCGCCAGCCGGCAGCAGGACATCTGCAACGCGCTGGCGCAGACCGCGCGCGACATCTCCGCGCAAACGGAGGCGCACGCCAAGGGCACGATCGCCGAGATTTCGCAGCTCGTGCAGGCCGCATCGGAGGCGCCCAAAGCGGCGGCCGAGGTGGTGGCCGAACTGCGCCAGAAGCTGTCGGACAGCATGGTCCGCGACACGGCCATGCTGGAAGAGCGCACGCGCCTGCTGGGCACGCTGGAAACGCTGCTCGACGCGGTCAACCATGCTTCAACCGAGCAACGCACGGCGGTGGATGCGCTGGTGACCACCTCGGCTGGGTTGCTGGAGCGTGTCGGCACGCGATTCACGGACCATGTCGAAGCCGAAACCGGCAAGCTCGGCGCCGTGGCCGCACAGGTGACGGGCAGTGCTGCCGAGGTGGCGAGCCTGGGTGAGGCGTTCGGCGCAGCCGTGCAACTGTTTGGCGAGTCGAACGACAAGCTGATGGCGCAACTGGAGCGGATTGAATCCGCGCTGGACAAGTCCCTCACGCGCAGCGACGAACAGCTTGCCTACTACGTGGCGCAGGCGCGCGAGGTGATCGACCTGAGCATGCTGTCGCAAAAGCAGATCATCGAAGACCTGCAGCGCCTTGGCGGTGCGCAGGGGGCGCAGGACTTTGCCGGAGCCGAGGCGGCATGAGCGACGACATCGACGCCGGCGTAGAGGCCACGGCACCCGTCTGGGCCGCCTTCGGCGACCTGATGTCGGTGCTGCTCGGCGCCTTTGTGCTGATTCTGGTAGGCGTGATTGGCGTGCAGCTGGAGCTGTCGTCCAAGCTGGAGAGCGAGGTCAAGCAGCGCGAGGCGGAAGCGCAGCGCCGCAAGACGTTGGAGCAAGCGCTGGCGGGCCCGCTGGCAGCCGGGCGCGTGACGCTCGTCAACGGGCGCATTGGTATCAACGGCAGCGTGCTGTTTGCGCTGAATTCAGACCAACTGCAGCCGGAAGGGCGGGCGCTGCTCAAGAGCCTGGCGGGCCCGCTGTCTGCGTACCTGAAATCTCGCGATGAGATCCTGATGGTGAGCGGCTTTACGGATGACCAGCAGGTGCAATCCGGCAACCGCCAGTTTGCGGATAACTGGGAGCTGTCGGCCAAGCGTGCCCTGACGGTGACACGCGCGCTCATCGACGAGGGCATCCCTGCATCGAGCGTGTTTGCCGCAGCGTTTGGCTCGGAGCAGCCGGTGAGCTCCAACGCAGACGATGCGGGTCGCGCCAAGAACCGGCGCGTGGAAATCGCGCCCGTGCCGCGCTCGTCGGCTTCCAATGGCGGGCGCCGTGATGCCCACTGAGGCGACGCTCGCCACCGCGATTGACGCCCTGCGCGCCAGCGGTGCCGATCGCGCAGACCCGATCCGCTTTCGACTGATCGAGGCGCTGCACCGGCGGGCAGCCGCCCAAACCGGCGCCGCGCAAGACGTCCTGAATGCGCGGGTGAACCAACTGCTGGCCGACTACGCCAGCCGCACCTCGGTTGCGACTTTGGGGGAGGGCGCCGCGCCTTCATGCCAGCACGCACCCGGACCGTTCGCCGCGTTGCTGGCCGACATAGACCGCTCACGCGGTGCCAGTACCTACCCCGAAGTGGGTCTGCTGGATGAGTTTCGGAATATCTGGGCGAAGCTCAGCGCCGATGCGCAGTTGCGTCAGTCGCTGGACTACACGGTGCCGTCGAACGCCGGGCCGCTCAATTCGAGCAGCCTCGTGCATCGCGCGCTGGTGTTGATGCGCGAGCTGTCGCCAGCGTATCTGCGGCAGTTTCTGTCGTATGTCGACACGCTGTCATGGCTCGAGCAGATGAACGCGGATGGCATGCCGGCAAGCCGAGAGACAACGCGTGGCGCCAGTGCCCGCAAGAGCGGGCGGGGCAAGGCGCGCTAGCGGTATCCGCGGGCGCGTCCAGACCTGGCCGCGCGCCGCAGATCGATTGACGCTTCACCCGTTACGGAAGATGAAGCTGTACGCATTCAAGGCCGGCACGCCGCCCAAGTGTGCGTAAAGCACGCGCGAACCTTCGGGGAATTCGCCGTTGCGCACCATATCGATCATGCCGTGCATGGATTTCCCTTCGTACACCGGGTCGGTCAGCATGCCTTCCTGGCGTGCGCACAGGCGGATGGCTTCCAGCGTGCCCTCGTTGGGCAGGCCGTATTCGGGGCCGCCGTAGCGCGTGTCGAGCACCACGTCCTGCTCGGTGATGTTGCGGCCGAGGTCGACCAGCTCGGCGGTCTGCCGCGCAATGCGCAGGATCTGCGCACGTGTTTGCTCGGGCTTGGCCGAGGCATCAATGCCGATCACCTTGTCGGCCCGGCCATCCGCCGCAAAGCCAACGACCATGCCGGCCTGCGTGCTACCCGTGACCGAGCACACCACGATGTAGTCGAACGTGAAGCCGAGTTCCGCTTCCTGCTGGCGCACTTCTTCAGCAAAGCCCACAAAGCCCAGTCCGCCGAGCGGGTGTTCCGAGCAACCGGCCGGAATCGGGAACGGCTTGCCGCCACGCTTGCGCACATCCTCCATGGCCTGTTCCCAACTCGGCCGAATGCCGATGTCGAAGCCCGCAGCGTCCAAGCGCACGTCGGCGCCCAGGATGCGCGACATCTCGATGTTGCCGACGCGGTCGTACACGGCATCGGAGTAGTTCACCCAGTTCTCCTGCACCAGCACACACTTCAGCCCTAGGTGCGCTGCCACGGCCGCCACCTGGCGCGTCTGGTTCGACTGGATGCCACCAATCGAGACCAGCGTGTCATACCCGCCTTCGAGCGCTTCCGGAATCAGGTATTCCAGCTTGCGCGTCTTGTTGCCGCCGAAGGCCAAGCCGCTGTTGCAGTCTTCCCGCTTGGCATACAGCTCGACTTTGCCACCCAGGTGCGCGCTCAGCCGTTTCAACGGCTGGATCGGCGACGGCCCGAACGTGAGGGGATAGCGGGGGAATTTCTGCAGATTCATGAGGGGCTCCTTCAATGCCGCAAATGGCGGGATGTCGGAAACCAATGGTACGCAGAACGCCGCAAAATGCGGTTGCAAAGATCGCCTCGTATACGCAATATGGAAAATCAAATGATCCAATTGCGATGTAGATATTTCTTGAAAATGCGAAAGAGCGAAACGAAATTGCAGGTCTCGGCTGACAATGCGGCGGCTTCCGCACGCCACGCCTTGGATCGCACCGATCGGGCCATCCTGAAGGCGCTCCAGCGTGATGCATCCATCTCCAATGTCGCGCTTGCGGCGAAGGTGAACCTCAGCCCGCCAGCCTGTCTGCGACGTGTGGAGCGGCTCAAGGAGCTGGGCTTGATCAAGGGGATTGTGGCCTTGCTCAACCCCCGCGCGATGGACCTGGGCTCGCTGGTGATGATCGGCGTCGTGCTGGACCGTTCCACGCCAGAATCCTTCGCGGCGTTCGAGAAGGCGGTGCAGAAGGTCTCCGGCTGCCTTGAGTGCCACGTCGTCACCGGCGAGTTTGACTACTTCATGCTCGTTCGCACCAAAGATAGCGAGAGCTATAACCGGCTGCATGCGGAACAGTTGCTCTACCTGCCCGGCGTGCGGCAGATCCGGACGTTCATGGTGCTCAAGGAGGTGTTGTCGACGACGGAGTTGCCGGTGGTGTAGGGCGGTGAACCCGTGAATGAATGCTGGCGACCAGAGTCGATTTGACAACCGTTTTTCTCGCTGGCAGCATGGCGCCCCGCTCCGCCGAGGAGGCTTGGTTATTCGGTTAAGAAACGGTAATCGAGCCGCATAAATTGAAGATGCATAACGCCGCCCTTGAGCGCTGTATTGCAGCGTCCGCAGATGTCCAAAACGTCGACGCTTTCAAAGCATGGGTCCGAAGCCATGTGAACACCATTCTGCGAAATGAGTGTCTGGCTTGCGGTCATGGGCGCATCACGTCTTCCGGCGTCTTGATGGACCACATTGTCCTCGTTGACTACCCGGTTGAGCACCTTCTGGCCATCAAAAACACGGCTGGCGGCATCGACACACCGTTGATGCGCCGCTGGCTGGCAACGCGCCGTCCCGTGTACTTCAATGCTGCCGAACCGTGGCCAGACATTGATCGCGAGTGGCTCGCAAAATTCAACGCCAACAACTTGCGTAACGGCGTTGCTGACGCTGTCTACGATGAAGTCCACTGCATCGGAACCTACTTCAGTTTCCACCGACTGCCTGCGGTCGACGTGCCGTTTCTTGAGGCAATCCTGCCGGAGCTCACGCCCGTATTGCACCGCACGCTGATGCGGGCGATATCCGATGCAGAAAAACAGTTGGTCAAAGCCTCGGCGGCCATGGCACGCCTGAGCCGGCGAGAACAGCAGGTTGCCTCCTGGATCGGCACGGGAAAGAGCAATGCCGAAATTGCCTCGTTGGCCGGGATCTCTGAAAACACGGTCAGAAATTACCTGAGCAAGATCATGGAGAAGACCGGCTGCGCGAATCGAACCAGTCTCGCCGTGCTCGTCTCTCGTTGGGATGCGTCCCGCCTCGGAATAGGTACAAACGTACTCTAGCGCTCGCCTCACCCCGCCAGCTATTCTCCGTCACCACAAAACGCGGCGTGCGCGGAGGGCTTTTCTGCAACGCCCGGATTCAAACGCAAAGCACGCGGAGAAGTGGGATGCAGAGCAAGTCTTGTGGTCAGCCGTCAGCATTGCCGCTTTTGCGCGGCGGGCTCTTCCTGCTTTCTGCAGGCGTTGGCGCGATCGGAGTACTCATCCTGAAGCATGCTGCCGCGTGCATTGCGTGCATTCCTGATCTGGAATTAGCGTTGCCGGCCAAAGCTGGCATTTGCGGTGCGATGCTCGTCATCGAGGTGGGCTGCATCGCTGTGCTGATGGCTGTCAGCTCTACGCAGCAAGACAACGAACAAGAAAACGATTGAACGGGGAAGCGGGCGTGCCCGCAAAAAGGAGGTGCCGACAGGAATATTGAAAAGGGGCGGGCGCGTGATGGAGAGCACGCGTTTCGCTAACAGCCTGAAATAGCGTGACAGGGAAAGCCATATATCCCGGTGTTTGGCGCGACTCGCACTATCCAGCGGACATCGTGGATGCGCGGGAGGGCCGCACCTGAAACGCATTTTCAACGAAGCTTCAGCATGAAAAGAAGAACATTTATAACGACAAGCTTACTGGTCGCATGTGCCGGTTTTTCTGGTTGTACCGAGATGCTGTTCAAGGAAGGCGAATATCGTGAAACGATCGATCGCTTCTTGGTCACCGAGGACGGCAAGAAACTGGTCGTACTCGGAAAGCAGTATCACTACATCCTAGATATGCCTGCGCACCTTGATGTCGTGCTGACGGCCCCTTACCGGAAATGGGTTACGGCGTCGCTCTATGGCTTTGTTGCCAAGGGCGACAAAATCAACGGGGAGTTCGATCTTCACATCCGAGATGCCCGCAAGCGCATGACGGCGGACGACTACCAGCGCGCGCTGGCTGACGGGTTCACAGAGCGCGACGCCCAGCTCGTCCTACGGGGCTCGGTGAGCGGCACCCGCTACACAACCGATGGCTTCAAGCTGGATCAGAACTCGTCGACGTTCAACAAGCCCTACGAAATCAGCGTGACCGACGCGATCACGCCCGCAGGAACAGCGGTCCGCCTTCTTGCTACACCTGTGACACTTGCGGCCGATGGTGTGCTCGTGATCGGTGCGGTCGTGTTGTCGCCTTTGATCGTGCCCTTCGTGATCGGCATTATGGCGGGGGTAATCGGGTAACCAACGGAGCGAATCAATGCGCGGCATTGTCCGTGTGGGCGACGCCATCAGCCATGGAGGCCGGGTGCAGACCGGTGCCCCGGCGAGCAACGTGATGGGCCGTCCGGTGGCCCGTAAAGGCGACCTCTGTATTTGCCGATGCAGGGGCGCCAGAACTGCGTGATTGCAGAAGGCGATGAGAACGTCATCGTGGACGGCCAACCTGCGGCCTTTGACGGCCACAAGACGTCGTGCGGGGCGACACTGATTTCGAGTGTGCCGACGTCAGGGCGATCTTGATTTGATTAGAAGGTCATCTCTTCGGCCTTGCTTCAACGACGGTATGGCGCTGAGGGCGCAGGCTGGTTGGTATCGGCATGCAGGACGATTCCCATTGTTCAGTTCCGCCCATGTCGGTGAATTGCGAACGGTGGCGAAGAATGGGTACAAACGTACCATTGCACCCGTATTTCCGGATCGGTATTCTGCTCGGATAAGAAGATCGGGGTACTAAATTCAATTCATATGATGCGCTAGTGGGATTGGCCTGAAGACGTGAAAATAGCACTCAAGATTTTTGGCTTCATCATTCTGGTTGCTGCGGTTACTTTTTGGTTGTTTCCAGATTCCCGGGTATGTTGCTGCTCGTTTTTTTGATAGTGACAGGCCAACACATCTCCATTTGATGAGTCATTTGAGTGTTGTTGAAAGAATGTGGTTGATCAGGGGTGCCGGAACGCGACAACCAACCTCGAATGGGAGTGCGAACACCGCCATCGCTGGTCGGCTATACCCGGAGCGATAGTACGAGGCCACTGGTGTCCGACGTGCAGCCAAGAATCTCTTAAGCTGGGCATCGAACTGATGCAAAGTATCGCGACGGAACGTGGTGGGCAATGTGTGTCGGGCGTCTACGTTGATAGTGCGACTCGCTTGGAGTGGGAGTGTGCTCGTGGGCACCGGTGGCTGGCCACGCCTAATTCCATCCGGCGTGGGCACTGGTGCGCTCGCTGCCATTTCATTGACATGACGACCAGGCCGCAGACGCGCCGCAAACGGCGGCACGAAACGGATCATGTGAGCCTCTAATTATTCTTAATCAGCATGCTCGCTGGGTAAATATTTTAAGAAATATTAATAAATGGCGGATCGATTATTTCGAGGCGTGCGCTTTGATATGGTAGCGTGCTTCGCGCGGCAGGTGAAATATCGGTTCGGTATATTGCCGCATTTCCAGGGGCGTCTGCCCGACACCAGACTGGGTGAGTGATTATGAGTTTCGCGGGAAATACGAACATCCCCGGCGGCAGCGCTGGAGGCGCGCTGGCCGGAGGACTTGGTAACGCCGGCACGATCGCTGGCATGGCTGGGCAGGTCGGAGCGCTTGCGGGGATACCGGGCGCCGGGCTCATCGGCGGCGCTGCAAGTGCGATGCAACTAGCCCAGACCGGTCTGTCGTTGCTGGGCAAGACTACCGCATCCATCGCCGATGCCATCAACAACGCGACTGGTGCGCGTGCGCTGCTTACGCAGGATTTTCGTTACATCACGATTGATACGCCACTGGGAGAGGATGTCCTGCTGGTGAGCGCACTGGTTGCTGACGAACACGTCAACCAGTTATCCGAGATCCACCTCGACCTGCTGTCGCACCGGAGCGACATTGGCTTCGAGGAGATCGTTGGACAGCGCGTCAAGATCACCCTCGACCCTCGCAGCCGCAACCCCAGCCTTGCGAGCATTGTCACCGGCGCCGACCCTGGTAGCGAGCGGCGCTATTTCGATGGCTACGTGGCGTCATTTGGCCGCGTCGGCAACCCCGGCGCAGTTACGCGCTATGAGATGACGGTGGTGCCGTGGTTCTGGTTTCTGACCCGCTCGACGGATTGCCGTATCTTCCAGAACCAGAGTGCGCAGGACATCCTCGGGTCGATTTTCCAGGAACTGGGGTTCTCCGATTTCGAGTTCCACCTCTGGAACGATCATCCAACGCTGCAGTACGTCGTCATGTACGACGAGTCGTACTACAACTTCTGCGCGCGGCTGATGGAGCAGGAAGGGCTGATCTGGACGACCCGCTACGAGCAGGACAAGCATGTGCTCGTGATCGGTGACGCCAACACCATGTTCCGCCAGATCGACAGTCTGACCGCCGTGCCTTACTACGCAGACACCGGCGCGAGTGAGATGAACGGGATTGCCCGCTGGGACGAGGCCTTCCGTTTCCGGGTGGGGAAGATCACCTTCCGCGACTTCAACTACAACCAGCCTTCATCGAGGCTGATGCACGTCGAGGCACCGACCACAATCAAGCATCCCAATATCGGCGCCACGGAGCGCTACCAGTATCACTCGCTTTATGACCGCGGCGAGGATGGGCAGCGCTATGCGCGCTACGCGATGGAAGCTGAAGAGGCCCAGGCGCGGCGTTTTAATGCCGCTGGATTTGCACAGGCCATGACCACCATCGGTCGCTTCAGGCTCGTCAATCACCCGGCGTCGCTCTACAACGACAAGGAATTCGTTATCTTGCGTGTGCGCCACGAGGCTGTGAACGACTACACCCGGCAGGCGGCCGAGACGCCGTACCGCAACACGTTCACATGCCTGCCTTTCGATATTCCGTTCCGCCCGGAGCGTCGCACACCGAAGCCCTACATGCATGGCACGCAGTCGGCTATCGTGGTTGGGCCGAAAGGCGAGGAGATTCACACCGATGGCAGTCGCGTCAAGCTTCACTTTCTGTGGGATCGGCGTGGCAAGCTCGATGGCTCGGATTCAATGTGGGTGCGCGTCTCGCAGCCATGGGCAGGCAAGGGCTGGGGCGGTTCTGCCATCCCGCGGATCGGGCAAGAGGTGATCGTCGCCTTCAATCAGGGCGACCCTGATAATCCCATCGTGGTCGGACGCGTCTTTAATGGCGAGTCGGGCAACCCCTATCACGGGTCAAGCGGCCAGACGATGGGGATTCGCAGCCAGACACACAAAGGAACGGGCTTTAACGAATTGCGGTTCTCGGACGTCAATGGCGCCGAGGAGGTGTTCGTCCATGCGCAGAAGGACATGAACACCGTTATTAAGGACAACGAGACACGCTCGATCGAGGCCGGCAATCGTGCGATCACGGTGCACAAGGGCAACGAGATCAAGAGCGTCGCGCAGGGCAACTTGACGGAAAAAATCGCCAAGGCCCGGGGCACGACAGCCAATACGGTCAGCGTCCAGGCGCTCGCCGGCGACGCAGGTCCCGGCAAGCAAAGCTATCAGGCGACCGACGAGATCGAGCATCGTGTGGGCGAGAGCGTAGTAACGCTGAAGACGGATAGCATTCGGCTGACGCATGGGGCGTCGACCATCCTTATCAATGCGAGCGGCATCTACATTGATGGGCCTGTTATTCACCTGAACCAAGGTACAGCGTCGGCGCCGGCCGCTGCTGCTGCTGCTGCTGCTGCTGCTGGTGCTGGTGCTGGGCCAGCCGCCAAAGCAGCCAATGCGGTGAAGACTGGTTTGGGTGACGGCGTTGACCAGCTTGTCGCCAAGTCTCCGAGCTTGCAGAAAGATCTAGAGAAGCTTGGAAAGGACAAGTGGGATATCAGCTATGGCAAGGCAGGTGGCGGCTCCTACGCGAATCGTAAGGATAAAACCGTTACGCTTGACGGTAACCTCAAGGGCAACCCTGTGGCCGCAACTCAGACTCTTGCACACGAGGTCGGACACGCGACCTACCCGTTCAAGGCGGACTATTCATCGAAAGCCGCATACGTCAATGGCACACTGGCGGATGAAGGGGCGGGAACCATCAACAATATCAAGGTCAGGCGCGAGATTGTTGCCAATGGCGGGCAAGATATTGGCATAGCTGGCAATGGCGCCAACCATGCGGCTTACAACAAGGCATATGACCAGTTCCTGAAGGACAGCAACGCTGATGCTGCTCGACAGGCCATTGGAGCCCAGTTCGGCAAGGGTGAAATCACGTCGAACACGGGGCAGCCCTACGCAGAGTATTACGGAAGCTGGTATGACAAAAATTTTCCGCCCAAGAAGTAGCTTGCGAAGAATTCTCCCCATTCTTGGCTTAGCGATTTGGCTTGTCGGATGTGGTCAAGCCGATGGTCGAAACATAAAGGATTCACACATGACGCAACCGAAGATGACGTTGTGGCAAGCGATTGATGCCCTGGCGATGCAGATCCCCTTCTCGAAGGCTAAGGTGGAAACCGCGCTGGACACGCGCATGAGCGAGGTTCGCCGTAACGCATACACGGTATTCCTGCAAAACGAGCATCCTGTCATGTTGGCGGGCGATGGGCGAATCGCCCAGGTCGATCTGCGGCTTGGCATGGAGCAAGGCGACCCAGGTTTCATGGTGCTGAATCTCGATGGTGGTTGCATTGGTCTTGATGCGGTGCGCGCGCGTTATCGTGAACTCAAGATTACCGATACGCCTCGCGGGCATTCCCTCGACGAAGTGACTTCGCACTCGGCTTCCCTCCCATGGGGCGAACTATCTTTCAGTTTCAAGGAGCGCAACCCGAACTGTCTTGCGTCCGTGGCTTTTGATCCCAAGAAAGCTGAAACTGGCAATGTCGCAAAGTGACGCGTGTCGTTGAACGTCGAAGACCGGACTCCACCCTGTGGGACGGTTCTCTTTTGTTGATGTGGAAAGACCATGCCTGAATACCAGATGCACGATGCGGCCATCAATCTGCCCGCTCACTTCAAAGACAAGACGATGCACTTGTTTACTGTGGGCGAGGCCGGGAGCAGTGCATTCACGTTTGTCGTCTCTCGTGCGCCCATGGAGCGGGAAGATACGGTCGACACGTTCGCGACGCGGCTGGTTTCCGAAATGCGCAAGACTTTGCCGCGTTTTGAATTGAAGCACCTTGGCGAGAGCGAGGTCGATAACGAGGTCGCGCGCGAAATCGACTATCAGTGGGTCTCCGAAGGCGTTCTGCTGCACCAGCTCCAGACGGTTGTCATGTCGCCGGTGGTGGGTCGGGATCGTACCGCGATCAGCTTCATCGGGACGTGCCCCAAGGGGTTCACGCCGGAGGCGGAGAAAACGTATTCGGAACTGGTCGGAAGTGTTGTGCTGAGGCGCCCCGACGTGCCTGCGTTTGTAGCAGAACCGCTCGACTCCTGTGCTGTTGGGAAGGTGTTCGTGCTGCAAGAGTCTAGTCGGTCGTTGTATGCGCTGCCGAGCATCGCGGACTTGTTCCACCACGATGTGACAGAGATGTTCAGCGGTGTAACCTTTTACGATGCGCAGGGCGCGCGGCTGGCGCTGCAGCCTGCACCCGAGGGTCAGCAAGCATGGCGCCGGCCGGACGGGCGGCACTTCACGCTATGGACAACCGATCCGCAAACGAGCGAATCGCTGCAAGCGCAGCTTGACGATATTGCTTCGGTGAAAGGCATGGCAAGTCTGCCCACAGTTGAGGCTGTTCGGGCAGCACTGGCCGCCTTTGCCGCCAACCCGCGCTGAGAGGGAGAGTACGCGTGAGTGCATTGTTAGCGGCTGCGCGGCTCGGTGATCCGGTTGCACATACCGCGTCGAAGGGCTGGATGATCGCGGGTCTGGTTGCTGGCGCGCTCATTGGTGCTGCTGCCGTGGTCGTGACAGGCGGCGCGGCGCTGACCTTGGTGGCGGCGGCAGCAGCTGGCGCCGCAGCCGGCGGTGGTCTTGGCGAAGTGCTTGGCACGATGTCTTGGGCGCCGCGACACGTCACTGGAAGCCTGATATCAGGCTCTTGCAACGTCTTTATCAATGGTCGCCCTGCCGTGCGTGCTCAACTGAGTCAGGGCATATGTAGCGACCATTCCGGTGCTCCGCAGCCCGTGGGGCAGGGCTCGTCAACCGTCTTCATCAACGGCATGCCGGCGAGTCGCAAAGAAGACAAGTTGATGTGCAGCGCCATCATCAGTGATGGCTCGCCCAATGTCTTTATCGGCGGGGCAACTGTCGGCGACGTCAACCCCGAAATTCCGGGATGGGTGAACTGGACGATGCTTGCGGTGGGTGTGGCAGCTGCAGCCGTGCTGGCTGGCCCGCTGGTTGCCGCGCTGGGGACGGTCGGTGGTATCGCAGGTGGTGAAGCTGGATCGTGGCTCGGAGGCAAGGTCTTCGGTGAAGGATCGGACGGGCAAAAATGGTCGGCGCTTGGCGGTAGCTTGCTTGGGGGGCTTGCCGGCGCGAAGGGCGCTGGGGCGGTGAAGGCTTCTCGTCCGGCCACGCTGGCTGATATGTACAAGAAGGCTCCTGCCGCAAAGGTGGAACTGGATAACCTAGCGACCAAAATTGCTGACGAATCGGGTGGTACGGTTGCAAAGGCTCCGCTCAAGTCAATGGAGCGGGCGCAACAGAAAATCGATTCGGACTACGGTGGAGATCCCACGAAAATCAAAGACATCGTTCGCAACACTATCGTGGTGCCTGAGGACCAGATTCCGACCGTGACCGCAAAGCTGCGAGATGCAGGGGCGGCTGTGAAGGTGAAAACCGCGGATGCGGACCCGATGGGTTACAGCGGCGTCAATACGACGCTCAAGACCAGCACTGGCCTCACAGGGGAAATCCAAGTCAATTCTCCTGAGATGATCTATGCGAAAGGTCCTCCCGAGGTGGCAAGGAGCATCCTTGGGGAGGACGGGTTCAATGCCATGCAGGAAAAGACTGGCTTACCCAGTGGCGCGGGGCATGATCTGTATGAGCAACGGCGTGTCCTCCCGGAAGACAGTCCGGAGGCTCAAGGCTTGGCGCAGCAAAGCCGGGATTACTACAACGCCATTCGCGGCGGAGGAAAGAACTGATGGGAGTTGCTAAGGGGGAACGGTTTAGTCGCGAGGATGTCTTTGTCGACTATCCCTTTGAGGAGGTTATGTTCCGTTGGGACCACGTCGAGAAAAAGGCCTATCGCAAGTTCTACGGCGAAAGGGAGTTTGGGCCGATTCCTCACGATAACAACCTTTACAACGAAGCACTCAACTCCGGAGACGAGATCACGCGGGAGATGTACGTCGCGGGCAAGCCGAGTTCACCTGAACGGCGTAATAGCTGAGCTGCCAAGTCTTTCACGCCTCGGAGGGGTAAAGCTGGATTTTTTGTTCCAGGCGCGCCGCGAGGCCCTTGTGGGCGTCACCTAGGGCAGTGAGTATCACCCGCGCCTCTTCCCGATACGCGGCGATTTTCGCAGGCGACCAGTGAGAGGGAGGCGGTGCAAGGTTGACGATGCGATCTGCCAGCTTCACGCACCAAATCGCCTGGGGCTGCTGCCGAATGCGATCTAGGCTGTCGATCATCGCGTCGTGCTTGGGGAGCGTTGCACGTTTCGTGAGTGCATCAACACCAGCTGCTACATGCGGGCCGAACTCCTGCCGCAAGGTATCGGTTGAAACCCCCTGATCTTCCACGCAATCGTGCAGCGCTGCACATATGACTGCCAAGTCGATGTCTCCAATCGGCAGTTCGTTGTGGGCCGCGAGAAGTTCCATCATCACTGCGCCTACGTGAAAGAGGTACGGGAGGTCGCTTCCTTTCACCTTCTGTTCGCGGTGTGCATCGGCGGCAAATTTCCATGCCTTGACCCAGGCGTCAGGGTGGGTTGCCAAGCTGGCAGCGATATTGGCGTGTTTGGTCATGACGGAATGACGCTGATGTACGGAGCAGATTGCGGATTCTAGCGCCGGCCATTTGGCTGAGGCGGTTTCTTCGTAATGTAGGGACGCTCGATACAGCGTGCCGAATAAGGGCGAGGCCCTTGCGCTACTGTGCTGAGGTGTTGGTAGCTTAGCAAACAGCGGGCGCCGTCCAGTACAGTACTTAGATCGATGGGGGCGCTGCAGGACTCAGACTCCAGGCACACGAAAGAGGAGCGAGTATGGAAAACGCGATCATTGCTGCTGTTGCTACTGGGGGGTGGCCTGTTGGTTGCGGTGGTGACGTATGTACTGACGAAGAAGCGCGAGCATGAGGCGGATTGGCGAAAGGCGAAGTTGGAGCACTATCGAGAATACGTCGCTGCGTTGTCCGCAGTGGTGCAAGGGCGGGAGATCACTCCTAGTGCGCAAGCGCGCTACGCGGACGCCGTCAACGCACTGACGCTTGTTGCATCGCCTCCGTTTTGACGGCGCTGTACGCTTTTCAAGATGAGATTTCATACCGCAACACCCAACGCAGTGATGAGCGCCACGACCAGTTAGTAAACGTCCTGTTGCGGGAAATACGTCGCGATGTCCGTCCACCGCTGCGAGAGGGCGGTGTTTCCGAACCGTCCTTCCGGCTGTTGTCGGTGCCGCCGATGCGGGCGTCGGTAGACGGCAATAGCTCAGTGAGCGTCGCCCAACCGCATTGATGAAATCTGCTTACAAGGGGGTTACATGGCGAAAGAATTGCGCGGAGTTGTTTGCGCGTCCTAACCCATGCGATGGCTGTGGTATTGGCCTGCCCAGAGGGATTCGAACCCCCGACCGTCGGCTTAGAAGGCCGAAGGTTCCTGGGTGGTTCGGCATGGATCAAGATTCATCATCCTCCTGGAATCATTGTAAATAAAGGGTTTTATGGGTTTGTTCGCCAAATCCATATTGACCGAGATGGACTGATTTTCCTATGATTTGCCTACATGGTGCCTACACGGTGAATCGATGGGGAAGCAGAATTTCACAGCAGCCAGGGTAAGCGGCTTTCAGTGCGAGCCGGGCAAACAGCAGACGATCTACTGGGATGCGAAGACGGCGGGTTTCGGGCTTCGCGTGACCGCCGCGGGCGCACGCGCCTATGTTTTCGAGTCCCGCTTGTTCGGCAAGACGATCCGATTGACGATTGGGGATGCTCGGGCATGGGACCTCGGGCGTGCACGTACCGAAGCCAGTCGTTTGAAAACCCTGATTGACGACGGAAAGGACCCACGTGAGGTCAGGGTCGAACAGCGCGTTGCCCATGAGGCTCGGCAAGTAGCAAGGCGTAAGCAGGACGTCCTCGTTGCGGATGCATGGCGGGAGTACCTGGAAGCGAGTCGCGACAAATGGGGAGATCGCCATTATCGCGATCACTTGAACTTGTCGCATGCGGGTGGGCAGCCAAAGCGTAGAGGGACAGGGGAAACGAAGGCGGGACCTCTGGCACCACTTATGACATGCAAGTTGTCTGAGCTCTCCGCGATAAAGGTAGCGGATTGGCTTGCTTCCGAGGCAAAGGATCGCCCTACTAACACGGAGCAGGCGTATCGGAAGCTGCGCGCATTCATTCGCTGGTGCGAGGATCGCGCCGAATACTCGGGTGTTGTTCCGGCAAGCGCCTACGGCTCCAAGTCGGTCAGAGAGGCCGTGCCTCGGACTAAACCCAAGAGCGATTGTTTGCAGCGAGAGCAGTTGTCTTTGTGGTTTGGCTCTGTTAGGCGACTGGCCAACCCGGTGATTTCAGCGTACCTGCAGGGTCTGTTACTTACGGGGGCGAGGCGCGAAGAACTGGCCGCACTACGATGGGAGGATGTCGACTTCCGTTGGCGCAGCTTGACGATGAACGACAAGGTTGAAGGGACGGGTGGACGCACCATTCCACTGACACCATATTTGGCGAGCTTGCTGTGGAACCTGAAACACTTGAACGAGACGCCCCCATCCAAGCGTCAAGCGGCACGTCTGGCAGAGAAAGGGGAGCAGTGGGAGCCTTCGCCATGGGTGTTCACCAGTAAAACGTCAGAGGACGGCAAGATTGCCGAACCCCGGATCGCGCATAACAAGGCGCTTGCCCATGCTGAACTCCCGCACATCACTTTGCATGGCCTGCGGCGGTCCTTCGGTACGCTGTCCGAGTGGGTTGAAGTCCCGGTAGGTGTCGTCGCGCAGATCCAAGGCCATAAGCCATCGGCAATTGCCGAGAAGCACTACCGCCGACGTCCGCTGGACTTGCTCCGTATGTGGCACGACAAGATCGAGGCGTGGATGTTGGAGCAAGCGGCTATCTCATTTGAGACTTCGTCCGCCGCCTGACTGTCAACTGACACGCGATAGAATTCGCTAACAAGATCAGTGTCGCATTGCTAGGGAAGGGGTCATGAGCGACGACAGTTCGCCACAAGAGCGCATCGCTGCCGCAAGGCAGCTTTATGCTGTGCTGAAAGGGTATCTCGATCGTCCAGCCTGGACGCCGGTTGAAGGGGCTCTCATCCTGTCGGGCCTGCATCCGCCGGCAGGATGTACCGAACTTCCTCGTGAGGCGACGGGCCTCGACGGCAAACCGTTTGCAGGCGACGTCATTGACCGCTTGACCAAGGCTCGCGAAATCATGCGGCTATGGGACTGGTCCTGGGACGACGAGCAGGGCGAAGCCACTGCACCCGCTCGCCTCGCATCCCATGATTTCCTCGCGTGGTGCCGAGACGTCGATGTGCAAACGGACTGGATGCGCATGATTTTTGACGTCATCAGCGGCGGCCAGGTGCAAACCGATCAAGCTGACCTGATCCCACTCGCTGTCGCCGAATATGCCGCCAATACGGCAGAAACCATCAGTGCCATCCAAACGCTCGTAGGTCAGGGACCTGAACACCCATCGGTGATCATCCCAGCATCGAAGAAGGTGGAAAGGAGCGCCCCGCGAGCCCCGATGCCGATTCCGGCAAACCGGGACCACGTATCCACGGAAGAGCTGGCAGCCATTCTGGCAATTGAGCCGCAATCCATACGAAAACGCTTTTCGATCGACGGCAGCTATCTGGGTATCCGGCCGACGAAGCTCCCCAATCGCCGGCTACTGTGGCCGGTTGCGGACGTTAAACGGCTATTGAGCGGCGGCGGTCGCGGATTGTCAGGCGCAGAGCCAGAATAGTCGCTTCGAGAAGGCAGCAATTGATGCACTCAAAGGCCTACGCTCCCTCCGGTCAGGCCGCCCTTCGCATGGCGGGCGAAGGGGTAACTGGCGCTACTCTCCCTCGCGTATTCAGTAGTTTCCTGGTAGGTCGTCGAGCAATATTTCGCCTGCGCTTTGCGCGCTGGGCATTCCATGCTTGGCAGCAAGTTTAATCAACCGCTCCAGTGCTTCGGTGCGGGACGTGCCAAGCCTGTTGGCGAGCTTGTCCAGATTCTTCATCGTTGTATCGGATAGGACAAAGTTCCTCTGACGAACCTTATTCTTCTCTTGCTTCTCGCGGTACTTTCGTTGGTTCCAGAGCTTTTTGATATGGTCAATATGACTCTTTTTCTCGTATTCCGATACGTGAAGTGAGTCGAAGTAACACTTTAACCCAGACGCTCCAGGGTATATCTTGAATTCTTGTCCGAGTATATTGCCAATGCGGGTATCGAGTACTTGCCAAGCAAATTCACACCGTGCCATTTCATCGTCACGGGAAAACCACTGCAGATGTGAGTTCTTCTTTCCGTGCTCCAGCCATGACTGGTGAAGTCTAGAAACGTAATTTCGTTTGTCAAGGATCGACGAAAGAGCTAGATCCATCAAGCAAATAAAGTAATCTCGCCTGTTGAGGCGAGCCTCTGCATCGGGAATCTTTATTCCAAGATATTTATGGAGGTGATCGGTTATCCACCAGAGTTGATGATTGTCTGACCCGATCCAGTGAAAATCCTCTTCTCGATTAAAGAATTGGCCGTTTTTGAGCGTCTGAATGGACGTGGCATGCTGCTTTAACAACTGTTCAAGCTCCGCATCAATATCGCCGTCCAAAATGAGTGATCGCGCTTGCGCCACGGGCTCAACCGTCGATGCACCTCGTCGAATAGAAAAGATTGGTCGACCGGGGAAAAAATACTTCAGCCAGACCCATAGCCACCTTTGTTCCCGGGCTGAAGGGCGCTCGCCCCAGAGTTCCGCGATCACATCTACTGCCTGATTTTTGCTGATAGTCATGCTCTATGGAGAGGTAGGTGTGGCGACATCATACCCCCTCATGCCTCCTTGTCTCTAGATGTAATCAAGTTTGAAAGTGGAGTCTTTATAGATACCTACATGAGGGTCTCTAGAGGTGATCAAGAGGAGTTATAGATTCGAGATGGGCATCGGTACCTTGTGATGATGCGGATTTCAAGATTTCCTTGCGCT
The DNA here is from genome assembly GCA_039592975.1 of Ralstonia sp. GTDB lineage: Bacteria > Pseudomonadota > Gammaproteobacteria > Burkholderiales > Burkholderiaceae > Ralstonia. Next base: position 77,172 of record JBCNQE010000002.1, on the reverse strand, counting down.
GGTATGAGACATGGCCGGCAGAAGTCAGGCTCTGCTGGGTGACCGGTGGCGGCCTCGTGCATTGACTGGCTGGCGCACTCGGGTGGGGCAGTCTCCGACTCGGACGACTGAGGCGTGGGCACTAGTCAGAAAAAAACTCCCCCGACTCTTGCTGTGCGGTTTTCGAAGGCACAAAAGCGGTGGTGAGTCTGAGGTGGGCATGACATTTGAATTTGCGGGTCGGGCGGCGTGCGGTTGCGTGCGTAAATATGTATATGGGGGCATTGTTGGATGTGTCGTCCGTATCTCGGATCGGCGGACGGCATCCCCCGTGAATGACGCGATTATTTTTTGCGCTACTTATGCTTCGTATGGAATGAAATGAAATGAAATGAAATGAAATGAAATGAAATGAAATAATGGAATGAGGTAATAGAGTAAGAGGAGGGTGAGAGGCGCAGATTTCGATGGGAAATTGGTACCCATCAAATTATTCTGGGTGATATGGGGATGTGGGGGTATTGGTAATAACCGTTTGGTGGTAAATGTGGCACTGAATTATTGGGGCAAAATTAAACAGGATCAGATCATTCATTGCAGCGCCAGTCACTGCTAAGCGGGATTGGTGGAAGCTGCGCGCCCAACGTGCAATGTGGCGTCGCGCTGGCGCCACTTATCAATCAACGCAGTTCTCCTGTTCATCGTTCTGCTGGTCAGCAATGCCTTGCTAACCGAGGGCCTGAGACTGCGCTTTACCAATGCCGTCGCCTGTCAAACGGCGACGGGCACATCACACTGCCATGCACCAGAACACAGAACACCAGGAAGCGCTGGAGGTACTCGCTCGACTGAATGAGCGCACGCACTTGGAACAAAACGATGTCGATGGAAAAAGAAACGTCATCATTCACAAGGGCTACGCATCCAAGCACTTATTTCACATCGAGAGATTCGTCCAGGATATTGAGAATGGACAAGAAGGTGGCTTCGTCGAATACGTGAGCCGCAATACCAAGGAGAAGAGGATCCGAGAGCTACGTCTCGCCAAGCGGTACTACTGGTTGCTGAATGATTGGATCGAACGCTATTCCGGGCTTTATCGCTATTCCGCACGTGTGGAGGTGTTCTACGGTGTCTGCAAAGAGCTTGGCTTGATTGGCGCAGAGCCGTACTCATTCGGTCAGCCCAATGAGTTCGACTGTCTTGACGGTATGCGATACATGGACGTGTTCAACATGCTGATCGAACGCATTCACGCACGTTGCCAGTCACGAGAGTTCAAGGAGCAAGAGCGTCTAAGGTTGAAGAACGCAGAAAGGAACGAGCGCAACGTCCTATCGATGCAGAAGGCCATGTTCGAGGTGAAGAGCCGCTGGCTGATTCTCTCGCTGACGCTGGGCGTTAAGCCACAGTTCCGTGACCGGCTCACGGTGGAATTGATCCAGGATTATCGTGAGCGCTTCTTTGCGGCACGGCACTTCAACACGCTGATGTCAGGCATCGAAAGCTTCGTTTGGACAATTGAGCAGGGGGAGACGTCGGGGCTGCATCTGCACGTCATCCTGTTTTACTCGCCTGAGCACAACCACGACGCGTTCATCGCGCAGCAGATCGGTGAATACTGGGTCAACTCCGTCACGCAGGGCGCGGGAGCCTATTGGAACAGCAACGACGGCAAGCGGAAACCGTTCTATGGAACGCACGGCCACGGCCAGGGTGTCGGCCAGATCAACCGGAACGATGACGACAAGCAAAAGGCGCTCAGTACGAATTTGGCCTATCTCGCCAAGGCTGAACAGTACTTGATGGTCAAGGGAACCGAGCATATCCATACGTTCGGCATGGGGCGTGTGCCGACGAAGGTGAAGGCTGGGCGCCCTCGGCTCGATCACGGTACGTGAGCGCCGGGAATCGGCGGTGTTGCTCAGGTGGCGGAGCCTCCGGCGTCGGTGATATAGAGAAAGCAGTGGGGTTCGACATGCCGGCCCGGCGGCAGCTGGGGCCGAGTTGGGCAGGACGGCACGGGGCGTATCAAAGAGCGGACGGCATGACCTACCAACAGAACGTCCGCTCCTAGTTGCCTGTGTTCGGCCTAGCCAGCGCTTTACACTCGATGGAGAATGTCGCGTCGCTCGAACGCAGGCACGGGGCAGGGCTTGCAACTCGTCTACAGCGCATCATCCCCGTCTGTGGTCGTCGTCCTCCGCACATGAGGCGTCACGCACGTTCGATGCAGAAAATTCGTCTCCGGAGTGCTGCACTGTTCGAACGCCGCGAGCCCCACGTGGAGTGCGAGGGTGTCCTAGGAGCATGGCGAGCTGGATTCTGCGGCAGTAAATAGCGCCGCTTCGAATGTAGTCCAGGCGGATTTGCGAAGGGTGGCGGCTTGGGTGCGTTTGGTCTGCGCGGCTTGTATGTGCGCATTCAGCTTGTCCAGTACATCTCTCTGCCGCGCAAGCGACAGATTCGGGATTGGAAGACCGGCCACCTCCTTGCTGTTGATCGAGGCTAGGTTTGTGGTGCGTTTGGCCTTGCTGCGAAAATAGGCTTGGCCGTGGCTACTGTTGATGACCGCCAACACGAACTCGGGGAGCAGACGTTCGCGGTTTACGCGCACGCGAAGGACATGGTTCTGATGAACACAGTCTTCGATCTCACCGTGCCATATTGCACCACGCCCGACCAAGTCGGGGCTATTGCCTTCGCACAGCAGCACATCACCGACTTCTAGGCGCAGCTTCGGCATTTCCTCGTCGGGCACGTTGATGAGCTTGACCTCGCGCAAATCGAGCACGCCACGCTGCACATTGGCAACGCGCAAGTACGGGCGAGCGTGCGTCGCCGGTCTGTTGGCTGGGCACTTCTGAATGCCGTAGCTGACTTTGCCCATCTGTCCAAGCGGGGTCATGGGGACTCCACTGTAGAAGCTAGATGCTTGAGTGAGCGCACGCAAAATGCTCTCGTGACTCCACCGCTCTACATCTTTGAACCGTGCCACGAACTTCGGCCGATCCGGCAGAGGGGCCGGCGCGGTCACACCCAGTGCGGTTTCAAAATCTTGCCAACCAGCGCGCTCGATGGCCTCGGCTTCTCGCTCCAGTTGTGTGGCACAAGTCAGTGCGGCTGTGTAGGTGGCGATCAGTGCATCCTGTTCGTCGAGCGAGGGGATGGGCACGTTCAGACTCAGGAAGCCCTCGGGCGTGACCCGCTTGCGGCCGCTGGTGCCGGAAGCCTTGCGTTGGAGGTCGGCCTTGAAGTGTTCGGCGCGCAGCAGATGATGCAGGTAATCTGCACGCAGCTTGTCCGTCTTGGGCGTAAAAACAGGGTACTCGCTGGTGACGACCGCCTTCAGGATGCTGTCGGGAATCAGGCCGACTGCACCGTTGCGAGCGTCAATCTTGGAAAATGCGAGATCTCCGGGGTAGGCAGCGAACATTGCGCCCTTGAATGCGTCGGCGCGTTCGCGCGGCAGCACTACTCCAGAGAATTTGATCGTGATTGCCTGCCAGTCGCCCAGCGCGCCATTGACCTGTACAGCCTCGCGGCGTTCGGTGAGCACCTCCCGCAGAGGCAACATCGGATAGTGGCTGGTGCGGCCCACCGATGCGCCATTCTCGATCCAACGTTCAATTTCCCTCCACCGCCGGATCATGCAGCGGAGGGCTCCGGAAAATTTGGCATGGCCTCCAGTTGTGCGCCGTTTTCAATCCAGGTTTCAAACTCGCGGAAGGCCAGCAGCAAATCGGGCAACTCGCTTGCCACCCCGTCACCCGTTTCGCCGGTGGAGGTAATGCCAACGGTCTTGGGGGCGGCGACGAACACAGGGTAGTCGAACAACTCGCGCACCCGCGCCCACAGCGCGGCGGTATGGGCTTCGTCGATGGACCTGTATTTGCTCTTGAGTTCCGACAGCAGCGCATCGCTGTGTTTCTGTGCCGCAGCCAGCGCAGCGGTCGCTTGTTTCTTGAGTTCGGCGGCGGTCTTCTTGTGTTCCTTGGCAACTTCGTCGAGCCAGGTCGCCTTGCTTTGGATTGTCGGTCTTACTTGGCGTGGGTAAGCCGGGACTTCGCCGCGTTGCCATGGCAGGAGCACGCGCCGCAGGCCCAGGGTAGCTAGTTTGGCGAGTAGACGCCCAGTCTCGGTATCTTCGCCGCTGATGATGCGCGGCGCGTACTCGGCATGGCGGGCAGTGCGTTCGGCGTCGAAACCAGCATCCAGCTCCATGTGCGCCTGGTCCCAGGCGGCTTCCCATCGCGCGGCTTCTGCATCCGTGAATTTGCGTAGGAACACCAGCGATGCCTTGACTGTGGCATTGCTTGAGCGGAAGGTTTCTTCTGGCAGGCTGACCACCGCCAGCAGCTTGGCCCGCCCTTCGGCCCAGCGGCGCAGCCAGGCCAGCGATGGATTGTTGAGGTTGCCGTCGGGAAGCACAATGCCCATGCGGCCGCCGGGCTTGAGCAGGTTGAGGCAACGCTCGACGAAGATGAGTTCGGTGGGGCGGTTGTTCTTGTCCTTGCCAATCTCGAATAGGTCGAGGATAGGCGTCTTCGCCGCTGCGGCTTGTAACAGCCGATTGTGACTTTCTTCCCAGGCGGCGCCGTAGCCGCGCTCGCGACAGCGTTGCAGATAGGCATCATCGGTGGGCACGCGAGTTTCATCGCTACCACCGACTTTCTGATCGCTGCCGACATTTGATCCGAACGGCGGATTGGTCAGCACCAGATCGAAGCGACCATTGAAGATGCCGTTGATGTCGAGCAGACCATCGTGATAGTGGATGCCGCCGTGCCCGTCACCGTGCATGATCATGTTCATCTTGGCGGTGCGGGCGGCGCGGGGTTCGGCATCGGTGCCATAGATGCACTGCCAGGCTAGTCGACCGACGCGAGTGTCGATGGGCTTGTTGTCGTCGCCGCTCGGCAGCAGCTGCGTGTTGTGACGGAAGAAAGTCTCGGCGATCTGGCTTTCTTTCTCTTCCTCGGGTAGATCGAGTGCTTCGATGCGGGCTCGTGCCTCGTCCTTCTGGCGCTGGATGTCGGCGACAATCTGGGCACGGACATGCTCGAAGGTACGAATCAGGAAGCCGCCCGAGCCACAAGCCGGGTCGCAGATCAATTCCCCTTCCTGTGGGTTGAGTAGGTCGACCATGAACTCTACGACTGGGCGCGGGGTGAAGTATTGGCCCAGTTCTCCCCGGAAGGTGGTACCGAGAAACTTCTCGAAGGCCAGCCCCTTGATGTCGTCGCCGGTCTTGGAGAGGTCGAAACGCTCCAGTTGCTTGACGATGCGGCGGAAGGTCGCCTCCGAGATGTCGAGCTTGTCCGCTGCGGTGAACAGATCGTCGGTGCGGTAAAAGGTCTTGGTCTGCTCGAACAGGCCATCGTGTACGGCCGGATCGGTGGGCAGTCGCACTGCGGCCCGCCGGTCAAGGTAGTCGGTAGTGAAGGTGCCGTGTTGGCCCGAGCGTTCGACGTACATCTTGATAAAGAGAATCTTCGAGATGGTGTCGAATGCGCGGCCAGGGTCCATCTTGTGGACGTCGCGCAGGATACTGTGGCAGACGAACAGCAGGTCCTGAAATTCTTTGCGGTTGAAGGCGCGCAGACTTTCGAGGACTTCCTTCAGGCGCTTGGCGTCGCCCCAATCCGTGGCCTTGGGGATTTCGTTGATGGCGACGAATTCGCCTGGCGTGCGGGCCACGAGCTTGAAAACGGCAGTGTGACGCGCGTTGGTGGCGATGAAGATGTCACAACCGGACGCCACGGTGTAGGACGCAGCCTGATAGTAGTCTTTTTCCTGAATCTCAATCGTGTCTGCCTTGCACTCGACGATGAGGGCAGGGAATCGCCCTGCTGCCCGATCCTCAATGGACTGCCAGATGACGATGTCGGCGCGCGGACTGCGATGACCGTGCAGCGTGGGCCGCTCCTGATCCATCTGGTCGAGCGAATAGCCATAGTGCTCGACCAACGTGCGAATGAATTTCTGGCGAACAACTTCCTCTGGCTTGGTACGTACGTCGCGCCATTCCTTTCGCACGGGAATCCACAGCCAATGGCCTTCCTGGTGAAGCGTGTCGGGTGTCGGCGGAAACGGCAGGCTGGGTTGGTGGGTCGGTTTCTTGGTCTTGGCCATGTCGTTGTTCTTACTCAATCTTGCTTCTGCTCTTCGTTGGCACCACCGGCGCGCACCCACTCGTCGACTTCGGACACTTGGAACTTCCACAGCCGCCCCACGCGATGTGCTGGAAGGCACTTGCGGTCAATCCAGCGGTAAATCGAGTCGCGCGTCACGCCCAGATGCTCCGCGATCTGATCGACGGACACCCACGGTTCAGCACTCACGGCAGCGCTCCAGAAGCAGTCGTTTGGGTCGCATAAAGTCGGTTTCAATCGCAAAGGCCGTAATTTATCAGGTTGGAGGGAGTTGGCGAGCATCCGACGCGATGCGCAGCATCTTTTCCTTGGCTGGTTGATCACATGTAAATGCAAGTTGGAGTACATGGAGTAGCGGAAAGCTTTTCGCTGACGGCCAAGTACAGCCGCGTTACGCCGGCCGAGGTAGTTTCAGTCCAACAGCGTAATCAAACCAGGAGCCCATCATGGATCAACGTGTTCGTCCAACCATCCGCAGGCAGGATCTTGACGAGGTGAAGGGAATTGTCAGGAGGCTGACTACCCGAAAACGCCCCGAGCGCCAAAAGGGGCAGTGGGCAATACGTGTAGAGAACGCGGAGAAGCTAGTCCGCACCTTGGGCGTGATCGGCTTGATCGAGTGCGTGGTGCTCGCCATTGTGAGCCGGGTCTTCGAGAGTCCTGCGCTGGTCGAAACCGTTCTTGCCATGGGCATACTGGTCACGCTGCTGGGAATCGCGTTGCTCATATCCCCCGTCGTGCTCTCCGTCCCGTTCTTTCGGACGTTGTACAGGACGCCGTTCGCGCCTTTGCTTGAGGCATTAGATGACGCCATGGCATTGGATCTGCCGATGGTGCTGGAACTGATGGAGTGTGACCGTGAGGCCGTCGAATACGTGCTCGCGCACTACCGGCATCAGCGGAATGCATTCGAGAAACGGGGGATGATGTTGGCCGGGGCGCTGGACAAGATTGGTTTCTTCCCCGCCCTTGTTGCCTTCGCAATGCTCATGATCCCGGCATGGGGGCATCTTGATGCGTGGATCCAAAGCTTCGCGTTGCTTGTGCCAGCGTTCCACTTCCTCAATCTGCTCGGCTATGGGCTGACGCAGGAAATGGACCGTACGATTGCGTTGCTTGAGTACAGCCTCGCTGCTCGCAAGCGCGCTGACGGGTAAGCCGGATGCCTTGAATTCAGTGAGAAAAAAACAATCTGATATGGGGTATGGCGAGCGGGCGCAAGGCCCGCTCGCCATACCCACCCACAGACCAGCCTCAGTTGAGGCGACCGTCCGGCACGCCATACCTCGAAGTTTCCTTGTAAGTGAAGTCCTTGAACTGCTGAATGACGCCGATGACGCAGGCGCTCGCCGGATAACCTAGGTTGTCCTTCTGGCACTGACGATCCGCATCCGCCGAAATGGCCTTGCGTTTGGCCTCAACCTTCCGCTTCACCGACGCAGGAACCTTCTTCGATTCCTGCACCGCGAAGACGTATTCGTCGGCGCTTTGCTGTTCAGCACCGATCACCGATGACCAGCAGTTGTCTCGCTGCTGCTTCGGCACCGTGTCACAGGTGTGCGCCGCAAACGCGTTGGAGGTGCAAAGCGTGACTACGAACGCGAGGATGTACTTGCGCATGATGTTGTTCCCTAAAAAATGAAAAAAGACGGATGGCCGCCAAGCCATCCGTCCAGATTGATCCCGCCTTAGATTCCCAGCCCAGCTCGAATCGCCGCGACAAGTTGGTCAAACTCACCTTGCCGGAACGTCGGCATGAAGTGCACCAGCGTCGACGGCTCCATTTGCCCGTACTTCAAGCGTCCGTTGTGCAAGGTAATCAGCACCTTGCCGCCACGGTGTACAAAGGCCTCGTCCCCGAACGGCAGTTGCAGCCCGTCGATGGCCGCTGTGGAGACGTTGATCACCATGACATTGGCATTGCGCGCATATCGGCTCCAACTGATTTGGGTCGATGGAACCACCACCGCCTGGGTTGTCTGTTTGACGATGACAGCCCCACCGTTGGCCGACAGCTTCAACACCAGCGCGTGGCCGGCTTGATCGGTGCCATACGGAATGCCCAGCCCAATGGCCTCATCCACGGACTGGTATTGCTGGGTAGCCGACCCGATGTAATTGCAGTGCGCGATACCGTCCTCAGTGATGGGCGTCGCGACCCCGCCGCACGGGTGAGACGGGACGCTGATCCAGTCCTGGTCACGTGTCAGCAGCCCCAGGTACCCCACACTGCCCGGTGCAAAGCTGCCGGACAGCGCCACTGGCGGATAGCCATCGAGCCAGGCTGCAGGCAGTGCTCCGAACGCTTTGACGCCCACATCCAGACGACGGAACTCCAGGCGACCGGCATAGCCTGCCGCGTCAGTGAACGACAGGCTGGCCTGATCGACCGCCTGCACCGAGATCGGTTTGAGCACGTCGGCTGCCGGGTAGAAGCGCGACCACGTTCCAGCCGCAGTCAGGAAATACTCACCCAGGTCACTTCCGACACCTTCTGCCGGAACAGCACCCCATCCATTCGCACCGTAAGCTTCCGGCTGCTCCACCAGTTGCGAGCCGGCAAGCGTCCAGCGCGAGCGCACCATGGTCGGCGCTCCGTTCCCATAGTTGGTGTGGTCGTACGAGAACAGGGGGGCGGCCAGCAGTTCCAGCAAGTTGGTATCAAGCGCATAGACCGGCTTCGCCACCTCGGCATCGACATCAGCCTGCGCCACACCCGCAATGTCGCCCTTGGTAGCGATGGCGTTCAGCACGGCACGCACGGTGGCGCTGTTGTCCTGGCCAGCCTTGGCGAACTCCGAGATCTTGTCGACGATCTGGCTCGCCACGGCCAGCGTGCCGTGGTCGCCGGCCGCGACGTAATCGCGTTTCGGGTCGCCATCGCCCACCAATGCCGCCACCGCGCGCTCAGCAGCCGCCTTCGACGCGCCGGCCTCCATCTGTGCCACCACCAGCGAGGTCAATGGCGTCACGTTCTGTCCCGTGGTGCCATCCACAATGCCCGACAGCACGATGTTGGCCGGGAAGCTGTAGCCCAGACGCGACTGATCCTTGGTATTGCCATCGACCACGACCAGCAGCTTCTTGCCGACCGCGTTGTCGGCAACGAGGCCGAAGTTACCGTTGCTGTCCGTCACCGCCGACGGCTCCCCCGCATCACAACGGTTGTTGGCGTTCAGATCCAGGCAGACCGTAGCACCGGCCAGATAGCCGTCAATAGCTTTGCCAGTCAGATTTGCGGTGGCCGGAGAGGGCGGGTTGGCGGTGGAGGACTCTCCGCCTCCGCCGCAGGCTGCGAGCGTTGCAGCCATCATTGCGCTCAATGCGAGCGAAGACATTCGCGGGTTTTGAGTGCTCTTCAATTCGTAAACTCCCATGTGTTGTTGTGTAGTGGTACAGAAGCCGGCTAACCATCTCCACCGGCATGCCTCGAGTAGCCGCGTCGCTTGCCTACATGGAGTGGTCCATCTCTTGTTCGCTCGCTGCGCGCCCCGACGCCACGGATTCCTGCTCCAACGCGGCCAGGCATGCTTGCAAAATCGGCTCGCCTAGCACACCGGTCCGTGCAAGCGCGTTCAGCCGTGCGCGGCGCACATGCACCGGCTGGCTCGCATTACCGGCGAGCGCCCAAGCGGCGTGAATCAGATGGCGCGTTGTCTTGCGGCGCTGGACCAGGTACAGCACTCCTGCAGCCGGACCAACGCATGCAGATGCAAAGGCCCAGCCTGCTGCCGGAAGCCCGACGCGATTGGCCCGCAACCTGCGCATGTCAATCACGATGGCAAACGCCGTGAGAGCAGCGCTGCACAGCCAGACAAGTTGAAACATGTGGCTCTCCAGATTATGCCGTATACGGATAAAGAATATCGTGTATGTGTATCTAGAATGTTTTGCATGGCCCACCCCATCCACGACCCTCGCTACCAGCGGATTGCGGCATTGCTCGCCGACCTGCGCAAGCAGCGCGGCTGGTTGCAGCAGGACGTTGCCGACCAGCTCGGGCGGCCACAGGCGTTCGTGTCGAAGGTCGAGAGCGGCGCCCGCCGCCTGGATGTGGTCGAACTGCTCGATTTCCTGCGGGTGCTGGAAGCTGATCCGCATGCCTTCATCGACAAGCTGCAGGATGAACCGATGTCCGCGCTGCCCCGCTGAGCGTCAATACTCGTCTGGCAGCAGTACCGTCGTCACAGATCTGTCCCACGCCGTCAGAACGTGCACGATGAGATTCCCAGGTAGCCGGTAGCTGGACAACACCCGCTGCCCCGTCATGGCAGCGAGGTTGTTCAGAACACGGTCGTCAGCACAAAGGTCGCCCCAATCGCCGCAGGCGTGCCGGTTCAACAGATCGACGATCGATACATTGGCAGCAGCCAACGCCTCATAAGCGCCGGGCGTCGTCACCAGCCGGCCGAGCGGCAGGCGTGGCGGTGACTGGGTGGGTAAAGAGGATTTCGTCATGAAGTTCTCCTGAAGAGGGGCGGACGCTGGCCTCCGGAAAGAGCCGGATGCAAAGCCGCAGAAACAAAGGGGAAGTTGGGAAAGAAACCAGACGCAGGACGCGCCCGGGGAACTACCGCGCTGCGAGTGCGTTCGGGTAATGCTTGGCGAGAATCAGGTTCATGCGGTCGACCAGATCGGGCCGCTTGAACGTCAAATGCCCGTTGCCGTTCTTGAACCAGCGCAAGTGCAGATAGTCGTTCTCAGCCTCGGTCTGTCGCTGCTGCCGCGCCTGGCCGATCAAGTAGTAGACACCGGCTCGGTGATCCGCTTCCGGCTTGCCATCGAGCACATGAAACACGCGCATCAGATCGTCCAGCTCGTTTGTGCCGTGATGATTGAGGGACCCGTAGCTGAATAGGGACTTCAGAATGATCCGCTTGCCGAACTTGAAGGGCTGGTTGCTCTTGTAGTTCCACGACAGCCGACGGAAACATTCGAGCACACCGCGCTCGAACATATCGCCGCGGGCCCCGTACAGCTCGGTGAAGGTCGCCTCGATGTTCGCCGCCGTCAGTTCGGGCACCTCGCCATCGGCAATCTGCTGGTGCCACTGCGCTCGGGCGCGGGCATCCATGAAGGTGCGCAAGCCGGATTCGTTGAGCAGGTGATTCCAGCCCTGAGCGTCGATGCTGTGCAGGATCGCTTGTTCGGCTTCGGCGCGTTTCGCATACCCACCGGTCACCGCGACCGAGCCACGATGCGCATAGTGGTCGTCGAGGATCAGCCGGGGAAAGCCTAGATTCGCGGCTCCGGCAAGCTGTTCGGCTTCGGCCAGCAGGTCGAGCGCCGTGTGGATACGTTCAGCAACGGCGGCACGTTGATTGGCGAGGTTGGTGATGCTGATGCTTTTGACAAGGTCGGGGGATGTGTCCATACGCCTCTGGCGGATCGGCAAGAATTGAGAGAAAAAGAAGGCCGGGCACGAAGCCCGGCACGGGGGGAATGGTTCTCTGGATCGTGTCTGCGAACCTGGGCGCGTCAGCTCCGCCCGGCGAAGTGGGCATCAAGCTTTTCTTTGATCTCGCGAGCCACGCCCTGCCAGGCATCGGCGCCGATCAGCGGATTGCCCTCGAACGCCTTGCGCAGCTCCTCGATCGGTGTCAGCGCGATCCTGTCGGACCACTTGGACAGCGCGTCGATGACAAACATCTGCGCCAGTGGTCCGAAGCGCGAGAAATCCATCAGTTCGCGGACGAACTCGATGTTGGTTTTGGGTCTCGGTATGGCCTTGTCCCTATGTTGGGTAGATCAGGGAGCCGGGGCCGAAGCCCCGGCTTGTATGCCGTCAGGTTGAGTCGAGCGCGACAAGCTGACGACGCAACGTCGTCGCACGGGCCTGCGAGCAGCCGAGATGGCGGCGAATATCGGCCACAGTCGGGCGAACCTGCCCAGCCGCGACGGCTTGCGCGAGCGTCATCACATCGGGATCGGTGGATTTGCCAATCGGTAACGGCGTGACGGGCTCGCTGACCGGGGAGGGACTGACTGCCTCGGGTTCGTGACTCGCTGACTCCGGCGCATGACTCGCCGCGACTGGCGCTACGTCCTTGACTGGTGGGCATGATCGCAACGTGACGGTCCACAGCAGGCATGCGACGACCTCAAGGACCGCAGCGAACGCCAGCCCCGACAGCAGCTCGACCCGGCTGACAGTCGTGCCGAGTAACGCGGCGAGTCGCGCCGTGACTGGATCGGCGATCAGGGCGTCGCGCGCTGCCATGACTCGATCGTCCGCAGACTTTCGGCGCCGAATCTCGCTGGCTTCGGCCTCCAGCGCATCGAGCTTCGCGGTCAGCGTGACTCTTCGGGCCTCCAGCCCCGTACAGTTGCCAGAACAGTGTCGGGCGTTGGCCGTCGCCAGTAACCCAGTCACGGTAGCCCGTTCGGCCATGACCGCTGTGAGACTGCGGCCTGCCTGAACAGCATCGGCCAACGGAATCGCGGCTGCCCGCAGTTCGCCCGCATGCCGTTGGGCCAGCACGAAGAACGTGGCATGCCCGAAGCACGTGGCTGCCATACAAACCAGCCACAAGCCTGCGGCCACGGCGCTTAACCCGGACGACGCCTCCTGAACCAGCGCCGGCAGCAGGTGTGCGCAGGCCACCAGCACAACGCCGATGGCGACCCACACCAGCCGTTCCGCCAGCGACCCGCCACGCTGCCAGCCCGCCAGCACCGACAGGCAGATTGCCGTGCCGGTTGCCGCAATCGACAGCACCCAGCAGAGCGACCGGATCATGCAGCCGTCCCGCCCAGCAATGCCGCTTTGCGGCCCAGCTTCTCGCGCAGTGTTGGCGCATTGGCAGCTTCAGGTGTGACCGCATTCCCTGCGTCGGAGTTGCCGTCCGTGGGCTCGGGGTAGAACTCCGCGACCACGGCTGCGACCTCTTCCGGAGTGTCTTCAAACGCGCCGTTGGCGAAGCCAGCCTTCGCTGCTTCATCCAGCGCCACTTGGTTGAACCCCACCGCCTTGCGCCGCGCATCCAGCTCGCGCGCCTCGATGATGGTGGCTTCGAGCGTCTTACCTGAACGCACGTCCAGATCCACGTAGTAGATGGCCGACCGGTAGCTCTGAGTCGTGCTTTTACCCCTGAGCACCAACCGGAGTGGCAAACAAGCCAGCAGGTTGCCGGACACGGCGCTGAAGTAATGCAGTCGCGCCGCCAGGGTACGGATGGAATTCCACGATGTCGTTCTCAGGATGAAACTGCCCATCTCATCGTCATCGCCGACGGTGACATTCAAGCGTCCATACGGCTTGCAGCCACCCGGTCCACCGAATTGGCAACCCTGCGGAGACGGGCAGGGCAGGATCGCAATACCATCCGGCTCCACGCGCTTGCAGCGCTCACCGTTGCCCACGCAGACCGGGCGCCCAGTTTCCCGGTCAAAGAGGCAATACTCCGCCCGAAGATTGAGATCTGGCGTGTTGAACAGCAGGCGCACCGGAATAGAGCGCAGCTTGCCGGGCACCGCCTTGCGCAGCGCTTCGTTCAGCGGATGCAAGACCCACTCGCCACGCTGCTGCACCTGGGTCGTGAGCGTAAACTGATCATCGGCAACGGGCGCGCGCTTGCCGTTGCGGTCCGAAATCTTGCCGATACTGATGCGCCCAATGACGGGCGGCGTGATAGCAAGTCCTTTGATCATCGGAAACTCCGTCAAGATTGAATGAGAAAGCGCCGAGAACCGGCTTTGGGGATGGCGTATTGCTGGGCAAGGGCAGGGTGGTCGGCCAGCAGCCGTTCCAGATCAGTCGATGTGCCGTCCTTGCTGCGCTTGAAGGTGACTTCGCCGGTTTCGAACAGCGCCCGCGAGGCATCGCCCATTGCGTGCTGGATCGTCTGTTTGAGCTTGGCCGCCGACGCTTCGAGCGCCGTGATCTGGTCACGCACCGCCACCAGATCGGCAAACGTGCTGGACAACTGGCGGTCTTCCGAGAAATCCACCGTGCCATCACGGTCGCGCGGATACAGGCAGCGCAATGCTCGGTCTGCCGATTCCGAGCCATCCCCGGGTGGTGGCGTGTCGGTTTCCACGTAGCGCCAGAACTCGGTTTCCAGCGCAATTAACTGCCCGATCAGCGCATCGTCGCGTTCGATGCGGTGGACTTCCAAGCGCTGGCCGCACAGCAGCACGGCCACGTCGGCGGCTTGCTTACCCGTGACGGCCAACTGGTGTTGGACCTGCAAAACAACGTACTCTGGCGGACCGTCCTGCCAATGACGGGAGCCGAATTCGCCAGCCGTCTTGCATTCCAGGATCTGCACGTCCGGCGTACCGACCACTTCGCGATCCAGGTTGGCCAGCAGGAAGGGCACCTCAGGATGTTGCAGCACGGCGTTGACTTTGCGGACGCGGTTGCCGGTCTGCTGCGTGTAGGCGGCCGCTACGACGCCTTCCAAGAGCACGCCCCAAAACACGTGCTCGCGCGTGTCGTTGGGATCGGGCTTGGGCAGGTCGGCATCGCGGCCGGTCTTCTCAAGAAAAAGTTCAAGTTGGGATTTGTAGGGGGAGAGGCCAACCGCAGCCGCCGCATCCGACCCACCGATGCCGGTGCGGCGCACTTCCAGCCAGTCTTCACGAGACAGCCCCGTCGTCTTGACCAGCCGCAGTGGTGGACGCGCAGGGGATTCATCGATGCTCACAAGCACCTCCAGAAAGCACAAAGCCCGGCACGCAATCGCGCACCGGGCTGTATAGAGAGGAAGAAACAGGGAAGAGGAATTGAAGACGCGCAGTTACACCACCAGCTTGAGCGCCTCATCCCACGCCTTCTGCTTGATGACCGCGCCTTGCCCAAACCACGCCGAAGTTCGCCGATGGTCCTCACTACGCGCCTGACGATGGTGATCGCAAAATTCCGTGACCGCCTGCAAAATGCCCCAGGCTGTGCCAGCCGCTGAAGACAACGTCGATCCCTTGCCGCGTCCGGCATACAGCTCGCTGACGGCCTTCATCGCCCGTTCGTTGACGACTTGACCGTCGCGGTCGGGTGCCGGATAGGTCAGCACCTTTCGCAAGAACGCTTCCGCTGCCGAATCCGTCAGCTTGCGTTCAGCCAAGGCTTTCGTACGCACCATGAAGGCATCCCAGCTCGATACGGCGATCCCCAACTGTCGCTTGACGGCTTGTGCGTCGAACTGACTACGGTGCGGAACCTTGACCGCGCCGGTGCTTTCACCCAATGCAATCTTGAGCGTATTCGCGCAAACCACGCGTACTGCGGTGAATTGAGCCGTAGTCGCCAACGTGCCGTCGCAGGCGGTCGCGAGAAGCAAGTAGCCTTGAATCTCATCCTTGGATTTGAGCACGCCGGTATGTCCCGTCTTGGCAAGCGCCCAAAATTTCCGTCCACCAAGCAGTGAGCCGGCCGTCTCGAGTTCGAAATTGCCCGCGAGCGTCAAATCCCTATAAAACTCAAGGATCTCGGCGGGCTGCACGATTTGATAGCGCGACGAAACAACCGCGAGCGGGGCCTTGGTGTCCGATCGATATAAGACGCGTTGATCAGGAAACGCGTGAATCGCCCCCAGGTTGCCGTTACCCGAGACGAATCGCACCTCGGACGACTCGATTTCCCAATCGAGCCCGGCGGCGCGAGTCCAAGTATCGATGGATTGCTTGGGCGCCAAGCGGTTGCCAAGACCGTGCCACGGTTGCTGGCCTTGATAGGCCATAGACGACACCAGATGCATGAGAACTCCTTGAAACAAGTGCATAAAGCCCGGCCAAGGCCGGGCTGATGGTGGAAAACTGCAGGGAAGTCAGAAGCGGCAGATTAGCCGCGAGCGAGCGACATCGTGTCGTCGTCTTCGTCGGGGTCGAAGGCGTGCGTGCCATACGCACCGACACCAGGCTCACCGAAGGAGGGCGGCCGGCGGACATAGGTTTCGGCGGATGACTCGCCAAACGTATGCCGGCACTGCAAACAGCGGTAGTTTGCAAGCACCTTGGCATCCACAAGCTCGCCCAACGCCGTACCGGCCGAGCAGCCGGCCGTGCCGCCTAACAAGCCGCCGAGGATGGCGCCAGCAACCGTGCCCAGCGCAGCACCGGGGGGGCCGGCGAGCAGGCCAATCCGCCCGCCAAGATTGGCGCCCTTCATGGCAGCAGAGAAGCCGCTCGCAGCGCCCGCAATGGCGCCAATGGTGCCGCCCACCTTACGGGCATGGTTGCGTGTGATGACCTGCGAGGAACGGCAGTGTGGACAAGCTGGGCTCATGCTGCATGCTCCTTGCGAGCATTGCGGCCGCTACAGCGCACGTGCGCCCACAGCGCGCCGAGCAAGAAGAGCAGGGCGTAGACACAGAGATTCTCAAGGGGGGATGTGTTGGGTATCACGACGGCTCCATGGAAAGTGAGTGTGGATCGGAGCGGTGGCATTCCACTGCTCTCCATGGCGTGATATGTGGCTGTGGATTTTTTGAATTCAGAGTTAAGGCATTTTTACTTCACGTCCGTCACGACCTTAAAATCTAGGGCTTGTCCGCATTAATTGTTAATTTGAGTCAAATTCCAGGCTGTTCTGTACATTTGAATTTTAACTCTACGGTTCAGTTGTTTATCGTGCTTCGCTGCGCATTCGGTTTGGCACCGAGTGAACCCATCACAAAACAGCAAAGCGAGCACTCATGGCAGATTGGCTGGAGACCGCCCTCGAACGCGCGGCGAGCCTTGTAACGGGCCGCCAGCCCTATCACCTGGACGTGGTTGGACCGCAAAACGGCGCTGTACTGTCGGTCGTTTCGTTCGAAGCGGTCGAGCGCATTGGCGAGCCGTATTGCATCACCATTGAGCTGACGCATCCCGACGACCTTGCCCGCACCGACTACCTCGGCCGCGACGCCACCTTCTCCATTGATGCCGTCGACGGTGGGGAGCCACGCAAATGGTCCGGGTGGATTTCAAACTTCTCGAAGCTGAAGACCACGGCCGACTTCAGCAGCTATCGGCTGGTGGTCGAGGCCCGCACGGCCAAATTACGGCTTACCAAAGCCACTCGCATCTTCCAGAACAAGACCGCGCCCGAGATCATTGAAGCGATCCTGCGACGGCACGATCTGCGCGGTCACCAATTCCTATTCAAGCTGCGCAGGACGACGTACCCCAAGCATGCGTTCCGCATGCAATATCAGCAGAGCGACTGGGACTACATCCACCTGCTGATGGAAAGGGAGGGACTGTATAGCTACACGGTCGAAGGCAAGCACGGGGACGTCCAAATATTCTCGGATGATGTCGACGGGTACATTTATGAACCCCAACGCACGATCCCGTATCGGGAGACCGCAGGGCTGGAAGCCTCGGGGCAGGAAGCCGTCTTCGGCCTGCAAACGCACACGCAAACCGTCCCGAAATCCTTCCTGGTGGCCGACTACAACCCCGACGCCGCCTGGGAGCGCATCAAGGGCGAAGCGAACGTTGCCTATAGCGACCCAACGACCTACGGGCAGCCGTACGTATGGGGCGCACACGCATTAACGTGGGACGAGGCTAAGTGGGAAGCACAGTTGCGCCACGAGGCCGCCATCGCCTGGCAAGTGGTCTACGAAGGCCAGAGCAATGTCCTCGAATTGCGGCCCGCGCGCATCCTGCGGATGGACCAAACCTTGCCCGATGCACCCAACGGGCAGGTTGTCATCGAAGTCACGCACAGCGGTGCCCGTGACAAGGCCTACACCAATACCTATAAGGCCATCCCCAGCGACCGGCGTTTCCGGCTTCAGCTCAATGAAGACGCTTGGCCTAAGATTGCCGGTACGCTTTCGGCCCGTGTCACTTCTCCCAGCAAGTACAAGTACGCGCACTTAACCGCGCGCGGAGAATATGTCGTCAGGTTCGATTTCGACTTTGACGAGTGGAACCCGGGTGGCGAGTCCGTGCCGCTGAGGCTGGCCAAGCCCTTCGCGGGCGCGCAGCAAACTGGCTTTCACATGCCCGCGCTGGATGGCACCGAAGCCATTGTCGTCTTCCGCGATGGGGACCCAAACAAGCCGGAACTGCAAGGGTTCCATCACAACAGCGTACAGACCGATCTGATCCATTGCGATGATCGCTGGATGTCGCGCAACGTCATTCGCACGCAGAGTGATAACAAGTTGCAGATGGAAGACTGGGCGGGCGAGGAACACGTCAAGCTCAGTACCGAGCATTCGGGCAAGAGCCAGCTCACCCTGGGGCACATGGTCTACGGGCGGGCGACCGAGGGCCGGCGCGAGAAGCGCGGTGAAGGCTTTGAGCTGCGGACGTCATCCTACGGAGCGATCCGCGGAGGCAAAGGCCTGTTCCTCTCTGCCGACGACCAACAGCGAGCCTCGGGGCAACAACTGGCCATGGACGAGGCCAAGGCATTGCTGACAGATGCCTTGGAACAAATGAAGCGCCTCAATCAATGTGCAGAGGCCGCCCGCGTTCAGCTCGCGGATGTCGAACGCCAGCGCGACCTGATGGAGCAGCGTTTGCTGGGTCTCAAGCAAGCCGTCATTCTGGCAAGTGCACCGGCAGGCATCGCACTGGCCACCGCAGAGAGTTTGCAGTTGGCCGCCAACGGCAACGTCATTGCCACAGCCCGTTCCAATATCGACTTGGGCGCAGGTGAGCACGTCACCATCGCAGCCGGGCAGGGCGCATCGATCTTCTCGCAGAACAACGGCATCAAGCTGGTCGCGGCCAAGGCTGACTTGTCTGCGGCGGCGCATTCAGGGCAGATGCTGCTGACTTCCGCCAAGGACATGGCGCTCTCCAGTGTCGACGGCAAGCTCAACGCCGTATCCACTGGTGCGATGACGCTAACGAGCCAAGGCGCCTACATCAAGCTTGACTGCGGCAACATCGAGCTGGGTTGCCCTGGTGCCATCACGCTCAAGACGGGCAACTTCACGTGGCAAGGGCCTGCAAGCCTGAACATGCCCCTGCCGGAAATTCCCATCGGCACATGCAAGCAATGCCTGCTCAACGCGCATACCGGTGGTGAAATCATGACGGAGAAGGTTTGATGCAGAGGGATTCCGAAAACGCCGTGGCCCAGCCGGATGCCGCCACACGCTGGGCAAGCTTCGAGCGCGACATGCACGCTGCAACGCAGGCGTTCGCAGAAATCGAACCCGGCACGACACCGTATGCATTGGTGGATACGCGCGGGCTACCAGACTTGCGAACAGCGCTCAACCGGCTGGGCAACATTCCCTTTGCTGCACTGTGGGATGGCAGTGACCTGGAGCAACTGAAGGACATTTCGCCACTGCTCATTCGACTTGAACTGAATGGCGACGCTGCCAGCACCGCGCGGCAGCTGCAGCGACGCCTGTGGGACTTCAGCGATGGCGAATTCATGCTCACGTGGCTGTGGAGCCCGCTTCCACTGGATGCCTTGGCGCAGCACTTCCGAGCCTATTGCGAATACACGCTGCCCGACCAGCGTGCCTTCTACCTGCACTTCTACGACAACCGGAATTTGGAGCGCCTGCACCACGTCTGGACGGAGGACGAGTGGCAGGGCTTTGCCGGCGTAGCGCTTGAGATGTGGTACCGCGATCGGGAAGGGCGGGATGCTTCGTGGAGTAATGAGTCCGAACTGCGGGAGCATCGTGATGAACCTTTAACGCTTTCTGAGTCGCAGCACCAAGCGCTGCTGCGACTTGGTCAGGTCGACAAGCTTGCAATGCAACTTCGCATGCTTCACGAAATCGACCTTGCACATCTGACGCCATCAGCGCTACGCGAAGCCATTACGGAACAGTTGAAGCGGGCGAAGCAGCAACGCGTGTCGGACGATGACGATCTGCTGACGTATGTGTCCGCTGGCGTGCGGTGCTCGCCAACCTTTGACCGGCACCCTGAGGTGCAACGCATCCTGAACAACATTCTGGCGGAGCCGGGCATGCTTGCTCGCGGCTTTGCGAGCTTGCCAGAGGAAGTTTTCGTGGAGCTCAGGCAAGAGCCCAATCACCTGATGTAGCGAACCCGCACCAACAGTTCTTCAACAGTTTCTTCCACGCACTGTGGACGACTCAAACTAAATCGTCTCACCAATACTCATGCACGTTCGCCAACTTGTTTCCCTGAAAGGCCGCGCCACACGGCGCCAGTTTGTCTTTGTTCAGCTTGTCGTTCTCGCGCTCACGTTCTTCGCTCTTTTCCTGAAGTACTGGTTGGCCTACGGTGGCTCCGAAACTGCAATGGATTCGGCTGTGCGGGTTGTACTTTTTGTGAGCTTGGGCGTGGCATTTTGGCTGGGCTTCGCCGCAATTGTGCGTCGCTTGCATGACTTGAACTATAGCGGCTGGTGGTCATTGCTTTGCAGCATCCCGGCGGTTGGCGCCATTGCAACCTTGGCCCTTTGCTTTCTGCCGCCTGCTTCGGAAAGCCGTTTCGGCCCGACCCCGCGTGATGCGCGAAACGGTGTGCCGCACACTGCTTGAGGAGGAGACCTCGCGTGGCTAACAACAAATTCATCCTACGTCGCCCACTCGCAAGCTTGCTGTTGGTCGTCTCGGCCCTGCTGGCAGGCTGCGATGCCTTTTCCTCAGAACCGACCTATGGTGGCCTAAGCACGGAAGCTTTTAACTACACACCCTACAACCTGAGCGAGTTTGTGATTACCGACAAGTACGGCAATCGCGCCAGCGGTGGCGGGGACCTGATGCCTGGCTCCGGTGAGGGCAGCCTAAGTTGCTGTTACACGCTCAAGGGCACGGACTTTACGGTCAAGTGGAAGGTCTACGACGCTGATGAAGCCATCAAGTCGATCGATGCACATCAACCAATTCAGCAAATTGAGAAGACAACGCAGGTCCATGTCCCCCCCGCCAAGCTCAGCAGTACGCCCGGCAGGCGCATTCTTGGCCTGCATTTCTACCCAGACGATCATGTCGAATTCGAGTTTCTTGACAAGATTCGTGGAACTCGGATTTTCTATGGTGAAGTCGACTATTGGTTGCAAAAGAAGCTGGGACGGGAGGTGCATTCTCTCGATGAGTTTGATGCCGTGGCCTTTCGTCGAACAGCTCGCATCGCCTCGCAGGGCTGGATCAAGTACAAGTTCGAGGACACCGACGACCTGAGTCAATACGTCTACTTCACTCTGCTCAATCCACAGTTCGACGAGCATCCTGAGGTGAAGAAGATCATCGCGGAAACGCGGGGAAAACCAGGCGCGTTTGGCGCGGCCATGGAGGCGTTGCCGATCTCGATTGTCAGTGAGATCAAGCACATGCGAGCGAACGCGGCCAAGAACAAGGAGGCCTCCCGTGGCTAGCTCGGACCAACTCGACCCGGCAGACCGTACGCCCGAGAGCGTCACGATGGGCATGGTCGCCTCGCACAAGGCTTATAAGAGCGACGAGTGCATCCCTTGCGGCGCAGTCATTAAGATGGGCTTCTTCTTCGATGCCTTTGGCCGCAACCGAGATCAAGATGACAAAGCGACCTCGCGTTACTCCAACATCTGCCGCCTGTGGGAGGCGCATCGAGATAACTTGGACGGCCGCCGCAATGGTCAACCCAATCAATTCTGGTATCGCTTCTACTATTCGGGCATGGGCACGCCCCTGAACGATGACGCCAAGAACAACGAGCTTATCTCTGCAGCCACCAAGGTCGGCAAGGCGTTGGGCAACAAGACGTTGAGTGATGCCAAATCTACCGGCAAGAAAGTCATCGGTCTGGACAAGCTCGAAGGCATCAAATCCAAACCGGTCAAGACCATCAAAGACGCCAGCAAGAACGCCTTGAGCGAGATGTCTTGGCGGCCCATCGCGGCGGCCTATCAGGATTTGGAGAAGCAAGTCAAAGCTGCGCCCGGCACCATCGGCAAAGTGCTGGGCATGGCTGCGGACGACCGCTGGGTGCGCCGAGGCAAGGCCGCCGCACGTGGGGCGCTGTACAACGTCAAGAAAGACCCGCTCATGGCAGGGTGGAAAGTGGTCAAGGGTATCGGTGGCGCTGCAGCCATCGGCATCCTCGTCGATTCCATCCCGCAGGTGCGCGACAGCAAAGCGGCGATGATCTTCGGCACGGGCGTGGACGACCGCTTGCACTGTGCGATGGAGCAATTCAAGACTGCCTATGAAGATGCCAAGAGCCAGATGCACAAGATCCAGCGCATCGAGGTGTCGGTATTTGGTGCGGACCGAGGTGGCGTTATCGCGCGTGCGTTTGTGAATGAACTGGTGCGAACCTACCGCCATAAATCGGATACGGATCTTCGCATTGGCGTAGGCAGCGTGTCAGAGGCGCCGATTGAGATCAAGTTCTTGGGCTTGCTCGACGCGGTGTCCTCCTTCATTGCCGAAAACAAGCTGCTTGACCTGATTCCGTATGTGCCGCTCAAACAGAACTTCGGGGACCGGGCGCTGGATGTGCCAGCGGCCGTCAAGCGCTGCGTGCACTTCGCTGCCGCGCACGAATTGCGCTTTTACCAGCGGCTGGACAGTCTGGAGAAAACCCGTGGCGATCAATACCTCTACCCAGGCACCAGCGAAGATGTGACCGGCGGTGCGCCACCCGGTGCCTTAGGCATGCGCGGCGAGCTACAGCGTGTGGTGTTGCGTGACATGCTCAATGAAGCAGTAATGGCGGGCTCGGCCGTAGATCGCATGGAAGATCTGAAGAAGCTGAAGCCTATTACGTTTGAAAAGTTCTCCCTCGCTGCTCTCATCACTGAAGGCAAGGCGACCTACAAGATCAAAGAACTGGTAGAGGCTTACCGCGAGGTCGTGCCTTATCAGAAAGGGTTGGATTTCCAAGCTCATATGCTGGTGTTCCTGCGCTGGTTGGCTGTGCGGTACAAGTCATCCGAGTTTCGGGAAACTGTCACCGCAAAGACCGAGGGGATGAAGCGCGACCATCAGGTGTTGGTCAAAGAGCGTGAGCGTGCGGAAGCGACCTATCAACAGGAGCGTGAGCGGCATCCAGTTGATCGACTTGCCCTGGGCCAGGCCCAAGCACGCATGATGGCCGCACAAGAGGCCGAGCGACAAGCGCTGCGCAGCACCGTGGCCGAGCTGGCGCGCCCCGTAACCAAGGTGTGGAACCGGTTGGAATCGGAAGCTTCCGAGCAGATGAGGCAACTGAGTCACCAAGATGGATTACAGGCATCTGCGCGCAAGATTCGCGAATGGCGTGATTTGGACACGCTGGATCCGTATTACGCGGGCGACATGGAGACCAGCGCAGACACGGTTGAATCCCTGCTGATGCCTCCGGAAGCCCGTGCTCTAGCCCAAGCCTGGAAAGACGCCGCCGATGGCAAGAACCCACTGCCACCGAAGGTCATGGCGCTGTTCGACATGCTGGTGCACGACACCATGCTCACCAGTTGGCATGACCACGTCTTGTCGTCCACTTTGTATTTCCAGACTCGCGCAACAGACACCTTTGGCAAGACAGACGCCAAGAAGGAAACCGCGCAGAAAAAATCGGACGCACAGCTGCAGCAACGCGTGGAGGCTGTGCGTCGCGCACGGGAGATGTGGCCAGCGCGTGGCGCAAATCAATTCAAGAAATTCGACGTAACCATCTGAGAGGAATGAGATGCCAGCCGTAATCCGAGAAGGTGACCGTTTAAGTCGCGGTGGCGTCGTGCTGCACGGCGGCACACGCGATTTCATGGGCCGCGCACTCGCCCGCCGCACAGATCCCGTCCGTTGCGACGTACATGGCCCCAACCGCATCGCCCAAGGCAACCCCAACGCGCGCGACGGTGACTTGGAAGTGGCCGAAGACGGCCACCTGTGCGAGTGCGGCTGCAGCTTGATTTCATCGCTGCCCAACAGCGGTTCTCGGTAGGGATTTGGATGGCAGTGGATTTTTCGCGGTTGCCGGCCGAGGTACCCGTTCCGGACCAAGGGCCGTCACCGCTGGTGTGGACGCTCGTGTTCCTGGTGTTGGGAT
The DNA here is from genome assembly GCA_039592975.1 of Ralstonia sp. Lineage (GTDB taxonomy): Bacteria > Pseudomonadota > Gammaproteobacteria > Burkholderiales > Burkholderiaceae > Ralstonia. The sequence continues at coordinate 53,143 of JBCNQE010000002.1, read as the reverse complement.
TGGCCGGCGGCATGCTTGCCCTGTTGACGTGGCCGCGCAATACACCCACGCAGACGCCGTGGTTCTGGTTCTGCGTGACGGTCATGCCAATCTGTTTGTCGGGTGCATTGACCTTGCGGCCGTTCTCCCATTTCCGCAAGCAGCAGCTTCGCGCGCAAACGCACAACCGTTTGACCAAGGTCCACAACGACGTGCTGTTCGAGCGCGCCAGTGTGCCGCTGGCCGTATTGGCCTCCGGCTACCGCGTGCATGCCAAACCGGATCAGAACACCTTCGAGGCCATCGTCAAACGGAGCGCCAGCCTTCCGACCCGCCCAACGCTGGATGGGCTGGACAGCGCGGTTGCCAGTTACCTAGAGCCCGATGCAGCGCTGTTGACGTTCGACGATGAAGCGCGTCAGCGCGCCGTGTTGGATTGGGTCTTGCAGGACGTAGCCCCACACGTGGTTGTGGCACTACAGGGTCTCCCGGAGCGTGTGCCCATCACCGTCTGGCTGGACGTCAGTGGTTCAGCGCTCAACACCGATGCCATTCGCGCCGTGTGGAAAGCACTCCCCGAATCCGTGTGTCCCGCGCGCTTGCGAGCGGCAGAACCCGTGATCGAGCCAACAGAAGGCCTGATGCTCGCTGACAGCATGCTCGACAGAGTCAATGCAGAGCAACGCGACGTGGTGACCGTCCTGATTAGCGTCACCCTGAACCGCCTGCATGCTGAGGGTCCGGAACCAGACAGCGCAGAAGCCGCATGTTTCTTCGTGCTGTGCCCGAGTGAACTGGCACAGCGGCTCAAAGCCCCCGTCACGGGTTGGCTCAACCGCCCTCAATCTGATACGCCGCCTCCGCCAGATGGTCCGCTGCCTTGGGCAATCCGGTGGGGGTGTACCAATGTCGAAGCCGTGGCCGGCGCATTCCTGCAAGGCGTAGAAGACGCCGATGTCGCGGCCATGCGAATGGCGTTGCGCGCAGAAGAGGGTGAAGAAGGCGAAGAGAGCGGTGGTACGCAGGATTGGATGCTCGACACACTCCTTGGTAACACTGGCCAGACAGCACCATGGCTTGCTGCTGCGCTCGCGTTGGATCGTGCCGTTGCCGGTGCTGCGCCCTATGTCGTAGGCGCCCGTTCAGCGCAACAGATGTTGTTTGCCGTGGTATCGCCAGCAGAGCGAGCCACACCAGAAGAAGTTGGAAGTGATGCGTAAGTTCCGTCTCGATGTGTTTTCGTATGTGCTGGGAGCGATTGTTGCCGGCGGTTTGATCTGGTTCCAGGGCCAGCATGTCGGACTCGATACCGAGTCCAAGCGAACATTGGCAATCATCGCGCTGTGCGCGTTGCTGATCGCTGTTGCGTTGTTTTACGGCTTTGAGCCGCGGCGCGAAGAATCGGCAACCCTGCGAAGGTTCAAAGAGCAGTTCGGTGGAGTATCGACAAGTGAGGTCGGTACCACCAATGCGTTGCTAACCGGCGTGCAGTCGCAGGCCCCCCAACCCGAGCGCGCTGGACTATTGCGCTTGAAAGACGAACTGCGCGCTGCGCACGGCTGGCGTTGGCGCTACCGCCAACCCTGGCTGCTGCTGACCGGCGAAGCCACCACCGTCCAACGCCTGCTGCCCGGCATCGAGGCCGGTTGGCTCAGAACAGACGACGCCGTCCTCCTCTGGAACGGTGCCGCCGAAGGTAGCCAACCCGATGTCACCTGGCTCAAACAACTGCGCAAACTCCGTCGCCGTCGTCCAATCGACAGCATCGTCATCATCAAGGACGGCGACACCGCACTCGCCACCCAACAGCGCGGTACGGGTGCCAACAGCCTCAACCTCACTCGCATTGCAGAAGTGCTCAAATGGTCGGCCCCGGTGTACGTACTGGACGTGGCCGGCACCGATGCCGTGCACGACGGCGCCACCGCCATCATCGGCAGCGAATTCAGCGCCAAGCGCAACCGCCCGCAAGACGCAGCCGCCATCGCGAGTGCCTTGCTGTCACTGCGCAACCAGCTCAGCCAACGCGGTATCGCTCAACTGATCGAGGGCACCAAGGACGAGCGCTTCGACGACTACCTCGCCAAGCTTTCTCAACGCCTGGACAAACGCAGCACCTTGCTCGCCGCCTGGATTGCCAGCGTGGGCAGCAAAGCTCGTCACCACCAACCGATTAGCGGCGCGTTCTTTGCCCCGTATCCGTTGGCCGCGCAAGCGGAAGAGGGTGCTCGCGTTGACCTCCCGCTCTGGCAGCATCTCGCAAAACTTGCCTGCAAGGCTCGCGGTCGCCGGGTGGGCTTCCACCCCGTCACCGTCTTCAGCACCATCGTGCTTACAGTCGTGGGCGCCTGGACCGCCGGCATGGTTGTCTCTGCGCTGACCAACGCCCGCGAAGTTCACCTCACAGGCCAGGCCCTCCAGGCCCTCAAAACGGCCCCCGACAGCGCCAGCGGCCTGCGCGCCTTGCTCGCCGTCCAACAGCGCATCGAACTCTACGAACACCGGACCCAGAAGCATCCCCCGTTCTGGATCCGCTTCGGCCTGAACCAAGACAAAGCCACCCTGGCCGCGCTCTGGGCACCCTACGGCCAATCCGCCAATCGTTTGCTGATAACGCCCATCCAATATCAACTCGAAGCTGAGCTCACGGACCTGGGCCAGATGCAAACTGGCGAGGTGAGTGAGCACACCAACCAAGTCGCCCTCGACGGCCACCAAGCCCTCAGGGCGTACCTGATGCTCGCCGAGCCCAGCCGCACGGACGCGGGGTTCATCGCCCCCGTGCTCGAAACCCACTGGCCCAGCGTCCCCAACCTCCCGCGCGGAGAAAAACTCGACTTGGGCGCGCGCCTGCTCCACTTCTACGCTGAGCATTTGAAGCAGCACACTGACTGGCACATCCAGCCCGAGCAAGACCTGGTCGCCCAAGCCCGCCAGACCCTGCAAGCCATCATCGTCGTCAAGAACTCCGAAGACATCGTCTACCAGAGCATCCTCGATGCCGTCGGCCACAAATACCCCGACCAGACTCTGGCGACCTTGACCCCCGGCACCGACCCACGTGGTCTGTTCCGTACCAACGCCACCGTCCCCGGCGTCTTCACCCGCCAGGCGTTTGAGGGCAGCATCGCCGCCGAAATCGACAAAGCCGCCGAGCGCAGCGCCGCCGCCAACGATTGGGTCCTCAACACCCAGGCGAATCAGGATTCCGACGACACGGAACGCGCCCTGACCGGCGACGACCTCAAGGCCGAACTGACCGAACGCTACTTCGCCGATTACGCAGACGAATGGCAAACCTTCATGAACAGCCTCGTCTGGGTGCAAGCATCGAGCATGCCGGCCGCCATCGAGCAATTGAAGCCCATGGCGGATGCTCGCCAATCCCCAGTGAGTTCCCTCATCAAGACACTGGCCTGGCAAGGTGGTGCGGGCGCTCCTAAAGCCAGCCTGTCCGACACCCTGGTCGCCAAAGCCCAGAACGTCTTCGGCAAGAAGGATGAAACACCAGAAGCGCAGAAACCCGACCCACTAGGCCCTCTCGGCCCAGCCTTTGGCCCCATCCTGCGCCTGGTTGCCCAAGACAACGCCAATGCGACTGGCGACCTGAGCCTGCAACGCTACCTCGACCGCGTCACCGCCCTGCGCCTGAAGCTGCAACAGATGAGCAACAGCCCCGACGCTGACGCCCAAGCCAAGCAAGTGGCGCTCGCCCTGTTCCAAGGCAAGGGCAGCGATCTTGCCGACATCCAGAACTACGCCGACCAGATCGCCGCTAGCCTCGGCGCCCAATGGGCCGGCATGGGTGAAGCCCTGTTCGTCCAACCCGTTGCCCTGGCCACGCAGACTGTCCTGCTCCCGGCCCAAGCCAGCCTGAACGATGCCTGGCGCCAAACCATTGCCAGCACCTGGAACCAATCCTTCGCCGGCCGGTACCCCTTCGCCAACACCAACAACGACGCCTCGCTGCCCGAGCTGGCTCGCTTCCTGCGGCCGCAAGGCGGCCTCATCAACAGCTTCCTCGGCAGCCAACTGGCCGGCGTCCTCGAACTCCAGGGCGACCGCTGGGTCCCCGTCGGCCGCGCCTTCGGCACTGCTGCCGGTGGCGACAGCCTCGCCTTCGACCCCGAGTTTCTCCGGGCCATCAACACCCTGCAGAAAATCGCCGCCCACATGCTCGCCCAAGGCGAGCCGCAATACCGCTTCGACTTCCAACCGGTTCCCACGCCCGGTCTCACCGATACCAAGCTCACGCTCGACGGCCAGACCCTGCACTACTACAACCAGCGTGAAACTTGGCATGCGCTCACCTGGCCAGCGAACCTGCCACCTAGCCAGAGCCCTGGCACCAGAATCCAATGGCAGACCGAGCAGGCCGGCACCAACAAGAACTTCGAATACACGGGCAGATGGAGCCTGGTGCGCCTGCTCGAGCGCGCGCACGTCGAGCCTATGGATAGCGCCACGCTGCAACTGACATGGCAAGCCAAGCCAGATGCACCGGCCAAGCCCGCCACCCCAGAGAAGTCGCACGACGATGCCGAAGTCACCCAGGAAGCCATGGCCCTCGCGCCACAACAGCTCACCTATCCGATTCGGTACCTGATGCGCACGGAAGTTGGTAAGGGCCCGCTCGAACTCTTGGCGCTCCGAGGGTTCACGTTGCCGCAGCGGATCTTTGTGGGGCGGGGTGGAAACGCACGTGGCGCCGCCCGAGCAGACTGAATAAACAGGCGAAGCAGTGAGAGCGCACCGATATGAAACGCAGTGATCTCAGGGGTGGAGACAAGTCGACCGCCAGCGGAGTCGTGGTGGAAGGGATTCCGAACACGCGGGACCAAGGCACGGAACTGACCTATGTCGGAGCAAAGGTCGCATGTCCTGCATGCAAGTCCACCGGCTACATCGAGCAGAGAGGGCCACGTTTGCCGGGCACGATGATGGGCCTGCTACGCCACGTTGAACCTGTACACGCGCCTCGTCACCGTGGTGCAGCCCACGGGCAAGCGCACAGTCTGGCCCGACACCAAAGGGGAGGGCGCACCGTTTTGAACGCCCCGGACAAGTTGCCAAACGCAAGCCGAACCCTGCTACCCACCGTAACAGCTCGACCAAGATGGAGTGGCTTTGCCATCGGGGTCACGCATGGTGGGCGCCGTTCGACAGAATCATGCAAGGCCACTGGTGCCGTGAGTGCGCGAATATGGCCAAGATCAGCAATCGAAAATCTAAGGCCCGCCCTCGTTATCAACTCGCAGGCGGCCGGCAGATTGATTTGGAGAAGGAAGTAGCGGTAAGCACGGCCACGTGAGATGGACGATGGCGATGTTTATCGCCGTGTATGGCTAGAGCGCGTCATGAGCTTGCAGCGCCGCTCCCGAGGTGGCAATAGCGGATGGGCCTGCGCCCATTTATAGTTCCGTAGAAAAGATCGCAGTTTTGAACGGTTTGGACACTACCGAGGAGCGAGACGGATGTTGGATGTGGGCGAGAAAATTCAATTGGAAAAGAGGTGGCAGACGAGTGTCGACGCATTCGCCCGTTTTCCTCTAGCGGCCATAGATTATCCCGGGGCCGAATCGCTGGATGGTTTTTCCGAGGCTGAGGGCATGCAATGAAGCTCCAAACGATCCGGCTATCTGGCTTCCAATCTTTTGGTGAGGAACCGACAGAAATTACGCTTGAGGACATCACCTACCTGATCGGGCCCAATGGATCAGGTAAGACAGCCGCGCTTCAAGCCTTATGTAGGCTCTTCGCCTTTGATCCCTCACTGCGCCGAATCCTGCGCTCGGACTTTCATGTCCCGTTCAATGAGGAAACCCCGCCAGCTGAGCGCAAGCTATGGATCGAGGCCGACTTTCTGTTTCCAGAACTCAACGAAAATGAGGACAACAGTACTGTTGCGCCTCATTTTGGCCACATGCGCCTCGACGACCTTGATGGCATACCGCGTGTGCGTTTCCGTCTTGCCGCCACCATGGGATTGGATGGAGACATAGAGGAAAGTATGGTCTATGTGCTGGACATTAATTCTGATGGTTCACCATTGACCACCGCTCAGGTGCCAAGATCTGAGCGCAACCATATCCACGTTCACTACCTGCCCGCCCGACGAGACCCCGCCGATCACATTGCCTACGGGGCTAATGCCTTGCTTGGGCGTATGCTGCGTGCAGTGAACTGGGACGCAGAGCGAAGTGTCATCAAGGGGCTGACCGATCAAATCAGCGGCAGCTTGGCGTCCAACCCGTCAATCAATGCGTTCAGCACTAGCTTGAAAACGGCATGGGGTGCCTTGCATAAGGGAAGCTTTTTTTCGGACCCAAAGCTCACCTTTGTGACGTCTGAGATCGAAGCTTTGTTAAGGCACATGTCGGTGTCTTTCACGCCTGGTCACGACCAGAAGTTGGTCGATTTCTCTCGACTGAGCGACGGTCAGAAATCGATGCTGTATCTGTCGCTCGTGCTGTCTTCGCAAGCCATTGGCCGCGCTGTCCTGGCCGAAGAAAACGATTCATTCAATGCAGAGAAGTTGCGACCGCCCGTGTTTACAGTGGTGGCGGTCGAAGAGCCAGAAAACAGCCTGTCGCCCCATTACCTAGGGCGGATCGTCAATGCCCTAAACGGGATGACTGGCGATGGTGACGCGCAAGCGCTGATTGCAACCCACGCGCCCTCCATGTTGCGGCGTGTTGCCCCGGAGCGTATTCGCTATCTGCGTCTAACCGAAGAGCGAACGTCGCGCGTCAAGCATATCCAGTTGCCAGATGCCTCGGACGAAGCTCACAAGTTTGTGCGCGAGGCCGTGCAGGCTTTTCCAGAAGTCTATTTCTCGCGCCTTGTGGTTCTTGGGGAGGGTGACAGTGAAGAAATCGTGTTGCCACGCCTACTTCAGGCCAAAGGTGTACCGGTTGATGAGTCCGCAGTCTCAATAGCACCTCTGGGTGGGCGTCACGTCAATCATTTTTGGCGCCTACTGTCTACCCTGCACATTCCGTATCTGACACTGCTTGATCTAGATGTTGCGCGCTACCAAGCTGGGTGGGGGCGAATCAAGTACGTCAATGACCAGTTGTCCGTGTACGAGCCAAGCAAGGTACTTCCTGCAGATCATGGCATTCCGAACTGGAATGATCCAACTCACAAAGTCCGGGCTTATGGGAACTACGCCACTTTGCTTGAAGAGCGTGGTGTCTATTTCTCATTCCCGATGGATCTGGACTTTTCAATGCTGCTCGCCTACCCGGATGCCTATGGTGTCGAGAAAGAAAGGCCCGACGAGTCAACGATCAAGGCCGTCCTGGGAAAGAGCCATTACGATGCGAGCCAATATGGCGAAGACGAACTGCAGTTGTTCGGCACTTACCACAGCAGCTTCAAGCTAGGCAGCAAGCCCGCAGCGCATATAGACGCGCTCGGCAAGCTCAGCGATGCGGACCTGCTCACGAACATTCCCAAGTCACTTGAACGTTTGGCCGATGCTGTCATCGCAAAGCTTGCGGAGTTGCCGGAATGATCGCAGTCGATGCCTGGAGGCCTGCAGATGGGTTGACCCTTGAACCCAATGCCCTGCTTGCGGCCAAGGAGCAGGTGCGCAGTCTCGCGCTAACCGCAGGCCCGGGCGCCGGAAAGACTGAAATGCTTGCCCAGCGGGCGGACTTCCTGCTGCGCACTGGCACCTGTCGCTATCCCAAACGGATTCTGGCCATTTCGTTCAAGGTCGATGCCAGCAGCAACCTGAAAGAGCGAGTCAAGCGGCGCTGCGGCTCAGAGCTTGCTACGCGGTTTGACAGCTATACCTTCCACGCATTTGCCAAGCGCATCATCGATCGTTTCCGTCCTGTGCTGACGGGCAAGTACGCGCTGGATGTTGGGTACAAGATTGCGGACCGGAAGCCCGGCCCATCACGGACGTTGATCGAGTTTTCCGATCTGGTACCGTTGGCGATCGAGATTCTACGAAAGTCTCCAGTCGCGCGGAACGCCATCCGCCAAACATACAGCGACGTTTTTTTGGACGAATTTCAGGACTGCACCAACCTGCAGTACGAGCTTCTCAAGCTCGCCTTTCAAGGTACAAGCATTCGCTTGACCGCCGTTGGCGACACCAAGCAGAAGATCATGGGGTGGGCAGGGGCCATGGACGGCATCTTTCAGGCTTTCGTTGCCGATTTTGCTGCCACCCCGCTCAATATGTACCGAAATTTTCGGTCCAAGCCGCGACTGCTCCGCTTCCAGAACGAGATCATTCGCAGGCTTGACCCGTCTTCCGTCATGCCTGATGAGCAGCTTTCCGGCGATGACGGCGAGGTATTCGCATGGCGCTTCGACGACAGTCATAAGGAGGCTGACTACCTTGCAGACTTGATTGAAGGCTGGATAAAGACCGAGCAGCTACCACCTGCGGAAATTGCAGTCCTCATTCGCAATCAACTTGATCTGTACGCCGATCATCTGATAGTGGCGCTGGAGGCCCGGGGTATCCCCTTCCGCAATGAGCAGCAGATGCAGGACATTACGGTTGAGCCCGCTGCACGCCTGATTGTGGACTATCTCTCTTGCCTCTATGGGCAGCGCGAGCCTAAAGCGTGGATCAGGCTGATGAATCAGCTGATCCCGTTTGCCGATGAAGAGGTTCAGTCGAATGCGCGCAAGGACCTTGATCGGCTCATCAAACGGCAACGAAAAGAAGTGGCTATTGTTGAGTTGGTCGCGGAGCCGTTTTCAGGCTGGTGGGACTTTGTTCTCGCGTTCATGAAGCAAGTCAGTATCGAAACACTGGTGTCGCTTTCCCCGGACTACGAGTCGCACGCCCGGTTGAAGGAGGTTGTTCGTGACACCAAGGTTCGGATCGAGGGGTTGCTGAAGCTTGAGCCTGATTTGCCAAAAGCACTCGAGCGCTTTTCCGACGATCAGGCTGTGCGAATTCTGACCATCCATAAGAGCAAGGGCCTTGAGTTCGATTCGGTCATCATCATGGCGGTCGAAAACGAGATCTTCTTTGGCAATCAGGATGAAAACCGCTGCACCTATTTCGTCGGGGTTTCACGAGCCAAGAGGCGGCTAGTTCTTACCCATGCGGATCAACGTGAGCGCCCCGCTGGCGCTAACAACTGGCGAATTAGTCGCACCCCACAACGGGAATATTGGGACTACGCAACACCATTTTTGAGTCAATAAAAAATCGGGCGACCTTGAGATGTGACAGGCGCCTAGTGAAATTTGGCGGCGTGGTACGCCTGTCGAAAACTTCTAGCCAAAGTCACTCGCCGATGGCATTCAACGTCGTAACAGGCCCGCGCAGACCGTTAGCGCGCTATCACCTGAGCAATCCTGTTTAACCTCATGGCTTCACTCACGAGTTTGTCCAGTATTCCGCATGATGTGCGGCTTCTTGCGGCGGTGTCTCGCCTGATCGACCTCCACCAGAGTCGTCGCGACATCGTAGGGGTCTACGTTCCTGAGATACCGGAGCGGGCCGGTTATATGTTGTCGGTTGCTTTCCTGCTCCTGGACACCTTGCGGGAGTTGGAGATGGATCGCGGCCCGACTTTTACCGCGGTAGGCGAGATTCTCGCTCGTATCCGCCAACGTGTGCGCATGGTCACGGCTGAGGATCTGAACTTCGTCGTTGAGTCGCTGGCGCGTGAGCGTGACATCCGATTTGGCGTCGAGGATGGGCAAGGCGGACTGGAGTTTGGGCTGACCAAGGAGTCGACACCGCTCATCGAGTTGGCTCGGGATTTCAAGCAGATCCAATTGACTGAGAACGGGCGCCTGCTTCTGCGCGTGTCTGCGGACAAGGCGAACTGGCTTTACACCGATATCGACGCGGAGCGGCTCGTCGCGGCGATCGAGCGTAGGCAATTCGGCGATATCCCGCGTCTGTGTCGCAGCCTTATTCTCGAAGTTGCGTCGAAAAGCAAGCAGCTGTCATCGGCGATGGAGCGGCCCACCCTCTCCGAACTGCGCGATCTGCTCCTCGCCGAAGGCAGCGGCATCGCACACGCCCTGCAGAGCGCGATTGAGGTCGTCAAACGTGCGAACGCACTGATTCACGCAGCGAACACGGCTGACGCGTTTCGCATCTGGAAACTGAGCCAGGGCGTTGAATATTCCCTTGGCAATTTGCAGACCGAGATCGAGATGGTGATGCAGAACGTCGAGGCTCTGTCGCGACGCTTTGTGAGTTTTCTCGACACCGCGCAGCGTGCCAAGCCGGTGGGTGGCACCGGTGTGGACTTCCTCGCGATTGTGAAGTCGCTCACCACAGACGGCGCTTTGCTGGCACCCCAGCGCTTGGAGGCCCTCATGGCGGGTGTCATGCCGTGGGGCATGCGTAGCACGCGGTTTCACCCGTCCGATTTGGTGGCGGCGGTGGATTTCACCCAAATCGGCAAGGACTGTGTTGTACCCATCTCGACGTTCACGGTGGATCCGAACCAAAGCAATGGAAGCCACAATCGGTTCCTGGACTTCCTACTGCGCAACCGGGCACGGGTGCTTGGCCTCTTAAAGGTGCAACCCGCCTTGTTCTCGGAGATCTTGTCGGACGCCGAGTTCGTGCTGGAACCGGGAGAAAGTCCTGCTGACTTTCTCGGGGTCTATTCCTCGCCGGAGCAATTGGAGGGAGACGGGTTCCGAATCCGAGTCGGACTCACGGGTAAGCAGTTCAATACGAATATCGAGGGCACGTGGTTCTCCGGAACGGACCCAATGATGTTCCTCGAGGAGGACAACCTATGAATATGGCCGATATGGGCGCAGTGTTCGCCTATCTTCAACACTGGCGCGTGATCGCCGGAAATCCGCTGGGACGTAGCTATCGCGACGGGGAGAGGGACTTGGCGCGCATCCTCGCCAACTGTAATGCAACGGACCTGGCCGATCTCGATGACTTCCTGGGTGCACAGGGCTTTCAATTGATCGAGCGTAATGGCATGGAGTTTGGCATTCCGGCCAAGCCGGGCGTCCCCAACGCTATCTGGGCGCTCACCCGGAAGCGGGGTACCAACCTGCCGGCCTACGTGGACAGCCGCTGGTATGTTGAGCGGATGCGCGACGGGCGTGGCGGTGATAGCGATGCGAAGCGCCATGAAACGGTGTTTTGGGTTACCCGCTTGTGGCTTACGTTGCAGTGGTTCTTTTACCAGAGGATCGACCGCCATCCTGCCGAGGTCAGCCGCTATCGCGAGGCGATGGTGTCCCGACGCCTGTTCGTCGACATCCTCAAGAGCGGGATTGAGGAGATGGGCAACATCGGTCGGCCAGCGGGCGAGGCCGGCATCGTCTTTGATTACTTCTGGAAGGAAGCTGGCAAGGTCAACCAGTGGGCAAGCCGGTTCCTGACGGTCATGGAGGAAGCGGGGATGATTGAGCCTTCGGGCAATAGGGACGAGTGGAATCAGAGCGTCCTTGCTGCGATTGAGATGGCGGATATCGCTACGCACGAGATAGCCTATCTTCTGCCGCCCACCGAGCGCGCGGCGATGGTGGAGACCGCTGCCTTGCTGATGGGCGAAGCGCCCTCAGCCCTCCGGGCCCCTCCACCCCAACAAAAACAATAGCGCATCATGCCTCTGATCAATCGTATCGAACTGGCCAACTTCATGAACAGCCGCCGCGTCGAACCATGGCGGCCCGACTGGATCTATCAGGTTTTTCAGCTCAAGGGCGAGAATTCGGCCATCAACATGCCCAATGGCCGTGGCAAGAGCACCCTCATCGGTGCAGTGCTGGGGATGCTGGCCGGGGACAGCAAGTTGCTGCACGATATCCGCCACCGGCACTTTGCGCCGCCGTCGACTGGACACTACACCCATATCCGGATCGAAACCCACATCGCAGCCGATGACGACGCTAGTATGGATCTGGTGGCGCAGTCCGGAGGCGACTTCGCGGGGTACCCGATGGTCTTCGGCATGTACGGCAGCGGCGGGGAGAGCCGTGACTACGTGCTGTACTCGTATCGGGGTACGTTCGAGGACTGTCCCACCGGGCAGCGCGATAGGCACGATGTAACCCTGACCCGCAACGACACGTTTCTTGCAGCGCTGGATGCCCTGCCGTCCCGGTTCCCGGCCACGCGCCGCGAGGGAACGTTGTCGAACTGGCGAGAGCACGTGAGCAGTCTCTTCGATATGGCCAGCGTCGAGCAGCAGCTGGTTTACCAGAAGGCGAAGGGCGCGGAGGGCAGCAGCAACTACTTTGCGGTCAATGCACCGCGCGGGCGGCCCTATAGCGAAGTGGTGTTCTACGAGCGCCTCGCGCCAGAATTACTGGTCGATATGATGGGCAATATCGATGAGTTTGCTAATGAGCGTGGCATCGAGGACACCATCCACGAGAAGGTTCGCAACATCATTGGCGCGAAGAACCGTACCGAAAAAGCTAAGCGCTTGCTGCAGGAGACGGAGGGGCTGCTGGAGGAGCTGGGACGCATTCAGAAGCAGGCGGACGCCGTCGCCGCTGCGCAGGATGAAGCGCATGAGGCGCTAACGGAAGCGTCGGTGGCGCAGGCGGTGCTAAAACAGTTCACGACTCTCGAGCCGTTGCCAGGCATCCCTCGGGCCCCATCTGCGCAGGCGCCGATGCTCGTGCGCTGGATGGCGATGCAATCGGGCGAGTGGTACTTCACGGATCTCGGTTTCGGGCCGCTGACGGGCGAGACACCAGCCGAGGTCAATGAGCGCGCCAGCCAGCACCAGATTGCAGGCGTCGCTCTGAACCGCCAATTCGTGTTGAGCTGCGCGCAGGAAGACGTGACTGGCATCGGGGTGGCAGGCAAGCGTAGTGCCCGACTGTACGCTTGCGAGCAGGCCATCGCACTGGTACGCGCTACACCCCAGTTTGTGGCTGGTCTAGAGAGCGACGCGATCATCAGTGCTGTCAGGGGTGCGTTCGATTGGGTCCAGAGCTATGCCGACACCAACCCGGCGCGGATCGAAATGAAGCGTCTCGAGGTGGAGCGCAAGCAGGCAGAGGCAGACCACAAGCAGTACTCTGCGCAGGGCAAAGCCCTGCTGGAAGAGCGAGAACGGCTCATGAACGAGCAGCGGCAGATTGACGCCCAACAGGCCGAGTATGGTCGTATGGCCCGAAGTGGGCTGTTCACGCAGGCTGAGATGCAATCCCCGCTGCAAACCAGGCAACGTGTTGCCGAGGCCCTTGAGTCGGCGCAGGGCAATCTCACTACCCACCTGTTGCGCATGGCCGAGTCCGCGAATGTCTACCGGCAATGGCAGGATTTCGTTGCCGAGCATGGTGAAGGGGCCCAGCCGGACACCGTATTGTCAGACCTGGCGGACGCGGTCGAACTTGCGCAAGAGAAGGAGCAAGACGCTAAGGAAAGCCGGCGGGAAGCCGCGGAAGCCGCGGAAGCCGCGCACGGCGAGGAGAAGGCTGCGAGGGCAGCCCTTCAGGAAGTGTCTGCTCGGGCAGACAAGCTGCAGGAACTCGGCGAGAAGGTACACAGCTTTACAGCCGTGTTCGGGGACGAGGCGCCAGAAGATCTGGAAGCCACAGTCAAGGCCCAGCTCGCCACAGCACAGGCACGAGAACACGATATCCATACCAAGCGCACGACGATGGCGGAGGGCTTGGGTGCCCTGTCTGCGTTTGAAGCCGTGCACGGTACTGGCGTACTACCAGGCGCGTGGCTCGAACAGCGCGATGAATATCGTCGGCAGTTGACGGAAACGCTCCCCGGTCAGCGCAGCGAGCTGGCCGACCTGAAAGCGCGCCGTGCTGACCTGGAGAACCACGCCGTAGCGGCGGGGAAGGTGGCACGGGAAGTCCTGTGTTTGGCTGGCGCCGACGCGGTTCCCCTGCACGAGGCCGTTGCGCGGATGTCGTTGCCCGATACGCGACGCAAGCAGGTGCTGTCACTTTTTTCAGCGTTACTGTTCTCACCGGTGTACGCCGATGCGCATCGCGCTGCCGAGGTCGCGACGCAATTGGCGCAAGCCGGGGTAGAGTCGCCCGTTTTCTTGGCGAGCGAACTGCAGGCCTTCTGTACCGCAGGTACGATTGACTTTGATGGCAAGGTGGCCAGAACCTGGCTCGTCGGCGTAAAAACCAGGCCAGTGGACTGCTTGCTGGACCCCACCCTGGTGGAGCGCGAGAAGGCGGCGCTGGACGAAAGCATCGACCGGTTGGCACAGTCCCTCAAGGCCTCGGAGGAAGAGCAAGAGGCACTGAGCCCGAACCATCCCGAGGCTAAGCAGGCATACATGGCGAGTGACGCCGTAACCAAGGGTTACCGGGACCTCGATACTACGCTGGAGGCAGAACAGACTCCACTGCGCGAACGCTTGCCGATCCTCGGGGAGCGCGCATCTCCCGAGGCCATCGAGTCGATTCGCGCCGTAATCGCCTATCGCAAGCTGCTTGGCGGCGATACGCATGAGGCAATCTTGGAGGACCTCGTCAGAGCCGAGGAGCGACACGCTGATGCGGAGGCTGCGGTTCAAGTTCGTGCTGGCCAGGCCACGGACGCCGACGCGGCATGGGTACTTGCCCACCGTGATCTCAGCGCGGCGACAACGGTCGTCGCCACGATGGAAAAGGAGCTCCAGGCGATCAGTGCGTTTATGCAGGCCGACGGTCCCGAGTTCATGCGTACGGCGAAGGACGTCGGGGAATCGCTGGAGGCTACCAAGCAACAAGCCGAAGTGAGAAACGCGTTTCGCTTTGAAGACGTCGAGGCGTTCGTGCAGGCAGGCGACCATCGTCCGAAAGAAATCGAGGACCGGTTGGCCCAGATCGGGCCGGAACACGAGGTGGTCAGCAAAAGCATTGAAGGCGCAGCGGTAACCTATCAGCGATTGGGCGAGCGAACTGCCGCACTGGCGGGGCATGCCGCGACCGTTGATCTCGTCGCTTGCGCACTGCGGCGCAAGCAGCGCGACCTAGTGCTGCGTGACTGCATCCCTGTCACGGTGGGCGAAGCCGATCTGAGCACGCATCCCCTCTATCAGAAGGCGCGGCAGGTGCAGGAGGCCGGCGGCATTGAGGACATGGTGGCGGCGCTCCAAGGTCTGGCGGAGGCGCTGGAGGAGGTGAACGCCGGACTTCTCAGCCAAAAGCTGGATAGTACTAGGAAGCAAGTCGCGATTTCGCGGCAGGCTTATCACGGGGAAATCGATCGCGTGAAGGCTACCGGCAGTGCGGCGATGGACGAGCATGTCCGGCTTGGTCTCGATGCCGCCAAGGAGAATGTGGGCACGTTGTCTGACCTCATGTCCGGCACGCAGGCGAGCTACGCATTGAGCAGGCAGGCGAACGAGCAAGCGTCAGAATATCTTGACGCGCAGTGGAGTGAGATCGGCGCCTGGCTTGAGAATTTCACGCGTCGCTTGCCCAGCAACCTGGACACCATGAAGGCGGTGTTTCGTTCGCGGCGGGATCCCGTGTCCGGGGAAATTGTGAAGGCAGGCTTTGAGATTGAAGCGAAATCGGCCGACATGGGGGACGTGCGGGCTGTGCTGGACGGGATTGTGGAGAAGGTCGAAAAGCGCGAGCGTAGCCGCGAGGCTTTGGGGGATGACGAGGCTTCCCAAGCAATGGTAGACAAGAACCTGCGCAAGGAAATCCGCGAGCAGTTTTACCGCAGCGTTATCCTGGAGCCCAGGATTCGTGTTTGTCTGCCATCGATCAGCCAGAAAGCTTTGCTGCTGGAAAAGAACATGGCGTCATCCGGGCAGGGCGTGGCCATGACGCTGCTCTGGATTGTCAAGATGGCGGATTACGTCACGGAACGCGACCTCAGTCGTCAGAGCGTCAGCGCTGCCCATCGCAAGCGTATCCGCAGCCAACGCTCGCAGTTCGTCTTTATCGATGGTGCGTTCTCGCATTTGTCCGATCCCAAGTTGATCGACGACGCGCTCAAGGGGATACAAGAGAGCCGTGGCAAGTTCCAATTGCTGATCACCGGCCATGACCCGAACTACCAGAACAAATGGCAGTACTTTCCGACCTATGTCGTTGCACGCGAGATTGGTGCAAACCTGATGTACGCCGACAGCGAAACGCGCCGACTCTTGCCACCTGAGGAGGTAGGATCGCGCTCTGGCGTCATCGAGCTCGCCTCCTTTCGAAAGAGCGGATCGATTCAATGAGTCGCGAGGAGTTGTTGCTAGAGCAGATGCACGCCATGCTGGGCGGACGGGCGTTTCTGCAAGGTGCCACCCTGATATCGCGTCTAGCCAAGCGCACCGGCTTGCATCCGGTGGACGTGAAGCTTGGTCTCGCTCGGCTCTCCCTGTCGGGCAAAGTCACTGGCATCACAAACCAGGGGGACACACATCAGCGGGTCACGGTGACCGTGCCCGCGCCGCTACAGGAGATTTCCCCCTCGGAGGCGCTGTGGCAAAGCGCTATGCGGCGTGCAGGGCTCGGGCTGACGGACATGGCTGCGTTGCTGGCGTGTCACGAGAAGATTGCTGACTTTAGCTCCGCGGACATGGAGGCACTCGCCGCGGGCTTGTTGGCATTGCGCGCGGCGGCACGCGATGAAGCGGGTACACCGAAGTTCATTTTGTCCGCCAGATATCTGCTTGGGTCTTCGAAACTCCTTGGACAGTTGCCCGGGGTGGCGTTGACTCGATTCGGCATCGACCTAAAAGCATATCCCGATGCGCCGCCTTATGTCGTAACGGCCGGGCCTGCGCAACCGCGGGCCGTAGTTTTGGTCGAGAATCCTCAAGCGTTTGACGCGGCAGTCGGCGCTGGCGCGGCCGCAGACGTGGCATTCATGGTGACGTTTGGCTATGGGCTGTCACGCAACAGCGAAGACTTCGGTAATCAACTGCTCGCGTCCGTGCCATACAGTGATGGTCTTATTCCGCTAGTTCGACAAGGTCAGCCGCCCAGCCCGAGGTCTCTGCTTGCCCACCCTCGAATCTTTTTTTGGGGCGATCTAGACCGGGAAGGGCTGCGAATTTACGAAGGCTTACGGCAGCGTATTCCGCAACTTCGCCTCAGTGCCTTGTATGCGCCAATGGTGCAGGCTATGCGGCGAGGGTTATCTCATCCGTATGCGAAGGCTACTGCCAAGGATAGGCAGTCACCGGTTCAACGAACCGACACGGATGCAATGTGGATGCTTGCTCTGTGCGAATCGCGCGCGATGGACCAGGAATACATAGCCGGCATGAAGATCAACGATCTTTGCTGGCAAGGTCTCGATGATGTTGACTCTATGGAGCTAACCGCAGAGGTAACGGTCGCCTCTAAGAAGCATTGACGAGATATTTGAGTTGTTGCTGTCTTGGCTTAGGGAATCGCGGAAGGAGTAGACGGTATTCCGAGGTCGAATTCCAACCCGCTCTCCGGTCGTTGCGAAGGATACCTGCCAAGACCAAGACGGACAAGCCGAGAACGGTGCCGCTGTCCACTAAAGCCCTCGCCATCCTCCAGAAGCGTCAGGAGGGCGGTGCAGGCGTTCCGTTTGCAATGAACGACGATGCGGTGACCACGGCGTTCATGCGTGCTGTGCGGCGCGCTAGACGTGTCTATGAGGCCGCGTGCGTGGCAGAGGGTAAACCGCCTTCGGCGCGTTGGCTTGTCGGCATCCGGCTGCACGACCTGCGCCATGAGGGCACGTCCAGGTTCTTCGAGAAGGGGTTGAGCGTTATGGAGGTTACGACTATTACCGGCCACAAATCAGGCTGACCACGGGCGTGGTCAAAGAGGTGGCAGTCACGGAATCTCCCGAGCTGTACGCTCGTGCGGGATTGCATGAAACGGAGCAGGGCTCTTGCATGCTCGGGATTTGTTATATGTAACCAGAAAAATCTGGAATCCTGATAGCAGGGAAAAACGGGCATTTTTTCGATACATCCCGTCCGCAGTGTTGGTAAAGTGATTGCGGAAGATGGACTTGGCGCATTGCGTCCCGCATGCCGGCCGGCAGCCAGCGAGTCAAATCAAATGAAGCTCTCAGAATTCAGTGATGGCCGAGGTAATGGCTGGGTCGGAGGTGCCAGCGCGGCGACGATCAATCGAACAAAGCAGTTGACCGATGCATTTGATCTCGACGACGACCTCAGCGGAACGCCGACAGAGGCATTTCGACGAACGATCGAGAACCTTGATGACAAGCAACGTGAAGCGCTGATGGAGGTCGCCCGACGTGCATTCCGTTTGGGCGCCAAGCGGGGAGCGATTGAGGCGCTGAATGCCGTGATCGATGGCACCATTTCAACTGAGCCGTCTGGCGGCGGGGCTCAGCTAACGACCGAGGCGAAAGCACTCGCTATCCCGTCACGCAAACTTCGGATTTTCGACATGGATCAGGGGGATGATCTGGTGGTGTCTGTCCAAAAATTCAAAGTGAGCGTTGAAAAGCTCGGTTTCGAATGGTCTTCCACGTAACTCCTGGGAAATATCCCTTGGCATATCCCCTTGCCAAATTGGTGAAGATAACCGTCTTCGATGCCGATGCACCTCTTGGCAGGAGGTGTTAGGCGCGGGGGGCGCGGTCAGCCATCATCGGAATAGCTAGAAGGGTCGAACAAGGGGAAGGAGTATGTCGAACAAGGACATCGCTAGGCTGGCCGTACTGATTGATGCTGATAATGCGTCGGCGGCTGTTGTGAAAGAGTTGCTGGAAGAGGTAGCGAAATACGGCACAGCAACTGTCAAGCGAGCCTACGGCGACTGGACAACGCAGAACCTCGTGGGATGGAAAGACCAGTTGCATAGGCACGCGATTCAGCCCATTCAGCAGTTCTCGTACACGAAAGGCAAGAACTCCACGGACTCGGCTTTCATCATCGACGCTATGGACTTGCTGTATGCCGGGCGACTCGACGGCTTCTGTATCGTGTCCAGCGACAGCGACTTCACGCGTTTGGCAACACGTCTGCGCGAGGCCGGCAAAGTGGTGTACGGACTTGGGGAACGGAAGACGCCTGAACCGTTCATCGCCGCCTGTGACAAGTTCGTCTTCTTTGAAGTGCTGAAGAAACTCGACGGTCCAGCGACTTCAGGTGTGGAAAATGTGCCTGACCTGAAGGGGCTCTTGGTCCACGCAATCAATGAGACGTCCCGCGATGGCGGATGGGCTGCGCTTGCGGCAGTGGGTTTGTTCATCAGCAAAAACAACGCCTCTTTTGATCCGCGCAACTATGGTTTCACGAAGCTCGGTGAGTTGGTCCGCAAACAGAGCTATCTCGAATGCCGAGAAACACCTGATGCATCTGGCATTGCCCAGCACCTACACGTCAAGGTCAGGTGAGCGATGTATCCCTATCGATGCTGAGTTGTTCAGTGACATGCTCATCCGCGACCTTCAGAAAAAATGTGCATTCATGATGAAACTTCAGTTTTCTCGAATTACCTTGTCCGTGTTGGTCGGCCTGGTATGTGTTTTTCATGCTTCGTTCACGCATGCCGAGGATGTACCGTCGGTCACGAGCATTCGCCGAGGTCTCAAGGTTGAGCCAGCAGCCTATGTTCAATCCGTAGTCTCCACCAGCGTGGTGCTCGCTGACGGTGCTGCCGTGACGCTTCGCATTCGAGTGACTTACGGCACTACGGCTCAGCCGGAGGCATTGGTGCAAGGCAGGATTCAGAGCTGGTTTATGGACGATGGGCTGGGCAAAATGACCACGCTGTCCATTCTGAAGTTCGACTCCAGCCGGCTTGCACAGCTGTTCACCAATCTGAAAACGATGCCAGACGCCAAGACCGCAGAGCTGGTCGACCTGTTGGTTACATCTCCTCCGATCGAGTGGTTCGAGCAACAGGCGAGGACCATTTTTGCGAGGCTGAAGTCTGGCGAATCTGTGCGGGTGGTGATTGCGCCGCCGACCGGATATACACGACCTCTCAACACAAGTGAAATGGCGCAGGTCTACAACCTGCTCTCCGGGCTATCGATGTCGGAGATTTGGCAGCTTCAAGACAAGCTCAGGGACTTGCTGCACAACACAGGCCGATCCTACGACTTCCTCGTCATCGGGGTGGAGGTGGTCAACTGCGGTTGCAAACCGTAACCGAATCCAATCCCGTTCAGGCTTGGCCCCGTTGCCGTTGCCGTTGCCGTTGCCGTTGCCGTAGCTGCAGCTTGAATCTCGATACGCTCGGTCCAAAGACGAAATGGCCTGACGAAGGCGCTCTCAAAATAGGTTCTTTGCTGGTGTGGTCGGTCTGCGCAACTGGCGCTGGAGCGCGCCTTCAGCCTTCACAAGTACAGACGAAGCGTAAGTCTCGCCTGTTCGATCACGGGGATGGTGTACCGGCGGTCGCTGAACTGGCCACCGATACCGGATTCACGGAGATATTTGCCCTGGGCGCGGCCACACGACAACCTGGTCCCGCAGGCGAGTGTGTGGATTCGAGCGATTGTCGACGATCTTTGATGTTCAGCGTAGGCGAGACAGTTCTTCGCGAACCTGCTCCACTGTGTTACCGCGCACGATCTGAACGCGTATCGGAATGACTAGCTCAACGCGTTCAGGCAGGTTAGATGCGTGCGCCTGGCAGCGGATCGCGCCGGCGACCTTGCCTTCGGCAGCAGGGTCTGGCCTGAATTTCAACTTCAGTGCGTGTGGTTCATGCTGGTGCCTGAATTCGTCACATGTCAGGAGCCACTGCGTCGCTTCCTGTTTCGGACGGAGAGGCTTCCAGTAAAAGCTGTTTGGATCATGACGCTGGCTGGCCAGTATGCTCGCCACATCGGAAAAACTGTGCTCGCGGCTTCGGGCGAACATCTCTGAGAACCCGCCTGTTGCCCTGAAACGCGCGAAAGCATCCACATATTTTCCGGCAGGCGGTACCGGCGGAGCAGTGAGCCACGATTTCTCATCATCGGGGCCACTGTCATCGCAGTCTTGTGATGGCGCACCGAAGATGATGGAGCCCTCGGCCAAGCACGAAATGAGCAGCTTCTGTGCTGGTTGCTGCCCGGTGTTCTCAATCGTGAGCGTGAATGTCGAAAACAGGTCGGCATTCATCCGCCGATGAATGTTCTCCAGCTTGGATTTCGTCTCTCGCAACCATTCGGGGTAGGCTTTCTTTTGATAGTGATCGATCTCCTGCGCGCTAGCGGGGGCCCACTGTTCATGTGGGCTCCTGAGTTGCGCAGCCACACGGTCGTAAAGGCTGCCGCCTCGACGAGCCGGAGGTTCTTGGGGGAAGTGCTCTTCCATCGGAAACTGATTTCTGACCTCGTCGATCAGGAAGTCGATTTCCGCTTTGGTCAGCGCTGGAAACAGCGTGACGTTGGAGGAAATCACCTTGTCCGGTATATCTGGCAACGTGAAGGTGATCTCAGGATGCTGGCTGGACAGACGCTCCACCCTTTTTCGCAACTCGTCAATCGTTTTGTCCCGCTCGTCCTTTTCAGGCGGAAGCATCCATTGTTGCGGAAGACGTTGGAACAGTAACTGCTGGGATTTTGCAGTGGCGAGTGCTGCGGTGTCATTCGAGATGAGCGTCACGCAATCGCTAGATCGTTGCTGCTGAAGCCATAGCGCCTCTGCGACGATTTGGTCGTCCGGATTCTGCAGGTCCAGATCCGGGAAGTCATCGGCCCTGATCTTCGGCATCAGGAGCTCGATGCTGAGGACGCGGTTTTTGATTTGGGCCACGACACGGTTGTCATCGGAATCGATTACCTGGGCGAACAGACTCCAGGCCTTGCGCGCTCTCGATGCACGTCGGCCATTTCCTCCATCCTTGTGGCGGTCGATTTCGCGCTGGACGGTTCGGGGGGCGACGATGGCAATATGAGGATCGTCTGTCAGCAGGGACCAGTCGAGCTCGTGATAGTCAAGACATTGCAGGAAGAAGTTGGTGTCTGGGACAAATATCTGCATGGCATGCGGAAGGTGTGAGGCCGTTCCTAGTTTTTATTTGATAGCGTGTCGAAGGTGTGACAAGCCCCGTGCACCGAACGATGCCGGTACGGACATTACCAAAGCATAACCGTAGCTGTGCTTGCTAAGCGCTAGCATGCCAACAACCGGGGGAATGGTGCGCCTATTTTGACTTAATGCAGATGTAAATAATGCGCAACGAGAATCCCTCTCAGTAGGGGGCGCGACGCGATAATCCTCTTGTATCCCTGGCGCAAATTTTCTAGCTTGGCCGGCCTGTCCTCGAAGGCAATGCATGGCCCGACACTCGACATCGTTGGGGGAAGCGTGGTCTCCATGCTCGAACTATTGGACCTGCAGCGTGAAGCCGTCGCGCAATGCGATCGGCTGTCCGAATCGGTGCGCGACTGCGGCGCTGATGTGCTTCTGATTCTCCAATAAGCCACTGCTCTTACCGATGTATCTGCCTCAATCCGCACTGTCGGCGCTATCGGGCCTGCTTGGTCAGCATACGCGCCAGATCACGATCGAGACTGCACTGACCACGGATAACTTGGTCGTGGAACGCTTCACTGCCAAGGAAGCAGTGTCTGCACCGTTCTCTTTGCACATCGACTGCCTGAGCCCGTCCGCTCATCTCGATACCGCCAAGCTGGCGACCGAGGAAATCACGCTACGGCTGATGCTGCCCGACGGCAACCGGCGCGCATGGCACGGCTATGTGGTCGCCTGCGCTGCGCTCGGAGGCGATGGCGGTCTCGCGCGCTATCGGCTGACAGTCGGTTCTTGGTTTGACCGCTTGCGCACCCGCAGCGACTGCTTCGTCTTCCAGGACAAGACCGCGCTGGAGATCATCGAAGACGTGCTGGCCGACTATCCTCTGGCTCACTACCGGTTGGCAGTGAGCCAGCCGTGCGCCAAGCGCTCCATCTGCTCCCAGTATCGCGAAACTGACTTTGCGTTCATCGAACGCCTGCTCGCAGAGGAAGGACTGTCTTACCGCTTCGAGCACCAGCAGGGCGACGCTTCTCAGTCCAGGGACGGCAAGGCTGCGCAGTCGCGCCATTGTCTGGTCATCTTCGACAACGACGCGGAACGGCCAGCCTGTGCGCAGCCGCAGATCCGCTTCCACCGCGTGGATGCGACCGAGCAAGAGGACGCCATCGAGCGTTTCTCTAGGACCCATACGGTCGGCACCAATGCGGTCACACTTGCCTCGTGGGACTACAAGGCGCTCGCAGCGACAGCCGCGCAGGCAACCGCCAGCGAACCTGGCGGTGAGCTACCGACACTTGAGAGCTTTGAAGCCTCCGGTCCGTATCAGTTCAAGGACAAGCAAGGCGCCGACCGTGCTGCGCGGTTGCGTATGCAGGCCCATGAGGGGGGCTATTTGCGCTACCAGGGCCAGGGCAGTGTGCGTCAGTTGTGCGCCGGTGAGCGATTCACGCTGACACAGCACTTCGATAGCCGCCACAGCGAATTCGTCACGCTGCAGATCGAGCACGAAGCCGCGAATAACCTTGGCACCGACCTTGCCCGGTTGCTGGGCACCACGGAAATCGAATCCGGTGGCTACCGCAATCGTTTTGTTGCTGTGCCGGCTGAGGCGCCGATCGTGCCGCAGTATCGCTGCCGTCCAACCGCCCCAGAAGGACAAGCTGCAGTGGTGATCGCCGATGACGGCGCGCCGCTTACGACCGACCGCGATCACAGGGTACGCGTACGCTTCCCGTGGTTGCGCGCGCCAGATGCCAGTTCCTTCCGCGATCCAGACAGCAGCGACCGCAGCCAAGTCACTGCCTGGGTACGCGTGGCGACCTCCAGCGCAGGTCCCAATTGGGGTGCGAACCACTTGCCGCGCGCCGGCACACAGGTGCTGCTGACCTACATCGACGGGGATATTGATAGACCGCTGGCGGCCATGCAGCTCCACAGCGAGCAGGATGCCTTGCCTTGGCCAGCCGCCGATGCGCCGCTCGGGCAGGCGCTCTCCGGCTGGCACTCGCAGGCCTTGGGCGGCGATGGCTACAACCAGTGGGTCGTGGACGATCATCCAGGCCAACTGCGCACGCGGCTTGCCAGCTCTACGGCCAACAGCCAACTCAGCTTGGGCTACGTGATGTCGCACGGCGCGACCGGTGGCGAGCGCGGCAGTTGGCGTGGCACGGGCGCAGAGCTGCGTACCGATGCCTGGGCTGTGGTGCGCGCAGGCGGCGGGCTGTTGCTCTCGACAACGGCACGTCCGCAGGCGGCTGGCACGATGCTCGACGCGCACGAGGCACGTGGCCAACTCACGGCAGCGCAGAAAACCGCGCAGCGCCTGTCCGATGCGGCCACCAGCCAGCAGGCGTTGCCGCTTGCTGCCAACGAAGCGTTTGACCCGCTCACCCAGGCGCTGGACCCAGCCCAAGACGGGCGCTATGAGATTAACGTCAACGGACAAGACGCCATCCAGCCGAGCAAGGCACCGGTCGAGCGCTTCGGCCAGCCGTGGCTGGTGGCAGAGTCGCCCACGAGCATTGCGCTGGCATCGCAGGCCACTACAACGGTCTACGCAGGCCGGCATCTGCACGGTACAGCACAAGCTGACTTGCATCTTGCTGCCGGCAACGTCGTTGCTGCGGCTGCGGCGAAGGGCGTGAGTCTGTTCGCGCAACGCAACGGCATCCGCGTGATTGCAGAGGGTGGCCCGGTGTCGATTCAGGCCCATAGCGATGCACTGGCGGTGCTGGCGGACAAGGCAGTTACCGTCACGTCGTCGGCAGATTCGGTTGAAATCCTGGCGCAGAAGAACATTGTCTTGCACGGTGGGGATTCGATGATCCGGCTCGAAGGCAATGCGGTCACGTTCGAGACGTCAGGGCTGTTGTCAGTGAAGGGAGCCGGACATCCATTGGTGGGGCCGGGCGGGCAGGCGGCGGCGCTACCGGCTTTGCCGTTTGGGACGGCTACCGCTTCAAACGCCATCGAGCTCAACTACCAGTACGACGACCTTGAGCCAGTTGAAGGTGCGCCCTACAGGATCGTGTTCAGTGACAACACTGTCCGCGAAGGAAAGCTCGATAAGCATGGCTTTGCCCGCGAAGAGGGCACGCCAAACCTGCCGTACTACGTCGAATTTGGCGAAGACGAACGCCCCTGGAGGGCTCCGCCCCTGGAGACTTCTGACGAGTACAAAAAAGCCCAACCTGAAGCGGAGCGGCAAATCGAAGCTGAGCGGAGGGCGCGTATTGCAGCCGGAGATGCGCGTGCAGCGGAGGATTTCTCACAATGAGTCTGATCGACGATATCACCAAGTTCTGTGAGGATTTGGTACTGGGCGATTTTGAGGAGGAACCCAGCAACGCTGCAATGATTGTGGGGGGCGTGATCTCCCTGATTCCGGTTGCCCAACAAGTACTGAACGTGCGCGATATGTCCGGCATGATCTACCGGATTTCGCGCAAGGGAGCTCCGAACTGTAGCAAGGACGATTGGGTCGACCTAGCCATGGCCGCCTTCGGATGCATTCCCGAACTGGGCAGCCTGTTCAAGACAATCGTCAAACCACTGTGGAAAGAACGCAAGCTGTTAAAAGGCGCTCTGCGTGGCGAAGCTTTCGTGAGTGGGATGCTCGGAAAGGCTAAGGGCAAAGCCATCACATTCGTCAAGACACTGGACTGGGCGGGCAACGCTCAAGTCGCGATCCAGCAGATGGACAACGCGCTGACTGGGTGCGACCAATTGCTGGGAGAGTTGGAGCAGTCTCACTGGTGGCTACCTGATTCTGTGCAAGGGCTGGCTCATGACCTGCGCCCGGGTCTGCAGACGATCCGAGGGCCGCTGCATACGGGTATCCAGCAGGGTATTCAGGCGTTGCAGGAATTCGTCACCGACCTGATCGGCGAAGACGGGTACCGCGTTGCCCAAATGGCGATGGCTGCGGCGACAGCCACTTCCGGCAGCAGAACTGCAGGCGCACATGGTGGCCATGAACCAAGCCGCCCAAGCCGGTCGACTGAATCGAGTCACCCATCTGCCAGGGAGCAAACACCTGCCAGCCGGAAGACGCCGCCTGCCGAAAAGCAGCAGGCGAAGCACAAGGATGAGCAGGACACCAAGCGCCAGCAGGTTGAACCGGGCGGCGGGCCGCAGACTACCGCCAGCCGGGTGACACGCGCGTCTTGGAAGGCGATCGGCAATCGGTACAAGGGGCTCATTGGCGAGCATATGGCCCATTACCATCACATGGGCCTGCACGCTCCTAACGCATGGCCGCATGGGCACGTCGAAGGAAAACACGCGGGGGCCGTGTGGGAAGGCAGCAAGAGGCTGGTGACAGAGCAAAACAAGCATGCCACGCCAACCGAGTTGATCCCCGAACACCTCGTGCGCATCAATCAGAATGGTGTGGATGGCGTTTGGTCACTCGGCGAGAAGGTCTTCCACTTTGTTGAGGCGAAGGCGTCCGAGTCTGCTGGGGCCCTATTCGGCATGGCAGCGGATAGCTGGCGGGAGCGTGCTGATGGCAAGCAATCGTCCAAGGTTCAGCCGCCGCCAAACCTGACGGAACGCCAGTACGCGCTGTGGTGTATGTTGTCGCAGCCGAAGAAGGGGCTGCAGATGTCGGCGGCGTGGCTGGAAGCCAGTGTTTCCAGCACCATGCTGGACGGCAACGAGCGCAATCGCTTCGTCTATGTCGTGTTCGTGATAGATAGTACTAGCCAGCCGAAAGACTACAAACTAAAGGCAGGGGGCACATTAAAGAAGGCCGTCGCCCTCGGAGCCGTGGAGCACGTGGCCGTCAGTGCAAAAGTGGGGACAATAGCGCTCACAGGCGGTGACTACTACGATCTGAGCCTGCATGATGAGCATCGGCCAAGTCACGGCCTATCTGATCAATTCTCTTACGACGAGATTGATAACATCGCTGAGCTGTATATACGCCAGAAACAACTGCATGCCGCAAGTTCTCGACCCAAACCCACTCAGCCTCCAAAGCCCCGAACCAAACGCACCCCGTAACTGCTGACGTATATCAATGGCAAAACAAAACACTCCTTCCCTTCTTCCTGATGAAGGGGATGACCTCCACGCAAAGCGACGTCAGCAGTTCTTATACGGTGCCTTGTACAAGAATGTTCGCGCGGAGTTGGAGGAAAGCATTAAGGTACGCAGCCACAGCGTGCGTCATCGAGATCTCGACCCCTACTACCGCGTCACAGCTCAGCAGGGGGTTTACTCAAACACGTTCTGGCTGTGGATGTCGGAATACACAGCAGGCGAAGATCTTGACACTCTGGCGCAGAGCTTCTCCTCGGTCGTGGATGAATTCGTTCGCTGGAATGAGCTGAACGTTCCTTTTCGGCTCTACCTCAAAGAGAAGTACAAGGAGGAGGGAGACACGGATCTGAGAGTCTGCGCAGTCGACTTCAACAACCAGATCGAATACGAGAACGCGCTGCAGCTGATCAGCATTGCCATCATGATCCGCGATGGTCAGTCCATTAAACGCATCATTGCTGCCATGTATAGCAACCGCTATCTGGACGCGCTATACGAACAGCTCATCCTCGATTACGTCAACGACCCTCAGGAGGACATGGAAGAAGTCCTGTTTGAGAAACCCTACGCAACGCTGATCGAGGCGTACTTTCAGGAAACCCACGAGGCCGCGATTCCACACGTTCAGTCCTACCTGAAACAATGGTATCGATATCAGGACGGCGCCCGCTGGTATGACGCACACAAGAAAATCCAGGAAGACACAGCGTTCTACTACGGCTATTGGGCTTTCGAGGCAGGCGCTACCTGCTTCCTACTAGGACTCGATGACAGCACCATCGACCACATGGTCTACCCCAAAGACCTCGTCGCCTATGGCAGAAAGCTGCGTGAAGAGGACCGTGTCACCAGTGATTTCGATACGCCGCTGGGCCTAGACGGCTACCCGCTCAGCCGCCTGCGATGTGAAGCCGGCCAGCCCTGTCCGCAAGCTGGATGGTGGCTAACACCTGCCAAGACCAACAGCCGTCGGCATTTCAACGCGGGCGAAATCATGCCGGCATTCGAGGGTAGCAGCTACGGCGCCACGATTTGGCAGTGGGATAGCGATCAGTCCGATCCGAAGCTATAACGCCGCAGGCGATGCGGCACTGCAGCCGGACGTGCTGAAGTGCGAGGATCAGGCAAGACGAGAACAATGACATGAAACGACATCGATTTGCTGGCACGCTGATGCCTTTGGCTCTGCTGTTGTGCGCTGGCGCTGCTCACGCGGTGGCCGATGAGGTGCAGCGCATGAGCGACGACGTTTACCAGACATCCGTCGCGTTCTGCTCAGGCGTGATATCGGCTGAGCGGCTCACGTGTCAGGGCGACATGATTGCGGCGGGCAGCCGGGTGGTTGCGAGCCTCGGAGGTCTGCCGTCGACCTCCGCCGCTGCCATTGGCGAAGCCGCACGTAGCAAGCTTCCGGCTCCGGAGCGAAAGGGGCTTGGCCCGGTTATAGCGGGCCCGATTGACAAGGACGATGACTTAGCAGGTCTTGCTGGCATGATTCGTCTGTGCGATGTGTACAAGCCGGAGACCGCGTCACACGCGCGGCATCATGCGATGCTGAAACAGCAGGCACCGGATGCGGCGTCACAGGTCGAGGCCTTGCTTGCCGATACATCGGTGGTGGCACGCCAGCGTGTCAGCGTGGGTGTATGGAAAATTCTTGCGGTCCAGGGACCGGATTCAGCGGCTAGCGCTTGCACGCAGTTGGACGGAGCACCCTGACCGATGTGCTTCCGCGTTGCCGCTTCACGTCCGGTTGGCGATTATCCCAGCGCTATCCAACCGCTTGGGGCAGCGTCTTCAGGCATGAGGAGATGTGGTAGCCAAGCGCGATTGGGGGTTCCTCAAGGACGGCCGTATCACGGGGAGCGCGCCGATCCTACGTTTCGCCTTCCGGCCTGACGTACCCATGGTGCAAAAGATCCGAGCCTGCCTATGGGTCAGGTTTGCGCCGTACACGGCACGCTTCGCCTAGCGCCTCGAGCGTCGTCTAACGTTATGTACTTCCAGTCCAAATGTGGATCGACGTGGATTGACGTTGACCAAAAACGCCTACATGGTGCCTACACGGGTGATGTGAAATGAAAAGGGCTGCAGTCGAAGTCACTGCAACCCTTTGATTTCATTGGCCTGCCCAGAGGGATTCGAACCCCCGACCGTCGGCTTAGAAGGCCGATGCTCTATCCAACTGAGCTATGGGCAGATGCAAGGCTGCCCAGGCAAACCACTGGCACGCGGCCTCCGGATACCTGGGAGGCCGCGATTCTAACAGATGGGCATGGCGCCGTTTGCTAGTGCTGGGGCGGGATTTCGGGCGGCACCTCGCCGGGTGGCAGTTCGATGGGGGGCGTCTGCGGTTCAGGATCGTGGACAGGGTCATGGGCAGGCTCATCCGGCGGTGGCATTTCGGGCGGCGGGTGAGGAGGTGCCTCGGACGGCGTCGGTGGGGTGATATGCGCGGACCAGGGCAGATCAGGCAGGTCGGAATACATGGCAGCTCCGTGGCTATCAGTGCGAAGACTTCGGGTTTGCCCTGATTCGTGCCGCAAGCGTCGTTCCCGCGCATCATCCAAATGGTGATACCTAAAATACGTACCCCCCAAATGGGGGGATTTTTGATACATTTCGTGGCGTCGGGTAGTGCCACACACAACAACATTTGCATTCGAAATTCCACGCAATGACGTGGAACACCGTGCCTACGCACGCCAAAGCGCGTGACGGATGCCTTTTCGGTTCCGACCAGACGGGAAATCAGGGGAGTCTTGTTTGGGCAGCCTTTTTGGGCAGCCCGTGCTGCTGTGTTTCGCCGGCGACAGGGGGCAGGCGGGCGACAGCCATGGGGCAGGGAGGAAACATCAATGAGCACGCGTCATGCACGACGCCCAGCGGGGGCGTCTCGAGGCACCTACGTTCGTCACGCCCAGAGTGGGCGGATTGGCGATCGTTCCAATGCGGCAGATCACCGTCTGCCGCCCACCGGCGTGCCGCGCATGCTGCTGTGGTTGCTGGCCGCGACGATTCTCTTTGCGGCGGCGAACTACACGCTGAAGCTGTTTGGCTGAAGCCTGAAGCCAGGCTTTACAGCACCTTCCCCGGATTCATCAGCCCGCGCGGGTCCAGCGCCTGCTTGACCGCGCGCATGGTGGCCAGTTCCACGGCGCTTTTGTAGCGTGCGTTGTCTTCACGCTTGAGCTGGCCGATGCCGTGCTCGGCCGAGATCGAGCCACCGTGCGCATGCACGCTGTCGTACACGATGCGGTTGATGCCGTCCTGGTTGGCCAGAAAATCGTCGTGCGCGTGCCCTTGCGGCGGCGACACGTTGTAATGCAGATTGCCGTCGCCGAGGTGCCCGAACGTGACCATGCGGATGTTCGGGTAGGCCGCCGCCAGCGCGCGGTCCGTTACGTCGATGAAGTCGGCAATGCGTGAGATCGGCACGGCGATGTCGTGCTTGATGTTCTTGCCTTCGTCGGCCTGAGCCAGGGGAATGTGCTCGCGCAGGTTCCAGAAATCGCGGGACTGCGCCACCGATTCCGCAACGGCTGCGTCGTCGATCACGCCGCGCGCAAGCGCGTCTTCCATGAGCGATTCGAACAGCGTGCGCGCGTGCTCTTCGCTTTCCAGGTCAGACAACTCCAGCAATACGTATTGCGGATAGGCCTGGGTAAACGGCACGCGCAACTGCGGGTAGTGCTTGCGTACGAGGTCGAGGCAAAACGCCGACATCAACTCGAAGCCTGTCAGCAGCGTCCCCGCATGACTTTGCGCCAGCGAGAGAAACGCCAGCGCCTGACGTGGGGATTGCAGCGCCGCCAGTGCCGTCACCTGGGCGCGCGGCTGCGGAAACAGCTTCAGCATGGCCCCGGTGATGATGCCCAGCGTGCCTTCCGCGCCGATCAGCAGGTCGCGCAGGTCATAGCCGGTGTTGTCTTTGCGCAGGCCGCGCAGGCCGTTCCACAGTTCACCATTGGGCAACACGGCTTCGATACCCAGGCACAGCTCACGCGCGTTGCCGTAGCGCAGAACAGCGGTGCCGCCTGCATTGGTCGCGAGGTTGCCGCCGATGGTGCAACTGCCTTCCGCCGCCAGGCTGAGCGGAAAGAGCCGATCGGCATCTGCAGCGGCTTGCTGCACGTTGGCCAGGATGCAGCCCGCATCCACGGTGATGGTGTTGTTGATCGGGTCTACCGCTCGCACACGCTGCATGCGCTGTAGGGAGATCACCACCGCGCCGCCTTCCCTATCGGGCGTGGCGCCGCCGCACAGCCCCGTGTTGCCACCTTGCGGAACGATGGGCACGCCGTGTTCGTTGCACAGCTGCACGAGCGCACGCACTTCACCGGCGTTGGCCGGGCGCAGTACCGCGCGGGCGCGGCCTGAATAACGCTTGCGCCAGTCGGTCAGGTAGGGGGCTTGATCTTCCGGGGCGGTTAGCACGTGCGCGGCGCCAATGGCATCAACGCAGACTTGCAGGAAGGCATCGTCGGTCATGGCGGATCAGGTGTGCTGGCGGGCGCGTGCCTTGGCGGCGCGCTTGAACGGGCGCAGATAAAAGATGGTCGCGAAGAAGAACACCACGCTGAGCATCACCTCGCCCCAGGCGAGCGAGCGTGAAAGCCCAGCATCGGAGGTCGCGCGCACGATGCCTTCGGTAAAGAACAGCAGAATGAACATCGACGCCCACTGCATCGTGTAGCGGTTTCTGCGCAGCACGCCGGGCAACGGCCACGCCAGCAGCAGCGCCTTGAGCGCGAACCACGAGCCGCCCGGGCGCACCGGCGCGAGCCACAGTTCCCACGCCGCACACAGCAGGATCAACGCGACGAGGCTGCCTGCGCTCAGCAGAAACAGTGCCCGGGATTCGGTGACGGCGTCGTGGGTCTCTGTCATGTGGCGGTCATGCTGCGAGCTTGAGAGCGGTCTGCGCAAGTCGTCGGCCCATGGCCGTGGCGAGCGTGCGTTCGTGCGCAGTGAGTGGTGCCGTATCGCCGCGATGCGCGACATGCGATGGCCCGTAGGGCGTGCCGCCCGCCTCGGTAGAAAGGAGTTCACTCTGCTGATACGGCAGGCCGAGGACCACCATGCCATGGTGCAGCAGCGGCAGCATCATCGAGAGCAGGGTGGTTTCCTGCCCACCGTGCATGCTACCCGTGGAGGTGAACACGCACGCCGGTTTGCCGGCCAGCGCGCCAGCCAGCCATTGTGGCGTTGTGCCATCCAGAAAGTACTTGAGTGGGGCGGCCATGTTGCCGAAGCGCGTGGGCGAGCCCAAGGCCAGCCCCACGCACTCTTCCAGGTCGCGCACTTCCACATAGGGTGGGCCGTTGTCGGGCACGTCGGGCTGCGTGGCTTCGCACACCGAGGAGATGGCCGGTACGGTGCGCACGCGTGCTTGTGCGCCGTCCACGGTTTCAATGCCATGCGCGATGGCTTCGGCCAGCGCGCGCGTGCTGCCATGGCGGCTGTAGTACAGGACCAGAATATCTTTCATAACAAAGCGTTGAGAGCGTCGCGGTATTATAGTTGCGCCCCCCGATCCCCTCGTTGGCCTTGCGCCGCCTCATTCTTCATGCTTTTTCCCCCCCGAGTGCTTCGTCAATGGAATGCCGCCAAAGTGCGTGCGCTGGCGCGTTATGTGCTGCGCCGCGCAGGGGAGGACCGCCTGCCGCAGGTGGCCAGCAGCCTGACGTTTACGACGGTGCTCTCACTGGTGCCGATCCTGACGGTGGCGTTTGCGCTGTTCACGGCGTTTCCGATGTTCAAGAGCTTTCGTGCGGACATCGAAGGCTACATGTTCAGCAACCTCGTGCCGGGCAATATCAGCCGGCCGATCCTGACGTATCTCAACCAGTTTTCGACCAACGCCAAGGGGCTGACGGCGGCGGGCTTGATCGGCCTGGTGGTCACCTCCGTCATGACGATGCTGACGGTGGAAAACGCGCTCAACGCCATCTGGCGCGTGCGCCATCGGCGGCCGCTGGCGCAGCGTGTGCTGGTGTTCTGGGCGCTGGTGAGCTTTGGTCCGGTGCTGATTGGCGCGAGCCTGTCGGTCAGCTCGTATCTGGTGTCGATTTCGGCGGGCTATGTGCACAAGTTGCCGTTCGGGCTCGGCGTGATTGTCGGCATGGTGCCGATTCTGCTGTCGGCGATTGCGTTTGCGATGCTCTACGTGTTTGTGCCGAACACCAATGTGGATCGGCGCGATGCTTTCGTGGCGGGGCTCATTGCTGCTGGCGCATTTGAAATCGCCAAGCGAGTCTTTGGTGCTTACGTTGCGCACATTCCCACATACACCGCCGTCTACGGTGCGTTTGCCACGCTGCCCATCTTTCTGACCTGGATCTACGTGAGCTGGCTGGTTACGCTGCTGGGCGCCACGATTGCTTCGACACTGCCAATCATCCGCCAGGGCTACTGGCAGCGGCGCACGTTCCCGGGCAGCGAATTTTTTGATGCGCTGGGCATTCTGCTGCTGCTGTACCGCGCACGCGAACAGGCCCCGCGCACGGTGGCCGAGCAGGAAATCGGCCGACGCCTGCAACTTGAAGCGGACTACCTCTCCGATCTGCTTACCAAGCTGAAGGCGCTGCACCTGGTGGGTAAGCTGCAGCAGGATCGCGGCGAAGCGCACTGGGCACTGCTGTGCGATGCCCACACGACCACGCTGCGCCCCCTGTATGAAAGGCTTGTGCTGAATCTGCCGCGCTTGCCTCGCACCGCCTTGGCGCGCCATTTGGGTGACACACGCGGGCTGGTGGATCGATTGCACAATCCGGCGCTCGACGCCACGCTGGAAGCCGTCTTCGCTTCTGGCGAGCGCGGCGTGAGCGCCGCAGCCCAAGCCGCTGCCGCACCGGCATCCGCCGAGGCCACCGCCTGACGGCTCAGAACGGAATCTTTCCGACCCAGATGTCGCGGTACATCACCCAGTCGCCCATGAGGCTATAGATGGGGTGGCGGAAGGTGGCGGGCCGGTTCTTCTCGAACCCGAAGTGCCCCACCCACGCAAAGGCATAGCCGCTCACGACCGCGCCCAGTAGCCACCACAGGTTGCCGGTCAAGACCAGCACGATCAGGCACACCAGTGCCACCGTCGAGCCCGCAAAATGCAGGCGCCGGCAGGTGCGGTCCTGGTGCTCGCTCAGGTAGTATGGATAGAACTCGGCGAAGCTGCCGAAGTGAGGGGTGTCGGTGGTGGCCATGATGCGTCTCCTGTTGCGGCGTGGGCGGCTACGCGGCGGCGGGCTCGCGTTCGCGCGCAAAGGCAATCAGCGCATCGAGCGTGCCGTCGGGACATTCTCCCATGATGGCGTGCCCGCCGGGCAGGCCGACCACGCGGCTGTTGGCCAACCCCGCTGCAACCTGCCGGCCGGCTTTCGCGGGCGTCATCTGGTCTTTCTCGCCCACGATCACGAGTGACGGGCACTTCACGGCAGCCATGGCTTCGGCGCCGCGCGCATAGGCGTTGCACGCAGAAAAATCCGTGTGGAAGACGGGCGCATCGGTGCCGCGTGCAACGCGCTCCATCAGCCGTTGGCTGCCGCCGTGCATCCAGAAGCCCGGCCCTGGCGAAGAGGGCTTGTTGGCAAGGCTGGAATGCGACCAGACATTCACCATATCGATAGCGCTGGCCGTGTCGTTGAGCGCAGCATCCAGCAGGGCATCCGACACCTTCATCGGCCACGCAGTTGCTACCAGCGCGATGCGGCGCACGCGCTCGACGTAGCGTGCGGCGCACTCCAGCGCAATCAGCGAGCCCATGCTGTGGCCCACCACCATCACCGGCTGCGTCACACCGGTCGCCTGCACGAGCGCCATGATCCAGTCGGCCATGGCTTCCACGGTCTGCAGCGGGGCGCCGGCGCTACGCCCGTGCCCGGGCAGATCCACTGCCAGCACGCTGAAACCATGGTGCGCAAACCAGCGGCTCTGCAGCCCCCAGACGGAATGATCGTTCTGCGCGCCATGCACGAACACCACGCACGGCAGTTCCGCGTTGAACGGCTTGCCGCCGGTGTAGGCATAGGCGCGATTGCCTTGTACGGTCCATTCCATCAGCGGGCTCCCGTTGCGTTGGCGGCGGCTTTGCCGGGCGCGGCGGACATCGCGCGCTCGGCGGCTTTCAGGCCGCGCTTGAGATCGTCGATCAGGTCATCAGCGTCTTCCAGGCCAATCGACAGGCGGATCGTGCCTTCGCTGATGCCGGCTGCGGCCAGCGCGTTGGCGTCCATGCGGAAGTGCGTGGTCGATGCCGGATGAATGACCAGCGAGCGCGCATCGCCCACGTTGGCCAGGTGCGAGAACAGGCCGAGCGATTCGATGAACTGCTGGCCGGCACGCCGATCGCCTTTGAGGTCGAAGCTGAACACGGCGCCGCAGCCGCGCGGCAGCAGGCGCTTGGCCAACGCGTGGTCGGGGTGCGATTCCAGCTCGGGGTAGGCGACGGATGCCACCATCGGATGGCTCGCCAGGAACGCTACGATGCGGCGGGCGTTGTCCACGTGCCGCGCCATGCGCAGCGGCAGCGTTTCGATGCCCTGCAGCAATTGCCATGCTGCCATCGGGTTCATACAGGCGCCGAAGTCGCGCAGGCCCTCGCGTCGTGCGCGCAGCAGGAACGGCGCAACGGTGCTTTCTTCGGCAAACACCATGTCGTGGAAGCCCGCATACGGTTCGGTCAACTCGGGGTGTTTGCCGGCGGCCACGTAGTCGAACGTGCCGCCGTCCACCAGCACACCGCCGATGGTCGTGCCGTGACCACCGAGGAACTTGGTGGCCGAGTGGTAGACGAGATCCGCACCGTGTGCAAAGGGCTGCAACAGCCACGGCGTGGTGAAGGTCGAATCCACCAGCAAGGGCACACCCGCGTCATGCGCAATCGATGCCACGGTCGGGATGTCGAGCACATCCAGCCCCAGGTTGCCAAGCGTCTCGCCAAACAGCAGTCGCGTGTTCGGGCGGATGGCCGCGCGCCAGCCGTCGATGTCGCCCGGTTTGACGAAGGTTGTGTCGATACCGAAGCGGCGCAGCGTGTAATGCAGCAGGTTGTGCGAGCCGCCGTACAGCGCTGACGAGGCGACGATATGCGAGCCGGCGCCCATCAACGTGACGATGGCCAGGTGCAGCGCCGCCTGGCCAGACGCCGTGGCAATGGCACCTACACCGTTTTCCAGCGCGGCCATGCGCTCTTCAAATGCGGCGACGGTTGGATTGGAAATGCGCGAGTACACGTGCCCCGCACGTTCCATGTTGAACAATGACGCCGCATGTTCGCTGTCGCGGAACACGAACGACGTGGTCAGGTGGATGGGCGTGGCGCGCGCGCCCGTGGCGGGGTCGGGCGCGGCGCCGGCATGCAGGGCCAGCGTATCGAAGCGGGCTTTGGACATGGATTCAAGCCCCCAGAAAGGGAGCGGAAGCGGGTTTGGACGGGGCATGCTAGCACTGCTCCCTGTTGCGGTGCATCTCGGGCAAACGCCGAGCGGGCGCGGTTTTTGACAGGTTTTTTCTGCGCTGCATGCTTGTCGAAGCGATCCGGTTTGGGCTAGGATCGAAACACAACCATAACCACAACCCGCGCGCGGTCGCCCCCCGGCAGACCGGCACCCCGATACCCTGGGAGACGCACTATGAAAGTCAGCGATATTCTTCACGTGAAGGGCAACACGCTCTACACCGTGGCCCCGGAAACCAAGCTTCAGGTGGCGGTGCAGACGATGGCGGAAAAAGACATCGGCTCGCTTGTCGTCATGGAGTACGGCGAGCTGGTCGGCATGCTGACCTTCCGCGAAATCATCAAGGTCGTTGCCAAGAACCACGGTTCGGTGGGCGACGGCACCACCATCCGCAAGGTGATGGACGACCACCCCGTCACCTGCACGCCCGAAACCGAAGTCAACGAAGTGCGCCGCATCATGCTGGAGCACCATGTGCGCTACCTGCCGGTACTCGACAGCCGCACGCTGATGGGTGTGATCTCGTTCTACGACGTGGCCAAGGCCGTGCTCGAAGATCAAAGTTTCGAAAACAAGATGCTCAAGGCGTACATCCGCGATTGGCCGGAAGAAAAGGCTAACGAAGACTGATCCGCCGCGTTTCTTCGCCACCCGCCAGAACCCGCCCGCCGCTGCGAGCGGGTTTTTTGTTGAATCCTTAATCCTCTGCCGATGAGCCAATCGAGCCAGTTTTCCCTGCTGAAGCAACGTCGTTTTGCCCCATTCTTCTGGACCCAGTTTCTCGGGGCCATGAACGATAACGTTTTCAAGGTGGCGTTTTCCTCGCTGGTCACGTACCACGCCGCGCTGTTCGGCAATGTGGACCCCGCCTCGGCAGCGTTCCTGATCTCGGCCATCTTCATTGCGCCGTTCGTGCTGCTGTCGGCCACCAGCGGGCAGATTGCCGACCGCATGGACAAAGCGCGGCTGATTCGTCTGGTGAAGACGCTGGAAATTGCCATCATGGTGATCGGCTGCGCAGGGTTTGCGCTGCGCCACGTCGAACTGCTGTACCTCTGCACCTTCCTGATGGGCGTGCATTCGACGCTGTTTGGGCCGGTCAAGTACGCCTATCTGCCGCAGCATCTGCAATCGTCCGAACTGGTGGGTGGCAACGGGCTGGTGGAGATGGGCACGTTTGTCGCCATCCTGGTCGGCACCATTGGTGGCGGCGAGCTGGCCAACTTCACGCGCAACGGTGACCTGATTGGCCCGACGCTCACCGGCATCGCCTGCATCATCATCGCAGTGAGCGGCTGGCTGACGGCGCGTGGTGTGCCGGTGTCGCCGGCGTCGCAGCCGGACTTGCGCATCAACTGGAACCCGATCTCCGAGACCTGGCGCAACCTCAAACTAGCGAGCAACCAGCGCGCGGTGTTCCTGAGCCTGATGGGCATCTCGTGGCTGTGGTTTGTTGGCGCGACGTTCCTGACGTCATTCTTTGCCTTTGCGCGCAACGTGCTCGGCGGCGATCAGAATGTGGTGACGCTGCTGCTGGCGGTGTTTTCCATCGGCATCGGGCTCGGGTCGATGCTGTGTGAAAAGCTTTCGGGTCGCACGGTGGAAATTGGCCTCGTGCCGTTTGGCTCGATCGGCATGACGGTGTTTGCGGTGGATCTGTATTTCGCTTCCCATGCAGAGGCACTGGTCGCCCACGATGTGCTGACGGGCATTTCGGGCTTCTTGCAGAACCATCGCCACTGGCGCGTGCTGGCCGATCTGTTCTTGCTGGCGATGTTCGGCGGGTTCTATAGCGTGCCGCTGTACGCGTTGATCCAGAGCCGCTGCGAGCCGACGCACCGTGCGCGCATCATTGCCGCCAACAACATCCTCAATGCGCTGTTCATGATCGCCTCGGCGGTGCTGGCGGTGGTGCTCACGCGCGCCGGGTTCACGATCCCGCAGTTGTTCCTCGTGACGGGCATTCTGAACGCGGTGGTGGCGATCTACATTTACACGCTGGTGCCGGAGTTCCTGATCCGCTTCGTGATGTGGTTGCTGATCCATACCGTCTACCGCGTGAAAGTGGAGGGCGCCGACCAGATTCCGGATGAGGGCCCGTGCCTACTGGTCTGCAACCACGTGAGCTTTGTCGACGCGGTGGTGGTCGGTGCCTTTGTGCGCAGGCCGGTCCGCTTTGTGATGGACCACCGCATCTTCAAGGTGCCGGTGCTGTCGTGGTTCTTCCGCACGGTCAAGGCGATTCCCATTGCGCCAGCGCACGAAGACCCGGAGATGCTCAAGCGCGCCTACGACAGCATTGCCGCCGCGCTGGCGGAGGGCGAGGTCGTCTGCATCTTCCCCGAGGGGAAGATCACCGCCACGGGCGAAATGAACCCGTTCAAGGAGGGCGTGCGCCGCATTGTCGAGCGTACGCCGGTGCCGGTGGTGCCGATGGCGCTGCGCGGCCTGTGGGGCAGCTTCTTCTCGCGCCACGGCGGCCCAGCCATGACGCGCCCGTTCCGGCGCGGCATCCTGAACAAGCTGGAGCTGTGCATCGGTACGCCGGTGCCGGCGCATGCGGTGTCGCCCGAAGGCTTGCAGGCCGCTGTGCTGGCATTGCGCGGCGAGCGCCGTTAATCACCATTAACCGCCGCGCAATTCGATACACTGCCGGCTCCTCAACTCTTTTGGCATCCGCTTATGAAACGCCTTTCCCTGCTGCTGTGTGCTTCGTCGTTTGCCCTGGCTGCTGTTGGCGCGCAAGCCGCTGCGCCGTCGAGCGAAACCTTGCCCTCAGGTGTTGTCGTCCAGACGCTGACCAAGGGCACGGGCCCGTCGCCCAAGGCCAGCGATACGGTCAAGGTGCACTACCGTGGCACGCTCACAGACGGCAAAGAGTTCGACAGCTCGTACAAGCGCGGCCAGCCCATCTCGTTCCCGCTGAACCGCGTGATTCCGTGCTGGACCGAA
The DNA here is from genome assembly GCA_039592975.1 of Ralstonia sp. Taxonomy (GTDB): domain Bacteria; phylum Pseudomonadota; class Gammaproteobacteria; order Burkholderiales; family Burkholderiaceae; genus Ralstonia. The sequence continues at coordinate 13,887 of JBCNQE010000002.1, read as the reverse complement.
GGCGTGCAGAAGATGCAAGTCGGTGGCAAAGCCAAGCTGACCTGCCCGGCGGCGACGGCTTACGGCGAGCGCGGCGTGCCCGGCACGATTCCGCCCAATTCCACGCTGAACTTTGAAGTTGAATTGCTTGGCATTGGCAGCTGATTGAACGGCTTACAATAGCGGTTTCCTGATGTTTCGCGCCGCGGCCCTCGCGGCGCTCTCCTGCGCACAATCGCGAGCACGATCATGTCTGGCAATACCCTGGGCCTGCTGTTTTCCGTTACCACCTTCGGCGAGTCGCATGGCCCGGCCATCGGCGCCGTCATCGACGGCTGCCCGCCAGGCATGGCGCTGTCCGCAGAAGACATTCAGCCCGATCTGGACCGCCGCAAGCCCGGCACCTCGCGCCACGTCACGCAGCGCAAGGAAGACGACGTCGTCGAAATCCTCTCCGGCGTGTACGAGGGCAAGACCACTGGCACCCCCATCTGCCTGCTGATCCGCAATACCGACCAGCGCAGCAAGGACTACAGCAACATCGCCGAGACCTTCCGCCCCGGCCACGCTGACTACACCTACTGGCACAAATACGGCATCCGCGACCCACGCGGCGGTGGCCGCTCGTCGGCACGGTTGACGGCACCGACGGTGGCTGCAGGCGCCGTTGCCAAGAAATGGCTGCGCGAAAAGTTTGGTGTGGAAATCCACGGCTTCATGTCGCAGCTCGGCGATATCCAGATTCCATTCATGGACTGGAACGAGGTGCCGAACAACCCGTTCTTCGCACCGAATGCCGAGATCATTCCCGAGCTGGAAACCTACATGGATGCGCTGCGCAAGGACGGCGATTCCGTTGGTGCACGCATCGAAGTGGTAGCGACTGGCGTGCCAGTCGGCTGGGGCGAGCCGCTGTTTGATCGCCTCGATGCCGATATCGCTCACGCCATGATGGGCTTGAACGCGGTGAAGGGCGTCGAGATCGGCGCCGGCTTCCATGCCGTGGCCCAGCGCGGTTCCGAGCACGGCGATGAGCTGACACCGGATGGCTTTGTCGGCAACAACGCCGGCGGCATCCTCGGTGGCATTTCGACGGGGCAGGACATTTCCGTCTCGCTGGCGATCAAGCCGACGTCGAGCATTCGCACGCCGCGTCGTTCGATCGACAAGGCGGGTGATCCGGCCATGGTGGAAACCTTCGGCCGCCACGATCCGTGCGTGGGCATCCGCGCCACGCCGATCGCCGAGGCGCTGCTGGCGCTGGTGCTGATCGACCACGCGCTGCGCCATCGTGCGCAATGCGGCGACGTGTCGGTGGAGACGCCGGCCATCCCTGCAAAGGCGTCGTAAGCAGATTGACATAGGCAACAAAAAAGCGCGTTCGATGACGCGCTTTTTTGTTGGGCGCTTGCCCGCGATTTGGCCAAATTACATGCCGACGTAGTTCGGGCCGCCACCGCCTTCCGGCGTGACCCACACGATGTTCTGCGTCGGGTCCTTGATGTCGCACGTCTTGCAGTGCACGCAGTTCTGCGCGTTGATCTGCAGGCGCTCCGTGCCTTCGTCGTTCTTCACGAACTCGTACACGCCGGCCGGGCAGTAGCGCTGCTCGGGGCCCGCAAACTGCGCCAAGTTGATGCGCGTCGGAACCGTCGGGTCCTTCAGCGTCAGGTGCGCGGGCTGGTTCTCTTCATGGTTCGTGTTCGAGATGAACACCGACGAGAGCCGGTCGAACGTGATCGTGCCGTCCGGTTTCGGATACGCAATCTTCTCGCACTCCGCTGCCGGCTTGAGCGACTGGTTATCCGACTTCGTGCCATGCAGCGTCCAAGGCGGGTTGCTGATACCGATTTTCGGCAGCAGCCACTGCTCGATGCCGGTCATGATCTTGCCCAGCGTCGGGCTCTTCTTGAACCACAGCTTGAAGTTGCGCGACTGGTCCAGCTCTTCCTTCAGCCAGCTTTGTTCGAAGGCGGCGGGGTAGGCAGTCAACTCATCGGCCGAGCGGCCGGCTGTCACCGCATCGAACACGGCTTCGCCGCACATCATGCCGCTCTTGATGGCCGCGTGGCTGCCCTTGATGCGCGCGGCATTCAGGTAACCGGCATCGCAGCCGACCAGCGCGCCGCCTGGGAACACCGTTTTGGGCAGCGCCTGCGGCGTACCGTTGTTGATCGCGCGGGCACCGTAGCCGATGCGCTTGCCGCCCTCAATGTGCGCGCGAATGGCCGGATGGGCCTTCCAACGCTGCATCTCTTCGAACGGGCTCATCCACGGGTTCTTGTAGTCCAGGCCGATGACGAAGCCGAGCGTGACCTTGTTGTCTTCCAGGTGATACAGGAAGCCGCCGCCGAAGGTGTCGTCTTCCATCGGCCAGCCGGCGGTGTGCACCACCAAGCCGGGCTTGGCCTTGGCCGGATCGATTTCCCAGAGTTCCTTGATGCCGATGGCGAAGGTCTGCGGGTCTTTGCCGGCGTTGAGCTTGAATTTTTCCAAAAGCTGGCGGCCCAGGTGGCCACGCGCGCCTTCGGCAAAGATCGTGTACTTGCCGAGCAGCTCCATGCCGAGCTGGAAGTTCTCCGTCGGCTCACCGTCCTTGCCGATACCCATGTTGCCGGTGGCGACACCACGCACGGCACCTTTGTCGTCGTACAGCACTTCCGCAGCAGCAAATCCTGGGAAGATTTCCACGCCCAGCGCTTCGGCCTGCGTGGCCATCCACTTGACCACGTTCGACAGCGAGATGACGTAGCAGCCGTGGTTGTGGAAGTTGCGCGGCACCAGCCAGTCAGGTGTACGCTTCGAGCCGGTTTCGCTCAGGAAGAGCACGTCGTCGCCGGTTACCGCCTGGTTGAGCGGGGCGCCGTCGGCCTTCCAGTTCGGGAGCAATTCGGTGATGGCGCGCGGGTCCATCACCGCGCCGGAAAGGATGTGTGCACCGGGTTCGGAGCCTTTTTCCAGGACCACCACCGAGACATCCTTGCCGGTCTCGGCGGCCCGTTGCTTGATGCGGATCGCAGTCGCCAGGCCGGCAGGACCGCCGCCGACGATCACGACGTCATACTCCATGGACTCTCGCGGGCCGTATTGTTCGAGGAGCTGCTGCTGGTTCATAAGTGTCTCTTCGCTGCTTTGGGGAGTTTGCTTATTGGCTTATGGGACAGAAGCGCGGATTGCTGCATTAGAATTTTCCGCATTGTCCGGGAGGCGCCCGGATGCGGCAAGAGAATTTTCTGAACGATCGTTCGATTTTTTGCTAAGCTGCGCCGAAATCACGTGCCGGGATCGCTTGCGAGCGATACGGTGGCTGTCAAACCAACACACGGGGAACACGCATCATGGGCTTGTCGATCAATCTGGAAGGCAAGGTTGCGCTGATCACAGGGGCTTCCAGCGGCCTGGGCGCGCGGTTCGCGCATACGCTGGCCGCGGCGGGCGCCAAGGTCGTGCTGGCCTCGCGCCGTGTCGAGCGGCTGAAGGAGCTGCGTGCCGACATCGAATCGAAGGGCGGCAGCGCCCACGTTGTCCGCCTGGACGTCACCGATCCGGACAGCATTCGCTCCGCCATCGCCCATGCTGAAACGGAAGCCGGCACGATCGACATCCTCGTCAACAACTCGGGTGTTTCGACCACGCAGCGCATGGTGGACGTGACGCCGGATGACTTCGATTTCATCTTCGATACCAATACGCGTGGCGCCTTTTTTGTCGCGCAGGAAACCGCCAAGCGCATGATTGCGCGGGCCAAGGGCGCGGAGAAGAACGGCTCGCCGCTGCCGCAATCGCGCATCATCAATATCGCTTCGGTGGCGGGGTTGAAGGTGTTGTCGCAAATCGGCGTGTACTGCATGAGTAAGGCCGCTGTGGTGCACATGACCAAGGCCATGGCGCTGGAGTGGGGGCGACTGGGCATCAACACGAACGCCATCTGTCCGGGCTATATCGATACCGAAATCAATCACCATCACTGGGAAACGGAAGCCGGCCAGAAGCTCGTGCAGATGCTGCCGCGCAAGCGCGTCGGCAAGCCGGAAGACCTGGATGGGTTGATTTTGCTGCTGGCGTCGGACCAATCGGATTTCATCAACGGCGCCATCATCAACGCCGACGACGGGATGGTGTAACGCGCCTGCGGCTCAATGCCCCATCAGCCGCTGCACAAGCTCCAGCGACGTGTTGGCGGCGTATTTCTTCATCAGCCGCGCGCGATAGATTTCCACCGTGCGCGGGCTGATCTCCAGTTGCTTGCCGATCTGCTTGCTGGTCTTGCCTTCCACCAGCTGCGCGGCGATGTCGCGCTCGCGTGGCGTGAGCGCCGCCGTGACCGGCCGGTGCGCGGATAGGTCCTCAAACGTCCAGATGCCTTCACCCAGCGGCTTGGTGCGATCGAGCGCGCGGCCCGTCACGTGGCACCAGAACAGCTCGCCGTTGGCGCGCTTCATGATGCGCTCATCCGAATAGCTGCCGCGCGCGCCCATGATGGGCACGATGCGTGCGCCGGTGCGTTCGTACTCGTCATGCGTGGGGTAGAGCAGTTCGAACGACTGGCCAATCATGGTCGTGCGCGCGTGGCCGAAGATGCGCGCAGCTTCGTCATTGACGTCGACCATCACGCGCTCACGTGACATCACCATGCCGACCGGGGCAAGCTGGAACGCGGTCTGGTAATCAAGTGCTGTCATGGGCGTCTAGAGCTAGGAATGGGCCTTATGTAGTCGTACGTATTGCTGCGTTGCGTGACGCTTGCGTATTCTCGCCAAATTGTACCGTTACAATTTTCCGGCGCCGCACCGCACAAACCCCAACTCTGTGCGCGGTCAAAACTCAGCCGGATCCGTTGGACCACCAAGGAAGGAGCACGCATGAACAAAATCTTCGCCAGCGCCAGCGAGGCGCTCGCGGGCGTCGTGAAAGACGGCCAGACAATCGCCGTGGGCGGTTTCGGTCTGTGCGGTATTCCCGAGGCGCTGATCGGCGCATTGCGCGATTCGGGCGTCAAAAATCTCACCTGCATCTCCAATAACGCGGGCGTCGATGGTTTCGGCCTGGGCCTGCTGCTGGAAACCCGCCAGATCAAGAAGATGATTTCGTCCTACGTGGGCGAGAACAAGGAGTTCGAGCGCCAGTACCTGGCCGGCGAACTTGAGCTGGAATTCACGCCGCAAGGCACGTTGGCCGAAAAGCTGCGCGCTGGCGGCGCGGGCATCCCGGCGTTCTTCACCAAGACCGGTGTCGGCACGATGGTGGCCGAGGGCAAGGAGCTGCGCGAGTTCGACGGCGAAACGTACGTCATGGAGCGCTCGCTGGTGCCCGACGTGTCGCTGGTCAAGGCGGCCGTGGCGGACAAGTCCGGCAACCTGCGTTTCAACCTGACCGCACGCAACTTCAACCCGGCTGCAGCTACCGCCGGCAAGATTTGCATCGTCGAGGTGGAGAAGATCGTGGAAGTGGGCGAGTTGGCACCGGACGACATCCACTTGCCTGGCATCTACGTGCACCGCATCGTGCTGAATGCCACGCCCGAGAAGCGCATCGAAAAGCGCACCATCCGAGCAGCCAACTAAGGAGACCGACATGGCCTGGACTCAAGACCAAATGGCGGCGCGCGCTGCCCAGGAATTGCAAGACGGTTTCTACGTCAACCTCGGCATCGGCATCCCCACGCTGGTGGCCAACCATACGGGCGACAAGGAAGTCTGGCTGCAGAGTGAAAACGGCATGCTGGGCATTGGCCCGTTCCCCACGGAAGACGAAGTGGACGCCGACCTCATCAACGCCGGCAAGCAGACCGTGACCACGCTGCCGGGCAGCGCCATCTTCGGCAGCGACCAGAGCTTTGCGATGATCCGCGGCGGCAAGATCAACCTGTCGATTCTCGGCGCCATGCAGGTGAGCGAGCAGGGCGATTTGGCCAACTGGATGATCCCCGGCAAGATGGTCAAGGGCATGGGCGGCGCGATGGACCTCGTGGCCGGCGTCAAGCGCGTGATCGTGCTGATGGAGCACGTTGCCAAGAAGAAGGATGGCACCGAAGACCTGAAGATTCTGCCCAAGTGCACGCTGCCCCTGACGGGCGTGGGCGTGGTCGATCGCATCATTACGGACCTCGGCGTGATCGACGTGACGGAGCAGGGCCTGCGTCTGGTCGAAACCGCGCCGGGCGTGTCGCGTGAAGAGATTCAGGCCAAGACTGGCGTCAACTTGCTGTAATCCGGAGATACGCATGCTGCAAGGAAAAACCGCCCTCGTGACGGGCTCGACCAGCGGGATTGGTCTGGGCATTGCCTGCGCGCTGGCCGCGCAGGGGGCCAACATCATCATGAATGGCTTTGGTGACGTGGAAGCGCCCAAGGCCGAGATCACAGCCGCTGGCAAGAACGCCATCCGCGTCGGCTACCACGGTGCCGACATGAGCAAGCCGGCGGAAATTGAAGCGATGTTCGCCTACGCGGATGCTGAATTCGGCGGCGTGGACATCCTCGTCAACAATGCCGGCATCCAGTACGTGGCCAACGTGGAAGATTTCCCGACCGAGCGTTGGGACGCCATCATCGCTATCAACCTGACCTCGGCCTTCCACACCACGCGGCTGGCCGTGCCGGGCATGAAGAAGAAAAACTGGGGCCGCATCATCAACATCGCTTCGGCGCACGGGCTGGTGGCGTCGGCGCAGAAGTCGGCGTATGTGGCGGCCAAGCATGGCATCGTCGGCTTCACCAAGTCGGTGGCGCTGGAGACGGCGCAGACGGGCATCACGTCCAACGCCATCTGCCCGGGCTGGGTGCTGACGCCGCTGGTGCAGAAGCAGATCGATGCGCGCGCCGAGAAGGAAGGCATTCCCGCGCTGCAGGCCAAGAAGGAACTGCTGATGGAAAAGCAGCCCTCCGGCGAATTCGTCACGCCCGACCAGCTCGGTGCGCTGGCGGTGTTCCTGTGCAGCGATGCCGCCGAACAGGTGCGCGGCGTAGCCTGGAACATGGATGGCGGCTGGGTCGCACAGTAAGCGAAACCTGCGTCCGCAAAGCCCCGCTGCAGTTCCATGCAGCGGGGCTTTTTTGTTGCCGGCGAGCAGGCTGGTCTGTTGCGCCGCCGCATGCTCGCGGGCCCGCGTACAATCAGGCTTTGTTCTCTCGCCGTTGTTCACGTGTAGGAGATGTCCATGCCTGTTTCGCCGCGCCTTGCCTTCGTGCAGTGCCTGAGCCCATCCGGCTTGCATCGGATGGCGTATCACGAGTGGGGCGATCCGCAGAATCCGCGTGTGCTGGTCTGCGTGCATGGTCTCTCGCGCACCGGGCGCGACTTCGACGTGCTGGCGCAAGCGCTGTGCAACGATTACCGCGTCATCTGCCCCGATGTGGTCGGTCGGGGGCGCTCTGACTGGCTGGTGGATCCGAAGGGCTATGTCATTCCGCAGTACGTGTCTGACATGGTGACGTTGTTGGCGCGCCTGAATGTGGAATCGGTCGATTGGTTCGGTACCTCGATGGGCGGGCTGATCGGCATGAGCTTGGCCGGCTTGCCGAAGTCGCCGATCCGCAAGCTGCTGCTTAACGATGTCGGCCCGCGCGTGACGGAATCGTCGTTGACGCGTATCGGGGCGTATCTTGGCCTGGGCGTCCGCTTCAAGACCTTCGACGAAGGGCTGGCGTACCTCAAGACCATCAGCACGTCGTTCGGGCCGCACACGCCGGAACAGTGGCGCGAGTTGAATACCGCGATCCTGAAACCGCAGGGCGGCGAATGGATTCTGCATTACGATCCGCGTCTGGCCGAGCCGTTCAAGAGCGCCACGCCCGAGGCGATCGCCGCTGGCGAGGCCATGCTGTGGAAACTGTTCGAGGCGATTCCTGGTGAGGTGCTGATCGTGCGCGGTGCGCAATCCGACCTGCTCACGCGCGAGACCGTCGAGGCGATGATGCAGCGCGGCCAGCACGTGGATACGGTGGAAATTCCTGACGTGGGCCATGCGCCGACCTTCATCCAGCCGGATCAGGTGGCGATCGCCCGCAAGTTCTTCCTCGGTCAATGACCGTTTATTTGCCCCCATTTGATTTTGCAACATGAGCACTGAACTGAAGCGTTACAACGTCGAACATCGCTATTCCGACGCCGCCGTCTACAACGGTGTTGTCTATGTCGCCGGACAGGTGCCGGAGACCACGCTGGACGCCGGTATTGCCGAGCAGACGGCTGAAGTGCTCGGCATCATCGACCGCGTGCTGGCCGCCAACGGCAGCGACAAGACGCGCATCCTGATGTGCCAGATCTTCCTGAAGGACATCGGCGAGATCGGCGAGATGAACAAGGTGTGGGACCAGTGGGTCGCTGCCGATTCCAAGAACTCGCCGCCGCGCGCCACGGTCGAGGCCGCGCTGGCCAACCCGAAGTACCGCATCGAAATCGTCGTGACGGCTGCGCTGAAGAGCTGAGCCCGTCGCGCAACAGGCAGGAAACAGGCAAGACGGCAAGCAGGAAGCATCATGGAGAACAAGACCGACCGGCCGGCCGACGGGGCCGGGCAGGTGGCAACCTCAGCAGCGGAGCAGGTCGCTCGCGCGGTCGACTATCTGGCCGCCAACGCTGCAGACAAAATCACGCTGACCGGCGAGCCGCTGGAGTCGCACGCGCGCGGCACGGTGGCCATTCTCGAAGGGCTGCGCGTCGATACGCCTGCGTTGCAGGCGGCAGCGCTGTTTCTATTGCCCACATTGGCGCTGGACAACGAGAAGGCGCTCGAACCCATGTTTGGCGCCGAGGTCGTCAAGCTCGTGCATGACGTGCGGCAACTGCTGCGCATCGGTGCGATTGCCGGCCTGGCCGGCCCGACGGACGCCAGCGTCACGCGCAAGAACGAAGCCGAGGCGCGCCGCGCGCAAGTCGAGGCGCTGCGCAAGATGCTGCTGGCGTTTGCGCAGGACATCCGCGTGGTGCTGATCCGGTTGGCATCGCGGCTGCAATCGTTGCGTTGGCTCGCGCAGACCAAGCGGCCCGCACCGGAAGGCATGGCGCGCGAGACGCTCGATATCTACGCGCCGCTGGCCAACCGCCTGGGCATCTGGCAACTCAAGTGGGAGCTGGAAGACCTCGGCTTCCGCTTTGAAGACCCCGACACCTACAAGCGCATCGCCCGCCTGCTCGATGAAAAGCGTATCGAACGCGAGAAGTTCATCGGCGAGGCCATCGCGCAACTGCAGAAGACGCTGCACGACGCCGGTATCCAGGCCGAGGTGAGCGGCCGACCCAAGCACATCTACAGCATCTGGAAAAAGATGCGCGGCAAGGAACTCGACTTTGCTGATCTGTACGATGTGCGTGCCTTCCGCGTAATCGTCGACGACATCAAGGATTGCTACACCGTGCTCGGCTTCGTGCACCACATGTGGCAACCGATCCCGAAGGAGTTCGATGACTACATCTCGCGCCCGAAGGCCAACGGCTACATGTCGCTGCACACGGTGGTGATCGGCGATGACGGCCGCGCGCTCGAGGTGCAGATCCGCACACGCGAGATGCACCACTTCGCCGAGTACGGCGTGGCCGCGCACTGGCGCTACAAGGAAGCCGGCAGCAAGGGCTACGCCGGGCAGTTTTCCGCCAGCGAGCGCTACGACGAGAAGATCGCCTGGCTGCGTCAACTCCTCGCCTGGAAGGACGACGCCGAACACACCGTCGCGCACGAAGATTCCCCCTGGGAGCAGCTCAAGCACACCGAGCTGGACGACCACATCTACGTGCTGACGCCGCAGGCGCGCGTGATCGCCTTGCCGCAAGGCGCCACGCCGGTCGACTTCGCCTATTACCTGCACAGCGATCTCGGCCATCGCTGCCGCGGTGCGCGCGTCGACGGGACGATGGTGCCGCTGAACACGCCGCTCAAAAATGGGCAGACCGTCGAGATCGTCACAGTGAAACAGGGCGGCCCGTCGCGCGATTGGCTCAATCCTGAGCTGCGCTATTTGGCGAGCGGCCGTGCCAAGACGAAGGTGCGCGCCTGGTTCAATGCGCTTGAGCTGGAAGAAACGCTGGCCCAGGGGCGTGCGCTCATCGACAAGACGCTCCAGCGCGAAGGCAAGACGGCCGTCAATCTGGAAGACCTGGCCGCCAAGCTCGGCTTCAAGACGCCGGACGAGCTGTACGCCGTTGTCGCCAAGGACGAACTCAGCCTGCGCCGCGTCGAGGCCGTGCTGCGCTCCGACGGCGCACCGCCGCCCGCGCCGGTCGATGATGAGGCGTCGATCACCAAGAAGAGCAAGGCCACCAGCGTCGCGCGCGGCGCGAAGAGTGGCGTGTTGGTGGTGGGCGTGGATTCACTGCTTACGCAGATGTCGCGCTGCTGCAAGCCCGCGCCACCGGACCCGATTGTCGGGTTTGTCACGCGCGGGCGTGGGGTGTCGATCCACCGACAGAACTGCTCGACGTTCCAGCAGCTCGCCGCGCGCGCACCGGGCCGTGTGATCCAGACGGAGTGGGGCCAGCGTAGCGATTCGGTCTATCCGATCGACATCCAGGTCGAAGCGCTGGACCGCCAGGGCCTGCTGCGCGACATCTCGGAAATCCTCTCGCGCGAGAAGATCAACGTGACGGGCGTGCGTACGCTGTCGAGCAAAGGCGTCGCCAAAATGCAGTTCACCGCCGAGGTGGCGGAGGCGACACAACTGCAACGCGCACTAACCTTGATAGAAGAAGTGCAAGGGGTGTTGACAGCCAGGCGCAAGTGACGGTATAGTCTTGTTCTTCGGCAGGCTCGTAGCTCAGCTGGTTAGAGCACCACCTTGACATGGTGGGGGTCGTTGGTTCGAGTCCAATCGAGCCTACCAACGCATTTAGCAGGACGCGTCGGGTAGGATGTCCAAGCCGTCATCCCTCGGGTTTGTCCCGTACAACTGAAGTGAAGGGCAAAGCATGATTCAAGCACCGCGAACTACAACCGCTTCGGAGCGACAGTAGTCAAGGTGCGGCGGGGTTGTGTTCCAGCCCTTTGTGCTCTGCCCAAGCGGTAGTCAGCGCAAAAGAAAACGCGGCCTTGGCCGCGTTTTTTTTCGTCCGCGTTTTCGTGTCATACGTGGCGATCAGGCTGAAAGCGCTTCGAAGCATTGATTCGACAACCTGCCATGCCAATCCGGCGTGGCGCACGACAGAATGACGATCGCCGCGTACCACTGAAGTGCGCGACGGTGACTCCACAGGAGCAAGCATGATCGCAATCACCCTGCCGGACGGTTCCCGGCGCGAGTTTCCCGGCCCGGTGACGGTGGCTGAAGTGGCGCAAAGCATCGGTGCCGGTCTGGCCAAGGCCGCGCTGGCTGGCCGCGTGGACGGCCAGATGGTCGACACCAGCTACACGATCGACCGTGACGCCAAGCTCGCCATCATCACCGACAAGGATGCCGACGGCGTCGACGTGATCCGCCACTCCACGGCGCACTTGCTGGCCTATGCCGTCAAGGAGCTGTATCCGGAGGCGCAGGTCACCATCGGCCCGGTCATCGACAACGGCTTCTACTACGACTTCGCTTACAAGCGCCCCTTCACGCCGGAAGACCTCGTCGCCATCGAAAAGAAGATGACCGAGCTCGCCAAGAAAGACGAGAAGGTCACGCGTGAAGTCTGGAACCGCAACGACGCCGTCAAGCTGTTCGAAGGTATGGGCGAGAAGTACAAGGCGGAGATCATCGCCTCCATTCCGGAAGATCAGGAAATCGGTCTGTACCGCGAAGGCAATTTCGTTGACCTGTGCCGCGGCCCGCACGTGCCGTCCACCGGCAAGCTCAAGGTCTTCAAGCTGATGAAGGTGGCCGGCGCCTATTGGCGCGGCGACCACAACAACGAGATGCTCCAGCGCATCTACGGCACGGCCTGGGCCAAGAAGGAAGACCAGGAAGCCTACCTGCGCATGCTGGAAGAGGCCGAGAAGCGCGACCACCGCAAGCTGGGCCGCGAGCTTGACTTGTTCCACATCGACGAAACCGCCCCCGGCATGGTGTTCTGGCACCCCAAGGGCTGGACGTTGTGGCAGGAGATCGAGCAATACATGCGCCGCGTGTACCGCGAAAACGGCTACCAGGAAGTGAAGGGGCCGCAGATTCTCGACAAGTCGCTGTGGGAGAAGACCGGCCACTGGGATAAGTACCGCGAGAACATGTTCATCACGGAGTCGGAGAAGCGCGAGTACGCGCTCAAGCCGATGAACTGCCCCGGCCACATCCTCATCTACAAGCAGGGCATCAAGAGCTATCGCGATCTGCCGCTGCGCTTCGGCGAGTTCGGCGCCTGCCACCGCAACGAGCCGTCGGGCGGCTTGCACGGCATCATGCGCGTGCGCGGCTTCACGCAGGATGACGGCCATATCTTCTGTACCGAAGACATGATTCAGGCCGAGGTGACGGCCTTCACGACGCTGCTGCAGAAGGTCTACAAGGACTTCGGCTTTACCGAAATTCTGTACAAGTTGTCGACGCGCCCCGAAAAGCGCATCGGCTCCGAAGAAAGCTGGGACCGTGCCGAAGCGGCGCTGGCCGAGGGCTTGCGTGCCTCGGGTTGTGAGTTCGAATACCTGCCGGGCGAGGGCGCTTTCTATGGCCCGAAGATCGAATATGTGCTGAAAGATGCGCTCGGTCGCCAGTGGCAGTGCGGCACGATTCAGGTCGATCCGAACCTGCCGGAGCGCCTGGACGCCGAGTTTGTCGGCGAAGACGGCGCGCGCCATCGCCCGATCATGTTGCACCGGGCCATCGTTGGTAGCCTGGAGCGCTTTATCGGTATCTTGATCGAGCAATACGCTGGTGCGCTGCCTACGTGGCTTTCGCCGGTGCAGGTCGCGGTGCTGAGCATCACCGATTCGCATGCCGAATACGCACAATCCGTTGTGCAATCCCTGCAAAAACAAGGATTTAGGGCGGTTGTCGATTTGCGGAACGAGAAGATTGGGTATAAAATCCGCGAGCATTCCGTCCAGAAGGTCCCCTACCAGGTTGTGGTGGGTGACAAAGAACGGGATGAAAATCAGGTGGCCGTGCGTGCCCGTGGCAACGTCGATCTAGGCTCCATGCCGTTGTCGGCGTTCGTTGAGCGACTGAAGAACGATCTCGCCAACAAGTCATGAGCTGGGCACGGCCTGTTTTTTTGCTTCTTTGAGGACATTCAACATCGCTACCGATAAATCTCACCGCATCAACCGCGAAATCAGCGCGCCGGAAATTCGGCTGACTGGGGTTGATGGAGAAGCACTCGGCATCGTCAAACTGTTTGACGCACTGCGTTTGGCAGAAGAAAAGGACGTCGATCTGGTCGAGATCGCGCCGACTGCGCAGCCGCCCGTCTGCCGCCTGATGGACTACGGCAAGTTCAAGTATCAGGAGCAGAAGAAGGCCCACGAAGCCAAGCTGAAGCAGAAGGTCATCTTGGTGAAGGAAGTCAAGTTTCGTCCTGGTACCGACGACGGTGACTACAATGTCAAACTCCGCAACGCTCAGCGTTTCCTGGATGAGGATGGGGATCGTGTCAAGGTCACCTTGCGCTTCCGGGGCCGTGAGATGGCTCACCAGGAACTTGGCATGCGCATGCTGGAGCGAATCAGGACTGACCTAGAGCCATACGCTCAGGTTGAGCAGATGCCCAAGATGGAAGGTCGCCAGGCAGTGATGATGTTGGCTCCCAAGAAGAAAAAGTAAGGCAGCAGTGGCCGGACGATTCCGGCCGCGCTGAGCAGGTTCCAGACGGAAACGTCGGAAAACGCGGTGGGCTTCATCACCCACCGCGATACAACAAGTGAGTCCGGGTCATGCAAGTGTCGGCGCCAGCCGTCCACCTGGCTTCATGTCAAAAACGGAGTTGTTCCATGCCGAAGATGAAGACGAAGAAAAGCGCCTCCAAGCGCTTTACTGCCCGTCCTGGTGGCACGATCAAACG
>JBCNQE010000019.1:0-86053 GCA_039592975.1 Ralstonia sp. | reverse complement strand
TCGTGGACTCGTGTAGACCCAGTGTATCGGCTATTTCCCGCAAAACCAAGGGGCGCATGGCGATTTCGCCGTGCGTGAAGAAGCTCTTTTGACGCTCGACAATCGCTTGCGAGACACGCAGGATCGTGTCGAAGCGCTGCTGAATATTCTTGATCAGCCAACGTGCTTCCTGCAGCTTCTGCTGCAGATTGGCGGCCCCCGCTTCACCGCGGCTGCTGCGCAGAATTTGCGCGTACATGTCGTTGATGCGCAGACGCGGCATGACGTCGGGGTTCAGTTGCGCCATCCAGCCTGCGCTGGTTTTACGCACGACGACATCGGGCACCACGAAGTCGGCGTCGGCGCGACCAAACGCATGGCCTGGAAACGGCGTCAATGAACGAATGAGTTCATGCGCGGCTTTCAGTGCAGGCTCATCGACGGAGAGCGCCTTCTTCAACCGCGTGTAGTCGCGTGCGGCCAGCAACTCGAGATGCTGATTGACGATGATGAGCGCAAGCGCCTTCGCCGGTGAGTCGAGCCGCTGGAGTTGCAGCGTCAGACACTCGGCCGCCGACCGCGCACCAATGCCGGGCGGATCAAAGCTTTGAAGCATGCGCAGCGCCGCTTGCAACTCGTCGAGTTCGACTTCGAGTTCAGCGGGCAGATCGGCGAGGATCTCGTCGAGCGTGGCGGAGAGATAGCCTTCGTCGTCGAGCGATTCGATCAGGAAGATGACGAGGCCCTTGTCGCGCATCGACAGCTTGAGCGGTGCGAGTTGTTCCATGAGGAACTCGCGCATGCTGGGCTCGGCTTCGCGCAATTGCAGGGGCGCTCGGTCGTCTTCGTCGGATTGCGGCTTGCGGGCGAAATCGTCGAGGCTCCAGTCGGAGCGGTCGGAGCCGTAGTCGCTGTCGAAATCGGCGCCGCTGTCGTTGCTCTCGTAGCTGTTGTCGGGGGCGTCGCTGCTGTCGGCGCCGTTGGGCGATGGCGGCGGCGACTCGGTGGGCAGCGGGGTGGCATTGTTGTTCTGCAGCGCGTTGACGGAGCCGTCTGCACCGATGCGCGCAGAGGTGTCGAGCCACTCGTTTTCCCGCTCCAGCAGCGGGTTTTCGGTCAGTGCCTGTTCAACTTCCTGCTGCAGTTCGATGGTCGACAACTGCAGCAGCCGAATGGACTGCTGCAACTGCGGCGTGAGCGCTAGGTGCTGAGAGAGACGGAGCTGGAGCGACTGTTTCATGCGGCCTATTCTATGCCCAACCGCCAGTCGATGGAACGGATTTTGCTTTAAGGTGCGCCCTTACCACGCCCCTCCGACCGTCCTTACGGCGTAGGCGTGCGGCGCGGCTTACATCCGGAAGTTGTCGCCCAGATAGACCTTGCGCACATCCTCGTTTTCGATGATCTGCTCGGGTTGGCCGGCGGCCAGCACGGTGCCTTCGCTGATGATGTAGGCGTGATCGCAGATGCCCAGCGTTTCGCGCACGTTGTGATCGGTGATGAGCACGCCGATGTTGCGGTCTTTCAGGAAGCTGACGATGCGCTGGATTTCGCCCACGGCAATCGGGTCCACGCCGGCAAACGGTTCATCGAGCAGGATGAAGCGCGGCGACGAGGCCAGCGCGCGGGCAATCTCCACACGTCGGCGTTCACCGCCCGAGAGCGACAACGCGGGGTTGTCGCGCAGGTGGGCGATCTGCAGATCGTCGAGAAGCGCGTCGAGGCGGCGGTTGACTTCGGCGGGCGTGAGCTTCTTGCCGTCCTGCTCCTGCAACTCCAGCACGGCGCGGATGTTTTCCTGCACGTTGAGCTTGCGGAACACCGACGCTTCCTGCGGCAGGTACGACAGGCCCATGCGCGCACGCTGGTGGATCGGCAGGCGGCTGATGTGCTCGCCGTCGAGCACGATGTCGCCCGCATCCAGCGCCACCAAGCCGACGATCATGTAGAACGAGGTCGTCTTGCCCGCGCCGTTGGGGCCGAGCAGGCCGACCACCTCGCCGCTTTTCACATCGAGCGACACGTCCTTCACCACCGTGCGCGTGCCGTAGCGCTTTTTCAGATGGCGAACGACCAGCGTGCTGGAGGTCGTGGCCTGCGGCGCAGCGGTTTTGGGGGCGAGGGTGGTGGCGGACATAGGCAATACGAAAAAGGCGGTACGGATCAGGGCTTGGGGGCAGGCGTCGCAGGCGTGCTGGTGCGCGGTGCCAGGACGGCGCGCACGCGGCCCGACGGGTTGGCAGAGGTGGCGTTCTCGGCGCCGCCCGAGGCGGTGTAGAACTCCTTCTGACCGTCGTACGTAATGACTGCGCCGCGGATCTCGTCGAGTTGCGTGGCGCCTTGCAGGCGCTCCATGCGGGCGCGGCTGATCAGCTTGGAGACCTCCAGCTTGCCGTCATATTCGATGCGCTCGCCCCAGCCCTGGATGTACTCGTCGACGTTGTCGCGTTTCTGGCGGATGAACGCCAGATTGCCCGGCTTGGAGGTGGCCACGGCGTAGTTGTAGCCCTCCGGATCGGTGCGCAGATCGGCGGCATCGGAGCGCAGCACCATCGTGCCCTTGGTGAGCACCACGTTGCCGGTCAGGTGGTACACCTGCTTCAGATCGTCGTAGCTGGCGTTGTCGGCTTCCAGCACGAGCGGCTTGTCGCGGTCGGCGCGTTCGGCGTGCGCGGGCAGGGCCGGAAGCAGCAGCGCAGCGACGATGGCAAGGCCGGCAGCACGGAGAGAATCAGTCATGGAGATCAAGTCAGAGAAGAGCGCGGTCGATGGGCGTTTTCAGCTGTGGGGGTGAAGTCTACGGCTTCGGGGCCCCCAGCCCTTCGATCCGGCCGCGCACATTGCCCAGCAATTGTACTTGGCGCGTCACGTTGCTGAAGACAAGGCCGTTGGCGTTCATGACGGACGGCCCGCGATGCAGTTCGACGGGTTTGTCGGTGCGAACCACATCGTCGTTGAGCAGCACCTGGAAGTAGGTCGAGTCAGCCGTCATCAGCGGGTCCTGGCGGGCATCGGGGCCTTGCGCGCGGATGACCTTGGCGTTGTTGTACAGGTCAATGATGGTGCCGTCGCCGTTCATTTTGCCGAGGTCCGCTCGGGCGGTGACCTGCGGCCGGTCGGGTGCATACACGCGCAGCGCCGGGAATGTGACGTCGTAGGTCAGGTCGTCCTCATAGTGGTTCATGTGGACGCCGGTGAAACGGTATTTGGTGGCGCCGGTCTCATCCAGCGCGGTGGCCGAGACGCCGTCCATCGTGTAGTCGGCGACGTGGCGCTTGGGCTGCGTGGCGGTTTCGTCGGTTTGCGGCGTGTTGACCTGCACAAGCAGGAACGTGACGCCGCAGACGATCGCCATCAACAGGATCGGCAGCCCGCGCAGCATGATCTGCAGCACGGAGGAGAAGAGGCGTTGGGAGCGTTCGCTGGCCATGTGGTCAGAAGGTTTGCGGAACCTGCAGCAGTTGCGCGAGCAGGGCGTCGTAGGCGCCTTGCGCCTTGAGGATCAGGTCGGCCACTTCGCGCACGGCGCCGCGTCCGCCCGGTGCTTGCGCGACGTAGTGAGCGCGGTTGCGCAGTTCCACGTGGGCCTGGGCGGGGCAGGCGGCAAAGCCCACCTGCGCCATCACCGGCAGGTCGGGCCAGTCGTCGCCCATGTAGCCCGCGTCGGCGGGTTGCAACTCGGTGGCGGCCAGCAGATGGGCAAAGGCCTCGCGCTTGTCGGCTACGCCTTGGTACAAGTGTTCGATGCCGAGTTCCCCGGCGCGCCAGGCCACGATTTCGGATTGTCGGCCGGTGATGATGGCCGGCGTGATGCCAGCCTGCGCCAGCAGCTTGATGCCGTGGCCGTCGAGCGTGTCGAAGGCCTTGCTGATCTCGCCCTCGGGGCCAACCAGCAGGCGGCCGTCGGTCAGCACGCCGTCCACGTCGAACACCATCAGGCGCACGCGCGCCGCGCGTTCCATCGCCTGCGGAAAGCGCGCGTCGATGTTGCTGTGGACAGGATCGGCCGGGGTGGTCATCAGCGGCGTGGGCGGGTCAGATGACCTTGGCGCGCGTCAGGTCGTGGATGTGCAGCGCGCCCACCAGCAGGCCGGCGGCGTCCACCACCAGCAACTGGTTGATGCGGTGCGTTTCCATCACTTCGACGGCTTCCACGGCAAGCTGGTCGGGGCCGACCGAGCGCGGGTTGCGGTGCATGACTTCGTGCATCGGCACGGTGCGCCAGTCGCGCGGGGTTTCCAGCAGGCGGCGCAGGTCGCCATCGGTGAAGACGCCCACGGCGCGGCCGTCGGCATCGACCACGGCGGTCATCGCCATGCCCTTACGGGTGATTTCCATCAGCGCCTGCGACAACGGCGTGTCTTCGTTTACCCGCGGGATGGCGTCGCCGGCGCGCATGACGTCGCGCACGTGCGTCAGCAGCTTGCGGCCGAGCGAACCGCCCGGATGCGAGCGGGCAAAGTCATCGGCACCGAAGCCGCGCGCGTCGAGCACGGCCACGGCCAGTGCGTCACCCAGCGCGATCTGCGCGGTGGTGCTGGCGGTGGGGGCGAGGTTCAGCGGGCAGGCTTCGACGTCGACGTGCGAGTTGAGCACGACATCGGCATGTTTGCCGAGCGACGACTCGGGGTTGCCCGTTACGGCGATCAGCTTGGCGCCCAGCCGCTTGACCAGCGGCAGAATAGCGTTCAGCTCCGATACCTCGCCGGAATTGGAGAAGCCGATGAAGACGTCGTCGCGCGTAACCATGCCGAGGTCGCCATGGCTGGCTTCAGCGGGGTGCACAAAGAAGGCCGGCGTGCCGGTCGAGGCCAGCGTGGCGGCAATCTTGCGCGCGATGTGACCTGATTTGCCCATGCCGGACACGACCACGCGCCCGCTGCAGTTGAGCACCATCTCGACCGCACGCGCAAAGTCGGCGGACACCTGGGATTTGAGGCCGAGTACGGCTTGCGCTTCGATGTCGAAGGTCTGCTGAGCCAGCGCCAGTGCTCGATCCGGATTGAAATTCGCTATCATGGCGGCGAAGTATAACAACGATTGACACACGGCCCCGGCCGCCTACCGCGTTGTTTGGCAAGGTTCGGCGCGTATGGGGACAGCCTTGCGGGGGAGTCGCGGAGCGTGCGGGCGCTCCGTTTTGCTGCGCCGCGGCATCCGGCTTTCAAACCACTTTCCTTCCCGTCGCCACGCCGTCATTTTTTGCTCAGCGGTGTCTCGCGTATCGCGTTCTTCGTTTATACCCTGGCATCGGTCTTGCAGCGCCTGCGTGCTCGTTTGCGCACGCACCATCCTGATGCGCGGGTGCTGGCCCTCCTGTTCAACCCCTTTTTCGATTGGTTTTTCGCGCCGCATGCATTCGCCGTTGGAACTCGCCCTCGTGTTGTTGGCCGCCGCCGTGATCGGCGTGGTGTTGTTCCGCATGCTGCAACTGCCGCCCATGCTGGCCTACCTGGTGGTGGGCGTGCTGATCGGGCCGAAGGCGACAGGGTTGGAGTCCGATTCTGCCCAGACGCGCTATCTGGCCGAGTTCGGGGTGGTATTCCTGATGTTTTCGATCGGGCTGGAGTTCAATCTCTCCAAGCTGCGCTCGATGCGGCGGCTGGTGCTGGGGCTGGGCGCGTCGCAGGTGGTGCTGACCATGCTGCTGACGATTCCGGTGTCGCTGCTGCTGTCGCACTGGTATCCGCTGTCGTGGCAGGCTGGGCTGGCGCTGGGCGGCGCGCTGGCCATGTCATCCACGGCCATCGTCTCGAAGATGCTGGCCGAGCGCCTGCAGCTGGAAACCGAGCACGGCCGCAACATCATCAGCGTGCTGTTGTTCCAGGATCTGGCGGTGGTGCTGCTGCTGATTGTTGTGCCGTCCCTGGGCAAGAACCCGAGCGATCTGATGCTGGCGCTGTCGGTTGCGGCCCTGAAGATCACCATCGCGCTGGTGCTGATCCTGTTCCTGGGGCAAAAGCTGCTGTCGCGCTGGTTCCACCTGGTGGCGGCGCGGCGTTCGCAAGAGCTGTTCATGTTGAACCTGCTGCTGGTGACGCTGGGCATGGCGGCACTCACCGAACGGCTGGGCCTGTCGATGGCGCTGGGCGCGTTCCTGGCCGGCATGCTGGTCTCGGAAACGCCCTACAAGCTGCAGGTGGAAGAAGACATCAAGCCGTTCCGCGATGTGCTGCTCGGCCTCTTCTTCGTGACGGTGGGCATGCTGCTGGACCCGCGCGTGGTGGTCGATCACTGGGCGCTGGTGCTGGCGTTGGTGGCGGGCCCCGTGCTGTTCAAGTTCGTGCTGATCGCGTTGCTGGCGCGTGCGTTTGGCTCGGGCGGGGGCGCGGCGATCCGCACGGCGTTGGGGCTGGCGCAGGCGGGTGAATTCGGCTTTGTGCTGCTCAACCAGATCGACGGGCTCCACTTGATCGACCCGCTGCTCGGCCAGGCGATTCTGGCCGCGATGCTGCTATCGATGCTGCTGGCGCCGTTCCTGATTCAATACAGCGACGTGATCGCCATGCGGCTGTCGCGCACGGACTGGCTGATGCAATCGCTGGCGATGACGAAGATCGCCGCGCAGAGCATCGCCACCGAGCGCCACGTCATCATCTGCGGTTACGGGCGCAGCGGGCAGAACCTGGCGCACATGGTGGAGCAGGAAGGCATCGGCTACATGGCGTTGGACTTGGACCCCGACCGCGTGCGCGATGCCGCCGCCGCAGGGGAACACGTGGTCTACGGCGATGCAGCGCGGCGCGAGTCACTGGTGGCGGCGGGTATCCACCGTGCGGCGGCGGTGGCCATTACGTATGCCGATACGGCCTCGGCGTTGAAGGTGCTGCACCACGTGCAGGCGCTGGAACCAACGCTGCCCGTGATCGTGCGCACGATTGACGATGCGGACCTCGACCGCCTGCAGCAGGCCGGCGCCACCGAGGTCGTCCCCGAGATCATCGAAGGGAGCCTGATGCTGGCTTCGCACGCGCTGGTGCTGCTGGGCGTGCCGCTGCGCCGCGTGGTGCGCCGCGCACAGGAAATGCGCGATGCACGCTATAGCCTGCTGCGCGGCTACTTCCACGGCCAGGACGATGAGGAAGACATGCTCGAACGCGACGCCGTGCGCCTGCATTCGGTGCCGCTGTCGGAGGGCTCGCCGGCGATTGGCCGCAAGCTGGGCACTATCGGGCTGGAAACGTTCAAGACTTCGGTGACGGCGATCCGCCGGCAAGGCATTCGCGCGATCGACCCGGAGCCGGATACGGTGCTGGAACAGGGCGATATCGTCGTGCTGCGTGGTACGCCCGAAAGCCTGCAGATGGCGGAGGAGCGGCTCTCGGCGCGTTGACGCTGGCGCTTATTTGACGAGCGCTTCGAGCAGCGGTCCGCGCGAGCGGCGCGGTGGCGGGGCGTCGGCCATGCTGGGCGGCAGGCCGTCCAGCACGGTCGCCGCGTCGAGCGAGCGGATCGACACCCGGGTATCGGCCGGAATCCGGCCATCCTGCTGCAGCATCAGGTAGCGCAGGCAGCAGACGCGCAGGAACGAGGCGAAGTTCGCCACCTCGCCGCGCCGCTCGAACAGCTCGTCATAGAGCTTGCTGATGAGCTGGTTGACCGTCAGGCCGTCGCGCTGGCCGATCTCTTCGAGCACCTCCCAGAACAGGCACTCCAGCCGCACGCTGGTCGCGACGCCGTGCAGACGTAGCGAACGCGCAAGGCTGTCGTACGAGTGGGGGTTGGCGCGGATGAAGATTTCACACATGGCCGGGGCTCCTGAGGGTGCCCCCGGGATGGGTAACCGGCGGGCAACCGGATCAGTGTAGGACCCGCGTGCCCAGGACTTCAAGAAACTGTGCCAACCAGGCCGGATGCGCCGGCCAGGCGGGCGCCGTAACGAGCTTGCCGTCGGTATGGGCCTGGTCGACGGGGATGTCCTTGAACGTGCCGCCGGCTGCGGTGACCTCCGGGCCACACGCCGGATACGCCGAGCACGCCTTGCCCTCCAGCACACCCGCCGCCGAGAGCAGTTGGGCACCGTGGCAGATGGCGGCGATGGGTTTGTCCGCGCTGGCAAAGTGCCGAACGATGTCGAGCACGCGGGCATTCAGGCGCAGGTATTCGGGCGCGCGGCCGCCAGGCACGACCAGTGCGTCATAGGCGGCGGGGTCAATGTCGGCAAAGCTGGCGTTGACGGTGAACCGGTGGCCCGGCTTTTCGGAGTACGTCTGCGCGCCCTCGAAATCGTGGACAGCAGTGGCAACCGAGTCGCCGGCTTTCTTGTCCGGGCAGACGGCGTGCACCGTGTGGCCGACCATCTGCAGCGCCTGAAAGGGGACCATGACTTCGTAGTCTTCCACGTAGTCGCCTACCAGCATCAGAATTTTCTTAGCCATCGCCGTGTCTCCTGTATGGTTGCAATCCGAGGTAACAACCGGCCCATTGTGGTGCGGTGCCCCTCGGCCCAGGTGGTAGCCCATTACCGCAGACCACGCTTTCCCCGTTTTCCCGCGTTTCCGTTTGTTGCCATGAGCCAAGTCCCGCATAACCAGGCGGCGTTGCTGACGCCGTCGTCCGTTCCCGCTTCGACCGAGCTGGGGGATGTGTCGCGCTATCTGCGTGACCGTATCCGCACCGTGCCGGACTGGCCGCAGCCGGGCGTGATGTTTCGCGATATCACTCCCCTGCTGCAGGATCCGAAGAGCCTGCGCGTGTTGGTGGATGTGTTCGTGCATCGCTACATGGGGCAGGGGCTGAACCTGGTGGCGGGCATTGACGCGCGCGGGTTCATCCTGGGCTCGATCGTCGCGTATGAGCTAAACCTCGGCTTCGTGCCGATCCGCAAGAAGGGCAAGCTGCCGTTCAACACGGTGGCCGAGGAATACATGCTCGAGTACGGCAGCGCGACAGTGGAGATCCACGCCGATGCCTGCAAGCCCGGCGACCGCGTGCTGCTGATCGACGACCTGATCGCCACCGGCGGCACCATGATGGCCGGCAAGCGCCTGCTCGAACGCCTGGGCGCGACGGTGGTGGAGGGCGCGGCGATTGTCGATCTGCCCGAGCTGGGGGGCTCGCAGTTGCTGATTGAAGGTGGGCTGCCGCTCTTTACGGTGTGCCGGTTCGACGGCCATTGACGCCCCAAAGCGATGCCACCGCCGCATACGCTCATGTGACAAAAGTATGACGATGTGTTGCCGGGCGCGGTAGCATCGTTCCTTCCCCTCTTTTTTCTTTTCTTCCCTGCCAGGAGGCCGTCGATGCCCCACGTGTTGCTGTTCCTGCTCGCCTCCATTGCCATTACGGTGATGCCTGGGCCGGACAATCTGCAGGTGATTGCACGCGGCGCGAGCCAGGGCCGCAAGGCTGGCCTGGCAGCGGCGGCGGGGTTCGCATCGGGCTGCTTGTTCCATACGACGTTGGCGGCGTTGGGGCTGGCGGCGGTGTTGCAGTCGTCGCCCATGGCGTTCCAGGCGATCCGCTGGCTGGGTGCGGCCTATCTGATCTGGCTGGGTATACAGGCACTGCGCAGCAAAGGCGGCGTGGGGCTGAAGCAGGCGGATGCGCAGGCGGCGCCAGACCTGTGGCAGGTGTTCCGCCAGAGCGTTTTCGCGAATATGCTCAACCCCAAGGTGACGCTGTTCTTCGTGGTGTTTCTGCCGCAGTTCGTGGATGCGCAGGCCGGCCATGCGGCGTTGCAGATGCTGGTGCTGGGCGGTGTGTTCATGGCGCAGACCGTTGTGGTGTTCAGCCTGTATGGCTGGTGCGCAGCGGCGCTGGGGGGCTGGATGCGCCGTACGCCGCGCGCATCGCTGTGGCTCGACCGCGTGAGCGGTTGCATCTTTATTGGACTGGGCTTGCGCGTGGCGCTGACCAAATAAGCGCTGCAGGAATCAATGATTACGCTGCTCAAACTGCTCTCGGGTGTGGCCCTGCTGGTGTGGGGCACGCAGACCGTCAAGGTCGGCATGTTGCGCCTGTATGGTGCGGACCTGCGCCGCTTGCTGTCGCGCAGCGTGTCGAACCGGTTTTCCGCGCTGCTGGCGGGCATCGGCGTAACGTGCCTGGTGCAGAGCAGTAACGCCACGGCCACCATCGTCGGGGCGTTTGTCGCGCAGGGGCTGATGAGTGTGTCGGCGGCGCTGGCGATTCTGCTGGGCGCCAATGTGGGCACGGCGTTGATGGCGCAGCTGTTTGCGCTGGACTTGTCCTGGCTGTCGCCGCTGTTGATCTTCTTTGGCGTGATCCTGCACTTGTCGCGCAAGGGCAGCCCGGTCGGGCACTTCGGGCGCGTGCTGATTGGCCTGGGGCTGATCATGATGGCGCTGGAGCTGATCTCGGTGGCCTCCAGCCCGATGGTGGAAGCGAATGCGCTGCGCGTGCTGCTCGGCTCCATTTCGTCGGATACCGGACTGAATATGCTGATCGGTGCGGTGCTCACGCTGATGTGCTATTCGAGCCTGGCCGTGGTGCTGTTCTGCGCGACGCTGGCGACGTCGGCAGCGGTGTCCGTCAAGGTGGCGTTTGCGATTGTGCTGGGCGCGAACATCGGGAGCGCCGTCGCCGCATTGGCGACCACGCCATCCTCGAGTCAGGCCGCACGCCGGGCGACTTTGGGCAACTTGCTTTCGCGCATGTTGGGCGCGGCGCTGGTGCTGCCGTTCCTGGGCACGCTCGCCGAACTGGCACCACACGCGGGCGTGGCGCTGCAGCACGTGGTGGTGGCGTTCCACGTGGTGTTCAACGTGGGGCTGGCGGCGCTGTTGATCGGCCTGACCGACCACATGGCGCGCCTGTGCGCGCGCATCCTGCCGGGTGGTGCGCATATCGACGACTTGGTCGCGCCGCGCTATCTGGACCCCTCCGCACTGGCCACACCCACGCTGGCGCTGGGCAATGCCTCGCGCGAGGTGCTGCGCATCGGCGATCGCGTGGAGCACATGCTCGACAACACCCTGCGCGTGCTCAAGACCAACGACGTGCGCCTGCTGCAGACCACCCGCGCCATCGACGACGAGGTCGATGCGCTCTACACCGCCATCAAGCTCTACCTCACGCAACTGAGCCACGAAGCGCTGGACGCGCGTGAAGGCAAACGTTGGGCCGACATCATTTCGCTCACGATCAACCTGGAGCACGCGGGCGACATCCTCGACCGCCTGCTGCAGGACGTGCGGGAGAAGAAGATCGCGCACAAGCTGGCGTTTTCCGAGGCGGGCATGCAGGAGCTGGAAGACATGCATGCGCGGTTGGTCGTCAACCTCAAGCTGGCGCTCTCGGTGTTCTTGACTGGTGACCTGCGCAGCGCGCAGAAGCTGATGCTGGAGAAAGCGCACTTTCGCGATCTGGAGAAGCGATATTCGCGCAGCCACCTCACGCGTGTGTCGGCGCAGACGGCCGAGAGCATCGAGACCAGTTCGCTGCACCTGGACATCATCAGCGATTTCAAGCGATTGAATTCGCTGTTCTGCGCGGCGGCGTATCCGGTGCTGGATGAGGCGGGGGCGTTGAATCGGAGTCGGATGAAAGACACCGACGAGGTGGTGCCGGACACCGAAACGAGTCCGGTCAGCCATTAAAAAAGCGCAGCCGAAGCTGCGCTTTTTCTTGACGCGATCGCCGCGCTTACTTCCGCTTGAGCAGCGGGGCGAGGTACTTGCCGGTAAAGCTCGCCTTGCTCTTCGCCACATCCTCCGGCGTGCCTTTGGCGATGATCTGCCCGCCGCCCGCGCCGCCTTCCGGCCCGAGGTCGATCAACCAATCCGCTGTTTTGATCACGTCGAGGTTGTGCTCGATGATCACGATCGTATTGCCGTGGTCGCGCAGCTTGTAGATGACCTTGAGCAGCAGTTCGATGTCGTGGAAGTGCAGGCCGGTGGTCGGCTCGTCCAGGATGTAGAGCGTGCGGCCGGTGTCGCGCTTGGATAGCTCCAAGGACAGCTTTACGCGCTGCGCCTCGCCGCCCGAGAGCGTCGTCGCCGATTGCCCCAGGCGGATGTAGCCGAGACCCACGTCCAAAAGCGTTTGCAGCTTGCGGCGCACCACTGGCACAGGCGCGAAGAACTCGTGCGCTTGCTCGACCGTCATCTCCAGCACTTCGGTGATGTTCTTGCCCTTGTAGAGCACCTCCAGCGTTTCACGGTTGTAGCGCTTGCCGTGGCACACGTCGCAGGGTACGTACACGTCGGGCAGGAAGTGCATCTCGACCTTGAGCACGCCATCGCCCTGGCAGGCCTCGCAGCGCCCGCCCTTGACGTTGAACGAGAAGCGGCCCGGGTCATACCCGCGCTCCTTAGCCGAGGGCACGCCCGCAAACAGCTCGCGGATCGGCGTGAACAGGCCCGTGTACGTGGCCGGGTTCGAGCGCGGTGTACGGCCAATCGGCGATTGATCGACGTTGATGACCTTGTCGAAATGCTCGAGCCCATCAATGCGATCGTGCGGCGTGGGCTCCGGCGTGGAGCCGTACAGGTGGCGCGCCACCGCGTGATACAGCGTGTCGTTGATGAGCGTCGACTTGCCCGAACCAGAGACGCCCGTGATGCACGTCAGCAGCCCAATGGGGATGTCCGCCGACACGTTCTTCAGGTTGTTGCCGGTGGCGTTGATGATGCGCAGCCAGCGTTCCTCATCCGGCGCGGTGCGCTGCTTGGGCACCTCGATGCGGCGCTTGCCCGAGAGGTAATCGCCCGTGAGCGACGCGGGTGATTGCTCGATCTGTTGCGGCGTGCCCTCGGCAATGATTTGACCGCCATGGACGCCGGCACCCGGGCCGATGTCGACCACGTAATCCGACGCGCGGATCATGTCTTCATCGTGCTCGACCACCAGCACCGAGTTGCCGAGGTCACGCAGGTGCTTGAGCGTGCCGATCAGGCGATCGTTGTCACGCTGGTGCAGGCCAATGGACGGCTCGTCCAGCACGTACATCACGCCGGTCAGGCCCGAGCCGATCTGCGACGCAAGCCGAATGCGCTGCGCCTCGCCGCCCGAGAGCGTATCGGCGCTGCGCTCCAATGACAGGTAATCCAGCCCGACGTTGTTTAGGAAGTTCAGCCGCGCGCTGATTTCCTTGACGATCTTGTCGGCGATCTCGCGCTTGGCGCCGTGCATGTTCAGCGTCAGGAAATACGTGAGCGCGTCGCGCAGCGGCCAGCCGTTGATCTCGTAGATGCCACGCGCCTGATCTGCCTCGCCAATCTTGACGAAGCGCGCCTCGCGGCGCAGGCGGGTGCCGTGGCACTCGGGGCAGGGCTGGTTGTTCTGGTACTTGGCCAGCTCTTCGCGCACGGCGATGGAGTCGGTCTCTTTGTAGCGCCGCTCCAGGTTGGGGATGATCCCCTCGAACGCGTGCTCGCGCACCGTGGTCTTGCCGCGCTCGTTGATGTACGTGAACGGAATCTGCTGCTTGCCCGAGCCGTGTAGCACGATCTGCTGGATTTCGGCCGGCAGGTCTTCAAACGCCACGTCGATGTCGACGTCATAGAAGGCCGCCAGGCTCTGCAGCATCTGGAAGTAGAACTGGTTGCGGCGGTCCCACCCCTTGATGGCGCCCGAGGCGAGCGAGAGATTCGGGAAGGCCACCACGCGCTTCGGATCGAAGAACGTGATCTGGCCCAGGCCGTCGCAATGCGGGCACGCGCCCATCGGGTTGTTGAACGAGAACAGCCGCGGCTCCAGCTCCTGCAGCGAGTACGAGCAGATCGGGCAGGCGAACTTGGAGCTGAAACCGTGCTCCTTGCCGGTGTCCATTTCCAGCGCGATGGCGCGGCCGTCAGCCAGGCGCAACGCGGTTTCGAACGATTCGGCCAGGCGCTGCTTGAGTTCCGGGTTGACCTTCACGCGGTCAACCACGACTTCGATCGAGTGCTTGTCGTTCTTCTTCAGCGCCGGCAGGTTGTCGACCTCGTAGACCTTGGCTTCCGCCTCGTGCGCGGTGCCGCCGCCCGAGCGGATGCGAAAGCGCACAAAGCCCTGCGCCTGCATCGCTTCAAACAGGTCGACGTGTTCACCCTTGCGGTTGGCCACCACGGGCGCCAGGATCATCAGCTTGGTGTCGGCCGGCAGCGCCAGCACGGCGTCGACCATCTGCGACACGCTTTGCGCTTCCAGCGGCTGGCCGTGGTCGGGGCAGTAGGGCGTGCCGGCGCGGGCGTACAGCAGACGCAGGTAGTCGTGGATCTCGGTGACGGTGCCCACCGTCGAGCGCGGGTTGTGGCTGGTGGCTTTCTGCTCGATGGAGATGGCCGGCGATAGACCCTCGATCAGGTCCACGTCGGGTTTTTCCATGAGCTGCAGAAACTGCCGGGCATAGGCGGACAGCGACTCCACATAGCGCCGCTGCCCCTCTGCATACAGCGTGTCGAATGCGAGCGACGACTTGCCCGACCCCGAGAGCCCGGTGATCACGACCAGCTGATTGCGCGGCAAGTCGAGGTTGATGTTCTTCAGGTTGTGGGTACGGGCCCCACGAATCTTGATTTCGTCCATGTGCGGCTTTCGCCTCGCGAGCCGCCTGCCAAGCTGGGTGCGGCAATGGGCGGAGGGGGGTGAAAAAGGGTAAGCCTGCTAATATACCGAACTTCGGTTTTGCGGGTAGCTGCCCTCACATGGGCCAACCCGTTGGGCCGTTCAAGTGTCCTTTCCGCCGCATGGTTGCGGCGGTTTCCGCACCCTGTTTTCGACTCCCCATTCATGACTTCCGACACCGGTCCCATGACTGGCCGCATGACCGGCCTTGAGCTGCGCGCGGCCGCTTCACTGGCCGGCATCTTCGCGCTGCGCATGTTGGGTTTGTTCATGATCATGCCGGTCTTCGCGGTGTTCGCGAAAACGCTGCCCGACGGCAACAACACCCAGCTCGTCGCTTTCGCCATCGGCGTGTACGGCTTGACCCAGGCGGTCCTCTACATCCCCTACGGCTGGCTGTCGGATCGCTTCGGCCGCAAGCCTGTCATCGTGGCGGGGCTGGTGATCTTTGCGGTGGGCAGCCTGGTCGCGGCGTTTTCGCACACCGTGGCGGGCATTGCCGTCGGACGCGCCATCCAGGGCGCAGGGGCGATCTCCTCCGCCGTCATCGCCTTCGTGGCCGACCTCACGCGCGAAGAACATCGCACCAAGGCCATGGCCATGATCGGCGGCAGCATCGGCGTGTCGTTTGCCGTGGCCATCGTGAGCGCGCCGGTCATCTTTCGCTGGGTGGGCATGCCGGGGATGTTCCTGGCGATTGGCGTGCTGGCCATCGTCGCCATCGGCGTGGTGCTGTGGGTCGTGCCGAATGCGCCGCGGCCGCCCGAGCATGTGAAAGCGCCCTTCCGCGAAGTCCTGCGCAACCCGGAACTGCTGCGCCTGAACTTTGGCGTGTTCGCCCTGCATGCCACGCAGACCGCGCTGTTCGTCGTGCTGCCGCACATGCTCGAAGCCGCCGGGCTGGCCGTCGATTCGCACTGGAAGATCTATCTGCCAGTGATGGGCGTGTCGTTCGTGCTGATGGTGCCGGCCATCATCGCTGCGGAAAAGCGCGGCAAGATGAAGATCGTGCTGCTGTCGGCCGTGGCACTGGTGATGGTCGCGCAACTGGCGCTGGGCGAGGTGCAGCCGACCCTGGCGGCGCTGGCGATTGCACTGCTGGTGTACTTCCTCGGCTTTAACGTGCTGGAGGCATCGCAGCCCTCGCTGGTGTCGAAATACGCGCCTGGCGTGCGCAAGGGCGCGGCCATGGGCGTGTACAACACCACGCAGGCGCTGGGCCTGTTCGCAGGCGGCGCGGGCGGCGGCTGGATTTTGCTGCACGCGGGGCAGCACGCCGTTTTCCTAAGCTGCGCGGCGCTCGCTTTTGCCTGGCTTATAATTGCCAGCCCCATGCAGATGCCGGCCAAGTCGGGGCTCGGCCGACACTAACCCGGGCCACGGCGGCATCACTTCAATTACCTTCGGAAACTCATCATGGCGTCCGTCAACAAAGTCATCATCGTCGGCAATCTCGGCGCCGATCCTGAAACGCGTTACATGCCCAGCGGCGACGCAGTCACGAACATCCGCGTGGCAACCACCGACCGCTACAAAGACAAAGCCAGCGGCGAAATGCGCGAAGCCACCGAATGGCACCGCATCGCCTTCTTCGGCCGCCTGGCTGAAATTGCCGGCGAATACCTGAAGAAGGGTTCGTCGGTCTACATCGAGGGCCGCCTCAAGACCCGTCAATGGGAGAAGGACGGCCAGAAGCAATACAGCACCGAAATCGTCGCAGACCAAATGCAGATGCTCGGCGGCCGCGGCGGTGAGGGCGGTGGTGGTGGCCAAGGTGGCGGTGGTGGCTACTCGCGCGGCGGCGAAGGTGGCGGCGGTGGTGGTTACGGCGGTGGCCGTAGCCAAGGTCAAAGCCAAGGCGGTGGTTACTCGCGCGGCGGCGAAGGTGGTGGCGCCCAGGGTGGCAATCAAGGCGGCGCACGCCGTCAGGCCGCACCGTCGAACGGGTTTGAGGATATGGATGACGATATTCCTTTTTAAGGAAAACGTAGTCTAAATCGGTAAAGCAAGGCCCTGTAAATTTTCGCCTCACCAAAAGGTTTGGCGGAAATTTACAGGGCCTTTATTTATTTTATCTTCGGTTTTTAGGCGGGTAGGTCGACGTGTGACTAAGAGTTTCGTGCGTTGATCGAAATAATCGGGATGGCGTTCTTTATTTTCAATAATCCTCAGTTGAATTACGGTGGTAATATTTTTGCCGTATATTGTGCTTCCTGCGGATTTTGAAATATCTGCACGCAACTCAAGCGGATTTGCGTTCTGCGGTCAATTTTTCATCATCCGTGCAACTAAAGACTGGCACAACGCGGCGTCGGGCGATGTGCGCGGATGCTTCCTGTGAATATGCATTTGAATTTGCCGTGGTCGACGGCAAACCAACTTCTGGAGTCTGCGATGATGCGAAAAATGCTTTTCTCGATCCTGGCGCTTGTAGCCGCCCCGATGATGGCTGCTGAAGGCGGTGGCGCTCAGCCCACGTCCGTCGAGGTCAAGTTTGGCAAGCCGACGGTCAAGCAGAAACTGTTTTATGAAAAGATGTACGAGAAGAAGCCGTTTCCCGACGCCACGCTGTACTACTACGACAACGGCGTCTACAAGATCATTTCTCAGGGCGAGGAACATTATGGTGTGTACGTCGTGCGCGGCCACCTCACCGATGACCAATACTCGGTCCACTACATCTCGCTGCCGTCAGCTGACTGGGGCGGAAAAACCGCGCACCACTTCCTGAAGTTCGACCGGAAGGCGGGCACGTTCACTCAGCAGGCGACGTGGGAGGAGGACGCAAACATTGCTCCGCAGCACGGCCGATTCAGCCAGGGTGACAACACAATTGCCGACCCGGAGTCGATCAAATGGGAGACGCATGCGGAGGGGGAGCAACGGACGCGATAGTCCGCAATCCGCGAGCGAGCGCCAGGGGTGGGTTGGCTTGGCGTCGCCATCTCACCAGACAACAAAAAACCCGGCAGTCCGCCATGGACGCCGGGTTTTTTGCTATCTGCACGCAGCGTTAGCCGTTCGAGCATCCCTTCTTGAACACATGCTTGACGCCGCATTTGGTGGCGTGCGCTGCGTCCTTGACGCCGTGGCCAACGGCACGGGCTCCATTGGCGGTGGCATGGCCGACGGCCTTGGCGCCATCGCGCGTGGCGTGGCCCACGGCCTTTGTGCCATCACGCACGGCGTGGCCGGTTTTCTTGGCGGCGTCTTTTGTATCTTGCTTGATCTCTTGCTTCGTTTCGGACAAGTCGGCGTGGGCGATGGGGCTGAGCAGTGCCAGCATCAGCGCGGGGATCAGCGAGTGGATCAGAAGCGGGCGACCTTTCACGGCGAGATTCCTCCTGGGCAAGTTCATACAGCGGCGTCGAGCACGACAGCCGCACGACCTGTCAGTAGGATGCGCTCGCCCGTTCGCACGGTAAAGGAATACAACACGTTGTTACCGTCTCCGCCGATGCGCTCGGCGTCGATGTCGAGCGGGGTGTCGATGGTGTCGAGCCGTGCGACAAGCGCTTCGACGCCGCGCACACTGGCGAGGAAGCCTGCGCGTGGGCGCCCCTGTGCCGCATCACGCAGTGCGCCGTGCACGGCCATCGCCTGGGCGGCGTACTCGATGCCGCAGACGGCCGCGAGTTGCCCGTTGGAGCGCAGCGGGTTGGCTGGGTCCCGATGGCTGGTGGCGACACAACGGATGTGGGCATCGTCCCAGGCCAGCACGGCATCGAGCAGGCACATGGCGCCGCTGTGCGGAATGCGCGCGGCAATCCAGTCACGATCCAGCGGCGGTGAAAGCGGTGCGTCGGCGGTCATGGCGCGCGGCTGGGGAAAGCGCCCGTGGCATCGCGCAGGACGACGTGCACCTGCAGGCGGGTGTCGGGCAGGTAGTCGAGCACCACGCACTGCGCGCGCCGTGTCGCCAGGGCGTCCAGCAATGGCAGCCCGCGGGCGGCGGGGTTGCCGTGCCGCAAGGCTTCCAGCGCGGGGTCGGCGAGCGTGGTCGTGGGCGTGCCGGTGAGTTCGATGTCGATGCGCGCCAGCGTCTTTGCGGTGGCTTCTGGCGCCAGCACCAGTCCTACGGCAAACGAATCGGACACGGGCCGCATGGCGTGCAAAGGCTCGGGATACGGGCTGTCGTAGGCGATCAGCAGCGTCGGCGTGGCATCGACGGCGACCTGACACACGCTATCGAGCAGGCCGGCGGCAAAGCTGCCGTCGTGCGCGCACAGCACGTTGGATGGCGCCATGGCGTGCGTGGCGATGCTCCAGTAGCCGGCGGGCGCGTTGTGCACGGAGTTGTGGAAGCGCGTGGGCGAGAGCTTGCGATTGTCAGCTTCCTCGCTGGCCAGGGTTTCGCAGATGACGTGGCAGTTCTGCCCGTCGCCGCCCGAGGAGGTGAACACGGTGGCCAGCGTGCCGGCATGGCGCCCGCACGCGAGCACCGCTTCATGGCCGACCGCCAGGGCAAGCTTGACGACCGGGCCGGTACGACGGCGTTCGATGGGCGGTAGGCCGGCGGGCGGCGGCAGCGTGGTCGGCGCGTGCGTGTAGGGCGCGCGGCCGGCGAGCACCTCTGCAGCGTGCGGCCAATCCGGCAGGCCGGGGCCGAGCAGGCCGATGCTTTCAATGAAGGCGCTGAGTTGGGTCATGGTGCGGCGTTAGCTCCGGGCAGCGTCTGCGCGGCCGAAGATCAGGCTGCAGTTCGTGCCGCCAAAGCCGAAGGCGTTGCTGAGTGCGGTACGCACGCGGGCATCGCGGCTCGTGGTGGCGTAGTTCACGGCGAGTGCCGGGTCGGGCTGCGTGGTGTTGATGCCGCCGGGCACGAACTGGTGGCGCAGCGTCAGCGCCGTAATCACGGCTTCCAGCGCGCCGGCCGCGCCCAGCGTGTGCCCGGTTGCGCCCTTGGTGGAGCTGCATGGCGTACCGTCAAACAGCGGCTGCATGGCGCGGGCCTCGGCGGTGTCGTTGCTGGCCGTACCGGTGCCGTGCAGGTTGATGTAGTCGACGTCCGATGCGGCCAGGCCGCTGGTTGCCAGCGCCTGCACCATGGCCGCGCGCGCGCCCAGGCCTTCGGGGTGGGGCGACGACATGTGATGCGCGTCGCTCGATTCGCCAATGCCGAGCAGCAGGATGGCGTCGTCGGCCAACGTCTCGTCTGGCATGCGTTCCAGCAGGGCAAACGCGGCGGCTTCGCCGATCGAGATGCCGTCGCGCGCCACGTCGTAAGGCCGACACGGTTTGTGCGACAGCAGCTCCAGCGAGTTGAACCCGTACAGCGCGGTCAGGCACAGCGAATCCACCCCGCCCACCACTGCCGCGTCGATCAGGCCCGCTTCCAGCATGCGCCGCGCTGAAGCAAACACCTTGGCGCCCGACGAACATGCCGACGAGATCGCCATGGCCGGGCCACCCAGCCCAAAGACGGCGCGCACGAACGCAGCAGGCGAATAGATGTTGTGCGTTTGCGCGTAGTGGAAGCTTGCGGGCAGCGCGCCGGACTCTGCGTCGCGGTGCTGATAGGCGTGTTCGGTTTCGAGAATGCCCGAGGTGCTGGTGCCGATGAACACGCCGATGCGCTTGGCGCCATAACGCGCCTTGGCTGCCATCAAGTGTTCGGCAAAGCCGTCTTGTGCGAGGCCGATTTGCGCGAGGCGGTTGTTGCGGCAGTCAAAGTCGGCCAGATCTGCGCGGAGGGACTCGGTGTCCACACCATCGACGGCGCCGATCCAGGTGTCGAGGTCGGCGCGGGGAAAGTCGCACGGCACGAGGCTGCCACGCTGGTTGCGCAACGCATCGAGCGTGGCGTGAAGGCCACGTCCGAGGCAGCTCGTGGCGGTGAAATGCGTGACCAATAGGGGCTTCACGGCGGCGGTGTCGGAGGGTGTTTGGCGGGGGCGAGATCCGGCAACTCGGGCGCCGGTAACTCACAAATTTTATCAAATGGCGATTTGCGGCTGCGTCACCTGCGCGGCTTCCGGGGCGAGCGCGGCGCGCAGCGTAACGCACTGCAACCGCGCCTGTGCCGCAGCCTGTAGCACGATCGGCAGGGCGGTCAGCAGCACGGGTGTGCCGTTTGCGTCGCGCGCAGCGTGCCCGTCGTGCAGTAGGAGGATGTCTTGCGCGGCGAGGTTGTGGAGCAGCCGCCCAGCGACCGCTTCCGCGCTGCTGGAGCGGGTGTCGAAGCCTCGCCGGGTCCAGCTCGCAAGTTGCAGGCCGAGTTGACACAGCACCGGTTCTAGGAAGGGGTTGCGCAGCCCTGCCGGTGCGCGGAAGAACAGTGGGCGCACGCCGGTGATGTCGGCCAGCGTGTCTTGCGCGGCTTCGATTTCGCGCCGCAGTGCGCCGGGCCCCTGCACCGAGAACGTGTGCCGATGCCGCTGGCTGTGGTTTTCCACCGCGTGCCCGCGCGCGACGATCGCTTCCACGATGCGCGGGTGGCGGCGTGCCAGCTCGCCGATGCAGAAGAAGGTGGCTGTGGCACCGTATGCGTCCAGCACATCCAGCACGCGCGGCGTGACCTCGGGGTCGGGGCCGTCGTCAATGGTGAGTGCGATCTGCTGGTCGGCGGTTGCGGGCAGCCGCGTCCAGTTGGGGCCGAGCAGCGTGCTGCGTGGCCACAGCCCGGCGGC
The DNA here is from genome assembly GCA_039592975.1 of Ralstonia sp. Taxonomy (GTDB): domain Bacteria; phylum Pseudomonadota; class Gammaproteobacteria; order Burkholderiales; family Burkholderiaceae; genus Ralstonia. The sequence continues at coordinate 64,934 of JBCNQE010000019.1, read as the reverse complement.
CATCACCATCAGGTGTGAGGCGATGACGGCGCCGCCGGCCCACGGCCATGCCGATGGTTGTGCCACCAGCGCTGCCGCTGCGCCCGCGTGCAAGGCCAGCGTGCCCTGGATCAGCGGCGTCGGCTTCCAGCGTCGTGCCGCGCCAAGTGGAGAGAGGTGCGGTGCGTTCATGCGGAGGCAGGGTGAGCGTGATGTGGTGCGGGCGCCAGGATGGCCGCAAACACCAGCGCCAGCATGGCGCCAGGGCCGACCGTCAGCCCAAAGGTTTCGAGCATCGGCACGCGCGAAAAGGCGAGCAGGCCAAAGCCGGCCACCGTCGCCAGGTTGGCCACCAGCAGCGACACCAGCGTTTGCGGCGCGATGTTCTGCGCGTGCTCACCACTCTGGTTGAAGAACAGCGCGTAGTTCGAGCCCACCGCCACGATCAGCAGCATGCCGACGAGGTGGAGGATGGTCAGTTGCACACCCGCCAGCGCGAAACCGGCCGTTACCACCAGCACCGCCGCCACCAGGGGCGCCAGCGCGCGCAACACACGTTGCGGTGAGCGCAGCGCAACGAGCAGCAGCAACGCAATCGCCGCAAAGCCTGCCAGCGACAGCCGGATGTCTTCGTGCACGTAATTGACGTACAGGCGATCGGCCTCGGCTTTCAGGTCGACGAAGAGGGCGCCAGGCACGCCCGCGCGCTCGACGGCAGTGCGGATGGGCGTGGCATCGAGGCTCGGTTGGTTTGACGTGGCGTGGGCGCTTGATGGCGCACGCAAGGGCAACATGGCGCTCCATTGGCCATCGCGTTGCGTGAGCAGCGCATCCACCGCCAGCGCCATCGACGTGCCTTGCAGATCCGCACGCCGCAGCAGCGGTTGCGTGCGGGCGGCAGCCGCATCGGCGATGAAGGGGGCGAAGAGCGCGGGCTTCACGCGAATCGGCTGGTCCTCCACGGCGCTGCGCATGCGCTCTGTCAGCACATCGGCGGGTGGCAGGCTGGCCAGGCGCGCGCGCTGCGTGGCATCGCTGGGCAGATAGCGCGCGGGGGTTTCGAACCCGGCAAGCACGCCTTGATCGACAAGGGGCTGCAGCTGCGTGGCGACCTTCTCGGCTGCCTCGAGCGCGGCTTGCTCTGTTGCGGCGGGAATGACGACCAGATAGCGCACATCGGGCGCGCCTACATCGGCGCGCAGGCTGGCGTCGAGCGCCTGGCTCTTCGCAGGCACTGGGCTGAGCGCGGCGAGTTCGCGGCTCCAAAGGCCATCGCGATGCAGCGCCAGCGTGATGCACGCGCCCGCCAGCACGAGCACGAGCGGCCAGCGCAGGCGCGGCGCAGCCTGCGTGACGCGCGCCAACCACGCGCCAAGCCGCGACACATCGCGCACGGCCACGCGCGCGCCTTGCAGATGCGGCAGCACAAAGCGCGTCACCAGCGCTGCCGTCACCAGCCCCACGATCGAATACAGCCCCAGCTGCACGAGGCCCGGAAAGCCCGAAAACAGCATCGACGCAAAGCCGCACACCGAGGTCAGCACGCCCAGGCGGATGGTCGGCCAGTACGCCGCAATCCACGCACGCAGACTGTCGCCGGCTTCTGTGTCCGATTTGGCGCCGGCGGCCCGCGACGATTGCACGAACAGGTAGATCGAGTAGTCCACCGCCTCGCCGATGAGCGTGGTGCCGAAGCCCAGCGTGAGCCCGTGCACCGCGCCGAATGAAAGGCTCACCGCGGCAAGCCCCGCCGCCACGCCCGACAGCACCGGCAACAGCCCCAGCGCCAACGTGCGCGGCGAGCGATACACCGTCAGCAGCAGCGCAACGACGAGGATCAGGCTCAGCGTGGATAACCGCTCGACATCGTGCTTGATGGTGTCGCGCGCATCGACGGAGAACACGCCGGGGCCCGTCATCAGGATGCGCGTCGATGCCGCATTCGGCACCGCGTGGGTTGCCGCATCGAAGGCACCCCGCACGGCGCGGATGGCGCGGGCCTGTGCGTCGGTGTCGGAGCCTGCGGCAGCCGTCTGCACCACCAGCACGGCGCGCTGGCCGTCGCGCGAGGCCCACACGCCGTGCATGGACGACGGCAGCGCGGTGCCATCGAGTTGGCTCACCAGCGCCGCCACTTCGCCGGTCGGGTCGCGGGGCAGCAGGTTTTTGGCGACGAGCCCGGCGGATGAACTCAACAGGTCCAGGCTTTCGCCCAGTGCCGCGTGCAACCCTTCCGCAGAAAAACGCTGTGGGGTAACGGCAGGGCTGAGCGCGTAGCGATGTTCGAAGATGAACTGCTGGTCACGCGCTTCGCTCACGGGCTCGCCGTTGTTGACGGCGCTGAATTGCGTATCCGCGCGCAAGGTGTTGGCGACTTGGTGAGACAGCGCCGCACGCGTGGCGGCATCACCGCCCTCGATGCCGACGAGGATCAGCCGCGACACCAACCCTTCGCGCAGCTGGTCGACCAGGACGCGCTGCTCCGCACTCGGCGAGCGCGGCAGGAAGGCGGACAAGTCTGCGGTAAAGCTTGTGCGGCCGATCACTACCGCGCACAGCAGCAGGCCGAACAGCCACAGCAGCACCGCAGGCCGGCGCAGCGCGTGCATCGCGTTTGTCGTCGCGTTCATCGGGGCACGTCGGCGGAAACGCGTTGCAGCCGCATCAGCGAGTGGTCGCCGTCGGCCTGGTGGATGGCGACGCTGCGCAGCATGTCGCGCGTGCCGTCGAGCGTGATCGTGCTGACGACCTTCTGCATGCGCGTGTCGATGGGGGTGAGGGTGAGTGTCCAGTCATCGCCATGGCCGGTCAGGGCGACTTTGTAGATCGCTTCGAGCACGTAGCGGTTGCCCGCCAGCGTGGCGCGGATGCTTTCGATGAAGGCGTTCAGCTCGGGGTACTGCGCCAGCGGCATGGTGAACTTGCGCTGGTTGCGCTCGACGGTGAGCTTGTCGCCGTCGATCACGAGGTGCTCGGGTTTGGGGCGCAGCGTGTGCTTTTCCAGATGATCGGGCGCGACGAACACCAACTCGCCGGACGATTCCACGGGCTGATCCGCAATCGACAGGTACTTGGTTTCCGTAAAGGTGGCGCGTCCTGATTTGTTGTGCGCTAGCGTGGACATCAGGCGGTCGAGTGTCCAGGTGTTGCCGCTGGTATCGGCGGCATGGGCGGTGCTGGCCAACAGGCTCGCGGTGAGCAAGGCAAAACAGGCGCGGAGGAAAGGGCGCATTGCGATCATGGCGTCTGGGTTTCGGGCGGTTCGGTGCGCGCGGAGTGGGGTGCCGCGGCAGCGCCGGCATCGTGCCAGAAGTCGAAGTAGTTGAACCAGTTGTAGGGCGCCGCGCGGCAGTAGTGCTCGACGCGTTCTACGTAGCGTGCCAGCGCGGCTTGCACGGCGGCAGCGCGATCCGCGCGTTGCACGTGCGTGAAATCGGCCAGCAAGTCGAAATGCACGGTGTAGCGATTGCCGCCCAGGTGCAGCCCCGTCATGAACAGCACCGGCCGCTTGAGGAGGGCGGCCATGTGCAGCGGCCCGAGCGGAAATGCCGCCATGTCGCCGAGAAACGCCATACGCTGCACGGACGCGCCCGCATCGCGCAGCAGCGTGCGATCGGCCAGCATGCCGACCAGGCGGTTGTTGTCCAGCGCCTCGCGCACCTGCAGCATGGCATCGACGCGCCCGAGCGGAATCACCTCCGGCGCTGCTGCCGGGTTGATGGCCGCGACGGCCGCATTGATGTTGCGTGCGTTGTCTTCGTACATGGCCACTGCCACGCGCAGGTCGGGCACCGTGCGGCCGAGCGCGCGCACGACCTCGAAGCTGCCCAGGTGCGCGCCCAGCAGAAAGGCCCCGCGCCCCTGCGCGAGCACATCGTGCACATGGGCCTGCCCCTGCAGTTGGACATCAAACAGATCGAAGCGTCCGTTGATGAGGTAGAGGCGGTCGTGAATGGTGGTGGCAAAGGTGAACATGTGCCGGAACACGTCGCGCAGGCTTGCGGGCCGGCCCAGGGTGCGGCGCAGGTAGTCGCGCGAGGCACGGCGCGCCGCCGGTGAGCACGCCACGAAGTACGCGGCAATCAACCGGAGCACGCCGCGCCCAAACGGCCTCCCCAGCCGCAGCGAGAGCCACGTCATCACACGCAGAAGCAGCACGTTGCTGCGTTCGGGGCGCTCGGCCCATTCGGGGCGCTTCATGCGGGCGTGCTCTCCGGTGCGGCCAGCACGCCGCTGGCCACCTCGCGTTCGCCTGCGCGGATGCTGAAGCGGATGGCGCCGCTGGCCGTGGTGTCGAACGCCACATCGAGCGGGTCACCCGGTGCTGCCGGGCTGAGGAACTTGGCCGAGCTGATCTTGCAGGCATCGAGCGAGCGCCCCTGCGCTGCGCCGATGTGCTGGAGTGCATGGTCAAGCAGCACCACACCGGGCACGATGGGGTGCCCGGGAAAGTGGCCAGGCAAAGCAGGGTGGTCAGCAGGGATGGTGAATCGCATGGCAGAGGCAGTGTTGGGATGGCGCGGCCAGTGCTGTGCCACCAGGGCGGTCAGCACATCGCGCGGGAGTTTGCCGGTGCTGTTGCGCGGCAGCGCGTCCACCTTCAGTAGCGGACGCGGCAGGAAGGCGGCGTCGACGCGGTCATGCAGCGCGCGCAACACGTCGGCGTGGCTCAGGCTGGGCGCAACCACCAGAGCAACCAGCCGCGTGACTGCCCCGCCGCCGTGCGCATGCGGGGCAGCGGGCGCGTCGTCCGGCATGAAGAACACGCCGTCCTCCACACCCGGGATCGCGTTGAGCTGGTGATTCAGATACGCCAGCGAAGACCGCTTGCCGGCAATGTTGACGAGGTCCGCCTTGCGCCCGTGCAGCAGAAAGTGCCTATCGTCCGGCGTGTCCAGCAGTTCGATGGCGTCGCCCATTGGCACCGGGGTTTCGACATGGCCGCCGCTGACCCACACGGTGGGGCCGTCATCCTCTGTGGTGCTGGCGCGTGCTTCCATGCGCAACGCTGGGTACAAGCGCCACGCGGTGTCCTGCGCGGTGCGGCGCGTGGCGATCTGGCCGGTCTCGGTGCTACCGTAGATCTCGAGGAGCGGTGCGTCCAGGCGCGCCTCCGCCTCACGAGCGAGTGCTGCCGACAGGGGCGCCGTAGCTGACAGTACCAGGGCGGCCTTCGGCAACGTGGGCTCCGACGCCAGCAGCGCACGCAGGTGCACCGGCGAGGTCACCAGCACACGCGGCTGCGGCACATCGGCCAGCGCATCGCGGATGTCTGCCGGGTAGAACGGCTGCCGGTGGCTGAATGCCAGGCCACCTTGCAGCGCGAGCAGCACCGTCACCTCAAAGCCATACATATGCTGCGCCGGTACCGTGCCGACCAGCGTGAATGCGCGCCCATCGTTCAGCCCCAGTTGCGTCACGGCCGCGCGCATGCACTGCACCAACGCACCCCAGGTCTTGCGATGCGGCACAGGCGTGCCTGTCGAACCGGACGTAAACAGCACCGCCATGACTTGCTCGGCGTCGATCTGCGGCACGTGCGTGGGTGCAGTCGCGGCCGGCATGCGTTCGGGGTAGCGGAAGCCCGGCAGCTCCACAGGGCACGCCGGTGCGTCGTACAGGCAGAACACGTCGGGCGCGAACGCGGCTAGCTGATGCACCATCTGCGGCGTCTGCATGGGCGGCAGCAGGCTGATCTTGCCGGCCACCAGTGCCGCGCACAGACCGACGGCAAAACGGTAGCGGTCGGTACAGGCGTTGAAGACGTGGTCGCCGGCCGGAAGTTGCGCCGCCAGCGCCATCACGTCCGCCAGAAAGGCGCGCACCGGCACCGGTGCACCGTCGCGCCAGGCGAGCGTGTGGTCCAGTGAGGGATGGGAAACCAGCGGATAAGTCGGCATGGTGCGATGGGCCGATGCTTCAGCGCGGGGTATGCGTGGATTGCCGGTACGCGCGCACCGCATCGAACAGGCTGGAACTGGGCTCGCCGCGCAGTGCGAAGCGCCGGCACAGGTATTCCACAACGAACATCACCCCCACCAGCGGCAGCGACAGGTAGTTCGCAAACGTCGACCACGTGACGATCGATGCCGTGGCAAATAGCAGGGTGGAAACGGCCGCCGTGGCGAGAAAGAACAGCGTCCACGCCAGCGTCACCTGCCGCGAATAGCGCGCAATGCGTGGCGTGAGGGTGCCGTGCACCACAGCGGCAAAGCGCGTACACAGCGGCTCGTGCCCGGCCGACAGCGTGTGGCCGAACACGTAGGCCATCATCAGGTTGAAGCTCACATGCTCGAGGTACAGGCCCCAGCCGAAATGACGTGCCATCGGTTCACGCGCCATCCACAACGCGCCACACACGACGGCCCACAACGGCAGCAGCCACATGCGGCGAGCCGATCGCGCAGCGGCAGCCAGCGCAATCGCCAGCGGCGGGACGAGCGCCATCGCCAGCCCGACGCCATGCGCGCCCGGTGTGGCCGCCGCATAGTGCGCGCCCACCTGATACGCGACGACCGCCGCCACGCCGGCCACGGCGCGCGCAAGGCTGGTCAGGCGGTCCATATGCGGGAGAAGCGAAAAAAACGGTGCGGCATCGTTGTATTCGGGTGGATCAGGGTGTCGGCCATGGGCCGGATGGCGCGTTCTGGCGGGCACATTCTAGGGCCGGGCGCCGTTCTCACCCGATCCGGCGATGGCGGCTTTGTAACCGGATGTACAACATTTGGCCACGCCGGCGTGCACGCCCATACCGTTTTACAGCGCCCTGCAAGCCGTTGAATCGTTTGCGTCACTTCGTGTAAACGCGGCGATGTTGCGGTCTTTGTCACGGTTTTGCGCTATACGATGTGTAACCCTTCGTCTAGAATCCGCCTAGCTTAAACGACCCCCTAAGACACGGGCGGGGGCAGCGCAAGGCAGGGTTTCAGGCGAGGAGGATGTCGTCGTTTCTGGCCGCATTCTCTCGCTGCGGGCTGCCCGTGCATGCAAGACTGATGAACGACCTGGAAAAAGAGCTCGCCACCCTGGTGATCGGCGAACTGAATCTCGAAGACATCCAACTCGATACCCTCACGACCGACACGCCGCTGTACGGCGAAGGGTTCGGGCTCGACTCCATCGACATCCTCGAAATCGCGCTGCTGATCTCCAAGAAGTACGGCTTCGAGCTGCGCTCGTCCAACCCGGACAACGAAAAGATCTTCGCCTCGCTGGGCGCGCTGGCCGCCTACGTGGCCGAGCACCGCACGCGCTAAGGCCCGACGTTCCGCCTCACCCGACGCCAGAGCCATGCCGATGACCGGCGCATCCAACACGCACCTTGTCCTGATCCCGAGCTACAACCCGGGCATCAAAGTGGATGACACCGTGCGCAGCGCGCGTGCGCAGTGGAACCCCGTGTGGGTCGTCGTGGACGGCAGCACCGATGGCAGTACCGAACGCTTGCAGGCCATGGCCGCGCAGGACCCGGGCCTGCGCGTAATCGTGCTGCCGCGCAATCGTGGCAAGGGCGTGGCGGTGCTCGCGGGGCTCGACGCCGCGGCCGCCAGCGGCTTTACGCATGTGTTGACCATGGATTCCGATGGCCAGCACCCCGCGCATCTCATCCCCGCTTTCATGGCGGCTTCGCAAGCCACGCCCGGCGCGATGATCCTCGGCCAACCGGTGTTCGACGCGAGTGCGCCCTGGATGCGCGTGCAGGGCCGACGCCTGTCCAATGCCTGCGCGGAGGTCGAAACGCTGGGGGCGGGCATCGGCGATACGCTATTCGGCTTTCGCGTGTACCCCATCGCACCGCTGGCTGCGCTCATGCGGCGACATGCATGGATGCGTGGTTTTGATTTCGACCCGGAGGCCGCTGTGCGTCTGTGCTGGGCGGGCGTGCGCCCGATTCGGCTGGATGCCCCTGTACGCTACTTCCGCCGGGACGAGGGCGGCGTGTCGCATTTCCAGTACCTGCGCGACAACATCCTGCTGGTAAGCATGCACCTGCGCCTGTTGGCGGCCGGCTTGTTGCGATTGCCCGGGATGATTGCGCGGCGGGTGCGTTGCGGCTGGTAGCGCCTATGTAGTGACAGCAGCTGTGGCCTTGGCTTGGTCCAGCAAGGCCTGTGCGGCATGCCATGCTTGAGACGCGGCGCCTGGGTCCCCAATAGCGCGGGCATCGGCCGTGGCGCCGCTAAGCAGCATCACATAGATGCCTGCAAGCTGCCGTGCCGGCCCTGCGGGCACTACTTCCTTAAGCAAGGTTTCGATCATCGCCAGCAAGTCGTCGCGGTAGCGCACCGCCACGTCGGTCACCTTGGGGCAGGTGGCGCCAAACTCGGCCAGCGCCCGCTCGAACAGGCAACCCGCAAATTCGGGGCTGCGGAACCATGTCTCGTACCAATCGAAGATGCCCTTGAGGCGGGCGGTGGCGTCGGGCAATGGCCTGAGCGTCTCGGCCATGCTGTCCATGATGAAGGTGTAGCGCTGTTCCAGCACTTCCTTGATCAGGTCGTCCTTGCCGGCAAAGTGTCGGTAGAGCGTCATGCGAGCGACGCCGGAGTCATTGATGATCCAGTCCACGCCCACGGGATGGAAACCGTGCCGGGAAAACAGCTCGCTGGCTTTCTCCACCACTTGTTGGCGCTTGCTTGCGCGCATTCCAGCCTCTCCTCATTGCCAGGCGGCATCTTAGCACCGTGCCATAGGCAGCCTCACATACTGTGGCGTTGCGCTCTGACTGAATATTAAGTGTTTTTAACACTTAAAAATGTCGCTAAGTCTAAAGTAGACCGGTCTATATCATTTCGAGAGCCAGCAGTCGCAGCCTCTCGATCAAAGACACGGCTTGTTTTAGCTTTCGACGATATTGGTCAATGGGGTAAAAAATGAGAAATTTGGGTCATTTTATGGTGCTGGCTTTTCTCGTGATGATGGCGGCTTGCGCTCAAATGCCGGGAGGGGACTCGACGGGTGATAACGCCAAGTACGATGCGGCTTACATGAAACAAAACCTGATTCCAGGCAAGACGACAAAGGAGCAGGTGGTGGCGATTTACGGTAGTACCAGCGACAAGAGCGCCCGAAGCGACGGCTCGGAAACTTGGAACTATAAGTACGACCCCAACAGCCGCGTTAAGGACGTTGGTGTCGCTTCGCTGTGGAACCGCGTCCAGTTGCCCGGCATGCTTGGTGTTGCTGGCAATACATTCAATGGCGAAGTGCTGGATGCTGCCAACCCGAGGCAAGCGATTCGATACCTGACGATGCATTTCCAGCGCGGCATCCTGACCGACTACAGCATCCATACATCCAAATAGATGAAGCGGCGGCGCCATCGCAGCGTACCGCCGGATTGAACGGGGAATCGATTAGAAGAGGCGTGGAGCGCCCCGGCTGTTCAACCAGAAAAGCCTGCAGCGATTGCGTTGCAGGCTTTTTCCCCGCGCCTTGGCGCTGGCAATCAGCGCCCCGCGTGGCGCCTATGCTGCGAAGATTATGCCGCCCCTTTTATGAGCTGCTGTTGAGTTGCGAGGGAATGGTCGGGTTAGCGCCTGCGCTCCAGCAGGCTGAACACCGCCATCCCCACCAGCATTGCACCGACAAAGCCGATCGCCTTCGGCACACCCGAACCCAGCGCCACCAGCGCGGGCCCCGGGCAAAACCCCGCCAGCCCCCAGCCGATACCGAACACCGCACTGCCCAGTACCAGCCGCGCGGTGATGCCCGTCGCCGTCGGCCACTGGATCGGCCTGCCAAGCCAGGATCGGCCACGCCGCCCAGCGATGAGAAATGCCAGCGTGCCCACCGCAATCGCGCCGGCCATCACAAAGGCGAGCGAAGGATCCCAGTGGCCCGCCACGTCGAGAAAGCCGAGTACCTTAGCCGGATTGGCCATGCCCGACACGATCAGCCCCACGCCAAACAGCAGCCCAGCGACCAGCGCCATGATCGTTGCCATGTCAGCCTCCCACCACGTGGCGCGTCACAAACACGGTGACGATGCCCGCCGCCATGAACGTCAGCGTGGCCACCAGCGAGCGCATCGACCCGCGCGACAAGCCGCAGACACCGTGGCCGCTCGTGCAGCCCCCCGCGTAGCGCGTGCCGATGCCGACCAGGAAACCAGCGGCCAGGACTTCGCCCCAGCCTGCGGCAATCTCCGGCACCACCGGATGGCCCAGCGCCGCAGCAAGCATGGGCGCCCCGACGAGCCCCGCCAGAAACGCGATGCGCCAGTCCATGTCGCCGCGCGGGCGCTGCAGTAGCCCGCCCAGAATGCCGCTGATACCGGCGATGCGTCCGTTGCCGAGCACCAGCACGGCCGCGGCCAACCCGATGATCAGGCCGCCCGCCAGCGCGGCCCCGGGCGTGAAATGTGCGAAGTCGATGGACATGAGCCCAGCCCTGAAATCAATTAAGAATCGAATGATATATAAATTTGTAGATTGTTCGCCAAGTTCGCGCTATCCGCATCGAACAGGGTGTGGACCGATTGTCTGGGCAGCGCATCGCCGCTAGGCTGAACCTTTCGAGCGGAGGGTCGCACGATGAGCTGGCAAAACTGGGTGGTCTCAAGAATGGTGCGCAACCAGGTCAAGAAACCGACCGAACGGGAGCCCTTCGACCCCATCGCCACGCGCCTGCATGCCGAGAAGCGCAAGATGCCGCGGCCGGTGGAATTGCCGTCGGATTGGCGCATCGTGCCGGCCAACCATGGCTTAACCGGCGAGTGGATTGAACCCGCCGACCCAGACCTCCATGCCGATGCACCTGTCGTCCTCTATCTGCATGGCGGCGGCTATTTCTTTTGCAGCCCGCGCACGCATCGCCCCATCACCATTGGGTTGGCCACGCATGCGCGCTCGCGCGTGTGCGTGCCGGACTATCGCTTGGCGCCCGAGCACCCGTTTCCGGCGCCGGTGGAAGACGCGCTCTTCACCTATCGCACGTTGCTGGCGCAAGGCGTGGCACCGTCGCGCATTGTGGTGGCGGGCGATTCTGCGGGTGGCGGGCTAGCCGTGGCGTTGCTGGTGGCGTTGCGCGATGCGGCGGACCCCCTGCCGGCCGGGGCGATTCTCTATTCCCCGTGGACCGACCTTGCCGCTACCGGCCAGAGCCTGATCGATAACGATGAATCCGACGTGATGTTCCGCGGTGCCTGGATGGCCCACGGCGCGGCGCTCTACCTGGGCGATTCCGGTGCGCCAACGGACCACCCGCTGGCCTCGCCGTTGTATGCCGATTTCGCGGGCTTGCCGCCATTGCACTGCTACGTCAGCAGCAGCGAAGTCCTGCGCGACGACACGCTCCGAATGGCCGAGCGGGCACGCGCTGCGGGGGTATCCGTTTCGGTAGAAATGGGCCGACGTCTTCCGCACGTCTGGCCGATCTTCTATCCTTTCTTACCAGAGGCGCGACTTGCGCTTAAACGGTCGGGCGAGCAGATCAGGCAACTGGTGGCTGCCCGGCATGAGAACAATGAACCGGTGCAACTGACACCGGCATGATGTCGTGAATCAACCGACCGGCGCCCCTGCGCAGACCGGCCGGAATGCGCATACGGGGAGCCAAGCATGCGTCGGGTGGTGGTATTGGGTTTGGTGCTGGCATGCGTTGCCGGCGGCTTGGTATGGAGCCGGCACCATCGTGCGCAGTTGGCGAAGGTTCGCTTTGCACCCATCGAGGCTGTTGCCGCGGCCACTACGGAGGCCCGCACGGGCGTGCCGGCCCGCGTGTCGGCCTCCAAGAGCTACTGGCTCAAGATCTGCGACGAGAAGCTCGGCCCCATGCATGTGACCGTGCATGCCAGCGAAACCCCGCTGACGTTTTCCAACGACCGCTCCGTCGACCAGTTGACCGCCGAGGCACCACCCTACGACCGCGCCGCACGCGTGCTGGGCAAAACGTACGCGACGCTGGGTGCGCAATTCAACGTCACCACGCACTACATGGCACTGCCGACGCAGCCGCCCACCACGTGCCTGCGGCCGTCCGTCGATGTGGAACTGGTGCTGAGTGATTTTCGTGTGACGGTCGCGCGCGAGTTCGCGCCGGGGAGCTGCGCCTACAACGCCATCCGCGAGCATGAGTTGCGGCACGTGGCGGTCAACCGCGCCGTGTTACCGCGCGCAGCCGAGATGATCCGCAAGGAGATTCAGCGCGAATATGGTGGCCAGCTGTACTTTGGCGACCCCGAGCGCATGGCGGCTGACCTAGAAACGCAGCTCAGCCGCCACTGGGTGCCGCGCGTGCAATCGCTGATCGAACTGGGCTTGCAGGCGCATGAGCAGATCGACACGCCGCAAGAGCAAGACCGCATGAGCAACGCCTGCCACGGCGACGTGCAGGCCGTGTTGCAGCAGCTGCCGCGCAGCTGATCTGGCGTCGTCGGCCAGCGAATTCAGACGGAGATTCAGGCAGCGGGGCGGTGCGCGGCGCGAGCCTGCAGTTGCTTGACGGCCTCGTCGACGATGGCGTCCGGCGGCAGCGCAATGTCGACGACCACGGCGTCGGTCGGCTCTTCCAGCGCGTCGAACTGGCTGCGCAGCAGGTTGGGGTTGAAGAAGTGGTCCTTGCGCGCGGCCAGGCGGCTTTGCAGCAGATCGAAACTTCCCTTGAGATACACGAATTCGGTGTGGCTGCCGTTGCCGGCATTGCCGCGCAGCACGTCGCGGTAGCGCTGTTTGAGCGCGGAGCATGCCACCACCAGCGAGCGGCCGCCGCTGGTCGTTTCATCCATATAGGCGCGGATGCTTTCGAGCCAGGGCTTGCGATCGTCGTCGTTGAGCGGGATGCCGGCGTGCATCTTGGCGCGGTTGGCATCGCTGTGGAATTCGTCGCCATCGCGGAACGCACAGCCCAGCCGCTCGGCAATCTTCTGGCCCACCGTCGATTTGCCGCAACCCGAAACACCCATCACTACAACGATCATCGCCAATCCCGCGTGCAAGAAAACGTCAGGCCGGCATGTTAGCGCGTTGACGGTGTGGGGCACCGATTTTTGCTGCTGCGCCGCAGCAATTGTTCCGCGTCATTGTTCGTCCGGGAACGGATTGCCAAAAGCGTCAAGCTGGGTCAAATTCCATGCAGTGCTAGGGCCTGTCTAACGGGATGACAGGCCCTAGGTACGGTCATTCATAACAAACGCGGCCCATGAGGCCGTTGATCAGGAGACATCCATGGCTGGTGAAGGATTCGACGCACGACCGCGGGGTGGTGTGTCGTATGTGGTGGGCGATACGTCGGTGCCGCTGACACACGTGACGGTCTCGGCGCTGCTGGCCGACACCGTGCGCCGTTGCCCCGACGCAGAGGCAGTCGTCTTCCGCGAGCAGAACGTGCGCTGGACATGGCGCGCCTTTGCCGAGCAGGTCGACGCGCTGGCCGCCGGCCTCCACGCGCTGGGTCTGCAGCGGGGCGACCGCATCGGCATCTGGTCCCCTAACCGCTACGAATGGGTGCTCACGCAGTTTGCGACGGCACGCCTGGGGATCATCCTCGTCAATATCAATCCGGCCTATCGGCTCTCGGAGCTGGAATACGCGCTCAACAAGGTCGGCTGCAAGGCCATCGTGGCGGCCGAGGCGTTCAAGACTTCGCGCTACCTGGAGATGCTGCAGACGCTCGCGCCCGAACTGGCGACCGCGCAACCTGGCGCACTGAATGCCGCCAAGCTGCCGGCGCTGCGCTGGGTCATCCGGATGGGCGAGGCTGCCACCCCGGGCATGATCAACTTTGCCGACGTGATCGCACGGGGCAAAAGCGTACCCATTGATGCGTTGGATGCGATTACCAGCGCGCTGTCGCCGGATGACGCGATCAACATTCAGTTCACCAGCGGCACCACCGGCGCGCCCAAGGGTGCCACGCTCACGCACGTCAACGTGGTCAACAACGCGCGCTTCGTTGCCATGGCGATGAACCTGCAGGCGGGTGATCGGCTGTGCATTCCCGTGCCGCTGTACCACTGCTTTGGCATGGTGATGTCGGTGCTCACCTGCACGGCCACCGGCGCATGCATGGTGTTTCCGGGCGAGGCGTTTGACCCGCTGGCCACATTGCAAACCGTGGCCGCAGAACGCTGCACGCAACTGCATGGCGTGCCGACCATGTTCATCGCGCAACTCGATCATCCGGACTTCAAGACCTTCGACGTGGCGAGCCTGCGCGGCGGCATCATGGCTGGGTCGCCATGCCCGATCGAGGTGATGAAGCGCGTGGTGTCGGAGCTGAACCTGCGCGAAGTCACCATCGCCTACGGCATGACCGAGACGAGCCCCGTGTCGTTCCAGAGCGCGGTGACGGACCCGCTCGACAAACGTGTCACCACGGTCGGCCGCATTCAGCCGCATCTGCAGGTCAAGCTGGTGGACGGCGCCGGTGAAACTGTGCCGGTGGGCGAGAAGGGCGAGCTGTGCACCAAGGGCTATTCGGTCCTGCTCGGCTATTGGGACGACGAGGCCAAGACCGCCGAGTCCATCCAAGACGGTTGGATGCGCACGGGCGACTTGGCCACCTTCGACGCCGAGGGCTACTGCAACATCGTTGGCCGCGTGAAGGACATGCTCATCCGCGGTGGCGAGAACGTGTACCCGCGCGAGATCGAAGAATTCCTCTTCCGCCATCCGAAGGTGCAGGCCGTCAACGTGTTCGGCGTGCCCGATGCGAAGTACGGTGAAGAGGTGTGTGCGTGGATCGTGCTCAAGCCCGGCCAGCAGGCCACGGAAGACGAGATCCGCGAATTCTGCAAAGGGCAGATCGCGCACTACAAGGTCCCGCGCTACATCCGCTTCGTCACCGAGATGCCGATGACGGTGACGGGCAAGGTGCAGAAGTTCGTCATGCGCGACCGCATGATCGAAGAGCTCAAGCTGACGGTGGCTGCCACGGCTTGAGCTGGCGGTTTCGCAGCTGAAATGCCAACAAGTTGCGCGCGGTATGTCGTTGCCATGACGATGCTTGCCGCGCGCAATTTTTTTCGCTTGCCCGGGCAGCACGAGGCGCGGGTATCAAGACAGGGTTCCCGCACGTGTCTTGACGATAGGGGGCACTCGCATGAAAACGGGCGCGCGGGCCTGCGCGCTTGCGGTGTCGATCCACGTCGCAGCATGTTGCGCGGCATGAGGTGCGCCACGGCATGCATGCCGCCCACGATCGGCCGCTCACGCAATGTGAGCCTGGGTGCGCCGATGTATCAGCTCTGAAACACCGGACGCATTGCCCGCTGCAAACGGCATGGGCCGGCCCATGCGCGCGCGTGGTTTGCATCTTCGGCCGATGACCGCACGCGCTTGGGCGGCAGGCGGACGAGAGGGCTGTATCAGCGCTGCAACCGATGCGGGCGAAATCCCCCTCCCAAAGTTGCATGGCGCGACACGAATGCCGGCAGTTCCGTGCCGAGGCACAGGCATGTGCGATTGAATCTCTCGCGTTTTCAAACGCTTAGCACGGCCGTACGCAAATACCCCCCAAACGTGGCATTGAATATGCGATCGACGCGGCCCGGGGTGGGTGATGTTGTTTTCCCACAGGCAGAGCGCGCCGGCCCCACTGGCCGCGCTTCCGACCGCCCCTCTCACCTTTATGGAGTGCGTTATGAAGAAGACCTTACTGGCCACCGCGATCGCCATGGGATTGGGGGTCTCTGGCGTTGCACTGGCCGATATCGGGAACTCGGCGTCTGGCGCGGGTGACAAGACCCAGACCAACACGTCGACCATCACCAGAACCAGTACCGACACAGACACCACAACAACGACCACAGCCACAGACAATTCGAACCAACACAACAACTCAAGCCAAGGCAGCAACCGCGACAACAGCGGTACAGCCAGTGCCACAGGCTACGGCACCGCAGCCAGCAATAACGGCGGCGTGTCGACCGCAACCTTTACCAATTCCTTCAACACGAGCAAGGCGATTGCCATCTCCAAACTGGAGGGCACGGTCACCAACCTCAGCATTTCTGGGATTGGGAACGTCGCCACCAATAACGGTGGCTCTGCCAATGGTGGTGCCGGTGGGCGCGGCGGTTACGGCTACGGCGGCACGGGCGTGGGTGGCAACGGTGGCGCTGGCGGTGCAGGCGGCAGCGGCGGCGCGGGCGGCAGCTCGGGCAGCGTGACGCACGGCAGTGCAACCAACGGTGGCGCGACGGCCGGCAACGGTGGCAATGGCGGTGGCGCAGCAGGCAACGCGGGCGGCGGCGGCAACGGCGGCAGTTCCGGCACGCTGTCGGCAAGTCTGGGCGCCGGTCTAGGCGGCCTGGCAGGTAGCGCTAGTGCGGCGGGCGGCGGCGCGGGAGGCAGCGGCGGCGGTGCCGGTGGCTCCAATGGCGGTGACGCCAATCACCACCATGGCTCGGGCTCGGCCACGGGTGGCGCAGCGGCTGCGGCTGGCGGAAACGGCGCGGCAGGCGGCACCGGCACCAGCGGTAGTTCAACTGCCTCGGGTGGTGCCGGCACCGGCACCAGCACGGCCACTGGTACCAGCACAGGCGGCGCAGGCGCGGCTGGTGGTGCAGCCACCAATGTGGCGGGCACCGGTGGCGCGGGCGGCAGCGCAACCAACGGCAGCGCAACCAATGGCGCGGCTTCGTCCACGGCAGGCAACGGCGCAGTCGGCGCGGTGGGTGCTGCAGGCGGTGCTGGCGGCGTTGGCAACGGTGGCGTCGGCAACGGCGCGGTCGGTGGCGCCGGCGGTGCGGGCGGTACGGTGGCAGTGGATGCGGGCACGTTCAATATGTCCAATGCCATGACCAGCGTTGGCCAGTCCGCAGCGGGCGTGATGGTGGCGAGCCAGAACAGCGGCTTTGCTTCTCTCATCCAGCAAAGCATCAACGTGCAGGCCAACCTGAATGTGGGCAAATGACCCGGCATCAGGCATGAGCGGGGAAGCGACGCTGCCGGCGCAATGACGTGACGATGTGCCGGCAGCGATAGACCGGCCGGGCTGCGCGAGTGGCTTGGCCGCAGTCGGAACGTGAGAAGGAGACATTCGATGCGATCCGACAGAAGAATCACAAGAACCACAGCAGGATGGGCGGCATGGCCGATGGCAACACTTCTGGCATGTGGCCTGGCAGTGTGGCCAGCAGCAGTGGCGATGGCGGCGGATGAGGTGCCAGTCGTGGACAGTGCACAGGTAGCCCAAACGGAAGCGGTGCGTCCCCCGGTCGCCGCGCCCGTGTCGGTGCCTGCGTTTGTCCCCAGTCTGGGTCATGCGGTGGGTGCGGACCGGCTCGACGGTTTCCGCGGCGGCTCGCAAGACCTCTACCAGACCGTCAACGAAGCACGCCTGTCGGGCACTGTGAGCGACAACGCCGCCATCAACGTGGCGACGGGGTCGAACATCGTGCGCGACGGCTCGTTTGCCAATGCCGCCGGGATCCCCACGGTCATACAGAACAGTGGAGCGAACGTGCTGATCCAGAACGCCACCATCGTCAACGTGCAGTTCCGCCCCTGAATTCGCGAGGGGTGTAGTGATGCGCAAGACGTGTGCTGCGGCGCTGACGGTGTTGCTGATGCCAGTGTGCGGACCTGCGTTGGCGGGTTCCGTCGACATGCTCGGCACGGGCGGGGCGATGTATGCCGTGCCGGTGACGAGCATGAAGGAGGCGCGCTACCAGCGCACCATCCACCAGCGCTACGACTTCAGTTGCGGCTCGGCCGCCGTGGCGACGTTGCTCACCTATCAGTACGGCTATGCGGTGAGCGAGCAGGCCGTGTTCCAGGCCATGTATACGCATGGCAATCAGGAGAAGATCCGGCGCGAAGGTTTTTCGCTGCTCGACATCAAGCGCTATCTGGAGTCGGAAGGCTTTGAGGCCGATGGTTTCGAGCAGCCGCTGGAGGCATTGAACGGTGCCCATCTGCCGGCCATCGTGTTGTTGAGCGAGAACGGCTATCACCACTTCGTGGTGGTCAAGGGCGTGCAGGAAGGGCGCGTGCTGGTGGGCGATCCCGCCATGGGTACGCGCGCCATCCCCCGTGCCAGCTTTGAAGGCATGTGGGACAACCATTTGCTGTTCGTCATCCATAACCGCGAAGGGCAGGCATCGTTCAACGCGGGGTCGGATTGGCGCGTGGCACCGCGTGCGCCGGTGGGCGAGGGCGTGGACCGCACGGGCCTGGGGAACATCGTCATCCCCAAACATGGTCCGAGCGATTTCTGAACGCAGGCCAGCCACGCGCGGTAGGGCAGGAGGGCATCATGGGGCGATGGAATGGAGCGATATGGGCCGTGGGTCTGATGGCGCTGGCCGGGCCCATACGCGCGCTTGCGGCAGGCATGGAAGACAACCCTGTGCATGCGTGGCAGGCCGTATCGGAAGACAAGCTCGACGACATGCGCGGCGGGTTTGATGTGCCGTCGGTTGCGGGGCTGCGTATTTCGTTTGGTATCGATCGCGCGGTCTACATCAATGGCGATCTGGTGGCGAGTGCGTCCGTCAACATTCCCGATGTGGCGCGGATGACCGCCACGCAGGCGCAGCAGCTTGTGAATGTGGTCACGAGCGGCAACGTTGTGCAGAACGGGCCCAACAACGTGGCGCCGCCCGACGTGACAGCGGGCGCCACAACGGCGGCTACCATCATCCAGAACAGCCTGAACAACCAGACGCTACAGGCCGTGACGACCATCAACGCGGCCGTCAACAGCTTGCCGCAGTTCCGGCAGATGAATCTCGCCAACGTGCTGCAAGGGGCGCTGGCCAACGTGGTGACCATGCTCCACTGAGGTGGCCAGGCGCTGACGCCACCCATGCGATCTAGAACTGGATCGGCACCCGCAGCGTAACGGTCAGGTCTGGCGTGTCGCGCGTCAGGCCTGCGCCGACCGATAGGTTCAAACTGGTTGTGGGCGAAATGCGGTACGAGTAGCCCACCAGCAGCGTGCCCAGAATGGTGCGCACCGAGCCCGGTACGCGCTGGCCGTTCTGCTTGGTCGGCCCGATGATGCTCTGGTCGAAGCCGATCGAGAATGCCGCTTTCTCGTTCAAGGCCAGCCCCATGCCGAAGTTCAGGCCGATGATGTCGCCGGCCTTGACGTTGCCCAGGAACTGCTTCGAACCATCGATCAGGTTGAGGCTCACGTCTTTGCGCTCGAAGTTGTGCAGGTAGCTGATGCTGCCGAAGAACACCGCCGGGTCGGTCGGATACAGCCACGTCAGCCCCGGCTGAATGGCAAAGAAGCCCGAGCCTGTCGGCTGCTGCAGCGGCAGGCCGGTGCCCGTGGTGTTGCTCACGCAGCGCGTCACGCAATCGGTGGTGACTTCAAACGGGTCTTTGCCGGTGCGCGTTTTGAAGCGCATCCAGCCGATGGTGAACGGCTTGTCGACGCCGCCCGCGCTGATCTGGTAGCGCGCCGTCAGCTCCACGTCGCCAATGCCGTGGCCGCGCGAGTTGAAGGCGTTGTCGCTGGCCGTGCCGGTGAACAGCTCACGGCTGACGGTGTCGCTCGTGCTGTAGACGTAGGGCACGCGCGCTTCCACTTCCCAGTGCTTGGCCAGGCCGTAGCGCATGGCCAGCGTGCTGGTGAGCGTGGTGGTCTTGACCTGCCGCACGTCGATCAGCCCGATCAGCAGGGCGGGGATGATGGTGTAGCCCACCAGCGCCACGCGGTCCGACGACGAATACGCCATCTGCAACGACGGCTCCACGACGAACTTGCCTGGCGGCGTGAGCGCGCTGGGCTCATCGAAGATCTGCGCGATGCGTGGTGGCTGGTCGGGTGGCTCCGGCGGTTTGCCGACGGGCGTTGCCCCGGGCTGGTCATTCTGCGCGACCTGCGGTGTGTCTCCGCCTGCGCCAGGCGCACCGGCACCGCGTACGGTATCGAGCTGGCCCTCGCTCATGCCGAGCGCGCGCCGCATGCGCCGCACATGGGCTTCCTGCTGCT
Source organism: Ralstonia sp. (assembly GCA_039592975.1). GTDB lineage: Bacteria > Pseudomonadota > Gammaproteobacteria > Burkholderiales > Burkholderiaceae > Ralstonia. Next base: position 45,065 of record JBCNQE010000019.1, on the reverse strand, counting down.
GGATCGAGCGCTTCAATTCCTGCAGGCGCGCCTGCGTATCGGCAAGCTCCCGCTGCAGCGCTTCCAGGCTGGGTGGCTTGTCGTCCACCGCATTGTTGGTCTGTGCAAGGACCGGCCCGCTGCACAACAGCAGGCATGCGCACGTCACCGCACGAATCGAACAACGCGACTTGCATTGCGGCTTCCATGGCGTTTGCGTCATGGCAATGTCCCCCGTCGAGAGCGCTCTGCCCGCATACAGCGGACGAGCCCTTCACGATTCCCCCGGGTGGCGTACTGCGGATACCACTATAGGCGAGCGCACGCGAAACGATAGGGCGTTGGTGTCCACAAAAAGGACGAGGTGCGCCGCTTCGTTTGTTCTATCGCAAGCCCCAAGAAAAAAGCGCCCGAAGGCGCTTTGCGTGTCGCGTGGGGTCAGTACTCACTGACGCGGACGTGCCTCATTGGCGTGCATTGCGGAGGTTATCCGGCCACGGCGTGTTGTAGTTCGTGCGGAACGGGTTGATGTCGAGCCCGCCGCGTCGCGTGTAGCGCGCATACACGGCCAGCTTGACCGGCCGGCACTGGCGCAGGATGTCGGTAAAGATGCGCTCCACGCATTGCTCGTGAAACTCGTTGTGCTCGCGGAACGAGATCAGATACTTGAGCAGCCCTTCCTGGTTGATCGGCGCGCCCACGTAGCGGATCTGCACGCTGCCCCAGTCCGGCTGGCCCGTCACCAGGCAGTTGGATTTGAGCAGGTGCGAAACCAGGGTTTCTTCCACCGGGCTCTCTTCCTCATCTGCGTGTAGCAGTTCGGGCGTGGGCTGATAGATGTCGGTTTCGATGTCCAGCCGATCGAGCAGCAGGCCATCGAGCTCGCCCATCTTCTGCCGCGCAAACTCCTCTTGCGGCGCGATGCGCACCTGCACCGGTGCACCGCAGGCTTCCGACAAGTCGTGATGGATCAGCTGCTGCAGCGCCTCGTACGACGCCACCTTCGTCTGGTTGAACGAGTTCAGGTACAGCTTGAACGACTTCGATTCAACGATGTTGGGCGAATCCGCCGGCACGATCACCGTGCCCACCGCCACCTGCGGTTTGCCCTTGAGATTCAGCCACGACAACTCGTACAGGTTCCACAAGTCCACGCCGAAGAAGGGCAGCGCGCTGCCGGCGGGCAGGCCGATCTCGTCGCGCTTGCCCTGGCGCGGAATGGGAAACAGCAGGCTGGGGTCGTACTCCGTCTTGTAGGCGGAAGTCTTGCCCAGCGGTGAGTGTTCAGGTTGGTTGCTCATGACAAATGCTCTGCGCAGAACGATCAGAGGAACAGGCTGTAGACCGGGTTCTCGCTCTCGTCCCAATAGGTATAGCCCAGCGTGGCGAGGAACGCCTTGAACTCGCGCTTCTCGTTCTTCGGCACCTGGATGCCGACGAGGATGTTGCTCGAATCCGCGCCCTGATTCCGATAGTGGAAGAGGCTGATGTTCCAGTTCGGGCTCATGCTGGAGAGGAACTTCATCAGCGCGCCCGGCCGCTCGGGGAATTCAAAGCGATAGAGGTGCTCGTTCTCCGCCAGCGGCGAACGCCCGCCCACCATGTAGCGGATGTGCTGCTTGGCCAGTTCGTCGTTGGACAAGTCCAGCGTCGGGAAGCCGTGCTTGCGGAAGTTCTCGGCAATCTTGTCGCCCTCTGCGCGCGACGCAATTTGCACGCCCACGAAGATGTGCGCGGCGTCCTTGCTGGCAATGCGGTAGTTGAACTCCGTCACGTTGCGCGACCAGCCGACCAGCTCGCAGAAGCGCTTGAAGCTGCCGCGCTCTTCGGGAATCGTCACGGCAAACACGGCTTCGCGTGCTTCGCCCACTTCGGCGCGTTCGGCTACGAAGCGCAGGCGGTCGAAGTTCATGTTCGCGCCACTGGCCACGGCCACCAGTGCTTCGTTTTTCAGCTTGTGGGTCTCGGCGTATTTTTTCAGGCCGGCCAGCGCCAGCCCGCCCGAGGGCTCCAGCAGGCTGCGCGTGTCCTGGAACACATCCTTGAGCGCCGCGCAAATGGCATCCGTATCCACGGTGATGATCTCGTCGACCAGCTCGCGCGTGATGCGGAAGGTTTCCTTGCCCACCAGCTTGACCGCCGTGCCGTCGGCAAACAGCCCCACATCCTTCAGTTCGACACGCTTGCCGGCGGCCACCGAGCGCGCCATCGCGTCGGAATCCACGCTCTGCACGCCGATCACTTTGATGTCCGGACGCAGCGCCTTCACGTACGCTGCGATGCCCGAGATCAGCCCGCCGCCGCCAATCGCGCAGAAGATCGCGTGGATCGGCTGCGGATGCTGGCGCAGGATTTCCATGGCGATGGTGCCCTGGCCGGCAATCACTTCCGGATCATCGAACGGGTGCACGAAGGTGTAACCATGCTTCTCTTGCAGCTTGGCGGCGTGGTTGTAGGCGTCGGAATAGCTTTCACCGTGCAGCACGACTTCGACCCACTCGCCGCCGCGCGAGCGCACGCCGTCAATCTTCAACTGGGGCGTCGTCACCGGCATGCAGATCACGGCCTTGCATTCCATGCGCGCCGCGCTGAATGCCACGCCCTGCGCGTGGTTGCCAGCCGATGCCGTAATCACCCCACGCTTGCGCTCGGCCGGCGTGAGCGAGGCCATCTTGTTATAGGCGCCGCGCAGCTTGAACGAGAACACCGGCTGGTCGTCTTCACGCTTGAGATAGACACGGTTGCCGGTGCGCGCCGACAGGTTGGGCGCGAACTTCAGCTCGGTTTCCAGCGCGACGTCATAGACCTTCGCGGTCAGGATCTTCTTGAGGTAATCGATGGCCATGGTGCGGACCGGGGTTGGACTGGGTAGGCGGGAAAAACAGCCCGTAAGCCTATCATGCGGCGCCTGAGCCGCCTTGCCGGACGGGCGGGCCGGTCGGTACACTGCCCCGGCCGCGCCAACGGGTGCGGTCCCCTCTTCGGCGCGAGGCATCTCATGAACACCCCGTCGTCCCCCACCCAGCCCTTCCGGCCAAACCAGCGCAAGCGCGAGGGCCGCAAGGTCTGGTCCGGCACGCAGCACGTCGTCGCCTATGGCATGCCGCCAATGGGCTGGCGCGACATCTATCACCACGCACTGGAAGTCAACTGGCCGACCTTCTTCGCGGCGCTGGCCCTAGTGTTTCTGACGCTCAATGCGGTCTTCGCGGGGCTGTATTCGCTGGGCGATGCGTCCATCGCCAATCAGTCGCCGCCGGGTTTTGCGGGGGCATTCTTCTTCAGCGTGGAGACACTCGCCACCGTCGGCTACGGCGACATGCACCCGCAGACGACGTACGCCCACGTCGTTGCCACGCTGGAGATCTTCATCGGCATGTCGGGCATTGCCATGGCGACGGGGCTGGTGTTTGCGCGGTTCTCACGCCCGCGCGCCAAGATCATGTTTGCGCGCAACGTGGTGGTGCGCTCGCTCAACGGCAAGCGCACGTTGATGCTGCGTGCCGCCAATGCGCGGCAGAACGTCATCGCCGAGGCCACCGCCCGCCTGCGGCTGATGCAGGATGAGCGCTCGCCCGAGGGCTACCTGATCTACAAGATTCGCGATCTCAAGCTTGAGCGCAGCGAGCACCCGATCTTCCTGCTGGGCTGGGTGATGATGCACGTCATCGACGAGACCAGCCCGCTGCACAACGCCACCGCAGAATCGCTGGCCGCGGGCGACGCCTTGCTGCTGCTCACCATCGAAGGCGCCGACGAGACGGCCGCACAGACCGTGCAGGCCCGCTATTCCTGGCGGCACGACGACATTCGCTGGAACCACCGCTATGTCGACCTGATCCGCGATGAAGATGGCGTGACGTCGGTCGACTACGACAACTTCCACCGCATCGAGCCGATCGACGAGGCGCCGCAGGCACAATGAGCGCCTTGTCGAATCTCTGCTTGCAACGTCCGTGGCTCTGAACCTCGTCTGGCTTGGCTTCTTCCTCGTCGCCTTTGTCACCGCCTGCGTGCAAGTCGTGCAGGGCGACATGGAAGTCTTCTCCCGCATGCTCACGGGCATGTTCGATGCCGCGCGCACGGGCTTCGAGATCGCGCTGGGCCTGACCGGCATGATGGCGCTGTGGCTCGGCATCATGCGCGTGGGCGAGCGCGCCGGCGTGGTCGACCTGTTCGCGCGGCTGGTGAACCCGCTGATGCGGCACCTGTTTCCCTCCGTGCCTGCCGGTCACTCCGCCAACGGCGCGATGATGATGAACGTCTCCGCCAACGTGCTCGGCCTGGACAACGCCGCCACGCCGCTGGGCCTGCAGGCCATGCGCGAGCTGCAGGAGATCAACCCGCAGCCGCAGCGCGCCAGCGATGCGCAGTTGATGTTCGTGGTGCTCAATACCGCGGGCGTGACGCTGGTGCCGACCTCCGTCATCGCCATCCGGCAAGCCATGGCAGTCAAGCAGGGCTTGGTCGGTTTCAACGCGGCGGACATCTTCCTGCCGACGCTGCTGTCCACGTTCATCGGCTTCTGCGCCGGCATCGCAGCGGTGGCGTGGTACCAGCGCATCAACCTGTTCAAGCCGGTGCTGCTGGCCTACTTCGGCGGCTTTGTCGCGGCGATGTGGCTGCTGTTTGCGTGGCTGCATCAGTTTCCGCCGGAGCAGATGGCCGCGTGGATCGGCCTGATCGGCGCCGGGTCCATCCTCACCATCGTGGTGGCCTTCCTGGTCTGCGGGGCAATTCGCCGCATCAACGTGTACGAAACCTTTGTCGATGGCGCCAAGGATGGCTTCCAGGTGGCCATCGGCATCGTGCCGTACCTGGTGGCGGTGCTGGTGGGCATCGCCGTGTTCCGCGCGGCGGGCTGCATGGATTTCCTGACGCAGGGGCTGTCCGCGCTGTTTTCGCACCTGGGCATCGATACGCGCTTCGTGCCGGCGCTGCCCGTGGGCATCATGAAGACGCTCTCCGGCGCCGGCGCGCGCGGCCTGATGGTGGATGTGATGACCACCTACGGCGTCGATTCCTTCCAGGGCAAGCTGGCGGCCATCATCCAGGGCTCGACCGAGACCACGTTCTACGTGCTCGCCGTCTATTTCGGCAGCGTCGGCATCAAGGACACACGCTATGCGCTGGCCTGCGGCTTGTGGGCCGACCTGATCGGCCTGATTGGCGCGGTGCTCGTCGCCTACATGTTCTTTGCCTGACAGGGTAGGGCGGCCCCTGAGCGACGTTGGCGCCGCGTGCCCACTACAATCGACCACATGGAACAGTGGATCGACTGGCTTTTTACGACGCTTGCCCTGCCCAACGTAGGGCTGCCGGCCATTTTCATCGTCAGCTTCATCTCGGCGACGCTTCTGCCGCTGGGCTCGGAGCCAGCGGTATTCGGCTACATCAAGCTCAATCCGGACATGTTTTGGCCGGCCATCATCGTGGCCACCCTCGGCAACACGCTGGGCGGCGCGGTGGATTGGTGGATGGGCTATGCGGCCAAGCTGGCGCTGGTACGGTTCCACGTCGCCCGCCGCCGCCGCGAACATAACGCCGAGCATGCCCAGCACGTGCCGCATCCCAAGCGCCACCGCGAGCCGCCGCTCGACAAAAAATACTTCCGCTGGATGCGCCGCTTGGGGCCGGTGTCGCTGCTGGTGTCGTGGCTGCCGGGCATCGGCGACCCGCTCTGCACGCTGGCCGGCTGGCTGCGCCTGCGGTTCTGGCCGAGCGTCATGTACATGGCCATCGGCAAATTCCTGCGCTATCTGGTCATGACTACGGCGCTGATGACGCTGCCCGACGGCTTCTGGCACGGCATTCTGGGCTGGGTGAAGAGCGCCATGATGTGACGTTTGCGTGATTTACACGTCACGTATTTGAGCTTGCGATTTCCGCAAGCCATTGAAAATGCGATGGTTTTGGCGGCCATGCTCCCGGCAGGGATACCGTTGTTGCAATGCATCAACGTGGAAGCTTGCAGTACAATCGCCCTTTAAAGATCGCGCGGCTCAGGGCCTCTTTGCCGCGCCCTTCCTCCCCAGCGGCACGCCATGAATGCCCCACTTCTGATCGACGCCAAACTCACGGCGCACGACGCTGCGCCCCGGCTGCGCGAGATTCCCTACAACTACACCTCGTTCTCGGATCGGGAAATCGTTATCCGCCTGCTGGGCGAATCTGCATGGCAGATCCTGAGCGAACTGCGCGCCGAGCGCCGCACCGGCCGGTCGGCACGCATGCTGTACGAAGTGCTGGGCGACATCTGGGTGGTGCGCCGCAACCCGTATCTGCAGGACGACCTGCTCGACAACCCGAAGCGCCGGCAGATGCTGATCGACGCGCTCAATCACCGCCTGGCGGAGATCGAGAAGCGTCGCCTGGCTGACCACGATTCGCACCACGACCCGGAAGGCAACGAGCGCGCCAGCAAGGTCGAGCAACTGGTCGTGCACGCCCGCCGCGCCGTCAAGGCATTCCAGGAAGAGTTCGCGCAGGTGTACGACCTGCGCCGCCGCGCGCAGAAGGTGCTCGGCCGCGTCACCGCCAAGGACAACATCAAGTTCGACGGCCTGTCGCGTGTGTCGCACGTGACGGACGCTACGGACTGGCGTGTCGAATACCCGTTCGTGGTGCTCACGCCCGATACGGAAGAAGAGATCGCCGGCATCGTCAAGGGCTGCTTCGAGCTGGGGCTGACCATCATCCCGCGCGGAGGTGGCACGGGTTACACGGGCGGCGCGGTGCCGCTCACCCCGTTCTCGGCCGTGATCAACACCGAAAAGCTCGAGCGCCTGGACGCGGTCGAGCAGACCGACCTGCCGGGCGTCGACCACCCCGTGGCGACCATCTACTCGGGCGCCGGCGTGGTCACGCGCCGCGTGGCGGAAGCGGCGGAAAAGGCTGGTCTCGTCTTCGCTGTGGACCCGACCTCGATCGACGCTTCGTGCATCGGCGGCAACGTCGCCATGAACGCAGGCGGCAAGAAGGCCGTGCTGTGGGGCACCGCGCTGGACAACCTCGCCTGGTGGCGCATGGTCGATCCGGACGGCAACTGGCTGGAAGTCACGCGCCTGAACCACAACCTCGGCAAGATCCACGACGCACCCGTCGTCACGTTCGAACTGAAGTGGTTTGACGGCGATGCGCCGGTCGGCAGCAAACTGCTGCGCACCGAGACGCTCACCATCGAAGGCCGCAAGTTCCGCAAGGAAGGCCTCGGCAAGGACGTCACCGACAAGTTCCTGGCCGGCCTGCCCGGCGTACAGAAGGAAGGCTGCGACGGCATCATCACCAGCGCGCGCTGGATTCTGCATCGCATGCCCAAGTTCATCCGCACCGTGTGCCTGGAGTTCTTTGGCCAGGCGCGTGACGCGGTGCCGAGCATCGTTGAGATCAAGGACTACCTCGACGGCGAAACCAAGAAGCCCGGCGGCGCGATCCTGGCCGGCCTGGAACACTTGGACGAGCGCTATCTGCGCGCGGTCGGCTACGCCACCAAGAGCAAGCGCAACGCTTTCCCGAAGATGGTGCTGATCGGTGACATCGTCGGTGATGACGATGACGCCGTCGCGCGCGCCACCTCGGAGGTGATCCGCTTGGCCAACGCCAAGAGCGGCGAAGGTTTCGTGGCCATCAGCCCCGAAGCGCGCAAGAAGTTCTGGCTCGACCGCTCGCGCACGGCGGCGATCTCGAAGCACACCAACGCCTTCAAGATCAACGAAGACGTGGTGATCCCGCTCAACCGCATGGGCGAGTACACCGACGGCATCGAGCGCATCAACATCGAGCTGTCGATCCAGAACAAGCTCAAGCTGACCGACGCGCTGCTCGATTTCTTTGCAGGCAGCAATCTGCCGCTGGGCCGCACCGACGACGCCAACGAAATCCCCAGCGCCGAACTGCTGGAAGACCGCGTACAACAGGCGCAGCAACTGCTGCGTGCCACGCGTGCGCGCTGGCAGTACTTGCTGGACCATCTCGATACGCCGGTCACCACGGCGCGCGCCAGCCTCATCGGCCTTGGCCTGGGCTACCTTGCACAGACCATCGACGACCGTCTGGTGAATCAGCCCGACGCCAACCTGTTCCACCTGCTGCAAGACCGCACGATCCGCGTGTCGTGGAAGGCGGAGATCCGCGCCGAGCTGCGCAAGATCTTCAACGGCGGCGAGTTCAAGCCCATCCTCGACGAGGCGCAGGCGATCCACAAGCAGGTGCTGCGCGGCCGTGTCTTCGTGGCGCTGCATATGCACGCCGGCGACGGCAACGTGCACACCAACATCCCCGTCAACTCGGATGACTACGACATGCTGCAGGACGCCCACAAGGCGGTGGCCCGCATCATGACGCTGGCGCGTTCGCTCGACGGCGTGATTTCGGGCGAGCATGGCATTGGCATCACCAAGCTGGAATTCCTGACCGACGACGAGATCGCCGACTTTGCCGCCTACAAGCGCCGCGTGGACCCGAATGGCCGCTTCAACAAGGGCAAGCTGCTGCGCGACGTGAACGACCCGCAAGGGCTCGCTGCCGACTTGCGCAACGCCTACACGCCGTCGTTCGGCCTGATGGGGCACGAGTCGATCATCATGCAGCAGAGCGACATCGGCGCCATTTCCGAGTCGATCAAAGACTGCCTGCGCTGCGGCAAGTGCAAGCCGGTGTGCGCTACGCACGTGCCGCGCGCCAACCTGCTGTACAGCCCGCGCAACAAGATCCTTGCGACCTCACTGCTCATCGAAGCCTTCCTGTACGAAGAGCAGACGCGCCGCGGCGTGTCGGTCAAGCACTGGGAAGAGTTTGCCGACGTGGGCGACCACTGCACGGTCTGCCACAAGTGCGTGACGCCGTGCCCGGTCAAGATCGACTTCGGCGACGTGTCGATGAACATGCGCAACCTGCTGCGCAAGATGGGGCAGAAGAAGTTCAACCCCGGCACCGCCGCGTCGATGTTCTTCCTGAACGCGACCAACCCCGAGACGATCAACCTCACCCGCAAGGTGATGATCGACTGGGGCTACAAGGCACAGCGTCTGGGCAACGAGGTGATGAAGAAGTTCGCCAAGAAACAGACCGCGCATCCGCCCGCCACGGTGGGCAGGGCGCCGGTGCGCGAGCAGGTGATCCACTTCATCAACAAGAAGATGCCGGGCAACCTGCCCAAGAAGACGGCGCGCGCGCTGCTCGATATCGAGGACAACGAGATCGTCCCGATCATCCGCAACCCGAAGGCCACCACGCCGGACAGCGAGGCGGTGTTCTACTTCCCTGGCTGCGGTTCGGAGCGGTTGTTCTCGCAGGTGGGCTTGGCCACGCAGGCGATGCTGTGGCACGCCGGGGTGCAGACCGTGCTGCCGCCGGGCTACCTGTGCTGCGGTTATCCACAGCGCGGCAACGGCCAGTACGACAAGGCCGAGAAGATCGTCACCGACAACCGCGTGCTGTTCCACCGCGTGGCCAACACGCTCAACTACCTCGACATCAAGACGGTGGTGGTGAGCTGCGGCACGTGCTACGACCAGCTTGCCGGGTATGAATTCGACAAGATCTTCCCGGGCTGCCGCATTATCGATATTCACGAATACCTGCTGGAGAAGGGTGTGAAGATCGACGGTGTGCAGGGCACGCGGTACATGTATCACGACCCCTGCCACACGCCGATCAAGACCATGGACCCGACCAAGCTGGTCAACCAGCTCATGGGCGGCAACCAGGGTGCCGACGGCAAGCTGACCGCGATCGAAAAGAACGAGCGCTGCTGCGGTGAATCGGGCACGCTGGCCGTTACGCGGCCGGACATCTCCACGCAGATCCGCTTCCGCAAGGAGGAAGAGATGAAGAAGGGCGCCGACAAGCTGCGTGGTGATTTCAACGGCGATGTGAAGATCCTCACGAGCTGCCCGTCGTGCCTGCAGGGCCTGTCGCGCTATAGCGAAGATGCGTCGGTGCAGGCCGATTACATCGTGGTCGAAATGGCCCGCCACGTGCTCGGCGAGACCTGGCTGGAAGACTACGTCGCCCACGCCAACGCTGGCGGCATCGAGCGGGTGCTGGTGTGATGGCTGTGACGACCGGCGAGCGCGCACCCGGCTGCGCATTGTGCGAGACCGATGGCGGCGAGCCAGTCTGGCGCAATGCCAAGGCGCGCGTGGTGCTGGTTGAGCACGCGCGCTTTCCGGGCTTCTGCCGCGTCATCTGGAACGACCACATCGCCGAGCAGACCGATTTGTCCGACGCTGATCGCCACTGGCTGATGGAAGTCGTCACGCGCGTGGAGCGCGTGTTGCGCGTCGAGCTGGCGCCGGACAAGATCAACCTCGCCAGCTTCGGCAACTTTGTTCCGCATCTGCACTGGCACGTCATCCCGCGCTATCGGTGGGATACGCATTTCCCCGAAGCGGTTTGGGGCCCGGCGCAGCGCGAGGCCGACGCCGCGCGCTTGGCGGAGATCACCGCCAAGCTGCCGGCGTTATCGTACGCGCTGCAATCCGCGCTCGCTGATGTCTGATCGGTAACCACCGGTAACGCATCGCCACCGTCTGCGCGGAACCCACGTGGCGCGCAGGCCGTCAGATTCTTTTTTCTGTCGTGACCACGCCATCGCCATGACGACACCGCGCACCGCCGCCACGCCCGATTCCCACAAAGATTCCATCGCCGAGTTGAATGTTCACCACGGCCGGCTGAATCTGTCCGAGACGTGGCAACTGATTCGCCCGTACTGGTTTTCGGAAGACCGCCACAAGGCCTGGGGGCTGCTCGCGCTGGTGATCGGCCTGAACCTGTTCCTGGTCTACATGAACGTGCTGTTCACCGACTGGAATCGGCTTTTCTACAACGCGCTGGAGCAGAAGAATTACGGCGAATTCTGGACGCAACTGGGCCGCTTTTCGTGGATTGCGGCGTTGCTGATCTTCGGCTCCATCATGCGGCTGTACTACTCGATGATGCTGCAGATGCGCTGGCGGACGTGGATCACCGGCAGCTTCCTCGATGATTGGCTGGGCAAACAGGCGTTCTACCGCCTGGAGCAGACCCACACCGCCGACAACCCCGACCAGCGGATCGCCGACGACCTGCGCAATTTCACCGATGCGACGCTCACCTTGGCGCTCGGCTTTCTGAATTCGGCCGTTACGCTGGTGTCGTTCTTCGGCATCTTGTGGGCGGTGTCCGGGCCGCTCGCGTTCAGCCTGGGTGGGCACGACTTCGTCATCCCCGGGTACATGGTGTGGTTTGCGTTGCTGTATTCCATCGTGGGCTCGGTCATCATCCACTTCGTGGGCCGGCCGCTGATTGGGCTGTCGTTCCAGCAGGAGCGCTACGAGGCGTATTTCCGTTTCTTGCTGGTGCGCGTGCGCGAGAACAGCGAAAGCATCGCCCTGTACCGCGGCGAGCCGACCGAGAAAGCGATCCTGCGCGGCCGGTTTGAACGCATCCGCACCAACTGGAACCAGTTGATGGACTACACGCGGCGGCTGACCTTCGCCAGTTCCGGCTATGCGCAGTTCGCCATCATCTTTCCGTTTCTCGTATCGGCGCCACGCTACTTTGGTGGCACGCTCACGCTGGGCGGCATGATGCAGGTCGCCACCGCCTTCGGGCAGGTGCAGGACGCCATGTCGTGGTTCGTCACCAACTACCGCACGCTGGTGAGTTGGAAGGCGTCCACCAACCGTCTGATCGAATTCCAACGCGCCATCCGCGCCGCCGAGCGTGAAGAAGAGCGCCGTGCCGGTGTGCGCGACGTCGAAGTCGAAACCGCCGCCGTGCCCGCCATCGAGGCGCACGGCCTGGCGCTGAACCTGCCGAACCGCAAGCCGGACGATCTGCTGGTCGAACCGTTCAACATGACGCTCGCGCGTGGCGAACGCGTGCTCGTCAACGGCCCGTCCGGCTGCGGCAAAAGCACGCTCGTGCGCGCCGTCGCCGGCATCTGGCCGTATGGCACGGGCCGCATCGAAATCCCGGATGATGCTCGCGTGCTGTTCCTGCCACAACGCAGCTACCTGCCGTCCGGCACGCTGGCCGATGCGCTGTCGTACCCCGATCTCGCTACCAAATACTCTGCCGAGCGCTTGACCCAGGTGCTGGTCGCCTGCCGCCTGCCGGCGCTGGTCGATCTGCTCGATGAAGTCAGCAACTGGAGCCTGCGCCTCTCGCCCGGCGAGCAGCAGCGCCTGGCTTTCGCTCGCGCCTTGCTGCAACGCCCCGACTACCTCTTCCTCGACGAGGCCACCAGCGCACTCGATGAAGACACCGAGGCCTTCATGTACGGCCTGATGCTCGAATCGATGCCCGACGTGACCATCGTCAGCGTGGCGCACCGCAGCACCGTGGCGCGTTTCCACCACCGCCGTCTGCGCTACATCCCCGAGGGCGACGCGTCGACTGCGGTAAGCTATCGGGTGGTGGAGGAGCCTGCGCATGTGGCGCTGGCGGCTTCCTGAAACACAATCACCGAGACGTTCTTCATGGCCGGACTTTCCGCCGACACCCCGCACCCGACTGGCTTGACCGTGCACACGCAATCGCGCGTGCTGGAGATCGCCTTTGACGATGGCAAGCAGTTCCGCCTGCCGTTTGAATATCTGCGCGTGCTGTCGCCATCGGCCGAAGTGCAGGGGCATGGGCCGGGACAGGAAGTCTTGCAGACCGGTAAGCGCGACGTCGGCATTGTCGGCGTCGAGCCGGTGGGCAACTACGCGATCCGCCCGCAGTTCTCGGATGGGCATGATTCCGGCATCTACGATTGGGCCTACCTGTACCGCCTCGGCGTGGAGCAAGACGCGCTGTGGCAGGCGTATCTCGACCGCCTCGCCGCCGCCGGCGTCGACCGTGATGCCCCGATGGCCGCCAATGCAGGCCACGCCTGCGGCCACAGCCACTGATTCCCGATTCACACGGCGGCGCGCGGGCGCTGCTTTCGCATTCGTATTCCCATACTGTCATGAGCAAAACCCACTTCGGATTCGAGCAGGTCGACGAGCGCGAGAAGGCCGGCAAGGTTGCCGGTGTGTTCCATTCCGTCGCCAGCAAGTACGACGTGATGAACGACCTGATGTCCGGTGGCCTGCACCGTATCTGGAAGATGTTCACCATCGCACAGGCGGCGGTACGCCCCGGCTACAAGGTGCTCGATATCGCTGGCGGTACGGGTGACCTGGCCAAGGCTTTCGCGCGCCAGGCCGGCCCCACCGGCGAAGTGTGGCTGACCGACATCAACGAGTCGATGCTGCGCGTCGGCCGCGACCGTCTGCTCGATGCTGGCGTGCTCACGCCCACCGCGTTGTGCGACGCCGAGCACATTCCCTTTCCAGATGCTTACTTCGATGTCGTGACAGTGGCATTCGGCTTGCGCAACATGACGCACAAGGATCGCGCACTCGCCGAGATGCGCCGTGTCGTCAAACCGGGCGGCAAGGTGATGGTGCTGGAGTTCTCCAAGGTGTGGCAGCCGCTGGAGAAGGCCTACGACGTGTACTCGTTCAAGGTGCTGCCGTGGCTGGGCAGCAAGGTGGCGGGCGACGCTGAAAGCTACCGCTATCTGGCTGAATCCATCCGCATGCACCCGGATCAGGAAACGCTCAAGCAGATGATGGAACAGGCCGGATTGGACTCGGTCGAATACTTCAACCTGACCGCGGGTGTCGTTGCATTGCACGTCGGTCGTCGCCTCTGAGCGGTCTTCATCGGTCCACCGGATGGGCGATGCAGCGCGCTGCGACGATATGCCACGATCCTCACATTGAATTTTGGCGTTGACGTCTTCATCTAATGGCGTCACTGCCATTGGAGAGAAGACAGCGATGAGTTTGCATTGGGGTGGAAAATTGATGGCGGGCGCGCTGGTTGCGACGCTCGCATTCGGCACGGCGCTGGACGCCAACGCCAAGCGCATGGGCGGTAGCCGCAGCATTGGCAAGCAGTCGTCCACGGTGACGCAGCGTCAGCAGACGCCACCGGCCACGACACCGTCTCCGACGCAGCAGGCCGCACCGGCCGCGCAACCGTCGCCGGCGGCACCGGCTCCGGGTGCACCGGCCGCAAAGCCTGGGCGTAACTGGGGCGGCATGCTGGGTGGTCTGGCCGCAGGTCTGGGCATCGGCTATCTGCTGTCGAAGTTTGGTCTGGGCGCCGGCTTGGCCTCGCTCCTGTCGAACCTGATCCTGATTGCCCTGGTGGCCTTTGTCGTGATGTGGATCATCCGCAAGGTGCGCGGCAGCCGTCCGCAAGGTCCGGCGTATGCCACGGGTGGCCCGTCGCTGGGCGGTGACCGCGAGCCGTATGTGCCGCAACCTGCTGCACCGGCTCCGCAGGCTTCCGCTCCGGCAGCGGCGGCGCTCAATACGGGCAACACGTCGGGCCTGGGTGCTGGGGCGCCGACGGCTGCGCAATCCTGGAACCTGGGTGGTCCGGCAGAGCCTGCCGTCAACGCGCAGCCTGCCGCAGCCGCGCCGCAGCAGCCGTGGGGCGTGCCGGCAGATTTCGATACGCAAGCCTTCCTGCGCAACGCCAAGGTGTACTTCATTCGTCTGCAAGCCGCATGGGATGCCGGCAACCTGAACGACATCCGCGAGTTCACCACGCCCGAGATGTTTGCCGAGATCAAGATGGACCTGGCAGACCGTGGCGCCGCGCCCAACAAGACGGATGTGGTGTCGGTCGAGGCTGAAATGCTCGGCATCGAGACGCAGGCCACCGAGTACCTGGCGAGTGTGCGTTTCTCGGGCATGATCCGCGAAGAAGCCAACGCACCGGCCCAGCCGTTTGCCGAGGTGTGGAACCTGACCAAGCCGACGCAGGGCGCGGGTGGGTGGGTGCTCGCGGGTATCCAGCAATTGCAGTGATGCCGCATTGAGGAAATAGGGCTTGAAGCGGCGCAAAACGGCCGTTTCAGCATTGCCCGTAAAATAGGGCCCGACCATCCGGTTCGGGCCTTTTTTGTTGCCCGTCATCCGCCTGTTTCTGGGCCGCTTTTGCGCACCATTGCCGCATGTCTTCGACTGCTACTTCGTCTTCGTTTCCGCTTGTGCTGATGCAGCCGTTGCTGCTCGCGCTGAACCATCTGCTACGCCAGGAGCCCTGGGCGCAGGAGACGCTGCGTCCATTTGCCGGCCGCGCCGCACGTTTTGATCTTGCGCCGGTATCGGTGACGCTGCAGGTGGATCCCGCAGGCCTCGTCACGATGCCTGAGGCGCCCAAGGAGGATGTGCAGCCCGCCGTAACCGTGGTGGTGCCGCTGGCTGCGGCGGCGAGCGAATACGCGACGGGCGGCCAGGCCGCCGTGCTCAAGCACGTACGCATTGAAGGCGAAGCCGAGTTTGCCAATGTGCTGTCCACGCTCTTGCGCAATCTGCGCTGGGATGCGGCGGAGGATTTGTCGCGTGTGTTTGGCGACGTGATCGCGCAGCGCATGGTGAACGGCGCGCAAGCCGTACGCACCGAAGCCACGCGCGTCGGCCGTTCGCTGGCGGAATCCGTGGCGTCGTATCTGACCGATGAGCAACCCACGCTGGTGCGTCACGCACGCCTTGCGCAATTCGCCGCCGATGTGGCTGCGCTGCGCGACGCGGAGGCGCGCCTCGCCAAACGCCTGGAGCGACTCGAAACGCTTGCGCGCCCTGCAACCTCGAAGGCACGCGCGGGTGAATCGGCATGACGCGCTTCTTCCGGTTGGGCAAGATCGTTTTCGTCATCCTGTACTACGGGCTGGATCAACTCGTGCTGTCGGGCTTCAAGAGCCGCCGCATCCGCGCGCTGGTCTGGCTGCTGACGCTGGGACGCAAGCCGAAGCTGCCACGCGGCGTGCGCCTGCGCCTCGCGCTTGAGCAGCTTGGCCCCATCTTCGTGAAATTCGGCCAGGTGCTGTCGACGCGCCGCGATCTGCTGCCACCTGACGTGGCCGACGAACTCGCCAAGCTGCAGGACCGCGTGCCGCCCTTCGACCCCAAGGTCGCAGCGGCGATTGTCGAAAAATCGCTGGGCAAGCCGTTGTCGGCGCTGTTCCATCGCTTTGATCATCACCCGGTGGCTAGCGCGTCGATTGCGCAGGTTCACTTCGCCACGCTGCGCGGCGGCCCCTGCGATGGCCGCGAGGTGGCGGTGAAGGTGTTGCGCCCGGGCATGCTGCCCATCATCGACAGCGACCTCGCGCTCATGCGCGATCTGGCCACGTGGATGGAAAAGCTCTGGGCCGATGCCAAGCGCCTGAAGCCACGCGAGGTGGTCGCCGAGTTTGACAAGTACCTGCACGACGAGCTGGACCTGATGCGCGAGGCGGCCAACGCCAGCCAGTTGCGCCGCAACTTCGCCAACTCCGACTTGCTGCTGGTGCCCGAGGTGTTCTGGGATTGGTGTACCTCCGACGTGTTCGTGATGGAGCGCATGCACGGCATGCGGATCTCGCATACCGAGGAGCTGCGTGCGGCCGGCGTCGACATGCACAAGCTCGCACGCGACGGCGTGGAGATCTTCTTCACGCAGGTCTTCCGCGACGGCTTTTTCCACGCGGACATGCACCCCGGCAACATCCTCGTCAGCGTGGCGCCCGAGACGCTGGGCCGCTATATCGCCCTGGATTTCGGCATCGTCGGGGCGCTGTCGGAGTTCGACAAGAACTACCTCGCCCAGAACTTCCTCGCGTTCTTCCAGCGCGATTACCACCGCGTGGCGGTGCTGCACATCGAATCGGGCTGGGCGCCGGAAGAGACGCGCGTGGAAGAGCTGGAGGGCGCCATCCGCGCGTGCTGCGAGCCGTACTTCGATCGGCCGCTGGGCGAGATTTCGCTGGGGCTGGTGCTGATGCGGCTGTTCCAGACCTCGCGCCGCTTTAACGTGGAAGTACAGCCGCAACTCGTGCTGTTGCAGAAGACGTTGCTGAACGTGGAAGGCCTGGGCCGCCAGCTCGATCCGGATCTGGACTTGTGGAAGACCGCCAAGCCGTTCCTCGAGCGCTGGATGCACGAGCAGATCGGCTGGCGCGGTTTTGTTGAGCGTCTGAAGGTGGAGGCGCCGCAGTGGGCGAACAAGCTGCCGGACCTCCCGCGCCTGGTACACCAGATCCTCGAGCGCCACGCGCACGACGACGGCAAGGTACACACCGCCGCGCTCACCGCGCTGCTCGCCGAGCAAAAGCGCACCAACCGGCTGTTGTCGGCCGCGTTGCTGTTCGTCGGTGGGTTTGCCGTCGGCATCATCGCGACGCATGTGCTGGCCTGGATGGCCCGTTACTGATTTCCCTTCTTGAGCGCCATGGCCGAACCGCCTGTCTTCCAGTCCCGCGACGCCGCTGATCCCGCCTTCTGGGACGAGCGCTTCGACCGCGAGCACACGCCCTGGGATGCGCATGGCGTGCCCACCGCCTTCCTGCAATTCGTTCAAGCGCAGCTCGCGCCGCTTTCCACGCTGATTCCCGGCTGCGGCAACGCCTACGAAGCCGGCTGGCTGGCCGAGCACGGCTGGCCCGTCACGGCGATCGACTTTGCCCCGAGCGCCATCGCTTCTGCCAAGGCCGTCCTTGGCCCGCATGGCGACGTGGTGGAGCTGGCCGATTTCTTCCGTTTCGCGCCGCGCCGACCGGTGCAGTGGATTTACGAGCGCGCCTTTCTGTGCGCGATGCCGCGCCGCCTGTGGCCTGACTACGCGGCCCGGGTTGCAGCGCTGCTACCGCCCGGCGGTCTGCTGGCCGGGTTCTTTGCCGTGGTCGAGGGGCGGGAGGCTGTGCCCAAGGGCCCACCGTTCGAAACCACGCAAGCCGAGTTGGACGCGCTGTTGTCACCCGCCTTCGAGCGACTCAGCGACACCCCGATCGCCGAAGCCGAGTCCATGCCGGTGTTTGCCGGGCGTGAGCGCTGGCAGGTCTGGCGCCGCCGGAGCACCTGAACTCCCGCGGTGAGGGCGTCAGTGTTGGTGTGAAGCAACATCGACGGCCATCCTGGAAAGCCTGCAGACGCCCGTCCGGGGCGGGCGCGTAAAAAAGTGGCAGGGCAGGGCGCATTCGTGGTCGCACCAATGCCCCGGGCGCAGGTCCCATCGCTATAATCCGGCCACTTCGCCCGGCGCCTTGGGGCCTGTCATCCAATAAGACGAGCGCGCGCAAGGGGCATTTGGGCCGCAGGGCTAGGCGTGGACGGCGCCGCTTAGCCGGCTAAGCAAGCCGGCCGCAACGACGCCATGCGGCCCAAATGCCCCTTGCCCTTCGGGTTGAGCCGGTCCGGGGCCATCTACTTTGTCGGCACGCCTTGCAAATGGAATGACCATTTGCGGCGGCGTCCTTCGCGTAGCTAGCCCCGGCTCGGTTCAACGCGCGCTCGTCTTATTGGATGACAGGCCCTAGCCGCCGACGGGATTCCTGCCTTTTTCGCGCGTGCCATGCTGATCTGGTTTGTCATTGTTTACTGGGTGATTTCGGTCGGGATCGGCCTGTGGGCTGCGCTTCGCGTGCGCAATACGGCCGATTTTGCGGTGGCGGGCCGGGGCCTGCCGTTCTCGGTGGTGACGGCCACGGTGTTCGCCACCTGGTTCGGCTCCGAAGCCGTACTCGGCATCCCCGCCGAATTCCTCAAGGACGGTTTGCACGGCGTGGTGGCCGATCCGTTCGGCTCTTCCCTCTGCTTGGTGCTGGTGGGCCTGTTCTTCGCGCGGCCGCTGTACCGGATGAACCTGCTCACCATTGGTGACTTCTACCGCAACCGCTTCGGCCGCGTGGCCGAGACGCTGACGACGCTGTGCATCGTCGTGTCGTACCTGGGCTGGGTGGCGGCGCAGATCAAGGCGTTGGGCCTGGTGTTCTATACCGTGTCGGATGGCGCCGTCTCGCAAGACCTCGGCATGGTGATCGGCGCGGCCAGCGTGCTCGTCTATACGCTGTTTGGCGGTATGTGGTCGGTGGCCGTGACCGACTTCATCCAGATGATCATCATCGTGATCGGCATGCTGTACATCGGCTGGGAAGTCTCTGGGCAGGCCGGCGGCGTGGGCACGGTGGTGTCGCACGCGGCGGCATCCGGCAAGTTTGCGTTCTGGCCCGCCTTCAACCCAATCGAGGTGATTGGCTTTGTAACGGCCTGGATCACCATGATGCTGGGCTCGATTCCGCAGCAGGACGTCTTCCAGCGCGTGACGTCTTCGCGCACCGAGCGCATTGCCGGGACGGCCTCGGTGCTGGGCGGCGTGCTGTATTTCCTGTTCGCCTTCGTGCCGATGTTCCTGGCGTATTCCGCCACGCTGATCGACCCGGCCATGGTCGAGAAATACATCAACACGGATTCGCAGCTCATCCTGCCCAAGCTGGTGCTGGAACACGCGCCGCTGGTCGCGCAGGTGATGTTCTTTGGCGCGCTGCTGTCGGCCATCAAGAGCTGCGCCAGCGCCACGCTGCTGGCGCCGTCCGTCACCTTTGCCGAGAACGTGCTGCGCCCGCTGTTGCCAGCCATGGATGACAAGCGCTTCCTGCGCGTGATGCAGGCCGTGGTGTTGGTCTTCACCACGCTGGTGACGCTGTTTGCGCTGAACTCGCAACTCTCAATCTTCCACATGGTGGAGAGTGCCTACAAAGTCACGCTGGTGGCGGCATTCGTGCCGCTGGCGTTCGGCCTGTTCTGGAAGCGCGCCACGAAGCAGGGCGGCTTGCTGGCCATCATCCTGGGTCTGGTGGCGTGGATCTGGTGCGAGGTGTTCCTGCCCAATGCGATGCTGCCGCCACAGTTGGTGGGTCTACTGACCAGCCTGGGCGCGATGATCCTGGGCTCGCTCGGCCCGCAGTGGATCGAGAACCGCGCGCCGACCACCAAGGCGGCTCCCCAGGTCTGATCGCATGACGGTGTGCGTGCGCGGCGTGCCACTTTGTGGCGCGCTGCCATCGCAAGCCCCGCATCGGCGGTCGGGAATCCCTCCGAAAGGGTTTATAATTCAAGGCTTTGCGCGCCGGCACTTGTATTGCGTGCAGTTGCCCCGATCTATCGCGAACCCGTGCGCGTTTCTGGCGCTCTGTTCGCGGTTCACGCGGGCATTTCCATTGTTTTCTCGAATTTCGTTTGTTCCAGGGTGAGGACACCATGCCGATCTATGCTTATCGATGCGACGCCTGCGGCCACGCCAAGGATGTGCTGCAGAAGATGAGCGACGCGCCCCTGACGGATTGCCCCGCGTGCGGCGCGCCGGCCTTCAAGAAGCAGCTGACTGCAGCCGGCTTCCAGCTCAAGGGTTCGGGCTGGTATGTGACGGATTTCCGCGGTGGCTCGGGCGGCACGTCCGCCACGGGCACAGCAGCCAAGACGGATGCGGCTGCACCGGCCGCCGCGCCGGCGGCTTCGTCTGAGAGCGCATCGTCCAGCACGGCCAGCGCCGCTCCGGCGGCTTCCGGCGGTTGCGGCTCGTCGTGCGCGTGCCATTGATCGCGTTCCAGCCTCCTTGGTCCATCGCCCCATGAAACAGAAAACCAGCGCACTCAAGACATGGTTCCTGACCGGTCTTCTGGTGCTCGTCCCGCTTGCGATCACGCTGTGGGTGCTGTCGCTCATCATCGGCACGATGGACCAGAGCCTGGCGCTACTGCCGTCGGCCTGGCAGCCCGATCGCCTGCTGGGCGTGAAGATCCCCGGTTTGGGCGCCATCCTGACGCTGCTGTTCATCCTGATCGTGGGGGTGGCGGCGCACAACTTCATCGGCCAGAAGCTGGTGACGTGGTGGGAAGCGGTGCTGGGTCGCATTCCCGTGGTCGGGCCGATCTATTCGAGCGTGAAGCAGGTGTCGGACACGCTGCTGTCGTCCAACGGCAATGCGTTCCGCAAGGCGCTGCTGGTGCAGTACCCGCGCGAGGGCTCGTGGACGATCGCCTTCCTCACCGGCCGCCCCGGCGGTGATGTCGAAAACCACCTGCAGGGCGAGTACGTGAGCGTGTACGTGCCGACCACGCCCAACCCGACCTCGGGCTTCTTCCTGATGATGCCCAAGGCCGACACCATCGAGCTGGACATGACGGTGGATGCGGCGCTCAAGTACATCGTGTCGATGGGGGTGGTGGCGCCTGAAGCGCTGCCGCGCCGCATGGACCCGCCCGATGCATCGCCACAGACGGAGGACCGGTCGCCGGCTGGCACGCAACACAGCGTGCCGCGCGACTCTTCGAATCCGACCGCGCTGCCCGATGCTGGCGGCGCCGTATCCACGCCTTAAGCTGGTAGCGAGTCCTCCTCCAGCCCATCGATCAACTTTCACGCGCGACGCCTTGTTGGCGGCGCGCTTCGCGGAAAACCACAACATGCAAATGCGTACTCAATACTGCGGTCAGGTCACCGAACAACTGCTCGGCCAGAGCGTCACGCTGTCGGGCTGGGCCCATCGTCGTCGTGACCACGGTGGCGTGATCTTCATCGACCTGCGCGACCGTGAAGGCCTGGTGCAGATCGTGTGCGACCCGGACCGCCCCGAGATGTTCAAGGTGGCCGAAGGTGTGCGCAACGAGTTCTGCCTGCAAGTGAAGGGCATCGTGCGCGCCCGCCCGGAAGGCACCACCAACGCCAACCTGACCAGCGGCAAGGTCGAAGTGCTGTGCCACGAGCTGACGGTGCTCAACGCCTCCGTCACGCCGCCGTTCCAGCTGGATGACGACAACCTGTCGGAAACCACGCGCCTGACGCATCGCGTGCTGGACCTGCGCCGCCCGCAGATGCAGTACAACCTGCGCCTGCGCTACAAGGTGGCGATGGAAGTGCGCAAGTACCTGGACGACAAGGGCTTCATCGACATCGAAACGCCGATGCTGACCAAGAGCACGCCGGAAGGCGCGCGCGACTACCTGGTGCCCTCGCGCGTGAACGCCGGCCAGTTCTTCGCGCTGCCGCAATCGCCGCAGCTCTTCAAGCAGATGCTGATGGTGTCGGGTTTCGACCGTTACTACCAGATCACCAAGTGCTTCCGCGACGAAGACCTGCGTGCTGACCGCCAGCCCGAATTCACCCAGATCGACTGCGAAACGTCGTTCCTGACCGAGCAGGAAATCCGCGACCTGTTTGAAGAAATGATCCGCACGGTGTTCAAGAACACCATGTCGGTCGAGCTGGATGCCAAGTTCCCGGTGATGGAGTTCCGCGAGGCGATGGCCCGCTTCGGTTCGGACAAGCCGGACCTGCGCGTCAAGCTGGAATTCACCGAGCTGACCGACGCCATGAAGGACGTTGACTTCAAGGTGTTCTCGGCTGCGGCCAACGCAGAAGGCGGCCGCGTGGTCGCACTGCGCGTGCCGGGCGGTGCGGCGCTGTCGCGTGGCGATATCGACGCTTACGGCAAGTTCGTCGAAATCTACGGCGCCAAGGGCCTGGCCTGGATCAAGGTCAACGAAGTGGCCAAGGGCCGCGACGGCCTGCAATCGCCGATCGTGAAGAACCTGCACGACGCGGCCGTTGCCGAGATTCTGAAGCGCAGCAACGCGCAAGACGGCGACATCCTGTTCTTCGGCGCCGACCGCGCCAAGGTCGTGAACGATGCGATGGGCGCGTTGCGCCTGAAGATCGGTCACTCCGACTTCGCCAAGGCCAACGGCCTGTTCGAGGATGCATGGAAGCCGCTGTGGGTGGTGGACTTCCCGATGTTCGAGTACGACGAGGAAGACGCCCGCTGGGTGGCCATGCACCACCCGTTCACCAGCCCGAAGGACGAGCACCTGGAATACCTGGAAACCGATCCGGGCAAGTGCATCGCCAAGGCGTATGACATGGTGCTCAACGGCTGGGAAATCGGCGGCGGCTCGGTGCGGATCTACCAAGAGGAAGTGCAGAGCAAGGTGTTCCGTGCGCTCAAGATCGGCGACGAAGAAGCGCGTGCCAAGTTCGGCTTCCTGCTGGACGCACTGCAGTACGGCGCGCCCCCGCACGGCGGCATCGCCTTCGGCCTGGACCGCGTTGTCACGATGATGGCGGGTGCCGATTCGATCCGCGACGTGATCGCTTTCCCGAAGACGCAACGTGCGCAGGACTTGCTGACGCAGGCTCCGAGCCCGGTCGACGAGAAACAATTGCGCGAATTGCACATTCGTCTGCGCGCCGCCGAAGCGAAGGTGGCTGCCCCGACGAGCGCGACCACGGCCTAAACCTCCGCCGTTTCAAGCTGTACAGCAACCGCGCCGCCTGCATAGGGCGGCGCGGTTTGTTTTTGGGCGTGTGTTTCGGGGCAGGAACGACGCTTGCTACACATTCTCTTTCGCTCAGTCACGTGGGGTGACAAGAAGGAGGATGCTTTGACTGACTTCATCGATTTCATGCGCACCTGGGTGGTGGCGCACGCCGAATTTCTGCTGACCTGGCTGATTGCCGTGCTGGTGGTGATGCTCGTGGCATGGATCGAGATTCGCCGGGGCACCCGCCGCGCGGCCATTGCCATGACGGAAGCGGTGGCCACCACCGTCGCAGCCTGCGTGCCTGAGATCGCGGCTGCCGCGCAGAGTGCGCAGCCCGCAGGGTCGGTACCGGCTGCATCGACCGTAAGGCTCGGCGAGGCACTGCACGCTTTAAGCCGTTTGTCTGCCGATCGCTTCCATTGGCTGCACTTGGTGGCCAACCTGCGCGTCCCCGACGCTGCCTTGCCGGCCGCTGCACCGCAGGCGCTGGTGCATCCGCTGGTGTACGACACGCCGCGTGCGTTGGCCGAAGTGCACTTGGCGGCTGAGCGCTGCTTTGCCGAACACGTGCGCGCCTTGCTGGCCGAGCGCCGTGCGCTGCAGGCGTTAGAAACCGCCGAGCGCGATGGCCGCGACGAACTCCAGCGCATCGAGCGCGAAACCTCCGCCATCGTGGTGCGCTTCGAGCAAGCCAACGCGCAATCGGAGCAGACCGAGGTGCAGCGCTTCCTCATCCAGAAATTCAACGCACTCGGCACGCGCGAGCGCGAGTTGACCACGCACCTCGCCGCGCTCCGCCAGCAACTCGCCGAGCGCGCTGAGGGCCTATGGGTGCAATCGCAACGCGCCGCCGAAGACTACACGGTGATGCTGGATCGCCTGATTGCCGCGGTGCGCCACGAGCTTGGCCATGAGCATGCCGCCGACGAAGCAGCGTTGTGGCTGACACGCACGCGCACCGGCCAAGGCCCTCTGCGCGCGGCGTGACGGTGCGAGCTGGCCGGCGCGGCCCGTTGATTGCTTGGGCACAGCCGTGGCGCATGCCTGCCTGCGGTAAGCTATGGGTCTGCGGCCACCCGTGCCGTCCGTTGCTACCCAGCCATGTCGCACAAGATTCCTGTCTCCGTCCTCGTCGTCATTCACACGCCGGATTTGCATGTGCTGGTGATGGAGCGGGCGGACCACCCCGGCTTCTGGCAATCCGTCACCGGGAGCTGCGATGCGCTGGATGAGCCCCTGACCGATACCGCTCACCGCGAGGTGCTGGAAGAAACCGGCATCGACTCGGCCCGACATCATCTGATCGACTGGGGCCACCACATCGAATACGAGATCTACCCACACTGGCGCCACCGTTACGCGCCGGGCGTTACGCGCAACACCGAGCATTGGTTTGGTCTGCTGGTGAACGCCAAGGTGCCGGTGCGGCTGTCGCCGCGCGAGCATGTGCAGGCCGAATGGCTGCCCTACGAAGAGGCCGCTGCACGCTGCTTCTCGCGCAGCAACGCCGAAGCCATTCTGCAATTGCCGGAACGCCTGGCCGCGTATCAGGCCCGCCAGGCTGCATTGGCAAAGGATCGGGTCTGACATGCTCCGCTTGCGCGTCGCCACCTACAACATCCACAAGGGCGTGACGGGCATTGCGCGGCGCGTGCGCGTGCATGACGTGCGGCAGGGGTTGCACACCATGGACGCCGACATCGTCTTCCTCCAGGAAGTGCAGGATCGCAACGATCGCCTGGTGGCCGCCGAGCTGTTCGACCCGAACTACACCCAGTTGCGTTATCTGGCGACCGACGTGTACCCGCACACCGTCTACGGTCGTAATGCCGTGTATGAGCACGGGCACCACGGCAACGCCATCCTCTCGCGCTTTCCGATTTTGCTGTCGGAGAACCTGGACATCTCCGACCACCGCTTTGAGCAGCGCGGTCTGCTGCATGCCGTGACCGACCTCGGCTTCGGCGAGGTCCATCTGCTCTGCGCGCACTTCGGCCTGTTCGCGCGCAGCCGTCAGCGCCAGGCCGAGGCGCTCATTGAACGCGTGCGCTCCGTGGTGCCGCAGGATGCGCCACTCGTGGTCGCCGGCGATTTCAACGACTGGAATAACCGGCTCGACCGCGTCATCTGTCAGGCGCTCGGGGCGACCGAGGTGGCCGACCGGGCCGCCGATGCGCGCCCTGTGCGTACCTTCCCCAGCCACATGCCGTGGCTGCGGCTGGACCGCATCTACGTGCGCGGTTTCGACATCGAGCGCGCGCACGCGCTGACCGGTCGCGAGTGGGCGCAGCGCTCCGACCACGTGCCCCTGATGGCGGAACTGGCTCGCCCATGAGGGTCGTGCGCGATGCGGGCCCGCTGCGCTCGGAGTGGCGGCGGGGTAAGCCCCTGCCGGGCAACGACGTCGATTTGCTGTGCGGCGGCGCCGAGTTCTTCCCTGCCTTGATCGAAGCCATCGATGCCGCGCAACGCCGCGTCGCGCTGGAAACCTACATCTACACCGACGATGCGACGGCTCACCGCGTGACGGAAGCGCTCGTGCGCGCGGCGCGGCGTGGTGTGGACGTCCACCTCACCATCGACGGCTTCGGCACCGGCCTGCTGCCCGCCGGCATTGCGGCGATGCTCGAAGCGGCGGGCGTGGCGTTGCGCATCTATCGGCCGGTGCGCGGCTTTCGTTTGCAGCGTCGCTACCTGCGGCGGCTGCATCGCAAGATCGTCGTCGTGGATGACGACGTGGCCTTCGTCGGCGGCATCAACATCATCGACGACTTCAACCACGCGCCGTTCAACGACGCCGCGCTTGGGCCGCGCTACGACTTTGCCGTGCGGGTGCGTGGGCCGCTGGTCGCGCAGATCGCGCTGACGGTCGACCGGCTGTGGTGGCAGATGGGCGTGCGCACCAGCGTGCGCGCGGTTGGCGTGACGGGCGTCGCCGCAGACTTTCCGGTGATCACCGATACGCCGCGGCCTCGCCATCGGGGTGCTTCTGGCCGGGAAGGCGAACGTGCGCCTGGCAGCGTGCTGGCCTCCCTGGTGCTGCGCGACAACGTGCGCAACCGGCGCGCGATCGAGCGGGAGTATCTGCGTGCGCTGGGCACGGCGCGGCATGAGGTGATCATCGCCAACGCGTACTTCTTGCCGGGTGTGCGGTTCATGCGCGCGCTGGCAGCGTGCCGGCGGCGCGGTGTGCGTGTGCGCCTGCTGCTGCAGGGGCAGGTGGAATATCGCTTGCAGCACTTTGCGACGCGCTCGCTGTATCACAGGCTGCTGCGCGACGGCGTGGAAATCCACGAATACACCGCCAGCTTCCTGCACGCCAAGGTGGCGGTTGTGGATGACCGTTGGGCCACGGTTGGCTCCAGCAACATTGATCCGTTTAGCTTGCTGCTCGCGCGCGAAGCGAACGTGGTGGCGTGGGGGGCTGAAGTGGCTGGCCGGTTACGCGTGGCTTTGGAGCATGCCATCGACCATCACGCCCGTCCGGTGCTGGCAGACGCGCACGCCGCGCGGCGCTGGTGGTGGCAGGCCACGGATTGGTGCGCTTACCAGATCGTGCGCCTCGGCGTGATCATCAGCGGGCGGGCTGCGCACTACTAGCGGCAACGCCGGCTGCAAAATAAAACGACATCGGAGGAGACATGCAAGTCATCACAGCAGATGCCGCTGCGCGGCTGGTGCAGCCTGGGTGGACGGTTGCTTGCGCCGGTTTTGTCGGCGCGGGCCATGCCGAGGCCGTCACCCACGCGCTAGAACACCGCTTTCTGGCGACCGGCGAGCCGCGCGATCTGACGCTCGTCTACTCCGCAGGGCAGGGGGATCGCGCCACGCGCGGCGTCAACCACTTCGGCAACCCCGGCATGACGCGTTGTGTGGTCGGCGGCCATTGGCGCTCGGCTACGCGGTTGGCTGAGCTGGCTCTGGCCGAGCAATGCGAGGCGTTCAACCTGCCGCAGGGTGTGCTCACGCATCTGTACCGTGCCATCGCCGGCGGCAAGCCGGGCGTGTTGACCAAAATCGGCCTGCACACCTTCGTCGACCCGCGCACCGAACTCGACCCGCGCTACCACGGCGCAGCCATCAACGCGCGCGCCAAGGCAGCACGCGCCGCCGGTGCATCGTGGGTCGAGTACGAACGCTTTCGGGGTGACGACTACCTGTTCTATCCCAGCTTCCCGCTGCATTGCGTGTTCCTGCGCGGTACGGCCGCAGACCCGCGCGGCAATATCAGCACACATGAAGAAGCGTTCCACCACGAACTGCTGGCGATGGCACAGGCCGCGCGAAACTCCGGTGGCATCGTCATTGCGCAGGTGCGCCGGCTAGTGGATCGGCATGACAACCTGCAGGCGATCCACGTGCCGGGTATTTTGGTCGACTACGTGGTCGTTGCCGATGATGAAGCCGAACACCAGATGACCTTCGGCGAGGCGTTCAACCCGACCTACATCCGCCCCTGGCAAGGCGAGGCGATCCAACTGAAGGCCGATGCGCTCGAAGCTGGCGAAGCCCTGGAGACCAGCCTGCACGGCACGCTCGACGCACGCACGCTGGTGCAGCGCCGCGCGGTGCTGGAACTGATGGCGCAGCAGCCCCGCGTCGTGAACCTCGGCGTAGGCATGCCTGCTGCCGTGGGCGCGCTGGCCGAGCAAGAGGGCGCGCGTGGTTTCACACTCACGGTAGAGGCTGGCCCCATCGGTGGCACACCGGCGGATGGATTGAGCTTTGGCGCGTCGGCGTATCCGGAAGCGGTGGTCGACCAGCCCGCGCAGTTCGACTTCTACGAAGGCGGTGGCATCGACCTCGCCATCCTTGGGCTCGCCGAACTGGATGGCGCCGGCAACGTCAACGTGAGCCTGTTCGGCGAAGGCGGCGACACCATCGTTGCGGGCGTGGGCGGCTTCATCAACATCACGCAGAGCGCGCGTTCCATCGTGTTCATGGGCACGCTCACCGCCGGTGGCCTGCAGGTCGAGGCCGAAGACGGCAAGCTGCGCATCGTGCGGGAAGGACGGCTCAAGAAGATCGTACCGGCCGTGTCGCATCTGACCTTTAACGGGGACTACGCCGCGCGTTCGGGCATCCCCGTACGCTACGTTACCGAGCGCGCCGTCTTTGAGATGCGTGACGATGGTCAGGGCCGCCGCCGTCTCACACTCACCGAAATCGCTCCCGGTGTCGACCTGCACCGCGACGTGCTCGACCAATGTGCCGCCGAGGTTGCCGTGGCACCCGACCTGCGCGAGATGGACGCGCGCATCTTTCGTCGCGGCCCCATGTGCGCGTCCACCACGCGGGGCTGATTTCTGTGCGTTTTATTTACTGATGGGTAGCACTAGAAAATATCCGACCATGCTGCGCCGCACGCTTTTTCTGTGTGCGGCGCACACCCTGAAAAGCCTTGATCCAAAAGGCTTTGCGGGATTTCGGTTGCGGTGCGATGACGCCTTCTGCGGCATCTTCATTTAGATGGCGCTTTCTAATAAAACACTTGCCGCATAACAGGCGGCTGTAAATAATTGAACGACCGTTCGATTTTGGGCTAGAGTGTTCGCGCAGGCTGGTTTACAGTCCTGCCCGGCATGCAAAAGGTGCCTTGCAAGACGCCGATTTTCAGCATGTTGCGCCCCAGAAAAGAACGGAGAGAAATCATCATGCGTCACCCGACCGCTCGTCTCGAATCGAATCACGCAGCTACCACGCCGATGCGCAAGGGCGAGCTGACGCGTGCAGCGATTCTCGATGCCGCGCTGGAACTGGCCTCACGCGACGGACTGGAAGGGTTGACGATCGGTGTGCTCGCGGAGCGCATGCAGATGAGCAAGAGCGGGGTGTTCGCGCACTTCGGCTCGCGTGAGGATCTGCAGGTGGAAGTGGTTCGCGAGTATCACAAACGGTTCGAGCAGGAAGTCTTCTACCCGAGCTTGACGGAACCGCGCGGTCTGCCGCGCCTGTGGAGCATGGTGCGCCGCTGGATGGAGAAGCGCATCCAGGAAGTGACCACAGGCTGCATCTACATCAGCGGCGCGGTGGAGTACGACGATCGGGCCGAAAGCCCGGTGCGCGACGAACTCGTCAAGAGCGTGACGATCTGGCGGGCGGCATTGACCCGCGCGATCGAACAGGCCAAGGAAGAAGGCCACCTGCGTGCGGAAGCGGACCCGCGGTTGATGCTGTTCGAGATGTACAGCCTGGAACTGGGCTTGCATCACGATGCGCGTTTCCTGCGGTTGCCCGACAGCGCCGAGCTGGCCATGGTGGCGCTTAACAAACTCATTCAGTCTTACCGAACCTGACGCGGCATCGCACACCTAGCGGGTCGCGCAGTACACACCAAGGAGTTGCAAGATGGGTCAATACACCGCACCGCTGCGTGACATGCAGTTTGTTCTCCACGAGCTTCTCGGCGTGGAGGACCACCTGAAGCAGATGCCGCAGCACGCGGAGATCGATGCCGACACCATCAATCAGGTGATCGAAGAAGCCGGCAAGTTCTGCTCCGAAGTCATCTTCCCGCTCAACCAGTCCGGCGATCGCGAAGGCTGCACCTACGTCGGTGATGGCGTGGTGACCGCACCGAAGGGCTTCAAAGAGGCGTATCAACAGTACGTCGAGGCTGGCTGGCCCTCGCTGGGCTGCGATCCGAAATACGGCGGCCAGGGCCTGCCCATCCTGATCAACAACGCGCTGTACGAGATGCTCAACTCGGCCAACCAGGCCTGGACGATGTATCCCGGCCTGTCGCACGGCGCATATGAAGCCCTGCACGCGCACGGTACGGACGAACTGAAGCAGCGCTACCTGCCCAAGCTGGTCTCGGGCGTGTGGACCGGCACGATGTGCCTGACCGAGCCGCACTGCGGTACCGACCTCGGCATCCTGCGCACCAAGGCCGAACCGCTGGCCGATGGCTCGTACGCCATCACCGGCACGAAGATCTTCATCTCGGCAGGCGAGCATGACCTGTCGGAAAACATCATCCATCTGGTGCTGGCACGCCTGCCGGACGCGCCGGGCGGCACCAAGGGCATCTCGCTGTTCGTGGTGCCGAAGTTCATCCCCGATGCCAGCGGTAACCCGGGCGAGCGCAACACCGTCAAGTGCGGCTCCATTGAGCACAAGATGGGCATCCACGGCAACGCCACCTGCGTGATCAACCTCGACGGCGCGCGCGGCTGGATGGTTGGTGAGCCGAACAAGGGCCTGAACGCCATGTTCGTGATGATGAACGCCGCCCGTCTGGGCGTCGGCATGCAGAGCCTGGGCCTGACCGAAGTCGCGTACCAGAACTCGGCAGCGTATGCCAAGGAACGCCTGCAGATGCGCAGCCTGTCGGGCCCGAAGGCACCGGACAAGCCGGCCGACCCGATCATCGTGCACCCGGACGTGCGCCGCATGCTGCTGACCCAGCGCGCCTTTGCCGAAGGCGGCCGCGCATTCAGCTACTGGATCGCCCTGCAGATCGACCGCGAGCTGTCGCACGAAGACGAATCCGTGCGCAAGGACGCCGCTGATCTGGTTGCGCTGCTGACCCCGATCGCCAAGGCCTTCCTGAGCGACAACGCATTCATCTCCACCAACGAAGGCATGCAAGTCTTCGGTGGCCACGGCTACATCGCCGAGTGGGGCATGGAGCAATATGTGCGCGATGCCCGCATCAACATGATCTACGAAGGCACGAACACCGTGCAGTCGCTGGACCTGCTGGGCCGCAAGATCCTGGGCGACATGGGCGCCAAGATGAAGAAGTTCGGCAAGCTGGTGCAGGATTTCGTCGAGGCCGAAGGCACCAACGAAGCCATGCAGGAGTTCATCAACCCGCTGGCCGACATCGGCGACAAGGTCCAGAAGCTGACCATGGAAATCGGCATGAAGGCCATGGCCAACCCGGACGAAGTCGGCGCCGCTGCTGTGCCGTACCTGCGTGTGGTTGGCCACCTGGTGTTTTCGTACTTCTGGGCCCGCATGGCCAAGATCGCCCTGGAGAAGCAAAACAGCGGCGACACCTTCTACAAGGTCAAGCTGGCGACGGCGCGCTTCTACTTCGCCAAGCTGCTGCCCGAAACGGCTTCGCAGATCCGCATGGCACGTGCGGGCGGCGCGACGCTGATGGCACTCGAAGCCGACCTGTTCTAAGGAAACCTGCCCACGATCCTACTGCGCGGTCCGATCTTGGAGCTGCGATGCTCGCCGTACTCATGTACGGCTGCGCTTCTCCCGCCAACCTCGAACCGCTCGCTACGGATCGTGAGCAGGTTTCAACGCCTCTTTTTGTCACTCCCGCTTGCGCGGGGGTGACGACTCCTCTTCTTTCCGCGAGGACACTATGACCCGCACCGAACTTCCCGTCGCCGCGTCGCAAGCTGGCGCGCGTTCCAATTTCCTCGTCCGACGCGTCGCCGTGCTGGGCGCAGGCGTGATGGGCGCGCAGATTGCCGCGCATCTCATCAATGCCAAAGTCCCCGTCACGCTGTTCGATCTTCCGGCCAAGGAAGGTCCGAAGAGCGGCATCGCGCTCAAGGCCATCGAAAACCTGAAGAAGCTGTCGCCGGCGCCGCTGGGCATCAAGGACGACGCCAACCTGATCCAGGCCGCCAACTACGAAGACGACATCGAGAAGCTGCGCGATTGCGATCTCGTGATCGAAGCGATTGCCGAGCGCATGGACTGGAAGCACGACCTGTACAAGAAAGTTGCACCGCACATCGCGCCGCACGCGATCTTCGCGTCGAATACGTCGGGCCTGTCGATCACCGAACTGTCGGACGGTTTTGATGCTGAGCTGAAGTCGCGCTTCTGCGGCGTGCACTTCTTCAATCCGCCGCGCTACATGCACCTGGTCGAGCTGATCCCGACTGCGCACACGCGCGGCGACATCCTCGACAAGCTGGAAACGTTCCTCACCTCCGCGCTCGGCAAGGGCGTGGTGCGTGCAAAGGACACGCCCAACTTCATCGCCAACCGCGTGGGCATCTTCTCGATCCTGGCGGTGTTTGCGGAATCGGCCAAGTACGGCATTCCGTTCGATGTGGTGGATGACCTGACGGGCTCGAAGCTGGGTCGCGCCAAGTCGGCCACGTTCCGCACGGCGGACGTGGTGGGCCTGGACACCATGGCCCACGTCATCAAGACGATGCAGGACAACCTGAAGGACGATCCGTTCGCAGCAGTCTATGCCACGCCGCCCGTGCTGGCCAAGCTGGTGGAAGCAGGTGCCCTGGGCCAGAAGACTGGTGCCGGCTTCTACAAGAAGGAAGGCAAGGACATCAAAGTCCTGGACCCGCAAAGCGGCCAGTATGGTCCGAGCGGCAAGAAAGCCGACGACCTCGTCGTGCGCATCCTGAAGAAGGAACCGGCCGAGCGCCTGAAGCTGCTGCGTGAATCGACCAACCCGCAGGCGCAGTTCCTGTGGGCGGTGTTCCGCGACGTGTTCCACTACATCGCCGTGTACCTGGAGCAGATTGCCGATTCGGCTGCGGAAGTCGATCTGGCCATCCGCTGGGGTTTTGGCTGGAACAGCGGCCCGTTCGAAGACTGGCAAGAGGCCGGTTGGAAGCAGGTGGCCGAGTGGGTGAAGGAAGACATCGAAGCGGGCAAGGCGCTGTCGAACGCAGCGTTGCCGCAGTGGGTGTTCTCGGGCCCGGTGGCGGACAACGGCGGTGTGCATTCGGCACAAGGCTCGTGGTCGGCCAACCAAAGCACGTTCCTGCAACGCAGCACGCTGCCGGTGTACGGCCGCCAGGTGTTCCGCGCGCCGATCAAGGGTGCGACCACGGTCAACCCGCTCACGTATGGCAAGACCATCGAAGAGACCGACGCCGTGCGCATCTGGGTGGACGATGCAGCCGGTCAGGACGACGTGCTGATCATCTCGTTCAAGAGCAAGATGAACACGATCGGACCGAGCGTCATCGACGGTCTGACGCGTGCAGTGGATCTGGCCGAAGCCGGCTACAAGGGGCTGGTGGTGTGGCAGCCGACGTCGCTCAAGCTGGGCGCGCCGGGTGGTCCGTTCTCCGCCGGAGCAAACCTGGAAGAAGCCATGCCGGCCTTCATGATGGGTGGCGCCAAGGGCATCGAGCCGTTCGTCAAGAAGTTCCAGGACGGCATGATGCGTGTGAAGTACGCGGGCGTGCCGGTCGTGTCCGCTGCGTCCGGCATCGCGCTGGGCGGCGGCTGCGAACTGCTGCTGCACTCGGCCAAGCGCGTGGCCGCACTGGAAACGTACATCGGTCTGGTGGAAGTGGGCGTGGGTCTGGTACCGGCTGGTGGTGGTCTGAAGGAAGCTGCGCTGGCGGCAGCGCGTGCTGCGCAAGCGGCTGGCAGCACGAACATCCTGCAGTTCCTGACCAACCGTTTCCAGGCGGCGGCCATGGCCAAGGTGTCGTCTTCCGCGCTGGATGCGCAGAAGATTGGCTACCTGCAGCCGACCGACACCATCGTCTTCAACGTGCACGAATTGCTGCACGTGGCGCGCAACGAAGTGCGTGCGCTGTCCGATTCGGGCTACCGCGCCCCGCTGCGTCCGGTGGGCATTCCGGTGGCGGGCCGTTCGGGCATCGCGACCATCAAGGCGTCGCTGGTGAATATGCGTGACGGCGGCTTCATCTCGCAGCACGACTTCACGATCGCCTCGCGTATCGCTGAAGCTGTGTGCGGTGGTGACGTGGAAGCTGGTGCGCTGGTGGACGAAGAATGGCTGCTGGCGCTGGAGCGTAAGGCCTTCGTCGATCTGCTCGGCACTTCCAAGACCCAGGAACGCATCATGGGCATGCTGCAGACCGGCAAGCCGGTGCGCAACTAATCGCCGCGACGACAGAGAACAGGAGTTTCATCATGACCAAGCAACTGCAAGACGCCTACATCGTCGCCGCGACCCGTTCCCCGATCGGCAAGGCGCCCAAGGGCACGCTCAAGAACCTGCGCCCGGACGATCTGCTGGCGACCATCCTCAAGAGCGCTGTCGCCCAGGTGCCGAACCTGGACCCGGCGCTGATCGAAGACGCCATCGTCGGCTGCGCGATTCCTGAAGCGCAGCAGGGCCTGAATGTGGCGCGTATCGGCGCGCTGCTGGCCGGCCTGCCAAACACCGTGGGCGGCGTGACCGTCAACCGCTTCTGCGCCTCGGGCCTGACGGCCGTGGCCATGGCCGCTGACCGCATCCGCGTTGGGGAATCCGACGTGATGATCGCCGCCGGTGTCGAATCGATGAGCATGGTGCCGATGATGGGCAACTCGCCGTCGATGTCGCCGGAAATCTTCACGCGTGACGAGAACGTCGGCATCGCCTACGGCATGGGCCTGACCGCCGAGAAGGTCGCCCAGCAATGGAAGATCTCGCGTGAGGCGCAAGACGCCTTCTCGCTGCTGTCGCACCAGAAGGCATTGGCCGCACAGCAAGCCGGCGAGTTCAAGGACGAGATCACCCCGATTGAGATCATCGAGAAGTTCCCGAACCTGGGCACCGGTGCTATCGACATCAAGACGCGCACGATGTCGCTGGACGAAGGCCCGCGTGCGGATACGTCGGTCGAAGGCCTGGGCAAGCTGCGCGCCGTGTTCGCCAACAAGGGCAGCGTGACGGCCGGCAACAGCTCGCAGACGTCGGATGGTTCGGGTGCGCTGATCCTGGTGTCGGAAAAGATCCTCAAGCAGTTCAACCTGGTGCCGCTGGCGCGCTTCGTGTCGTTTGCGGTGCGCGGTGTGCCACCGGAGATCATGGGGATCGGCCCGAAGGAAGCGATTCCGGCCGCGCTGAAGGCCGGTGGTCTGACGCAAGATCAACTCGATTGGATCGAGCTGAACGAAGCGTTCGCCGCGCAGTCCCTGGCCGTGATTCAAGATCTGGGCCTGGACACCAGCAAGATCAACCCGCTGGGCGGCGCGATCGCGCTGGGCCACCCGCTGGGCGCGACCGGCGCCATCCGCGCGGCCACCGTCGTGCATGGCCTGCGCCGTCGCAACCTGAAGTACGGCATGGTGACGATGTGCGTCGGCACCGGCATGGGCGCAGCGGGCGTTTTCGAACGCATGTGACCCCACGTCAGGGGGAAGGATTAAGTTCTTCCCCCTGCTTGTAAATCGCCCGTCTCACCACGCATGATTGCGCAGGCGCGCGCAGTACTACAAAAGAAGCGCGCCGAAGAATGCGGCCTACGCCAGTTGGCACGCAATAGAAGCGGAGCCCTGATTCCGCAACAGAGGAGACACACCACCGGGACACCGGCGGTGCACCAAGAGGAGGGCGCGATGGGTAACACAATCGTGTTGACCGACGCGGCATGCGATATGCCGCGCTCGATGATCGATCAACTGGGTTTGGGCGTCGTACCGTTCCGCATTCGTGCGGGCGAGTTGTTTGTGGAAGACCGCCGCGACGAGGAGGCACTTCCGCAGCTGTACCGAAAGTATCTGGTCGACAAGCAGGACCACTATGCCGAATCGATCCCGCTGCTGGAGCGCGAGATTGAGGACTACTTGCTCAAGCACGTCGTCACGCAGCACGACCGTGCACTGCTGCTGACGATTGCCAGCTCGCGCAGCCATTTCTACAGCCATGCCACCGGCGCGGTGGTGGGCACCACGGCCAAGAGCTTCAAGCCGCGCAAGGACGCCGGCCGCTCTGGCTTGTTTGAACTGACGGTGGTGGACACCGGCGCCATCGGCCCCGGCCAAGCACTGATGGTGCACGAGGCTGCCCGCATGCTGCGCGAAGGTGCAGAGGTGCGCGATGTGGTGAACGTGATCGAGAACCGCCTGCGCGATGCGTCGCACGTTTATCTCGTGCCCGACGAGCTGCTGTACATGTACACGCGCGCCAAGCAGAAGGGCGAGAAGAGCATCACCTGGGGCCGCTACATGATGGGCACGGCGTTCAATGTGCGCCCGCTCATCCACATGCACCGTGGCGAGACCGAAGCCATCGCCAAGGTGCGCGGCTCTGATGAGGGCATCCGCCGCCTGCTTGCGCATGTCGAAACCATGATCGCCGAGGAGCGTCTGGCCACGCCCGTGGTGGCGATCACGTATTCCGGTTCGCTCGACACCGTGCGCCGCATGGAGCAGGTGCAAGCGTTGATGCGAACCGCGCAGGACCACGGCGTGGAAGTGCTGCTCGCGCCAATGAGCCTGACCGTGGCGTTGAACGTGGGGGCCAACGCGTTCTCCGTTGGTTATCTGTCTG
Source organism: Ralstonia sp. (assembly GCA_039592975.1). Taxonomy (GTDB): domain Bacteria; phylum Pseudomonadota; class Gammaproteobacteria; order Burkholderiales; family Burkholderiaceae; genus Ralstonia. Next base: position 8,793 of record JBCNQE010000019.1, on the reverse strand, counting down.
ATTCACCCGTGCCGATTTAGTCGCCGCACGGGCTCTTACCCCTGGAGTACTCATGTCGATCCGTACCGAGACCGCAGACGGCGTCCTCACACTCATCTTCGACCGTCTGGACCGCAAGAACGCCATCACCGCCGCGATGTACCAGACGCTGGCGGATGCATTGGTGGCCGCCGAGGCTGATCCCGCCATCCGCGTGATCGTGCTGGCGGGCCACGAGAGCGTGTTCACGGCCGGCAACGATCTCGAAGACTTCATGAAGAACCCGCCCAAGGACGAGAACGCGCCGGTGCACCAGTTCCTCAAGGCGATCAGCACGGCCACCAAGCCGCTGATTGCCTCGGTGAGCGGCGCGGCCGTCGGCGTGGGCACGACCATGCTGCTGCATTGCGATCTTGTGTATGCATCCGACACCGCCAAGCTGTCGATGCCGTTCGCGCAACTCGGCCTGTGCCCGGAAGCCGCATCGAGCCTACTGTTGCCCCAACTGGCCGGCTATCACCGCGCGGCGGACAAGCTGCTCTTCGGTGAGCCGTTCGATGCGAACGAGGCACGCGAGCTGGGCCTCGTCAACCGCGTGCTGCGCGCCGGTGGGCTGGATGCTTTCGTGCGCACGCAGGCGCGCAAGCTGACGCTGTTGCCGCCCGCATCGCTGCGCGCCACCAAGCGGCTGATGAAGGAGGGTGCGATGCCGCAGATTGCCGCGCGTATGTCGCTGGAAGGCAAGCAGTTCGGCGAGATGCTGCGTGCGCCGGAAGCGCGCGAAGCGTTCACCGCGTTCTTCGAGAAGCGCCGTCCGGATTTCTCCAAGTTCCACTGAGCAAGCGGTTCACACGCAAAAGAAAACCCGGCCTAGGCCGGGTTTTTTGTTCAGCGGGACGTTTCAGACTGCCGGTAACACGCGCGGCTTGCGGCTCTCGTCGGTGGCGACGTAGGTCAGCGTGGCTTCCGTGACCTTCACGGTGGCATGGCGGCCGTTGCTGCCCATGCGCTGCGCATAGACCTCCACATCCACGGTGATGGAGGTACGGCCCGTTTTGACCACGCTCGCGTAGAAGCTCACCAGGTCGCCCACATACACGGGCTGCTTGAAGACGAACGAGTTGACCGCAATCGTGGCGACGCGCCCATTGGCGCGCAGGGCCGCCGGAATCGACCCCGCAATATCCACCTGCGACATGATCCAGCCGCCGAATACATCGCCGTGGACGTTGGCGTCGGCGGGCATCGGCATCACACGCACGGCGGGTTGCTTGTCGGCGGGCAGCGTGACGGTTTCGGGGGTGGTTTGGGTATCGGACATGATGAGGCGGGGCAACATTGAGGCGGGGCCGGCACGGCCAGAATGGGTGCACGGCGGACCGGGGTGATCGGTGGGAGAATACACAATCCGCCAATTTATTGCACCGCCACATGCGTCGCTTCCCCGCCTCATCTGAACCGCCTCCGCACGGGGCTGCCCGTGGCGATTGGCGCACCATCAAGAGCCTGCTGCCCTACCTTCTGGCGTACAAGGGGCGGGTGGTGTTGGCGCTGTCCTTCCTGATCGCCGCCAAGGTCGCCAACCTGGGCGTGCCGATGGTCATGAAGCGGCTGATCGATTCGATGAACGTGTCGCCATCGGACCCGCGCGCACTGCTGGTTGTGCCGGTGGGCATCATCGTCGGGTATGGGTTGCTGCGGTTGTCGACGTCGCTGTTCTCTGAATTGCGTGAAATCCTGTTCTCCAAGGTGACGGAGAGTTCGGTACGTACGCTCGCGCTGCAGGTGTTCCGGCATCTGCATGCGCTGTCGCTGCGCTTTCATCTGGAGCGCCAGACCGGCGGCATGAGCCGCGACATCGAGCGTGGTACGCGCGGCATCCAATCGCTGATCTCGTATTCGCTGTACAGCATCCTGCCGACGCTGGTGGAAGTCGGCCTCGTCATCACGTACTTCTTCGTGAAGTACGACGTGTGGTTCGCGCTCATCACGTTCTGCGCGCTGGTGGCGTACATCGTCTTTACCGTGACGGTGACGAACTGGCGCACGAATTTCCGCCGCAAGATGAACGAGCTCGATTCGCGCGCCAACCAGAAGGCGATCGATTCGCTGCTCAACTTCGAGACAGTCAAATACTTCGGCAACGAAGAATACGAAGCGCGCCGCTACGACGAGAACCTGCTGAAGTACCGCGCTGCCGCCATCCGCTCGCAGAATTCGCTGTCGATCCTGAACTTCGGGCAGCAGTTCATCGTCGCCACAGCGCTGATCCTGATCCTGTATCGCGCGACGCAAGGCGTGGCGGCCGGGCATATGACGCTGGGCGACCTCGTGCTGGTCAACACGCTGATGCTGCAGATCTACATCCCGCTCAACTTCCTGGGCGTGATCTATCGGGAGCTGAAGCAGGCGGTGACCGACATGGACCGCATGTTCACGCTGCTGCAGACCAACCGCGAGGTGGCCGACAAGCCCGATGCGCAGCCGCTGACCGTGCACGCCGGTGAAGTCCGTTTCGCGCATGTGGACTTCAGCTACGAAGCCAAGCGCCAGATCCTGTTCGATGTCGATTTCACGATCCCAGCCGGCACAACCACAGCCGTGGTCGGGCAGAGCGGCTCGGGCAAGTCGACGCTCGCGCGCCTGCTGTTCCGCTTCTACGACGTCAAATCCGGCGCTATCCAGATCGACGGGCAGGACTTGCGCGAGGTGACGCAAGCCAGCGTGCGCGCAGCCATCGGCATCGTCCCGCAAGACACGGTGCTCTTCAACGACAGCATCTACTACAACATCGCCTACGGCCGCCCCGATGCGACGCGCGAGGAGGTGATCGAGGCCGCCCGCGCTGCGCAGATTCATCACTTTGTTGAATCATTGCCCGATGGCTACGACACGCAAGTCGGCGAGCGCGGGTTGAAGCTCTCCGGCGGCGAGAAGCAGCGCGTGGCGATTGCGCGCACGCTGCTCAAGCGGCCACCGATTCTCGTGTTCGACGAGGCGACTTCTGCGCTGGATTCGCGCACCGAGCACGCCATCCAGGAAGAGCTGATGAGCCTGGCGCAGAACCACACCACGCTGGTGATCGCGCATCGGCTGTCGACCATCGTGCGCGCGCACCAGATTCTGGTGATGGAGCACGGCCGCATCATCGAGCGTGGTACGCATGAATCGCTGCTGCGTGCCGATGGCCGTTACGCACAGATGTGGCGCATGCAGGCGCGCGAACCTGAGCGCGTTGCCGAAGAATCCGAAAACACAGAAAACGCATAAGCAGGTAGGGGAAGAGGGAACACGATGGAACTGAAATGGCTGGAAGACTTCATCAGCCTGGCCGAGACGCGCAGCTTTTCGCGCTCGGCCGAATTGCGGCACGTGACACAGCCGGCGTTTTCGCGCCGCATCCAATCACTCGAGGCGTGGCTCGGCAACGAGCTGATTGATCGATCAAGCTACCCGACGCGGCTCACGCCCGCCGGCGAGGTCTTCTACGAACAGGCGCTGGCGATGCTCGCGCAGGTGAGCGAAACGCGCGCGCTGATGCGCGGCCAGCGCCCGGCCAGCGCATCGACGATCGACTTTGCGGTGCCGCACACGCTGTCGCTCACGTTCTTTCCCGGCTGGCTTGCGCAGGTGGAAGAGAAGGTCGGCAAGCTGCAGTGCCGCTTGCGCGCGCTCAACGTGCACGATGCGGTGATGACGCTGGTGGAAGGCGGCTGCGATCTCGTCATGGTCTATCACCATGCGCGGCAGATGATCCAGCTCGACCCGACGCGTTACGACATGCTGGTGTTGGGCACCGAGCGACTGTCGCCGTTTTCCAAGCCCGATGCCAGTGGGCGGCCGATCTACCGGCTGGCACCGGCCGCGCGCAAGCCGATTGCCTACCTGAGCTACACGCCCAACGCCTTTCTGGGCCGGATGGTGGATGTGTTGCTGGAGAACTCGCCGGTGGCCCCGCTGCTCGACAAATGCTACGAGACCGACATGGCCGAGGCGCTCAAGGTGATGGCACTGGCCGGCCACGGCGTGGCCTTCCTGCCCGAGAGCGCGGTGCGCGACGAGGTCGCCGCCGGGCGGCTGGTGCGTGCAGAGGGCAAGGGCGGTGGCACGTTATCCATCGAAATGGAAATCCGGCTCTATCGCGAGCACCCCCAGAGCGGCACCCACGACCGGCGCCACCCGCAATCCAAGCGCAAACGGGAGTTGATCGACACGCTGTGGAGCGCGTTGGGCGGCTAAAGGGGGATCAAAGGGGATCAGCTTTCGGCATGATGGTTATGCGCCAGATGCATAACCCAATGTAAAAACGGCATTGGATTTCGCTCTGGGCGGTCCCTAAGCTGGCGGGCATTTTGTGGGACCGCAGTTCCCAAACCAGGGGCCTTACCAAGGTTCAAAAGAGGAAGACAACCATGTCCAATGTCGCATCTCCGTCGACACTCCAGCATTCCATCCCGTCCTATCTGCCGGCCGACAATCTCGGCCCGTGGGGCATCTATCTGCAGCAGGTCGACCGGGTCACCCCCTACCTCGGCTCGCTCGCACGTTGGGTTGAAACCCTCAAGCGCCCGAAGCGTGCCCTGATCGTTGATGTGCCCATCCAGATGGATGACGGCCGCATTGCCCACTTCGAGGGCTATCGCGTGCAGCACAACACGTCGCGCGGCCCGGGCAAGGGCGGTGTGCGTTTCCACCAGGACGTGACGCTGTCGGAAGTGATGGCACTGTCCGCATGGATGTCGGTGAAGAACGCGGCCGTGAACGTGCCGTACGGCGGTGCGAAGGGCGGTATCCGCGTCGACCCGCGCAAGCTGTCTTCCGGTGAACTGGAGCGCCTGACCCGCCGCTACACCAGCGAGATCGGCATCATCATCGGCCCGAACAAGGACATCCCGGCACCGGACGTGAACACCAACGCGCAGATCATGGCGTGGATGATGGACACGTACTCCATGAACGAAGGCGCCACCGCCACCGGCGTGGTGACCGGCAAGCCGATCGCCCTGGGCGGCAGCCTGGGCCGTCGTGAGGCCACCGGCCGCGGCGTGTTCGTGGTCGGCAGCGAAGCCGCTCGCAACCTGGGCATCGACGTCAAGGGCGCACGCGTGGTGGTGCAGGGCTTCGGCAACGTGGGTAGCGTGGCCGCCAAGCTGTTCCATGACGCCGGTGCGAAGGTCATCGCCGTGCAGGATCACAAGGGCATCGTGTTCAACGGCAACGGCCTGGATGTCGACGCGCTGATCTCGCACGTTGACCACAACGGCAGCGTGGCCGGCTTTGCCGCCGAGACCGTCTCGCCGGACGATTTCTGGGCACTGGATTGCGAATTCCTGATTCCGGCTGCACTGGAAGGCCAGATCACCGCCAAGAACGCGCCCCATATCAAGGCAAAGATTGTCGTGGAAGGTGCAAACGGCCCCACGACGCCCGACGCCGACGACATCCTGCGCGACAAGGGCATCCTGGTGTGCCCGGACGTGATCGCCAACGCCGGCGGCGTGACGGTCAGCTATTTCGAGTGGGTGCAGGATTTCTCGAGCTTCTTCTGGACCGAAGACGAGATCAACCAGCGCCTGGTACGGATCATGCAAGACGCGTTCCGCGCCATCTGGCAGGTGGCTCAGGACAACAAGGTTACTCTGCGTACGGCGGCGTTCATCATCGCCTGCACGCGGATTCTGCAGGCCCGCCAAGAGCGCGGTCTGTACCCCTGATCGGCGACGCGCTGATCAATACCGGTGCGGTGCTCCAACAGGGCGCTGCTCCGGTCTATCGCGTCGCCGCCGATCAGGCGGCCATGCGCGACGGTTGAAGAAAGCCGGGGTTCATGGGTCAACCATGGCGTCCCGGGACACTGCACCACCAGAAGGGCGGCGGCATCGATGATGTCGTCGCCCTTCTTCTATTCTCCAGTCGGGTTCGTGTAAGCGACAGAGAGCGCACATCGGGCAGACGATTCTCCCTTTGTTTTTCCTGAGTAGTTGGCGGCTACCCGCTCAAGCGATCGCACCTGCGTGCCGATCGTGCAGAGTCGGTCGGCAAATGGCGGCTGCGTGATGTTTCCGGTTTTCCGGAAAAGCGCGACGCAACCTGTCCGATGACTCGGATCGCAGGGGTGCGGCAGCGCCGCGCCAAGGGAAAAAACGCCGTTCGATTCAACGATGTAGTGGCAACACCAATACTGTCGCTATATGTTTTTTGGTACAGTCCCGTCTTTCTCTTTCATGGTCAAAAGGAGACTTTCATGAACCTCGCCAAGCTGGCAACTGTGCTTGCTGCCGTTGGTGTCGCTGTTGGTACCTTCGGCGGTGCTGCGCACGCAGAAGAGCTGACTGGTACGCTGAAGAAGATCAAAGACACCGGCGTCATCACGTTGGGCGTACGCGATTCGTCGATTCCGTTCAGCTACAACGTCGGCGGTGTCCGCACGATCGGCTATTCGTACGACGTTGCCACCAAAATCGCTGAGGACGTGAAGAAGCAGCTGGGCCTGAAAGATCTGAAGATCAACGAGATCCCGGTCACTTCGCAGAACCGCATCACGCTGCTGCAGAACGGCACGATCGACCTGGAGTGCGGCTCGACCACGAACAACCTCGAGCGCCAGAAGCAGGTGTCGTTCACGAACACCATCTTCATCATCGGCACGCGCATCATGGTGAAGAAGGATTCGGGCATCAAGGATTGGGCTGACCTGAAGGGCAAGAACGTCGTGACCACCGCCGGCACGACCTCGGAGCGCCTGCTGCGCAAGATGAACGATGAAAAGCAGTTGGGCATGAACATCATCAGCACGAAGGACCACGGTCAGTCGTTCCTGACGCTGGAGTCGGGCCGCGCCGTTGCGTTCATGATGGACGATGCGCTGCTGTACGGTGAACGCGCCAAGGCCAAGAACCCGGCTGACTGGGTGGTTGTGGCCAAGCCGCAATCGCGCGAAGCCTACGGCTGCATGGTCCGCAAGGATGACAAGCCGTTCAAGGCCCTGGCCGACAAGACCATCGCCGGCATGATGAAGGACGGCACGATCAACACCGAGTACAAGAAGTGGTTTGAGACCCCGGTTCCGCCCAAGGGCGTGAACATGGAGTTCCCGCTGTCGGAAGACATGAAGGCGCTGATCAAGGCCCCGAACGACAAGGCTCTTGACTGATCGGCTCCCTCAACGGGCCTGAAAGAAGCGTCATCGAAACGGAAGGCAAAGACCGGTCAACAGGTCATCACCCTTCCGTTTCTTTTTAGGAGTCTGTTCCCGTCCGTAGCGATTGGCCCGACGTTGGCCTGGGAAGCTCGCCGCACACCGCGTGTGGCGCGCATCGCAAGCCAAGATCAGGACGCGCAGCAGGAGGGGGCAGGCGCAGAGGGGAACCATCATGAATTACCACTGGAACTGGGGCGTCTTCTTTACGGAAGCCGCCCAGAATCAGACCTATCTCGACTGGCTGTTGTCGGGCTTGAAGACCACCGTCGTGCTCGGTCTCTCCGCCTGGATCATCGCGCTGGTCATCGGCTCCGTGCTGGGCGTGCTCCGGACCGTGCCGAACAAGTGGCTGTCGGGCTTTGCCGCGGCGTATGTGGAGCTGTTCCGCAACATCCCGCTGATCGTGCAGCTCTTCATCTGGTATTTCGTCATGCCCGAACTCGTGCCGGGCGGCGACTACATCAAGCAGATGAACCCCGCCACATCGATGTTCCTCAGCGCCATGCTGTGCCTCGGTACCTTTACCGCGGCGCGTGTGTGCGAGCAGGTGCGCTCGGGTATCAACTCGCTGCCGCGTGGCCAACGTAACGCCGGTCTCGCCATGGGCTTCACGCTGGCACAGACGTATCGCTACGTGATGCTGCCGATGTCGTTCCGCATCATCGTGCCGCCGCTCACGTCGGAGTTTCTGAACATCTTCAAGAACTCGGCCGTGGCGTCGACCATCGGTTTGCTGGAGCTTGCCGCGCAAGGCCGTCAGCTGGTGGACTACACCGCGCAGCCGTACGAATCGTTCATCGCCGTGACGCTGATGTACATGCTGATCAACCTGACCGTAATGGGCCTGATGCGCTGGGTGGAAGCACGTTCCCGCCTGCCTGGCTTCATTGGTGGCAAGTAATCGAGGCGAGGACTCTTCATGGCTTATCACTTCGATTTTTCGTCCATCAACGCCGACAACATGCGCGTGCTCGGCGAGGGCATGCTGCTCTCGCTGGAGATCACGGGCACGGCCATTCTGGTCGGCATCGTCTGGGGCACGCTGCTGGCGATGATGCGCCTGTCGGGCATCAAGCCGCTGCAGTGGTTCGGGCAGGGATATGTGAACCTCTTCCGCTCCATCCCGCTGGTGATGGTGCTGCTGTGGTTCTTCCTGATCGTGCCGCAGGTGCTGCAGAAGATCTTCAACCTGTCGCCGGCCACCGACATGCGCATGACGTCCGCGCTGGTCGCCTTCGCATTGTTCGAAGCGGCGTACTACTCGGAGATCATCCGCGCCGGTATCCAGAGCGTGTCGCGCGGGCAGATGTTTGCCGCTTACGCGATGGGCATGACCTACGGCCAGGCCATGCGCCTGGTGATCCTGCCGCAGGCGTTCCGCAACATGATTCCGCTGCTGCTCACCCAGGCCATCGTCCTGTTCCAGGATACGTCGCTGGTGTATGTGAGCGCGCTGTCGGACTTCTTTACCCAGGCGTACAACATCGGTGAGCGCGACGGCCGTATCGTCGAGCTGCTGCTGTTTGCCGGCCTGTGCTATTTCGTGATCTGCTTCGGCGCCTCCGTGCTGGTGAAGCGACTTCAGAAGAAGGTGACCCAATGATCGAGATCAA
>JBCNQE010000018.1:0-93694 GCA_039592975.1 Ralstonia sp. | reverse complement strand
GGCCGTATCGTCGAGCTGCTGCTGTTTGCCGGCCTGTGCTATTTCGTGATCTGCTTCGGCGCCTCCGTGCTGGTGAAGCGACTTCAGAAGAAGGTGACCCAATGATCGAGATCAAGAACGTTTCCAAATGGTACGGCAGCTTCCAGGTGCTGACCGACTGCACCACCAGCGTGAAGAAGAGCGAGGTGGTGGTGGTGTGCGGCCCGTCGGGTTCGGGTAAGTCCACGCTCATCAAGACCGTCAACGCGCTGGAGCCGTTCCAGAAGGGCGAGATCCTGGTCGACGGCACGTCGGTTGGCGCGAAGGGCACCAACCTGCCGAAGCTGCGTTCGCGCGTGGGCATGGTGTTCCAGAACTTTGAGCTGTTCCCGCACCTGTCGATTACCGAAAACCTGACGATCGCGCAGCAGAAGGTGCTGGGTCGCTCGAAGGAAGAGGCGATGGCCAAGGGTCTGAAGTACCTGGAGCGTGTGGGCCTGAAGGCGCACGCTGCCAAGTACCCGGGCCAGCTGTCGGGCGGTCAGCAGCAGCGCGTGGCCATCGCCCGTGCGCTGTCGATGGACCCGATCTGCATGCTGTTCGACGAGCCTACTTCCGCGCTGGATCCGGAAATGGTCAACGAAGTGCTCGACGTGATGGTGGAGCTGGCCAAGGAAGGTATGACCATGATGTGCGTGACCCACGAAATGGGTTTCGCCCGCAAGGTCGCCAACCGCGTGATCTTCATGGACCAAGGCCGCATCGTTGAAGACTGCGAGAAGGAAGAGTTCTTCGGCAACATCGATGCGCGCTCGGACCGTGCCAAGCAGTTCCTGTCGAAGATTCTGTCGCATTAAGCGCGGGCTCTCCGGCAAAAGAAAAACCGCTCTCCGGAGCGGTTTTTTATTGGCCGACGATTATGTCAGGTGCAGGCCGTGTTGGCTGCGTTGGCGATCTGCACGGCTTCCGGAATCGGCACCTTGGTCGCCATGGTCGCTTGGCCCGACTCGAACATCAGCAACTCGCCGGGCACGAACTGGGTCCAGACCTCGTTGTCGGTCAGCGGCGCGGTGGCGATTACGGCCACGCGGTCGGCGGGCGTGGTGTATTTGGCGAAGTCGATCGTCATGTCGGCGTCGATCAAATGCGCCGTCGAGAACGGCCACTGCCGCACGATGTAATACAGCCGCGTCGAGCAATGCGCGAACTGCGCCTGGCCATTGCACAGCAGGAAGTTGAACACGCCGTAGCGGGTGATTTCCTTGGTGATGTCCGACAGCGCGTAGAACAACTCGTTGAGCGGCGGTTGCGACCCCGGAAACCGTTTGCGCAACGACTGCATGATGTAGCAGAAGGCGAGTTCGCTATCGGTATCGCCCACCGGCTGATAGACGCCCGAGAGGAACGGCGAGAAGTTCTTCAGATCGCCGTTGTGCGCAAAGATCCAGTGCCGGCCCCACAGCTCCCGCATGAATGGGTGGCAGTTTTCCAGCCGCACCGTGCCCTGCGTCGCCTTGCGGATGTGCGAGATGACGTTCTTCGATTTGATCGGATAACGCTTGACAAGCTCCGCCACCGGCGAGGTGCCGGCAGACTGGTTGTCGATAAAGAGGCGGCAGGCCTTGTCTTCGAAGAAAGCGACGCCGAAGCCGTCGGCATGGTGGTCAGTCACGCCACCGCGCGCGGCGAACCCCGTGAACGAGAACGTCACATCGGTCGGTTCGGCGCAGTTCATGCCTAGCAGCTGGCACATGGTGGGGGAAAAGTCGGATGCAATAAAATAGTCATTATCCTGCCGGCCGCCGGGGGTGCCAAGCGCCTTCATCCTCATGGCGTCGTGTCCGACTGCGGCCGTTGCGCACACGCCGCAGGCCGCAAGCATCCCGATTGCCGCTCAATCCGAAGCCCTTCCCATGAAGCTCGACCGTTCCGCCGCCCGCGCCCTCCTGCTGGAGAGCTACGCCGCCGCCGTGGCCGCCGCCGACCCACTGAAGATCGTCGCTGACTTTTTGCCACCGCCGCATGCCGGTGGCAAGACGTTGGTGGTTGGCGCCGGCAAGGCCGCTGCGTCGATGGCGCTCGCCGTCGAGCAGGCCTACGCTGGCCACGCGCAGATCGAAGGGCTGGTCGTCACGCGCTATGCACATGGCCTGCCGACCGAGCACATCCGCGTGATCGAAGCCGGCCACCCGGTGCCGGACGAGGCCGGCGAGCAGGCCGCCCAGGAGATTCTCGACCGCGTATCGGCGCTCACCGCAGACGATCGGCTGATCGCCCTGGTCTCGGGCGGCGGCTCCAGCCTGCTGTCGCTGCCCGCCGAGGGCATCCCCATGGCCGACCTGAAGGCGGTGACGCGTGAGTTGCTGCGCTGCGGCGCGCCGATCACCGACATGAACATCGTGCGCAAGCACCTGTCGCGCATCCAGGGCGGGCGGCTGGCTGCGGCATCGCGTGCGCCGGTGACGACGCTGATCGTCTCCGACGTGGCTGGCGATGACCCGAGCGCCATCGCCAGCGGCCCGACCGTGCCAGACCCGAGCACCTACGCCGATGCGCTGGCCATCCTCCAACGCTGGGGCGCACAGATGCCCGGCACGGTGCGGTCTCACTTGGAGCGCGGCGCACGCGGCGAGATTGCCGAAACGCCCAAGCCCCGCGACGCCTGCTTCGCGCGCGTCACCAACCACGTCATCGCCACCGCGCAGCAGAGCCTGCAGGCTGGCGCGCAGGTGTTTGCGGCGCGCGGCATCCACACGGCCATCCTCGGCGATACCGTCACCGGTGAGGCGCGCGAAGTCGCCCAGGTGTATGGCGCGTTGGCGCGGCAGGTCCGCCAGCCCGGCGCGCCGTTTGCCGTGCCCGTCGCGCTCATTTCCGGTGGCGAATGCACGGTGACGATCCAGCCGGGGCTGACAGGCGGCCGCGGCGGGCGCTGTGCAGAGTTCCTGCTCTCGCTCGGCGTCACCCTCGAAGACATGGACAACGTCTACGCGCTCGCCGCCGATACAGACGGCATCGACGGATCGGAGGACAATGCGGGCGCGCTGCTCGATCCTGCATCCATCGCCCGCGCCGCCGCCAAGGGCGTCGCCGCCCGCGCCGCGTTGGACGCACACGATGCCTACGGTTTCTTCGCCGCCGCCAATGACCTGATCGTCACCGGCCCGACGCGCACCAACGTCAACGATTACCGCGTCATCCTCATTCTCTGAATCTGCATTCCGCATCTGAACGCATCTGAAGGCTGCATCTCCATGACCGACACTCTCACAATCGTCCGCCCCGATGACTGGCACCTGCACCTGCGCGATGGCGACGCGCTCGCCGACGTGGTGGGCGATACCGCGCGCCAGTTCGGCCGGGCGATCATCATGCCGAACCTCAAGCCGCCGGTGACGACCACCGCGCAGGCGCGTGCCTACCGCGACCGCATCCTCGCCGCGCTGCCGGCCGGCACGCAGTTCGAGCCCCTGATGACGCTGTACCTGACCGACAACACGTCGCCCGAAGTCATCCGCGAGGCCAAGGCCAGCGGTTTCATCCACGGCGTGAAGCTGTATCCCGCAGGCGCCACCACCAATAGTGATGCCGGCGTCACTGATCTGCGCCGTTGCGCCAAGACGCTCGAAGCGATGCAGGAAGTCGGCATGCCGCTGCTCGTGCACGGCGAGGTGACCGACCCGACCGTCGACATCTTCGACCGCGAAGCCGTCTTCATCGACACCGTGATGCTGCCGCTGCGCCGCGATTTCCCGGCGCTGAAGGTCGTGTTCGAGCACATCACCACCAAGCACGCCGCCGAATACGTGCGCGATGCCGAAGGCCCGGTCGGCGCAACCATCACCGCGCATCACCTGCTGTACAACCGCAACGCGTTGTTCGTTGGCGGCATTCGCCCGCATTACTACTGCCTGCCCGTGCTCAAGCGCGAGACGCACCGCTTGGCGCTGGTCGCGGCCGCAACGTCGGGCCATCCGCGCTTCTTCCTCGGCACCGACAGCGCGCCGCACGCCAAGGGCGTGAAGGAACACGCCTGCGGTTGCGCCGGCTGCTACACCGCGCTGCATGCCATGGAGCTGTACGCCGAGGCCTTTGAAGACGCCAACGCCCTCGACAAGCTCGAAGGCTTCGCCAGCCTGAATGGCCCGGACTTCTACGGTCTGCCGCGCAACGCCGGCACGCTCACGCTTACGCGCTCGCAATGGCAGTTGCCCGCCGAGGTGCCCTTCGGCGAGCAGACGCTGGTGCCGCTGCGCGGCGGCGAAATGCTGCGCTGGAAGTCGGTCTGAGTTGGCGATCGATGATCTGGGTGCGATCGACTGGGCTCATCCAGCGTTCGCACCACTCGCCGCATGGGGTGCACCGATTGCCAAGGCGGTCGAGCAGGGCGCTGACCTGCATGAGGCGCTGAATGCCCATCCGGCCGCGCAGGCGATTCGCACGTCGGCCGGACATGTCGTGCGTTTCATCCCGCAAGACGCGCTGCCGCCTGGCACCGCCTACGAAGCACACATTGCAGCGACAGGAGGCGTCCCCACGCGGGACAACCTCCACGATTTCTTCAACGCGCTGATCTGGTTGCACTGGCCACGCGCCAAGGCGGCGCTCAACGCGCGTCAGGCCCAGGCCATCACGCAGGACGGAATTGGCGCGGCGCGTGGCACCGTACGCGATGCCGCCACGCTGTTCGACGAGAACGCCCTCATCTTCCTGCATACCGACGATGCGCCCGAGCGCAGCCTGACTGGCTTCGATTGGCAGGGCTTATTCGTGAAGGGCAGGGCGGCATGGGGTACGTCATGCACCGTGCTGCCGTTCGGGCATGCGCTGCTGGAAAAGCTGGTGACACCCTATAAGTCGATCACGGCCCATGCATGGCCGGTGCGTGTAGCAGCGCTGCCGGCCGACCGGGCTGAACTGGATGTCGCCCTGGCCGCCATGCTGCTCGATACCGAGTTGACCCCACGCGACTTCCGCCCGCTGCCCGTCATGGGCATCCCCGGCTGGTGCGACGCCAACGAGGACGCTGCCTTCTATTCAGACACCAGCGTGTTTCGCCCGGGCCGGCGGCGGGTTGCATCTGAATAGTGCTAGACTCGCGCCTCGCGAAGCGGACCAGACAACCGCTGCTTGTGCCGCCTCGGCGAGCGCAAGGGGAGGAAAGTCCGGACTCCATAGAGCAGGGTGATGGCTAACGACCATCCACGGTGACGTGCGGAATAGGGCCACAGAGACGAGTCTTCGCCCCGGCTTCGGTCAGGGCGAAGGGTGAAACGCGGTAACCTCCACCCGGAGCAATCCCAAGTAAGCAGGCGATGAAGCGGCTCGCTGAGTCTGCGGGTAGGGAGCTTGAGCCGGCTGGCAACAGCCGGTCTAGAGGAATGGTTGTCACGCCGCTTGGTTTCGGCCACGCGGCGCACAGAATCCGGCTTATCGGTCCGCTTCGCTTCTCTTTTGTGCTGGATTGGCCAGATCGACCAGTTCCAGCGAGTGCGTCATCTCGGCCGTCTTGGCCAGCATGATCGACGCCGAGCAGTACTTCTCGTGCGAGAGCTGCACCGCACGTTCCACCGTTTCCCGCTTCAGATTGCGCCCCGTCACCGTAAAGGTGAAGTGGATGCGCGTGAAGACCTTCGGTTCGGTCTCGGCGCGGTCCGCATGCAGCTTGACGCTGCAGCCCTGCACGTCCTGGCGGCCACGTTTGAGGATCAGCACCACGTCATAGGCGGTGCAGCCGCCAGTGCCCAGCAGCACCATCTCCATCGGGCGCGGTGCCAGGTTGTGGCCGCCGCCATCCGGCGCGCCATCCATTGTGACGAGGTGGCCACTGCCGGTTTCCGCCAAAAAAGCCATGCCGTCCGGCCCGGTCCAGCTGACTGTGCATTCCATGTTGAATCCTTGTGCGGGGTCGGTCTGCGCCGACGAAAAGCCACATTGTAGCCACCTAGCTGGAACCCGGTTGCGCGCCCTAGGGTGACCTCCTGTTGACAGTGACATTCGTGCAAAAAGGTGCAACCCGCGCTCTTTGCACCGAAATCGGGCTCAGATTCGAGGAAAGTCTCTAGCGCGCAACATCAGTTGCAAGGTGGGGTTGATCTAAGTCTTTGATTTTTAAATGATCAATGGGGATTTCATGTGGCGCACTCTGCTTTCCGCATTACGAAATGCGATTTCGTAGTGCAAATTCCCTTGCGTGTGCCCCAGAAGTGGGTATAATTTGCACCATTGGATCGGCTGATGCGGTGCAACCCACCAAGTCAACGATCAGCAGGTGTCTCCTCCACCCTCCTCCTTTGGTGGATTCAAACCCAAGCTCAATAGCTTGGGTTTTTTTTCGCCTGTACACCGTGGAACGTGCCTTTTTCCTTGTGTCAAGGGTGGCCTGCGGGGTACAATCGAAATCTTTTCCGGATTGCCCGCGGAAAAACAGGCAGCACAAGACGATCCGTTCGTAAGCAGTTTGGTGCAAACCTCGGCACGATACGGGTCCACTCGGGCACTGACTCAATATTTGGAAAAATCATGAAGACCTTTTCCGCAAAGCCCCATGAGGTGAAGCGCGATTGGTACGTGATTGACGCGACGGACAAGGTCCTCGGGCGTGTCGCCAGCGAAGTGGCACACCGACTGCGCGGCAAGCACAAGCCTGAATTCACTCCGCACGTCGACACGGGCGATTTCATCATCGTCATCAACGCAGCCAAGCTGCGCGTGACGGGCGCCAAGACGACGGACAAGAAGTACTATCGCCACTCGGGTTACCCGGGCGGTATCTACGAAACGACGTTTGGCAAGATGCAGCAGCGTTTCCCGGGCCGCGCCCTGGAAAAGGCTGTGAAGGGCATGCTGCCGAAGGGTCCGCTGGGCTACGCGATGATCAAGAAGCTGAAGGTTTACGCTGAAGGCTCGCATCCGCACGAAGCACAGCAGCCGAAAGCGCTGGAAATCTAAGGGGCCACATCCATGATCGGTAACTGGAACTATGGCACCGGCCGCCGCAAGAGCGCTGTGGCACGTGTCTTCATCAAGTCCGGCAAGGGCGACATCATCGTCAACGGCAAGGCAATCAACGAGTACTTCGCTCGTGAGACCTCGCTGATGATCGTGCGTCAACCGCTGGAGCTGACCAACCACGCAGCTACGTTCGACATCAAGGTCAACGTGGTTGGCGGCGGTGAAACCGGCCAAGCCGGTGCCGTGCGTCACGGCATCACCCGCGCCCTGATCGACTACGATGCAACGCTGAAGCCCGCCCTGTCGAAGGCCGGTCTGGTGACGCGTGATGCGCGTGAAGTCGAGCGTAAGAAGGTTGGTCTGCGCAAGGCCCGCCGCGCCAAGCAGTTCTCGAAGCGTTAATCCGCTTCCTGCTGCTTCAGCAAGAAACCACACCCTCGGGTGTGGTTTTTTGTTTTGCGCGCGCCAATCAAACGGTGTGATCATTCCGGCGCCTCGCTTACCCTTTGCAACAGCTCCGACATGTCGGTGGGACTACAATTCACATTTCGTTAGCGTTCAGTCCCTATGATGCAATCCGCTGTTCCGCCTAATCCGATTCTGATTCGCAACGCGGGTCAGGAGGCGCGCGTATGAAGGCGCGTCGCTTATTGCGTCGCGCTTCCGTGCTCGCGCCGAACGTCACCGTGCGTTCGCGGTTGCCATGGCCAGTGACGGTCTTGCTGATTGCCATCGTACTGGGGCTCGCTGCCGCTGCGGCGCTGTGGGCCTTCGAAGAAGGGCGTCGCCTGACGGGCCCGCACGACAGCGACCTGCGCGCGATGAATCGCGAGTTGACTGCCAAGCTGGCTGCTGTGCAAGCCGAACGCGACAAGCTCGCCGCGTCCGCCGGCACAGTGGATGCTCGCTTAGGCATGGCCGAAGGCGCCCAGGCGCAGATGGCCGAGCAACTCAAGGCGCTGGAAACCGAAAACGCGCAGTTGAAGGAGGATCTGGCCTTCTTCGACAGCCTGTTGCCCGCGCCCACCAATTCCGCCGGTATCTACGTACGTAGCTTCCGCATTGCGCCGGACGAGGCCCAGCCGACGCGTCTGCGCTTCCGCGTGTTGCTCATGCAAGGCGGCGGCAAGGCGTTCGCGCCGGTCTCCGAGTTCGAAGGGCAACTGGCTCTCACGCTCAATGTGGTGCAGGGGGGCAAACCTGCTACGATCGATTTCCCGGGTGCGGCGGCCGGTGGGTCGGCTGCCCCTGCTACCCGCGTCAAGCTCACGCACTACCAGCGTCTGGAAGGTGCCGTGGACGTGCCGGCAGGCACGACAGTGAAGTCGGTGATGGTGAAGGTGTTGCAGAACGGCAAGATCAAGGCGAGCCAGAGTTTTTCCATCTGACGGGCGTAGTCCTGTCGATGATCCGTACACAGAGGAGTCGACGATGCTGTTTGGCAAAAAGAAAGGGCTAGCGATTGAAACGCTACTGGGGGCCCGCACCAAGCTGGAAGGGGACCTGCGCTTCTCCGGCGGCTTGCGGATCGACGGCGAGATCAAGGGCAACATTTACGGCGATCCCGAAAAGCCCAGCATGCTGGTGATTACCGACAGCGCACGCGTTGAAGGCGAAGTGCACGTCGGGCACCTGATCCTGAACGGCACGGTGGTTGGCCCGGTGCATGTGGCTGAGCTGCTGGAGTTGCAGCCGAAGGCGCGTATCGAGGGCAACGTGCAGTACGCCGCGCTGGAAATGCACCAGGGCGCCGTCGTCATGGGCACGCTGACGCACGCGGCGCCCGGCGATGTGAAGTTGCTGCCCAATCTAAAGCTGGCGTCGAACCAGGATTGATCACACGGTGGGGTGTTGGTCGCGTGGGCCGTTGCTGGCGCACCGCACAATGCCCACTTGAAACGCGGGGCTTCGGCACGATTTGCAGCTTGCGCTTAAAATACAGGCAAGTTTCAGACGTATCCCACAGGAGATTTTCATGAACGCAGTCGCGCAGGCAGCCACGCCCGATGTGAACGAGGTTCCGGCTCCGCTGGTCTTTACCGACAGCGCTGCGGACAAGGTCAAGCAACTGATTGAAGAGGAAGGCAATCCGGCGTTGAAGCTGCGCGTGTTCGTGCAGGGCGGCGGGTGCTCGGGCTTCCAGTACGGCTTCACCTTTGACGAAGAGACCAACGAAGACGATACGACCATGACCAAGAATGGCGTGTCGCTCTTGATCGACTCGATGAGCTACCAGTACCTGGTGGGCGCCGAGATCGACTACAAGGAAGACATCAACGGCGCGCAGTTCGTCATCAAGAACCCGAATGCTTCGACCACGTGCGGTTGCGGCTCGTCGTTCTCGGTCTGACGCAGCATCGCCCCAAAGAAAAAGCGCACTTCGGTGCGCTTTTTTGTTGCCTGCTGATCCGGCGCTCAAGCCGGATAGATGGCGCCGAGGATGCGGCCGCCAGACGCGCCGGTTGCCGTGTGCAGATTGCCGTGGGCGCGGAGCACACACTGGCGAGCGAGCCACGCAAAAGCCAGCGCCTCCACCTGATGTGCGGGCACGCCGAAATCGTCGGTCGGTGCGACCTGCACGCCGGGCAGTTGCTGTGCGATGCGCGCCATCAACGCGCCGTTGCGCGCGCCACCGCCGCAGACCAACAGCGACGCCGCCTGCGGCGCATGCGCGCGCACGGCATCAGCGATGGTGTCGGCGGTGAGGGCCAACAGCGTGGCCTGGACATCTTCGGGGCGGGCGGCGGTGAGCGCATCGCCGAGCGTTTGTTGCAGCCACGCCGGATTGAACAGATCGCGGCCGGTGCTCTTGGGCGGCGGCGCGGTGAAGAACGGCTCGGCCTTCAGGCGCACGAGCAGCGCTGCGTCGATGTGTCCGGTGCGGGCCCAGGCGCCATCGGCATCGTAGCGGGTGCCTTGGTGCGCGTGGACCCAATAGTCCATCAGCGCATTGCCCGGGCCGCAATCGAAGCCGAGCACCGTGTCGCGGCCATCAGAGGCTTGCGGCGGCAGCACGGTCAGATTGGCGATGCCGCCGATGTTGCAGACCACGCGCCACGCGTCGGGCTGGCCGAACAGCGCCCGGTGCAGCGCCGGCACGAGCGGTGCGCCCTGGCCCCCGGCCGCGATGTCCCGGCTGCGGAAATCGGCGATGACGTCAATGCCGGCGCGCTCGGCTAGCACCGCGGCATGCTGCGTCTGGCGCGTGTAGCCGAGGCCATCGTGGGCACCGGGCTGGTGGCGGATCGTCTGACCATGCGCGCCGATGGCCCGCACATCCTGCGGGGTCAGGCCGGTGGCAGCGAGCAGCTTGGACACGCATTCGGCATAGACGGAGGCCAGTGCGTTGGCGGCCAGCGCTTCGCGGTGGATCTCGTCGTGGCCGGCGTGCTGCAGGTCCAGAAACCGCTGGCGCAGTTCGGTCGGGAAGGGCACGTACGCGTCGGCCAGCACAGCCGGATGCTCGCCGGAAAAGTCCGCCAGTACGCCATCGACGCCGTCCAGGCTGGTGCCGGACATCAGGCCGATGTAGTGGTCACTGCGGGCAGGGGTGTCGTTGGGATGCTTCATGCGCGACAGCTTACCAGCGCGAAGGCGGGCCGGATGGGCACATCACGGTAAAATCGCGGGATTGCGCAGCCGGTTCGTTGGATTCGATGTCGGCCATCGCGCACGCACTGGTTTCCCTGATTGTTGATCCGTTCGCGCCGTTTTCCATTCCACGGCGCGGTGACCTTTTCTTTTGCCATGACCGCATCTGACGCTTCCAACGCACCCGCATCCGATAACGCTACGCCGGCCAAGCCGAAATATCCGGTGACGCCGGAGGTGCTCCACGCGATGGAAGTCTCGCTGCGCGGCTGCGATGAGCTGCTCGTGGCGGCCGACTGGCAGCAGAAGCTGGCTCGCAGCGCGGCCACCGGCGTGCCGCTGCGCATCAAGCTGGGCCTGGACCCGACCGCACCCGACATCCACATCGGCCACACCGTGGTGCTCAATAAGATGCGCCAGTTGCAGGACCTGGGGCATCAGGTGATCTTCCTGATCGGCGATTTCACCTCGACCATTGGCGATCCGTCCGGCCGCAACTCGACCCGCCCGCCGCTCACGCGCGAGCAGATCGAAGCCAACGCGCAGACCTACTACCGCCAGGCCAGCATGGTGCTGGACCCGAGCAAGACCGAGATCCGCTACAACAGCGAGTGGTGCGACCCGCTGGGTGCGCGCGGCATGATCCAGCTGGCCTCGCGCTACACCGTCGCCCGCATGATGGAGCGCGATGATTTCACCAAGCGCTTCAAGGCTGGCATCCCGATCTCGGTGCACGAATTTCTCTACCCGCTGATGCAGGGCTACGACTCGGTCGCGCTCAAGTCGGACCTGGAGCTGGGCGGTACCGACCAGAAATTCAACCTACTGGTAGGCCGCGAGCTGCAGAAGGAATACGGCCAGGAGCCGCAGTGCATCTTGACGATGCCGCTGCTGGTCGGCCTGGACGGCGTGGAGAAGATGTCCAAGTCCAAGGGCAACTACGTCGGTATTAGCGAGGCGCCGAATGAGATGTTCGGCAAGCTGATGAGCATTTCCGACGACCTGATGTGGACGTACTACACGCTGCTGTCGTTCCGCCCGCTGGCCGAGATCGACCTGATGAAGCAGGAGATTGCGCTGGGCCGCAACCCGCGCGATTGCAAGGTGCTGCTGGCACAGGAGATCGTCGCGCGCTTCCACAGCCAGGCCGATGCCGAGCGCGCGCTGGAAGACTTCAACCACCGCGCCCGCGGCGGTGTGCCGGACGACATTCCGCAGATCGAGCTGTCGGGCGCGCCGCTGGGCATCGCGCAACTGCTCAAGCAGGCGGGTCTGTGCCCGTCCACGTCGGACGCCAACCGCAACATCGAGCAGGGCGGCGTGAAGATCGACGGCACGGTTATCAGCGACAAGGGTTTGAAGGTGGAAGCCGGCACCTTCGTCATGCAGGTCGGCAAGCGGCGCTTTGCACGCGTGGTGCTGTCGTGATCGGGCTGATCCAGCGCGTGTCGGAAGCGGCTGTCCGTGTGGATGGCCGCGTCGTCGGCGAGATCGGCCCAGGGCTGCTCGCCCTCGTGTGTGCAGAACGTGGCGACACCGCTGCGGAGGCTGACCGCCTGTTGGAGAAGCTGCTGAACTACCGCGTGTTCTCCGACGCGCAGGGCAAGATGAACCTGCCGGTGCGCAACATCGACGGCAACGGTCAGGCAGGCGGCTTGCTGGTGGTGTCGCAGTTCACGCTGGCGGCGGACACCAAGTCCGGCACGCGCCCGAGCTTCACGCCCGCTGCCGCGCCGGAAGATGGCCGCCGCCTGTATGAGCACTTCGTGGCGCGCGCCCGGGCTCAGCACCCCATCGTCGCCACCGGCGAGTTCGGCGCCGACATGAAGGTGTCGCTCGTCAACGATGGCCCGGTCACGTTCTGGTTGCAGGTGGCGCCGCAGGTTGCGCGCGTTGCCGCACAGGAAACCGCCAAATCTGTCTGACTCGTTCGGGAACCCAGTGATGCCACGCGCCGCCGCCATCCCCATGCCGATGCCGCAGATCACCCACATCGTGCTGGTCCGCCACGGCGAGACCGACTGGAACCGCGAACGCCGTCTGCAAGGCCAGCTCGATGTGCCGCTGAACGTGCAGGGCGTGGAGCAGGCGGCGCAGCTGGGCAAAGCGCTCGCGGGTGAGCGGTTTGACGCTGTGTATGCGAGCGACCTGTCGCGCGCCAAGCAGACCGCGCAGGCACTGGCCGATCGGGTGGGCGCCACCGTGCGCGACGATGCCGGCCTGCGCGAGCGCCACTACGGCCAGTTCGAAGGCCTGACCTACGCCGAGGTCGCGGAGAAACATCCTGCTGAGTTCGACGCCTGGCAGAACCGCGTGCCCGAGTTCGCCCCGCCCGGCGGCGAGACGCTCACGGCATTCCACGAGCGTGCGGTGGAAACCGCGCTGCGCCTGATCCGCCGCCACCCCGGCGAGCGCATTGCGCTGGTCAGCCACGGTGGCGTGCTCGATTGCCTGTACCGCCACGCCAACGTCATGACGCTCACCGCGCCGCGCCAGCATGAGCTGCGCAACGCGAGCATCAACCGGCTCTCGTCCGATGGTCATCAGCTGACTGTGCTGCAGTGGGGGGATGTCGCGCACCTGGATTTGCTGGTGCTCGACGAAGTAGATCGCCGCGTTCCCTAGCGCTGAACTGGCCACAGGGTTCAGAACCCCGAACGTCGCGTTCGCAACCCCAAACGTGCGGTTGCAGAACATCAACCATGGCGTTCAGAACGCCAATCGCCGAGTCCGGAACGCGACGAGCCGAGTTCGAGACCCTGATCGTGAGGTTCAGAACCTCAGCCGTGGCGTTCAGAACGCGGGGTATTGGGGGTCGGAACGCCAAACATGGCGTTCCACACATCGAGAGTCGAGTCCGGAACCCCAACTTTGTTGTTCAGAACGCCATGCGGGAGCTTTTGACGCGTGGCTGCGCTACACCCTCAGCCGGAACGGCGTGAAGTCGGTATCGCGGTCGTAGTAATCCTCGTTCTCGGCGCGCTTGAGGAAGGCGACGACGCGGTAGGTGAGCGGCGTGGCGACGATCTCCCAGCCGGTCTTGAGGATGTATTGTGCGATGGCCACGCGCAGCACCTGTTCGTGCGGCCAGATGCCGTAGAAAGCGATCACGTAGAACAGCGACGAATCTACCGCCTCGCCCACCACCGTGGAGCCGACAATGCGCGACCACAGCCATTTCCCTTCCGTGTAGATCTTCATCTTCGCCAGCGTGTAGCTGTTGGCGAAGCTGCCGCACCAGAACGCGATGAGTGACCCGGCGACGATGCGCGGCGTGTTGCCGAACACATCGTTCAGGCTCTTCTGGTAGTCGGCCATGAAGGGCGCCACCGGCAGCGCCAGTACCACCAGCGACATGAACGACGCGAAGATCAACGCACCAAACCCGGCCCACACCACGCGGCGGTCGCGGCCGTAGCCGTACACCTCGGTGAGGATGTCGCCGAAGATGTACGAGATCGGGAAGAACAGCACGCCCGCGCCAAACGTGACCGGGCCGATGATCGGCAGCGTGACCTGCGCCGCCTTGGCCGCGCCGATCAGGTTGGAGCACAGCAGCACCGTCACGAAAGCTGCCATGACGAAGTCGTAGTACCGGAAATTGCGCTGAGGACTGGGGACGGTCATGGCGGCGGGGCGGTGAGGGTTAGTTGTTGTCGTCCCAGAGGTCGCCCTTGGGAGCGCCTAGGCCAAAGTGCTGGTACGCCGAGGCCGTAGCCACGCGCCCGCGCGGGGTGCGCTGCAGATAGCCCTGTTGGATCAGATAGGGCTCCAGCACGTCTTCAATCGTGTCGCGCTCTTCGCCGATGGCAGCCGCCAAGTTGTCGATGCCGACCGGCCCGCCGTTGAATTTATGGAGGATCGCTTCCAGCAGCTTGCGGTCCATCAGGTCGAAGCCGACGGCATCCACATCGAGCATTGCCAGCGCGGCGTCGGCCACTTTGCGGGTGATGACGCCATCGGCTTTGACCTCGGCGTAGTCGCGCACGCGGCGCAGCAGGCGGTTGGCGATACGCGGCGTGCCGCGGGAGCGCTTGGCGATTTCCAGCGCGCCGTCTTCGGCAATCTTGGCGTTGAGCAGGCCAGCCGAGCGCGTGACGATCTTCGCCAACTCACTCGGCGTATAGAACTCCAGCCGCGCGACGATGCCGAAGCGGTCGCGCAGCGGGTTGGTCAGCATGCCGGCGCGCGTGGTGGCGCCCACCAGCGTGAACGGCTGCAGATCGAGCTTGACCGAGCGCGCCGCCGGGCCCTCGCCGATCATGATGTCGATCTGGTAGTCCTCCAACGCCGGGTACAGGATTTCCTCCACCACGGGCGAGAGCCGGTGGATCTCGTCGATGAAGAGGACGTCGTTGGCTTCGAGGTTGGTGAGCAGCGCGGCCAGGTCACCCGGGCGCTCCAGCACGGGGCCGGAAGTCTGGCGCAGGTTGACGCCCATCTCACGCGCGATGATGTGCGCCAGCGTCGTCTTGCCCAGACCCGGCGGGCCGAACAGCAGCACGTGGTCCAGTGCTTCGCTGCGGTTCTTGGCTGCCGTCATGAAGATGTCGAGCTGGCCGCGCACCTTTTCCTGGCCGACGTATTCGTCGAGCAGCTTGGGGCGCAGCGCGCGCTCGAAGGCCTCCTCGTTGGGAGAGGCGGGGGACGCTGAGATGATGCGCTCAGCGGAGACAGCCTTGGCGGCGAGCTTGTCGGTTTCGATCATGAGGGGCAGACGGCACAGGATGGCCGCGAACGGGCCATTTTACCGCCTCGCCACTGTCGGGGCTTCAGCCTTTTGAGAGCGCCTTGAGCGCCAGCTTGATGCCCTCCGACACACCCGTGCCGGCCGGCACCTGCTTGATGGCGAGCGCCGCTTCCTTGTCGGAATAGCCGAGCGCCAGCAGGGCGTTGAGCACGTCCACCGTATCGTCCGATACGGCCGGGCCGCCTGGCACCGCACCGAGGTCCGCGCCGAGCTTGCCCTTGAGTTCGAGCAGCAGGCGCTCGGCCGTCTTCTTGCCGATACCGGGGATACGCGTGAGCCGCCCGGCTTCCTGCAGCGTGACGGCCTGGGCGAGTTCGGCCACCGACATGCCCGACAGCACCGCCAGCGCGATCCGCGCGCCGATGCCCGAGATTTTGATGAGCTGGCGGAAGGTTTCGCGCTCGGCGGCGGTGCCGAAGCCGTAGAGCAGGTGCGCATCTTCGCGCACGATCTGCTGGGTGAGCAGCACGACCTTCTCGCCGGTGGCGGGCAGGTTGTAGAACGTGCTCATCGGCACGTCGATCTCGTAGCCGACGCCGTGGCAATCGACCAGCAGGTGCGGCGGGTTCTTTTCGATCAGTGTCCCGGCGATGCGTCCGATCATGGTTGGGGTTCCTCCAAAACGGGACGCAGTGTAGCCGATGCCAGGTATGCCTCAGCGCTGGAATGTCGACACGGCCTGCCGCCCGACGGCCGGGTCGTCGGTAAAGAAGCCATCGACACCGGCGCGCAGGAAGGTCTGGATCTCCGTGATGGAACCGCTGACGTTGCGCGTGTTGTCCGCACCGCTGCGCAGCGAGGGCGGCAGGAAGGTGTTCTCGGGGCGGAAGGTGTACGGGTGGACGACGAGCCCCGCGTTGTGTGCGTTGCGGATCAGGTCGGTCGGGTCGGTCAGTTTGCCGTTGGCGTCCAGGCTCATGATGCTGTTCTTGTCGGGGCCGACGCCGTCGGCGTACACGGCGATGTCGCGCATGCCCTGGCTGGTCATCATGTCGCCGAAGGTGCGCGTGTCCTTGGCAACGACGAAGTCGTATGGCTGTCGGCTCGCCGTGCCCATCAACTGCACGAGCTTCCAGTTGGGCTGGCTGCTGCCGATCTTGTTGCGGATGGTCTTGAGGTTCGCCACCTCGAATGACTGGATGTAGACCGTCGTGCGGCTGGCCGTGAAGGCGTCGCCGCGCAGGCCGTCGATCAGCTTGTCTTCGAGCGGCAGGCCGATCGACTGGAAGTACGTCGGGTGCTTCGTCTCCGGATAGATGCCGATGTTGCGGCCGAGCTTGGCGGATTGGTCCCGCGCCAGCGCGATGATTTCATCGAGCGTGGGGATGTCGAACTGGTCGTTGTAGGCGACGTTGTCGGGGCGGACGCTGGGGATGCGCTCGCGCGCGCGCAGCGTCTTCAATTCGCCGAGGGTGAAATCTTCGGTGAACCAGCCCGTGACGCTTTGGCCGTCGATCGTCTTGGTGGTCTTGCGGCCGGCGAAACCCGGCACGTCGGCCACGTTGGTGGTGCCGGAGATTTCATTCTCGTGGCGGGCGACGAGCACGCCGTCCTTGGTCGAGACGAGGTCTGGCTCGATGATGTCGGCGCCGTCGTCGATGGCCTTCTGGTACGAGGCCAGCGTGTGCTCGGGCCGCAATGCCGGTGCGCCGCGATGGCCGATCACCTGCACGGTGGCGATGGGCGTGGTGTTGCCGCCGCCTCCGCTACCGTGGTTGTATTCCAGCCGGCAGGCAGACAGGGCAATCGATGTACTCAAGATCAAGGGGCTCAGCAGGACGAGACGACGCAGCATCGGGGGCACTCCTGAAGACGGATACCCCGCATGGTAGTCGCCAGCCGTGGGCGGAGCTACTCGCCGTCTTTGAGAGTCCTGTTAGCCGACGAGGCGCCCGCGCCGCACGCGCAAGCCCTTTTGCGCCAGCTGCGGCGCCAGCCCAGCCATGGCGGCCAGCGTCTCTCCACCGTGCGCATGGCAGATCGCCACGCCAAGCGCATCCGACGCATCCGAGCCGGGTTTGCCTTCGAGGTTGAGCAGGCGCACGACCATCTCCTGCACCTGGTCCTTGTTGGCGCGGCCGTAGCCGACCACGGCCTGCTTCAGTTGCAGCGCGGTGTATTCGAACACCGGCAGGTTGCCGCTCATCAGCCCGCAGATCACCGCGCCGCGCGCCTGGCCCAGCAGCAGTGTCGATTGCGGGTTCACGTTGACGAAGACTTTTTCGATGGAGGCGCAGTCCGGCCGGTACGTGCTGACCAGTTCGGAGACGCCGTCGTACAGCGTCTTCAGCCGGCTTGGCAGGTCGGCATTGCCGTTGCTCTTGATCGTGCCCGAGGCGACGTACACAAGCTTGTGGCCGTGCCGTTCAAGCACGCCAAAACCTGTTGTGCGGAGGCCGGGGTCAATACCAAGAATGCGCATGAGGAAGCTGCAAAAAGAAAAACGGGGCGAGGCGCCAGTTTACGCCTTGCCCCGTTAGCCTGTCGCGCAGGCGGTGTTGCTTAGTGGCGGAAGTGACGCGCGCCCGTGAAGATCATCGCCACGTTACGCT
Organism: Ralstonia sp.; assembly: GCA_039592975.1. Lineage (GTDB taxonomy): Bacteria > Pseudomonadota > Gammaproteobacteria > Burkholderiales > Burkholderiaceae > Ralstonia. The sequence goes on along the minus strand of JBCNQE010000018.1, from coordinate 75,868 downwards.
CGTCGGCGGCGGCGATCACTTCATCGTCGCGCACCGAGCCGCCCGGCTGGATCACGCACGAGGCGCCGGCATCGACCACCACGTCCAGACCATCGCGGAACGGGAAGAACGCATCCGACGCCACAGCCGAACCGGAGAGCGTCAGGCCGGCGTTCTGCGCCTTGATGCTGGCGATGCGGGCCGAATCCACACGGCTCATCTGGCCGGCGCCGACGCCCAGCGTCATACCGCCGCCACAGAACACGATGGCGTTGGACTTGACGAACTTGGCGACGCGCCAGGCGAACATCAGATCGTCCATTTCCTTCGGAGTCGGGTGGCGCTTGGTGACCACGCGCAGCTCGCTCGGCTGCACGTTCTTGGCGTCCGGGCTCTGCACCAGCAGGCCGCCGCCGACGCGCTTGAAGTCGTAGGCGTTCACGCCGTTACCGAGCGGAATTTCCAGCACGCGGACGTTCTGCTTGGCCGCGAACACGGCACGCGCGCCTTCCGAGAAGCCCGGGGCGATCAGCACTTCCACGAACTGCTTGGCGACGACATGTGCAGCCGCCTCATCCAGCGGCACGTTGAAGGCGATGATGCCGCCGAAGGCCGAGGTCGAATCCGTCTTGAACGCTTTTTCGTAGGCTTCCTGCGCGGTGCCGCCGATGGCCACGCCGCACGGGTTGGCGTGCTTGATGATCACGCACGCAGCACCCTTGGCCGGGTCGAACGACTTCACGCATTCCCACGCGGCATCGGCGTCGGCGATGTTGTTGTACGACAGCTCCTTGCCCTGCAGCTGCTTGTAGTTGGCGAGCGCGCCATCGACAGCCTTCAGGTCACGGTAGAAGGCGGCGGACTGGTGCGGGTTCTCGCCGTAGCGCATTTCCTGCACCTTGTCGAAGGCCAGGTTCAGCGTCTGCGGATAGGCGCTGCGCGTGCTGTGCGACTTGTCGGCGCCCAGGCTCGTCAGGTAGTTGGTGATGGCACCGTCGTACTGCGCGGTGTGCGCGAACACCTTCTTGGCCAGCATGAAGTTGGTTTCGTAGCCGACCGTGTTGTTGTTGGCCTGCATTTCGGCCAGCACGGTGGCGTAGTCAGCCGGGTCGACGATGACGGTCACATCACGGTGGTTCTTAGCTGCCGAGCGCAGCATGGTCGGGCCGCCGATGTCGATGTTCTCGATGGCGTCGGTCAGCGTGCATTCGTCCTTGGCCACGGTCTGCTGGAACGGGTACAGGTTCACCACCAGCAGGTCGATGGTCGGGATGCCGTGTTCGGACAGCTTGGCCATGTGCTCAGGCAGATCACGGCGGGCCAGGATGCCGCCGTGCACCTTCGGGTGCAGCGTCTTGACGCGGCCGTCGAGCATTTCCGGAAAGCCGGTGTAGTCCGCCACTTCCGTCACAGGCAGGCCGGACTCAGCCAGCAGTTTGGCGGTGCCGCCGGTGGAGAGGAGCTTGACGCCACGCGCGTGCAGGGCACGGGCAAAGTCGACGATGCCGGTCTTGTCGGAAACGGAAAGCAGGGCTTGCTGGATCATGGTGGAAACGCCGCGAGGCGGAAGTGGCGCTGGGTTTGCCAAGTTGGCGGAAGGCGCCGTCAGAAAGGAAATCGGTTCGAAGCCGGGATGCTGACTCAGAGCAACCCGTGCTGCTGCAATTTTTTGCGAAGCGTATTGCGGTTGATGCCGAGGTAATCAGCCGCCTGCGACTGGTTGTTGGACGCCCATGCCATCACGGTTTCCAACAGCGGGCGTTCGATGGCCTGCAGCACCATGTCGTAGACGTTGGACGGGTTCTCGCCGTCGAGGTCACGGTAGTACGCATCCAGGCTGTCCCGGATGCAGCGTTCGATCGGGTTGCGGCTCATGCGGCAAGCAGTTCCTTGTTGTCGTTGTTGTTGCCCGTCGTGGGGCGCTCGCTGTCGCTGGCCTGATCCACATAGACCAGGCGGTCGGACAGCGCGCGCTGCTCATCGAAGAACGCATTCACGGCGGCCAACTGCTCGGCCGTGTCTTCGATCGTGTTCATGCGGTGGCGAAACAGGTTGGCCCCCGCCAACCCGCGCGTGTACCAGGCGATGTGCTTGCGTGCGGTGCGCACGCCGGTGTACTCGCCGTAGAACGCGTAGTGCTCTTCCAGGTGCGTGTTCATGATGCCGCGGATCTCTTCCACCTCCGGAGCCGGCAGCAGCGTGCCGGTCTGCAGGAAGTGCTCAATCTCGCGGAACAGCCACGGGCGCCCCTGCGCCGCGCGGCCGATCATGATGGCGTCTGCCCCGGTCACGGCCAGCACGTGCTTGGCCTTGGCCGGCGTGGTGATGTCGCCATTGGCGACCACCGGAATGCGCACCGATGCCTTGACCGCGGCGATGGTGTCGTACTCCGCATCCCCGTGGTACAGGTCCGCACGCGTGCGGCCGTGCACGGTCAGCATGCTGATGCCCGCGTCTTGCGCGATCTGCGCGACCTTGAGCGCGTTACGGTGTTCGCGGTCCCAGCCGGTGCGGATCTTGAGCGTGACGGGCACGCGGTCGCCCACGGCACCCACCACCGCCTCAACGATGCGCTGGACCAGCGGCTCGTTCTGCAGCAGGGCGGAACCGGCAGCCACGTTGCACACCTTTTTGGCCGGGCAGCCCATGTTGATGTCGATGATCTGCGCGCCACGGTCGACGTTGTAGCGCGCGGCTTCGGCCATCATCATCGGCTCGGCACCGGCGATCTGCACCGAGATCGGCTCGACTTCGCCTTCGTGATTGGCGCGCCGCATGGTTTTCTCGCTCTTCCAGAGCTGCGCGTTGGACGCGACCATCTCCGACACCGCATAGCCCGCACCCAACCGCTTGCAGAGCTGGCGGAACGGGCGATCCGTCACACCCGCCATGGGGGCGACGAACAGGTTGTTGCGGAGGGTATGCGGTCCGATCTGCACGGTACGCGACAGTTTTGCGGTGAAGAAACGAAAAAACGGCCCCTTCCGCCAGCCTTGGCGGAACGACGGGGGGTAAAAAATGCGAGGACGGGATTTTACCGCCAAACCGCCGGATTGCCTAAATGTTGTGCACAAACTATGCGGCAGTGCGGTCGGCGGGTCGCTATTTGCCGTGGCTGGGGTTATCGGAACCGCTGCAGGCCGTACGGGCGGGCGTCGATGAAGGGCGTGCGTTCGTTGACCAGATCGGCGATGAGTCGGGCGGTACCAGGCGCGCCCGTCATGCCCAGGTGGCCATGCCCAAACGCAAAGAACACGTTGCGGTAGCGCTCGGAGCGGTCGATCACGGGCAGGCTATCGGGAATCGACGGTCGATGGCCCATCCACTGGCTGTCATCTGTAAATCTGAGGCCGGGGAAGAGCTGCTGACCTTGCTGCATGAGAATGCGCGCGCGGCGGTAGTCCGGTGCGGCGTCCAGCCCGCCGATCTCCACGGTGCCGGCAATGCGCAAGCCGAATTCCATGGGCGTGGCGATGAACTTGCGTTCGCAATCCATGATCGGCCGGGTCGGCTGCACGCTGGGCGTGCGCAGCGTGGCGTGGTAGCCGCGTTCCGTGTCGAGCGGGATGCGCACGCCGGTGAGCTTCGCGCCCACCCGCATCGACCACGCGCCTGCGGTGATGACGAGCTTTGATACCGGCAACGTGCCGCAATCGGTGTGCAGCCGCGTCGGACCGCTGGTGTCACTGCGGCCGAATTCGAAGTCCAATACCTTGCGCCGCAGGAATGTGCCGCCTGCCGCCAGAAAGTTGTCTGCCAGCGTTTTGACCAGCCGTTCCGGGTTGACCGTGAAACCGTTGTCCGGCAGCAGCAGGCCGGATTGGATGTCGGTGGCCAGCGCAGGCTCCAGTTCGCGTGCTTCACCGGCGCTCAGGGCTTGTGAGCGTACGCCTGTCGCGTCGCGAATCGACTGCGCCAGCACATCGCCTGACGAGCGCGCCAGCGTGCGCCACACATACAGGTGGCCGGTCTGGCGGATCAGGCTGTCATATTGCGAGGTGTCGAGCAGGCTGCGATAGCCCGAAAAGGTCGCGCTAAAGAGATTCGCCAGCGGCTGTGCGGTCGCGCGGGCCTGCGCCTCGTTGCCGGCCAGCACCCATCGCAGCAACCAGGGCAGCGCGCGGGGCAGGTAGGGCCAGCGCACCGTCAGCGGACCCATGGGGTCGGCCAGCCATTTCGGCACTTGCTTGAGCATGCCCGGAAGCGCCATCGGCACGACCGACGCCACGCTCAGGCAACCGGCATTGCCGAATGAGCAGCCTTCGCCGATGCCGGCCTGATCCAGCAGCGTGACCTGATGGCCATCGCGCTGGAGTTGGAGTGCGCAGGCCGTACCGACAATGCCGGCGCCCACCACGGTGATCTGCAAGTGCTAGCCCCGCTGCCCAAACATCATCTGCCGCGCCAGCCCGTGCTTGAGCGGCGGCAGGCATTCCAGCAGCGTGAGTGCCGCACCACGCAGGTGGCCGAACGTGCGACCGGGCACGGCAAACGCGCGCGGCAGCAGATCGGTCAGGCCGATGGTGACGGCGCGATCAAACGCGCGTTCGCGGGCAAAGCGGGCGAGGGCGGCAGGCGTGGCCGCATCGCGCAGCGCGCGCGCCATCTCGAACGCATCGCGCAGGCCCAGGTTGAAGCCCTGGCCGGCGACGGGGTGGATCGTCTGCGCGGCATTGCCGATGGCGGCGACACGCCGATCGACGGGAATGCGTTGCGCATGCAGCCCAAGCGCGAACGTGTGCCGCGGGCTGGCATGCGTAAAGCGGCCCATGCGGTCGCCAAAGGCGGCGCTCAATTCCGTGAGGAAGGCATCGTCCAGCAGCCCAGCGCGGCGGCGGGCTTCGTCGGGTGCACAGCACCAGACCAGCGCGTAGCCCGAGCCTTGTGCGTCATCTTGCGGCAGCAACGCGAGTGGGCCTTCGGGTGTGAAGCGTTCCCAGGCCCAGCCTTCGAGCGGCGCGCTGCAGCGTACGTGCGCGACGATGGCGGTCTGGCCGTAGTCGCGGCGGCGCGCGTGGGCGAGGCTGCCGGTTTGCTTGCGCGCATCGTCGAACAAGCCGCCTTCGGCCTGGATGACGACTTCGGTTTCGATGGCGAGCGGGTGACGCCCCTCGCGGAGCGCCCGTACGCGCGCTGGGGCGACGGTGCCGTCGGCGCGCGGCAGTTGCTCAACGCGCTCGACCGGCGTGTGGTCATAGCGCGTGAGGCGATTCGGATAACGCTGCATCTGTGCGGCGAGCGCGGTGTTGAGCGCGGCGCTCAGGTCGCCGTACTGCACAACATGGCCGAGCGCGGGGACATCGTAGTCTTCGCGGCGGATATGCGCCTGCCCGAAGTGGCCGCGCTGCGAGACGTGGATATGCGTGATCGGCGTGGCGTGCGCGGGCCAGCCGCCAATTTCCTGCAGCAGCACACGCGAGCCGTGCGACAGCGCCAGCGCACGCGGGTCGCGCGCGGCGGCGTCGGCATCGCGCGCGTCGAACAGGGCGATGCGCCAGTCGGTATCGCGCAGCAGCCAGTTGGCCAGCGCCAGCCCCACCGGCCCCGCGCCGACGATGGCGACGTCGATGTCCGGGGCGATTGTGGCAGTAGCGGCGGTCATGTCGGTCATTGCTGGCCTCGCATCACCGCTTCGATTTCATCCACGGCGACGGGCACGTCGCGCGTGATGAGCTCGCAGCCGTTGGGCGTGACGATGGCGTCGTCTTCAATGCGGATGCCGATGTGCCAGTACTGCTCGGGCACGCCGGGGGCGGGGCGCACGTAGATGCCGGGTTCGACGGTCAGCACCATGCCGGCTTCGAGCGGGCGCCACGGACGTTCGCCTTCTGCTGGCGCAGCGCCAGGGGTGCGGTACTCGCCCACATCGTGCACGTCCATACCGAGCCAGTGGCCGGTGCGGTGCATGTAGAACTGGCGATATTGGCCGCCGGTGAGCACGTCATCAAGCGTGCCCACTGTGTTGGCATCGAGCAGGCCGGTGTCGAGCATGCCCTGCGCTAGCACGCGCGTGGCGGCGTCATGCGGCACGTTGTACGGCACGCCCGGGCGTGTCTCGGCGATGGCGGCTTCCTGCGCGGCCACCACGAGTTCGTACAGCTCGCGCTGCGGGCCGGTGAAGCGGCCGTTCACGGGGAAGGTGCGGGTGATGTCCGATGCGTAGCCATCGAGTTCACAGCCGGCGTCGATCAGGCAGAGATCGCCATCGCGCAACTCGGCATTGCCGGCGCGGTAGTGCAGCACGCACGCGTTCGGGCCGGTGGCGACGATGGAGTTGTAGGCGACGCTCTGTGCGCCGTGGCGGCGGAATTCGTACAGCAGCTCGGCTTCGAGGTGGTATTCACGCAGGCCGGCGCGCGACGTTTGCATCGCGCGCACGTGCGCCCCGGCGGAGATGCGCGCAGCACGGCGCATGATGTCGAGTTCGCCGGCGTCCTTGAACAGCCGCAGCTCGTCGAGGATGGCGCGCACGTCCAGCGCCTGATGCGGGGCCGACACGCCCGCGCGGCCCTGCATGCGCACGGCGTCGAGCCAGCGGCGCATGCGGCGGTCGAACGTGCCGCTCTCGGCCAGCGGATACGCCACGGCCGCCGCGTTGGCGAGCAGCTTGGGCAGCGTCGCGTCGATCTCTTCCACGGAATGTGCCTCGTCCAGGCCGAAGGCTTCGCGGGCGGCTTCGGGGCCGAAGCGGAAGCCGTCCCAGATTTCGCGTTCTTCGTGCTTCGGGCGGCAGAACAGCACGCTGCGGGCAGGCGCGTTGCCTGCGGGCACCACGATGGCGAGTACCGCTTCGGGCTCGGTAAAGCCGGTCAGGTAATAGAAGTAGCTGTCGTGTCGGTAGGGATAGTCGCTGTCGCGGTTGCGCATCGCTTCGGGCGCGGTCGGCACGATGGCCACCCCGCCGCCCGCCGCGCGCAACCATTGCGCGACGCGCTCGCGGCGCTGGCGATAGGTCTGGAGGAAAGCGAGTTCGGTGGCGGACATGGCGTGTTTTCCAGCGGCAGAAAGGATGCGTCGATTGTAACGCCGCCCCTGTTGGGCAATCTGGACGTGCCTCAATTGCAAAGAAAATTGTGACGTGCCGGGCAGTCGTCTAAAGTCTCGGCCCGGCACGGTCGATAGACCGTTGTGTCGCCTCCTCAGATTGCGACATCCGCCTGCATTGACATGGCCGCATTGGCTCGCTCTGCTCCGAAGGAATCCCGATGCTCGCCAGCAGCTATAACCCGCTTCTCGTTCTCCTGTCGCTCTTCGTGGCCATCCTGGCGTCGTATACCGCACTGGACATGGCCGGGCGGGTGGTGACCGCACAAGGCCGCGCGGCGCTGTGGTGGCTGGTCGGCGGGGCATCGGCCATGGGGCTGGGTATCTGGTCGATGCACTTTGTTGGCATGCTGGCCTTCAGCCTGCCGATTCCGCTCGGTTATGACGTGGGGATCACGCTGGCCTCCCTGGCCATTGCGATTGCTGCGTCGGCGTATGCGCTGTGGCTGGTCAGCCAGCGCGAATTGCCGTGGCCACGGCTGGTGAGCGGCGCGCTGCTGATGGGCGCCGGCGTGGCGGGCATGCATTACACAGGCATGGCCGCGTTGCGCATGACGCCGGGTATCCATTACGACCCGGCAATGTTCGCGCTGTCGGTGCTGATTGCTGTGTTGGCGTCGGGTACGGCGCTGTGGATTGCCTTCCGCCTGCGGGGCCAATCGCACCGCGTGCGTGCGTTACGTGCGGGCTCTGCGGTGGTGATGGGTGTGGCCATCGTCGGCATGCACTACACGGGCATGGAAGCCGCGGCGTTTCCCCTCGGCAGTGTGTGCAGCGCGGCGCGCTCCGGGGTGAGTAACGAGTGGCTGGCGCTGGTGATCACCGTCGTCACGCTGGCCGTGCTGGCAATCGCGCTCATCATTTCCGTGCTCGATATGCGCATGGAAGCGCGTACTGCCGTGCTGGCGACCTCGTTGGCCGAGGCCAACCAAGAACTCGCCTATCTGGCCTTGCACGACAACCTGACCAAGCTCTCCAACCGCTTGCTGTTGGAGGATCGCCTGAACCAGGCCATCCGCACAGCAGACCGCGAGAAGCGTCGCTTTGCGTTGATGTTCATGGACCTCGACGGCTTCAAGGCCGTGAACGATGTGTACGGCCACCATGTCGGTGATCTGCTGCTCATCGACGTGGCCCAGCGCATCCTCAGCCGTGTGCGCCAGCAGGACACCGTGGCGCGTGTCGGCGGTGATGAGTTTGTCGTGCTCGCGCAGGTGGATGATCCGCAAGACGCCGGCACCCTGGCCGATGCGCTGCTGGAGGTAGTGTGCGAGCCTTTCATGGCGGGCGGGCATGAACTGCGCGTGTCCACCAGCGTGGGCATTGCCATCTATCCGGGCGATGGGGCCAACCAACACGATCTGCTCACCCATGCCGACGCGGCCATGTACCACGCCAAGAGCTTGGGCCGGAACGCCTACTGCTTCTTCGAACCTTCGATGAACACCAACGTGCACAAGCAGTTGCAGCTCGTGCAGGACCTGCGCCTGGCGCTGGAGCGCAATGAACTCGTGCTGTACTACCAGCCGAAGTTCCAGGCGCCGGACGGCCCCATCGCCGGCGTGGAGGCGCTGGTGCGCTGGCAACATCCGGTGCGCGGTCTGGTGCCGGCCCACGAGTTCATCCCCCTGGCCGAGAAAACCGGCTTGATCGTGTCGCTGGGCGCCTGGGTGTTGGACGAAGCGTGCCGCCAGATGGCGCAGTGGCAACGCGAGGGACATACCACGTGGACGGTCGCCGTGAATCTGTCTGCGCTGCAGTTCAGCCACGCCGCGCTGATCGACACCGTGCGCGATGCACTGGCCCGCCATGCGCTCGATCCGCACAGCCTGGTGCTGGAGATCACGGAATCCACCGCCATGCGCGATGCCGATGCGAGCCTGCACATCCTCCAGCAACTGGATGCGATGGGCGTGCGCATTTCAATCGACGATTTCGGCACGGGCTATTCCAGCCTGCTGTATCTCAAGCGCCTGCCCGCCAGCGAGCTGAAGATCGACCGCGGCTTCGTACGGGACCTGGCGCACGACACCGAGGATGCGGCGATCGTTTCGGCCATCGTGGCGCTGGGGCAGACGCTGAACCTGCGCATCGTCGCAGAAGGTGTCGAGACAGCCGAGCAGCAGGCGTTTCTGACGCGGCTCGGCTGTGATTCGCTACAGGGCTATCTGCTGGGCCGCCCGATGACGGCGGAATCGCTGAGCGCCGTGGTCGCTACCGGTGTAACGGTGTAAAGGACTCTGGGCTCAGCGCGAGCGCACTTCGGCGTCGAGTGCGGCCAGTTGGGTTGGCGTGCCGACGTTTTCCCAGCGGCCGTTGAAGCGCTCGCCTGTGGCGCGACCCTCGGCGATCGCCTGGTGGTACAGCGGCGTCATGGCCATCCGCGTGCCGGGCGCGATGCCGGCAAACAGGCGCGTGTCGTACAGGCCGATGTTGCCGAACGTGAGGCGCTCGGTGCCGTCGGCGTGGAGCGTGCCCGCGTCGTCCAGGGCGAAATCGCCGCGCGGGTGGTACGGCGGATTGGGCACCATCACCAGATGCATGCCCGGCGCGGTCTGCGCAGCCAACGCAGGGGCGCGCTCGCGCAGGGCGGCATAGTCGTAATCGCAAAACACATCACCGCTGACAGCGATGAACACGCTGTGGCCGTCACCGGCGTGCAGTAGCGGCATTGCTTGGGCAACGCCGCCTGCCGTCTCCAGCGCTTCGCCTTCGGGCGAATACGTGAGGCGCACGCCCCAGGCGCTACCGTCGCCGAGCGCGGTTTCGATTTGCGCGCCGAGCCATGCATGGTTGATGACGATGTCGCGTACGCCGGCAGCGGCCAGACGTTCGATCTGCCACACGATGAGCGGCTTGCCGCCGACCATCAGCAGCGGTTTGGGCGTGTGGTCGGTCAGCGGGCGCATGCGGTCACCGCGGCCGGCAGCAAAAATCATGGCTCGCATTGTGGAATGCAGCGTGGAATTCAAGCCATCACCTTCATCAGAATCAGTAGAACGGCCATGCCGCCGACGATGGTCCACATCGCGCTCTTGGTCACCCGTGCGATGGCGATGGCGATGACGCCGGCGATCAGGCGTGGGTTGTCGGCTGACACCGCCAGGGCGCCGTCGCGCATCAGCAGGTCGGGCGCGATCAGCGCGGTCAGCATCGCGGCCGGCACGTAGGGCAGGGCGCTGCGGAACCACGTTGGCAGATTCATGCGCCCTTCGAGCGCGATGAACGACAGGCGGATCATGTATGTCGCCGCGCCGGAAATCAGCAGCACGCCGAAGAGGATCAGGGCCTTCATGCTGTGGCGCCCTCCTTCCTCGCATTGACCAGCCGCTCAACCAGCGCGCCGGCGGCGATCCCCACGCACGCCGCGCTCATCAACCCGAGCTTGTGCGGCCAGCCCGTCCACGCCACCGCCAGTGCAGCGCCGGTCAGTGCGGCAGCCAGTTGCGCGCGCGTGCGCAGTGCGGGCACCACGATGGCAATGAACGTGAGCGGCAAGAAGAAATCGAGCGGCCAGGTGGTCGGCACCTGGGCCCCGAGGACCACGCCGACGAGGGTCGACACCTGCCAGCTTGTCCACAACGCCACGCCGGCGCCGAGGAAGTACCAGTGGCGATAGGTCGATTCTTCCGACCCGGGCCGCGCATTGACCACGCGCCGGTTCATGGCGGCAAACGCTTCATCCGTCAGCAGATAGGCGATCAGCCATTTCCAGCGGCGCGGCAGATGTGCCAGTGCCGGCGCGATACTGGCCGAATACAGCGCATGCCGCAGGTTCACCATCGACACTGTCGCCGCAATGATCAGCGCGGGTGCGCCGCCGGCCCACAACTGCACCAGGATCATCTGTGAGGCGCCGCCGAACACGATGGCGCTCATCGCCACGGCCAGCCACGCGGGCATGCCGGCGGACGTGGCCAGTACGCCGTAGATCAGACCAAACGGCACCACGCCCAGCAGCATGGGGGCGAGCGCCAGCGCGCCGGCGCGGAATTCAGTCGCGCGGGGAGAGGGCATCAGAACGTGTAGCCGATCTGCTGGGCGCGGTCTTCGAGCTGATCGAGCAGGCGGGCCAGCGGCGCCAGCGCGTTGTAGCGGCTGCACACGCGACGCAGGTAGGCGATGAAGCGCGGGGTGTCTTCCACGTAGCCGGTCTTGCCGTCGCGGTAGCACAGGCGCGCGAAGATGCCGGCCACCTTTAGGTGACGCTGCGCCCCCATCCACTCGAGCGCGCGGTAGAACTCGCCAAAGTCTTCGCCCACGGGCAGGCCGGCTTTGCGGGCGGCTTCCCAGTAGCGCACGGCCCAGTCGAGTTCCTGCTCTTCGTCCCACGACAGGAAGGCGTCACGCAGGAGCGAGGCGGCGTCGTAGGTGATCGGGCCGTAGACGGCGTCCTGGAAGTCCAGCACGCCGGGGTGCGACGGGTCGGCCGCGTTGATCATCAGGTTGCGTGGCATGTAGTCGCGGTGTACGTACACGCGCGGCTGGGCCAGGGCGCTGTCGACCAGCAGCTTGAACACCTTGTCGAGCGATTCGCGCTGCATGGCGTCCAAGGGGCGTTGCAGGTGGCGGTCGACATACCAGTCGGGAAACAGCGACAGCTCGCGGCGCAGCAGCGCTTCGTCGTACGGCGGCAGCTCGCCCTCGCGCGAAGCCAATTGCCAGCGCACCAGCGTATGGATGGCCGGGCGGAACAGCGTGTTGGCGTAGGCGAGGTCGAAATCGTGCTCGCGCAGCGATTGCAGGTAGGTTTGCGGGCCCAGGTCGGTCAGCAGCAGGAAACCTTGCGTGAGGTCTTGTTCCAGCACCTTGGGCGCGTGCACGCCGGCGCCGTTCAGCAGCCCGGCCACATGGACGAACGGGCGGCAGTCTTCCTGCGGCGGCGGGGCATCCATGACGACCAACGTGCCGGGTCCGTCATTGACAGCACCTTCCAGTCGGAAATAGCGGCGGAAGCTGGCATCGGCCGAGGCCGGCTGCAGGGTGTCGATGCGCAGGCCGTGGGCGGCGGGCAATGTGCCGAGCCAGTCGCGTAGTTGATCGAGGCGCGCATCGGTTGCGCCGGGTGTGGCGCCAGGGGTCGAAGCCATGCTGAGGGAACGCTGGAATGGAGCTGGAAGGAAGCCCCGTATAATACCCGACCGAGTTTCGCCTCGAGCGCCTGCAAGCCCTGTCCGGCCCGCGCCCGCGGCGGAATACCGACGATGATGTGCCCCGTGCGCGCCTGTGCGCACGCAGCCCAGTTCCCCGATCTGCATGACCGAACCGAACCGAGCCAGGAAACCCCGGCAGCGCCCTGCTGTGACCGTGCCCGAGCAGGCGAGCCCAAACCGCCGCAGCACGCTGGCATTGCGCCCGCTGGTGTTTGCGTTGGCCGGTGTCTGGACGGCAACGTCGAGCGCGCAAAGCCAAGGGATCGCCCAGCCGGCGGCCTCGGCGGCGACGCCCGCTTCCTCCGTGACGGCATTGGCCACTTCCGGCCCCACCACGCCGGGCGGCAGCCCGCTGGTGCCCAAGATGGCAGAGCCGGTCCAGCGCCCCGACAACACGGTGCCCTCGTTTGCCGCCGCCGACACCATGGACGGCCGCACCAACGAAGATGTCCACTTGCGCGGCAATGGCGAGTTGCGCCGCAACGGCACCGTCATCAAGGGCGATGTGCTCAACTACAACCAGGACACCGACCTTGCCACCGCTACCGGTAACGTGAGGCTGTTCAAGGGCGGCACGCTGGTCACCGGGCCGGACGCCAAGCTCAAGGTCACTGCCAACGAAGGCACAATGAGCACGCCGTCCTACGAGTTTCACACGACGGGCGGCCACGGCACTGCCGAGCGCATCGACTTCATCGACAAGGACAACAGCCGCATCACGCGCGGCACCTACACCACGTGTTCGCCCGACAGCGTTGACTGGTACTTCAGCGCGAGCCGCATCGACATCGACAGCGACCGCCAGGTCGGCTCCGGCCGCAACGGCGTGCTCCACTTCATGGGCGTGCCGGTGTTCGCCACGCCGATGATGGATTTCCCGCTCAACGACGACCGGCGCAGCGGCATCCTCCCGCCGGTGTTCGGCTACAACAGCCGCAGCGGTGCAGACGTTACGCTGCCGTACTACTTCAACATCGCGCCCAACCGGGATCTGACGCTGTACCCGCGTCTCCTCACGCAGCGTGGCCTTCAGCTGGGCGCGGAATACCGCTATCTCGGTGCGTCGTACAGTGGTGTCCTGCGCGGAGAGTTCCTGCCCGATGACCGCGAGGCCGACCGCAACCGCTGGTCGTTCGCCGTGCAGCACACCCAGCGCCTGGCGCCAGGTCTGAACGCCTACGTCAACTACAACAAGGTCTCCGACAGCACGTATCCGGACGACCTTGGCCGCAGCATTGTCCAAGCGACGCAGCGCCAGTACGTGCAAGAGGGCGGCGTCACGTATTCGATCGGCGACTGGGTTGCGCTGGCGCGCGTGCAGAAGTTCCAGACGCTGTCGACCGCCACCACGCCGCTGTCGCCGTCGTATGAGCGGCTGCCGCAGTTGAATCTGGCGTACAACCGGTATGACGTCGGTGGCTTCGACATCAATTTCCAGACGGACTACACGCGCTTCTCGATTCCGGTGGACAACGTCGTCCAGGGCGAGCGCCTGTTCATGCAGCCGACGATCAGCTATCCGATCATTCGGCCGGGCTGGTTTGTCACGCCGAAGTTCATCCTGAACGCCACGTCCTACCGACTGGATCGCCCTGCCGGCGATACGCAGCAGTCGCAGATCAACCGCACGCTGCCGACGTTCTCGCTCGATTCCGGCATGACGTTCGAGCGTGATGCCTCGGTGGTCTCCAAGCTGTTTGGCGTGAGCTATATCCAGACGCTGGAGCCGCGCCTGTTCTACGTGTACACGCCGTACCGCGACCAGTTGCAGATTCCGCTGTTCGACACCGCGCAGTCGGACTACAACCTCGGCCAGATCTTTACCGAGAACCCGTACACCGGTTACGACCGCATTGCCGACAACAACAAGCTGACGGCTGGTGTGACCACGCGGTTCATCGAGGCGGAATCGGGCATTGAGCGTTTGCGCGCCACGATTGCGCAACGGATCGACTTCGAAGGCCAGCGCGTGACGCTGGCCGGTGCCGCGCCCACGTCGGTGCGCCGTTATTCGGATCTGCTGGGCGCGACCACGATCCAGATGTTCCGCGGCATCTTTTTCGATACGAACCTTCAGTACAATCAGGACATCGACCGCCTCATGCGCTCGACCGTCGCGCTGAGCTGGAAGCCGGAAGCCAACAAGGTGATCAACCTGGGTTACCGCTACTACCGGCAAGATGCCAACACCGGTCAGTTGCCGCTGGAGCAGGCCGATATCTCGGCGCAGTGGCCGATCACGCGGCGCCTGTACGGCCTGGGCCGCATCGGTTACGACATGGATGCGAAGAAGCCGTCGGACATGCTGCTGGGCCTCGAGTATGCCGCCGACTGCTGGGTTGGCCGGCTGGCGGTGCAGCGCTACAGCAACGCGGTTTCGGGCTATACGACGCACATCTTTGCCCAGATCGAATTCAAGGGCCTGTCGAAGGTGGGGAACAATCCGATCGACGTGATCCGTCTGAACGTGCCTGGCTATCAGCCGGTGACCGCGCAGCCGATTACGCCGTCCGTGCTGGATCAATATGAATAACGACATCATGGCTTTCCAATCGACCGCTTCTGCCACGCGCGTGGCATCTTCGGGCCGTCTGCCTATGCGTAAGGCGACCGCGACCGGCATGCTGGTGGCAGTGATGGCGGGCGTCATGCTGTCGCCTGCCGTTCTGGCGCAGCAGGCACAATCGGCCAAGAAAGGGGCCGTGCGCGGCATCTTCGCCAATCCGACTTCGTCGCCCAGCCAGCCGCTGCTGCAAGGCACGCTGCCCGGCCCGGCGGCAGCCGGTACACCGCGCAGCCAACTCGTTGATGAAGTGGTGGCCGTGGTCAATACCGACGTCATCACCCGCCGTGAACTGCTCAATCGGGCGGACTTGGTGGAGCGCACCTTCCATGCGCAGAATCGTCCGTTGCCTCCGCGCGCCGATCTGCTCGGCGAGGTGCTTGAGCAACTGATTCTGGAGCGCGTGCAGGCGCAAACCGCCAAGGAAAGCGGCATCCGCGTGTCGGACGCCGATGTGGATCGCGCCGTGGAAACCGTGGCCCAGCGCAACAACCTGTCGGTGCAGCAACTCAAGGGCAAGCTGGCGGAATCGGGCATGGCCTACAACAAGTACCGTGAGGACCTGCGCCAGGAAATCCTGATGGCGCGTCTGCGCGAACGCGACGTCGACTCCAAGGTCCAGGTGTACGACGGCGAGATCGACAACTTCCTGGCGCAGCAGGGCGGAGGCGCCGCCGCCACTGGCGAGCAGCAATACAACGTCGCGCAGATCCTCGTGCCGGTGGCTGAGGGGGCGACGGCCGAGCAGAAGGCTGCGGCCCGCAGCAAGGCCGAAGCACTACTCAAGCAAGCGCAGGGCGGTGCCGATTTTGCCAAGCTGGCGCGCGAGAATTCCGCCGCGCAGGATGCCGCTCAGGGGGGTGAACTGGGCCTGCGCCCCATCGGCCGTCTGCCGGCCGTGTTTGCTAACGCGGTGATCGACATGAAGGCCGGTCAGGTGGGCAGCGAGGTGATCGAAAGCCCGGCTGGCTACCACGTGATCAAGCTGCTGGAAAAGCGCGCGCCGAGCACGGCCATCGCCACCAAGGTGCAGCAGACCCAGGTGCGCCACATCCTGGTCAAGACCGGCGCGACCATGTCGGCTGACGACGCGCGCCGCCAATTGGCCGGTCTGCGTGATCGCATCGTCCACGGTTACGATTTTGGCGATGCGGCACGTCGCTACTCGCAAGACGGTTCGGCCAGTGCGGGCGGCGAGTTGGGCTGGGTATCGCCGGGCCAGTTGGTGCCGGAGTTTGAGCAGGCGATGAACCTGCTCAAACCGGGCGAGGTTTCGCAGCCGGTGCAGAGCCAGTTTGGCGTGCACCTGATCCAGGTGGAAGGCCGCCGCGAGGCCGAGGTGCCGGTGGACCGCCAGCGCGACTATGCACGCTCGGTGATCCGCGAGCAGAAGGTGCAGGCCGCGTACGAAGACTGGCTGCGTGAGCTGCGTGACAGCGCCCACGTGGAATACCGCATCAACCGTCAGCAGTAAGCGACGGCATTGCGCAATCGCACACGGCCGCCTGCGGGCGGCCGTGGTGTTTCTAGAATGACATCGAGTCCCTTGCAGACAAGCGTCGCATGCTGAACATTGCCATCACCACCGGCGAGCCCGCCGGCATCGGTCCGGACATCACCGTGGCAGCCCTGCTGCACCTCGCGCGGCAGGCGTCGCGCTATGCCGACGTGCAGTGGCACGTGATCGGCAATGCGGCCTTGCTGCAGGAGCGTGCCCAGGCCATCGGACAGGGCGATTTCTGGCGCGCTGTGTCGACGGCGCTGACCATCGTCGATCGGCCGCTGGGTGCGCCGGTGCGCGCGGGGTTGCTCGACGCCGCCAACGGGCGCTATGTGCTCGATGTGCTTGATGCTGCCATCGACGGCTGCCTGTCGGACACGGCCGACCGTTACGACGCGATGGTCACCGCGCCGGTACAGAAGAGCACCATCAACGAGGCGGGCGTGCCATTTACCGGCCACACCGAATACCTGGCCGAGCGTAGCCGCACCCCGCGCGTGGTGATGATGCTGGCTGGCCCGCAACCCGCGCACAACAACGCCATGCTGCGCGTCGCGCTGGCGACAACGCATCTGTCCTTGCGCGACGTGCCGGACGCGATCACGCCGGAGGTGCTCGACGAGACGCTCGACATCCTCCAGCAGGACTTGCGTGCACGCTTCGGAGTGAAGGCGCCGCGCATCCTCGTGACCGGGTTGAACCCGCATGCTGGCGAATCGGGCCACCTGGGCCGCGAAGAGATCGAAGTAATCGAGCCGGCCATCGCCCGTGCACTTGAGCGTGGCATCAATGCTCGGGGCCCGTACCCGGCCGATACGCTGTTCCAGCCGCGCTTGCTGGCCGACGCGGATTGTGTGCTGGCGATGTATCACGATCAGGGCTTGGCGCCGCTCAAGTACGGCACCTTTGGCCACGGTGTGAACGTCACACTCGGGCTGCCGTTCGTGCGCACCTCGGTGGACCATGGCACCGCGCTGCATCTGGCAGGCACGGGCCGCGCCGAGTTCGGCAGCATGATCGAGGCCATCGACACTGCCATTGCAATGGCGCGCCAGACGGCCCGCACAGCTTCCTGATTTCCGTTTTCTCTTTTTTGACTGCGAGTTTCGCGATGGCACGATCCACGACCGGCGTTCACCAGGGGCACCAGGCCCGCAAGCGCTTCGGCCAGAATTTTCTGGTGGATGACGGCGTGATCCACGCCATTGTGGCGGCCATCGATCCGCAGCCCGACGACGTGCTCGTCGAGATCGGCCCGGGCCTGGGCGCGCTGACTGTACCGCTGATGGAACGTGTGCGTACGCTGCAGGTGGTTGAGCTGGATCGCGATCTGGTGGCTCGCCTGCAGAAGCGCTTTGGCGATCGGCTGATCGTCCATGCGGGGGATGCGTTGGCGTTTGACTTTGGTTCGCTGCACGTGCCGGGGCGATCGCTGCGCATCGTGGGCAACCTGCCGTACAACATTTCCAGCCCGCTGCTGTTTCATCTGGCCGCATTTGCCGACCGCGTGCGCGATCAGCACTTCATGCTGCAGAAGGAGGTGGTCGACCGCATGGTGGCAGCGCCGGGCAGCAAGGCATTCAGCCGCCTGTCGGTGATGCTGCAGGTGCGGTATTACATGGAACAGGTGCTGGATGTGCCGCCGGGCTCGTTCAACCCGCCGCCCAAGGTGGATTCGGCCGTGGTGCGGATGATTCCGTGGCCGGCGGACAAATCGCCGTATGCGCCGGTGGACATGCGGGCGCTGGGCACGGTGGTGACGATGGCGTTCTCGCAGCGGCGCAAGGTGCTGCGCAACACGCTGGGTGCGCTGCGCGATGTGATCGATTTCGAGGCGCTCGGTTTCGACCTCGGCCGTCGCGCAGAAGAGGTGCCGGTGGAAGACTTCGTGTCAGTGGCGAACGCGCTGCCGGCCAACCGGATCGCCGGCAGCGCGCCGGACCTCAGCGAAGATTGACCAGCAGGATGCCGGACAGCACCAGCGCCGCGGCCAGTGCAAACCGCAGGCCGACCGGCTCGTGCAGCAACAGTACGCCAAAGGCCACGCCAAACAGCGGTGTCAGGAACGAGAACACCGACAGCCGCGACGCCAGATAACGGCGCAGCAGCCAGAACCATGCCAGATAGCTCGCAAACGCAATCAGCACGGACTGATAGGCGAGGCTGGCCAGCGCGGTCGGCGTCAGGTTGGCTGTAAAGATCTGGCCCGTGCCCAGTGCCATCACCATCAGCAGCACGGCCGAGACCGCCAACTGATACAGCAGCGTCTTGGCCGCCGGCGCATTCGACAGCTTGCTTGCCCGCACGACGATGGTCGTGGCGCCCCATAGCGCGCCCGCAACCACGCCCAATGCATCACCCAGCGACGTCGACGGGCCTGCTGCCGGGCGCAGGATGCCATCGGCAAAGGCGAGCACGATGCCCGCAAACGCCACCGCAATGCCGAGCCACTGACGCGGCCGCAGGTGTTCGCCCGGCACAAAGACGTGCAGGCCGAGCGCGGTGAACACCGGTGCGGTGTACACGAACACCGCCATGCGGGAGGCCGTGGTGTAGCCCAGGCCAATGAAGATGCAGAGGAACTCGACGCCGAACAGCAAGCCTGCGACCAGGCCGCCTGGCAGCGTGCCATCGCGCACCGACAGGCACGTACCCCGCCACAGCGCAAACGCCAGCACCAGCAGCGAGGCGATCGTGGAGCGCACGCCGGCCTGCATGATCAGCCCCACATCGTGCGCGGCGATCTTGATGGCGACCTGCTGGAAACCCCACGACATGCACAGCACCAGCATCAGCCCGATGGCGATGCTGTCCAGCGGCCGGCGGACCGCGTCAGTGGCGGTTGCCATCGGGCATCGAGCGCGCCTGGATCAACTCGATCTTGTAGCCGTCCGGATCTTCCACAAAGGCGATGATGGTGCTGCCGCCCTTCACGGGGCCGGCCTCGCGGGTCACCTTGCCGCCTGCATTGCGGATCTGGTCGCAGGCCTGCGCGGCGTTGTCGACTTCAATGGCGAGGTGGCCGAACGCGGTGCCGAGTTCGTACTCGCGCACGCCATAGTTGTAGGTCAACTCGATGACGGTGTTGCCGGCTTCGGGGCCGTAACCGACGAAGGCCAGCGAATACTTGTATTCCGGGTTGTCGCTGGTGCGCAGCAGTTGCATGCCGAGCACCTTGGTGTAGAAATCGATCGAGCGCTGCATGTCGCCGACGCGCAGCATGGTGTGGAGCATTCGCATGGGGTTCCTTCCTGGGGGACTGCGGAAAGGCCCTATTGTAGGAGCGGATGCCCGAACCTGCAGAAGCCTAACTGTCGAGCTGCCGGCGCAACTGCTCAATGTCCACACGCTGCAGATAGCGCGTGATGTTCAGCCAGATGGCGTGGAAGCCGTAGCCGCCGTGTTGCAGCTCTTCCAGCGCCTGCTCCTTGGTCCAGCCCTGATACACCACGCGGTACAGCGCCGACACCAGCCCCGTGCGGTCTGCACCGTGCTGGCAGTGGATCAGCACCGGGCCTTCGTGGTCGAGTGTGCGCAGGGCCTTGAGCGCGGTCACCATATCGGCGTCACGGATGTTCCACGTATTGATCGGAATGCGCTGCAGCGTGATGCCGCTGCCGGCCAGAATCTCGCTGTCGGAATGGAAGGCGCGAAAGCTGATGACTTTGCGGATACCGAGCTTCTGCAACTGCGGGATGTCGTCTTTCGAGAGCTGCGCACTGCGATAGAGCGAAGGCGTGATGCGGTGCAGGTTGTTGACCGGCGATTCCGGTACGTTCTGCGCCCATTGCAATGGGCGGGTGGCAGGTGCGGGCGCTGTCTCCGCGCTACCGGAGGAGAGCAAGCCAGCAAACAGGAAGACAGCAGTGGCAACAGCAAGGATGCGCATGGCGATCGGGGGAGTGCGGTCGTCGATCAGCGTGCAGCAATGCGTGCACGCGAGAAGAAGAACAGGGCGAACGCGGCGGCGCTCATTGTCCAATAGTCAGTCGGGGCAAAGGCGATCCAGTGGATGTGCCAGGGCACGTAAGCGGGCGTGAACTTCGCGATGCCGTACGCCGGGTTCAGCACGAACCACAGGAAATCTTCCACCAGCCAGAAGAGCATGATGCAGGCGATGATGCGTGCCTCGATGCGCCACGACCATTGGCCGTTGAAGACCGCGGGCAGGTGAAAGAACAGGGCGACGAACGGGAACACCCATGCGTGGTAGCCCGTCATCGGGCGGCCACCCCAGAAGAGGTCGAGCAGCCAGTGTTTTTCAATTCGCCAGGTGGGCAGATTGGCGGCCCAGCCGGCGCTGCCTTCGATCTGGATTTCGACATTGGCGAAGAAGAAGCCGAGCAGCACCACCCAGGCCACCAGCGCCAGCGTGCGGCGCTGCGGAACGAATGCGGCGGCGTTCATGCGGCGTCGGCTTGTGCGGTGAGCCCGAGCACGCGGTCGAGCACGAACTGCCCGGCATGCGGACGGCCCAGCGGCTCGATCTTGCGCCGCATGGTGGCCAGGCGGTCGGGCTCTCGGAGCAGCGCATGAATGCGGAACTCCAACGCTGCATCGTCGATGGCCTTGAGTGCAACGCCCTGCTCAAGCAGGAAATCGGCATTGCGTTCTTCCTGGCCGGGGATGGGTGAGTTGACGATCATCGGCAACTGCATCGCCAGGCATTCGGAGGTGGTCAGCCCGCCGGGCTTGGTAATGACGAGGTCGGCGCAGGCCATCAGGCGCTCCACCTGCTGCGTGAAGCCTTGCGGGAAAAGCCGCCCGGGATGGCGCTGCGCAACGCGCTGAAGCGCTTCCAGCATCGTCTTGTTCTTGCCGGCCAGCGCCACGAGCTGGAAGTCGCCGTCCATCGCCAGCAGGCGTTCGGCAAGCGCATCGAGGCCGCCCAGGCCGGCGCCGCCCGACATCATCAGGAAGGTCTTGCGCTGCGGATTCAGGCCGAATTCCGCCGCACAGGTGGTGCGGTCGAGCGGTTTGCCGAAGGCGGGCATGATCGGAATGCCGCTTACGTGTACGGCATCTGCTGCCAGGCCGCGCTCGCGCATGCGCCAGGCGATTTCTTCGTTGGCGGCAAAGTAGCCGCGCATATTCGGCACGATCCACATGCTGTGCAGATCAAAGTCCGTCACCTGCACCCAGACGGGCACGTCGAGGTGCCCCTTGCGCAGTTCGCGCGAGAGCAACTCCGCCGGCAGGAAGTGTGTGCAGATGATGGCGTCGGGGCGCTGGCGCTTGATCTCCGCCAGCAGCGCGCGGCAACTGAGCCGCTCCACGGCGCGGCGCAGCTTTTGCGACAGCGCACTGGGCGCGGCCTCATCGGTCTTTTGATAGAGGTAGCCCCACAGCGCAGGCTGGCTGCTGACCAACTTGATATAGAAATCGGTGTACAGCTTGCGAAAGCCGGTCGACACGAAGTCCATCACATCGAGGTGCGTGGCTTCGATGCCCGCGGGGTGGGCGTCGGCATAGGCGCGGATGGCCTCTGCGGCCCGCATGTGGCCGGCGCCGGCGCTGACGCTCAGCAGCAGAATCTTTTTCATGGTGGTGTCGAAAGCCCGGCTTCATGATGCCGGGGTGCCGTATTCTCCACCAACTGTGCGGCTCTGCGGAATGCGTCTTCCGGTTAGGCCGCAAACCGATGCACTAGCGTGGCGCAATGGGCGGAAGATCGATCCGCGTGTCGGCGTCGCAGCCCAGGAATTGCCACTGGCTCGGTTTGAAGCGCGCGTCGGGGCCGTCGGGTCCCGGCTTCGCGAATTCCGCCACGATGTCGTAGTGAATCAAAGGCACATGGAAGCGGGCGATCTGCCCACGTTTGCAAGCGACGGATGCGGGTTGGCCATCGCGGCTCAATTTCCCTTGCTTGTTGTACGCGAACAGCGGGCCGATGCGCTGGTCCTCGCTTAAGACGAGTTTTGCTTCGCCGGACACATCCATCGCGTCAGTTGTGACCCCAGCGACGCGCACCGGATGGGGAAACCGTACAGCGCGCAGACCCCGTAATGCGAGAGGCATGTCTTTTTCGCCGTTGTCGAACGGGTCGTAGCGGTTAATCTGGCTGCCAGCCGGAACGACCAGCTCGCCGTATTGAAAGTCGCGATCGAGGATGAAGTTCTCCCGCGCCACCCTGTTCGCCTGTTTTTCCTCGATGTCGCGCGAAATGCTGTGGAAATGGTAGAACAGCAGACCCGTCCAGAGGTCCGCTACCGCAAGGAAGATCCCCAGCCCCCACATCCATCTCCGTGCTTTGCGAGAGAGTGGGGGCTGCTTGGCGTACGCCCTCGCCGCGATGACACAGACCATCGGGAACGTACCGAACACGCCGATCAGCGGCACGATCCCAAGAAGGAAGAGGCCGAGCAGGGAGAGGACGGGAGCAAAGATCATGCGGGAAGGCGCAGCGCGTGTACGCCCTGCGTGGGTAGATAAGGGGAGGCCCCCTTAGAACGCGGGCAGATATTCCGGCGGATGCGAGCGCAGTTGCTCGCGCGCTTCACGGAACTCGGGAAAGATCGATTCGACCGTATCCCAGAAGCGTGGGCTGTGATTCATCTCCTTGAGATGTGCCAGCTCGTGCGCGACCACATAGTCGATCAGGCTCAGCGGGAAATGCACCAGGCGCCAGTTCAGACGGATCTTGCCGTCCGCCGTGCAGCTTCCCCAGCGCGTAGCGGCGGAAGACAGCGCATACGCGCTATGCCGCACGCCAAGGCGCTCGGCGTACACCTCCAGCCGCTCGCCGAACAGGCGCCGCGCTTGCGTCTGCAGCCAGCCTTGCACGCGGTCCTTGATCTGCTGTTCGGTGGTGGAAGGCGGCAGGCCCAGGTGCAGCACGCACGCGTCCGCGTCGAACATCAGCGCCCCGATGGGCGACTCCAATTTCAGCGTGACGGTCTTGCCCAGGAACGGCAGCGTTGCACCATCCTCCCACGCCATCGGCGGCAGCATGCGGCGCGCAGCATTGGTGCGCCATTCGGCCAGCTTGGCGAAGATCCACTTCTGCTTTTCGGCGATGGCGTGTTCGATCTCGCTGAGCGTGACCCAGCGCGGAGCCGTGATGGACAACCCGCGATCATCGATGACAAAGCCGATGGTGCGTCGCGATGAGCGCTTGAGGTTGTAGACCAAGGCGCGCTCGCCCAACGTCAGGCGGCGCTGGTTGGGGCCAAGCGGTGCTGCGGGATCGTAAGCAGGCGGTGTGAGAAGCGGGGCCTGCGGCTGCGGTTCGACTTCCGGCGCGAGCAGCGGCAACTCAAGCTGAACGCTGTCGGCAGTGGTGGGCGAAGTCGGGGGTCGCAGCAGTTTCATGCGCGCTCGCGGTAGCTATCGGCGTCGATTCTACGCATTTCTGCTTCGATCCACGCTTCGACTTCGCGGTTGAGCTCGTCGCTGGTCTTGCCGGCGGTCGAGATGGCCGGGCCGACCGACAGGGTGATCAGGCCCGGATACTTCAGGAACGAATTCCGTGGCCACACGCGGCCCGAGTTGTGTGCGATGGGGATGACCCACGCGCCGGTATCCACGGCAAAGCGCGCACCGCCGCTCTTGTAGCGTGGCTTCGGATCGCCCGAGCGCGTGCGCGTGCCTTCCGGAAACATGATCACCCAGGCGCCATCGGCCAAGCGCTCCTTGCCCTGGCGGGCAACCGAGGCGAACGCGTTGGCGCCGTCCTTGCGGTTGATGTGCACCATTTTGAGCATGCCCAGCGCCCAGCCGAAGAACGGCACGTACAGCAGTTCGCGCTTGAACACGTAGCACAGCGGGCGCGGCATGGTGGCCACGAATGCCATGGTTTCCCAGGCGGACTGGTGTTTGGAGAGCAGCACCACCTGTTTGTTGGTGGCAACAGCCTCTTCGATGTGCTCCCAGCCCTGGTATTGCCAGCGGATGCCGACTATCCAGCGCGCCATCCAGATGGCGGATTTGGTCCAGCCCGTCACCATCCAGAAACGGCGGTGCGGGTTCATGAACGGAAACACGATGAAACAGGCCACCGCATAGATCGGCGTCCAGACGATCAGGAACAGCAGGTATAGCAGGGAGCGGATGAAAGTCATTGGGGGCGAATTCAAGGAGCGCCGGGGGCACGCGCAGGCGTGGCGTGGGGCGCAGGGGACAGCAGCGCGCGCGCAAACGCGCGCAGGTCCGCGTGAATCTGAGTGCCCGGAGGCAGGTTGCCGGCATCGCACGTCTTGGTGCCCTTGCCGGTCAGTACGAGGTGCGGTACGGCGCCGACTTCCACGCCGGCTTGCAGATCGCGCAGCGAATCGCCGACCACCGGTACGCCGGTCAGGTCGACATCGAAGCGGCGCGCGATCTCGATGAGCATGCCGGCCTTGGGCTTGCGGCAGTCGCAAGCATCGGCGGCAGTGTGCGGGCAGAAGAAGACGGCATCGACGCGCCCGCCGTAGGTGGCGAGCGCCTTGTACATCTTCTCGTGCATCGCGTTGAGCGCGGCGGCCTCGAACAGCCCGCGTCCGATGCCTGACTGGTTGGTCGCCACCACCACCTGGTAGCCGGCCTGGTTCAACTCGGCGATCGCTTCCAGGCTGCCGTCGATGGGGATCCACTCGTCGGGCGATTTGATGAACTGGTCGCTGTCGAGGTTGATCACGCCATCGCGGTCCAGGATCACCAGTTTCGGGATGTGGGGCATGTCAGGCTCCGGAGCACCAAGCTTAAGCGGCCAGCTTGGAGATGTCCGCCACGCGGTTCATCAGGCCGTGCAGTTCGCTCAGCAGCGCGAGGCGGTTATCGCGCAGGGCGGTGTCGTCGGCCATCACCATCACGCCGTCGAAGAAGGTGTCGACAGATTCACGCAGGCCGGCCAGCGTCTTGAGCGCGGTGGCGAAATCGCCGCGCGCAAACGCGTCGTGCACCTGCGGCTCGGACGAAGCGACGGCCTGATGCAGCGCGCGCTCGGCATCTTCCTTGAGCAACTGCGGCTGCACCGCGCCGATGGCGACGTCCGTCTTCTTCAGGATGTTGGTGATGCGCTTGTTGGCGGCAGCCAAGGCTTCGGCCTGCGGGAGGGCGGCAAACGCGCGCACGGCTTCGAGGCGCGCGACGATGTCGTCCAGGCGCTGCGGGCGCTGGCTGACCACGGCTTCCACCTCGTTGGTGCTGTAGCCCTTGTCCTTCAGGTAGCCGCGCAGGCGGTCGTACAGGAAGTCGGTGATGGCGGCCAAATCCGGCTTGACGGCGGCGATGCCGTCGAAGCTCGCAGCGGCAATCTGCAGCGCGTCGTCAATCGTCAGCGTGAGCGGCTTCTCGATCAGCATGCGCAGGATGCCCAGTGCGTGGCGGCGCAGCGCGAACGGGTCTTTTTCGCCCGTGGGTTGCAGGCCGATGCCCCAGATGCCGACCAGCGTTTCCAGCTTGTCGGCCAGCGCCACCACGGTGCCGGTGGCGGTGCTGGGCAGCGCGTCGCCGGCAAAGCGCGGCTGGTAGTGCTCGGAGCAGGCCAGTGCCACGTCGTCGGGTTCGCCGTCGTGGCGGGCGTAGTAGGTGCCCATCGTGCCTTGCAGCTCGGGGAACTCGCCCACCATGTCGGTCAGCAGGTCGGCCTTGGCGAGCAGCGCGCCGCGCGAGGCGTGAGTGCTATCGGCGCCCAGCGTTTTTGCCAACTTCTCGGCCAGTTGGCCGGCGATGGCCTGCAGGCGAGAGACACGTTCAAGCTGCGTGCCGATCTTGTTGTGATAGACCACGCGCGAGAGCAGCGGCACACGGTCGGCCAGGGGCTTCTTCTTGTCTTGCTCGAAGAAGAAGCGGGCGTCGGCCAGGCGCGGGCGCACCACGCGCTCGTTGCCTTCGATGATGGCTTCCGGCGTGCCGGTGGCGATGTTCGAGACGATCAGGAAGCGGTTGCGCAGATGGCCTTGTGCGTCCGTCAGCGCGAAGTACTTCTGGTTGGTCTGCATGGTCAGGATCAGGCACTCCTGCGGCACGGCGAGGAAGGCTTCCTCGAAGTGGCAGGGGTAGACCACGGGCCATTCGACCAGCGCGTTCACTTCGTCCAGCAGCGCTTCGGGCATCACCACCGTGTCGGCGCCTGCGACTTTGAGCAGCTCGGCGCGGATGGCTTCGCGGCGCTTGGCATAGCTGGCGATGACCTTGCCTTGCGACTCCAGCGTGCTCGCGTACGAGGCGGCGTCCTGGATGACGATTTCGCCAGCGGACAGGAAGCGGTGGCCCAGCGTCACATTGCCCGACTGCAGACCCAGCACGCTCGCGGGGATGACTTCGTTATCGAGCAGCGCGATCAGCTTGTGCGCCGGGCGCACGAACTGGACGCTCTCCATGTCCTTGCCGTTCGGGCGCTGGTACGTCATCACCTTCGGAATCGGCAGATTGGTGACGGTCTGCGACAGCGCCGCCTGCAGGCCGTCGGCCAGCACAGCGCCGCGTGCGGTGTAGCGGTAAAAGAGCGCCTCGGCCTTGCCATCCGGCGCGCGTTCGAGCGACTCGGGGGCGATGGCTTCCACGCCCACCGATTTGGCCAGTGCGGCCAGCTTCTTGACGAGCGGTGCGGCCGGCTTGCCCTCCGCGTCGAAGGCGATGGTCACGGGCAGCACCTTCTCGCGCAGTTCGCGATCGGGCGCGGCGCGGCGCACGCCGGTGATCGATGCGGCCAAGCGGCGTGGCGTGGCAAAGCCTTCCACGGCAGCGCCTTCTTCGAGCAGGCCTTGCGCCGACAGACCGTCAAACAGCCCGCGTGCAAACGCCTCGCCCAGGCGGGCCAGCGCCTTGGGCGGCAGTTCTTCGGTCAGCAGTTCGATCAGGAGGGTGGACATAGCGTTGAATCGGTGACGTCGTTGTTCTGCGCCGCTTACATCTTGGGTGCGGCGGTTACGTTGTTAGGTTCAGATCAGCAAGGCGAACCCGGCACGGGCTCCACGCCCGAGAGCAGCCACACGCCGCCCTGCTGCTGGAATTGCAATTGCGTGCCGGCGCATTGGCCCGGCGGGGGCGGCGGCGCGATCGGCGCGGGATTGGTGCCCGGCGCAGCCGCATCGCGGCGCAGGAAACGCGCAGACAGCGTGCCGCGCCGCGCGTCGTAGCGCACCTCTTGCAGCGTGCCCGACACGTTGAATTCGAGCCGGCTCGGCAACTGCGTCGACGAGCGGAACACCCGCGCACGGCGCTGCGCCTTCGCCCCAACGCCTTGCCATTCCACCCACGTGAACGGGAAGCGCAGGGCGGTGGCGTAGGTGCGCAGCGGCACACGGTGCCAGCCGAGGTCACGCGCGCCAGACAGGTCGCAGGCCATCGTGCGCACCAGGCTTGTCCACTGGTCGAGCGAGGGCGGAGGTGGTGTCCACTCTGTGCCCAGCGCTTGCTGCAGTGGCTTGGAATCGGCCACGCAAAGCTGCGTCAAGTTGCTTGGCACGGCAAAAACCTTCTCCGTCGACGCCGGCTTGGACGTGCGATGCCGCGCCGCTTGCGCAACGCTTGCCGGCAGCGCCAGCGCAGCGATCGACGCTGCCGTCAGCAGCGCCAGCCCACGCCGCGCGCGGGTGGCCGTCATGCAGCCTCCGTGGTCTTGGCTGCCGCCGTGCCGCACATCGGGAAGCCCAGGCGCTCGCGCGAATCGTAGTAGGCCTGCGCCACCGAGCGCGACAGATTGCGGATACGGCCGATGTAGGCCGCGCGCTCCGTCACCGAGATGGCGCCGCGTGCATCGAGCAGGTTGAAGGTGTGGCCAGCCTTGAGCACTTGCTCGTAGGCGGGCAGGGCCAGTTGCACGACCGGGGCGTCGCCACCCGCAGCGGCATCGCCTTCCGTGGCGGCGCCCATCAGACGCTTGGCCTCGGCTTCGTGCTCGGCAAAGCGGCGGAACAGCACCGTGGTGTCGGCGTGTTCGAAGTTGTAGGTCGATTGCTCGACTTCGTTCTGGTGATAGACGTCGCCGTAGGTCAGGCGGCGGGTGACCGGGCCGTTCGGGCCGGGTTCTTCCCACTCCGTCCAGACCAGGTCATAGATGTTTTCGACCTGCTGCAGGTACATCGCCAGGCGTTCGATGCCGTAGGTGATTTCACCGGTGACGGGCTTGCAGTCCAGGCCGCCAACTTGCTGGAAGTACGTGAACTGCGTGACTTCCATGCCGTTGAGCCACACCTCCCAGCCCAGGCCCCAGGCGCCGAGCGTGGGGTTTTCCCAGTCGTCTTCGACAAAGCGGACGTCGTTCTGCTTGAGGTCCAGGCCCAGCGCTTCCAGCGAACCGAGGTACAGATCGAGGATGTTTTCCGGCGCCGGCTTGAGTACCACCTGATATTGGTAGTAGTGCTGCAGGCGGTTCGGGTTTTCGCCGTAGCGGCCATCCTTGGGGCGGCGCGACGGTTGCACATACGCGGCACGCCACGGCTCGGGGCCGATCGCGCGCAGGAAGGTGTGCACGTGCGACGTGCCGGCGCCGACTTCGAGGTCGATCGGTTGCAGCAGGGCGCAGCCCTGGGCGTCCCAGTACGACTGCAGCTTGAGAATGATTTGCTGGAAAGTAAGCATGGTGGTCCCGAAGGTCCGTCGTGGCAGCACAGCGCTGCGCGGCGGTGGAATGCAGCGGCGGGCACCGCGCGTTTTGCCGCGATGCCCGCCGTAAAACGTTGAATTTTAGCGTTTTTTGTCAGCCGACCCGGAAAGTGTCTCGAAAGTCCTCCAGGCGGCCGACGATCAGTTCGCGCCAGCCCTGCGACGGCGCACGTAGGCGATCAACAGCACCAGCGCGCCCAGGCCAACCGCCGGGGCGTTACCCACCCGCACAAAGGGTGTCAGCCCTTGCGTGCCCTGCACGTCGGTCTGCAGTGTGCCGAGCGTGAAGACGGGCAGGCGCGCCTGCACGCTGCCGTCCGGCAGCACCACGGCGGTGGCGCCGGTGTTGGTGGCGCGCAGCATCGGGCGGCCCGTTTCCAGCGCGCGCATGCGCGAAATCTGCAGGTGCTGATCCAGGGCGATGGTGTCGCCAAACCAGGCTAGATTCGTCGTATTGGCCAGCATCGTGGCCGGCTGATCGGCATGGCGCAGGGAGGCGGCGATCTCCTCGCCGAACAAATCCTCGTAGCAGATGTTGGGGGCGATGCGTTGGTCCGCGACGGGCATGGGCGGTTGCACCAGCTGGCCGCGCCGGAAGTCGCCCAGCGGCATGTTCATCATGTTGACGAACCAGTGGAAGCCGAGGGGGATGAACTCGCCGAAGGGCACCAGGTGGTGCTTGTTGTAGCGGTACACGCCCTGGAGCTGCGGGCCGACGCCGAACACGCTGTTGGTGTAATCCACCGCCGAGTCCTGGCTGGCCGCACCGAAGAGCACGCTGGAACCGGTGGTATCCACATAGGTGCGGATGGCCAGCGCGATCTCCTGTGGCATGTCCTGGATCATGATCGGGAAGGCCGTCTCGGGCGTAATCACCAGTTGCGCGGGCTTCTCGGTGACCATCTTGGTGTACAGCGCCAGCGAGCGCTCGATGCCGGTCTGCTGGAACTTCACATCCTGCGGTACGTTGCCCTGCAAGAGGCGCACGGAGAGCGGCTTGCCCACCGGCTGCGTCCAGGCAATGCCGTGCAGCGGCCAGCCGGCCACCAGCACAATCGCACCCGCGATGGCTGCCAGCCAGTGCAGCCGCCGTTCAGCCGCCAGGCACAGCAGGCCGGCCAGCACGGCGGCAATCAGCACGATGCCGTACACGCCCACCAGCGGCGCGTAGCCGGCCAGCGGGCCGTCGGTGTGCGCGTAGCCACCGTTGATCCAGGGGAAGCCCGTCCACACGGTGCCGCGCAGCCATTCCGCCACGCCCCATGCCGCGCCAAACACCAGCGCCGATGCCGCGCCAGACCATCGCCCGCGGCGGGTCAGCCACTGCCATGCCCAGACCGCCAGCGCCGGATGCAGCGCGCAGTAGCCTGCAAACAGCAGCACCGCCAGCGCGGCCATCCATGCCGGCATGTCGCCGTACACATGCATGCTGATATAGAGCCACCAGACGCCCGACAGGAACCAGCCGAGCCCGAAGGCATAGCCGACCCATGCGGCATCGCGCAGACGTGGCGCACGCTGCACCAGCGCGGCCAGCCCCGTGAGCGAGAGGATCTGCAGCCACCACCAATGATTGGGCGCGAACGACAGCGTATGCATGACGCCCAGCAATGCCGCCAGCGGCATCGCAAAACGCAGCCGGGCAAGTGGCACGGCGGGCGGCACAAGGGGAGCATCCTGCCGACGGGTGCGGTCGGCAGGGGAAGAGAACTGAGCAGGCACGAGAATCAGGCGGGGTGAGAACCGGAAGTGTCGGCGACGGCATTGCCGCCGGCCGGCGAGGTGATGCGGCGCACCAGCAGCACCTGCACCTGGCGTGCATCGGCGCGCAGCACGTCGAATTGCAGCGCGCCCATGACGATCTTCTCGCCACGGTGCGGCACGCGGCCCAGGTGGTTGGACAGCAGCCCGCCAATCGTGTCGACGTCTTCATCGGAGAACTGCGTGCCGAAGGCTTCGTTGAACTGCTCGATTTCGGTCAGGCCGCGCACGCGCATGTGGCCATCGGCGGTCGCGAGGATGTTGTCTTCTTCCTCTTCGATGTCGTATTCGTCTTCGATGTCGCCGACGATCTGCTCGAGCACGTCTTCAATGGTGATGAGCCCCGCCACGCCGCCGTATTCGTCCACGACGATGGCGATGTGGTTGCGGTTGACGCGGAAGTCGCGCAACAGCACGTTCAGGCGCTTGGATTCGGGGATGAACACGGCCGGGCGCAGCATGTCGCGCACGTCGAAGTCTTCATCGGTATAGAAGCGCAGCAGATCCTTGGCGAGCAGGATGCCGATGATGTTGTCACGGCTGCCTTCGTAGACGGGGAAGCGCGAATGCGCAGCTTCCTGCACGAAGGGGATGAATTCGGACGGTGCGTCGGCGATGTTCAGCGCATCCATCTGCGCGCGCGGGATCATGATGTCGCGCGCACACAGGTCTGAGACCTGGAAGACGCCTTCGATCATCGACAGGGAATCGGCGTCGATCAGGCTGCGCGCGTGGGCGTCTTGGAGGATTTCGAGCAGCTCGGCCCGCGATTCGGGCTCGGGCGAAATGAGGTCGGTCAGGCGTTCCAGCAGCGATCGGGGTTTGTCGGCTGGCTTCGGACTGGGATACGGATCATTCATGGCGCGGTCGCGCGTCGTTAAACATCGGGCCAGCATACACCAAAAGATTGGCGGTCCAGATGACGGCGGACGAGCCATGGGCCACCTGAAGTGGATGACGCCGCACTTCAGGTGGCCGGCTCGGGCGGCATGGCTGGGCGCGCTGCCGAAGGGGGAAAACGGTCAGTCGCTGCCGTCCTTGCCGCCTGGGTGATGGTGACCATCGTTGCCGGGGCCCGTGCCGCCTTCGTCACCGTGGTGATCGTTGTCACCATGGTGGTGGGCGCCGGGGTCATCACCGCCGCCTCGGTCGTCGTGGCCGTGGTCTTTGTCGTGGTCGGTGTGGCCGCCTTGGTCGTGATGGCCATGATCGTTGTCATGGTGGCCGTCGCCGCCACGATCATGGTCGCCATGGTCGTTCCCATGGTGCCCGTGGTTGCCGCCGCCATCGTGGTCGTGATCGCCGTGGCCATTACCGTGATGACCATCGCCACCGTGGTCATGGCCGCCACCGTGCGGATCGTGGTGGTGGCCATGGTCGTCGCCTCCGCCATGGTCGTGATCGCCATCGCCGCCGCGATCGTGATCGTGATCGCCGCCATGATGTCCACCATGGTGGCCGCCATGGTCGTGATCATGATCGTGATCATGGCCGTGATCGTGATGCCCGCCGTGATGGTGTCCGCCATGGTCGCCGCCATGGCAGCTTCCGCAGGGGGAGGGGACCGGGGTTGGGCTCGGCGTCGGTGTTGGAGTAGGAGCCGGAGTTGGCGTCGGCGTCGGCGTCGGCGTTGGGCTGGGGCTAGGTGTTGGGCTCGGGCTCGGGCTAGGACTCGGCGACTTACCTGGCGTCGGAGCGGGGGCTGGCGCGTTGTTGTTCGTGGGTGGTGGCGGCGTGATGTTGTTGGCCTGGGCGGGCGCAGGCGCGGTGACCGGATTCGGCGTGTTGCCGTGATACCGGCTCAGCGTGCTGGCGCCGGCGTAGGCGGTCCAGCGGCCGGCGATCTCTTTGTCGACGCCGCCTAGCCAATGGTCACCCGTGACGCCGACGCTCACCAGGGCCTTGCTGCTCGCGAAATCGTATCCGCCGCCAATCAGCGCCTGCACGCTGGTGCTACCGACCACGGCCTGCACACGCGGCCGAATCGTGCCCTGCGCGATCATGAGGTTCACTTCGGCACCGACCACGCTGTTGCTGTCCGACACATTGACGGTGCGACAGCCCACCACCGCGCCCGGGTGCCATGCGCCGTCAAACACGACGACGATGCCCGCGTAGCACGACTGCTTGTGATCCGCGTGTGCGATGCGCGGTGTGACCGCGAGCGCAGTGCCCACTCCCACGCCGACCAGCAGCGTGGCCCATGGAATGCTGTCCATGAAGCGTTGACGCATGATGACCTCCCCGCGGGGCCGTGCCTGTCTGTGCGCGGGCTGGCCCATGGCGCTCGTTTGCGCCGACGTTCGTTGAGCTCGCTCGGGCGGCGGCTTATGCGTGGAGGATAGAAATCGCTACGGCAAAACCCATGCGCCGTATGGAGAACGGCAGGGGTGTCGGATGGCCGACCCGTGGTGCGCCGTGCATGCGCGGTTTGACCAGCGCAGCCATGCGCCGAATGGCGGAGGAAACCCCGTAAACCGTTGTGGGGATTGGATCTGCAGCTGCGCGGGTTGATGCAGCGTTGAAACAGCCTGCTACAGAAATGGAACACGCAACAAGCAAAACGCCGGCGCGAGGCCGGCGTTGATGGTGTGAGACAGCGCTTCAGCGGTCCGCGTACGGATCGGCAAAACCAAGCTCGCCGAGGATCTGCGTTTCGATGCCTTCCATCTCTTCGGCATCGGCCGGATCTTCGTGGTCATAGCCCTGCGCATGCAGCGCACCGTGCACGATCAGGTGTGCGTAGTGCGCGAGCAGCGGCTTCTTCTGTTCCTTCGCTTCCTTCTCGACCACCGGGCAGCACAGCACGATGTCGGCGGACACAGGGTCTTCCTCGCTCTCAGCGTACGAGAAGGTCAGCACGTTGGTGGCGTAGTCCTTGCCACGGTACGTGCGGTTGAGCGTGCGGCCTTCTTCCTCGCCGACAAAGCGCACGTTGAGCTGCGCATCGGCGAACAGCGCCGGGGCGATCCACGCTTCGATGTCCTTCTCTTTCGGCAGCGCCTTGCGCGCGGCCGCCTTGAGTTCATCGCCGTATTGGACGGTGAGGTCGAGCGTGAGCATTTCCGCGTCGTCGATGGCTTCGCGGCCGTTGTTCCAGAACGTGTCGTCGAGGTCTTCGGTGCGCTCGGTTTGCACCGGCTCGGCTTCAATACGAAGCGTGATGCTGTCGTGGTGCTCCGGGCGCAGCGACAGCATGGCGTTCGTGTTGGTGTCCGAGTGCTCGGCGACAAGCGTGATGGCGCCATCGGCTGTGTCAGGCACGCTGATGATCAGGCTGCGGCCATCGGCATAGGCGATGCGCACGGCGCTGGCATCCACCGTCTTGGGTTTGCCCTTGGCGTCGAATACGTCGACGCGCGGGCCGAACGACTCGGCGGCTTCGGGTTGGGTCTTCTTGGTTTTGGTTTTAGCTTTGGCCACGTTCAGGCGTCCTTAATTATTTGTACTAAGCGTCTTTATGCTGGGCATGGAATTCGTCATACGCCTCGACGATGCGCGCCACCAGCGGGTGCCGCACCACATCGACGCTGGTGAAGCGTGTCATCACCACGCCGCGCACGTCGCGCAGCACGTGCTGCGCTTCGATCAGGCCGCTCTTCTGGCCACGCGGCAGGTCGATCTGCGTCGTGTCGCCGGTGATCACCGCCTTGGAGCCAAAGCCGATCCGCGTGAGGAACATCTTCATCTGTTCCGGCGTGGTGTTCTGCGCTTCGTCCAGGATGATGAAGGCGTGGTTGAGCGTGCGCCCGCGCATGTATGCGAGCGGCGCAATCTCGATCATCTGGCGCTCGAACATCTTCTGCGTCTTGTCGAAGCCGAGCAGGTCGTACAACGCGTCGTATAGCGGGCGCAGGTACGGGTCGACCTTTTGCGCGAGATCGCCGGGCAGGAAGCCGAGCCGCTCGCCAGCTTCCACGGCGGGGCGTGTCAGCACGATGCGCTTGATGGCGTCGCGCTCCAGCGCATCCACCGCGCAGGCGACGGCCAGATACGTCTTGCCCGTGCCCGCCGGCCCGATACCGAACGACAGGTCGTGCGAAAGGATGTTGCGCAGGTACTCGCGCTGCATCGGCGTGCGGCCATGCAGGTCGGTGCGGCGCGTATGCAGCACCGGCGACAGGTCGTTGCCGTCCGGCACATCGAGCGTCGATTCGGGCAGGTAGGCGCCGTGCGCAGCCACCTGGCGCGTCTCAACCAGGCCGAGCTGGATGTCGTCCACCGACAGCGGTTCACGTGCCGCGTTGTAGAACGTTTCCAGCGCATTGGCCGCGCCCTGTGCATTGGCACCACGCACGGTGAACTTGCTGCCGCGCCGGGCAATCGTCACGTCGAGCGCCTGCTCGATCTGGCGCAGGTTTTCGTCCAGCGGCCCGCACAGGTTCTGCAGGCGCGCATTGTCGTTCTTGGGCGCGGTGAATTCGGCTGCGGTCGGCTTCATGCGACGACTTCCCCGCGCAGCGAATGCGGATACGCATGCACGATCTTCACGTCCAGCATCTGGCCGACGAGTTGGTCACGCCGCGCCTGCGGCAGATCGGGCAGGGCGAAGTTGACCACGCGGTTGTTCTCGGTGCGGCCATGCAGCTCGGTCGGGTCTTTGCGCGACGGGCCTTCGACCAGGATGCGCTGCGTGCTGCCGACCATGCCTTCGCTGATGCGCACCATGTTGGCGTCGATGGCGGCTTGCAGCGTCTTCAGGCGTTGCAGTTTCACTTCGTGCGGCGTGCCGTCGTGCAGGTTGGCCGCCGGCGTGCCGGGGCGCGGGCTGTAGATGAAGCTGAACGAGTTGTCGTAGCCGATCTCGTGAATCAGGTCCATCGTCTTGGCGAAGTCCGCATCGGTCTCACCCGGAAAGCCGACGATGAAGTCAGTGGCCACCGAGATGTTCGGCCGGATCGCGCGCAGCTTGCGGATGATGCTCTTGTATTCGAGCACCGTGTAGCCGCGCTTCATCGCCATCAGGATGCGGTCGGAACCGTGCTGCACGGGCAGGTGCAGGTGATCGACCAGCTTCGGATTCGTGGCATAGGCGTCGATCAGGCGCTGCGTGAATTCCTTCGGGTGGCTGGTCGTGTAGCGGATGCGCTCGATGCCCGGGATTTCGGCCACGTATTCGAGCAGCAGGGCGAAGTCGGCACGGTCGGCCGTGTCGCCCATTTTGCCGATGTACGCATTGACGTTCTGACCCAGCAGCGTGACTTCACGCACGCCCTGTGCGGCCAGGCCGGCCACTTCGGCCAGCACGTCATCGAACGGGCGCGAGACTTCTTCACCGCGCGTGTAGGGCACCACGCAATAGCTGCAGTACTTCGAGCAGCCTTCCATGATCGACACGAACGCGGAGGCACCTTCCACGCGTGCGGGCGGTAGGTGGTCGAACTTCTCGATCTCGGGGAAGGACACATCCACTTGCGAGCGGCCCGTGCGGCGGCGCGCGGCGATCAGGTCCGGCAGGCGGTGCAGCGTCTGCGGGCCGAAGACGACATCCACATACGGCGCGCGCGCCACGATGGACGCGCCTTCCTGGCTGGCTACGCAGCCGCCCACGCCAACCACGAGGTCCGGCTTGAGCGCCTTGAGTGCCTTGACGCGGCCGAGTTCGGAGAACACCTTCTCCTGCGCCTTCTCGCGCACGG
This sequence comes from Ralstonia sp., assembly GCA_039592975.1. Classification (GTDB taxonomy): domain Bacteria; phylum Pseudomonadota; class Gammaproteobacteria; order Burkholderiales; family Burkholderiaceae; genus Ralstonia. The sequence continues at coordinate 39,697 of JBCNQE010000018.1, read as the reverse complement.
AGCACGTATTGAAGAGGATCACGTCCGCATCTTCGGGCGTGTCGGTGGGGATGAGACCTTCAGCCGCGTTGAGCACGTCGGACATCTTGTCCGAGTCGTACTCGTTCATCTGGCAGCCGTAGGTTTTGATGAAGACTTTTTTCATGTGCCGTTCACAGTGGTTGACCTGGGGGCACGTGCTTCGTGGGGGTGTTCTGTTCTGACTACCGGGACTGGGCTTGTGCGGCCACCGCGGCGTTGTAGTCGTCATCGCTGACAACCCAGGCCGTCAGCAACTTCTGATACAGATCGAGCTGATAGCGCACCTTGAACGTCTGGCCGACCACCGAAGCGGGCGGCAGCAGGCGCCCGTCCAGCGACAGGATCCGCACACCCGGGGCGAAGTTGATCTCCGCGCTGCTGCTGGTCAAGCCGAGCAGCAGGATGCGCACCACGCCGGTGCTGCCGGTACTCAGCGTGCCGGTGTTGGCCGAATTGACGGTCAACTGGGCTGCCGGGGCCGTCACCGGAATATTGCGCAGGACCTGCGCATGCGCGGACAACGGCGCCGCCGCAGCCAACATTGCAGTGGCAGCAGCAAAGGCTAGGGCGAGGACTTGGCGTCGGGTGCGCATGGCGTCGTCAGAAGAAAGCCACCGCCGGGTGAGCGACCCGGCACACGAAACACGAGACAACCCGACATTGTAACGCTGGGTGGCACGCGGTGGCGTTTCCGTTACAGCGATTCGGCGATCTTTGCGGCCAGCGCCACACCGCTGAGGAAGGCGGCTTCCACGCGGGGGCCTTCGCACCAGTCACCGCAGGCGCCCAGGCGAGCGGCGGCATCCCAGTGGCAGGGGAGACCGGCTGCCTGTTCCACCAGCGCATGCGGCCACAGGTACGCGGCCATGAGGTCGGGCTCGGGCGTGCGGGGGAAGGCCTCGGCAAAGCGGGCGTGCATGGCATGCAGCGCTTGCTCCGGCGTGTCGTTGGCGTGGGCGGCGGACCACGCGGGCGACGCATGCACCACCCACGATTCGTCGACCATCACACGGCCCGGCTTGGCGCTGTCGCGGGCGGCCCAGGCGAGCATGTCGTCGTCGATGCGGATGCCGTCATACGGCAGGTCGAGCGGTTGGGCAAAGCCCATCATCAGCGCCCAGCACGGGGCGTAGCGCACCGGGGCGATGGTCTCTTGCAGCGAAGCCGGCGTGGCGTCATGGAACAGCGCCGGCAACTCGGGCGCGGGCAGGGCCAGCGCGACGATGTCGGCGTGCTCGGGGTTAGTGCCGTTGCGCGTGATTGTCCAGCGGTTGCCCTCGTGCGCAATGTGCGTGACGGCGTGGCCGAAGCGCACGTCCAGCGGTGTGGCCAGGCTGCGCACCAGCGCGCCCATGCCCGGCATGCCGACGTAGCGGGTCTCGTCACGCGTATCGGCTTGCAGGGTGTCGGCTGTGCGGTGCCCCCAGCGCGCGGCCCATGGCAGCACGGAGCCCTGCCGACCCGCAGCATCCACGGCGCGGCGGAAGGCCTCGCTGCGCACGTTGAACGACTGCGCGCCATGGTCGAATGCATACGCCGGGGCACCCTCGGGCAGCACCGTGGTCGCCAGCCGGCCACCCACGCCACCCGCGCGCTCGTAGACGGTGGAGGCGATGCCCTCCGCGGCAAGCGCATTGGCACAGGCAACACCGGCAATGCCGGCTCCGACGATGGCGATGGAAGGCTGGGTCATGGGCGAGGTGGGTGCGGTGGGTGAGGGTTGGTCAGCAGAATCCCGCCATCATATCGACTCTGTTGCTGCATGCCGCAAATGAAAAACGCCACCCGGAGGTGGCGTTTGCGATTGAGCAACCCGGCGGCTCAGAACTTGTAGCCGATCGCCAATCCAAACACGAGCGGGTCGACCTTGATGTCGGTCTTGTTGACCGCCAGCACCTGGCCCTGCTGGCTGCGGATCGTGATGGTCGACGTGGTCTTCAGCGGCAGGTACGACACCGTACCGATGGCGGACCAGTTCTTGGCGAACTCATACGACACGCCGACGCTGGCCACCGGCGTCCAGGAACTGGAGGTCTCAGCCGTCACCTTGGCCGGGCCGGTCGGCACTTGGCCCATGCCAAGTTGCAGCACCTGCCCGAGGTTCTGCATAGCGTTCACGAAGTTGGAGTTCAGGCGCAGGTTGGTGAAGAAGTTGTAGCTGACGCCGCCGCCGACGAACGGACGGAACTTGCTCTCCTTGGTGCCGAAGTAGTACTGCGCGACGATCGTCGGACTCCACTCGCGCACCGTGGCAATCGGGTTGTTCTGCGGCAGGCCCAGGTTGATCAACGTCAGCGGTCCGATCACCGGCACCGGCGCGATCACGTTGCCGCTGCCGTACAGGTTGAACTTGGGCGGCACGCCACCCACGAAGGTCCCGGCGATGTTGTCGTTGAAGAAGTGCGTGAACGTGACCGATAGCGTGTTGGCGTTGCTGACCTTCACATCGGTGCCCGGCGACTGGTACGTGCCCAGACCCAGGGCGCTGGTCGTGGTGGTCAGCGGCGTGGCCGAATCCATCGGGCGGATGTAGAACCAGCCCACCGCCATGACGTTACGGCCCCAGACGTAGTCGTCCATGAACTGTCCGAATCCGCCGCTGGAGCTGCCCACGCCGGTGCTGGCGCTTGCAGCGACGTTGGCTTCTGCGGTGGATTGCGCGTGCGCAGCGGAGGCTGCAAGGGTGCTGACGGCAGCGCAGGCAAGGGCTGCGGCAAAGCGGCGGGCGGTGCGGTTCATGTGGTTGTCTCTCTGGATGGAATTGTTATTTCGCCTACGTGTGGCGATTTGTGTTTCCGCAGCATAACGCAGCGATTTCTCTGCGTTCGTCGAGGCTTTCCTCTAGCTGGTACGCACACCACAGGGGTTTCCCCTAGTCATGTTTGATACCGATCGCCCAACCGGCGGAGCCTTGGTGCGCAACGATCTGCGGGTAGGGCTTTAAAACTTGTATTCCGGGTTCTTGGGGTTGAAGGTTTGGTCATTCCACGTCTTGCGCGTCACGCTTTCAATGGCAATTTTTTCAAGCTGGTTGCCTGATGCATCCCATGATTCTTCAACACGGACCCACGGGTTTTTGAGGTCAAAAAACAGCCGTACGCGCTTGGCATAGAACGCGGGTGGGCCACTGGGCGAATCCCAGGTCAGGGCCAACATGCGTTCACCACTCTCGGTCACCACGCGAGCTTCGTTGAACTTGCCGCTTTTACCGGCGGCGACGTGAGCGCGGCCATCGCGCTCGACCGACTCGACGATGAACTGCAGCCCCAACTCGCGCGCGGTGTGGTTCGACTGCGATTTGGCAAGCTGCCCATCAAGCGCGCTCCAGATGGCCGCAAAGCCGAAGAGGCCGCCCAGGTGGCCGTACATCTCGTCTTTGCGCACGGTCTCGTCGTAGATGATTTCCTGGCCCGCATGCGCGCCGCCTTTAAGCCAGCGCGCGTAGACCTGGCGCGGCGCGTGCCGGTAGCGCACAAGCATGAGCGCTGGCTGGCTTTGCCACTGATCCTTCACGCGTTCCTGGCGGCGCATGCGGTATTCGTATTCCGGCAGATTGGCGACCTCGGCCTTGAGCCAGCGCACCAGCGTTTCGGGCTTCATGGCTTGCGCCATGGCGAGGATGTCGTCGTCAGACCAGGTGGCGAATGCGTTGGCGTGGACCTGCGTGCCGAGCCACGCAGCTTGTCTGTTGACGTCCATGGTGGAAAAACTGGCCACGGCGGCAGACGGTGAGGCTGATGCGGCCATTGGTGCGGCAACCGGCGCGGAGCCCTCCGGGGTCTGGGCCCAGCTCGGGGCGCAGCAGGCCAGCGCCGCGATCAGGGCAAGCGTGCGCACTTGCATGCGGGTCTCCTGGTCGGCGGGTTATTGCGGTGGTTGTGCGGCGCGGGCGCGCTGGATGTCCGGATCTGCATCGCGCAGTTCGCGACGCAGGATCTTGCCCACGGTGGACTTGGGCAGTTCTTCATGGCGGAACTCGACGATGCGCGGCATTTTGTAGCCGGTCAGGTGGGCGCGGCAGTGTTCGAGCAGTGCGGCTTCTGTCAGCGCACTGGTGCGCGGCACCACGATGATCTTCACGCGCTCGCCGGCCACCGGGTCGGGCACGCCGATGGCCGCCACTTCCAGCACCTCGGGGTGTAGCGCGACCACGTCTTCGATCTCGTTCGGGTACACGTTGAAGCCCGAGACGAGGATCATGTCCTTCTTGCGGTCGATGAGGCGGATATAGCCGTTTGCGTCCATGACGCCGATGTCGCCGGTGGAGAACCAACCATCCGCATCGATGGCCTTGGCGGTTTCTTCCGGCCGCTGCCAGTAGCCGCGCATGACCTGGGGGCCGCGCACCTGCAATTCGCCGGGTTCGCCCAGGGGGGCGATGGTGCCGTCGTCGCGTTTGAAACGCACTTCAGTGGAAGGCGCCGGTAGGCCAATCGTGCCGCTGAATTCGGTGATGTTCGGCGGGTTCATCGACACCACCGGCGAGCACTCCGTCAGCCCATAGCCCTCCACGATGGTGTGGCCCGTGACTTTCTTCCAGCGCTCCGCAATGGCGCGCTGCACCGCCATGCCGCCGCCGATGGTGATCTTCATGGCGGAGAAATCGCGCTTGGCAAACTCGGGGTTTTCCAGCAGCAGGTTGAACAGCGTGTTGACGCCCGCAATGCCCGAGAAGCGCTCCTTGCGCAAGATGAAGAGCACCCGCTTGGTATCCCGCGGATTGGCGATCAGGATGTTGCGCCCGCCCATGGTCATGAACATCAGCAGGTTCACCGTGAGCGAGAAGATGTGATACAGCGGCAGCAGCGTGACGTTGGTCTCCGCCCCGCCAGTGAGCATGCTCTTCGACCACTCTTCGGCTTGCAGCAGGTTGGCGATGATGTTGCGGTGGGTGAGCATCGCACCCTTGGCCACGCCGGTGGTGCCACCGGTGTATTGCAGGAAGGCGATGTCTTCCGATGTCAGCTCTACCGGCTGCAGCGCACGCGAGCGCCCCGCGGCCAGCGCATCGCGCAGCCAGATGGGCGAGGGAAGCGCGTACGGCGGCACTTGCTTCTGCACATGCCGCATCACGAAGTTCAGCGCACGGCCCTTGAGGTTGAGCGCGCCGCCCATCAGGTCCCCAATGCCGGTGATGACGATGTTGCGTACCTGGGTGCCCGGCAGCGCCTGCTGTAGCGTGCGCGCAAAGTTCTCCAGCACGACGATGGTTTGCGCGCCGGAATCGCGCAGCTGGTGCGCCAGCTCCGGTACCGTGTACAGCGGGTTCACGTTGACGACGATGGCGCCAGCCAGCAGCGTGCCGAACAGGCACACGGGGTACTGCAGGCTGTTGGGCAGCATGATGGCCACGCGGTCGCCTTTCTTGACGCCGCGCGATTGCAGCCATGCCGCGAAGTGCTTGGCCTGCTGCTCGCATTCGCCGTACGTCATTTCCGTGCCGACACTCACGTAAGCGACACGCGTGCGGTACTTCTCCACCGATTCGCGAAACACCTCGGCCAGCGAGTGATAGCGGTCGGGGTTGATCTCCGCAGGCACGCCTTCGGGATACGACTTCAGCCAGATGCGGTCGGTCAGATCGCCTCGGTCGGCAACGGTGTTCATGGTGTCTCCTCCATGAAAGCGCGGTGTGGTGTTGTTATGTGCCGCGCGGTTTCTTAAGCGGGCCGTTCCCGTGGGCCCGTTGGGTTCAATGCGACATCTGTTCGGGCCTTTCCAGAATGGCGACGACGCCTTGGCCGCCCGCCGCGCAAATCGACACCAGGCCGCGCCCGCTTCCGCGCTGCGCCAGCATCTTGGCGAGCGTGGCGACAATGCGCCCGCCCGTGGCGGCAAACGGGTGGCCGGTGCCGAGCGAGCTGCCATTTACGTTGAGCTTGCTGCGGTCGATGCTGCCCAGCGGGGCGCTGCGGCCGAGTTTTTCGCGGCAGTATTCCGGCGATTCCCACGCCGCCAGCGTGCACAGCACTTGCGCGGCAAAGGCTTCGTGGATTTCGTAATAGTCGAAGTCCTGCAGCGTCAGGCCCGCACGTTGCAGCATGCGCGAAACGGCGTAGGCCGGCGCCATCAGCAGCCCTTCGTTCTGCTCCGGCGTGCCTCTGAAGAAATCGACGGCGGCCGTATCGGCGCAGGTCATGTAGGCGAGCACAGGCAGGTTGTGCGCACGCGCCCAGTCTTCGCTGGCGAGTAACACGCACGATGCGCCATCGGTGAGCGGTGTGGAGTTGCCGGCCGTCATGGTACCGGTGGCGCTGCGGTCGAACACTGGTTGCAGCTTGGCAAGCTGTTCGATGGTGAGGTTGCTGCGCAGGTTGTTGTCGCGATCGAGCCCGAGGTGGGCGGTCATCAGGTCGGTGAAGAAGCCGCGCTCGTAGGCGGCGGTGAGGTTCTGGTGGCTGCGCAGGGCGAGGGCATCCTGGTCTTCGCGGCGGATGCCCCAGCGTTTGGCCATCAGCTCGCAGTGCTCGCCCATCGACAGGCCCGTACGCGGCTCGCCATTGCGCGGCAGCAGGGGCCGTACGAACATCGACGGCCGCAGCCCGGTCAGTGCCTTGAGGCGCGCGCCGGTGGACTTAGCGCGGTTGGCCTCCAGCAGGATCTTGCGCATCTTCTCGTTCAGGCCGACGGGCGCGTCGGAGGTGGTATCCGTGCCGCCGGCAATGCCCACGTCGATCTGCCCCAGCGCGATCTTGTTGGCGACCAGGATGGCCGCTTCGAGCCCCGTGCCGCACGCCTGCTGCACGTCGTACGCGGGCGTCTGCTTGGCGAGCGTGGTGGAGAGCACCGTCTCGCGCGCCAGGTTGAAATCGCGCGCGTGTTTGATGACGGCACCGGCCACCACTTCGTCCAAACGCATGCCATGCAGGTTGAAACGATCGATCAGGCCCTGCAGCGCGGCCGTCAGCATCTGCTGGTTCGATGCCGTGGCATAGGCCGTGTTCGAGCGCGCGAACGGAATGCGATTGCCCCCGAGGATGGCGACGCGGCGTACCTGTGCGCTTCCGTGCGGTCCAACGAGCATGAGTTCAGTCTCCCGTGTGGTCTTGTTGTGCTGGCGGCAGGGTCAGCATGCCGCGCAGATAAGGTTTGTCGCCGGCCGCGTTGCGGACTTCAAACGCGCGGCCCGGCGTGGCTGCATCGGCTTGCCAGAGCGTGGCGGCGCCTGGCAGTGGTAGCGGCGTCTTGAATTCGGCGACGACTTCGCCTTGTGCGAGTGGCGTGGCGGGCAGCAGGGTGGCCAGTGCGCGCGCTTTCGTCCACATGCCATGCGCGATGGGGTGCGCGAAGCCAAACAGCTTGGCGCCGATGTTCGAGACGTGGATCGGGTTCCAGTCGCCAGAGACCTCGGCGTAGCGGCGACCCGTGTCGGCAGGGACATCCCAGTGGCCGCTGGGTACCAGGTCGGCTGCGGTGGGCAGCGCGATCAGCGGGGCGCCCTGCGGTGACTGCACGCCCACGCGCAGGTAGGTGGAGAGCGATTCCCACACCACCGCGCCCGCCTTGACGATGGTCGTCTCGATGGCAAACGCCTGCCCACGGGCATGCTGGAACAGCCGACGCGGCCGGACTTCCACGCGCACGCGTTCACCCGCTTGCAGGCGCGAATGCTGTCGGATCGTGTTGCACAGGTGGACCAGGCCGATCACCGGATAGGGGAATGCCGATTCCGTCATCAGCATGAGTTGCAGCGGAAAACCCAGCAGATGCGGATAGGTCATCGGCACCCCATGCGCGGGCGAGAAGCCGCACACCGCGGCGTATTGCGCGATGTGCTCGGCGTCCAAGGGCACTTCCTGGCGCACCAGCGTGTGGCGCGGCAGCGGGCCGCCGCGCTTGCCTTTGCGTTGCGACAGCAGCGCGCGCCATACCAGCGTTCCTGCCGACGGCGGCTCGGTCACGAGCGTCTGCGTTGCGGTCATCGGACAAGACAGGGCCAGCGTGCGCATGGTCGTCTCAGGCTCCGAGCAGGCTTTGTCCGCACACGCGGACGACGTTGCCTGTGACGCCGTTCGACGCGGGGTGCGCCAACCACGCAATCGTCTCGGCCACGTCGACCGGTTGGCCGCCCTGGCTCATCGCGTTCATGCGACGGCCGGCCTCGCGAATGGCAAACGGCACGGCGGCCGTCATCTGCGTCTCGATAAAGCCCGGCGCAACGGCGTTGATGGTGATACCGCGCTCGGCCAGTAGCGGCGCGCCGGTCTGCACGAGACCGATCACGCCGGCCTTGGAGGTCGCGTAGTTCGTCTGCCCCAGGTTGCCCGCGATGCCGCTGATGGACGACACGCACACAATGGCGCCACCCGCATGCAACGCATTGGCAGCAAGCAGCGCGTCGTTGATGCGCAATTGCGCGGCGAGGTTGATGTCGAGCACGCTGCGCCATGCGGGGTCGGTCATGCGGGCGATGGTCTTGTCGCGCGTGATACCGGCGTTGTGCACGAGGATGTCGATGCCACCCAAGGCTGCGAGTTGCTGGGCGAGCAGGGCGGGCGTTTCCGGTGCGGCAATGTCATAGGCCAGCGCTTCACCGCCGGTTTCCTGCGCGACGGCGTTGAGGCCCTCCTGTGCTGCAGGCACATCCAGGCACAGCACGCGTGCACCGTCACGCGCCAGCACCTGCGCGATTGCCGCCCCGATGCCGCGCGAGGCACCGGTCACGAGCGCGGTGCGCCCAGCCAGCGGCTTCTGCCAATCCACGGAGACGGCCGCAGCCGCATGCACACGCACTACCTGCCCCGACACGTAGGCCGAGCGCGCCGACAGCAGAAAGCGCAATGTCGACGCCGCCACGTTTTCCGCGCCCTCTGCCACATAGACAAGCTGTGCCGTGCAGCCGCGCCGGACTTCCTTGCCGAGCGAGCGCGTCAGGCCTTCCAGCGCGCGTTGTGCAATCGCGGCTTCAGGTGTCTTGCCGTGCTCCGGTGGCCGCCCGATCACCACGATGCGGCCACAGCGGCCGATGGCACGCACGCCGTCATGGAACACGTGATACAGCGCGTCTAGGCCGTCGACGGATGTGATGCCCGTTGCGTCGACCGCGATGCCGCCAATGCGGTCAAACGCATCGCCCTCTTTGCCCGTGGGCGCGACAAAGCGGCCGGTGATCTGCCCGTGTCGGTTTGCCGCGCCGAGCCACTCCGGGTCGCTTTCGTGAAAGCGTGTCGGCACGCCGATCTCGGCGAACAGCGCGGCGAGCGTTTCGCGCATGGCGCCGCCCGGTACCACGCTCACCAGAAACGGCCCGACGAATTCCGGCTCCCCCGCGCGATAGCGGCGCAGCGGCACCGGTTGCGGCAGGCCAAGATTGGCCGACAGCCATTTGCCGAAACCGGAACCGACGAAATCGAGGTACTTGTCTTGCATCGTTGTTGTCGTTGATTACGCCGCGCGTCGCTCTGCCGCCTGCAACGCGTCCAACGCTTCCTTGCGGCGCTGCAAATCGGCCAGCAGGTTGAAGTCGGGCGGGAAGTCATCCACGGCGACGGCATGTTCGCCGTAGCGCGCGTAGTCGCACAGTTGCTTGCGTTCGCCTTCATCGATGAGGCCTTGGGCCACGGCTTGCGTGGTCCAGGTCTCGAAATCCGGCAGGCTTTGCGGTACGGGCGGCAGCTTGCCTTCTCGGATGGCGGGTTTCAAGCGCTGCTCGATGGCGTCCACGGCCGGTTGCAGGCGGAAGGCGGCTTCGCCGTAGGCAATGGGGTCGATGTCGGGCGTGGGGCAGTAGGAATCGGCCAGTAAGCGGTCGCGTGCGGCGCCAGGTGTCTGCATCAGCTCCGCTACCTGCGCGGCCAGCGCATCCGACGGCTTGCGGTACGGAGAACCGAACGGGACGATCAGCGCGCGCAGCAATCCAGCCACGCCACGGCTTGGGAAGTTCGCCAGCACGCCGTCGAGCGCATCGTGCGCGCGCGCCAGTGCGTCCTGCACTGACCAGTGCACCAGCGGCGCGTCTTCCGCCGGGCGGCCCTCGTCTTCAAAACGCTTGAGTGCGGACGAGATCAGATACATCTGCGAGAGGATGTCGCCCAGCCGACCGGTGATGCTCTCGCGCCGCTTGAGCGTACCGCCCAGCGTGAACATCGACACGTCGGCCAGCAGCGCCAGCGCCGTCGAAAAACGGTTGACGGCTTGGTAGTAGCGCTGCATTTCGGGCGCCGCACTCGAGGGTGCCGGCGCTACGCGTCCGCCCGACAGCGCATGCAGGAACGCACGCACGAAGTTGCCCGCGATGAATGCCCCATGGCCGAACAGCGCCGTGTCGAACGCGCGAAGCATCTCGGGGGAATCAGGGCCTTGCGCAGCCGTCATCTCCCGCAGCACATACGGATGGCAGCGGATCACGCCCTGCCCGAAGATGATCAGGCAGCGCGTCATGATGTTCGCGCCTTCCACCGTGATGGCGATCGGCACCTGCTGATACGCACGCGCCAGAAAGTTGTTCGGCCCCATGCAGATGCCCTTGCCGCCGACGATGTCCATCGCATCGTTGACCACATCGCGCGCCCGTTCGGTGACGTGGTACTTGGCAATGGCGGAGATGACCGAAGGTTTTTCCCCCAAGTCCACGGCCAGAGCAGACAGGCGCCGCGCTGCATCCATCATGTACAGATTGCCGCCCATGCGACCCAGGGCTTCTTGAATGCCCTCGAACTTTCCGATGGGTGTGCGGAACTGGCGGCGCACTGCGGCATACGCGCCGGTACTGCGCACAGCGATCTTTGACAGCCCCACGTTGGATGACGGCAGCGAAATCGCGCGGCCCGCAGCCAGACATTCCATCAACATGCGCCAGCCACGGCCGACCTGCGCCTGCCCGCCGATCACCCAGTCGATCGGGATGAACACATCCTTGCCCCAGTTCGGGCCGTTCTGGAACACCGCGTTCAGCGGCCAATGGCGGCGCCCGATGTTCACGCCCGGATGTTTCGTCGGGATCAATGCGCAGGTGATCCCGGGTTCCTTGTTACTACCGAGCAAGCCATCCGGATCGACCGCGCGGAAGGCCAAGCCGAGCACTGTCGCGATCGGCCCGAGCGTGATGTAGCGCTTGCTCCAGGTCACGCGAAAGCCCAGCGTCTCGCGGCCCTCGTGCATGCCGCGGCAGACCACACCCACATCCGGAATGGCCGCAGCGTCCGAGCCGGCATACGCGTTGGTCAACGCAAAGCAGGGAATCTCTTCACCGCGTGCGAGGCGCGGCAGGTAGTGGTTCTTCTGCGCCTCGGTGCCGTAGTGCAGCAGCAGTTCTGCCGGGCCCAGCGAGTTCGGCACCATCACCGACACGGCCGCCGCCGAGCAGCGCGTCGACAGCTTCATGATGACCTGCGAGTGCGCATAGGCCGAGAACCCTTTGCCGCCGTATTCCTTCGGAATGATCATGCCGAGGAAGCCTGCGCGCTTGGCATAGGCCCACGCTTGGGGCGACATGTCCTGCCAGATCTGCGTGCTTTCCCAATCGTTGGCCAGGTCGCAGAGTTTCTCGGTTTCGACGTCGAGGAACGATTGCTCCTCGGGCGACAGGCGAGGCTGCGGCGAAGACAGCAACCGCGACCAGTTGGGCCGGCCGGAAAAGAGTTCCGCATCCCACCAGACCGTGCCGGCCTCGATGGCGTCGCGCTCCGTTTCCGACATCTCCGGCATGATCCTGCGGAACATTGCCAGCACGGGGTGCGTGATCAGCGCCCGGCGCAACGGCTTGAGGGTGAGCACGAGGGCGGGCAGCACGAACACGATCGCAAGTACCGTGGTCATCACGGGCCCGACCAAGCCGAGCCACGCGCCGGCCACCAGCCACACCGCAGTGGCGATCAGCCACGCGAATGCCGAGGCTTCCAGGCTGGCGAGCCCGAGCACGCCGATGCCAAGCAGGACGATCCAGATCGCCGTCATGAGGGTCTCCATTCGCTGCGTTTATGTGCCGGATGTCTCAGGCATGCGGCGTTTGCCGAATGCCGGAGCGACTCCCGTGCCTGTGCACGGGAGCACCGCACGCCGTCTGGGTTGTCAGGCGCTGGGGCTGCGCCAGGGGCGCATCGGGTTGGCCGGGAAGATCGCACGGGCAGCGTTGCTGCGGCGGATGGCTAGCGCTCGGGTGCGTGCCGTGGGCGTTGCGCCGTCGTCGCCATCGTCGTGGTGATCTTCGTGCGCGTCCTCGTCCTCGCTGATGTCGTCCTGCGCATCAGCGGCGCTGGCGCGGGGCGCGGGCGTGCGGCCGAACAGATCGCCCGAGAACGGCGAAGTGGTGGCTGGTGTTGTGCTGCGTTCGGTGGTACGGCCGTTGCCGTGTCCGGCTTGCCGCGTGGACCCGCCGTGGCCGCTCCCCTCGCTGCCATTGGGCGCATCGTTGGCCTGGGCCACGGGCGTGGGCACCTGGGCTTCGGCCAGTTCGACCACTTGGTCGAGCGCGCCGGCCTCGCCCGGCAGCGGCGCGTTGAGCGTGGCCACCACCAGCGCCGTGAGCCGTGCCAGCAGGGAGGCATCGGTCATCGGCTTGCCTTGGGTGAACATCGGCAGCAGGTTGTTCAGGTCGTCGCCCGCCAGCACGCCGGCGAGCGCCTTGAGCGAGAAGTGCAGGCGCCAGCCGAGTTCAGCACGCGGGACGTGTGGCAGCGCGGCTGAAAACGCTTCGAAGAATCGACCGAACACCGGCGCGTAATGCCCGAGCAGATAGTTCTGCACAAACGGCGAGGTATCGGAATACACGCGGCCCATCAGGCGCAGGAAGGCGGGGCCGCCGGTCTCAGGATTGCGCGCCATCTGCAAAGCCGGCACGAACAGGGCGCCCAGGACGTGATCGCAGGTGAGCTGCTCCTTGGTCCAGCGTTCTTCGCACGCGGTGAGCAACGCCAGGCGGCGCGTGTTGAGCGGATCGAGCCGGCGCCCGAGCACCGACTGCATCAACGCTTCCTTGCTGCCGAAGTGATAGTTGACCGCCGCCAGGTTGACCTTGGCGCGCGCCGTGATCTGCCGCAACGACATCGCCTCGTAGCCGAACTCGATGAACAGCAGTTCGGTGGCCTCAAGAATGCGGCCCTTGGTGTCTCCTGCTCCAGGACGTCCCATGTCTCCTACCTCGTTTTTTTGGTCTGAAAGCGGGTGGGATTGCTGCACTGCAGCGCTCGAACACACGATTCAAACATGTGTATTTGTGTTGCCAGGGCATGTTAGGAACAGACGTTTGAAAACGCCAAGCGAGCAATTCGAGCGAAACCTCTAGAGATTGGGGGCTCGCCCAAGAATCGCATATATCCATTGATGTCGCGAGTGAGTGTGCGCAAACATCGAGATGGCTAAAGCCATGTTTGCGCGGGCGGGGCCAGGGTCAGCCAACCGGTTGAAGTGGCGCTTAAAGCGGGCTCGCGCACACCGCCGGGTGGTGTGCACGATGACAGTGGCGTGAGCGGCACGGCCTTCAATATGGCGTGCACGACCATCGCAAAACCGGGTGGCGATACGGCACCTGTTAAACTACGCCCCTTCTTGCAGTCCATGCAGTCCCCGGGGTCCAGTCGCCCCGTCACCTACCTAGGCTTTGTCCACGATTGGCGCACGAACGAATGCGCGGGACACGCCGGTCCAATCGCTTTTCCATGTCGTTTTCCGAACTCGGCTTGTCAGACAAGCTGGTACGCGCCGTGGCCGAACTCGGCTACACCGAACCCACCCCGATTCAACGCCAGGCCATCCCCGCAGTTCTCAAGGGCGGTGACCTGCTCGCCGGTGCACAGACCGGCACCGGCAAGACCGCCGGTTTCACGCTGCCGCTGCTGCATCGCCTCTCCGCCACGCAGCCGAACAAGGTGCAGACGCCCAACGGCATGCGCTTCCCGATCCGCGCGCTGGTGCTCACCCCCACGCGTGAACTTGCCGCGCAGGTGGAAGAGAGCGTGCGCGCCTATGGCAAATACTTGCCGCTGAAGTCGATGGTGATGTTCGGCGGCGTTGGCATCAACCCGCAGATCGACGCGCTCAAGCGCGGTGTCGATATCGTCGTGGCCACGCCGGGCCGCCTGCTGGACCACGTGGGCCAGCGCACCATCGATCTGTCGCACATCGAACTGCTGGTGCTGGACGAAGCCGACCGCATGCTCGACATGGGCTTCATCCACGACATCCGCAAGATCCTCAACATCCTGCCGCCCAAGCGCCAGAACCTGCTGTTCTCGGCGACGTTCTCGGACGACATCCGCGAACTGGCCGACCGCCTGCTCGACAAGCCGGCGTTGATCGAAGTCGCACGCCGCAACACCACCGCCGAGACGGTCGAACAACGCATCTACCCGGTGGACCGCGAGCGCAAGCGCGAACTGCTCGCCAAGCTCGTGCGCGACAACGACTGGCACCAGGTGCTGGTCTTCACGCGCACCAAGCACGGCGCGAACCGCCTGGCCGAGCAGCTCACGCGCGACGGCATTCCCGCGCTGGCGATTCACGGCAACAAGAGCCAGTCGGCACGTACGCGTGCGCTGTCGGAGTTCAAGGCCAACACGCTGCGCGTACTGGTGGCGACCGACATCGCCGCGCGCGGCATCGACATCGACCAACTGCCGCACGTGGTCAACTTCGACCTGCCGAACGTGCCGGAAGACTACGTGCATCGTATCGGCCGTACGGGCCGCGCGGGCGCGCAGGGCGAGGCGATCTCGCTGGTCTGCGTAGACGAGCATGGCCTGTTGCGCGACATCGAGCGCCTGATCAAGCGCGAACTGCCGCGCACCGTGCTGGAAGGTTTCGAGCCGGACCCGACGATTGCGCCGGAGCCGATTCCGAATGGTCGCAACTCGGCGGGCCGCGGTGGCAACGCGCGCGGTGGCCGCCCGGGTGGTGGTCGTAACCAGCAACCGCGCCAAGCTGCTGCCGGCAACGCCGCACCGCGCGAGCCGCGCGAATCTCGCACTTCGCCGCGTGAGCCTCGCGAACCGCGTCGTGAATCGAGCGGCAACGGTACCGGTCAGGGTCAAAGCCAAGGGCAAAGCCAGGGCCAAGGTCGCAATGGCGGCAATCGCCAGCGTCAGGCGCAAGGCCAGCGTGATGGTCAAGCTGCACCGAAGCCGCGCAATGGCAACGGCGGTGGCAATGGTCAATCGCACGCACGCGGTCAGCGTCAAGGCCAAGCCCAAGGCAACGGCCAAGGCGGTCAGCGTCGTTCGTCGAACACGCAGGCCGCACAACCGGCGCAAAAGGCTGCCCAACCGGCCAAGCAGCCGTTCAACGGCTTGTTCGCGAAAGCCGCAGCCTTGCTCGGTGGCCGCAAAGCCTGACGTTCATGCACGGTAGCGACGACAGCGGCCAACCCGCATCCGCCGAAGCCCCCTACGACGGCCTGACGCCCGACAGCATCCTCGATGCGCTGGCGCAGGTCGGGCTGATGCCGGACGGCCGCATGTTCGCGCTCAACAGCTACGAAAACCGCGTCTACCAAGTGGGCGTGGAAGACAGCGCACCGGTGGTGGCTAAGTTCTACCGCCCCGGCCGCTGGAACGACGCGCAGATCGTCGAAGAACACGCCTTCACGGCGGAACTGGCGGCGGCTGAAATCCCGGTGATCGCGCCGCTGGAGATCGACGGCCGCACGCTGCACGCATTCGATCGCTGGCACTTCGCGGTTTTCCCGCGCTGTGCCGGCCGCGTGCCCGCCATTGACCGCGATGACACGCTCGAATGGATGGGCCGATTCCTCGGCCGCATCCACGCCGTGGGTGCGCAGCGGCCGTTCATGGCGCGGCCTGCGCTCGACATCGACACCTTCGGCGTGCAATCGCGCGACTGGCTGCTCGAACACGATTTCATCCCGCCGGATCTGCTGCCCGCCTGGCGCAGCGTGGCCGATGCCGCGCTCGACGGTGTGCGTCGCTGCTACGACCGTGCGGGCGATGTCGCGCTATTGCGTCTGCACGGCGACTGCCACGCCTCCAACGTCCTCTGGATCGAAGAGGCTGATGCGGTCAAGAACGACCCATTGCGCAGCGCCGGCCCGCACTTCGTCGACTTCGACGACAGCCGCACCGGCCCCGCTGTGCAGGACTTGTGGATGCTGCTCTCGGGCGACCGCGCATCCATGCAATCGCAGCTCGCCAGCCTGCTGGCCGGCTACGAAGATTTCTGCGAATTCGACACGCGCGAGTTGTATCTGGTGGAAGCGCTGCGCACGCTGCGCTTGTTGCACTACAGCGCGTGGCTGGCGCGTCGGTGGAATGACCCGGCGTTTCCTGCCGCGTTTCCGTGGTTCAACACGCAACGCTACTGGCAGGATCGGGTGCTGGAATTGCGCGAGCAGATCGCGCTGTTGGACGAACCGCCGCTCTGGTAAAACCGAGCGGCGGTTTTTCTTTGCGGCTGCGTTGATGCTTTAGGCGAACTTGCCAGCCTGGAAGTCACGCACGGCCTGGAAGATCTCTTCCTGCGTGTTCATCACAAACGGGCCGTATTGCGCGATCGACTCGTTCAGCGGCTTGCCCGCGATCAGCAGCACGCGTGCCGGTGCATCACCCGCGCGGATGACCACGCCGTCGCTGCCTTCCGTATTGGCGAGGATGGCCATCTGCTTGTCATCCACGCGTTGCAAGCCGGCGTTGCCAGCGGCCTCGGCATCGCCCACCAGCGCGCTGCCGCGGAACACGTAGACGAACGCGTTGTGCTTTTCCGGCAGCGGCTGTGCAAACGACGCACCCGCCGGCAGCATGATGTCGAGATACAGCGGCTGCGTGGCTTCACGCGTCATCGCACCTTGCACGCCTTGCGACTCACCCGCGATCACGCGCACCGCTACGCCATCTTCCGTCGTGAACTCGGGAATCTCGGCCGACGGAATATCGCGGTACCACGGCGTCGTCATCTTGTCGCGCGCGGGCAGGTTCAGCCAGAGCTGGAAGCCTTCCATCACACCGTCTTCCTGCTCGGGCATCTCGGAGTGCACAACGCCGCTGCCAGCCGTCATCCATTGCACGCCGCCGTGTTGCAGCAGACCTTCGTTGCCAGCGCTATCCCGGTGGCGCATGCGGCCCGCGATCATGTACGTCACCGTTTCAAAACCACGGTGCGGGTGGTCGGGAAAGCCCGCCAGGTAATCGTTCGGGTCATCGCTGCGGAACGCGTCGAGCATCAGGAACGGGTCAAGCCGGCGTTGCAGGTTGTTCGTCAGCACGCGCGTGAGCTTTACGCCAGCGCCGTCCGAGGTCGGCCGGCCGGTGACGAGGCGCTCTACACGGCGAGCACGTTGCACTTGCTGCACTTGCGGTTGCACGAGGGTTTCCATGTTGTTCTCCTGGAATCGGGGATTTGTCATATCCCAAATGTAGGGTGGTTGCCCTGTTTGCACTAGTCGGTTATTGTGGGAAAAAATGTTGCTCAGGGCGAGACAATCACAACCACAGCCCGGCGAGCGCGCCCATTACAGGAGGAAACCATGGATCTGAACCAACTGGCGCTGTTCGTGCGCGTGGTGGAGGCGGGGAGCTTCACCGCAGCGGCGACGCGGCTGGATTTGCCGAAGTCGTCCGTCAGCCGAGGCATCGCCGCGCTCGAACAGGATTTGAACGTACGCCTGTTACAGCGCACCACTCGCACCTTGCATCTCACTGACGCGGGCCAGAGCCTATATCAAGTGGCATCCCAGGCGCTCGAAGAGATCGAGCGCGCCACCACCTGCGCCGGGGAATTGCAGGATTTGCCGCGTGGCAAGGTCCGGATCACCTCCTCCGAAGATGTCGGGCGGTTGCTCGTTGCCCCAGTGGCTGCGCGCTTCATGCAGCAATACCCGGATATCGATTTGGACGTCGTGCTGACGCCGCGCAATGTCGATCTGGTGCAGGAAGGCTTCGACTTGGCCGTGCGTGTCGGGCGCCTTGCCGATAGCTCACTGGTGGCGCGTCCACTGGGCGTGCTGCGCATTGGCCTGTTCGCCTCGCCCGATTACCTGCAAAAGCGCGGTGCGCCGCAGACCGTGCAAGCGCTGGCCGACCATTGCTGCCTCGACTTTCGTGGCACCGGCCGGGGCGAAACGCAATGGCGCCTCGTTGGCCCCGATGGCCTGAAAACCGTGGCGGTGCGTGCCCGCCTGAATGCTGACAGCCTCTCGTATCTGGAGACGCTCATCGCGTCTGGTACCGGCATCGGCCCGCTGCCGCTGTATGCGAGCGCAGTCGCGCGTGCCAATGCGCCACTGCCGCGCCTAGTGCGCGTGCTGCCCGATTACGCCACCAGCGGCGAGCCCATCAATCTCGTCACCCCCTCTGCGCGCTTCGTGCCCAAGCGCGTTCGCCTGTTGATCGACATGCTGACGGAGTCCATCCGGCAAGAGCTGGAAAACGCGGATCCCACTTAAGACGACGCGGTTTGACAGGCGGGCTTGTTCGTCAAATGTTGTCACGGCTGACCCAACTCCGCACATCGCACGGCATCATGCGCCTTCGTGTGCCGGACAAGTACGTCGGACCCTCCTTGACGTCACCCCCGTGAAGCATTGCAACGCGTCCCCCCGGTGTGTTGCAGTGTGTTCGGCATACGCGACCCTTGGGTGTTTCTGATCCCGTCACGTTGTGGGAAACACCGCCGCCCGGACCTCGTTGTCCGGGCTTTTTTTTTGCCCGATTTCCCGCCAATGCATACGGGGCAGCGTGTTTCAAGGGTCTCCACAAATTAGGACTCTTCTCATGGTTCGTAGCAAACCTCGCCATGAAAATTGCAGACACGTAACACATGCAACGGATCGCGCTACGCCGCGACTGATTGGGTGCAACTTGTACCCGCGCCATCCCGGCACGCATGTGCGCAATTTTCATGGAGCCGAACATGCGAATCGCCTTGCTTGAAGACGATCCCTTCCAGAGCGAAGTCATCGTCCAGATCCTGTCCCAATCAGGCCACGACGTGGTGACCTATACCGATGGCGCGACGCTGCTGCGCATGCTGGGGCGCTCGTCGTACGACATGCTGATTCTCGACTGGCATACGCCGGGCATGCTGGGGATCGACGTGCTGAGCGTGGTACGCAGCCGCCACAAGGATGTGCTGCCGATCCTGTTCGTGACCGCCGAGGAAGGCGAAAAGAGCCTCGTGCGTGCGCTCACGCAAGGCGCGGATGACTACATTGCCAAGCCGTTCCGCATTCCCGAGCTGCGTGCACGCGTGGATGCGCTGCTGCGCCGTGCGTATCCGATTCCGTATGGCCGCCTGCCGTTCGATGTGGGCCCGTACCACTTCAACCCGCAGCGCCAGCAGGTGACCTTGCACGGTGAGCCTGTCACGCTGACGGGCATCGAGTTCCAGCTCGCGTTGCTGCTGTTCTCGAACGTGGGTCGCACGCTGTCGCGTGACCACATCTTCGGGCAGGTGTGGGGCCGCAATTCGTCGGAATACACGCGCACGATCGACAGCCATGTCTCGCGCATCCGCATGAAGCTGAACATCGAGCCGGTGAACGAAGTGCGCCTGGTAGCGGTGTACAAGCACGGCTATCGCCTGGACCACCTGAAGCCGGTGGATGACATGGGCGCGCTGGCCGATGCCGACGCGGTGGCGTACGACGAATAAGCGCACACTGTTGCCCCCAAACAATCGGGCGATGTCGCGGGAAAGCGGCATCGCCCTTTTTGTATGGCGGCCGCTGGTATGCTCGCGGCATTCCATTCTTCTGCCGAGGCCGGTGTGTCGCTTGTCAACCTCACTGCCGTTGCGGATGCGCTGCCGCAGGCGTGGTCTTCTCGCGTGCTGGAGCGATTTGGCGGCGGCAACTTCAAGGTGCTGCGCATGGATGGCACGCCGTATCCCGACGAAGTGCATGACTATGCGGAAGGCCTGCTCGTCATTGATGGCGAATTGCGCCTGCGTGTCGACGGCCAGGCGGTGACGGTGTCGCGCGGCGAGGTCTACGTGGTGCCGGCCGGCGTGCCGCACAGCGTGGATGTGGGCAGCGCGGGCACGCTGGTTATTCTGGACGTGTAAGCGGAGCAGCTGACGGCTCTGGCGCCTCGGCCAGTTGCTTGATCTGTTGCAGCATCGTCCGGCGGATCAGTCCGCTTGGCAGGCGAATCAGCAGCCAGTAGGGCGTAAAGCGGCGTCGCGATGCTGCATCTGGACAGTGCACGCAGGTGCGCGTGGTCAGCAGCGTGCCGGTGCCGTCCGGCTCGGCGACGAAGGTCATCACCAGTTTGGGCACCCCGGGCGTTGAAAATGCCCGGAACGCATCGGTGTTGACGCGGATGAGCCCTGCGGTCGGTTCCCAGAAGCGGCCGATCAGCCCGAAAGCGAGTTCGCGATCTGCATGACGGCCGAGCGGTATGAACTCGTGCAAGCCGAAACCCGCATCGACTCGGCGGTCGCCGACGTCCTTGCCCAGCGCTGCGGCAATGCGCGCGGGCACGGCACGCAACTGCAGAAACAACTTCACAAGCGGAAAGTCACCCACGTTCAGCCGCGGCACCATGTCCAGCACGCGGCCGGGCGCTGCGTTGATGCGGATTTGGTGCTGCTCGCTGAACTGGTGTTCGGGCAGGAACGTCTGTAGCAGATGCATGGCGCGGGTTAGGGTGGCGTTATGCCTGAGGTTCTTCGCTGGCTGGGGCGGCGTTGAATGCGGCATCGCGCGCGGGTGGTTCCGCCAGACTGCGCTTCATCAGCCAGGCCACGCCGGGGATCCGCAGGCCAGTGGTGAACACCACATCGCGCATCCACCCGCCGTATTGCGCCTGGAAGCATGGTGTGAGCGCGCGGCTGAGCGTTTGGTAGGCCTGCACCGTGCGCAACCGGCGCGCGTGGTAGGCGAGCGCGCCATCGGTGGCACCATGCGCTTGTACGCACGAGGCCAACGCCAAGGCATCCTGCGCGGCCAGTGTGGCGCCCAGGCCGAGTTGGGGGCTCATCGCGTGGGCTGCGTCGCCGATCACGCAGAAAGGCGGCTTGGCCAGCGCGCGCGGCCACGTGTGGCGATAGACAGCGAAGGACAGATCGTCATGCGAGCGGATCTGCTCGACCACGGGCGCCGCCTGCGGCCAGAGGCTCAGCACGTGCGCTTTCCACTGGGCGATATCGTTTTGACGCCAGGCTTGTACGGCGTCGGCGCGCAGGCTCCAGAACATCGACAGGCGCGTGCGCGAGCCATCCACGTCGGTGGGCAGCAGGCCCATCATCTCGCGCGTGCCACGAAAGCGTTGATGCAGCACGCGCGCATCCCACCCTTCGACCCACGCCTGAAACCACAGCGTGCCCCAGCGATAGGTGCTGGATGGACCCGCCAGGCCGGCGGGCTCGCGCAGTGAAGAGGCTGCGCCATCGGCAATCACAAACAGGTCGAATGTCGATTCACCTTGCGCGTGGGTGATGTGGGCTTGCGCACCGTCGCGCTGCAAATGTTCGATACCGCAGCCGAAGTGGAAGGCCGCGCCAGCCCGTAAGGCGGCGTCGTACAGCATCGAGGAGATTGCAGCGCGTGTGACCGCCCGGCCGGGCGCGTCGGCGTAGTCAATATCGAGCAAACGCCAGCCGCGATGGCTCAGGCCGATCAGCCGGTCGATCGGCGCGCCAATGCCTTCCAGCTCGCGGCCCACGCCGAGGGCCCCCAGCGCACGGATACCCTGCGGCTGGATCAGCAGGCCCGCGCCCATGGCGGTCAATTGCGGGTGTTTTTCAAAGACGTGGACGTCATGCCCCTGGCGGGCAAACGCAATGGCGGCGGCCAAGCCGGCGTTGCCTGCGCCGGCAATGCCGATGGATAGCGAGCGGGATGCGGTCATGAAAGCGTGGCGGATCGTTTGCCCGAAATGATAACGATACGCCGCGCACGTTAAGGCAGTTCGCGGGGTCAGCCTTGTGCCAGGGTCTGCAGCGTGCCGAGCAGAACGCGGCGACAGTTGCGGACCATCGTTTCCTCGGGATCGCGATAGCCGGTCAGCAGCCACGCGGCGCCCACGTTGGTCATGGCGCCAACGAGCGCGAGGCCCACGATGCGGGCGTCGGCGCGGACGTCGGCCTCATCCACGCCCGACGGCTGCGCGAGCGTCATGATTTGCTTGCCGAACTCCAGCAGGTTGCGCTGGTACGTGGCATCGGTTTCCGGGCTCACGCCCATCACTTCGAGTAGCAGCACGCGCGCAGCGCATGGGTCGCGCAGGAAGGCGAAGAATGCGTGCAGGCCCGCGTCGACACGTGCCTCCAGTCCGCCCTCGATGCCCTCGATGGCTTGCTCGACCTCCGCGCGCAGGCGTTCGGCGTGTTGCTGGTAGGTGGCTCGCAGCAGCGCTTCCAGGCTCTCGAATGCGGCGTAGAAATAGCGGTCGTTGAGCTTGGCCTGCTGGCAGACGGCACGCACCGTGGCCTTGCGGAACCCGACAGTGCCGAAGACCTGCGTGGCCGCACCGATCAGGGCATCGCGGCGGTCAGCGGCACGTGCCTCTGACGCCACACCCCCATACGGGCGGCCTTTCCGGGCCGTTTCAAATGTTTTCTCCATTTCCCAGTTTGACCTTAGGGCGTTCGAAAATTAAATTGGTGACGATGCACACCACATTTAAGGCGAATTCCGTCGCGCCGCCAACCAGGAGACCGCATGGAGACGACCACCGCGCAAGCTGTATCAGACACGGACTTCGACGTGCTGATTGTCGGTGCCGGTCTTTCCGGGGTAGGTGCCGCGTATCACCTGCGAGAGCGCTGCCCGTCGGCGCGCGTCGCCATCTTGGAGGGGCGCGACACCATCGGCGGCACGTGGGACTTGTTCCGCTACCCCGGCATCCGCTCCGACTCCGACATGTTCACGCTGGGCTACAGCTTTCGCCCGTGGCACAGCGACAAGGCCATCTCCGACGGCCAGACCATCCTCGACTACATTCGCGATACCGCACGCGTGTTCGGCATCGACCAGTCGATCCGCTTTCGCCACAAGGTGACAGGCGCGAGCTGGGATTCATCCGCCGCCCGCTGGACCGTGCAGGCACTGCGCAGCGAGGGCACGCGTGAGGAACCGGTGCGCTTGACCTGCAAGTTCCTCTACATGTGCAGCGGTTACTACGACTATGAAGAAGGGCATGCGCCCACGTGGCACGACATGGATCGGTTCCAGGGCCGCATCGTCCATCCGCAGCATTGGCCGAATGATCTGTCGTACGCCGACAAGCGCGTGGTTGTGATCGGCAGCGGCGCGACGGCCGTCACGCTAGTGCCTGCGATGGCCGAAACGGCGCAGCACGTGACGATGCTGCAGCGCTCGCCGACCTATATCGTGTCGCGCCCAGAGCAAGACGCCGTGGCCAATATGCTGCGGCGCTGGCTGCCGTCGGGGCTGGCACATCGCCTGGTGCGCACCAAGAACGTGCTGCTGACGATGTACTTCTACAGCTTGGCACGCCGCAAGCCCAAGGCGTTCAAGGATTTCATCATCCGCATGGCGGGCAGGCAACTGGGCCCCGAATTCGACGTGCGCAAGCACCTCACGCCGCGCTACGACCCGTGGGACCAACGGCTGTGCCTCGTGCCGAATGGCGACTTGTTCAAGACGATCCGCGCCGGCAAGGCCTCCATCGCCACGGACGAGATCGCGCACTTCACGGCCACGGGCCTGCAGCTCAAGAGCGGCGCGCATCTCGATGCAGACGTCATCGTTACCGCCACCGGGCTCAAGCTGAAGGTGCTGGGCGGGGCCGCCATCACCATCGACGGCCGTGCGGTGAACCTGGCGGAAACGGTGTCGTACAAGGGCATGATGTACAGCGGCGTGCCGAACCTCGCGTCATCGTTCGGATACACCAATGCATCGTGGACGCTCAAGGCGGAACTGATCGCGCAGTACGTCTGCCGTTTGCTCAATCACATGCAGGCCCATGGGTTTGACACATGCATCCCGCGCCTTGACGACGACGCCATGGGCCGCGAACCCGCCGTCGACCTGACCTCGGGCTACATCCAGCGCGCCGCGTCCATCCTGCCCAAGCAGGGCACAAAGCAGCCATGGAAGTCGTATCAGAACTACGCACGTGATGTGCTGATGCTCAAGTTCGGCTCGCTTGCCGATAACGCCATGCAATTCGAGCGCCGTGCCCAACCGGTGGGTGCCGCGCAAGCTGCTTAACGAAGCGAGAACACTGTGATCCAGATCGCTCTGTCCGTTGTGGCGCTGGTGGTTGCAGCGCTGGTTGCATTCACGTTCTTTACAGCGCGTCGCGTTGCGAAGGGCTTTCCGCCGGAGGGCCAGTTCATCGACGTGGGCGGGGACCGCGTGCACTACGTCGATCGTGGAGAGGGCCCGGCCATCGTGCTCGTGCATGGCCTGTGCGGCAATCTGCGTAACTTCGCCTATCTGGATGTGGAGCGGCTGGCCAAGTCGCACCGCGTGATTGCGGTGGATCGGCCGGGCTCAGGGCGGTCGGTGCGCGGGGTTGGATCCAAGGCCAACATCTACGCCCAGGCACGCACGGTTGCGCAGTGCATTGAGGCACTCGGGCTGGACAAGCCCGTGTTGGTCGGGCATTCGCTGGGTGGCGCGATTGCGTTGGCCGTGGGGCTGAATCATCCGCACGTGGTCCGCAGCCTCGCGTTGATTGCGCCGCTGACGCACGCCGAAAACGCACCGCCTAGCGCATTCGGCGGCTTGGTGCTGCCGTCGCCGCTGGTGCGCCGGCTGGTGTCTTGGACGCTGGCGATTCCCCTGTCGATCCTGAATTCGCGCAAGGCCGTCGCGGCCGTGTTTGCGCCGGAATCGATGCCGAAGGATTTTCCGGTGAAGGGCGGTGGCTTGCTGGGGCTGCGTCCGCAGGTGTTCTATGCGGCGTCCTCAGACCTGGTCTCGGCGTCGCAAGATCTGCCGGACATGGAGCGCCGTTATGCGTCGACGGCGGTGCCGGTCGATGTGCTGTACGGTCGCGGCGATCGCATCCTCAATGTCAAACGCCAGGGTGAGGCGCTCAAGCAGAAGCTCGACCGCGCGAACCTGCGCGTGGTGGAAGGCGGGCACATGCTGCCCGTGACGCAACCCGCGTTGACGACGGAGTGGGTATTGAGTGTGGCTGCCTCGGC
This sequence comes from Ralstonia sp., assembly GCA_039592975.1. Lineage (GTDB taxonomy): Bacteria > Pseudomonadota > Gammaproteobacteria > Burkholderiales > Burkholderiaceae > Ralstonia. The sequence goes on along the minus strand of JBCNQE010000018.1, from coordinate 14,668 downwards.
GCCTGCACCGGTCGAGGCATTGGCGTAGGAGCGCGCGTCAGCCGCGCCGCACCCAGATCACCTTGCCATTCTGCAGGCCGAGGTTGCGGCGTTCTTCGCGGTAGTCCATGGTGCCCGGCAGGGCTTTGCCATCGCGCTCGCTGATGCGCCACAGGCAGCCGGCCAGCAGCGCCGTGGCTTCCTGCTCCGATTTGCCGATCAATGCGTCGTCTGTGGCCGGTGCGTGGCACGTGCCGCCGGCTTGCGAGTGATCGGCCATGGGGATGTCTTTTCCGGTTGGGGTGGCTTCGGTGCCGGCTGTGGCGCATGCGGCCATGCCAGCGGCGGCGACGAGTGTGGTGACGAGCGTTGCAAACCGCGTCATGCGAACTCCTGATTGGTGTGCGGGTTGGGTGGCGGGCGTGCTGAAGTATCGACGCTGCGCTGACGGCATGCCAGATTTACCCCGGGGGAAGGGGCGCGATCGCGTTGCCAAGGGCAGCGGAAAAGCAAAAAGCCCTGCCGAAGCAGGGCTTTTTGGTATTTGGTGGCGAATCAGGGACTCGAACCCCGGACCTGCGGATTATGATTCCGTCGCTCTAACCGACTGAGCTAATTCGCCGAAGAAGCGGGATTCTACCGGTTTCTGAGGTTGTGTCAACCCCCTTCGTCAGTCGTTGCGATAAATATCCACATCCTTGGTCTCCCGCACGAACAGCGCGCCGATCACGAAGGTGATGGCGGCAATCCAGATCGGGTACCACAGCCCGTGATAGATATTGCCGTTCTGGGCCACCAGGGCGAACGAGATGGTTGGCAGCATCCCCCCGAACCAGCCGTTGCCGATGTGATACGGCAGCGACATCGACGAGTACCGGATGCGCGTCGGGAACATCTCCACCAGCATCGCCGCGATCGGCCCGTAGACCATCGTTACGTAGATCACCAGGATCACCAGGATCACCAGCACCATGACCGTGTTCATCTGGGCCGGATCGGCCTTGGTCGGGTAGTTGGCTGCCTTGAGCGATTCGGCCACCTGTTTCTTGAAGTCGGCGATCTTGGTCTTGCTGTCGGCATCGAACGCCTGGCCGTCGGCGGTGCGGCTGGCGTTGAGCGAGGCGATCTCCTTGCCGGCGATCGTGACCGTGGCAACGGTGCCGGCTGGCGCTTCGACCGTCTCATAGCTGGCCGACGATTGCGCCAGCGTGCGCTTGGCGATGTCGCATGACGAGCGGAAGTCCACTTCCCGTGCGATCGGGCTGCCCTGGAACGAGCATTCCTTCGGATCGGCCTTGATGACGATCTGCGCCGTTTGCTGGGCGCGCTCCAGCGCCGGGTTGGCGTAGTGCGTGAGCGCCTTGAACAGCGGGAAGTACGTCAGCACAGCCAGCAGGCAGCCGCCCATGATGATCCACTTGCGGCCGACGCGGTCCGACAGCGAGCCGAAGAACACGAAGAACGGCGTGCCGATGGCCAGTGCCACCGCAATCAGCACGTTGGCTGTGAACGCATCGACCTTCAGCACTTGCGTGAGGAAGAACAGCGCGTAGAACTGGCCCGTGTACCACACCACGGCTTGGCCAGCGGTCAGGCCGATCAGCGCCAGGATCACGATCTTCAGGTTGCGCCATTGGCCGAAGGATTCCGTCAGCGGGGCTTTGGAGGTCTTGCCCTCGGCCTTCATCTTCTGGAATGCCGGCGATTCGCTCATCGACAGACGGATATACACCGACGTGGCCAGCAACAGGATCGACACCAGGAACGGGATACGCCAGCCCCAATCGTCGAACGCCTTGCCGGTCAGCTCACGCACCACCAGGATGACGACCAGGGAGAGGAACAGGCCCAGCGTGGCGGTGGTCTGGATCCACGACGTGTAGGCGCCTCGGCGGCCGTGCGGAGCATGTTCGGCAACGTAGGTGGCAGCGCCGCCGTACTCGCCGCCCAGCGCCAAGCCTTGCAGCATGCGCAGGGCGATCAGGATGACCGGGGCGGCCACCCCAATCGTGCCGTACGAGGGCAGCAGACCGACGATGAACGTCGACGTGCCCATGATGACGATGGTGATCAGGAACGTGTACTTGCGCCCGATCATGTCGCCCAGGCGGCCGAACACCAGCGCGCCAAACGGGCGCACCAGAAAGCCCGCCGCAAACGCCAGCAGCGCAAAGATGAACGCCGCCGTCGGGTCCAGCCCAGAGAAGAACTGCTTGGCGATGATGGCGGCCAGCGACCCGTAGAGATAGAAGTCGTACCACTCGAACACCGTCCCCAGCGACGAGGCGAAGATGACCTTCTTCTCCTCTCGTGTCATGGGCGCGGGCTGCATGCGCCCGGCGGGCGCATTCGGTGCACTTTGCACGGTTGCCATGTTGTCTCCTGATTTTTTGGATCATCCCGCTGGGCATGGACATGACAACGCAACACGGTCGCCCGCAGAACTGTGAACGATTGTGGAAAGCGAAACTTACGGCGTTCTGACAAACGGAGGTACGTCGGGCGCGCCTCACACACACCGTGATCCCAACAAAATCAAAGACTTGGGTAAATCAAGCGCGCTTGACGGCGCTACTGGCTCGCCGGTGCGGCTAGTGCGTTGCATCATCCAAAACACCCCGGGTGTGCTGCATGCCACAGCGTAGTTGAGGGTGTCGCCCATGTGCATACGCACAAAACCAGCGCGATGCTGGTGTCACTCGCCCATGCGATCTCAAACACCGCGACATTGCAGCGGGCGGCTATGCCGTCCGCATCGCTAGGGAAAACCACTATCGCTGCAAAGCAGCGGGAAGGCGGCCGAGTAAGAGTTCAGTCAGTTTCGCCAATAAGAATCGGCGCACTCGTTCCAAGAGAGATAGAGGAGACAGGCGATGGATTCATTGGTAGGAAAAATCGAGGCGCATCCGAAATATGCGCAGCTCAAGCAGCGGCGCAACAAGCTCGGCTTGGTTCTGACGGTGCTGATGCTGGTCGTGTACTACGGCTACATCGCGCTGATCGCATTCGACAAGCCGTTTCTCGCCAAGCCCCTTGGCGCTGGCGTGATGAGTGTGGGCGTGCCGGTGGGCATGGCGGTGATCGTGTTCACCATCGTCATCACGGGCATCTACGTGCGCCGCGCGAATAGCGAATACGACCAACTGACGCAGGACATCCTGAAGGACATCGCCAAATGAAGAAGCATTTTTCGACGATGCTGGTGGCGTTGCTCGCCGCCGGCGCTTGTGGCGCGGTGTTTGCTGCGGGTGGTGATGTTGGGCAGACTGCCAAGCAGGCCACGAATACCACCGCCATCGTGTTGTTTGCGCTGTTCGTGGCGGGCACGTTGTGGATTACCAAGTGGGCGGCCAAGCGCACGCGCTCGGCGGCGGATTTCTACACGGCCGGTGGCGGCATCACCGGCTTCCAGAATGGCCTGGCCATCTCGGGCGACTACATGTCGGCCGCCTCGTTCCTGGGGATTTCCGCAGCGGTCATGACCTCGGGCTACGACGGGCTGATCTACTCGATCGGCTTCCTGGTCGGCTGGCCGATCATCACGTTCCTGATGGCCGAGCGGTTGCGCAACCTGGGCAAGTTCACCTTTGCCGATGTGGCGGGCTACCGGTTTGAGCAAGGCCCGATCCGCAGCTTTGCCGCCGTCGGCACGCTGGTGGTGGTGGCTTTCTACCTGATCGCGCAGATGGTGGGCGCCGGTCAGCTCATCAAGCTGCTGTTTGGTCTGGACTACTGGATTGCGGTGGTCATCGTTGGCGCGCTGATGATGGTCTACGTGCTGTTCGGCGGCATGACGGCCACGACCTGGGTGCAGATCATCAAGGCCTGCCTGCTGCTGGCGGGCGTGACCTTCATGGCCATCATGGTGCTGGCGCAGTACGGCTTCAGCCCCGAAGCGCTGTTCGCCAAGGCGGTGGAAGTGAAGACGGCCATTGCCGCCAACGCCGGTAAATCGCCCGACGAGGCTACCAAGATCGGCCTGTCGGTGATGTCGCCGGGCGGCTTTATCAAAGACCCGATTTCGGCCATCTCGTTTGGTATGGCGCTGATGTTCGGCACGGCCGGGCTGCCGCACATCCTGATGCGCTTCTTTACGGTGCCGGACGCCAAGGAAGCGCGCAAGTCGGTGTTCTGGGCCACCACCTGGATCGGCTACTTCTACATCCTGATCTTCATCATCGGCTTTGGTGCGATTACGCTGGTGCTGACGAATCCGGAACTGGCCGACGTGGCCAAGGGTGTGATCAAGGGCGGCGCAGGCACGGCCAACATGGCGGCGGTGCTGGTGGCCAAGTCGGTGGGCGGCGATGTGTTCTACGGCTTCATCTCGGCCGTGGCGTTTGCGACGATTCTGGCGGTGGTGGCGGGGCTGACGCTGTCGGGCGCCTCCGCGGTGTCGCACGACCTGTATGCCACCGTGTTCAAGCACGGCAAGGCTAACAGCGCTGATGAGCTGCGCGTGTCGCGCATCACCACGCTGGTGCTGGGCGTCGTTGCCGTGCTGCTGGGTATTGCGTTTGAGAAGCAGAACATCGCGTTCATGGTGTCGCTGGCGTTTGCGGTGGCGGCGTCGGCCAACTTCCCGGTGCTGTTCCTGTCGATGCTGTGGAAGGGCTGCACCACGCGTGGCGCGGTCATCGGCGGCTTCCTGGGGCTGATCTCGTCGGTGGGGCTGACGATCGTGTCGCCGTCGGTGTGGGAAGCGACGCTCGGGTATCCGAAGGGCTCGGCGTGGTTCCCGTACACCTCGCCAGCGCTGTTCTCGATGACGATCGGCTTTGTGGGCGTGTGGCTGTTCTCGGTGCTGGACACTAGCGTGCGCGCCAAGAACGAGAAGGCCTCGTTCGCCGCACAACAGGTGCGCTCGGAAACGGGCCTCGGCGCGGCAGGCGCATCGGGCCACTGAGCGAGCACGGCCCGCTGAACGAGGGTAGGGCGATGCATGGCGTCGCCCGCCCTCGGCGGCCACTATGCCAAGCACCTTCAATTTCTCCGTCTGGCCATTCGATTGCCTGAGCCGGGACGAACAGCGTCTGGTGCATGACGCCGTCGACATCGGCTATTACCCCGAAGGCGACGTCGTCCTCGACGTGGGTGCGGCACCGCTGCACCTGTTCGTGATCATCAAAGGCGGCGTCGCCCAATACGACGGCGACGAACTGGTCGCCACCTACGGCCCCGACGACTGCTTCGACGGCCGCGCCTTGGTGGCCGGCAAGGCCAGCAGCCGCTTTGTCGCCACGGAAGAAGTCGTCGCTTATCAAATCGCGCGCCAGGCGGTGCGTGATCTCATTGCCGCCAATGCCACGTTTGGCGCGCTGCTCTTCTCAGACCTCGGCAGCAAGCTCAGCGCCATCGCGCAGCGGCAGAGCCTGGAAACGATGCAGTCGCTGGCCGTGTCCCGCGTGAGCGACGCGTTTATCCGGCCCGCCCATTTTGTGGAGGCGGACACGGACGTCGTCTCCGTGGTCAAGCTGTTCCAGGCGCAGAACACCTCAAACGTGCTGGTGCGCGACAGCGCCAGCAGCCCACCGCGGGTGGGCATCTTTACGCGCAGTTCTCTGCAGCGCGCCATCCTGCATGGCGCGCCGCTCGATCGTTTGCCGGTCGGGCAGATGAGCCAGTTTGCGCTCATCACCGTGCCGGCCTCCGCGCAGATTGGCGATGCGCTGACGCTGATGCTGCGCCATCGCGTGCATCGCCTCGTCGTCACGCGGGACGATGCGATTGTCGGCCTGCTCGAATCGCTGGATGTGTTCAGCTTCCTGGCCAATCACTCGTATCTGCTGACCGTGCAGATCAACCTGGCGGACACCCTGGATGCGCTCGCGCAGGTGGCCTTGCAGATCACGCGCATGGTGGCGTTGCTCTTGCGTGGCGGCTCGCGTGTGGACCACATCGCCCACCTCGTGCGCGAAATCAACGCACGCCTGTTTGAACGCGCGTGGCAGATGATTGCGCCGCCGGACCTTGTCGCCAACAGTTGCCTGTTCGTCATGGGCAGCGAGGGGCGGGGCGAGCAACTGCTCAAGACCGATCAGGACAACGCCCTAGTGCTGCGCGACGGCTACGCGCCACCGCCGGATTTGCAGCACATCGTCGAGCGTTTCTCTGATGCGCTCGCTGCGTTTGGTTATCCACCGTGCCCGGGCGGCATCATGCTCAGCCGGCCCGAGTGGTGCATGAGCACAAGTGAATTCGGCCGGCGCATCCGTGAATGGCTGATCCTCCCGAGCCCCGAAGGCCTGATGCAGTTGGCGATCTTCTTTGATGCGCATGCCGTATGCGGCGATGCAGCTTTGCTCAAGCAACTGCGTCGCACCTTGCTCGATCTGACGCTCGACAACGATGCCGTGCTCGGCCGCTTTGCCGCTGCCATTGAAGCCTTCAGTACGGCCTCTGGGTGGCGTGATCGCCTGCTCGGATTGGGAGATCCTGACCCCGTGCTCGACGTAAAGAAGGAGGGCATCTTCCCCATCGTGCATGGCGTGCGCAGCCTTGCGCTTGCGCACCACGTGCTCGATGAAACCGGCACCGTGCCGCGGCTGGAAGCGCTGGTGCGCGCCCAAGCGATCGATGCGCAGATGGCCAATGAGCTACGAGAAAGCCTGCACTTCCTGATGGCGTTGCGGCTCAAGGCGGGGTTGGCAGAAATCGACGCGCATCAGCCCGTGTCGTGCGACGTGCATCTGTCGCGCCTGTCGTCGTTGGAGCGGGATCTGCTCAAGGATGCGCTGAGCGCGGTCAAGCGGTTCAAAGCGCTGTTGCGGCAGCGCTGGCGCACCGAATGGATGTAACCGCGCGCCGGCCATCATGACGACGCTGCTTTCCAACTGGTGCGATGCGCTGCAACGGCGCCGCCTGTTGCGCAAGCTGCGCGATCCGGCATTCCGCTTTCTGTTTGATCCCCCGCCTGCCGACGAATGGATCGTGCTGGATTGCGAAACCACCGGCCTGAACGTACGTACCGACGCGATCATTTCCATCGGCGCAGTCCGCATCGTCGGGAACCGCATCCTGACAAGCGAACGCCTGGAGCTATTGATCAAGCCGCAGTGCAATGTGGGTGCAGACAGCATTCGCGTGCATCGCTTGCGCAAGCGCGACTTGGCGGACGGCGTACCGATTGAGCAAGCCATTCACACGCTGCTGCACTTTATCGGCAGCCGGCCGCTGGTGGGCTACTACCTCGAGTTCGATGTGGCGATGCTCAATCGCGTGCTGGTGCCCATGCTTGGTATCGGCCTGCCGCAGCCCAAGATCGAAGTCTCCGCGCTGTACTACGACTACCGGTTCCGGCAGTTGCCGCCGTACCAGCAGCAGGGCGATCCCGATCTGGATCTGCGTTTCGCCACGCTCATGCGTGAGCTGAAGTTGCCGACCTGGGATGCGCATGATGCGCTCAACGATGCGGTGATGGCCGCGCTCGCGTTCGTCAAACTCCGCCACCTGGGCGCGGCTTGACGGCTGTTCAGATCGAGGGCGGCGGTGAGGTCTCGGGCGGGCGCGCCTGCGTCATCTCGGCGTCTTCTTCGGCGGCAGCTGCGCGATTGGTGCGCCATGCATACAGCACCGTGATCAGCACATAGACGATGGGTGCCCCTTGGCTCGCGACCCAATATGCGAAGGGCCAGCCGAAAATGTGCATCGACAAATCGCGCGCGAAGAACGCCACCACGAACGTCACCACAAACCACACGCCCAGCAGCGCCGCAATCCAGCGCATATTGGTCAACCAGCGTCGGCGTGCTGGGGTGCCGGGGGTGATGCTCATGCGCTCGGCTCCTCATCGGCCGCGCAGCGCTGCAGCGTGATGCGAAAACGCGCGCCCGCCAGGCGCGGCGAGGTCTGATACACGTTATCGAGCACCTCGATATCGCCGCCATGCTGCTGCACGATTTCCCGCACGATCGCCAAACCGAGGCCACTGCCTTCCGCCTGCGTGCCGAGGATGCGATAGAAGCGCTGCATCACGCGTTCGCGCTCGGCCACGGGAATGCCCGGGCCCGTGTCATCCACGTCAATGAAAACGAATGGCTCGAACGGTGCCGTGGTGATACGCACCGTGATGTGCCCACCGTCGGGTGTGTAGCGGATCGCGTTGTCGAGCAGGTTGTTGAGCATCTCGGCCAGCATCGTCGCGTTGCCAGACGTCATGACGGGCGGGCCGGGCTCCTCGAAGCCGAGGTCGATCTGCTTGGCCCATGCCTTGGGCAACCAATCCGCCACCACCTGCCGTGACAGCGCGCAGATGTCCAGCGGCACCATGCCGTCGGTCGCGCCCATGTTTTCCATGCGCGCGAGCGAGAGCAACTGCTTGACGAGGTGCGCAGTGCGGTCCGAGCTGTCGGCGATGTGCGCGAGCGTGCGGCGCAGTTCGTCAGGCGATTGCTCGCGCTGGGCCAACTCGGCTTGCATGCGCAGACCGGCCAGCGGTGTCTTCATCTGATGCGCGGCATCGGCAATGAAGCGCTTCTGCGTCTGCACCGATTGCTCCAGCCGCCCCAGCAAATCATTGAATGACGCTACCAGCGGTGTCAGTTCCTGCGGCGCGGCCCCTTCGTCGATCGGGCTGGTGTCGCCGGGGTTGCGCGCGCGAATGCGCTCTTGAATCGCATTGAGCGGCGCCAGCCCGCGCGTGAGCCCAAACCACACCAGAATCACCGCCAGCGGCAGGATGACGAACTGCGGCAGGATCACGCCCTTGATGATTTCGTTGGCCAGTTGCGCGCGCTTGTCGAGCGTCTCGGCGACCTGCACGAGCGCCGGTTTGCCGCCGTCGACCCCAGGGCGCTGCACATACGTATACGCCACGCGGATCTCCGCGCCATGGATATGGTCGTCGCGCAACTGCACGAGCCCGCCCGCGCCGGTGTCCTCCTCGGGCGGCAGCGGCAGGTCGCGGTCGCCGGAGACGAACTCGCCCTTCGTGCCGAGCACCTGGTAATAGATGTTGTCGGTTTCGTCCGCCCGCAGAATCTCGCGCGCCGAGATTGGCAACTGCAGCGTCACGCGCCCGTTCACTTCACGCAATTGCTGGCTGAGCACGATGGCGCTCGACTCCAGCGCGCGGTCGTACGGCGCATTCGCAATCGACTTGGCCACCAGATACGTCACCGCAATGCTCATCGGCCACAGCAGCAGCAACGGCGCGAGCATCCAGTCGAGAATCTCGCCGAAGAGCGATCGGGCGACGGGCCGGGTGGCGTCGTCTTCGAGGTGGGGGAGGGTATCGGCGAGGTCGCGGTCGTCCGCCGGGGGCGCCGCGCTGGCAGGGTCAGGCTGCGGTGCGCGAGGGCGGCGCCACGGCCAGGCCAACCGATCACCCATGGGCGGCGGTCGCTGCCGGGGTTGGGGTGGCTGCGCGTTCCAGGCAATAGCCCAGCCCGCGCACGGTGGCGATGCGGATGCCGTCCACTTCGATCTTCTTGCGCAGCCGGTGGATGTAGACCTCAATGGCGTTGTTGCTGACTTCCTCGCCCCAGCCGCACAGGTGGTCGACCAACTGTTCCTTCGATACCAGGCGGCCGACGCGGGCGAGCAGGATCTCGAGCAGCCCGATCTCGCGCGCCGACAATTCGACCACCTGATCATGGATATAGGCAATGCGTCCGACCTGATCGAACGCCAGCGGCCCATGGCGGATGAGCGTGGCGCCGCCGCCCGCCCCGCGCCGCACCAGCGCCCGCACGCGCGCCTCCAACTCGGACAGCGCGAATGGCTTGGCCATATAGTCGTCAGCGCCAAGGTCCAGGCCTTTGACGCGTTCTTCCACGCTGTCGGCGGCGGTCAGAATCAGCACCGGCAGCATCGCCCCGCGTGAGCGCAGGCGCTTGAGCACCTCCAGCCCCGACATGCGCGGCAGGCCCACGTCGAGGATCAGCAGGTCATACGTCTGGGCCGTTTGCGCAGAGAGCGCAGCATCGGCGGTGGCCCCATCAGAGGCTTGGTCGACGGCATAGCCGGCCTGGCGCAGCGAGCGTGTGAGCCCGTCGGCCAAGGTGGCGTCGTCTTCGGCAATCAAGATGCGCATGCGTGTCTCCCCGCGATGCTCAGGCAAGCCTCTGGCCCGCCCATTCCGCCCGCTACATGGTTTTTGCGCGACATTCGTGTTGGAGACTTGTCAAAACCACTGGTTTTTTATACAGTACTCCGAATTCGCGGTGCTGTAGTCTTGGCGGCGCTAAAGTCATGGAATTGGGCCGTTTCAGAGCGATCACCTCGCGGCCCGTTGTTGCAGGCAACCGCTGGAATCGGAAGCCCTTTGGAAAGGGCCGAAAAGCGTAGCGAGCAGCCCAGGCTTGGTTTGAGAAGCGCAGCCGTACATATGTACGGCGAGCATCGCAGGGCCAAGATTGGGATGCGCAGTAGCTTTGCGGCATTTTCCCGGCCATTTATACACCAATTTGCACTAAGGACGACCATGGAAGACGGCAAGAAGGCAGCCACGATGAGCGCGGAAAAGCAGAAGGCGCTGGCGGCTGCGCTCGCGCAGATCGAAAAGCAGTTCGGCAAGGGCTCCATCATGAAGATGGGCGACGCCGAGGTGGAGCCGGTCCAGGTAGTGTCCACTGGTTCGCTGGGGCTGGACGTGGCCCTGGGCGTCGGCGGCCTGCCGCGCGGCCGCGTGATTGAAATCTACGGCCCGGAATCGTCGGGTAAGACTACGCTGACGCTGCAAGTGGTGGCCGAGATGCAGAAGCTGGGCGGCACCTGCGCGTTCATCGATGCAGAACATGCGCTTGACGTCACTTACGCCGACAAGATCGGTGTGAGCGTGCCGGATCTGCTGATCTCTCAGCCGGACACCGGTGAACAGGCGCTGGAAATTGCCGATGCGCTGGTGCGTTCGGGCTCCGTCGATCTGATCGTGATCGACTCGGTGGCTGCTCTGGTGCCGAAGGCGGAAATCGAAGGCGAAATGGGCGACGCGCTGCCCGGCCTGCAGGCTCGCCTGATGAGCCAGGCCCTGCGCAAGCTGACCGGCACGATCAAGAAGACCAACTGCATGGTCATCTTCATCAACCAGATCCGCATGAAGATCGGTGTGATGTTTGGTTCGCCGGAAACCACCACCGGCGGTAACGCGCTCAAGTTCTACGCCTCGGTGCGTCTGGATATCCGCCGCATTGGCTCGATCAAGAAGGGCGACGACGTGGTCGGCAACGAAACCAAGGTCAAGGTCGTCAAGAACAAGGTGGCGCCGCCGTTCCGCGAGGCAATTTTCGACATCCTCTACGGCCAAGGCGTGTCGCGCGAGGGCGAAATCATCGACCTGGGCGTGGAAGCCAAGGTGGTCGAGAAGTCCGGCGCCTGGTACAGCTACGGCGGCGAGCGCATCGGCCAAGGCCGCGACAACTGCCGCGAATACCTGCGTGAGAACCCCGACTTGGCCCGCGAGATCGAGAACAAGGTCCGCGAAGTCCTGGGTGTGACGCCGATGGACGCCGTCGTGGTGGCCGAGGAAGTCGGCGAAGAGTAATTGGGTTGGCCGTCGGCGTAGATCGGCGGTTCTATCGAGCTTCATACGCCTGCCGTCCCCCAACGGCGGGCGTTTTTTCTTCTCTGGTGCATCTGAACGTATGCCATTGCCGCGTCAGCCCTTGTCGCTGAAAGCGCGTGCGCTGGGCTATCTGTCCCGGCGCGAGCACAGCCGCGCCGAACTGCGTCGCAAGCTGGCCCCGCATGCCGAATCCGCCGAAGAGGTGGACGCGCTGCTGGATTGGCTCGAAGGTGAGAACTGGCTTTCCAACACCCGCTTTGCCGAAAGCGTGGTGCACCGTCGCGCTGGCCGCTATGGCACTGCGCGGCTGATGCAGGAACTGAAAACGCATCAACTCAGCGAAGAGACACTCGGCGAGGTCAAGATCCAGCTGCAGGGCACCGAGGCCGCACGGGCCAAGGCGTTGTGGGAGAAGCGCTTCGGCCGCCCACCTGCTGACCTAGCCGAGCGCGCCAAGCAGGTCCGCTACATGATGGCGCGCGGTTTCTCCCGTGCCGTGGTGTCACGCATCATCGCGGGGGCGGATGAGCTGCTGGATGACGGTGACGATCCGGCGTGAACGTCGCCGATCTTGCGACAATCTGCGCGGACAATCCTGCCGTGCGCAGATCCTGCGCGTTGCGCCATTTTGGGTTGTTGTCATCACGCCGCCGCCGCATTGCAGCAACTGACCCGGTTCGGTCGTGACGACGTGTTAAAATCCAAGGCTTCGATATCGCCCTCTACTACCGTGGCAGGGCGGTTGTGCTCGTGAGTGGCGGCGACTGCGCAGCCACGTACGTTCTACAGGTGCTGCGCGGCACATTTGCGCGCCTACCTCCATCGGTCCTATCGGTCTGTCTGGTTCATGCCTTTGTCTGCCCCCGTCCCGCGCGTCATGCGTCACCGCCGTGCCATCACGGTGGAGGCCTATTTGCGGGAAGACGGCCTGTGGGACATCGAGGCACGCCTGACCGATGCCAAGCCGCGTGACATCGCGCTTGCCGGTGGCAACGTCCGCCCCGAAGGCCAGCCGCTGCACGACCTGTGGCTGCGCGTGACCATCGACACCAGCATGACCGTCGTGGATGCCGAGGCGTGTTCTGATTGGGTGCCGTACCCCACACATTGCGACACGATTGGCCCGGCTTACCGCAAGCTCATCGGCCTGAACCTGATGAAGGGTTTTCGAAAGGCCTCGCGTGAGAGACTCGGCGGCGTGGCGGGGTGTACGCACCTGACCGAGCTGTGCGGCGTGCTGCCGACCGCTGCCATCCAGGCTTTTGCGGGCGATGTCTTTCCGGTGCGTGACAACTCCAACGACCACCGGCCGATTGAGCCCGGCGAAACGCCACCGTATCAACTCCATGGCTGCCATGCCCTGCACCTAGAGGGCGAGGTGGTCCGCAAGCATTATCCGCGCTGGTTCGCCTACCAGCCCGAAACCAAAATCCTACCGCCAGCTACCGAGCCGTCGCCGGAACCGTCGTCCTGACGATTCTGTGCCGCTCGCGTTTTTCAACATTCATCACACTCACTCTGCCTAGCAAAGGAAACACGCATGAATATCCATGAGTACCAAGGCAAGGAAATCCTGCGCAAATACAATGTGCCGGTTCCGCGCGGCATTCCGGCCTTCTCGGTCGACGAGGCCATCAAGGCTGCTGAAACCCTGGGCGGCCCGGTGTGGGTCGTGAAGGCACAGATTCATGCGGGTGGCCGTGGCAAGGGCGGCGGCGTGAAGGTTGCCAAGAGCATGGAGCAGGTCAAGGAATACGCCAGCAGCATCCTGGGCATGACGCTGGTGACGCACCAGACCGGTCCGGAAGGCAAGCTGGTCAAGCGCCTGCTGATCGAAGAAGGCGCGGACATCAAGAAGGAACTGTACGTGTCGCTGGTGGTGGACCGTGTGTCGCAGAAGGTCGCGCTGATGGCCTCGAGCGAAGGCGGCATGGACATCGAAGAAGTTGCCGAATCGCACCCGGAAAAGATCCACACGCTGATCATCGAACCGTCGACCGGCCTGACCGACGCTGACGCTGACGATATCGCCCGCAAGATCGGCGTACCGGATGCTTCGATCGCGCAAGCCCGCCAAGCCCTGCAAGGCCTGTACAAGGCATTCTGGGAAACCGACGCTTCGCAAGCCGAAATCAACCCGCTGATCCTGACCGGCGACGGCAAGGTCATCGCGCTGGACGCCAAGTTCAACTTCGACTCGAACGCGCTGTTCCGTCACCCGGAAATCGTCGCTTATCGCGATCTGGATGAAGAAGATCCGGCTGAAATCGAAGCCTCGAAGTTCGACCTGGCTTACATCTCGCTCGACGGCAACATCGGCTGCCTGGTGAACGGCGCCGGCCTGGCCATGGCCACCATGGACACCATCAAGCTGTTCGGCGGCGAGCCGGCCAACTTCCTCGACGTGGGCGGCGGTGCCACCACCGAGAAGGTGACCGAAGCCTTCAAGCTGATGCTGAAGAACCCGGACGTGAAGGCCATTCTGGTCAACATCTTCGGCGGCATCATGCGTTGCGACGTGATCGCCGAAGGCGTGATCGCTGCGGCGAAGGCTGTGTCGCTGTCGGTGCCGCTGGTCGTGCGCATGAAGGGTACCAACGAAGACCTCGGCAAGAAGATGCTGGCCGACTCGGGTCTGCCCATCATCGCCGCCGACACGATGGCAGAGGCCGCCGAGAAGGTCGTGGCCGCAGCCGCCGGCAAGTAAGCCGCCCGCTGACCCAACCATACGCGAATGCGAGTCGCGCCTAGTGGGGCGGCTCGCTGCATAAAAGGATTACAGCATGTCGATTCTGATCAACAAAGACACCAAGGTCATCACCCAGGGGATCACCGGTAAGACCGGCCAGTTCCACACCCGCGGCTGCCGCGACTACGCCAACGGCAAGGCCGCCTTCGTGGCCGGCGTGAACCCCAAGAAGGCCGGCGAAGACTTCGAAGGCATTCCCATCTACGCAACCGTCAAGGACGCCAAGGCACAGACCGGCGCAACCGTGTCGGTGATCTACGTGCCGCCCGCAGGCGCCGCTGACGCCATCTGGGAAGCCGTTGAGGCCGAGCTGGACCTGGTGGTTTGCATCACCGAAGGCATCCCCGTGCGCGACATGATGATGGTCAAGGACAAGATGCGTAAGGCCGGCAGCAAGACGCTGCTGCTGGGCCCGAACTGCCCGGGCCTGATCACGC
>JBCNQE010000017.1:0-109535 GCA_039592975.1 Ralstonia sp. | reverse complement strand
GCGTGGTGTCGCGCTCGGGCACGCTGACGTACGAAGCCGTGGGCCAGCTGACCGCGCTGGGCCTGGGCCAATCGTCGGCAGTCGGTATCGGCGGCGACCCGATCAACGGTCTGAAGCACATCGACGTCATGAAGATGTTCAACGACGATCCGGAAACGGACGCCGTGGTCATGATCGGTGAGATCGGTGGTCCGGACGAAGCCAACGCGGCTTACTGGATCAAGGACAACATGAAGAAGCCGGTGGTGGGCTTCATCGCTGGCGTGACCGCGCCTCCGGGCAAGCGCATGGGCCACGCCGGCGCGCTGATCTCGGGCGGTGCCGACACGGCACAAGCCAAGCTGGACATCATGGAAGAGTGCGGCATCAAGACCACCAAGAACCCGTCGGAAATGGCACGTCTGCTCAAGGCGATGCTGTAATCGGCAAGGTTTGAGGTTGTGCGAGAACGGGAGCTTCGGCTCCCGTTTTTGTTTGGGCGCGAGTCTCGTCGCTCATGCAACGTGCGATCCCGGCACGACATGTGTATAAGCAGATCATCCGTCCAATAAGAACAGCTTCAGGAACACTATGGCGCTCACCTCAAGCGCATTCTGGTTCGCACTCGGCTCCATCATCTTGACCAACGTCGTGCTGTCGGGTGACAACGCGGTCGTCATCGCGCTGGCTGCGCGCAATCTGCCCAAGCGCCAGCAGAGGGCGGCTATTTTTTGGGGTAGCGCGGGCGCCATCGTATTGCGCATCGTGCTGACCATCCTCGCCGTCAAGCTGCTCGCGTTGCCGTATCTGAAAACGATTGGGGCGGTGCTGCTCGTCTACATCGGCGTGAAGCTGCTGACGGAAGCGGAAGAAGAGGCTGCGAATCACCATCAACGCGACGGCTTGTGGCCCGCGATTCAGACCATCTTGATTGCTGATTTGGTGATGTCACTCGATAACGTCGTGGCCGTGGCCGCTGCTGCAGAGAAGGGGCCGCCGGGGACGACGTTTTTGTTGCTGGTGCTGGGGCTTGGATTGTCGGTGCCGTTTATCGTCTTTGGCAGCACGCTGCTGGTGGGGGTGATGGCGCGGTTTCCGGTGATTGTGACGTTGGGGGCGGCGTTGCTGGGTTATCTGGCGGGGGACATGTTGGTGACGGATCCGGTGGACGCGGCTTGGTTTGAGAGTGCTGTGCCGTATGCGGATGTGGTAGCTGGCCTGCTAGGCGCGCTGCTTATCGTGGCGCTTGGCCGATGGTTGACTCGACGGACGGCGCAGCACGTATAAGTGATCTATGCACCGCAAATTGACGAACTTCGTCAATTGGTGTCAAAACGTGTCACAGTCTGTCACGTCGCTCATACGAACCGCGTCAGCTTTTCGCTGACAAGCACGCTTTTTCGGCTGGCACGGTCCATGCTCTATTCCCCACGCATCATCTTTAACCAAACAATCCGGGGGATTTCATGAAGTCGATGCGACTCAACAAGCGTGTCCAGAAGGGTTTCACGCTGATCGAACTGATGATCGTGGTCGCGATCATCGGTATTCTGGCTGCCATCGCGCTGCCGGCTTATCAGGATTACACCATCCGCACGAAAGTGTCGGAAGGTCTGGTGTTGGCCGCAGGCCTGAAGCCCGTCGTGGCGGACAATGCTGCTAACGGTACGCCTGCTGCGAGCGGCGGCTTGTTTGCAACCATGCCAACGAGTTCGAACGGCACGGCAACGTCGTGCAACTCTGGCGCCAGCTGCGGGCTGAATGGCTACACGGCTGTTACTGGAACCACTGGCCTGGTTTCCAAGAACGTGCTCAGCGTTGTCGGAGACACCGCTGCTGGGGTCATCACCGTGGCGTATCCTTCTTCGATGGTGCCGGCTGGTAGCAACCAACTGGTTGTGGCGCCGTCGGCTGCCGGTGCCCCGTTGGTGGCAGGTACTCCGCCTGCAACGGCTATCAAGTGGACTTGCTATAGCGCGGGCAAGGCGGCAGTTGACGGTTTTACCGGCACTGCTAACGCTACGATTCTGGCAAAGTACGCTCCCGCAGAATGCCGTTAATAGGACGTAATTTCCTAGGTTAAATCTTGGGAAGTGTTCGGAAAAGGATTTCGGGAAACCGAAATCCTTTTTTTTGGACTACGATTTTTTTCTGCAATGTTGAATCACGTTAGGGTTCGCGCAGCCATTCGAGCGGCAAGTCTTCATCTGGGCTTGAGTGTGCTGCTTGCACTGGCGGCGGCAGCCGTCGTTTTGGGGGTATGGTTCCCTTACCCTTTCCGGGTATTGTCTGGCGGCCAGCATCTCTTCTGGGTCATGGTGGGTGTGGATGTGGTTTGTGGTCCGCTGCTCACGGCTGTACTGGTCAACCCGGCCAAATCACGCCGCACATTGACGTTGGATTTGTCTTTGGTGGCGTTGGTGCAATTGGCCGCATTGGTGTATGGGCTCTACAGTGTGAGCCTGGCTCGCCCAGTGGTCTTGGCTTTTGAAACGGATCGCTTGGTGGCAGTTTCCGCGGCGGAAATCAACGCAAGCGATTTGCCACAGGCTCCGTCTGAATTCCAAGCGCTGTCATGGACGGGCCCAGTCCTTCTGGGAACGCGCCCTCCCAAAGATGACGATGAGGCTTTGAAAAGCCTCGACATATCGCTCCAAGGTCTACAACCGAGTGCCCGCCCGGGTTGGTGGCAAAGCTACGAAAAAAGCCGGCCAGTGGTGCAGCAACGCATGAAGAAGCTCGTCGAGTTGAAAGCCAAGCTGCCGCAGGGCAAGCAGGCTGTCGTTGACGAAGCTGCGCAAAAAACCGGCCTGCCGCTTGATCAACTCTTTTATTTGCCGTTGGTGAGCCGAAAGCAACTGGATGCATGGGTTGTGTTGCTCGATGCTCAGGGCATGGTTAAGGGGTATGCGCCGGTCGATGGTTTTGACTGAGCGATTAGCCCCCGTGACTGCTGCGCCTGGGTCAACTGTTGCGTTAAACTGAGTTAACCAACAGGAGCGCCTTCGGGCGCTTTTTTTGTTTCAAGCCTTTCTTGCCCCTATTTACAGATGCGTCGATTCTCCATTTCGTTACTGCCAGTCTGGTTAGCCCTTGGGGCATGTTGGGTAATCCCATTTTTGGTGACAAAGCATACTTTCCCCATTCCCTCGTTCTATTCAGAGTCGGTAGCAGCCGTTTGTTGGATCGCATTCGCGCTGGCGATATTGGGGACCACGTGGGGCCAAACCGTTGAAGTGCCCAGAATTGTGCTCGCACCACTGGCATTGATCGTGGTGTTGATCTTGCAATTGAACGTTGCTCCGCCGCTGAATCCGTTCTTTTCATTTGCGGCTATCGTGGCCTTGCTTGCGGCCCTAGTCATCTGCTGCTTCGGGGCATGGTGCCGTAGGGTGCCTGACGTTTTGGATGCTGTTGCGGTGGCCATCATCGTCGGCGCGTTGCTGACGGTGGTGATTGAGTTGTTGCAACTGTTTCGGGTTCCGAATTTACCCAGCGCGTTCTTCTCGGTCACGCCACCCGGCATTGGCCGCCGCATGCATGGAAACCTGAATCAACCCAACCATGTGGCCTCTTATCTGGCGTTTGCATTGGCGGCGTGTTTCTTTCTGGCGCATAAGCGTCAGCACCTGCGTGTTGTGCTGACAGGTGTCTGCGTCGTCTTGTTGTTGGGCATGGCGCTCACTGTTTCCCGCGTGACGTGGGTGCATATCGTGCTGGTCGGCGGGCTTGCCGGATTGGCTTGGTCTGCGGAGGCGCAAGGTGCTCGTCGCTGGGCAAAAATGTGTGCGCCGGTGGCTGGCCTAGTGTTGGCCTATGGGGTGTGTAACTGGCTGGTTGCTTATGCCAATGTGCTGTGGAGCTTGGGGCTGCAATCTTCGCTAGGTGAGCGCATGGGTGAAGGCGTTGGGGCGCGGATGCTGTTGTGGAACCACGCATGGCACATTTTCTTGTCGCATCCGTGGCTGGGGGGCGGTTGGGGCGACTACGCTTGGAATCAGTACGTTCAGACCGATGTCCTTGGCCGCGTTGAAATGGCCATGAATGCGCACAACATCGTGCTGGATTTGATGGCCAAGGTGGGCGTTGTCGGGTTGCTGGCAGTCGCGCTGCCATTTTTTGCGCTGCTGCTGGCCGCATGCAAGCGTCGCGTCACACCAGAGCTTGCCTTTCTCTACGCCATCATCTTGGTCACGGCAGCGCATTCGATGCTGGAATATCCGCTGCATTACCTGTATTTCCTGCTGCCCTTTGCTTTTGCATTGGGATACGTGGACGAGCGTCAGCTCCGCTTTCCCTCGCCCAACATGACGTGGATGCTGGTCGGTGTGTTCACCGTTTGCAGCGTCGTGTTGACGGGGCGGATGTGGATCGACTATCGCTCTGTCGAGCAGCTGTTTTACTCGCTCGATGACATGGCAACGGCGTTGCCGCGCTATCAGCAGAGTGGGGAATTGCTGCTGGTTCCCTACGGTAACCTATCGATTGCTAACAACGCGGCCGTAACACGAGAAATGGCTCCGCTCTTGGCCGCAATCGAGCACCAAGCGGTGCGGTTTTACCCTGGTCCGGGCCCAGTTCAGCACTGGGCGATGACGTTGGCATTTCAAGGGAAGACCGAGGAAGCCGTCACCCAGGTCCGGCGGTTACACGATCAGTATTGGGCGGAATATCCCCAACAATCGCGGTCGTTGACGTCCGCCTGCGCCAAGGAGGTGGAGGGGCTCGAAGCTTTCTGCTCAAGGCTCAAGGCAGAGAAACTGCTTGTCGGTGCAGATTGAGCGTACGTGTGTCCCCATCACTGTCGCGACGGTATTAGAAGACGTTGCCAAGCTGATTTCCCGCCTATGAATGCCTCAGCCTAGTGCTGAGCATGGCCCCTAAGCTAAACTAGCCCGCCTAGCAAGAGCGCCTCCGGGCGCTCTTTTCGTTTCCAGCATCTCCGCAGTCCTACTCACCGATGCGCCGATTCTCAGTTCTGTTGTTACCAGTCTGGCTGGCCCTGGGGGCATGCTGGGTGATCCCGTTCCTGGTCGCGCCACATACCTATCCGATCCCCACGTTCTATTCGGAGTGGGTGGCAACCGCATGCTGGATCGCGCTGGCGGTGGCGGTATTGGGCGCCACGTGGGGCCAATCCGTTGGCTTACCGAGAGCCGCGCTTGCGCCACTGGCATTGATTGCCGTGTTGATCCTGCAACTGGCGATTGCGCCACCGCTCAACCCATTCTTCTCTTCCGGAGCCATCGCGGCGTTGCTGGCGGCGGCAGTCATCTGCGGGTTAGGCGCGCGGTGTCGCGATCTGCCGGGCGTGTTGGATGCCATCGCAGTTGCCGTCATCATTGGCGGCCTGCTGACAGTGGCCATCGAGCTGGTGCAAGTGTTCCGTGTGCCGAACTTGCCGGAGCCCTTCTTCTCAATGACCCCGACTGGCAGCGCGCGACGTATGTGGGGCAATCTGAATCAACCCAATCACGTTGGTACCTATCTCGCGTTCGGGTTGGCAGCATGTCTCTTCCTGAGCCATCGCCACCGGAAGTGGCTCGGTCTGCTGACGGTTGCCGTGCTTGCCTTGCTGCTGGGCATGGCACTGACGTTCTCGCGGGTGACATGGATCCACATTGCGGTGGTTGGCCTGTTGGCCGGCATACCGCTTGCCGCAGAAACGCGGGGCCGTGCTTGGCCGATGCGTTTGTTTGCACTCTGTGGCCCGGTGCTGCTGCTTGCGCTGGCGTATCAAAGCTGGGGCTGGTTGATCGCACTCGCTAATAACGCTTGGGCTCTGGATTTGCCGGGGTCTATGGGCCAGCGCATGCAGGAGGGCGTTGGCCTGCGCCCGCTGCTCTGGAAGCATGCTTGGCACATCTTCCTCGCGCATCCGTGGTTTGGCGGCGGCTGGGGCGACTACGCCTGGAATCAATACGTGCAAACCGACACGGTTGGCCAGGTCGAGATGTCGATGAATGCACACAACATCGTGCTGGACCTATTGGCAAAGGCGGGTGTGGCGGGTTTGCTGGCGGTGTTGGTTCCGCTGGCGTGGTGGGCGTTTGATCTGCCGAAGCGACTGCGGTCTCCGGACGTGGCATTCCTGTCCGCCGTGATTGCCGTGATGCTCGTGCACTCGTTGCTGGAGTACCCGCTTCACTACGTCTTTTTTCTGTTCCCGTTCGCCTTCGTTCTGGGCTTGCTCGACAGCAAGACACTACGGTTTCCTTCGCCGCCCGTCGCCTGGGGGTTCTCGGGGGTGATCGTTGTTCTCGGGGCGGTGCTTCTGGTCCGTCTCTGGGCGGATTACCGTGTGCTCGAACGGCTCTATTTCACGCCGGGTGCCCGTATCGAATCGGCCGGACACTCCGGTGGCCCCATGTTGCTCACCCCTTACGCAACATTGGTCGTAGCCATGAACGCGTCCGTCACCGAGCAAACAGCGCCCTCGCTGGTGAAACTTGAAAGGCAGGCGGTGCAGTTCTACCCCGCATCCTCGACGATCCAACGGTACGCACTGGCGCTTGCGTTTGAAGGTAAGAATGAAGAAGCCGTCATTCAGGTCCGGCGTCTTCACAGTCACTACTGGACAGATTTCGCTGCGCAAAGTGCCTTGCTAAGCCAGACCTGCGAGCGCAACGTTGGCGGCTTAAAGCATTTCTGTGCGCGTCTGAAATCTGAAAAACTGCTCGCTAGCGCCGATTGAATGGGAATTCAATGTAAATTTTCTGAATTTAAGCACGAGATTGATTTTTAAGAACTGGATTATGCGCTGGTAAAAATTGGTTGTCTGAGATCTATCTTGCAACGATGTCCACTAATCTCGCGTCACTTCGGACTTCCGAGTGAAGTGAATCATAAATGTGGAGAAATCTATGCGAGTTCAATATCGACACAACCTTCGGCGCCAGCGCGGCTTCACCCTCATCGAGCTGATGATCGTGGTTGCTATTGTTGGCATCCTGGCGTCATTTGCGGTGCCAGCGTATCAGGACTACATGGCACGGTCGCGTGTGTCAGAGGGTTTGGCTCTCGCGACTGGAGTGAAGGCCATC
The DNA here is from genome assembly GCA_039592975.1 of Ralstonia sp. Taxonomy (GTDB): domain Bacteria; phylum Pseudomonadota; class Gammaproteobacteria; order Burkholderiales; family Burkholderiaceae; genus Ralstonia. The sequence continues at coordinate 102,513 of JBCNQE010000017.1, read as the reverse complement.
GTGGCGGAAAATGCCAATGCGGGTGCCGCACAGCTTGACCAGGGATATACCCCAAGCGGAACTGCAACTCGCAATGTCCTGGCGAACGGAGTTACGATTAGCGATACAAATGGGGAAATTACCATTCAGTACGCCGCCAACGTCGCTCCTGATACGGCGAATCGACTGGTACTGAAGCCTACCTCGGATGGGACGGCATTGGTTGCCGGACAAAGGCCGGTGGGCCCAATCCGCTGGGACTGTTATGCGGCGGGTGTTGATGTTCGCGTCGGAACCGCTGCAATCACCAGCAATCCGACATTGTCACGCGACATTTCGCCCGCAGACTGCCGCTGATTCACAAGGCCAGTTAGACGAGCGTCGAAAGACGCTCTTTAGTCAGCCACCCACTCCCCCGACTTCCCCCCCCGCTTCTCCATCAACCGCACATCCCCAATCACCATCCCTCGATCCACGGCCTTGCACATGTCATAGATGGTGAGCAGGCCGACCTGCACCGCAGTCAACGCCTCCATCTCCACCCCAGTCTGCCCGCGCGTCTCAGCACGAACCGTACAGCGGACAGTGCTCGCCGCCTCGTCCAGGTCAAAATCAACAGCCACCTTGGTCAACGCCAACGGATGGCACAGCGGAATTAAATCCGACGTGCGCTTGGAGCCTTGAATCGCCGCAATGCGCGCAATGCCCAGCACATCGCCTTTCTTGGCAGTGCCATCGCGCACCAGCGCAAACGTCTCGGGCAGCATGCGGATCGTGCCGGTGGCCACGGCCACGCGATGCGTGACGGCCTTGTCGCCGACGTCGACCATATGGGCTTGTCCGGCGGAATCGAAATGGGTGAGTTGCGACATGGGTGACAGCGCGATTTGCGGAGCAGAGTGCGAAGCGTTTTATGATAGCAAGCACCCGGCTTGCGGCGATGTCGTCGCGCTGATTCCGCACTCCCTGCTTTCCGTATGACGCTTTCCATTTTTCGGCCGCGCGCTCGCAAGCTGACGGCTGCTGTGCTGTTGTCGACGTGGCTCGCGCCGTTGCCCTTGCCTAGTTGGGCGCAGGTAGCGGCTTCGGCGCCGATGGCCTCGACGCATCTGGAGTTGGATTCGGCGGCGGCCGCTGATCAAGTGCAAAGCAACTTGAACCGCAGCGTGCAGATCGGTCGCCAATCGCCGTATCTGCAGAAGGATCCGACCGTCATTGATGCGCCAACGTATGAGTTGCCAGACATGGGTGACCCATCCACCGCGGCGCTATCGCCAGAAATGGAGCGCCGCCTGGGCGATCGGGTGATGCGGCAGATTCGCCGAGACCCGGATTACGTGCCCGATCCGCTGCTGACCGATTACCTCAACGGCATCGGCTACAAGCTGATCGAGGCGGCGCGACGGCAGCATGTCGCGGGCAGCACGTCGGCGTCGAGCTTTGAGCTGTTTGCGGTGCGGGATCCGGGCATCAACGCGTTTGCGATGCCGGGCGGCTATATCGGTGTGAACACGGGCACGCTGGTGGCCACGGACAGCGAATCAGAGCTGGCGTCTGTGCTGGGCCACGAAATCGGCCACGTGCTGCAGCGGCACATTGCGCGCGGTATCGACAAGTCGGGCGAGTCGATGTGGATTGCGCTGGCATCCATTCTGCTTGCCGGCTTGGCGGCCACCAAGAGCGGCGATGCCGCACAAGCCCTGGCGATGGGCGGCCAAGCGGCGGCGGTGTCGAACCAGCTTGCGTTCTCGCGCAGTGCCGAGCGCGAGGCCGACCGCGTCGGCTTCACGCTGCTCACCGGTGCAGGCTACAACCCCGATGGCATGCCGGACTTCTTCCGCCGCCTACAGCGCGTGACCAACATTGCCGACACAGGCGTGATTCCCGGCTATGCGCGCACCCACCCGCTGACCGGCGAGCGCATCGCCGACATGGAAGATCGCGCGCGCGGCTTGCCGCATCCACGTCAGCCCCGTCGGCCGGAGTTCGGCTTTGCCAAGGCGCGGGCCCGCGTGTTGCAGGAGACGTCTACCAGCGCGTACCTCGACGTGCGCAATGCAATGCGCTCGCAGTTGTCGTCGGCGCCGGATGCGCCGGTCGAGAAGCGTGCTGCGCTGTGGTATGGCGTCGCTGTCGCCAATCAACTGGCAGGGCGGTTGGACGAAGCGGATCAGGCGTTACTTGAAGCGCGTCGGTTGTACGGCAACATCCCGGGCATCACATCGGGCAGTGCGGATCTCGACGTCACGGCGATCGAGCTGGCGCGCGCTCGCAACCGCACGCCGGAGGCCCTGACGCTCGCACGTGCGGCGCTGACGGCGTATCCGCTCTCACGCGCGGTCGGTCTCACGTACGCACAGACGCTGCTGGCGGCTGGCCGCACGAACGACGCCATTCCGTATCTGAAGGACAAGGCCCGCGAAGACCCTGCGCAATCGATCTGGTGGGATATGTTGGCCCGCGCGTATGCCGATCAGGGCAGGCGTGTCGAGCAGCATCGTGCACTGGCTGAGAAGTATGCGCGTGACGGTGCCTGGGGCTCGGCCGTCGAACAACTCAAGCTCGCGCGTGATGCGGGGGATGCGGATTTCTACACGCTGTCTGAAGTCGACGCGCGTCTGCACCAGATGGAGCGACAGTACAAGGAAGAAAAGGCCGAGGAGAAAGCGCTGCCGAAGTAGGGCGCGCTATCCGGCCGGGTGAGGCACGAACCCATAGCGCCGCGCGACTTCCGTGCTGTGGATGGGTTCGATGTCAAAGGGCTGCGCGCCGGCGGTGAGCGTGCCGAGCGCGGCGCCGCATGCCTCGCCATGCCACTGCGCCAACGCGGAAAACGGCTCCAGGTCGTGATCGTGCAGCACGGCGATGGTGTCTTCGGCTTCGCGTCCCGCTACATGGCCAGAGAGCAGCACATTGCCGCGCTCATCGGTAAAGCAGCCAGTGGGCGCAAAGGCGGCGCCCGTCGTGGTCGTGAAGACGTGCGCTTCGCCGTCTGGGACCAGTCGCACGATCCACGGCGTGTAGTCGAGTTCAACAAACACGCGTTGCGGCCCGTTCTGGAAGAACCAGCGGCCGGCATCGTCATGCGCGTAATTGCGGACGATGAAGTCGACGAGCGGCGCATGGCGGATCGGATCGCCCGACAGCTTGTTGGCCTGCGCAAACTCGTTGCGCATGCGCCATTGGCCGCGGCGGTCCAGCGCGAGCCAACCGAAGCAATCCGGCACGTTGGGCCACTTGGCCATGGCCTGGCGGACGATGTCATCCATGGGCGTCTTCGTGGGGCGCACGGCCCAGCACGTCATCGAAGAAGCGCAGCACGCGCGCGGGCATCCAGTCGACGCGGCCGGCGAGGTGGCGCAGGCCGGCGTCATTGCGCAGTAGAAAGCCGACGTGGCCGCCGTGCAGTGGTTGGTCGAGCACGATGTCGGGCGACACGTCTGCGGGGCCGGGCAAGTGCTGGCCCGGCAGGAACGGATCGTTGCGCGCGTTCAGTACCAGCGTGGGCACGCGCACCTCGTGCAGCACGGGCTTGGACGACGCGCGCGTCCAGTAGTCGAGCACATCGCGAAAACCATGCAGCGGCGCGGTGACGAGGTTGTCGAACTCGCCGAGGTTGCGCGTGGCGAGCATCGCGGCGCGGTCGTACAGGCCAGGGTGTTGATCGAGCTTGGCGCTGGCCTTGACCTTGAGCGTGCGCAGGAACATACGCGTGTAGACCATGTTGAAGCCTTGGGACAGCGCGGCGCCACCGGCCCGCATGTCCAGGGGCGCAGATACGGTTGCTGCGGCGCTCACGCAACGGGCGTCGGTACCACGTTCCCCCAGATGGCACAGCAGCGCATTGCCGCCCAGTGAGATGCCGACGGCCAGCAGCTTGCGGCCCTGCGGCGCGCAGTGCTCACGATAGAGGCGTTCAAGAATCCAGCCGATCTCCGCGCCATCGCCGCAGTGGTACATGCGTGGGGCGAGATTCATCTCGCCGGAGCAGCCGCGAAAGTGCGGGATCACGCCGGCCCAGCGGCGCGCACGCAGGGCATCCATGAGCAGCCGTGCGTAGTGGCTGCGTGAGTCGCCTTCCAGCCCGTGGAACATGACGACGAGCGGCGCATGCGCGTCGGCATCGTGCGTGGCCCAGTCGAGGTCGATGAAGTCGTGGTCGGGCGTGGTCCAGCGCTCGCGCCGATACGTGATGCGCGGAAAGCGCCACAGGCGCGCCGGCACGATGGTCTGCGCATTGCCTCCGATCAGCCACCACGGCGAGCGGAATGCGTGCGGCTCAAACGGCCCCGCGAGCAGGGCGCCAAGGTTGAGATCAGCAGGGGCGGCGTGGCGAAGCGGATGCATCTTCAAGCGATACGGCGGCCACGCCAGTGCGGCGGGCTTAGTGGAGCGAGTGCGTGACGCTGGCGATGGAGGCCGCCACGCGTTCTTCAGCGGCTTGGCTGGAGTGCACGTGGGCGATACGCCAGCCTTCGTGGTTCTGCATCAGCACGTAGGTCGTGTGCACGTACAGGTCCGCCTCGGTCGCGGTGGCGGAGAAGCGCAGTGCTTCGGTCGCCTCGAAAATCGACACGCCCAGCGACGAGTGCACCTGTTGGCTGAGGCATTCGATCCACACCGGGTTCTTCTCGACCAGCGCATCGAGGCAGCCGCGCAGTTGCTCGTGGCCGTGCAGGCGCTGGCCGTCGGGCAGGATGAAGCTCACCGAATCCTCATCCAGCCACAGCTTGAGCGCACCGTCGGCATCGCGGCGCTTGAGCGCATCGCGATAGGCTTCGAGGATATCCTCGGCGGCTTCGAACAGGCGGGCAAATCGTGGCATGGCGGGCGAAGGTTGGGGGGAGGGGCGCGCGGTGGTTACTGCGGTTGCAGCAGCCGGCGCAATTCATGAAAGACCATCTCGGGGCCGATGTCGCGCAGGCAGCGCAAGTGGCCCAGCGGGCATTCGCGTGCAAAACACGGGCTGCACTCCAGATGGAGCCACATGATACTCGCAGCGGGCGACAGCGGCGGCGTGTGGCGCGGGTCGCTGGAGCCGAATACGGCCACCTGCGGGCGTCCCAGGGCTGCGGTCACGTGCATCAGGCCCGAGTCGTTGCAGATGGCCGCCTCGGAGCGCGCGAGCAGGTCGATCGCCTCATCCAGCGAGGTCTCGCCGCAGAGGTTGCGCACGAACGGCGCGCGTTCGACGATGGCGTCGGCCATCTCGCGGTCCTTGCCGGAGCCGAGCGTGATGATCTGCGCGTACGGGAACGAGCGGCGCAGCATCTGCGCGAGTTCGGCAAAGTGCTCGGCGGGCCAGCGCTTGGCGGGGCCGTATTCCGCACCCGGGCAGAAGGCGATGAGCCGCGCATTGCCGGCGATACCGAATTTGGCCGAGGTGGCCGCCACGCGCTGCACGTCCACGTTCAGCTTGGGATCGGGCAGCGTGTCGGGCAGCTTGGCGCCGGGCTTGAAGGCCAGTGCGGCGTAGTGCTGCACCATTGGCGGACGCTCGCTCTTGGGCGGATTCGGGTAACGCACGTTCAGCACGCCCAGCCGCGATTCGCCCTTGTAGCCGATGCGCAGCGGAATGCCGGCCAGCCACGGGATCAGCGCGCTCTTGAACGAATTCGGCAGCACATAAGCCGCGTCGAACGTTTCGTTCTTGAGCTGCTGCGCGAACATCGTGCGGCTGCCGAGCTGCAGCTTGCCGTGCGCCAGTTCGGTGGGCAGCACGCGGGCGATTTCCGGCATGCGCGCGAGCACGGGCGCCACCCACTTCGGGGCGATGGCGTGGATCTGCGCACGCGGGTGCCGCGCCTTGATCTGCGCAAACAGCGGCTGCGCCATCAGCGCGTCGCCGATCCAGTTGGGAGCAACTACCAGGATCTTGCGCATCATCAACTCGCCTGATCGGCGTACAGCGGGTGAATCGGGCTCAATGGTGGCCCTTCAGTTCGACGCCGGGGGCCAGCTTGTAGACGGTGCCGCAGTACGGGCATTTGGCTTCGCCCGTATCGGCGATGTCGAGGAACACGCGCGGGTGGTAGTTCCAGGCCGGCGTCTTGGCGGTCGGGCAGTGCAGCGGCAGGTCGTCTGCGCCGATTTCGATCGTGGGTGCGGTTTGCGTGGTCATGATGAGGTGAGAAATGCCGACAGGGTCTGGCCAGGGCCAGCCATGTCTTGTTATGCGGCAGGCTCAAATGCCGGCAAAGCTGAAATTGTAAGGGGTGGGGGCGGGCGCGCCAACGCCGATTGTTGCGGCGCGTGGTAGCAGGCATGAATTGCGGGTGCGATGTTGTATCGCCGTCGCCGTCCAATTGTCGTTAAGCAGACACTTAATACAAAAAGTATAATCAGAGGTTTCCTGCGAGCCACTCATGTCGCCCCCGACGTCCCCGCGCTGCCTTGCGTATTCCGGCGCTGCCAGCAGCCTTTGGCCGGCCCATTCAAAAGAGATGCATTCGCCACTTACGAGGGCGGAATGGCGCTAGCCCGCTGGAGCGCCGCGCTGCAACAGCGCTGGCAAGCCATCGACCCCGCCGAGCGCGACGGCTTCATGGCCGGCGTGCGGGCCTATACGCCGTCGACGTTGCCCGTATTTGCCTGGGGCCTGGTGACAGGCGTGGCGATGAGCAAATCGGTGCTGACGCTCCCGCAGGCGATCGGCATGTCGCTGCTGGTGTATGCCGGATCGTCGCAACTGGCGGTGCTGCCGCTGCTGGCGGCCGGGCTGCCGATCTGGACGGCGCTGCTGACGGCGTTCATCGTCAACGTGCGCTTCATCATCTTCAGCGCGGGGCTGATGCAGCATTTCGGCCATCTGCCGTTCGCGAGGCGGGTGGTCTTGGGCGTATTCAACGGCGATCTGCCGTTTGTGATGTTCACCCAGCGGTACCCGTCTGCAGCGCCGCAAGCGGGCAAGGAGGGCTACTACTGGGGCCTGGTCCTGCTGAATTTCGTGGCCTGGCAGGTGTCGTCCATCCTGGGCATCGTCGCGGCGAGTCTGTTTCCTGATGCGTGGGGCCTGGCATTGGCTGGGACGCTCGCGCTGATCCCTGTCATGGTGTCGACCATTCGTGGCCGTGCCGCGCTGATGGCGGTGGCCGTGGCGGCGGTGCTGGCGCTCATCGCGTTCAAGCTGCCGTATCGATTGAGCCTCGTGATCGCCGTTACCGGCGCAATGGCCGCTGGCCTGGCTGCCGATGAGGCTGCTGCCCGCCTGCAATGGCAGCGCCGTCGCGCAGTCCAGGCCCCTGCTACCGAGGACGACGCATGAGCGCGCTGGAAATCTGGCTGGTCATCATCGGCATGACGGCGGTCACCGTGTTTACACGCTCGCTGTTTCTGGCGATGGGCAATCGCATGACGCTGCCGACGCGCCTGCAGCATGCGCTGCGCTTTGCACCGGCCGCAGCGCTCATCGCCATCGTGCTGCCGGATCTGCTCTGGAACCACGGCCACTTTGATGCGAGCTGGACCAACCCGCGCCTGATGGCCGGCATCGTGGCCACCGTGTTTTACGTGGCGACGCGCCGCATGTTGGGCATGGTGGTCGTCGGCATGGCGGTGTTTACCGTGCTGCGCCTTTGGGGGTGACCATGTCGGGATCGGCTTCCACGCGCAACGGCGCCATCTTCGCGTTTCTGGCCTACACGATGTGGGGCCTGTTTCCGCTGTACTTCAAGCTGCTCAAGGCGGTGTCGCCGGTGGAGATCCTCTCGCACCGGGTGATCTGGTCGCTGGCGGTGATGGTGGTGATCCTGCTCGCCAAACGCCATTGGGCCTGGCTGTGGGCGCTGCGTACGCAGCCGCGCGTGGTGGGGCGCTATGCGGCCAGTACCGCGCTGTTGGCCGCCAACTGGCTGACGTACATCTGGGCCGTCAACCATGACCATGTGATCGACGCCAGCCTCGGCTACTTCATCAACCCGCTGGTGGTGGTGATGCTGGCGCTGCTGGTGCTGGGCGAGCGTTTGCGGCCGGTGCAGTGGATGTCGGTGGCGCTGGCTGCCTGCGGGGTGGCCTGGCTGACGTGGCAGGCCGGGACATTGCCGTGGATTGCCCTGGCGCTGGCGTTTTCGTTCGGGCTGTATGGCTTGCTGCGCAAGACCTCGCCGCTGGGCGCGCTGGAAGGGCTGACGCTGGAGACACTGCTGCTGTTTCCGCTGGCGCTGGGCTATCTGGGGTGGCTCGCTTCTCAGCACCAGAACGCGTTCCTGGCCGCATCACCGGGGATGCAACTACTGCTGGCGCTGGCCGGTCCGCTGACGGCGTTGCCGTTGCTGCTGTTCGGTGCGGGCGCGCGGCGCATTCCCTTGTCGCTGTTGGGTTTGCTGCAATACGTCAGCCCCACGCTGCAACTGCTGCTGGGCGTCTGGCTTTACAACGAGCCGTTTGCCGGGCCTAAGGTCGCCGGCTATGTGCTGATCTGGGCGGGGTTGGCGCTGTATTCGGCTGAAGGCTGGATGCGGCTGCGCCGTCGCACGCCATTGCCGGCGTAGGTCACCAGCCAACTGGCCTCAGCAGGACGGCGGAGCCCGGAAGCATCCGCCGAGAAACGCACGTTTTGACCAGTCGCATCGGGTAAAATCGTCGTTTTCCGTGATTCCTTCCGTTGCTGCCATGCCTCACGTCCTGCGTCTGTCCGATCTCATCTCCGAAGGCAAGCTTGCCGGCAAGCGCGTGTTTATCCGCGCTGATCTGAACGTGCCGCAAGACGATGCCGGCAACATCACCGAAGACACGCGCATCCGCGCTTCCGTGCCGGCCATCCAGGCCGCGCTGGGCGCCGGCGCCGCCGTGATGGTCACCTCGCACCTGGGCCGCCCGACCGAGGGCGAATTCAAGCCGGAAGACTCGCTGGCACCCGTCGCCAAGCGCCTGGCCGAACTCCTGGGCTGTGACGTGAAGCTGGTGCAGAACTGGGTCGACGGCGTGGATGTGGCGCCCGGCCAGGTCGTGCTGCTGGAAAACTGCCGCGTCAACAAGGGCGAGAAGAAGAACAGCGACGAACTGGCCCAGAAGATGGCCAAGCTGTGCGATGTCTACGTCAACGACGCTTTCGGTACCGCCCACCGCGCGGAAGCCACCACCCACGGCATCGCCAAGTTCGCCCCCATCGCCTGCGCTGGCCCGCTGCTGGCTGCTGAGCTGGACGCCCTGGGCAAGGCACTGGGCGCGCCGAAGCGCCCGCTGGTCGCCATCGTGGCCGGCTCCAAGGTGTCGACCAAGCTGACCATCCTCAAGTCGCTGGCCGACAAGGTGGACAACCTGATCGTTGGCGGCGGCATCGCCAACACGTTCATGCTGGCTGCGGGCCTGAAGATCGGCAAATCGCTGGCCGAGCCGGATCTGGTGGGCGACGCCAAGACCATCATCGACCTGATGGCCGCACGCGGCGCGTCGGTGCCCATTCCCGTGGATGTGGTCTGTGCCAAGGAATTCAGCGCGAACGCTACTGCCACCGTGAAGGACGTGGCTGACGTGGCCGACGACGACATGATCCTCGACATCGGCCCGAAGACCGCCGCCCAACTGGCTGAGCAGCTGAAGGCTGCCGGCACGATCGTGTGGAACGGCCCGGTCGGCGTGTTCGAATTCGACCAGTTCGGCAATGGCACCAAGGTGCTGGCCGAGGCGATTGCTGCTTCGTCGGGCTTCTCGATTGCGGGCGGCGGCGACACGCTGGCGGCCATCGCGAAGTACAACATCGCCGACAAGGTGGGCTATATCTCCACCGGCGGCGGTGCGTTCCTGGAATTCCTGGAAGGCAAGACGCTGCCGGCCGTGGACATCCTGGAGCAGCGCGCCAAGGCCCCTGCCGCTGCCTGATTGCGCTTCACCTCGCGTCATCTAACAACAAACATCAACGAGACACCGTCGCCCATGACCCGCGCCACCAAGATTGTTGCCACCCTTGGCCCTGCATCGAGCACGCAGGAAATCCTGACCCGCATGATTGCGGCTGGGGTGGATGTGGTGCGGTTGAATTTCTCGCACGGCACGGCGCAAGACCATATCGACCGCGCGCAGCTCGTGCGCGAGGTGGCGCGCTCGGTGGGCCGCGAGGTGGCCATCATGGCCGACCTGCAAGGCCCGAAGATCCGCGTCGGTAAGTTCGAAAGCGGCAAGATCACGCTCAGCCCCGGTGACCGCTTCACGCTCGACGCGCGCTGCGAACTGGGCAACCAGGAGCGCGTCGGCCTTGATTACAAAGAGCTGCCGCGCGACGTCGGCCCGGGTGACTTGCTGCTGCTCAACGATGGCCTGATCGTGCTGCAGGTCGAGCGCGTGGTGGGTGAAGAGATTGAAACCGTCGTCAAGATCGGCGGTGACTTGTCCAACAACAAGGGCATCAACCGCCAGGGCGGCGGCTTGTCGGCACCGGCACTCACCGCCAAGGACATGGAAGACATCAAGACCGCGATGGCGCTGGGCGCCGACTACGTCGCGGTCAGCTTCCCGAAGAACGCCACCGACATGGAAATGGCGCGCCAGCTGGCTGTGGTGGCCGGTGCGCCGCACAACCACAAGCCGCGCATGATCGCCAAGATCGAACGCGCCGAGGCGATCCGCCCGGGTGTGCTCGAAGAGATCCTGGCGGCCTCCGACGGCATCATGGTCGCGCGTGGCGACTTGGCGGTGGAAGTGGGCAACGCCGCCGTGCCGGCGCTGCAGAAGCGCATGATCAAGCTCGCGCGCGAAGCCAACAAGCTGACCATCACCGCCACGCAGATGATGGAATCGATGATCGTCAACCCGGTGCCGACGCGCGCCGAGGTGTCGGACGTCGCCAACGCCGTGCTGGATGGCACCGATGCCGTGATGCTCTCCGCCGAGACCGCTGCCGGCCGCTACCCGGTCGAGACCATCGAGGCCATGGCCGCCATCTGCGCGGAAGCCGAAAAATCGCAGCCGGTGCAGCTGGATACCGATTTCCTCGACCAGACGTTCAGCCGCATCGACCAGTCGATCGCCATGGGCGCGCTGTTCACGGCCTACCATTTGCAGGTGAAGGCGATTGCGGCGCTGACCGATTCCGGCGCCACCGCGTTGTGGATGAGCCGCCACGGCATCAATGTGCCGATCTACGCGATGACGCCCAACGTGGGCTCGCAGCGCAAGATGGCCCTGTACCGCAACGTCCAGGCGCTGCCGCTGGCGACCAGCACCGACCGTGACGAAGCGCTGCACCAGGCGGAAGAACTGCTCGTCTCGCGCGGCGTTGTGCAGCGCGGCGACTTCATCGTCCTGACCGTCGGCGAGCCGATGGGCCAGGCCGGCGGCACCAACACACTCAAGATTGTCCGCGTCGGCATGCACTGAGGCCTGACGCCCACGACGGAACGTGGATTGCTATGCAAACAAGATACGTTCCTGAGACCCGAATACAGATCGACCCATAGGAGAAAACCATGCCACTCGTTTCCATGCGCCAACTGCTGGACCACGCCGCTGAAAACGGCTACGGCCTGCCGGCATTCAACGTGAACAACCTGGAGCAAGTCCAGGCTGTGATGGAAGCCGCCAAGGAAACCGGCGCGCCGGTCATCCTGCAAGCCAGCGCAGGCGCCCGCAAGTACGCCGGTGAGTCCTTCATCAAGCACCTGATCCAGGCTGCGGTTGAGGCCTACCCGGAAATCCCGCTGGTGATGCACCAGGATCACGGCCAAAGCCCGGCAATCTGCCAGGGCGCCATCGACCTGGGCTTCGGCTCGGTCATGATGGACGGCTCGCTGCGTGAAGACGGCAAGACCCCGGCCGATTTCGACTACAACGTCGACGTCACCCGCCGCGTGGTCGAGATGGCCCACAAGGTTGGCGTGACCGTGGAAGGCGAACTTGGCTGCCTGGGCTCGCTGGAAACCGGTATGGCTGGTGAGGAAGACGGCATCGGCGCAGAGGGCGTGCTTGACCATTCTTCGCTGCTGACCGATCCGGAAGAGGCTGCCCAGTTCGTCAAGGCCACCCAACTCGACGCACTGGCCATCGCCATCGGCACCAGCCACGGCGCCTACAAGTTCTCGCGCAAGCCCACGGGCGACATCCTGGCGATCAGCCGCGTGAAGGAAATCCACGCGCGCATCCCGAACACCCACCTGGTGATGCACGGCTCGTCCTCCGTGCCGCAAGAGCTGCTGGCCATCATCAACCAGTACGGCGGCAAGATGAAGGAAACCTACGGCGTGCCGGTCGAAGAGATCCAGGAAGCCATCAAGTACGGCGTGCGCAAGATCAACATCGACACCGACATCCGCCTGGCCATGACCGGCGCGGTGCGCAAGTTCCTGGCAGAAAACCCGGACAAGTTTGACGCGCGCGAGTGGCTCAAGCCCGCCCGTGAGGCCGCTAAGCAAGTCTGCAAGGCGCGCTACATCCAGTTCGGCTGCGAAGGCCAGGCTGCCAAGATCAAGCCGATCGGCCTGTCGGTGATGGCCGCTGACTACGCCAACGGCAAGCTGGCGCAAGTGGTGCAATAAGCATTTCGCGTCACATCTAGCGAACGGCTGGCACTGCGCCAGCCGTTTTGCATTGCATGGGCCACGTATAATGTTGGCCTTCCACGTTTTCTTATCTCATCTCGGGTTCCGCCGTGTCCGCCGCATCTAACAACCCCGCTGCATCGTCCGCCCTTTACGAATCGTCGATCACCAGCCTGCCGTTGCTCGGCCGCGGCAAGGTGCGTGAGAACTACGCCGTTGGCGACGACAAGCTGCTGATGGTCACCACCGACCGCCTGTCGGCGTTTGACGTGATCCTCGGCCAACCGATTCCGGACAAGGGCAAGGTGCTCGCGCAGATGTCGGACTTCTGGTTCAACAAGCTGCGCCACATCGTGCCGACGCACGAAACGGGCATCGCACCGGAAACCGTGGTGGCCCCGAGCGAAGTCGACCAGGTGCGCGGCCGCGCCATCGTGGTCAAGCGCCTGAAGCCGATCCTGGTGGAAGCCGTGGTGCGCGGCTACCTGGCCGGCAGCGGCTGGAAGGACTACCAGGCCACCGGCGCCGTGTGCGGCGTGCACCTGGCACCCGGCCTGCAGAACGCGCAGAAGCTGCCCGAGCCGATCTTCACCCCCGCCGCCAAGGCCGACGTGGGTGAGCACGACGAGAACATCTCCTTCGACGAAGTCGAGCGCCGCATCGGCCCGGACCTCGCCGCGCAGATCCGCGACGTCAGCATCCGCTTGTACAAGGAAGCCGCCGACTTTGCCGCCACGCGCGGCATCATCATCGCCGACACCAAGTTCGAGTTCGGCCTGGATGAAAACGGCACGCTCACGCTGATGGACGAGGCGCTCACCGCCGATTCGTCGCGCTTCTGGCCGGCCGATTCGTACGCCGTGGGCACCAACCCGCCGTCGTTCGACAAGCAGTTCGTGCGCGACTGGCTCGAAGCCGTGCGTATCGACGGCAAGCCCTGGCCGAAGACGGCACCGGCGCCGGAACTGCCCGCCGATGTGATCGAAAAGACCGCCGACAAGTACCGCGAAGCGCTGACCCGCCTGACCGGTCAATCCCTGCGCTGACATTGGAGCGATGACGATGACTGCACAAATCGCTCCGCTTGTTGGCGTCGTGATGGGCTCCAACTCCGACTGGGAAATCATGCGCCACGCCGTGGACATGCTCACGCAGTTCGGCATTCCGTTTGAAGCGCAAGTCGTCTCGGCGCACCGCATGCCGGACGACATGTTCCGCTACGCCGAAGCCGCACGCGGCCGCGGCTTGCGCGCCATCATCGCCGGTGCCGGCGGGGCAGCGCACCTGCCGGGCATGATCGCCGCCAAGACGATCGTGCCGGTGTTCGGCGTGCCGGTGCCGTCCAAGTACCTGCGCGGCGAAGACTCGCTGCTCTCCATCGTGCAGATGCCCAAGGGCATTCCGGTGTCGACGTTCGCCATCGGCGAAGCGGGTGCGGCCAACGCGGCGCTGGCGGCCATCGCCACCATCGCTACGACTGACTCGGCCCTGGCCGACAAGCTCGAAGCCTTCCGCGCGCAGCAGACCGAAGTGGCACGCGGCATGACGCTGCCTGTTAATGGTGTCCAAGGCGCCTAAGCAACCTACGACCTGATTCATGGCCGACGACCTGAACCCGCGCCTGGCGCAAGCCCACTCCGCCGAATCTCGCGCGCTGAATGTTCCCAACGCGATCCTGCCCGATGCCTGGCTGGGCATGCTCGGCGGCGGCCAACTCGGCCGCATGTTCACGCACGCCGCGCAGGCGATGGGCTACAAGGTCTGCGTGCTGGACCCGGACCCGAACAGCCCCGCCGGCACCATCGCCGAGCGCCACCTGTGCGCTGGCTACACCGACGAAGCCGCACTGGCCGAGATGGCCGCGCTGTGCCCGGCCGTCACCACCGAATTCGAGAACGTGCCCGCGCAGGCGCTAGACCGCCTGGAGCAACTCGGTGCCTTCGTCGCGCCGCGCGCCAACTGCGTGTCGATTGCGCAGAACCGCATCGCCGAGAAGAAGTTCTTCGCACTGTGCGCCGCGCGCACCGGCATCCATCCGGCTCCGAGCTGGGTGATCGAGCACGAAGCCGACATCGAGCAACTGCCCGCTGATCTGCTGCCCGGCATCCTGAAGATTGCCCGCATGGGTTATGACGGCAAGGGCCAGGCGCGCGTCACGACCATCGACGAACTGCGTGCTGCGTGGGGTGCCATGCAGCACGTGCCGTGCGTGCTGGAGAAGATGCTGCCGCTGGCCTACGAGGTGTCCGTGCTGGCCGCCCGCGCTGCCGATGGCAGCACGGCCACGTGGCCGCTGGCTGAGAACGCACACCGCGATGGCATCCTCTTCTCGACCATCATGCCGTCGCGCAGCGTGTCGGATGACATTGCCACACGCACCCGCGCCGCCGCCGCGATGATCGCCGAAGAGATGGGCTACGTCGGCGTGCTCTGCATCGAATTCTTTGTGCTGCAGGATGGCTCGCTGGTCGCCAATGAAATGGCGCCGCGCCCGCACAACTCCGGCCACGTCACCATGGATGTGTGCGAGACCAGCCAGTTTGAGCAGCAGGTGCGCGCCATGGCCCGCCTGCCGCTGGGCAGCACGCGCCAGCACTCGCCGGGCCGCATGCTGAATGTGCTCGGTGATGTGTGGTTCGAGTACGGCTTGGAGCGCACGCCCGCGTGGCAGGAAGTGATGCGCCATAGCGGCACGAAGGTCCACCTGTACGGCAAGGCGGATGCGCGCCCGGGCCGCAAGATGGGCCACGTGAACTGCGTCGGTACCTCGCCGGAAGTGGTGGACGAAGCGTTCCGCCATGCCGCGCACGTGCTCGGCCTGCAGCCCGACTGAGGACGAGTCACGCCATGCCGCATCGGACCAAGACGCCCTACACCATGCCCTCGCGCGAGCGCCTCGATGAGGCTGCACGCACGCTGGAAGCAGGGGAACTGGTCGCCTTCCCGACCGAGACCGTTTACGGTCTCGGCGCCGATGCGGAGAACCCGCAAGCCATCGCCAAGATCTACGCGGCCAAGGGCCGGCCGTCCAATCACCCGGTGATCGTGCACGTGGTGGATGGCGCGGACATCTCCTACTGGGCCGATGAGGTGCCTGGCATCGCGCTGCAGCTGATCGAAGCGTTTTGGCCCGGTCCGCTGACGTTGATTTTGAAGCGTGCGCCGCACATTCCCGCAGCCGTGGCGGGCGGGCAGGACAGCATCGGGCTGCGTTGCCCCTCGCATCCGGTGGCGCAGGCGCTGCTCTCGCGCTTCAAGCGGGGGCGTGGCGGTATTGCTGCACCTTCGGCCAACAAGTTCGGCCAGGTGAGCCCCACCACCGCACAGCACGTGCGCGATGAATTCGGCGATGCCGTGTTCGTGCTCGAAGGTGACGGTGTGGATGTCGGCATCGAGTCGACCATCATCGATCTCTCGCGCTTGGACCAGGGGATCGGCCCCGTGCTGTTGCGCCCAGGCGCCATCACCCCCGAAGACATCGAGCGCGTGACGGGTGAACTGCCGGCGCTGCCCGATGCAGCTGCACCACGTGCTTCCGGCACGTTGAAGGCGCACTACGCGCCGCGCACGCCGCTGTATTTGCTGAGCGCAACTGACGTGCCGGCGCGCCTTGCTGCGCTGGCGCCGGGCAAGCGCATCGTGTGGTTGGGCACGCCGCTTGCGCTGCCTGCCGGCTGTGACCAACGCGCTGCGCCCGCAACGCCGGCCGCGTATGCGAATGCGTTGTACGCGCTGCTGCGTGAGCTCGATCGTGGCGGTTACGACGCCATCTGGGTGGAAACCCTCGCCGACGCACCCGCCTGGGCTGCCGTCAACGACCGCCTGCGTCGCGCCGCCGCCGCGTTCGAGTCAGGCCTCTAATTCTTCTGGCGCCACCGTTCGTCGAACGGCTGTCTACCTCGCTACACTGGGTCGTTGTGTCGTTCCGCGTGCTGCACACGTGCGCGGCGAAGTTACATACCGCGGCACCACAGATCATAAAAATTCCATACGGGAGACAGACCATGAAGTTGCGTCAATGGATGGGCGTCGCATCGGCGGCCCTGGCCTTGGGCCTGAGCGCTTGCGGTGGCGGCGAATCCGATCAGGGCGGTAACAGCGACGTTGTCAAGGTGCAGCGCGTGGTGGTGTTCGGCGACAGTCTGAGCGATGCCGGCACCTACACGCCGGCCGCAGCCGCCGTGGGTGGTGGCCGGTTCACCACCAATCCGGGCCCGGTGTGGGTGGAAACAGTGGCCTCCCAAATGGGCGTGGCGCTCACGCCGGCCGTCATGGGTTTCGGCACTTCGGTGCAGAACTGCCCCAAGGCTGGCTGCTTCGACTATGCGCAAGGCGGTTCGCGGGTGACGGATCCGAACGGCATCGGCCACGCCGGTGGCGCATTGACGTATCCGGTGCAGCGTCAGCTCGCCAACTTCTACACGGCGAGCAACAACACGTTCAACGGCAGCAGTGACCTGGTGTTCGTCTTTGGTGGCAACAACGACGTCTTCTTCTGGGCGGCCGCCGTGGCTGCCAGCCCGACCACGGTGACGCCCGCGATCGCCACGGCGCAGGTCCAGCAGGCTGCGACGGAGCTGGTCAGCTACATCAAGGACATGATCAGCAAGAACGCGACGCAGCTCTACGTGTTCAATCTGCCCGACAGCAGCCTGACGCCGCAGGGCGTGGCAGGTGGCGCGACGGGCCAGGCACTGCTGCATTCGCTGGTGGGCACGTTCAACACCACACTGCAAAACGGCTTGGCAGGCACCACCGCACGCGTGATCGACTTCAATTCGCAACTGACGGCGGTGATCCAGAACGGCGCAATGTTCGGGTTCAGCAACACCAGCACGCCGGCTTGCGATGCGACCAAGATCAACGCGCTGGTGCCGACCGCCGGTGGCAGCTCGCTGTTCTGCTCGGCCAATACGCTGGTCGCCACGGGCGCGGATACGGCCTACCTGTTCGCAGATGGCGTGCACCCGACCACGGGCGGCCATCGCCTGATTGCCAGCAATGTGCTGCAACGTCTGTTGGCAGACAACCTGGTGCATTGATTCTTCGCACCGTGCTCAGCAAAACGCCCGCGCGAAGCGGGCGTTTTTGTTGGTGGCGGAGGGTGCGCTATTGCGCGTTGGCGGTCGGCAATGTCACCGCCAGGCGTGCCAGCGTGGCCATGAGCACATCGTTTTGCGGTGAGATGACGAGGCCTTGCTTGAAGCACACCTCCGCTTCATCGGTGCGACCAAGTTTCCACAGCACTTCGCCCTTGTGCGCGAGGCCTTCAGCGCGCGCTTCGCGTACCGCATCCTCGCTGGCGTCGAAGGCGCCGTCGGGTTGGGCGAAGACCGCGATCGAGCGGTCGAACCACGTGAGCGCCTCGTCATTGCGGCCGAGTCGGTATAGCGCCCAGCCCTTGCTGTCGAGGGCAAAGGGATCGTCCGGATGCTGAGCCAGATAGCTCTCGATCATCGACAGGCCGCGCTCCACGCGCAGCCCCGCGTCGGCGAGTTCGTAGCCTACGCTGTTGAGCTGGTCTTCCGGCACGGGGCGCAGATCGAGTACGAAGTCGATCCGTTCGGCGTTGCGCTCGGCAATGGCCAACGACATCAGCTTGCGTGCGATGCGGCTCTGGAGGTCTTGGCTCAGTGTCGTGGTGTTGGCAGTGAGCGTGCCGAGGTACTGCGTGAAGAGATCGGGCGCGCCTGGCGTGCCATAGCTGTCGGCAATCGCTCGGCCCGTGCTGGCGCACCAGGCATCGTCGGCGGGGGTCAAGCTTACGGCGCTTTCAAGGTTCACGTTGCGCGACTCTCGCGATTGCACGTAGACCGTAGACCCGCCGGTGCTGGAGTGGCCGCAGACCATGTATGCACCCGCCACGTCGATCAAGTAGGGGTGGCCCTTAATGGGCGCGCCGCTAAGCGTGCCGACCAGGCGGAACGACTCACCAAAATCACCGTCACCCACGACGGCGTCGAGCACCCAGCGCGCCGCCGCGTAGCGCTTCGGCAGCCGGACCTTGGCGGTGCGCCCGGCGCCGTCGGTGGTGCCGAAGATGACGCTATCGGTTTCACCCGCCTTGGGCGGCTTGCCGGCGATGGTGTGGTCGGGCAGGAACAGGCGGTAGCGCGCGTTGGGCATCGGCTTGCCGGTCGTCGGGTCGACCAGCACAAACTGGTGGACCTGCGCACCGCGGCCGAGGGTGGTATTGGGGGCGATCCAGTCGCGTGCAGCGACCGGCAGAGCGGAGCAAAAAAATGCCGCGCCAAGAAGCGCGGCTGACAGACGGAAACGCATTTTTTAGGGAGGGGGGCTGGCGAAAAACTGGAACGCCCATCATAGCCAAGCCGCCCTGCGCGGATGTTAAGAGTGCTTCATGTAGAAGCCCTGGCCACTTGCTGCACGGCAAAGCGGTACACCGCCTCCACGTCGTTGAGATTGAGCACGGCTACGTCGGTGGGCACCGCGACCGCCTCGGGCGCATCGGTCGCCACCGCCACCACGCCGCCGATCTCCGGCCATAGAGGCGCGCGGCCGAGCGACGGGCGGAACACCTCGATCTTCGGCAAGCTGCTGCGCTTGTAGCCTTCCACGATGACGAGGTCGGTCTCGGGCGACAGCAACGCCAGCACATCGACCAATTCCGGCTCATGCGCGTCGGCATATTCGCGCATCAGCACCAGGCGTTCGCCGCCCACCAGCACGACTTCCGCGCTGCCGGCTTCACGCATGCGGTACGAATCCTTGCCGGGTGAATCGAGGTCGAAGCCGTGATGCGTGTGCTTGATGGCGGCCACGCGGCGCCCGTCGCGCACGAACCGGGCGATGAGCTGTTCGATGAGCGTGGTCTTGCCGCTGCCCGATGTGCCCGTGATGCCCAGCAGCGCAACGTGTGGGTTCATCGCTGTGCGCCCTGGTAGATCCACTGCAGCAGCGCATCGTGCGCGGCCTGACCGGCGCTGGCGTTGGGGTGGTTGATCATGCTGACCACCACGAAGCGTTCGCCGCCTTCGCCTTCCACGTAGCCGGCAATGGCGCGCACGTCATTGAGTGTGCCGGTCTTGATCTCGGCATTGCCGGCCACGCCCGCGCGGGTGAGCCGGTTGCGCATGGTGCCGTCCACGCCCACCACGGGCAGCGCATCGCGCAGGATGCCGCCGTTGGGGTTGGCATCGGCCTGTTGCAGCAGACGGCCCATGTTGCGCGCGCTGATGCGCTCGATGCGCGAGAGGCCCGAGCCGTTCTCCAGCACCAGTTCCGGCATCGTCAGGTTCTGCTTGGCGAGCCAGCGGTTGATGACCTCGGTGGTTTGCCGCACCGATGCGGGTTTGCGGCCGATTTCCGCGCCGATGGTCAGGAAGAGCTGGCGCGCCATCACATTGTTCGAATACTTGTCGATGTCGTGCACGACTTCGGCCAGCGTGGGGCCGTAGTGGGTGGCCAGCAGCACGGCCTGGCGCGGCACCTTGCCTTCGCGTAGGCCCGGGGTGAAGCGCGTCGTGCCACCGGCTTGCTGCCACAGGGCGAGGAAGCCGCCCCAGATGAAATCGGCATGGGTGAGTGCGGCGATGTTGAAGACGCGCTCGCCGCACGCGGCTGCATAGCGGCCGTCGAAGCTGGCGAGCACGTGGCCGTCGGTTTGTGTGCTGATGTTGGCGCCGGAGCTGGTCTTCCAATCGCCGCAGCCGCCGCGCGTGACGCGCAACTGGTTGTCGATCTGCAATTGCGCCAGCGGCGGTGACACGTCGATGTTGATTGCGCCGTTGCCGGCATCCGGCGAGAGCGTGAACGTCAGCGTCTTGAACGAATACAGCAGTGCATCGGGCGCCACGTTGTAGGCGCGCGCGCTGTCCCCGTCGAGCGGTGCCGAGTCTGACAGACCGCTCTCGAAGTAGGTGCGGTCCAGCACGATGTTGCCGGCCAGCTCATCCACGCCGGCGCGGCGTACGTCGCTTACCAGCTTGACCAGCTCTTCGGGGATCAGCTTCGGGTCGCCCTGGCCGCGCAGGTAGAGGTTGCCGTTCAGCGTGCCGTTCAGCGGCTCCTTGTCGGCATAGGCGCTGGTCTTCCAGCGGAAGTCCGGGCCAAGCAGGTCGAGCCCCGCGAAGGTGGTCAGCAACTTCATGGTCGACGCGGGGTTCATGCCCGTATCGGCGTTCCATTGCAGGATGGGCGAGGCGCTGCCGGTGCGCACGACAAACACGCTGACCGCACTTAACGGGATATGCGCGCGCGAGAACGCCAGCGCCACATTGGCGGGCAGGCCGGCGGGGTTGTTTGCCGCCTGGCGGGTTTGGGCGGCGGTGGCGGCTGCGGTGTGCGCGACGCGGGCTTTGGCTTTCTTGGCGTGCGCCAGCGGCGCGGCCGTGAGGGTGAGGAGCATCGCGCAGGCAAGCGCGCAGCGCGACAGGTACGGCATACGGGTCGGACGAATTCGGGCCATCGGGCGGGGGGCGGAGTGGGGCACATGCGCGGCGCCATGTGCAGACGCAGGCATGTTAACGCAGCAACCCCGTGCTTCGGCCGACAAGCATGCGGCCATTTACCGCCCAATTCGCCGCCCAATTCTGCGTGAATCGTCCGCGGGTGACGCGTCAGCCATCGGCGCCGACGCGTTTGCGCATCTCGGCGGTCACGGATTGGCGCGTGCCAGCGTAGTCCGCCCACGGGTCGTTTTTGAGCTTGGCGAGCCGATCCGGCAGCGTGCGCAGCGTCCACTGGGCCGAAGATTGCAGGCCTTCCAGTTCGTCATGGCGGATCGGCACGGACACCGGCAGCCCCGTCCGCGCACGCACCGAATACGCCGCCACCGTGCTCGCGCCCCGGTTATTGCGCAGATAGTCGATGAAGATTTTGCCCACGCGGTTCTGCGGGCCCATCTTGGCGACGAAGCGGTCCGGGAAGGTGGCAGCCATGTGCTGCACCACGGCGTGGGCAAAGCCTTTGAGCAGATCCCAGCCAGCGGATTCACGTCGGGTGAGCGGCACCACCACGTGCAGCCCATGACCGCCGCTGGTCTTGAGAAACGCCTTCAAGCCCAGTTCATCGAGCATCGCCAGCATGAGCTGTGTGGCTTCAATGACGCGCGCGAAGGGCAGCGCCGGGTCGGGGTCGATATCGAAGACGATGCGGTCGGGCTGTTCGATGCGGTCGGCCAGTGCGTTCCAGGTGTGGAATTCCACCGTGCCCATCTGCACGGCGCCGACCAGCGCTTCGGCCGAGTTGATCGCCAACAGCGACGGGTGCCCCGGGTCTAGCGACGGATCGAGCTGCGTAATGCCTTGCAGCTTGAGCGCGGCCGAATGCTTCTGGAAGAAGCGCTCGCCGTCGATGCCGTCCGGCGCGCGCACGAGCGAAGTCGGGCGGTTGCGCAGATGCGGCAGCAGCCAATCGGCCACGCTCGCGTAATAGCGTGCGAGATCGGCCTTGGTGGTGCCGCTGGCCTTTTCGATGACGCGATCCGGATGCGTGACATCCACCCCGGCGATGCGTTCCGCGCCCGGTCGGACTTTGCGTTCGGCTGCACTCACGGCGCGGGTCTCCTTGCGGTTCTCCTGACTGGCGGCACTCGGGGGCTTGGCAGTTTCGCGCTTGATGCTGCGCGCGGGTTTGTCATCGCGCAAGCCCTGAAACACTGCTTGGCGGACGATGCCTTCGCGCGTCCACTCCGCAAAGGCGATTTCAGCCACGCGCTCGGGTTTGACCCATTGCACGTCGCGTGCGTCGGCGCCGGTGGGCGGGTTGGCAAAGGGCGGCGAGTCGGTCGTCAAGCCGCTGAGTTCGTGGTGCAGCGCGTGCAAGCTGGTCTCATTGAAGCCGCTGCCGACGCGGCCCGCGTAGCGCAGCGTGCCCGCGTTGTCATATACGCCGAGCAACAGTGCGCCAAAGCCGCTCCGGCTGCCCTTGGGCGCGCTATACCCGCCGATCACGAATTCCTGCCGCTGGCCGCACTTGAGCTTGATCCACGCGGGGCTGCGGCCGGCGCGGTACGGGGCATCGGCGCGTTTGCCGATCACGCCTTCGAGCGACATGCTGCAGGCCGAGGCAAGCAGGTCTTCCGGCGCCGCATGGAAGGTGCCGGAGAACTGCACGGCATCGCGGTCCAGATCGCCGGGCGCCGCATCAAGAATGCGCTGCAGCAGTGCGCGCCGCTCGCGCAGCGGCACGCTGCGCAGGTCCATGCCATTGCAGAACGGCACGTCGAAGAGGTAGTAGACGATGTGCTCGGCATGCGCGGTTTCAAACGCGTTCTGCAGTGCCTGAAAATCGGGCACCCCGCGCTCGCCCATCACCACGACCTCGCCATCGAGCCACGCTTCAGGCAGGCCCAGCGCAGGCAGTGTGCGCGCCTGGCGCGGCAGCTTGGCCGTCCAGTCGCGCCCGTTGCGGCTGAACAGGCGGATGGTGTTGCCCTCGATGCGCGCCAGGATGCGGTAGCCGTCGAACTTGACTTCGTAGTCCCACTCGCCGTGGGCGGGTGCGGTGTCCACCAGTGTGGCCAGTTGGGGTTCCAGTGTGCGGGGCAGGGCAGCCGGTACGGCACCCGCTGGCGGTTGCACGGCACTGGAGGGCGGGTCTTCGGCATCCTCGCCAACGTGCTTGCCGCTGATGACGCTGCCCGGCAGCGCCCGCGTGATGTCGTAGTCCGACGCGGCACGCACCTGTGTATCGCGCTCTTTGATCAGCAGCCACTGCTCTTTCGGCTGCCTGCCGCTCGCACGCAGATGCGTGCGCACCAGCGCCCACGCACCGTGCAGTTTCTCGCCGTCGAGATCGAACTTCAGCTTGCCGTCGCGATACGCCTTGCGCGGGTCCCCATGCGGGTGCCAGGTGCCGCGGTCCCATACGATCACATCGCCGCCGCCGTATTGGCCTTCGGGGATGTGGCCTTCAAAGTCCGCATAGTCGAGCGGGTGGTCTTCCACATGCACGGCCAGACGCTTGTCGTGCGGGTCCAGGCTCGGGCCCTTGGGGATGGCCCAACTCTTGAGCGTGCCGTCCAGCTCGAGGCGGAAGTCGTAGTGCAGCCGCGTGGCGTCGTGTTTCTGGATCACGAAGTGCAGGGTGCCATTGTCCCGGCGTTCGTCAGTCTTGCGGCGTTTGCCGGCGGGCTCCTGCGTCTGTGTGAAATCGCGTTTGCGGCGGTAGTCGGCAAGGTGGCGTGGCATGGTGTCGACTCCCCTACGTTATGCACGCTTGCGGGCCGTGGTCTTGCGCGTTGCCTTGGTGGCCGCCTTGCGAGGGGCTCGCTTGCGCGGGGCAGGGGCTTCCTGTGCCTCGTCGTCGGAGGCGCCTTTGCCCTTGTCGCGTCGCGCCAGGCTCTGGCGCAACAGGTCGGTCAGGTCGATCACGTTATCGGCGCGTGGCGCGGCGCGCTCGCCTTCCACTGGTTCCACCGATTCCGTGCGGCCCTCGCGCACCTTGCGATCGACCAGCGCGAGGATGTCGTCGCGAAAGGTGTCGTGGTACGCGGTCGGGTCCCACGTGTCGGCCATGTCTTCGATCAACTTTTCGGCCATGTCGATCTCCTTGGCGGTGAGCTTGGCGGCCTTGGCGCCTTCGGCCGGTATGTCGAGTTCAGACCAGTCGCGCACTTCATTGGACCACCGCAGCGTATGTAGCACCAGCACCGGCCCCATCGGGATCAGCGCCGCCAGATGCTGCTTGGTGTGCAGCACCACGTTGGCCACGCCGATCTTCTGCGTGCGCACCAGCGCCTCGCGCAGCAGCGCGTAGACCTTTTCGCCGCGTCGGTCGGGGGCCAGGAAGTAGGGCGTGTCGAGATAGAGGAATGGGATTTCCGCCGCGTTGACGAAGGCGATCAAGTCCACCGTCTGCGTGGAGACCGGGTTGGCCGCGCGGATGTCGTCGTCGGTCAGGACGACGTAGCGGTCTTTCTCGTAGGCGTAACCGCGCACGATCTGCTCGCGTGGCACCTCTTTGCCGGTGGCTTTGTTGACGCGCTTGTAGCCGACGCGATCCATGGTGCGGCGGTCGAGCCAGTCGAAGTCGAGGTCGTCGCTGCGGGTGGCCGGATAGAGCGCGACGGGAATGTGGACGAGGCCGAAGCTGACGGCGCCTTTCCAGATCACGCGGGGCATGACGGGTCTCCCGATGCGTTGGATGCAATGGTGCAGACTGGTGACGCAAGCGGCATACCCACCGCATGTGCGCGCAGCGCTGCACGGAACGGCTTGGCGCCGTGTGGGGCTTTAGGCGGGCGTCATACGTTCCTCAGCGCGGCGCGGTAGCATGGTGCCTTTGCGGCGCGACGAATCTGCGCCGCGTCGGTTCTCTTCGCAGTCCTTCATGTCTTCCGAATTCGTTCAGTCTGCCGGCGCGCTGCAACCTCGCCGGCTTCCTCTCTCGGCGCGTGCAGCGACGATGGCGCTTTTTTTCGTCAACGGTGCAACGTTTGCGACCTGGGGCATCCACATCCCCACGGTGAAGGCGCGCTTCGGGTTGTCGGAGGCTTCGCTGTCGCTGGCGATGTTCATGGTGGCCACGGGCGCCATCCTCGCCATGAAATTCGCCGGTAAATGGGTGGCGCGCATCGGCACGCGGCGCGCCAGCGTGCAGGGCGGTGTCGCTTTCGGCGTGATGACCGCGCTCCTGATGCTGATGCCCACTTACCCGACGCTGCTGGCGGTGCTGCTGCTGTTCGGCATCACCAATGCGGGTTTCGACGTGGCCATGAATGCGCAGGCCGCCACGGTGGAAGCCAATCATCACAAGCCCATCATCTCGTCGCTGCACGGCATGTTCAGCCTGGGTGGCATGGTGGGGGCCGCAATGGGCGGTGTGCTGCTGGAGCTGGGCGTGCCACCCGCGGTGCACTGCGGCGCGATGGCGCTCGTGGTCATGGCGACGGCGTTGTGTTCGGGCCCGTTCATGCTGCCCGACCATGTGCACGCCGAGGGCGAGCCCGCACACCCGACCACCGGCCGCACGCTGTTCGTGCTTGGCGTGCTGGCATTCCTCGGCCTGGTGGGCGAAGGGGCGATGTACGACTGGACGACCGTGTACATGCGAGAGATTGCACAATCGCCCGAGGCCATTGCCAGTGCCGGTTATGCAGCGTTTTCGGGCGGCATGGCGCTTGCCCGCTTCGGTGGGGATTTCGCGCGCGGGCGCTGGGGCAACATGCACGTGCTCGGCACCAGTGGCGTGCTGGCCACGGGCGGCATCCTGCTGGCATTGCTGTGGCCCGATCCCGCCGCCGTGCTGGCGGGCTTCGCGCTGATGGGCGTGGGGGCGGCCAACATGGTGCCGATCTTCTTCATTACCGCATCGCGCTTGCCGGGCGTGCCGGCAGCGGAAGGCATTGCGGCAGTGGCGCGGTTTGCCTATGTGGGGCTGCTGATCGGCCCCGTCATCATCGGGCTGATCGCGCATCGATCCGACTTGCGTTGGGGCCTGTCGGTTGTGGCATTGACGATGGCGTTGATCGCCATCATCGGGCCGGGCGCGATTCGCCCGAAGCATCCACCGGAGCACCCCGATAAGCGCGGCTGATCTTTGTCAATCTGCCTAAAAAACGGGCAACTCCTGTGCGTTGACTTTCGCCTGCGCATGCCATAGCTTACGGCGAGGAGAGGGGGTTTTCCGGCGCTGCGGTCATGGCCAAACCGTGATGGCGGCATCGGGATACGTTCAAAACGAGGCTGTGCTATCAGCCCAAACGACCCATAGGAAAGGAGCTTCAGATGCCGTACAAACGTCTCAACCTCGTGGCAGTGGCGGCTGTCGCGGCAGCCATCAGTGGCATGGCCCACGCGCAGACCGACCAGAAGAAGTTCGACCCCTACACGCAAGGCGCCAAGGCCGGCGACAAGTTTGACCCGTACACCCAGGGCGCCAAGGCCGGTGATAAGTTCGACCCATATTCGCAGGGCGCAAACAAGGCCGACAGCACCGCCAACGCGCTCAACCCGGGTGCCCAGCCGGCCAATGTCGAGAAGGGCAAATACGACACGTACACCCAGGGCGCCAAGGCTGGCGACAAGTTTGATCCGTACAGCCAGGGTGCCAAGGCGGGCGGCAAGTTTGATCCGTACAGCGAAGGCGCCAACAAGAAGGACGCGCCCAAGCAGTAAGCCCGTGCCATTCCGGTTCATGAAGACGCTGATGCATCGCCCGATGCATCGGCGTTTTTCTTTGTGGAGCGCCATCGCCGTCCTGGTGCTGGCTTCGCCCGCGTATGCGGCGGGGCTCTGCACGGCACCGTGGGTGCACGATGGCAGCCGCGTGCGGCTGGACGGCAACGGCAAGACGCCGATGATCGTCGAATTCACCCTGCACGACGTCAACCGCGACATCCAGGACGGCTGCGAGATCGGCCTGCACATCTACGCCAAATCGGGCCTCGTGGCGCTGGGTGGCCGACCGATCGAGACGGTGCAGGAGCACCAGCTGCTGGTGGACGAAGCGGGCGTGGTCACGCGCATCGTCAGCATCAACGGCCGCGTGTTTGCGCAAAGCGAGCATGCCGACCTAGTCGGCACGGTCAGCACCGCCATCTCGGGCATGTTCCTCTACGGCGCGGGCCTGGCCCCCGAGGCCGAGATGCTGCCCGGCGACACATATGAATCAAGCTTCGACTTTGACGTGGTATCGCCCCGCCTGGGGATTTCGGTGGGCCGCATGCGCGCGGAGCACGCCAAGGTGGAAGTATCAGAGCGCGAGGTAGGCCCACCGCAGCCGATGAACACGGTAGTGGGCGTGCTGCAATGCCGGCCGATCCGCTATACGCGCACGGCCAAGCTGGGTGTGCTGCGGCTGGGCAATGAATCGCTCGAACCCGCGCCCACCGTGGCGCACATTACCGACTGGTTCTGCCCCGAAGCCGCCGTGGTGATGCGCCAGGAGGTCGAGCAGCACGGCCAGACGGAAGTCATCGATGTGGTCGACCTGAAGCGCTGACGGCGCTGGCGACACATCGCTCCATCACGACATCATTCGATGCCGCCATCAAAGCGGTAGACACGCGCCACCGTAAAGGGCGCATTGGGCGCCGGCTGGGTGAACAGCGCGACGTGGTCGATCGATAGCGTGGGCGGCAGCGCCGCGCTGGCAGCTTCGAGCGCACGGTAGCAGGCAAGCTGCTCGTCATGGCCCAACTGGCCGGTAAGCGTGATGTGAAACGTGAACGTATCGAACACGTACGGATAGCCCCAGCGCTGCAGGTGGTGCTCCTGCATGTGCGACAGACCGGCCTTGCGACGGCGTGCCAGCTCGGTGGCAGGTGCGGGGGCACGGAAACCGTCGAACTCGCGTACGCAGGCATCGGCGAAGGCGTGCAGGGCGTCGCGCGCGGGGTCGCCATGGCGCAGGCGCCAGGCGAGGAAGCCCCGCAGCGTTTGCAAGGCGGGCTCGATGGTGAAAGGCGTGTGCTGCGCTGCAAACCGGCGCAGCGCGGCATCGAGTGCCTCCACGGTCTGCGTGTCGGCCAGGCGGAACGGCGGCTTGAACGTCGCGTGCAGGCCGTAGTGACGGGGCGCCTCGGTCCAGCGGTCCAGCGTGGCCAACTCGATGCGGGCATCGTCGGCCAGGGGTTGTCGCTGGTCGGGTGGGATGGCTTTATTGTGCAGTGCGCAGCGGCCCAGCCAGCGGGTGCCCAACGAGTACCAGGGCTCAGGCGGCAGCAGGTAGAGCGCGTATCGCCATGCCGTGGGCAGCGCTTGCTCGGCGGGCTCCACGGGTTGCAGGGCGGCATCCATCCCGGGTGCGCTTAGCCGATGAGCGGCAAGTGCGCTGTTGCATGGCGTAGCCGGCCACCCACCACAGCGGCCACCACGCGCGGCAGGCCGGGGCGGCGATCGTCCACCACGATGGCATCGGCGCGCAGGCCGGTCGCGAGGCGTCCACGGTCCGCCAAGCCGGCGGCCTCTGCGGGGTTGGCTGCCACCAGCGCCCAGGCCTGGGCTAACGGCGCGATGCCGCGTTCGGCCAACTTGAACGGCGCGGACAGCAGCGCGGGGTAGTAGTAGTCGGAGGCCAGCACCGTGCCCAGACCGGCGGCCACCATGGCGGCCGCATCGGGCGCGCCGTTGTGGCTGCCGCCGCGGACCACGTTGGGCGCGCCAAACACGGTGTGCGCGCCATGCGCACGCGCCGCGCGGGCCACGGCCTCGGTCAGCGGGAATTCCGTCACGGTGCAACCGTGGGCGTGAAAGGCGCTGCGCGTGGCCACGTCCGGCTCATCGTGCGAGGCCATGCGGATGCCGTGTTGCCGTGCTGCCTGCGCGAGCGTGCCAGTCACCGCGTCCAGCTTGTCTGCATGCACGGCAGCGGCATTCAGGCGGGCGAGGAAAGTGTCGACATCGCACTCAGCACGGTCGGCGTATTGCGCGAGCTTACGCGCATCGCCGAGCTTGTTGCGCATCATCGGCAGATGGTCGTTGAACGAGAGAAAGTGCACGCGGCCCGCCTGCATCCAGGCCAGGGCATCGGCCAGGCCGTCGGCGTGGTGCAGTTCGAAGCGCAAGTGCATCAGGTGTTCGGCGCCCAAGTGCGGGCGCATGGCATCGAGCGTGTCGAGCATGCGCACGGCATAGGTGTGGCCGCGCAGGCCGCCTTCCCATGAGTACGTCACACCGTGGAATTCGGTGGTGATGCCGCTGGCGAGCAGCTGGGCATCCACATCGGCCAGGGCGGTTTCGTACGGAAACGCCACGCCGGGGCGGGGCATGACGGCACGCTCAAATGCGTCGCCGTGCAGAT
The DNA here is from genome assembly GCA_039592975.1 of Ralstonia sp. Taxonomy (GTDB): domain Bacteria; phylum Pseudomonadota; class Gammaproteobacteria; order Burkholderiales; family Burkholderiaceae; genus Ralstonia. The sequence continues at coordinate 73,357 of JBCNQE010000017.1, read as the reverse complement.
CAACGATGCCGGGCAACATCAGCAGATCGCCGCAGTCGAGCATGCCGCGCGTGGGGCTGGCATCACACGCGGCGATGCGGCCCTCGCGAAACTGCACGGCGGCTTCGGACAGCCCATCGGCCAGCAGGGTACGGCGCGAGACGAGGCCGGCAACGTGGCCGACCGAAGACGAAAACGATTGCATGTGGCAAGTATCCAGGCCCCGACCTAGGGTTTCCGTGTTCTGACGCACGGATGTGGTGCCGGCATTGTGCCGCAAGTGGTGTGCCGTCTGATGCGGTATCGGTCGTTTCCCCCACTCTGAAGTGGGGAGAACCCTCCAAATACCTTAACTTTCCCCATAGGGTGGTCGATATCGATAAAAACAAGGCAACTATGGACGCCACCTCCGCCGAGCGGTCTGAGGGCCCCAGCACTGATGTGATCGGGGATACCTCCAGGCCGCTTCCGCTCGCTGACGACCGCTACGAGGCGCTCGTCCGGCAGATGCCGGATGCGCTGTACATCGTGGCGGACGACATCATCGTTTTCATCAACGAGGCGGGCCTTCGGCTGTTTGGCGCACAGAGTGCCCGCGACATCGTCGGCCGGGAGCTTGACGATTTCGTGCATGACAGCTCGGTGCAACTCGCCCGTCAGCGCCGCGAGTGGATGATCGTGCACGGCGCTGGCCTCCCGCCTACCGAGCAAACACTGCTGCGCTGTGATGGCACGCCGGTGGATGTGGAGGTGCTCTCCGCGCCCGTCCAACTCGGCTGGCGTACCGCCATTCAGGTGGTCGCGCGCGACATCAGCCAGCGCAAGCAGGCCGAACAGGCCCTGCGCGAATCCGAAGCCAACTACCGGGCGCTGGCCGCCGAAACCGCGCGCGCCAAGGAATTGTTGCGCTGCGAAAAGACCGTGCTCGAACTCAGCTCGCGCAACGTACGTCTGCCCGACCTGCTGGCCGAGGTGTGCCGGCTGGTGGAGGCGTTGCTCGGTGATGGCGCGATCTGCTCCGTGCTGCTCTCCGGCGATGGCGAGCACATTACGCAGGCGGTGGCCCCCTCGTTGCCGTATCTGCTGTCGCAGGCGCTGATCGGGATCGCGATCGGCTCGGCGGTCGGTTCGTGCGGCACGGCCATGTTCCTGAACAAGAGCGTCATTGTCGAAGACATCGAGACCGACCCGCTGTGGGATGGCTACCGCGACCTTGTCGCGCCGGTGGGCTTGCGGGCGTGCTGGTCGATCCCCATCCGTGGCGACAACGCGCAGATGATCGGCGCGATGGGCATCTACTACCACACGCCCCGCGCGCCCACCCCGGATGCCATTGACCTGCTCCACGGCATTACCGACATCGTCGGCGTGGCGATCCAGAAGGCGCACATTGCGCGCGAGCTGCAGGAGAGCGAAGAGCGCTACCGCCTGGCGGTCGACAACCTGACCGAAGGCATCGTCGTGCAAGCGGCCGACGGCACCATCCTGGCGTGCAACCCAAGCGCGCGCCGCATCCTGCGCGCGGGCAATGCAACACCGGTGGGCACCAGCCATCTGGCGCTGATGCGCCGTTCGCTGCGCGAAGACGGCACCGAGATTCCCTACAGCGAGCGGCCCACGCATGTGGTGCTGAGGACCGGCCGGCCGCTGCTCGGCCTGACCATCGGGCTGGAGCTGGTGGACGGCGACGTGGTGTGGGTGCACGAGAACGTGCTGCCCATCATTCGGCCCGGCGACGACGCACCCAGCGCAGTACTGATCTCGTTCAACGACATTGGCCCCGCCCGCGCGGCCCAGCAGCAGCTCACCTTCCTCGCGCAGCGTGATGCGCTGACCGGCCTCTACAACCGCGCGTATTTCTCACAACGCATGCAGGCGGTGATGGAGCAGGCCACCGCCGAGGGCCATCAACTGGCGGTGTTGTTCCTCGACCTGGATGGCTTCAAGAAGGTGAACGACACCGCAGGCCATGAGGCAGGCGACCACCTGTTGCGCATCGTCGCGCAGCGCCTGTCGGCTTGCGTGCGCCAGAGCGACACGCTTGCGCGACTGGGCGGCGACGAATTTGTCGTGCTGCTCGACAAGGTGTGCTCGCTGGGCGAGGCCGAACGGTTGGCTCAGCGCATCATCCAGGCGATCGCGCAGCCGTTTTCTACGGGCGGCACCGAGTACTACCTGGGCGCATCGGTCGGCATTGCGGCATACCCGGAGCACGGCAGCGACGCCGCCACGCTACTGCGCTGTGCCGACGCCGCCATGTACAACGCCAAACACAACGGCCGCAATCAGCACCGCGTGTATACCGCGCGCCTGTCGCAGCGTGCGCAACGGCGCTTCCAGCTCGAATACCACCTGCGCCGCGCGCTGGCGGCGGAAGAGCTTTCGCTGCGCTTCCAGCCCATTGTCGATGCCACGTCGATGGACATCGTGGGCGCCGAGGTGTTGCTGCGCTGGCATAGCACGGAGCTTGGCGAGGTGTCGCCCGCCGAGTTCATCCCCGTGGCCGAGGATTCGGGCCTCATCAGCGACATTGGCGAATGGGTGCTGGCGCAGGCGTGCCGTCAGGCCGCGCACTGGCGCGCCACCTGCATGCCGGAATTTTTCGTGGCCGTGAACCTGTCGCCGCGCCAGTTTGGCGAGAGCCTCGTGCCGACCATCAGCCGCTGTCTGGCCGACGCCGGCCTGCCCGCCCGCGCGCTCGAAATGGAAATTACCGAAGGGCTGCTGATGCGCGACACCGCCGCCGTGATGCCGGTGCTGGATGCGCTCACGGCGCTGGGCATCCGCATCTCGATCGACGATTTCGGCACGGGGTATTCGTCGCTGTCGTATCTGCAGCGCTTTCCGATCGACAACCTGAAGGTGGATCGCTCGTTCGTGTCGGGCATTCCGCGCCATCGGGATTCAGTGGTGATCTCGCGCGCGGTGGTGGCGATGGCTGCGTCGCTGGACATGACCGTCACCGCTGAGGGCGTTGAGACGCTGGAACAGGCCGAGTTTCTGCAGGCCGCAGGCTGCGACAAGCTGCAGGGCTTCCTGTTTGGTGCGCCTATGACGGCCTCTGCCTATGAAGCCCGTCTGCGCCGGGGTGCCTCGGCCCTGGCATCCATGTCGACGTAATGCCTGCGTAAGTCTGCGCAGCTAACGTCGCTCAAGCGCGCATTCCGTCGCGCCGATAACCCCGTAGAGGGTCGCTCCGCCGCTGTTAGCGTCGGCGCACACAACAGCATTGGAGACCAACGCAGTGAAGCCATTTGCCTGGGGCCGCGGCCCGAATGCCTCTCCTGAACTCGTCGCGCGCATTGCCGAGGAAGCCGGCCGGGTCGGCATGGGCATCTGCGAAGTGTCGGGCAACGTCGAAGACGTGGCCGTGCGCCTGCGTCGCCAGGCCGATGTGTTTGATCAACTGCGCAGCGCTGCCGATATCACCATGCGCGGCAACCACGACATTGCCGTCGCCGCACGCCACGCGCGTGAAGTGGCCTCGCACGCCAGCGAAGAGGTGAGCGGCTCACGCGCCACGGTGGAAGCCTCGCTGCACGACATTCGCGAACTGGCCGTCGGCGTAGCAAGCATGGAGCGACAGATCGCCGATCTGCGCGGGGCCCTGGTGCACGTGGCGCAGGCCGCAGAACAGATTTCGCAGATCGCCAGGCAGACCAATCTGCTGGCCATCAACGCCGCCATCGAGGCCGCCCGCGCCGGCGAATCGGGGCGCAGCTTTGCGGTGGTGGCGGGCGCGGTCAAGCAGCTCGCCGGCCAGACTGCCGAAGCGACGCACCGCATCGAATCCACGCTGGCTGATCTGTCTGGCCAGACGGAAAAACTGATCGGTGACAGCAGCGCCAACGTAGCGCGCGCCCAGCGTGTGGATACGGGCACGCAGGCGATTGGCGCGGTGATCGGCGTCGCGGGTGAGGCCATCGCGCGCTTTGACGCTGAGGCCACCAACATTGCCGAATCCACTGCCGCCATCGAGACCGAGTGCGCGTCGCTGGCGCACGAGGTGGAGGCGATGGCCGAAGGTGTGAAGCAGTCGAGCCACAACATCGATAGCGCGCAGAAACAGCTTACGGGGTTGCTCGGGTCTTCTGAAACGCTGATCCGGTTGACGGCCTCGACCGGTGTGAAAAGCGCGGATACGCCGTTCATCGAAGCCGTGCAGGCTGCGGCGCGCAAGATCAGTGCGCTGTTTGAGACTGCGGTCTCGCGCGGCGACATCAGCGAGGGGGATTTGTTTGATCGCGCGTATCAGCCGGTGCCGAATACCGATCCGCCGCAGCATATGGCGCGCTTTACTGCGTTTACCGACAACGTGCTGCCGGCGGTGCAGGAGCCGCTGCTCAAGCTCGACCCGCGGGTGGTGTTTTGCGCGGCGGTGGACACCAATGGTTATCTGCCCACGCATAACCTGAAGTTCTCGCAACCGCAGGGGAGTGATCCGGCTTGGAATGCGGCCAATAGCCGTAACCGGCGGTTGTTTGCCGATCGCACGGGGCTGGGCGCAGCGCGCAATACCGAGGCGTTTTTGTTGCAGACGTATCGTCGGGATATGGGGAACGGCACGTTTGCGATGATGAAGGATGTGTCCGCACCGATTTATGTGAACGGCCGGCATTGGGGTGGGTTTCGGATGGGGTACAAGGTGGCGGTATAGGCTTTTGACCGCCGGTGGTTCATTCCTTGGTTTATCCCCGGCTGGGGCGGGCGTTATTGGTCCACCTCCGTTTCGTGCCCTGCCGGGCCCGACTCACTTTCTTTGTCTTGCCAAAGAAAGTAAGCAAAGAAAGGCGCGCCCGAGATGGCGACCCATCCCTTGAATTTTCGTAACCGGGCGGAGATGGGGAAAACTCGCTTCGCTCAGACAGTTCCCCATCTTTTTTCCGCCCGCTTACAAAAATTCAAGGCGCCATCAAGGGCAGGAACGTCAAAGGCCAAACCGACGGAGCACTGAGGCGAACGCCATGAATTGATCGTTGCTCGGCGCTCGTTCATGCAAGACGAAGTTGTGCGCCCGCACGAGATTGTTTGCTTTGCCCTTGCCCTATGCGGCGCCTTGAATTTCTGTTGCAAGGAGGAAAAAGGAAGGGAAACTGTCTGAGCGCAGCGAGTTTTTCCCTTCCCCTCCTTGCGACATAAATTCAAGGAGTCTTTCGCCGCATCGGGCGCGCCTTTCTTTGCTTACTTTCTTTGGCAAGACAAAGAAAGTGAGTCAGCCCCGGCAGGGGATGAAACAAGGGATGGACCACCAACAGTCAATCAACACAGCACTGCCTCTATCGCCCGCCCAACCCGCAAAACCCGCGCATCATCCCCCGCCAGCCCACACAGCGATAACCCCACCGGCAATTCATCCCGCGCGTGAATGGGCAGCGTCAACGCGCATCCATCCAGAAAGTTGATCACGCTGGGGTTACGCAACACGAGCGCATTCGTGCGGAAGAACTGCGCGTCGTCGGCTTCGAGCGGTGCGACTTCCGGCGGCACGATGGCCACCGTCGGCATCAGCCATGCATCGAGGTTGCCCAGCCGCTTGCGCGCGGCGGCGATCATGCACGCGCGGGCATCAAGCACGTCGATGTACGCAGCCGCACCCATCTGCTCGCCACGGCGGATGCGCGTGGCGACGCGCGGGTCGTACTGCGCTTCGGCGCGCGCCAGTAGCGGACGGTGCCACGCCCATGCTTCGGCTGCCGGCAGCCCGCCGCCGCTGTTGATCTCGGGCAGTCGCAGCAGTTCGGGGAAATCGAAACGCACGATGTGCGCACCGGCGCGTTGCAGTCGTTCCACGGCGCGCTCGAACGCTGTGGCGACGGTGTCGTCGAGGTCCGCCCCAACGTAGTCCTGCGTGACGCCTAAGCGCAAACCGGCCAGCGGTACGGCATCGGTGTCCAGGGTTTCACCGCTGAGGATGGCATCGACAATGGCGCAGCAATCGACCGAGTTGGCCAGCGGGCCGCCGGAGTCGAGCGAGGTGGACAGCGGCACGCCGCCCGTCATCGGTACGCGGCACGCGGTGGGCTTGAAGCCGGTCAGGCCGCAGAACGCGGACGGGATGCGGATCGAGCCGCCCGTGTCGGTGCCCAGGCCGGCGACCGCCATGCCGCCCGCCACGGTCACTGCGGCACCGGAGCTGGAGCCGCCGGCGGCACGCGTGCCGTCGGCCGGCGTGCGTGGTGTGCCGTAATGCGGATTCAGGCCGAGGCCCGAAAACGCGAACTCGCTCATGTTGGTGCGGCCGAGCAGGACCGCGCCGGCTGCCCGCAACCGGGCCACCGCAACGGCATCCGTGGTGGCGGGCGGTTGGTGGGCCAGTGCGCGCGAGCCGGCGGCTGTCACTTCGCCCGCCACATCAAACAGATCCTTGATCGACACCGGCAGCCCGGCCAGCAATGACGGCACATTGCCCGCAGCGCGCGCGGCATCTGCGGCACGCGCCATGGCGAGCGCGGCTTGCGCGTCGATGCTGACATAGGCGGCGCCCTCGGCGGCACGGTGGCTCTTCGCGCGGTCCAGGGCGGCTTCGGTCAGGGCGACACTGGTGACGCGGCCGGCAGCCAGGTCGGCAGCCAGCGTGCGGATCATGTTCATGCGGGGTGACATCATGCGGGGAGCCTCCGGGGGATGGGTCGACAGCATAGCGGTGGCGCACATCGGCTGTCAGTTCGCCGTGCCATCGCCTGAAAAACAAACGGCCCGGGGTCGGAACTGCCCGGGCCGTGGCTGGTTTGTGTCCGTCTAGCGTTGCTTGGCATCAATGGCCTTCTGCCAGAGGTCCTTGTCGGGCGGGTAGAGGGAGTCGAAATACTCGCGCAGCGCGCAGATCTCTTGCACGATCTCGAACCGGAAGCCCTGGCGGCCGCCGCGCTCATCGATCTGCAAGCTGTTGAGGTAGCGCCGACAGCCGATGAAGTCGACCCATTTGGCGGCGATGGTGTTGATGATGCGGGGGTAGTCGCGGCCCAGTTCAATGGGGCGGACGGCATCAGGCAGGGACGCCAGCCAGCGGATGGCTTCGCGGTTGAGCGCGAAATCATCTGGGCCGGCCTGCTTGCGTTGGGATGTGGGATCGTGAGTCATGGCGGATGCGCATCCTTGGTGCCTAGTGTATGTCGCCCGTGACCGAGCGCCAGCCCGACGGGCGGGGGTCTTGACGCGTCACTTGTTTGATTCGACCGCTACCACTGCCGACGTTCCCCGTGCCGGGCAGACTGCACGTCGCCCGATCCACTTTTTTCTCAAGTTTTGCGCAAGTCCGCCGATAAGCCAAGGGCGGCCGGCTCTCTTGTGGCCCAGAGCACCCACGTAGAGAAGAGAGCATGTCACCGGTGTCGGCTGGTGCGCCGCATCCCTATCCACAATCAAAACCGGACGTTGAGCCGAGGCAGGCGGGTATGAAGCGAATCGATGCGAACCAATTGCGTGTCGGTATGTTTGTGATGAAGCTGGGCGGATCCTGGCTGAAGCATCCATTCTGGCGTTCGCAGTTCCAGTTGTCGCACCAGGGTCAGATCGACGACATCCTGAAGGCCGGCATTTCCGAAATCTGGATCGACCCGGAGCGTGGCGAGGACGTCCTGCCCAAGGCACTGATGCCCGCGCCGGCCCCCGTGGCCGCACCCGAGCCTGAGCCGCTCACACGCGAGACCCTGGCCGCCCGCCCACCGATTTCCCCCACTTCCCTCAAGGAAGAGTGGAAGCACGCCCAGCAGCTCATGCAAAACGGCAAGGCGACGCTGGGCCACATGTTTGCCGAAGCCCGCATGGGCAAAGCGCTGGAGACCGACAAGGCGCTGCTGCTGGTGGACGATGTGTCCAACTCGCTGGCACGCAACTCCTATGCCCTGATCGCCCTGGCGCGCCTGAAGAACAAGGACGACTACACCTACCTGCATTCGTTCGCCGTCTGCGCGTTGATGGTGGCGCTGGCGCGCACGCTGGGCCTGCCGGAAGACGAGATCCGCGAATGCGGGCTGGGCGGGTTGGTGCACGACATCGGTAAATCGGCGATGCCGCGCACGCTGCTCGACAAGAGCACCGCGTTGACCAAGGACGAACTGGCACTGCTGCAGACCCACGCCGTGGGCGGCCATCACCTGCTGCAGGGCACCGGGCAGTTCAGCGAGATTGCGCGCGAGATCTGCCTGCACCATCACGAGCGCATTGACGGCAGCGGCTACCCCGATGCCCAGAAGGCCGACGGCATCAGCCTGTGGGCCAAGATGGGCGCCATCTGCGATGTGTATGACACGCTCACCTCCAGCAGCCCGTACCACCATGCGTGGTCGCCGGCGCAGGCGCTGAAATACATGATGGCGCGCACCGATACGCAATTCGACCGCACGGTGTTCCAGGCCTTCACGCGCAGCGTGGGCATCTACCCGGTGGGCACGCTGGTCAAGCTGCGTACGAACCGGCTCGGTGTGGTGGTCCATCAGAACGAGGCATCGGCCCTCAAGCCCGACGTCGTCATCTTCTATTCGGGCAACACCAAGACCCGCGTGCGCCCCGAGCGCATCAGCCTGAGCAAGTCGGACGATTCCATCGTCACCGTGGAAGATGCCAGCACCTGGGGCCTGTCGGACGAGGAAGTGTCCGACATGTGCCTGGTCTGAGCGCGGGTTCATACGTTTTCTACTGGCGGCTCCTGTTGCTCGGGCTTGCCCGGCTGCGTGTCGCGTGGCACGAGCGGGCCGGCAGGCTCGCGCTGCCCGGGTTCCGGCTGCCCCTCGGGATGAGCCGGCTGTGGGCGTTGTGTCGTATCGGTTTCGGAACGGTCTCGTTGGGTGGGCATCGCGGTCTCCCGGTCTTGGATGCCCCTTTTGCAGCATGCCGCGCGCCTGGCAAGCCCCCACGAGTCATGTGTATTTTTCTTAACACGAAGTTCAATAAAGTTCATAGCGCACCCCTCTAAAGTGGGGTACGGTTGCGTCGTTGGTTTTTACATTGCTGAACAATCGCCACACATTCAGAGCGACGTCGGCAATCCGCAAACAAACGATTCAGTCTTCCGGGGGGTGACATGAACGTTTCCAATTGGCTGCATGCGGCGTCGCACTGGGTACACCAGTCGCGGGCCTTCAGCGTCTCGCAATCCGTGACGCACCATCGCACCGAGCGCGACGCGCTCTCGCACTGGAAACTCGATATCTGGCACAAGAGCGTGCCGTTTCTGTTTGAAGCTGGCGTGGCCGAGCCCGCGCATCAGCTGTTTCCGAAGCATTTGCCGCACGCCGATTGGGTGGATGCGCTGCACCATCACCTGAGCCAGCTCGTGGGCACGCGCCGCGAGCATCGCAAGATCGACATCCGCGCGGTGACGGGGCTGGCGCAATCGCCGTGCTCGGTGCATTCGTTCCCGAGCATGCTGGTGTTTGCGCATCAGCATTGCCGCCGCATTCCGCACAGCACCGATGCTGACTTTGCCGCCAACCGGCGCCACGTGTTCCGCTACGCCGATCAGGCCAATGTGTTCCGCGCCTACGATTTTGCCGGCGGCGAGCTGTTCTACATGAACGAGTGGGGCGCGCACCATTTCGCCGCACTGGCGCTGCAGGCCCGCACACAGAACCGTGAGTTGCTGGTCGATGCGGAGGTGCGCCATGCGCGCTCTGCGCTGGGGCTGCGCCGGCTGCTGGATGACTTCTACGTGATCGGCGCGCGCCGTCAGGGGCAGCAGCGCTATGGCACGCGCCTGTCAGAGGCATTGGCCAACCACCAAGTGCCGCATCGCTGGATGCATGGTCGCCGAGAGACCGAAGGCTTCGAGTTGTGCTTCCTGCCCAAGGCGGACCACTTTGCCCGTTGCGTGGGTGAGCAGCTCGTGCGCGATGGCTGGTTCGACTACGGCGCCTGGCTCGCCAGCCTGCACGATGCCACCGAGGTCGACGCCCCCGCCCAGCGCGCCGAGGCCGCCCGCAAGACCCGCCCGAACTGGAAGCGCGTGACGGTGCCGAGCCTGGGCGTGCCGACCGGCTTGATGCCGGGCTTCGCGCACACGCGTTTGTAATACTGGGACGCTAGGGTTGCGGATTCTGCCCTCCACCTGACGGATTGCCGAATCGGGTGGCTGGTGTCAGAATTCGCAACTTAGTTGCATTGGCGTTGGCAATGTCGGGTGATATTGCGCGCTGGCATCTACGCTCCTGACTGTGCGTCCCTTCCGCTCCTCCTTCCTGCATTTGCGCTGGCTAGCTTGCCTGCTGGCCGTGCTGCTGCTGTTCGGTCAGCAGGGCGCGCTGCGGCATGCGCTGTCGCATTGGGGCGAGTGGAGCGAAGGTGCTGCCGTTGAGCTCAGCGCCGGCCGCATCACGGCGGCCAAGTCCGCCGGCTCAGAGCGCACGCAGCCCACACAGGAGCACGCGGCGTGCTTGCAGTGCGCCGCCTTTGCCGCGCTCGCGGCTGCATTGCCGGTGCTCATGGCGCTGCGCCTGTCGCATACGCGGCGCTGGCATTTTCCGCATGTCCGCTTTCATGCGGCGGCACCGGTGTTTGCGGTGGCCGTGTGTTCGCGCGATCCTCCATTCCACCTTTGATTCCTGCTTTGCCGCTGGCGTGCGCGCCGTGTTGATGCGTGCACGCGCCGCTGTTTGACGCATCTGCTTGATTCAAAGGTTCTTTTCATGATTCCGTTCCAGCCCCGCAAGCTGGTGATGGCGCTGGCCGCCGTCCTCCCGTCTGTTACTGCCGTTTCCGCGTTCGCGCAGGAGGCTGCCGCACCTGCAGCTACCAGCACCACATCCCCCGCGCCCGCGACCAACGTGCGCGACCTCAGCGAAACCCGCGTCACCGCCAAACGGCTGGATGCCGCGCGTAACGGGTTGTCGCCCGATACCGGCAGCTCCGTCTACAAATTCGATACCGACGACATCGCCCGCCTGCCGATGGGCGATGCCACCCCGCTGAACCAGGTGCTGCTGCAGGCGCCGGGCGTGGTGCAGGATTCCTACGGCCAACTGCATGTGCGGGGGGACCACTCCAACCTGCAGTACCGCATCAACGGGGTGATCATCCCCGAGCCGATCAGCGGGTTTGGGCAAATGCTCGACACGCGTTTCGCCAACCAGATCAACGTGCTGACCGGTGCGCTGCCGGCGCAGTACGGCTACCGCACGGCGGGCGTGGTCGATATCACCACCAAGGGCGCCGCCAGCGATGAAGAGGGCGAGCCGAAGGCTATTAGCGGCGAGATCGGCACCGTGCTCGGCAGCAATGCCACGCACGAGGTCAACGCCCAGATCCAGGGTCAGAAAGACCGCTTCAGCTATTACCTCTCCGGCGTGTTTGCCGAGAACAACCTCGGCATTGAAAACCCCACCGGCAACCGCAACGCCACGCACGACCACACCACGCAGAACAAGTCGTTCGGCATGCTGTCGTACCTGCTCGACAACGACAGCCGCGTGAGCTTCATGTTCGGCACGTCCAACAGCCGCTTCCAGATTCCGACGCGGCCGGGGTTGCAACCGCAGTTCACGCTCGACGGTGCCGTGCCGCCGGCCTCCGAAGCGCTCAACGCCAATCAGCGCGAGAAGACCGACTTCCAGATCCTGACGTACCAGCAGAAGGTGTCGCCCAAGCTGGACTACCAGGTATCGGTGTTCCGCCGCGCCAGCCGCATCGACTACATGCCGGACCCGGTGGGCGACCTCGTCTACAACGGCGTGGCCGCCGACATTACCCGCCGCAACGAGGCCTACGGCCTGCAGGGCGATGCCGGCTACAAGCTGAACGACAAGCACACGCTGCGCGCCGGCGTGTTCGTGCAGCGCGAGCGCTACGTGGCGGACAACACATCGAGCGTCTTCCCCGCTGACAGCACCGGCGCGCAGACCAGCGGCACGCCGTTCACCATCGTCGATAACCACAGCGGCAGCGGCACGACCATGGGCGTGTATCTGCAGGACGAGTGGAAGCCCACCGACAAGCTGACCGTCAACTACGGCGCGCGCTACGACCACGTCAACACCATCGTCAGCGAGCAGCAGCTGAGCCCGCGCCTGGGCGTGACGTATGACCTGACGCCGCGTACGCGCGTGCATGCCGGTTACGCGCGCTACTTCACGCCGCCGCCCACCGAGAAGTTCGATACCACGTCGGTGCAGGCCTTTGCCGGCACGACCAACGCGCTGCCGTCGGATGCCAACACGGCGGTCAAGTCGGAACGCTCGAACTACTTTGACCTGGGGGTCTCGCACCAGCTCACGCCGCATCTCACGCTGGGCCTGGATGCGTACTACCGCGACGTGCGCCATCTGCAGGACGAAGGCCAGTTCGGCAATGCGCTGCTGTATTCCGCCTTCAACTACGAACGCGGCCGCATCTACGGGCTGGAGGGCAGTGCCAACTACCGCAATGGCAACTTTGGTGCGTACCTCAACGTGGCCGTGTCGCGCGCGCAGGGCAAGGGCATCGAGACCGGTCAGTTTAATTTCGATGAAACCGAACTCGCCTACATCAACAGCCACTGGGTCAACCTCGACCACGATCAGCGCCTGACCGCGTCGGCCGGCGTGTCGTACAAGTACTGGGGCACGACGTGGATGGCCGATGCGTTGTTCGGCACCGGCCTGCGCAATGGTTTTGCCAACAGCGACCACCTGCCGGCGTATTGGCAGATGAACGTGGGTGCCGCCCGCGATTTCAGCCTGCCGATGGTCGGCAAATTGAAGACGCGCCTGACCGTGTTGAACATCTTTGACCGCAGCTATCAGTTGCGCGACGGCACGGGGATCGGCGTGGGCGCACCGCAATTTGCGCCGCGCCGGACGTTCCTGCTGTCGGTCAGCAAGCCGTTCTAAGCACGGTTCCGAGCAGTCAAGCAAAACGGGCCAGCGTTGCAAACTGGCCCGTTTTTCTTTTTGACCTCGCTTACATCGGGGGGACGAGACCGTCCTTGCCGACGAGCACGCGCTGCGCGGTCAGCGTGCCTTGTGCATCGGCGCGTACGAACAGCACGACGTGCGCGCCGGCTTTCAGTTCATCGCGGCGGCCCGGCGCGAAGGTGACGATCGGCACCTCGGGCGGCACCACGATGCGCTGCTCCCCATCCTTGTATTTGACCGACAGCGTGCGGCCTTGCGCGCTGCTCACGCCTGTCACCGCGCCAGCTCGCTCGACCGTGCCGTTGGTCATGGTGCTGTTGGGGCCGAGATCGTACGGGCGGTGGCCGTCGCCGGTGCCGCGCATGGCTTCAGGAAACACATGCACTTCCAGCGCACGCAAGGTGCCGTCGGCTTGTTTGACGGCGGCCGTGCCGATGTAGCTACCGGGCTGGATGGCTGACGGTTCCGTCGGCGAGATTTCCGTGACGGTGAGGTCGCTGGGCAGGGCGACGGTGGCCTTGTTGCCGGCGGTGTCGGTCACGTCGAGCGTGTTGCCTTGCACGGCATTGATGGTGGCACGCACACGTGCGGGCGCCGGCTGGCTTTGCGCGGAAACGGTCAGTGGCAAGGCGGTGGCGATTGCAATAACCAGCGCGGCCGTGCGGAACGGAAGACGTTGAAAGGTCATGGCGAGATGGGGGCGGGTTGGGCCCAAGCAGGGCGGGGCGGACCGGTGCCCGGGTGATGCGGGCAGGCAACAGTCCGCCGCCAGTGTAGGTCCGCTCGCAACAACATGCTGAGCGGGCCTTTGCCAGGGGGCTACTCGCGATGCTTCCCCGGTACGCCGCGCCCCTTGTTCGTCGGTCGGCTGCGGCGCATGTCGTCGGACCAGTCGGTGCCACCGGTGGGCGAGCGTAGTGGCAGATCACGTGTGCCGGGTTGCGGGTCGATGGGCGTGTCGTCCAGGTCCACGGCATCGGGCGCATCGGCGTCGTCATTTTCGCCGGCCAGGCCGGTGGCGTGCTCGAACTCAGCGTCGTCCACCGGGCTTTCGGCATTGGGATCGTTCAGATCATGCACGGCGTCGGGCATCAGATCACCGCCTTCGCGGATGATGGGCTCATGGCCGGCGGTCAGGCGCTCGCCGGTGCCGGTGGAATCGGTGTCGCTGTCGAGGTTGGTGTCGCCCAGGTCAGCGCCGGCGGTGCGGTTGGCCGCGTTGCCGTGCGGGTGGACGGCGGGATCGTCGTCAAAGCGGTCTTCAACGTCGCTGCCCAGGCCCGGGCCGCCGACTACGTCGCTGCCGGAATCCGAACTGTCGGACGGGCCGAGTGCGTCGGTGCCGTGGCCCTTGCCGGTCTGGGCCGGGGATTCGCCGGTGCGGTACAGGTTGCTGGTTGCCATGTGAGGTCTCCGTGCATGCTGCGCGCTTGGCGCGATGCTCTCTGCGCAGCAAGGCGGATACCCGTGCTGGATGCCGCGTGGGAGACGGTTCCCCGCTGTGCGGCGGAGGCACGCCGGTTGCGTCGCCCTTGGTGCGGGCTTGCCCGTGATCGATAAGGAGAGCTAGACCATGAAGCAACAACCGCAGCACAAACCGACGGCCGCAAAACAGTTGAACGAAGCCAAGGAACGCGTGGAAGCCGATCGCGCTGAGCGCGCCGCGATGCCGCATGGAACGAAGCAATCGGGCAAGCGCCCAGTGCAATCGCCAGCGGAAGACGGTCGCGCCGCCGCGCATGGTGGGCAAATGCCGCAGAACCAGCAGCGCCTGGGCCAGCATCAGAACAGCCGCAAACAGCCATGAGCACCGACAAGGAAACCGGCAAGCACAACGGCCGACACCATGCCGACGCCCACCCGGGTGAGGCCGCTAAACGCCCTGTGGTGCCTGCCGTCCCGAGCGAAAGCGGCGTGGGTGAGGAAGACCCGGGCGACTTCGAGAACGCTTCGATTCACCCAGACGACGGCAAGCATCCGCACAAGCCGGGCAAATGAGATGGGAGATGGCGGACCCTACAGGGCACATCAGCCGCGCGATGTCTGGCGCGGCACCGCCCACCCGAGCAGCCGCTGCACAAGGGCCGGCCAGTGTGCGCGCCACGCCGCGACGGCCGGCTGTATCACCTGCACTTGAACACTGCCGGCCGCATCCGCTTGCAAGCCCCACCAGCCCGAGCGGTCCAGCACCAGTGCGTGTCCGACACTCAGTGGCTGACGTGGGCGCAGCGTCTGATCCGCCAACCATTGCGCGGGGTGGACGAGTGTGGGGCGACCTTCTAGCACGATGAGGGTGGTGCCCGCCGGCAACCATTGCAGGCTGGAGCACCCAGCGGCAAGGGCCAGTCGTTGGAGTTCCGGGTGGGTGGCGTGGGAAGTTGGCGCAGTCATGGCGATCTCCTGATCATGACTGCAGCGTAGGCACGGCCGCGACGCCGCAACAGACACAGACGCCAGCGTAGGAAGCGCAACAGGCGGGCCATCGTGCCAATCTGTTACGGTACAGTTTCGCGTTGTCTGTATCTGTTGCGGTGTCGGTGCTGGCGGCATGATGTGCCGGACACCTCACCGCGCTCCCGCCCGCCATGTCTGTCATCGAGTTGACCCCGCCCGCCGCGCAGCCGCTGTACCGGACGCTGGCCGACCACTACCTCGGCGCTATCCGCAGCGGGGTGCTGGCTGCGGGGCAGCGTATGCCTTCGGTGCGGACGTTGATGCGCACGCACGGGGTGAGCCTGTCGACCGCATTGCAGGTGTGCCGGCATCTGGAATCGGAAGGCTGGCTGGAAGCGCGCGAGCGCTCGGGCTATTTCGTGCGCCAGCCGCGACGTGCCTTGCTGGCACCGGTGAAGGAGCCGGAGGTGTCCACGCCCGATCCTGCCGCCTATGTAGGCGTGCACGCGCGCGTGTCGGCCATCGTGGCGCGTGGGCAGCAGGCCGATGTGCGCATTGATCTGTCCGGGGCGAGCGGGGAGGCCACGCTGTATCCATCGGCCGCCCTCAACCGGATTGCCACGCAGGTGCTGCGCCGCTATCCGCTGTTGCTTACGCAGGCCGTTACACCCAACGGGCATCCGGAATTGCAGACTGCCGTGGCGCGCCGCGCGCTCGACACGGGCGTGCAGATCGCACCCGACGAGGTGATCGTTACGCACGGCTGTATCGAGGCACTGAACCTGGCGCTGCGCGCTGTGGCACAGCCCGGCGATACGGTCGCGGTGGAGTCGCCCACCTACTACGGGTTGTTGCAAGTGTTGGAGAGCCTGGGGCTGCGCGCGGTGGAAATCCCCACCAGCCCGCGCACCGGCATCTCGCTTGAAGCACTGGAGATGGCAGTCCAGGCGTACGGCAACATCCGCGCCGTGGTGGTGGTGCCCAACCTGCAGAACCCACTCGGCAGCATCATGCCGGACGCGGCCAAGCGCCGCATGGCGGCGTTCTGCGACGCCAACCGCATCGCCCTGATCGAAGACGACACCTACAGCCCCATGGCCGACAGCCCCACGCCGCTCAAGGCCATCAAGGCGTGGGACCGCACGGGCAACGTGATCTACTGCGCGTCGTTGAGAAAGTCGGTGGCGCCGGGCGTGCGCCTCGGCTGGGTGATCGCCGGGCGTTGGCATGAGCGTGTGCAGATGCTGAAGTTCGCGCAGTCGCGGCCGAACGATTCTTTGCTGCAGGTCGTGGTTGGGCGCTTTGTGGCCTCGGGCGCGTATGACCGCCACCTCCGCACCTTGCGCCAGACCTTGCGTGAACAGCGCGAGCGCATGGCGGAGTCGATCGCGGCGAACTTCCCGGCCGGCACGCGGCTGCTGGTGCCAGCGGGCGGCTTTGCGATGTGGGTGGAGCTGCCACCCAATGTGTCGTCGATGGACTTGTTCGAGGCGGCACTCGCACGGGGCATCCGCATTGCGCCGGGGACGATGTTCTCGAACCTGAACCGCTTTGATCACTACTTCCGCATCTGCTTCGGGCTGGCGCCGTCGGCCGACCTGGAAGCGGCGCTGGCCCTGCTGGGCGAGTTGACGGCACAACTCGCCAACGCCTGATCCGCCTACCGGCACCCCGCCGGAGCCGACGCGTGCGACTCCAGCGCCTGCACGCTCTGCGCGATCTGTGCAGACCACTGCTGCACAAGCTGCTGCGTTGAGGACACGACGGCGTCCACGTTTGCGCTCGCATCCGCGGCGACGGGCGCCGTCAGCGTGGTCTGGCAGGCGAGAGCGGGCGCACTTGCGCTTGTGCTCGGTGCGGCGGTCGCATCGCGCGTGACACGCCAGGCCACCAGCGCCGTCACATTCTGGCCGGGCCGTGCGTCGTAGCTGGGCATGTCTGCCGTGATGCGATAGAGCGGCACGCCTGCCGGCACCACGCCACCGCCCACATCCACGGCTGACAGCGCACCGGCCAGCTGGGCCGACAGTGCATCGCGCAACTCCGAGCCAAACGGCGATGCCCAGCGCTGCTGCTCCAGCGCCTGCACTTCGCTATCGGATGTGCGCAGCACGATCTGCGGCTTGTCCAGGCGATCAGGCACACGCACACCTGCGAGGCGGAACGCGCGCTGGAAGCGCCCCGCGTCCGTGGCGGCCGGGTGTACCGACAGCGTATGCAGCGTCGGCTCGGGTGAGGCGCATGCCGCCATCAGCGCGGTGGCCGCCAATGCGCTGGCCAGTCGGAGGGAAGACAGTGTTATCGCGGTCATGTTCGCCTGGGTCATTGCGCATCCTTCGCCTTGCCCCGGATCAGCGATTCCGGGTGGAGTTGCAGATAGTCGGTCAGCACGCGCACCGACGCCGCGGCCTTGGCGACCTGGTCCAGCGTGTCGCGTGCATCGCGCTGCAGCGGCGCATCTTCCCCGAAGACCTGGCGCGCCGCGTTGAGCGTGCGGCGGGCTTCGGCCAGCGTTTCCTTCATCTGCGGGGCGAGGTCGCTGTTGACCGTCTTGGCCAGCTGTTCCGTCTGCTTGAGCGTGGCATCCAGCGAGCCGAGCATCTTGTGGACGTCCTGGCCGATCTGCTCGAACGGCACCTTGTTGAGCTTCTTCACGATGCCCGCGATCTGCGCTTCGATGTCGTCGGTCGGGTTGTCGGCGGTGGGGAATACGTAGGCACCGTCGCGCTCGCGCTCGCCAAAGCGCGGCGGCGTCTTGCCGCGTTCTGCGGGGTCGATAAAGTCGAGGTTCACGAACTGCTGGCCGGTCAGCAGGCTCGCGCTCTTGAGCTGCGCGCGCATGCCGTTCTGGACCAGCACGTCGAACTGCGTGCGCACGTCTTCGGCGGCGTGTTCGGCGTTGTCTTCGCGGATGTCCATGCCAAAGCGCGTTGGGTACAGCGTGGCCGTGACCGGCAGCACGAACTCGTGGCGCTTCTTGCTGTAGTGGATGCCGATCGATTTGATCTCGCCCACGTTGATGCCCTTGAACTCCACCGGCGCGCCCACCGTCAGCCCGCGCAGGGAGCGGTGGAAGTACATCACCACGGTTTGCGAGATGTGCTCCGGGTCCTTGAGCGCCATGGCTTCGTTGCGCACGAGTTGGAACTCGGCATCCGATGCGGCGGGGCTGTGGTCGCCTTCTTCCGGCGTCTGGAAGGCGATGCCGCCCAACGCTACCGTCAGCAGCGACTGCGTGTCGACCTTCAGCCCATTGGCGTCGAGCTTGAGATCGATGCCGCTGGCGTTCCAGAAGCGCGTGCCGCGTGCGACAAACTTGTCGAACGGCGCGTTCACGAAGATATGCAAGGTGACGCCCTTGCCGTCGGCGTCGATGTCGTAGGCCGTCACCTGACCCACGCGCACGCGGCGGAAGTACACCGGTGCGCCAATGTCGAGCGAGCCCAGGTCAGGCGCATGCAGCGTGAACTGCTTGCCCGGCGTGTCGGCATAGATGGCCGGCGGCGTGTCGAGGCCCTTGAATTCGGATTTCTTGTCGTGCGAGCGGCCGCCATCCACGCCGATGTAGGCGCCGGACAGCAGCGTGCCCAGCCCCGAGATACTGCCGGCCGCCACGCGCGGGCGCACCACCCAGAAGCGCGTGTCGGATGCGGCGAAGGCCTTGCCGTCGTGCGTCAGCTCAATCTGCACCACGGCGCCGGAGCGGTCATCGGTCAGGCCCACAGCTTTGACCACGCCGATGTCCACGCTCTTGTACTTCACGCGGGTCTTGCCGGCTTCAATGCCTTCGGCCGAATTGAAGGTCACGCTCACCAGCGCGCCGCGCGCCAGGATCACGCGGGCCATGAGCGTGCCGCCCACCACCAGCGCGACGATCGGCACCAGCCAGATCAGCGAGGGCAGCCAGCGCTTGCGTTTGGTGCGGCGCGGCGGGGGAACGGTCTCTTGATCAGCAGGGGCGGTCATGCGTCGGTCTCTTCGGGATCGGGCTCGTCGATGGCGTCCCAGATCAGGCGGGGGTCAAAACAGCGGGCGGCGAACATGGTCAGCACCACCACGCCAGCAAACGGCCCGACACCAGGGCCGGGCTTGATGATGGCCAGCGTGGACAGATGCACCAGCCCCGCCAGCAGCGTCACCACAAACACGTCGAGCATCGACCACCGGCCGATCGCTTCGACAATCACATACAGGCGCGTGCGCAGGCGTGGGTTCCAGTGCCAGCGCCGCTGTACCGACAGGCACAGCACAGCCAGGATGCCAAGCTTGGCCAGCGGCACAAAAAAGCTGGCAATGAACACGATGATGGCCAGGTGCCACGAGCCCGACGTCCACAGGTAGACGATGCCGCTCATGATGGTGTCTTGCTGCGTGCCGAGCAGGGTGTCGGTAATCATGACCGGCAGCATGTTGGCCGGCAGGTACATGGCCATCGCGGCAATCAGCAGCGCCCAGCAGCGCGCGAGGCTGTCGGGCTTGCGCACGTGCAAGGGCGACAGGCAGCGTGGGCAGACCGGTGCTGGCGTCGCTGGTTCGGGCACATCTTCGTGGGTGAGTACGGCTTGCGTGGCGGCTTCGGCGTGGGGCATGCGCGCGAGCAGGCCGCAGCGCTCGCAGGTGGCCAGGCCGCGTGCGGCGGCGCGCAGGGGGCGCGCGGGGGCGGGGCTGGTCGTGGCGCTCATGCGCGGTCCTCGCCGTTGGAGGCTTCACCGGGGCGAGCCGCTGCATCCAGTCCGGTAGGCGCATCGACGTGGGTACGCGGGGGCAGCGTCAGGCCAATCTCGCGCCAGAACGGGCGCAGATCAATCGACAGCGCAATGGTCAGGAATACCGTGAGCGCAGCAAACGCCCACAGGCCCGCATCGGCTTCGAGCGACACCATGTGCGCCACCTTGATGAGCGCCACCACCACGCCCAGCATGAAGATTTCGATCATGGCCCACGGGCGGATCATGGCCGCCGCGCGCAACACCAGTGCCGCAGACGGATGCTGCCGTCCGCGCACGCGCGCAATCAGCAGCGGCGCCAGCACCGACATGTACATCAGCGGAAACAGCACCGTGGTGAGCGCCACCAGCCCGGCCGCGAACACCATGCCGTAGTCGTACAGCGCCTCGATGGCGCCCCACAGCGTGGTGGCGTTGCGGTTGCCGCCGCCGTCCATCTCGGCAATCGGAAAGACGTTGGCCACCACGTAGACGATGATCCCCGTGATCAGCAGTGGCAGCAGCACCGACAGGCGCTCGCTCTGGTTGCGGTACAGCTTGACGCCGCAGCGCGTGCAGTGCGCCTCTTCATCCAGCGCGATGACCTCGTGCCGATGCAGGGTGTCGCAGTGCTCGCATGCGATCCAGGCATCCGGATCGCCGGGCAAGGGCTGCGCCACCGGGGCGCGCGGGCGATCGGAAGGGGTGCCCGATGCGTGATCTGGCGCCAGCCCGGGCAGGGCCGCGCGCCATGACTTCGGCAGCGGGAAGGGGAATCTCACGTTGAACAGCTCCATCGTTGGCCCCGGCGGATGGGCGTCGGGTGCGGGCGATTATACATACAGCAATGAATGTATAGACCGGGCGTAGCGATCCGCCACGCATTGTGACGTAGGGTCTCACGCACCCATAGCACGGAACGTTCTAGACCCACTGCTGGCGCCAAAGTGCCGTACCCACCGCCAGGTGAAGGCGGAACGGCCCTTGCTCAGCGCTGAGGGTGTGTTTTCTCAACCTAGGAGCTCCCTGATGACCGCATTCCGTGTCTCTTCTCTCTTGGTGGCTTTGGCGCTGGCAGGTGGCGCTGGCGTAGCCCATGCCCAGGCAGCGGGCGCGCAATCCAACAGTTCCGCCGCTGGCTCTGGCATGGCGCCCACGGGGCCCACTGCGACTGACAGCACCGCCGCGGACGGTTCCGGCTCCGCCTCAACCAATACGAAAGGCAATAGCAGCCGGTCCTCACGCAACCGCAACGCTGCCGGTGCGCAACGGCAGAGCGGCTACGGCGGCAGTGCCAACGATTCGACCGGCGCAACAACCTCCGGCGGTGTGATGGGTGGCAGTTCTGGAACCGGCCCCGGCGCGCCCGGCACGGGCACCGGCGGCGCGCCGGGTACAGGCGGGCTGGGCGCCCCCGGCGGTGGCGGCAATAGCGGCGCGGCTGGCGGCGTCGGTGGTGGTGTGGGCGGTGGTGTCGGGGGCGGCGCAGGCAGCGCGGGAGGTGGCAGCCGATAGCCTTGGCGCCTGCGCCCCGCGTCATTAGCGCAGTTGTGCTGCGTGATGCAGCAGGTGGTCTTCGATGAACGTTTGGATGAAGTAATAACCGTGGTCATAGCCCGGGTGGCGGCGCAGTTGCAGCGGTTGCCCGGCTGTTTTGCAGGCGGCCGCAAAGTCCTCCGGATACAACTGTTCAGCGAGGAATTTGTCGGCCTCGCCCTGATCGATGAGGATGTCGGCAGGGAACGGGTTCTGCGCGAGCTGCATTAGCTGCGTGGCGTCGTGCGCAGCCCAGGCAGCGCGGTCTTCACCGAGGTAACCGGTGAACGCCTTGATGCCCCACGGGCAGACCGACGGATGCGCAATCGGCGCAAAGGCCGACACGGAGGCAAAGCGCTCCCGATGACGCAGCGCCAACGTCAACGCGCCGTGTCCGCCCATCGAGTGCCCGAAGATGCCGATACGGCCTGCCGCCACCGGAAAGGCGACGCGCGCAATGTGGTGCAGTTCTTGCGCGACGTAGGTCTCCATGCGGTAGTGCCGGCTCCACGGCGCTTGCGTGGCGTCGAGGTAGAAGCCGGCTGCGACGCCAAAGTCCCAGCTATCCGTTTCGCCCGGAACGTTGGCGCCGCGCGGGCTGGTGTCTGGGGCGATAAGGATGAGCCCTTCACGCGCCGCCACGCGTTGCGCGCCGGCCTTCATGGCGAAGGTCTCCTCCGTGCTGGTGAGGCCAGCCAGATAGAACAGGGCAGGGCAGCGTTCGCCCGCCAGCGCCTGCGGCGGCAGGTAGACCGAGAAGCGCATCGGCAGCCCGATCGCCGTGGAGTCGTGCCGATAGAAGCGCTGTACGCCGCCAAAGCAGGCATGCTCGGAAACGAGTTCGAGTGCGGGCATCGGGACTGTCATTGCGTTCTCCTTGGTCCTCAACTCAGTACAGCACGACCGAGCGGATCGACTCACCGCGCTTCATCAGGTCGAAGCCTTCGTTGATGCGCTCCAGCGGCAGCGTGTGCGTGATCAGGTCGTCGATATTGAGCTTGCCCTCCATGTACCAGTCGACGATCTTCGGCACATCGGTGCGGCCGCGTGCGCCGCCGAACGCCGAGCCCTTCCACTCGCGCCCGGTAACGAGCTGGAACGGCCGCGTGCTGATTTCCGCGCCGGCTTCAGCCACGCCGATGATGATCGACTGGCCCCAGCCCTTGTGGCAGCACTCCAGCGCCTGACGCATGACCTGCGTGTTGCCGATGCATTCGAACGAGTAATCCGCGCCGCCATCCGTGAGCTGGATGATGTGGTCGACCACGTTGTCCACCTCCTTCGGGTTGATGAAGTGCGTCATGCCGAATTTGCGTGCCATCGCTTCGCGTGCGGGGTTCAAGTCCACGCCGATGATCTTGTCGGCCCCCACCATCTTCGCGCCCTGGATCACGTTCAGGCCGATGCCGCCCAGGCCGAACACGACCACGTTGGCGCCGGCTTCCACCTTGGCCGTATAGACCACCGCGCCCACGCCCGTGGTGACGCCGCAGCCGATGTAGCAGACCTTGTCGAACGGGGCATCGGGGCGGATCTTCGCCAGCGCGATTTCCGGCACCACGATGTGGTTCGCAAACGTTGACGTGCCCATGTAGTGGAACAACGGCTTGCCATCGAGCGAGAAGCGCGACGTGCCATCCGGCATCAAGCCCTTGCCCTGCGTGGCGCGGATCGCCTGGCACAGGTTGGTCTTGCGCGAGAGGCAGAACTTGCACTGGCGGCATTCCGGCGTGTAGAGCGGAATGACGTGGTCGCCCGCCTTCAACGACGTGACACCGGCGCCCACTTCCAGCACCACGCCCGCACCCTCATGGCCGAGGATGGCGGGGAAGATGCCTTCCGGATCGGCGCCCGAGAGCGTGTAGTAATCGGTATGGCAGATGCCGGTGGCCTTGATCTCAACCAGCACCTCGCCGGCGCGGGGGCCTTGCAGGTCCACTTCCTCCACGGTGAGCGGGGCTCCGGCTTTCCAGGCGATAGCGGCTTTGGTTTTCATGAGGCGTCCTTTCTTAAGTTGGTATTTGTCCTAATCGGGAGTGCAGCATCGAGCAACCCGACTGTACTGCGCGCGATTGTAGGGCGTTGCCTGCCACGGCAACGTGACAAATCCATGGAACGTGCGCGACATCAGGCTTCAGATTTCCTTAGCACGGCCGATTCTTGTTCGACGGCAGCGCCAACAAGGTCGTGTGCCGCATGCCTTACATGGTGGAACCCCTGCCATGGGCTTCGTAGGAAACCATACTGTGCTTGCATCCATTCGTACCCGAATTTTGCTGACCTGCGTTGCTATCGTGGTCGGCGCATTGACGTTTGCTGGGGGTCTTAACTACCTCGTTACGCGCTCGTACAACGACGCGTCGATCCAGCAGAATCTCCAATCCGTTGCACGTGGCCACATTGCCGGCATCGACGACTGGATCGCTTCCAAGACCCAGATGATGGTCGCGCTGCAGGCCACGGCGCTGTCTGCCGATCCGATTCCGGTGCTCAAGACCGTGCGTGATGCAGGCGGCTTCATCAACGTGTATGTCGGCTACCCCGACAAGACGTACAAATTCTCCGACCCCCAAGGCATTCCGCCCACGTACGACCCCACCGCACGCCCCTGGTACAAACAGGCCGTGGATGCGGGCAAGCCGGTGGTAACGCCGCCATATGTGAGCGCGAGCACCGGCAAGCTGGTGGTGACCTTTGCCGTTCCCATCCTGGAAGGTGGCAGCCTCAAGGGCGTGATCGGGGGTGACGTGGCGATGGACAGCGTGATCGCCAACGTGAAGGCGATCCACCCGACGCCGGCCAGCTTTGGTTTTATCGTCAACGCAGCGGGCAAGATCGTTGCACACCCGGACGACAAGTTGACGCTCAAGCCCGCCACCGATCTGTCGGCTGGCCTGAATGAAACGACGCTCGCTGCGCTGGCGCAAGCCGACAAGCCCACGGAAGTGGCTGTGGATGGCGCGGCCAAACTGCTCTGGCGCCAGGGCGTGAAGGGCACCGACTGGGGCCTCGTCGTGGCACTGGACAAGTCTGACGCCACCGCCGGCATGCGCTCGCTGGTGATGACCTCTGCCGGCGCGCTCGTTGGCGTGGCCATCGTTGCTGCGCTCATCGTCGGCGCGATGACCGCGCGCGCGTTCCGCCGCCTGTCGCTGATTCGCGATGCGATGGACGACATCGGCTCGGGCAGCGGTGACCTCACCAAGCGCCTGCCGTCGGACGGTGAAGACGAAGTCGCGCAGATCGCCCGTTCGTTCAACACCTTTGCCGACAAGCTCACGGACGTGATGCAGCAGATCCGCCTGGGTAGCGATTCGGTGCGCTCGGCCGCGCAAGAAATTGCCGCTGGCAATGCAGACCTCTCGCAGCGCACGGAAGAACAAGCCAGCTCGCTGGAAGAAACCGCATCGAGCATGGAAGAGCTCACGAGCATCGTGAAGCAGAACGCCGACAACGCGCGTCAGGCCAGCCAGCTTGCCGTGACGGCATCGGATGTGGCCACGCGCGGTGGCGATGTGGTCGGCCAGGTCGTCCACACCATGGGCGGCATCAACGAGAGCAGCAAGAAGATCGCCGACATCATTGGCGTGATTGAAAGCATCGCGTTCCAGACCAACATCCTGGCGCTGAACGCTGCGGTGGAAGCTGCGCGCGCTGGCGAGCAAGGCCGCGGCTTTGCCGTGGTGGCGAGCGAAGTGCGCAGCCTGGCGCAGCGCTCGGCCGGTGCAGCCAAGGAGATCAAGGCGCTGATCAGCGACTCGGTGGATCGTGTCTCCAACGGCACGGCGCTGGTTGATCAGGCCGGTGTGACGATGGCCGAGATTGTCGACGCGGTGAAGCGCGTGACCGACATCATGGGCGAGATCTCGGCTGCGTCGGAAGAGCAAAGCAGCGGTATCGAGCAGGTCAACCAGGCCGTCAACCAGATGGACCAGGTGACGCAGCAGAATGCCGCGCTGGTGGAACAGGCTGCTGCTGCAGCGGAGTCACTCGAAGAGCAGGCCCACAACCTGAACGAGGCTGTGGGGCAGTTCCGACTCTCGCACTAAGTCCGCTAAAAGTACGCAGTTGTAGCGTTATGGGGCCGGGGCAGCGTTTGTTGCCTCGGCCTTTGCTTTGTCTTGCGCTTCGGCTAGGGCCGCATCGGCGGCGCGTGCGCGCTGCATGGCGGGTCGCGCCATCACGCGGTCAATGTACCCACGCACCAATGGCGTTTCGGGGACGAGCTTGAACATCGTCGTCCAATCCAGTGCCGAAGCCCACAGCACGTCCGCCGCAGTAAAGCGCTCGCCCAGCAAGTAGGGGCCTTTTTCCAGTTGAGCCGTCAGCGTGCTAAGCATGGTGTCGAAGTTGCCATACGGCGACATTGAGTACGCAGCCGGTTCGCGGTTCATGGAGCGATCGACAATGGCCGGCTCGAAGCACGCGCCGTAAAACGCCATCCACCGCAGATACGGCCCACGCAACGGGTCGCCCACCGCCGGCGATAGCCCGGCTTCCGGATACAACTCCGCCGCGTACAAGTAGACGGCCGCTTGCTCCGTCACCACCACATCACCGTGACGCAGCGTCGGCACTTTGCCCAATGAGTTGATGGTCAGAAACGCTGGCGTCTTGTGTTCGCCTGTGCTCAGGTCGAAGGCGTGCACGGCAAAGTCGGCGCCGAGTTCTTCGAGCAGCATGCGTGCGCCACGCGAGCGGCTGCGCGGTGAGTGGTAGAGGATCAGGTGGCGGTCTTGCGGCATCGGGGGCTCCAGTGTGCGCTGCAATAGGTGGGAAACAGACTGCCACTCTAGGCGGCCGGTCCGCCGGCGTCTTGGAAAAATCCGCTGTGGCGGTGCATCATCGCGGCATTGTTTGATTGCCGCCACTTTCATGACCGACTTGCGTGATGTTGCCGAAAAGCCCAAGGGCGTGGTGGATCCACTCGCCTTTCGCCAGCGCTTTCGCTTAAACCGCTATCAGCCATGTGCCGCGCTGGCTGGCGTACTGGATCATCACTGGATCGTCGAATGGGATTTGCGTGGTCAACCGGCCTACACGCAGCGCACGTTGCCGTATCCATGCGTGAACCTGGTCTTTGACCGGCGGCAGACCGCGGTCTTTGGTGTGGTATCGGGCGCTTTTGAATCGACGCTGGCCGATGCGGGCCGCGTGATCGGCCTGCGCTTTCGGCCCGGAGCGTTCCGTGCCTTCTTCGGCAAGCCGGTGCGGTTGTTGACCGACAAGACGATACCGGTGTCGGCACTGCTGGGTATTGCCGATGCGGCTGCCGAAGAGGTCGTACTCAGCGCAAGCGATGATGCCAGCATGGTGGCTGCTGCAGAAACCTTGTTACTGCGGGTGCTGCCACCACCCGACCCGCAAGTCGAGCGCATCCACGCGCTGCTGCAAACCTTGCAGCAAGACGCGGGTTTGACTCAGGTGCGTGAGTTGGCCCGCTGCGCCGGCGTGAGCGAGCGGACGCTGCAGCAACTGTTCTCTGAATACGTAGGCGTGACGCCGAAGTGGGTGATCCGCCGCTACCGCCTGCATGAAGCGGCAGACCAACTTGCCAACGGTGCGGAGGTGGACCTGGCCGAGCTGGCGCACGTTCTGGGCTACTTCGATCAGGCGCACTTCACGCGCGATTTCCGTCGTCTGGTCGGCAAGGCCCCGGCCGAGTACCGGCGTGCCAATCGGGCATAGGGCGCTGCGGAGCCTTTCCGCTTGGAACTTTGCGTGTTGTGGGGCGTGGGCCCGCCGGGCTCCTCAGCGTCGAGCGCGTGGGGAGCAGCGTGGCGGATTCGCCGGTAAGTGGCAGCCGCTTTATTCAGCTGCAGCTGACACGTCGTGCGATGCCGGCGGTGTGTCGGTCATCACGCAGTTGCGCCCGGCCAGCTTGGCGGCATAGAGGAGGTGATCGGCGCGGCGCAGCAGGGGCTCCAGTGGCGGCTGGTCCGCCGCACGCCCCAGGGCGACGCCAAAGCTGGCCGTCATGCGGCAGGTGGCATCGGTGCCAGTAGGTACCGGTACCTCGGCGATGCGTTGGCGCAGCCGTTCCGCCAACACGCGTGCATGTTCGCGCGAATCGGCCCACACCATCACCGCGAACTCCTCGCCGCCGATGCGCGCCACCACATCGGCCGCTGGGCCGTCGGTGCGGCACAAGCGGGCGACGGTGCGCAGGGCTTCGTCACCCACGGCGTGGCCATAGGTGTCGTTGATGCGCTTGAAGTGGTCGATGTCGAACATGATCAGTGCCAGCCACTTCGCCTTGGGCTGGGTTGAATTGCACATGGCGCCAGCCCGGTCTTCAAACGCGCGGCGGTTGAGCAATTGCGTGAGCGAGTCGGTTTCGGCCATGCGCGCGAGTTCCTGCATCAGGTGGGCACGCTCCGCTTCCAGCCGGCGGCGCTCGATGCTGTTGACCCGCAGCACGCGGATGGCATCGAACATCGCGCGGATCTCGTGCCGGGCAAAACCAGCAGGGATGTGCACACCCAGGTCGCCGCGCGCGATGGCATCGATAAGCCGCGTGGCGTTGACGAACGGCCCGACCACGTGGCGGCGGAACGAAATCGTCATCCAGGCCAGCGCGCCCAGCACCGACAACACCGCCCCAGCCGAGCCCAGCAGCACCAGCAGCATGGCCCGCCGGTGTTCGCGGATGTCGTCTTCTGCCAGCCGCAGCACGCTGTCGCGGAAATCCGTGATGGCGCGCATGGTCGGCACGTAGCGCTCGGCGAACTGGCCGGTGCTGATGCCTACACCGCCCGGTTGGCTGGCTTGGTTGCGCACGCGCTGGAGGTAGTTCAGGCCATCGCCGAAGTACTGCGTGGTGAGCGCTTCGATGGCGTCCTGGTCCAGCCCCGGTCGGCCCACGACACGTGTGTCGATCATGGCGCGGAGCTGGTCGATGCGGCCCTGCGTGCGCTCGATGGCGTATTGCTCGTCTGGCGTCAGCATGCGGTGCATGGCCAGCGCGCCCGTCAGGCGTGAGCCGAGCTGGCCGGCGTATTCGCGCAGGTCGGCTGATAGCCGCGCCAGGGTCAGGCAGTTCAGCACATCCGGATCGCCGCGCGTGATGCTGGCCGTGCGGGTGTTGACCACCGGCAGAAATTCGGGGATGACCGCGATCATGCGGTCCACCGCATCGGCAAGCTCATGGCTGCCGCGCGAACGTAACGGCTGGGCGATCAAGCGGTCGATGTTCTGGCGCGCGCTGGTCAGATCGGCTTGCGCGCGCCGTACGGTGTCGGTGTCGGCTGTGCAGCCAGGGCAATGCTCGGGGCGCAGTGTGTCGAGCAGTTGGGTGATGTGTTCGTCGCTGGCAGTGCGTACGCGGCGCAGGGCTGCCAGGCGTTCGGCTGGCATGGGCAGGTCTTCACCCAGCACGCCGTTGGTCGGGCCGCGCTCGGCTGACACCTTTTCCATCACCAGCAATGCTATCCGCAGCGCCTGGAAGCTACGCGCGGCATCGTCGGCGCGTCCGTAGGCCAGCCATGCGTAGCCAAGCAGCCAGCACGACAGCGACAACACTGGGACGAGGACGATGGCAACGCTGGCGCCAAAGCGCTTGTCCATCGACGTTTGAGCGGACATGAAGGGAAAAGCGGTGGCGTCTGGGCGGGCGACTCTGGGCAGAGGTGGCAACGGCGTCGGCACGCTGGCTTGCGCGGAGTGCCTATGGAGGCTAACGGCAAGATGGCCGGCATCTTTACCGCACCATTGAACCCCGCTGCAACGTGCGCACTGCAAACAAATGAAAACCCATTGTGGTGGCGGTGCAAAACCCCCTCGGATTGCGGATTGACACCGAAAAAGGACACAAGAAAGGTCTAGTTACAGTTGGTTGCACGAAAATGCACATAGGCGCCGGCGCATTCCTAAAATTGCACGCACCTACAACCAAAAGGAGGAAGGCAATGAAGACGACACCATGGATGCTGGCCGGTGCGATCGGCGTACTACTGGCGGTTTCTGTTCCCGCACAAGCCAAGGGCGGTGGTGCGGGCGGTGGTTCCGCCGGGCATATGAGCAGTCAAGGCATGGCCAATACCAATGGCCCTCGCAGTGCAGATCGCGATAAGGGCCGTGACCGCGCCGCAGATCGTGCTCACCAGCACGGCAAGTCGATGCATCACAAGCACGCAGGGAAGACGAAGTAAGCGTCGCGCTGCAAGAAAAAAGCCGGTCACACAGACCGGCTTTTTCATTGGGCGCTTTATGGGACGTTCAGCAGTTGCCCTTCTTGGCTTGGCCAGGCGGGCAGAAGCCATTGCCGGGTCCGCCCTTCGGCCTTGCGACCGGGCCGTCGTCGGGCAGATAAACGGCACAGCCGCCGAGCAGCGAGGCACCCAAAGACAGGATGAGGATGATGTTCTTCATTGCGTTGTCAGGGGCGCGCGGCCCCATTCTCCCTGGTTAAAAACTGAAGTTGACGCCGGTCTGGTTGCCGGCCGAGACGTTGACCGAGGTGCTTTGCGTTGCGCCCGAGGCGCTCGTCGCCTGCACCGAGTACTGGCCCGCCACTGCCGAGACCGCAGACAGCGCAATCGGCAGCGTCGTACTGTACGTGCCCACCAGCGGGGCGGCCGCTGGCAGCGCCAGCGAATACGCCCCGGTATCCAGATTGGCGTTAGCCGAGGTGATTTCGTACGACACGGAGCTGATCGTCTGCAGCGCGCGCAGCGTTGCCTGTGCCGACGCTGTGGCCGTGCCCGCGGCCGTGTTGGTCGTAGAACTGGGCAGCGTGATCGGCGCGGCAGAGGTCGACACGGTGGTCGCTGTGTTGGCCGTGACAGGTACGGCGCGGATGATGCCCGTGGCGTGGCCGGTCGGCAACGCGTTGTCGACCACGACGACATCGTACGCACCGTTGGAGCTGCTCTGCACCAAGGGCGACAGCACGAACTTGCCCGTGGAATCCGCCACTGTGCCGCGGATGACCTGGCCGTTCTGTTCTGCATACACGGTGGCGCCGGCCTGTGCGGCCGGAACATAGCCGGTGATCGAACCGCTTACGACGGTGGGTATGGCCGTGACGACGGGCTTCAGGCTGTAACCGCCGTTACCTTGCTGGACGATGGATTTACAGGCGTTGAAGTCCAGCACCAGATCCACCAGCGTGTTGGCCTGTACGGTAAATGGCTGAATGATCTTGTAGCCGCTCTGCGTGCCGCTGGGGGTGGCTAGGGCCTGCTCTGTGCCCGAACCCGTGACGACGACAGAGTTGGCGAGCGTGTTGCCCTGGTTGGGCGACAACACAAGGCGCAACTGCTGATATTGCCCGGCGGGCAGCGGCGCGGTCCCTAGATCGGTCAGCACCCCATTGGTGAGGGAGAGCAGATCGATCTTCTGTGGTGTGGTCAGCGCGATGTCGGTCCAGCCACTGTCTGCGTCGGCGGCGGACGCGCTGGCGTGCACGCGCACCTTGTTGACCGTCACGTAGACGTGGTCGAAGCCGCAAGCAGGGGCATCCGTCATCGAGACATGCAGCGTCCCGGTGCCGGCATCGCCGCCATCACCGCCGCCGCATGCGGCGAAAAGGAATGGCAGCGGCAGTGCAATCAAGGCGCTCCGATAGCTTGTTTTCATGGTTATCTCCTCGGCTTGGGGGTGCCGGAAGGATAGTTCCGCTCGGTCTACGCATTTTGGTTGAATTGCAACCAATCGTAACGCCTGAGCGCGCTAAGAGGCCGACCTTCCGGGCAACGTTTGCGACGTGATCGACGACGTGCAGCGGGGCCACCAAACTCGACGCGCCGGGCTGCAGGAATACATCCCCTGTGGCCGCCGCGCATAAGGAGAGCATTCCTGAGTCGGGTCTATCGGAACATCTGCGACGAGCGATCGAAGCAGTCCGAGCCTCGCCGATCCGACGTCTGAAAGCGCATTTCACATTGCGGAATTTCGCCGGGATTTCTCTCGCGCCGGCGTTCCGTTTCCTGAAAAAACGTTTCGCATCGCAAAATTTGTCTTCTATCTCATTGATAAATAAAGAAAAACTAAGTCTTATGTCTTATATAAGACCTTGTCGCGCTGCATCAAAGCCGCCCTACAATGAATCCATGGTGCTCGCTTCGAATTCTGTAGCTGCACACGCAACCGATTCTTCTCAAACGCGGTTTTTTTCCAGGAAATTGACATGGCCCAGTATCAAGACGACATCAAGGCAGTGGCTGCTTTGAAAGAGACCCACGGCAGCGCGTGGAACGCCATCAACCCCGAGTACGCCGCCCGCATGCGTGCCCAGAACAAGTTCAAGACCGGTCTGGACATCGCCAAGTACACCGCCAAGATCATGCGCGCCGACATGGCTGCCTACGATGCGGACCCGGCCAAGTACACGCAGTCGCTGGGTTGCTGGCACGGCTTTATCGGCCAGCAGAAGATGATTTCCATCAAGAAGCACTTCAACAGCACCGAGCGCCGTTACCTGTACCTGTCGGGCTGGATGGTCGCTGCGCTGCGCTCCGAGTTTGGCCCGCTGCCGGACCAGTCGATGCACGAGAAGACCTCGGTTAGCGCGCTGATCCGCGAGCTGTACACCTTCCTGCGTCAGGCGGATGCCCGTGAGCTGGGAGGTCTGTTCCGCGAGCTGGACGCTGCCAAGGACGCCGCCGCCCGCGCCGCTATCCAAGAGAAGATCGACAACCACGTCACGCACGTCGTGCCCATCATTGCCGACATCGACGCAGGTTTCGGCAACGCTGAAGCGACGTACCTGCTGGCCAAGCAGTTCATCGAAGCCGGTGCCTGCTGCATCCAGATCGAAAACCAGGTGTCGGACGAGAAGCAGTGCGGCCACCAAGACGGCAAGGTCACCGTGCCGCATGAGGACTTCCTCGCCAAGATCCGCGCGATTCGCTACGCGTTCCTGGAGCTGGGCGTGGACGACGGCATCATCGTAGCGCGTACGGATTCGCTGGGCGCTGGCCTGACCAAGCAGATCGCCGTGACCAACACGCCGGGCGACCTGGGCGACCAGTACAACGCGTTCCTCGATTGCGAAGAACTGTCGGCCGACCAACTGGGCAACGGTGACGTGATCATCAAGCGCGACGGCAAGCTGCTGCGCCCGAAGCGCCTGCCGAGCAACCTGTTCCAGTTCCGCGCCGGTACGGGCGAAGCACGCTGCGTGCTGGATTGCATCACCTCGCTGCAGAACGGCGCTGACCTGCTGTGGATCGAAA
Source organism: Ralstonia sp. (assembly GCA_039592975.1). Taxonomy (GTDB): domain Bacteria; phylum Pseudomonadota; class Gammaproteobacteria; order Burkholderiales; family Burkholderiaceae; genus Ralstonia. Next base: position 40,741 of record JBCNQE010000017.1, on the reverse strand, counting down.
CCGAAAAGCCGCACGTTGCGCAGATCGGCGGCATGGTGAAGGAAATCCGCAAGGTCATCCCGAACGCCAAGCTGGTGTACAACAACAGCCCGTCGTTCAACTGGACGCTGAACTTCCGCCAGCAGGTGTACGACGCCATGAAGGAAGCCGGCAAGGACGTGTCGGCCTACGAGCGCGGCCAACTGATGAGCGCCGAGTACGACAACACCGAACTGGCCAAGCTCGCCGATGAGAAGATCCGCACGTTCCAGGCGGACGCATCGCGCGAAGCCGGCATCTTCCACCACCTGATCACGCTGCCGACGTACCACACCGCCGCGCTGTCGACCGACAACCTGGCCAAGGAATACTTCGGCGACCAGGGCATGCTCGGCTACGTGGCTGGCGTGCAGCGCAAGGAAATCCGCCAAGGCATTGCCTGCGTGAAGCACCAGAACATGTCGGGCTCGGACATCGGCGATGATCACAAGGAATACTTCAGCGGTGAAGCTGCGCTGAAGGCAGCGGGTAAGGACAATACGATGAATCAGTTCCACTGATCCGGGTATCGCCCCAAGCAAAACGCCAACCTACGGGTTGGCGTTTTTTTTATCGTTCCGCGGAATCACGCACAATGCTCGGCATCTCAGATGCGGAGGCCGACCCCGTGGGCATCAATTTTGATTTGACGGACTTGCAGGCGTTTCGGGCGGTGGTGGAGTTGGGAAACTTTCGCAAGGCCGCCGAGGCGATCAGCCTTTCCCAACCTGCGTTAAGCCGCCGGATTGACAAGCTGGAAGACGCACTGGGCGTGGCGCTGTTTGAACGCACCACACGCAGCGTCACGCTCACCACGGTCGGCCGCGTGTTTGCCCGCAGCGCTGAACAACTGCTGGACGATCTCGACGTCGCGCTGCTCGGCATCCGCGACGTGGCTTCGAGCCGCCTGGGCCATGTGACCATCGCCTGTGTGCCTTCGGTGGCTTACTACTTTCTGCCAAACCTCATTGCGAGCTATCACCGGCAGTTTCCCCGCATCCGCGTGAAGCTGATCGATTCCAGCGCGAACGAGGTGCTCGGCGCCGTCCTCAGCGGCGAGGCAGACTTTGGCGTGAGCTTCATGGGAAGCCAGGAGCCCGAGATCGAATTCAGGGTGCTGTTGCAAGAGCGGTTTGTTGCGGCCTGCCGCCGTGATCATCCACTCGCGCGCAAGAAACGCGTGACCTGGAGCGAGCTGTATGAGCACGACTATGTGTCGGTGGACAAGACTTCTGGTAACCGCTTGTTGCTCGACCAGGCGTTGTCGGCCGTGCCGCCGCGCGCGCCGAGTGTGTGCGAGACGCGGCACGTCACCACCATGCTGGGGTTGGTCGAGGCGGGGCTGGGCGTTGCCGCCGTGCCGTCCATGGCAATGCCCGGACATGACCACCCCGTTCTCATGAGCGTGCCCCTTGTCGAACCGGTGGTGAAGCGCCGCATTGGCGTCGTGAAACGGCGTGGGCGGGCGCTTACGCCGGCGGCCGAGGCGTTCCACCGGATGGTCATCGACGCGAAGCGTAGCGGGGCCGCCAGAAGCGGGGCGTAAGCGTGGCATACAGCGGGCCTGCGGGTTGTGCAGGCCCACGTTTCAACGTGCAGGTACGGAATCGAGCCCCGTCGATTTCACGTCGGCTTGCACGGCGGGCGAGGCGAGATAGTCGAGAAGCGCCTTCGCTTCTTTCGGATGCTGTGCGCCGACGGGAATGCCCGCCGCAAAGCGCGTGACCGATTGCAGCGACTCGGGGATCTTTCCAACGAAGGTCACGCCCTCCACCGGCAGCAGTTCGCTCACTTGCTGGAAGCCGATTTCGTACTCACCGTTCGCCACCACGGAGCCCACGGGGATCCGCGGGATCATCTTGGCTTTCGACTTGACCTGATCTTCGATGCCGAGCTTCTTGAACAGCTCGCGCTCGATATAGACGCCGCTCGCGCTGTCTGAATATGCAATCGACTTGGCGTGGAGCAGCACTTGCTTGAGGCCTTCCGCAGAGCTGATGTCAGGCTTCGCCGCACCAGCACGCACCACCATGCCGATGCGGGAGTCGGCCAGTTCCACGCGCGAATCCGGGATCACCTTGCCTTGCTTGATCAGATCGTCAAGGGCGTAACCCACCATGATCACGGCATCGGCAGGTTCACTACGCGCGAGCCGGTTCGGAATCGCCTCGGGCGACTTGCCCATCGACGGGCCCAGCGCGGTGTTCAGCGTGTTGCCCGTCTGGGATGCGAACTTGGGCCCGAGCAGCTTGTAGGCGGCGGTGAAGCCACCGGAGCTCATCACATGTAGCTCAGCTGCCTGAACGTTTGCCGTTGCAGCGGCAGTGGCAACGAGCGCCACTGCGCAGAGTTTCTGGAGCAAGTTTTTCATTGTCATTGTTGTGGTCATGCAGGAACGTTGAGGGTGTGCATCAATGCGCCGGATTGAGTACCACTGCGCGGCGGCGGTAGAGCGTGAGCGTTGCAACGAGCGCGCATACAGCAGCAAGACTCATCCAATAGCCGGGCGCGGCCTTGTCGCCGGTCAGGTGAATGGCCGCCGTTGAGATGGCAGGCGTGAAGCCGCCAAAGACCGCCGTTGCCAGGCTATAGGCCAGCGAGAAGCCGGCAACGCGCACTTGCACCGGCATCACCTCCGTCAGCGCGACGACCATCGCACCGTTATAGATGCCGTACAGGAACGAGAGCCAGAGCAGCACGAGCAGCATGTTGAGGAAGCTCGGCGCATTGGCGAGTAGCGAGAGCGCCGGATAGGCAGTGGCAATGGTCAGCACCGTCATGCCGACGAGGAGGGGCCGGCGGCCGACCTTGTCGGACAGCGCACCACCGATCGGCAGCCACATGAAGTTCGACACGCCAACGCACAAGGTCACGAGCAAGCTGTCGGCGGTGCTCAGATGCAGGACCGTCTTGCCGAACGTCGGCGCATACACCGTGATGAGGTAGAAGCTCGTGGTGGTCATCGCAACCAGCATCATGCCGGCGATGACGATCGTCCAGTTTTGAACCAGCGTGCGGAATACCTCCTTCATGCTCGGGCGATGCCGGCGCGCCTTGAACTCCTGTGTCTCTTCCAGGTTGCGGCGCAGCAGGAAGATGAACGGCACGATCATGCAGCCGACGAAGAACGGCACGCGCCATCCCCACGCGGCGATGGCCGATGCGCTCAGCCAGTGATTGAGCGCGAACCCCAGGCCAGCCGCCACAACAATGGCCACCTGTTGGCTGGCGGACTGCCAGCTCGTGAAAAAGCCTTTGCGGCCGGGCGTGGCAATCTCGGCCAGATAGACAGACACGCCACCCAACTCCGCGCCCGCCGAGAAGCCCTGCAGCAGACGCCCCAGCAGCACGAGCGCTGGTGCCAGAAGACCGATCGAGGCGTAACCCGGAACGAAGGCGATCAGGACGGTGCCGCTTGCCATGATGGAGAGCGTGACGATGAGGCCCTTTCGGCGGCCAACATCGTCAATATAGGCGCCCAGCACGATGGCGCCCAACGGCCGCATCAGAAAGCCCGCGCCAAAGACCGCAAAGGTCATCATCAGCGAGGCGAACTCGCTGTCGGCGGGAAAGAAGACGCTGGCGATCTGCGTGGCGTAGAAGCCGAACAGGAAGAAGTCGAACTGCTCCAGGAAATTTCCGGCGGTGACGCGGAATACCGCAGCGGCCTTTGCGTGCCCGTTCGAAAGGTGGGGCGAGGGTTGCATCAAGGTGTCTCCTGAAAGCCAAAGAAAAAATACGCCGTGGTGCCGGCGTTTATGGTTTTGGCAATCTTCGCGGGGAGACGGGCAAACGAGAAGTGCAAGTTTTGGAACGATTGATGTTCTGGGGTTATCAATCCGCTCGTCCGCCCCAAGCATTGATGTCCATGCGGTCTGTGACCAAAAGTTGCACTACAATGCGTGCATGTCACGTGCATCCCCAAGCGTCTCGCTTCGGGCAGTCATGTTGCTCATCATCGTGTTGATGCAACTGCTAAGCCCGCTTCTGCACGGCCATCTCGGAACTCCGAAACAAGCTGGCCTGCACGTACATACAGCGCTTTCTGTCGCGGCTGATTCTCATTCCCAATCCCCATCGTTTGCCTACGGCCCCCTCTCTGCGGCGCCGGTTGCTGTCGGTGGGCATGAGTTGGTGTTGACCAGCCCAGAACCCTTCGAGGTCGATGTCGAGCCTGCCATCGGCCCAGTGGATCTCACTGCACTTCTCTGCGTAGCGTCCGCTGCCGGGGTCTCCGCGTTGACGTTCTTCCTGCTGGCGGCGCTCGCCTGCGCCTCGGTATCCCGTCCCGCCTATCGACCCGCGCCAGTCCGGGCGTGCTGGCGCGATCGCATCAATCGGCCACCTCCGGCCCAAGCACCTCCCTTGTTGTCCTGATCCGTACCCCGGTTGACGGCTGGCGTACGCGTTGCACCGCACTTGTTGACCTGCAACAAGCCCCCTGTGTTTGCATTGGCGAAGATGAATGCATCAGAAGTGCTGACTTCTGATCCACGGCGCTCGCCTAAGGCTTCACAGCGGTAGCGGCTTCGCTTTCCTGCTCGCCATCCACCGTAGGCATTTGTCGCTCGCGTCGCATGGAAATGCGCGGCGACAGTTGATCTTCGCGCCGCGTGCATATGCGGCGGCGTCGGGAGCAGCGTCCTTACCGTTGCCCCCGCGGATTGGAGTCAGGCATGTTTTCCAAACGAATCGCTGCAGCCAGTGCGTGTATTGCGCTGACTGCGTTTCCTCTTGGGCAGGCCGCGGCGCAAGCACTGGCGCAAGCGGTACCCCTCTCGGCTGAACAGGCGCGCGCACTCGGTGTGCGCTTCAGCGCAATCGCGGCTTCCGCAGGCTTGGAAGTTGGCACGCATGCGCGTGTCGTCTTCAAGCCGGATGCGCAATCGGTGGTGGCGGCCCCGTATGGCGGCATGGTGCCCCGGGTGCTGGTGTCCGTGGGGCAAACCGTCCGCCCGGGCCAGCCGTTGGCGAGCTTTTTGAGCCCGCAACTCTTCGAAACCAGCCGCGCACTGACGGAGGCCAATTCCCAGGCGCGTCTCGCGCAGCAATCGCTCGCCCGCGACAAGGCGCTGTATGACGACGGCATCATCGCTGCAAGCCGTTGGCAAGCGACGCAGGCACGGGCTGCCGAGGCCAACGCCATGGTCAAGGCGCGTCGGGCAGAGTTGGCTTCCGCAGGCATCACATTCAACGGCGCGGGTGGTGAGGCGCAATTGGTGGCCAGCCGTGGCGGTGTGGTGTCCGAGGTCAACGCCGTGCCCGGTGCGCGGGTGGAGGCGTCCGCACCGCTTTTCAGGATCGTTGATCCTGCCGCATTGGCGCTGGACTTGCTCGTTGGCCGCGATATACCGGTGCCTGTTACCGGCGACCGCGTCGAGGTTGCACAACGCGGCGCGGGCGGCATCGTCATGGGTGTTGCGCCTTCTGGGGATGGCACTGCAGGGGTGCGCGTGCGCGCGTCGCTGGAGCGTCGTGGAGACTTGCGTGCCGGTGAGAGCGTGAACGTCACGCTCAAGTTGCGCGGCTCAGCAGGCGCAGGTGCATCTGGGCTGATGCGGGTGCCGGTGGCGGCGCTGGCCTACGTGCGTGGCGTGCCTGGCGTATTTGTCGCGACTGACAAGGGCTTCCGCTTCCAGGAAGTCGCCGTGGCCAGTACCGACGACGACATCGCCGTCGTCCGTGCCAACCTGCCAGCGGGGACACGCGTGGCGGTGGCCGGTGTCGGTGCGCTCAAAGGCTTGCTGGCGGGAGACCAGTGATGCTGGCCCGCCTGATTGAGTTCTCGTTGCGTCAACGTGTGCTGGTGCTGATCGCGGCCGGTGTGCTGGCTGCGGCCGGCATCTGGTCGTATCTGAATCTGCCAATCGACGCGTTTCCCGATATCTCGCCGACGCAGGTCAAGGTGGTGCTCAAGGTGCCGGGCATGACACCGGAGGAGGTCGAGCAGCGCGTTTCGACGCCGATCGAGCAGGAGCTGCTTGGCCTGCCGCACAAGACGATCGTGCGCTCGGTGTCCAAATACGGCATCAGCGATGTGACTGTCGATTTTGAAGAGGGGGTGGACGTTTACTGGGCGCGCCAGCAGGTGTCGGAGCGTTTGGCCGGCTTGGCGCGCGATCTGCCGTCGACCGCGGTGGGTGGCCTGGCGCCCATCACCACGCCGTTGGGCGAGATGTTCATGTTCACGGTGGAAGGCGATGGCTACTCGCTGGCCGAGCGGCGCCGTGTGCTGGACTGGGTGATCCGGCCCGCGCTGCGCACCGTAGCAGGCGTGGCTGACGTCAACGCGCTGGGTGGCGAGGTGCGCAGTTACGAGGTGACACCCGACCCGGGGCGGTTGCGCGCACGCGGCGTGACCCTCGACCAATTGCGCCAGGCGCTGGACGCGAACAATCGCAACGACGGGGCAGGCCGGCTGGATCGCGGAGACGAGCACTGGGTTGTGCGCGTGGAAGGCGGCGTGCGTGGGCTGGAGGATTTGCGGGCGATTGTCGTGGCACCCGCGCAGAGCCCCGCTTCCGCGCCTGCGGTTACGGTTGGCGATGTGGCCACTGTGCGACTGGGCGAGGCAACCCGCAACGGTGCGGTCAGCAAGGATGGCAACGGCGAAGCGGTGGAAGGGCTGGTGCTGGGCTTGCGCGGCAGTGATGCCCGCAAGCTGGTGGAGGCGGTGCAGACGCGGCTGGATGCGCTCGGCCCGCAATTGCCAAAAGGCATGTCGACCCACGTCTTCTATAACCGCGGTGAGCTGGTAACGCGTGCGGCCAATACCGTGGTCCGCGCCTTGATTGAAGCCAGCGTACTGGTCGTCATCACGTTGTATCTGTTTCTGGGCGGGGTGCGTGCGGCGCTGGTGGTGGCGGCCACACTGCCGCTGTCGATGCTGGCGACCTTCCTGCTGATGCGCTATGTGGGCTTGACTGCCAACCTAATGAGCTTGGGCGGGTTGGCCATTGCGCTGGGCATGCTGGTGGACGCGGCCGTCGTCGTGGTCGAGAACATCGAGACGGCCATGGCGCGCGCGCAAGACCACAAGACGGACCCTGCGCTACGCGGCGCGATCATCCGCCATGCCGTGGCAACTGTGGCGGTACCGATGCTGTCGGGCGTGTCGATCATTGCCATCGTGTTCTTGCCGTTGCTGTCGTTGCAAGGTCTGGAGGGCAAGCTGTTCGGGCCGGTGGCACTCACCATCGTGCTGGCGCTGGCTGCTTCCGTGGTGATTGCCTTTACGGTGGTCCCGGCGCTCGCTTCGCTGCTCTTGCTTGCGCATGCGGATGCGCCGCCTTGGTTGATGCGCAAGGTCGCGAGCGGTTTTGCACGAATCCAGGGATGGACGACAGCGCATCGCCGCATCGTGTTTGGTCTGGCCGGAGCGGTGTTGGTGCTGGCCGTGGTGCTGTACATGTCGGTCGGCAAGACATTCATGCCGACGATGGATGAAGGCGACCTGATCGTGCAGTTGCAGAAGGCGCCCTCCGTTTCGTTGGCGGCATCGCTGGACATGGACCAACGAGTGCAGCAGGCGTTGCTCAAGGAGGTGCCGGAAATTCGCTCGATCGTCGCCCGCTCGGGTTCGGATGATCTTGGCCTGGACCCAATGGGCTTGAACGAGACCGATACGTTCCTGGTGCTCCAGCCCAAGGAACAGTGGCGCGGCAGCAAGGAAGACATCGCTGCGGCGATCCGGCGTGTGATGGAACGCTTCCCCGGCGTGATCTACGGGTTCACACAGCCCATCGAGATGCGTGTGTCAGAGATGCTGACCGGCACACGCGGTGATGTTGCCATCAAGCTTTTCGGCAGCGATCTCGCCGCCATCGATGCCGCGGCGCAAGCCATTGCTGCCAAGGTCCGCACCATCCCAGGCGCGGCGGAGGTGATTGCGCCCAGCAACAGCGGCGTGCAATACCTGAAGGTGTCGGTGGACCGGGCTGCAGTCGGCCAGGCCGGTTTTTCCGGTGACGCGCTGCAGGCCCAACTTCGCGCATTGATCGAGGGCGACCGGGTTGGCGTGGTGCCTGAGGGCATTGTCCGCACGCCGTTGATCTTGCGCGGCAGCGCGGCGTTGCGGCAGGCACCCGAAAACCTCACCAACCTTCTGGTAACGGCGCCGGATGGCAAAGCGTGGCCGCTCACGTCTCTGGCGCGTATCGAGCGCGTGGATGGGCCAGTACGCATCAACCACGAAGACGGCGCCCGCTTTGCCGTCATCCAGGCCAACGTTGATGGCCGAGACCTGGCGGGGTTCGTGCAGGAGGCGCAGGCAGCGGTGGGGGGCATGGACACGTTGCCGAAGGGGCTGCGCGTGGTGTGGGGTGGCCAGTTCGAGAATCAGCAGCGCGCGGCTGCCCGCCTGGCGCTGGTTGTGCCGTTGGCCCTGGGCGCGATCTTCCTGTTGCTGATGTTGACGTTCCGCTCGGTGCGACAGGCGGTGCTGGTGGTCGCCAATATTCCGTTTGCACTGGTGGGCGGCATTGCGGCGTTGCGGATCTCGGGCGAATACCTGTCGGTGCCCGCCTCGGTGGGCTTCATCGCGTTGCTGGGGATCGCCGTACTCAACGGCGTGGTGCTGGTATCGCACTTCAACACGTTGCTGGAGACGGGCTTGAGCATGGCAGAAACCGTCCGCGCTGGCGTGCGGGACCGTCTGCGGCCTGTCTTGATGACCGCCTGCATTACCGCGCTGGGGATGATTCCGTTGCTGCTGGCCAGCGGACCTGGGTCAGAGATCCAGCGGCCGCTGGCGATCGTGGTATCGGGCGGGTTGATCTCTTCGACCGCGCTGACGCTGCTTCTGCTGCCCCTGCTGTTTGAACGCTTTGGGTTGCCCCGGCCACGTGCGGCCGTTGGGCAAGGAGATTCGCAATGAGGTCGGACCTGTTTCGCATTGCATTGGCGGCAGCCAGCGCAGTGCTGTTGTGGAGTGTCGCGGCGCAAGCGCAAGTTCTGCTGAGCTATCTGCCCGCAGAGAACGCGGTACGCGAGGCCGTAGCGCAGTCGCCTGACGTATTGGCAGCAGAGGCCCGCCGTGACGCTGTATTGGCCCGGGCTGAAGGCATCCGCGCCGGCACGGCGGAAACCGTGGTGCGCGCAATTGGCCAAGGGCGCCGGGTGCGCGATCCTTCCGAGCGCCATGCCGAAGGACAGATCGCTGTGGAGCGGCCATTGCGCCTATGGGGCAAAGCGCAAGCCGATGACCAACTTGCCGATGCGGCCGCCGAGGCCGCTCAGCTTGCCGTGAAAGACGCACGCCATGAGGCATCGCGCCAAATCCTGGCGCTCTGGTTTGGTGCCGTGCGCGCGGGGCAAGCGCGGCAAGGCGCGCAGGAGAGTGCCAAAGCGTCCGCCGAACTCGCCGCGCTGACAGCGCGAAGGGTCCAACTAGGCGACGCCTCGCGCCTGGACGGCGAACTGGCCGCCGCCGACCACGCACGCATGCAGGCGGCGCTGGCGATTGCCACCGCAGCCGAACAGGCCGCGCAGGCCGAGTTGCAAGCCCGGTTTCCGGGACTGGGCCGTCCTGCATTCGGTGCCGATACCGCGCCGCCTGGGCCGCCGCAAGACCCTGCAGATCGATTGCGTACGCAGTACATCCAAGACAGCCACGAATACCGGCTTGCCATGGCAGAAGAGGCCCAGGCACAGCACATGGCCAAGCGCGCCGATCTGGAGCGTCGGCCTGACCCGACGGTCGGCATGTTTGTCACGGTCGAACGCGGCGGGGCCGAACGCATCATGGGGGTGAGCGTGGCGATGCCGCTCGGCTCCGCGCATCGGCGCTCGGCGGCCACGGCTGCCGCAGCCGATGCAGAAGCCGCAGCACGGCGCCGGCTTGGTTCGGAGCGACGGCTGGGCGCGGAATTCGATGTGCTCTACGGCAACTTGCAAGGCAAACGGGCAAGCGCACAAGCGCAGGCGGAAGCGGCTACGTTACAGAGAAGCGCATCAGACCGCGCAACGCGTGCGTACCGCGCGGGGGAATCCAGCCTGACCGAACTGCTGGCGGCGCGCCGCAGTCTCGCCGAGGCATTGCTGGCCGCGCGGCTTGCCCGTGTGGACGCGCTGGAAGCAGATAGCCGCCTCCAGCTCGATCTGCACCGGATGTGGGACTTTGACGATTGATCCGGCAGCCACTTCTTCTCTCATGCAACTCATTCTGGATAACGCTATGCAATCCGAGCTGAAATACTCTTTGATCATGCGATCGCTCCATTGGCTGGTCGTCCTGGCGGTGTTGATCGCCGTGGTGGCGATCGAAATACTCGACGGCTTTCCAAAAGGCAGCGCCGCCCGTGCTGCGGTATTCATGGTCCACCAGACAGCGGGGCTCTCGGTGCTCGCGCTGATGGTGCTGCGCTTGTTCGCCCGGTGGGGGACACAGGCACCGCCTCCCGTGCCCGGCTCGCTGTTCATGCAGCGTGTTGCCCGGCTGACGCATGGCGCCCTCTATGCACTGATGGTGGGGATGCCCATTCTGGGCGTGCTGGCGCTGGCGTGGGGCGGCAAGCTGATTCAACCGTTCGGGATCACGTTGGCGCTGCCCCTGACGCAAGACAAGGCACTGGCGAGCGTGTTCAAGGAGGTGCATGAGGCGGGGGCCACAGTCGTCTATATCGTGGTCGGCTTGCATGCCGCGGCGGCACTCTGGCACGAGTACATCCTCAAAGACCGGCTGCTGCGCCGCATGATGTAGTGCAGCCAACGCACGCTTTCATGCGAGACCCGCTCATGCGTTCACGGCGCCTTCTTCTCAATCTCGTGCTGCTGACGTTGTCGGCGCTGACCCTGGCCACGGGGCTGTTGGCGCGCGCCGTCGACGCCGAGGGCTATGCGCGGCAGTTCTTTCTGATCGGCATCATTCCCAACTTGCTGGCCCTGATGGTCACGATCGCGCGTTCGCTGATGCGGCGGCAGGCCGGGGTGGATGTGCTGGCGCTGATGTCGATCAGCTTTGCACTCGTGTCTGGCGAGGCGCTGGTCGCAGCGGTGATTGCATTGATGCTCGCGAGCGGGCGCGCGCTGGAAGACTTTGCCCAGGCGCGCGCCCAACGTGAAATGACTGCGCTGCTCAGTCATGCGCCCAAGCGCGCCAATCGCTTCGACGACGGGCAGTGGCATACGGTCAGTCTGGAGGCGGTTCAAGCAGGGGATCGTTTACTGGTGCGACACGGTGAAGTCGTGCCGGTGGATGGCACCTTGTCCGAGTCTGCGGATCTCGATGAGTCCACGCTGACCGGGGAGTCCCTCACGCGCCGTCGCTTGGTGGCCGATGCCATTTGCAGTGGCGTGCTGAATGTGGGCGCCGCGTTTGAAATGATCGCGAGCGCGTCTGCCGAACACAGTACGTTTGCTGGCGTTGTCCGGTTGGTGAGTGCAGCGCAGGCCGAGCGGAGTCCGTCCGTCAGGCTGGCAGATCGCTACGCGTTTGCCTTTGTCGGCTTCACGGTCGTTCTGGCTGGGGCAAGTTGGTGGCTCACCGGGGACGCGGCTCGTGCGCTGGCCGTGCTCGTCGTGGCCACGCCGTGCCCGCTGATCCTCGCTGTGCCCGTCGCCATCGTGTCCGGCTTGTCGCGTTGCGCCAGGCGCGGTGTGTTGGTCAAAGGCGGGGGCGCACTGGAGCGGCTTGCGTTGGCCAACACGCTGTTCTTCGACAAAACGGGCACGCTGACCAGTGGATACGCGCGGCTGGTCGACATGGAGTGCGCGCCGCAATACGCGTCCGACGTTGTGCTGGGTTTGGCGGGGTCTCTCGCACAAGCGTCGAACCACGTCACCGCAGAAGCCGTCGCCAAGGCTGCACGCGAGCATGGCGCCACGCTGCGTCTGCCGAGTGCGGTGGTCGAGAGCCCGGGCGCCGGCGTTCGCGGCCACGTTGACGGGCATGTTGTTGCCATCGGCACGTTGCCTTATGTGTTGGGCGAGTCTGAGGCGCCTGCCTGGGTAGAAGGATTCGTCAAGCGCGTCAGTTACGCCGGTGCGTCGGCGGTCTTTGTCGGCATGGATGGTGCACTGGCGGGGGCGCTGCAGTTGATTGACCGCATCCGTCTTGAGGCACCGCGCGCGCTGCGCCTGCTGCGCCGTGAGGGCATCACCCGACAGGCGATGCTGACCGGCGATCGGCCGGACGTTGCGGAATCCGTGGGCGCCATGTTGGGGGTGACGGAGGTTTATGCGGCATCGTCGCCGGCGGCCAAGCTTGCGGCGATTCAGGGCGCTCGCGCCGACGGCAAGGTGATCATGGTCGGCGATGGCGTCAACGATGCCCCGGCGCTTGCTGCTGCCGACGTCGGCGTGGCAATGGGCGCGCGTGGCGCGGCAGCCTCGTCCGAAGCCGCCGACATTGTCTTGTTGGTGGATCGGCTGGACCGTCTGGTTGATGCCGTCCGGATTGCGCACCGCACACGCCGCATTGCGCTGCAGAGCGTGATGATCGGCATGTCGTTGTCGCTGGTGGCCATGATTGCCGCCGCGTTGGGTTACCTGCCACCGCTGGCAGGCGCAATGTTGCAGGAAGTCATCGACGTATTGGCCATCGCCAACGCGCTGCGAGCGCTGCGCGCGGGGGCGGATGAATCGACACGTTCGCTCGCCACCGCAGACGTTGAACGGCTCAAGGCGGAACACGCAGAGCTGGAACCCATTCTGAGCCGCATCCGCGCGGTTGCAGACGCGCTGCCTCATATGGCAGGCAGTGCGGCGAAAGCCGAGTTGCTGACGCTGAATCAATCCTTGACCGACGTCTTGGTGCCGCATGAGCGCCGAGACGACACGCAGCTCTATCCGGACGTGGCCCGCTTGCTTGGCGGAGATGACCCCATGGCCGCCATGAGCGGCATGCACCGCGAGATCTTCCGCGTAACGACCCTATTGGACAGGATCGTTGCCGATGTGTCCGCCGACGGCCCCGATGCCGTTGTCACGCAAGAGTTGCAGCGCTTGTTGTATGGGCTGGATGCCATCGTGCGACTGCATTGTGCGCAAGAAGACGAGCTGTTCCATGTGCTCGGTGCGGAGGCTTGATCATCATGGCAAACCTGCTTGCGTTGTTCGGGACGGTCTTCTTGCTCAATGTGATGCCAGCCTTCGCACCGCCGACGTGGATGGTGATGTCGTGGATCGGCTTCTCGCAACCCGATGCCGACCCAGTGTTGCTTGCGGGCGTTGCCGCGTGTGCCGCGACCCTCGGCCGCCTGGTGCTGGCGCGGCTTTCTTGTGTGCTCGTACGCAACCGCTGGATGCGCGAGGCAGATCGTCAGAACATCGATGTGGTGCGGGCGTGGCTGGAAGGCCGCAAAGGTATGACGGTCGGCCTGATGCTTGCGTACGCGTTCAGCCCCTTCCCGTCCAACTACATCTTCATAGCCTACGGGCTGACCGGGATGCGGCTATGGTGGATCGGGCTGCCGTTCTTCATCGGTCGCTGGATGAGTTATCTGACCTGGACGCACATTGCACAGCTTGGTGCCCGTTATCTGGATGAAGAGACCCAGTTCGACGGGGCGTATATGGGTGTGTACTTTGTCGTGTCGCAGATCGTGTTTCTCCTGCTCGTCTACGGGTTTGCCAAGCTGGATTGGCAGTACCTCCTGCAGACGAGGCGCTTGCGGTGGAGGCGCCAGGAACCAGTCGCCTCATCTTCCAAAGACGCACAGACACAGGCACAGACAAAGGCAGAGCGCTGATCTGCTGCCGCTCAGCAATGTGCCACGTCGCGCGAGGCCATCTCGGCATCGATTGATTGAGATCAGCGTGCGCCAACGCACATGGAGTACGTTGGCTGTATCCACTGATTTGAGGAGGGTACCGAGATGACGCAGCACATTGTTCTGGCGACGGATGGCTCCGCGTATTCAGACGCAGCCGCGCGTTGCATCGCCGGCCGCAACCTGCTGATGCAAGACATCACCGTGCACGTGCTGCACTGCACGCCAGAGCTGAGTGGAGAAGTGAAGAGCTTTCTTGGGCAAGCCGAGCTGGCCGCTTGGCACCAGGAAGAGAGCGAAAAGGCCATGGCCTCTGCCGTTGCGATCCTGCGCAACGCGGGCATCCCCGTTGAAGCACATGCATTGGTCGGGTTCGCGCCGGAACGCATTGTTCAATACAGCCGGTCGGTTCAGGCCGCTGCGATTGTGATGGGCTCACACGGGCGTGGTGCGTTCGTCGACGCCGTGCTGGGGTCGGTCGCCAATCGCGTTGTCGCGCGTGCTGATTGCCCCGTCATTCTGGTCAAGATTCCGGGTTTGCCTGGGCAAGGTACGTAAGCGATCGGGTGCCCATGGCAGTTCTGGCCCTGGCAGCGGGCGCGTTGAATGCGGTGTCGCACGGGGAATGAGCGATCCACGATCGTGTTGATCGGGGTCAACTCCCATCTTTGGGCCGCGCCAATACTGAAGACATGGCTTGCTTGATCAGCCCAATGTCTTTGGCAGGAGGCGGGGATGGAGAACCACGAACATGGGCGTCAACATGACGAGGTTGCACCCGCCATCACGCGGTCGAAGTTTGTACTGATCGGCTTTCTGCTGGTTGTTGCGTATTTCCTGTGGACCGAGCATCGGGCGCACGTCATCCAGTTCCTACCGTTTCTGCTGCTTGCGGCATGCCCGCTGATGCACGTGTTCATGCATGGCGGTCACGGCCATGGGCATCACCGTCATCACTCAGCCGGAGCCGACGGTGCCGACGCCAAGAGAGAACGGTGATGCAACACGACAGCACATTTGGGTACGGCCTCTGGTCTTTGGTGTTCATCAACTCCGCCGTCTTCATCATCTTTGCCTTCAGCTTTACGAAGCCACAAACGCCGCGGGACTGGCGTTCGTTCGGCGCGTTCTCGGCGTTCATCGTTGCGCTGTTTACCGAGATGTATGGGATACCACTGACGATCTATCTGTTGTATCCGTGGCTGACGGCAAAGTTTCCTGGCGTCGATTTTCTGTCGCATGACGCGGGGCATCTGCTGGAAGTCATGTTTGGCTGGCGGGCCAATCCGCATTTTGGTCTCTTCCACATCGTGAGCAATGTCCTGATCTTTGGCGGATTCATCATGCTGGCCACGGCGTGGCGCGTGCTCTACGCCGCCCAAAGCGCTCACCGACTGGCGACCACGGGAATCTATGCCCGGCTGCGGCACCCGCAGTATGTGGCGTTCATCCTCATCATGGCCGGCTTTCTGCTCCAATGGCCGACACTGCTGACACTGGCCATGTTCCCGATTCTCGTATGGATGTACGTGCGCTTGGCAAAGGCTGAGGAAGCCGAAGCGCTGGCCGAGTTCGGGCACGAATATGAAGCCTATAGGAGCCAGACACCCGCATTCTTTCCGCGCCTTGGCGAGGGTGCCCACAACGACAAGGTGCATCGGAAGCTCTGACGTACTGAATCAGGAGGCTGCCATGAAGCCGCTCAAAACAGGTGCCACGTTCGCCATGACGGTCATGCTGTTCTACGCCTTGTGCGCGATGGTCTGGTATGCATTTCCGGAGCCGTTCATGTCTTTCATGACGGCGCTGTTCCACGGCATCGATTTCCACACGCTGCAGAGCGGGAAGGCGACGCTTGGGGGCACCGTCTATGCAGATGTCGTCCTTGGGGTCTGGGCCTTTTTGGCGGCGACGTTCTTTGCCTGGCTGAGTGCAAGGATTCCGTCGGCCAATTGAATCGGCGGGATAACCGGGGCAGGGTGGAAACCGCCCCGGTGGTTAGATACGCAGCCGGCGCAGACGCAGCGCGTTGGAGACCACGGAAACCGAACTCAGGCTCATCGCCAGCGCCGCAATCATGGGCGACAGCAGCAGCCCTGTCGTGCTGTAGAGAACCCCGGCGGCGAGCGGCACGCCCAGCGCGTTGTAGACAAACGCAAAGCCAAGGTTTTGCTTCATGTTGGCGATCGTTGCCTCGGACAGGTTCCGCGCGCGTACGATGCCGCGCAAATCCCCCTTCACGAGCGTGACCTGCGCGCTATTCATGGCGACATCCGTGCCCGTGCCCATGGCAACGCCAACATCGGCCTTTGCCAACGCGGGCGCATCGTTGATTCCGTCGCCAGCCATGGCCACTGTCCGGCCCTCACTCTGAAGCTTCGTCACGAGTGCCAATTTATCGGCGGGCCGGACTTCTCCGTGAAACTCGGCGATGCCCAGCGACTGAGCGACTGCCCGTGCCGTGACCGTGCCGTCGCCGGTGGCCATCACCACCCGAATGCCCGCGTCCTTGAGCTGCGCCAACGCCTCGGCTGTTGTCGGTTTGACTGGGTCGGACACGGCAAGCAGACCGGCAAGCCTGCCGTCTGCGGCAAGGTACATGACGCTTGCGCCACGGGCGCGCAGTTCGTCCGCAGCCTGCGCCAGTGGGGTCGCGTCGATGTGCTCTTGCTGCATCAACACGGTGTTGCCCAGCGCCAGCTTCTTGCCGGCAACAGCGCCGCGTACGCCAATGCCGCTGCTGGATTCGAAGTGCTCTGCCTTCTGCAAAGACAGCCCGCGCCCTCTGGCGGCCTCCACAATGGCTGCAGCCAATGGGTGTTCGCTGCCTTGGTCCAGGCTGGCCGCCAGGCGCAGCACTTCCGAGTCGTCGAAACCGTTGGTGCCCAGGCTGCGTTCAAAGGCGGGCTTGCCTTCGGTGAGCGTTCCCGTTTTGTCCACAACCAGGGTGTCGACCTTGCGCAGGTTCTCGATGGCGGCGGCATCGCGAAATAGGATGCCGTTCGACGCACCCTTGCCGCTCGCCACCATGATCGACATCGGCGTGGCAAGGCCCAACGCGCATGGGCAGGCGATGATGAGCACGGCAACCGCGTTGATGAGCCCATATACCCAGCTTGGCTGCGGTCCAAACAAGCCCCAGGCGAAGAAGGTCAGCACGGCAACGGCCACCACAGCGACGACGAAACCCCCCGCGACCTTGTCCGCCATGCGCTGCATGGGCGCCTTGGAGCGCTGAGCCTGGGCAACCATCTGAACGATCTGCGAGAGGACGGTTTGGGAACCTACCTTCTCGGACTCGATGATCAGGCTGCCTGCGGTGTTCATCGTCGCGCCAATCACGTGGTCGCCCACCCGCTTGGTCACGGGGATGGGTTCGCCGGTGATCATCGATTCATCCAGGGAGCTTGTGCCTTCCACCACGATGCCGTCGGTCGGTACCTTTTCGCCTGGGCGCACGCGCAGCCGGTCACCCACGTGCACATGGCTCAGCGGGACATCCGCTTCGGTTCCGTCGGCATTGACCCGCCGGGCCGTCTTGGGGGCGAGGCCGAGCAGCGATTTGATTGCGGCAGACGTTTGCGACCGCGCCTTCAGCTCCAGCAGTTGGCCCACCAGCGTGAGCGAAATGATGACTGCCGCGGCTTCAAAGTAGACGCCGATGCGGCCGTGCTCGGTGAACGTCTGCGGAAACACCCCTGGCGCGACCGTTGCGATTACGCTGTAGAGATAGGCGGCGCCTGTGCCCAGTCCGATCAGGGTCCACATATTCGGACTGCGATGCACGAACGACTGAGCGCACCGCTGGAAGAACGGATAGCCCGCCCATAGCACCACGGGCGTCGAGAGGGCCAGCTCAACCCAGCTTTGCAGCGAGGCATCCATCCAGCCGTATTGGTGCCCGAACATCGCCAGGATGAACGCCGCGACAGTGAGTGGGAGCGTCCACCAGAAACGTCGCTGGAAGTCCTTTAGCTCCGGGTTCTCTTCTTCATCCAACTCCGGAATGACCGGCTCCAGCGTCATGCCGCAGATCGGACAATTCCCCGGTTGGTTCTGCCGGATCTCCGGATGCATCGGGCATGTATAGAGGGTGCCTGCTTGGGATTCGGCAGGGGCTGACGCAACGGGGGTTTTGTCGCCATGCGCCACGGGGCCTGTTGCGCTCCGCCCGTGCTCGTGTACTGCACCGTGCCCATCATGATGATGGCCGGCGTGGTCATTATGCGAATGCATGTGATCGTGTTCGGCTGCGTGGATATGGCGGTGCTCTTCCATGGATATCGCTCCTAGTGGTATCGCCTACTGCCGAATGCCCTGGCTGAGGAAAGCATCATGCTTTTTCCTGCCTAAGAAACGATAAACCCTCCCATGCGGGGAGGGTCAACCGTGATCGGTGTGCCAGTGCTGCACTGCGCGGCGGTCCGCGCTACTTCGACATCATGCCGCCCATTCCACCCATGCCGCCACCCATACCCATGCCTTGGCTGTCCATCATCATTTGCATCATCTCCTGCATCATGGCCGTGTGTTGCTCCATCATTCCCTGACACATGGCCATCTGGCCGGCTTGGCCGGTTCCTTTGGTCCGCTTCGTGTCGCCCATCTGGCGCATGCCGGCCATCATGTTCTGCATGACTTGCATACGTTCATTCATCAGCGCTTGTCGTTCTTCAGGGGTATTGGCACGTGCCAGGCGTTCTCGGATGGCTCTCAGATGGGCAATCTGGGCGTCGAAGTCCGCATTGCTTTGCTGGGCGGGTGCCGCGACAGGCGCCGCGGTCTTTTTTTTCGGGTGATTGTGGTCGTGCTCGGTGCTGCTGGACGGGCCCGCAGCGAGCGCCAGAGACGCCCCCGCGCACATGAGCGCGGCGGAGGCGGTTGTGATGAGGGTGCGCCGAGTGTTTGCCATGATGGCCGTCCTTGAGTGTGTTTGGCTCCAAAGATCCACACTCCCAATGTAGAGGACAGGCGCGGTGCCCCATTGATGCACGTCAAGCTGCCTCTGGGCGCACCTGCGTGGACTCCGCTTCGAAGGCTCCGCTTGCCCACGTCATCCGCCGGTCACGTGCGCTCGACACGCTGACTCCGCTCTATGCCAGCCCACCAGACGCTTCGGCGGGGTGGGGTAAGCGAATGGAGAAGCGAGTCCGGCCGTCCGCACGCGCCACGGTGATGGTGCCGCCATGTGCCGCGACGATCGCCTTGGTGATGGCCAGTCCGAGACCGGCGCTTTCCGACTCGGGCCGCGCGCGGGACTTGTCTGCCCTGAAGAAGCGTTCAAAGATAAGCGGCAGCAGATGCGGTGCGATCTCGGTACCGTCGTTGTCGACCGAAATCGTGACGCCCTCGCGGTCGCTGTTGATCGAGACGGCAACGTGTCCGTTGCGCGGCGTATGACGCAGCGCGTTGGAGAGCAGATTGCTCAGCGCCCGACGCAACATGAGGCGGTCGCCTGTGACGCGACCATCCCCGTGCAATTCCAGCTGGACCGCCTTGTCTTCGGCCAGCGCATCGTAGAACTCAAACAGGGCGCGGACTTCGTCAGCCACATGAATGTCCTCGGCGCTTGGCAGGGTCAGGCTGTGCTCCATCTTTGCGAGGTAGAGCATGTCGGACACCATGCGTGCCAGGCGCTGGAGCTCCTCCGCATTGGAGGTCAGAACGTCGTGGTACTTCGTCGCATCGCGGGGTTGGGAAAGTACAACCTCCGTCTGCGTGAGCAAGTTCGTGATCGGCGTACGCAGCTCGTGGGCGATATCGGTCGAGAAGTCGGACAGCCGACGGAAATCATTCTGCAGCCGCTCCAGCATGGCGTTCAGGGTGACGGCCAGGTCCGCCACCTCTTCGGGGACGGTTTCCACGGGCATGCGCTCGTCGAGCTTGTCGGCTGTCACTGTCCGGGCCCGCGACGCCATCGTGCGCAGGGGCGCCAGGCCACGACGTGCGGCCCACCATCCGAACAGGCCCGTGGCCAACGCGGCCACAGCAATGTAAAACGCCAGCGTTCCCCGGAACGTATGAAGGAAGTGGGCATGGATGTCTGTGTTGATGCCCAGCAAGACATCGAGCGCGCCGGCAGACCCGTCGCGCAGCGGGATGGTCGCGTGCATGCCCCGGTACTGTTGGCCCGCTTGTTCCCAGACGAGCGCGTCGCTCTTTTGCGGCACCCGCGCCAACGTTTGTGTTGCGATTTCGAAGTCGAAATCTTGGGTCGCATACAGCGGCTGGTGATCCGGCCCTTCAATGCGTGCCACCAGGTCGGTGCGATGCTGCAGGGCTTCGCGGATGCGCTCCGGCACCTGTTGCGCAGGGCCCGATTCGACAATCTTGGCGATCACGCTGATGTTCTCGCGCAGCGCGGTGTAGTCCTCGACCGCGAAGTGCTTGTCCATGGCCAGCGCAATCACGATGCCAAGGCCCAGCAAGACGGTCGCCGAACACAGCGAGAAGTACGCGGTCAACCGCGTGGTGAGGGAGAACTGGCCCATCAGGCCGTTTCCTCGGGGTCTTCGAGCACATAACCCATGCCGCGTACGGTATGGATCAGTTTCGGCTCAAAGTTGTCATCGATCTTCGCGCGCAGCCGGCGGATGGCGACGTCGATGACGTTGGTGTCGCTGTCGAAGTTCATGTCCCAGACCTGGGAGGCGATCAGCGAGCGCGGCAAGACCTCGCCACGGCGTCGGGCGAGCAGTTCAAGCAGCGAGAACTCCTTACTCGTGAGCGGAATCTTCTGCCCACCGCGTGAGGCGCGCCGACGTGCCAGATCCAAGACGAGATCGGCCACCTGGATGCGATCTGCGGAAACGGCACCGGTCCCCCGGCGCAACAGCGTGCGTATCCGCGCCAACAATTCAGCAAACGCAAACGGCTTCACGAGATAGTCGTCCGCGCCCATCTCGAGCCCCTTGACCCGGTCGGCCACGCTGTCGCGTGCGGTCAGGAATAGTACGGGCACGGCCTGTTCCGCCGCCCGCAGGGACTGGACAATCTGCCAACCGTCAACGTCGGGCAGCATCACATCCAGCACCAGCAGGTCGTAATCGCCTGTCATGGCCAGATGCCGCCCGTCAATGCCGTTGCGGGCCAGGTCCACCACGAAGCCGGCCTCGGTCAGACCTTGCTGCAGATACTCTCCGGTTTTGGGTTCGTCCTCGACGACTAGCAGCTTCATATTGGGCGTGGATCACTTCTTGTGCGCATGGGTGGCTGTAGAGTATCGCGCGGCAGGGCTTATCACGCCAAGATGACCGATTTGTAATGTTTCGGTCAGGTGAGGGTAGCCTCGGGATGAGTAGCCTGCACGCAGCTTTTGACCGACAACACGCAAGGAAAACTCGATCATGCGCAGCAATCGTGCACCCGGCATCCTGCTACCGAACCTGCCTCGTCGGCGGTTCGTGCAAGGGTTGGCCGCCAGTGGCGTCATCGCCGGCCTGGGGCTGGGTGGTATCACTTCGTCGATGGCGGCTTCGGCTGCGTCGACTGCGCTGGGTACGGCGCCCGTGCTGCGCGGCACGGAGTTCGACTTGATCATCGGCGAGACGCTGGTGAACTTCACCGGCAAGCCGGCCATGGCCACGACCATCAACGGCATGCTGCCCGGACCCACGCTCCGGTGGCGTGAAGGCGATACGGTGACACTGCGCGTCACCAACCGTCTGCGCGAGCCAACGTCGATCCATTGGCACGGCATCATCCTGCCGTTCGAGATGGACGGCGTGCCCGGTATCAGCTTCCACGGCATCCCCCCCGGCGAGACCTTCACCTACCGCTTCAAGGTGCAGCAAAGCGGCAGCTACTGGTACCACTCGCACTCGGGTTTCCAGGAAATGACCGGGGTCTATGGCGCGCTCATCATCGATGCGGCCGGCGGCGACCCCATTCGCGCCGATCGCGACTACAGCGTTCTGCTGTCGGACTGGACCGACGAAGACCCCATGCGGATTCTGTCCAAGCTCAAGACGCAGGGTGATTACTACAACTACCACCAGCCCACGGTGGTGGACTTCTTCCGTGACGTCTCCAATGATGGTTGGAAGGCCGCCATGGACAAGCGGGCGATGTGGAATCAGATGCGCATGAGCCCGACCGACCTCGCGGATCTTTCCAGCGCGACGCTCACGTATCTGACCAACGGCGTCACCCCCGCGGGCAACTGGACGGGCCTGTTCTCGGCGGGCGAGACGGTGCGGTTGCGGTTCGTCAACGGCTCAGGCAACACGTTTTACGACGTGCGCATCCCCGGCCTGAAACTTAAGGTGATGCAGGTCGACGGGCAGAACATCGAGCCGGTCACGGTGGACGAATTCCGCTTCGGCCCCGGTGAGACCTGCGATGTGCTGGTTTCGCCCAAGGACGACGCCTATACGATCTTCTCGCAGTCGATGGACCGTACCGGTTACGCACGTGGCACGTTGGCGGTGCGCCAAGGCTTGCAGGCCGCAGTGCCGGCGCTCGACAAGGTGGAATGGCTTTCCATGTCGGACATGATGGGGGACATGGGTGGCATGGGTGGCATGGGCCACGGTGGCATGTCGGGCATGAACCACGGCGCAATGTCTGGAATGGACCACGGCGGCATGTCCAGCATGGACCATGGGGACATGCAGATGATGGGCGATGGCGGCATGACCATGATGGATTCCGGCGGCATGCCGACGATGGACCATAGCCAGCATGCGCAAGCCGGTGGCCCGGCCGACAGCCTGAAGGTGCCAAGCAAGAAGGCGCGGCACGCGCGCACGGAATATGGCCCTGGCACCGATATGCGTGTCGACATGGCACGCACGAACCTGGACGACCCTGGCGTTGGCCTGCGCAACAACGGGCGTCGGGTGCTGGTGCTGGCCGACATGCACACCATCGGGGGCCCGATGGACAAGCGCGGCCCCGAGCGCGAAGTGGAGCTGCACCTGACCGGCAACATGGAGCGCTACACGTGGTCGTTCGATGGCGTGGAGTTCGGCAAATCGACCCCCGTGCATTTCCGTTATGGCGAGCGCCTGCGCGTCATCCTCCACAACGACACGATGATGACGCACCCCATGCACCTGCATGGCATGTGGAGCGAGCTGGAAACGCCGGACGGTGCATTCCTCGCGCGCCGGCACACGTTCCCTGTCCAGCCTGCCCAGCGGATCAGCTTCCTTGTCACGGCGGATGCGCTGGGCCGTTGGGCCTGGCATTGCCACCTGATGCTGCACATGGATGCGGGCATGTTCCGCGAAGTGGTGGTGGCCTGATGCTCGACTTTCACAGCGGATCAATCATGCGCAAGCACGTAAGGACACTATTGACGGTGGCGCTTGCTGTGGCCGGCATCGGCGTCGCCTCGGCTCAGGAAATCCAGTTGATGGACGGCGGGACCGCGCCAGCGTCCCAATCCGAGCATCAGGGTATGGGCAATTCGATGCAAGGGATGGACCACAGCGCGATGCCGGGCATGGACCACGGCTCGATGCAAGGCATGGATCACGGTTCCATGCAGAGGATGGACCATGGCAGCATGAACATGCAGGGCGGTTCCGCACCGGCCGACGCGCGCGACCCCGACGCCTATTCGGGCGGATACCGGCTCGACTCCGGCAAATACGCGCTGGGCGACCCCCGCCACATGATGATGATGGCGGACGAACACAACTTTGGCTCGGTGTTGGTCGACCGGCTGGAGTGGGTGCATGGCAACGATGCCAACGCCACCGCCTACGAGCTGCAGGCCCGGTACGGCAGCGTGTACAACAAAGCCGTCCTCAAAGCCGAGGGCGATGTGTCGAAAGGGCGCTTCGAGGAAGCGCGCACCGAGTTGCTATGGAGTCATGCCGTAGCGACGTTCTGGGATACGCAAGTCGGTATCCGCAACGACGCAGGCCACGGCCGGCCCGCGCGCAACTGGGTAGCGTTCGGCGTGCAAGGGTTGGCGCCGTACTGGTTCGATGTCGACGCCACCGCCTATGTGGGCAACAGTGGCCGCACGGCACTGCGGCTGTCCAGCGAATACGAGTTGCTACTGACCCAGCGGCTGATCCTGCAGCCGCGCATTGAAGCCAACTTCTATGGCAAGCGCGATCCGGATCTCGCCATCGGCAGCGGGCTGTCCAACGCGACGGTCGGTGTGCGCTTGCGCTACGAGTTCAGCCGCCAGTTTGCCCCGTATATCGGCATCGAGCGCAGCCAGGCCTTTGGCAGTACCGCCAACATGATCGAGGCAGCCGGCGGGCGCCGAGGCGACACCCGCTTTGTTGCCGGCGTGCGCCTCTGGTTCTAGTTTTCTATTCTTAACTTCCCCAACCTTAAAAGGCGCCCTATGTTCACATCTCGTTTTGCGACCAAGGCCATCATCGGCACCTCCATGGCGCTTCTGGTGTCGGCTGCGTTCGCGCATCCGAAGCTGGTTTCATCGACCCCTGCAGACAAGGCCGAGGTGGCAGCACCCGCCAAGATCGAATTGCATTTTTCTGAAACGCTCATGCCGCAATTCTCTGGCGCCAACCTGGTGATGACGGGCATGCCGGGCATGGCCGACCACGCCCCGATGAAGGTGGCCACCAAAGTCTCGGGCGGCGAAGATGGCAAGACCATGGTCATCACGCCCTCGCAGCCGCTGACGGCCGGCACGTACCGCGTCGATTGGCGTGCCGTGTCGTCGGACACGCACAATGTGAACGGCAACTTCTCGTTCCAGGTGAAGTAAGCCGATGCCGGACGATTGGTTGGTCGTCGCGCTACGGTTTGCGCTCTATCTGGACCTGATGGTGCTGTTTGGCGTGGCGCTCTTTTGTGTCAACGCAGGCATCCACGCCATGCGGCCAGAGGATCGCAGCTCGATGGTCGCGCGGCGGTACGGCCAGATCATTGGCATCTCGGCAGTCCTGGGTATTGGGCTGTCGTTGGCCAGCATGGTCGTGATGGCCAAAGCGATGACCGGAGCCAGCGAGTATGCCGAGCTGACCACCCACGTCTTCGGCATGATCATGACGGGCACCTCGGTCGGCCTGGCGTGGACAGCGCGTGTGGTTGTCTTGCTGGCCGCGCTTGTGTGCCTCGCCACGCTGCGCAACCGTTCCGCACTGCGTTTCGGTATGGCGTCGCTGCTGGGTGCGGTTGCATTGGCGACGGTCGCCTGGGCCGGCCATGGAGCGATGGACGACGGGGCACGCGGTGGACTTCATCTCGTGTCCGACATTGCGCACCTCGTGGCGGCGGGCGCGTGGGTCGGGGCACTGGTGGCTTTCGTTGTTCTATCGACGGAGGCGAGAGCGTCTTCGCCAGGAACGGCCGAGTTGCTCGGACGCACATCCAACGGTTTTGCGCGCGTGGGTACCGTGATCGTCGCCACGTTGGTTGTCACGGGCGTGGTGAACTACGTGTTGATCGTGGGGCCGACCATCGATGGCTTGGTGACGACCGCCTACGGCCGCCTGTTGCTCGCAAAGCTGGCGCTGTTCGGGTTGATGCTGGCGCTCGCGGCGGCCAACCGGTACCGCTTGAGCCCGCGTCTTGAACGAGCACTGAAAGATGGCGACTACATTGAGGCGGTGCTGTCGCTACGCCGGAGTTTGATCGCAGAGGCCACTCTTGCTGTAGTGATCCTTGTACTGGTGGCTTGGCTAGGAGTACTGTCTCCGGCGGGAACCTGACACCTTATTTCTGACGACGCTATGACTACGACATTGCAAGTGAAACCGTTGTCCTCGACGAGGCGTGCTTTTGCACTCGGGCTGGCGCTCCTGCCAGCCATGGCCTTTGCCCAGAAGGCGGCATCGAAGCCGGTGGTCGAGGTTTGGAAGACACCGACATGCGGTTGCTGCAAAGACTGGCTCACGCATTTGCGTGACAACGGCTTCGACGTGGTGGCACATGACGTTGAAGACACCGTTGAGGCGAGACGAAAAGCGCAGATGCCGGATCGCTATGCCTCGTGCCACACCGGCATGGTGCAAGGGTATGCCTTGGAAGGTCACGTTCCCGCGCGTGAGATCAAGCGATTGCTGCGGGAGCGGCCGAAAGCGGTCGGCCTTGCGGTGCCGAGCATGCCGCTCGGCGCACCGGGAATGGATGGGCCCGCCTATGGCGGACGCCGCATGGCCTACAACGTGCTGCTCATCGGAACCGATGGCCAGTCGACCGTGTATCAGGCGTATAGCTGAACCGCATCGCGAGGGCGGGCGATACGACGCTCATATTTGGAAAGGCGGCGGGCTTTTACGCTTGCGACGTCCGATCGTGATGTGAATCCACAGGGCGATGCACACCACCATGCCGGCCGACCAGTGCAGCACTTCCGCACTCTGGCGCATCAGTTCGCCGTTGACGTAATAGAGCGCGTAACCCGTCAGCACCAGCACGATGGTCAGCGTGCCGAGCATGGCGCCCGCTGTGCGATTGCGCCGCCGCACCCACGCGTTGCGGATGTGTGGGCCCCACAGCATGCCGAACAGGTACAAGCTCAGCATGGCGGCGGCGCCATGGAGCTTCATGCTCCACGCGAGCGCCTGCATGCCGCTCTCGCTGCCCTCGTCGAAGAAATGGAGTGCGAGCCAGACCAAGCCGGTGATCAGCAGCGCGGTGAAGACGCCATACACCGTCCACCGCCGTCGAGGGCTCAGGCGGAAGGCGCTCTCGCGCACATGGTGGGTAAAACGCGGAGAAGCAGACATGGTGTGTCGGGCAGCCGGTTAGTCGGGCAGCGGGTTAACCGGGCGAGTATACGGCGACCGCTGCACCGTACTGGCTCAGGAGCGGATGCGCGGTGTTTCCCGTGGCCAGCACGACTTTGGTGAGCGCATCGGCCAGTGCGCACGTCGGGGCCTGCACGGTTGCACCCGCCAGTGCGGGAAGGGCGATCCGCTCCGCGTTATGAATGCGCGATGCGCCATCGGGGCCGACCGCCAGCCCGCCAGCCGTTGAACTGGCGAGGGCGGCATTGTCGAGTCGTACCGTTGCGGCGATCCGCGCCGCATTGCGCGGGTCGCGTACCTGCACAGTCATCGGCTGCGTGCCGTGGTGCCGTAGATCACCGCCCGCGTTGACGACGGCGTTTTCCACGGCAAAGCCGCGCAGCGTTTCAATGGCGCGATCGACGGCATACCCCTTGGCGATACCGCCCAGGTCCATCCGTGCGTGCGTCTGCTTGTGAACGACATCCCCCGCGAAGGCAACAGGAAAACGCGTATCGGCCAACTGCTCTGGCGTGCCGACCCGGCAATCGAATGCGCGCGCGGATGCGTCGTGCAATGTGCACGCCAGGCGCAGTACAGCGAGCGTTCTTGGATCAACACGCAGCCGTGCGCCGGGCGCTGCGCGGTTGATCGCCTGCAACTCGCTATCGGCTGCGTGGAAGCTCAGCAGCGCGTGAACGGCAGCAATTTCGTCGAAAGCAGCCGCCACGGCGGCTTCGGCCTCCGGTCCTTGCGCTTGCACATCGACCAGCGTGCCGAGCAACGGCCGCGCGCGCCGGCAACGCATGAGCGTCAGCGCTGGATGAGCGCCAGCTGCGCCATCACCGCAATGCGGCGGATGCCGTCGGTCAGATGCGTGCACGACAACGTCGCTCCGCTGATGTTGTTGATGTCATCGCCCACGCGCAGCGCCGATTTGGCCGACTTGCCCAGAAACTGAGCGCGCCACGGCTTGTTGCGGACTTCGTAGCCGTGGCTCTCGCGGTAGGTGAGGATCTCCACGCCGGTGATCTCGCCGGCCGTGTTCAGGCCCACGGCGTAATTGATGAGCTCGAATTTGCCGATGACGGCGTCGGTCACGAAGTAACCGAGCGTCTTGTCGCCGTGCTTGGCTTGCCATGCGCGCCACGCGCCCGGCTTGGCCGGGCCGCCCGCGCGGTCGGCCAACTGCTTGAGCTGGTCGGGCGAGAGCGCGAGCGGCACCGGCTCAAAGCTTGTGGCGTCGGGAAACATCGCCTTCTGGGCCTCGACAGCGGACAGGTAGTCCGCCGCAAACGCCTGGGTGACAACAATACCTGGCGCCCCAACGGCGGCGGCACAGACAAGAACAATGGGCACTGGCTGGTAACGCATGGCTTGCACCTCTTTCGGTTTGCCGCTTCGGCGGCTTAGAACGATACGCCCAGGCCCAGATCCACGCGCGAGAAATCGCGGTTCTGCTTGAAGCGCTGGTAGTCGACCTTGAAGACCACGTTGGGGTTCAGGTAGAAGTTCGCGCCGATGGTGTACACCGTGTCGGACAGCGACGGCCAACCGGCAGGGAAGGTGAAGCCCGGTGCCAGACCTGCGTACTTCTCGCCCATGTTGTAGCGCTCGTAGCGGACGAACGGTGCAACACGATAGTCGCCCTTCTGCCACACGTTGTATGCCGCCTGCACGAACCAGCCGTAGAACGCCGACGGCATCGGATTGGCAGCGCCCGGGTTGGCCTGATTGATGGCTTCGGTATTGCTGAGCGTGCCGCGTGCGTACAGCGCCGACAGATCCCACTTGCCGGGTGTCCAGCGCGCGTGTGCCTCGTACAGCGTGGCACGCTGTTCAGGCAGCGGCGCGTCGGTGCTCGAACGGCTGCTCTTGCCCGTAAAGACGGAGCCACCCAGCGTCAGGCCGGAAATGCCCGTGTAGTTCAGCGCGACGTATTGCGACAGGTTCTTCGCGCTGGCCAGCCCCAGTTCCTGGTGGGTCTGCTGCAGCGGACCTGCGCCGTTGTTCTGCATCTCCAGGGCGGAGTTGAACAGTGGGTTTTCCGGGTTGAAATTCCACTTGGCGAGGTTCAGGCTGGTGGTCAGGCCCACGTTCCAGTTCAGGCCGAAATCGGTATCGCCATACAGCGACAGGCCGCCCTCGCGCCACGTGCTCGGAATGATCAGCGTTTCGACAAAGTTGCGATGCACGCCGTAGTAGTTGGTCGGCTCGTGGTTGCGATTGATGAAACCGGTCGGGATCAGGAAGAGGCCCGCATTCAGGCCAACCTTGTCGGTCAGCTTGTGGTCGATGTAGAACTGCTCGACTTCGAATTCACCCGAATCGGACGACGATGCAATCGCATGCTCGATCTCGAACTCGGAATTGAAGCGCGTCTTGTCGTTGAACTTGTAGCCGATGCCGAACACCGCGCGCGCCAAATCCATCTTCGTGTCTTCCGAACGACGCGTTGGGCGGCTGTAGTTGACCTCGCCGTAGCCCCACAGCGTGAGGTTATCGAGCGGCGATGGCCTGGACGATGCGAGCTGAGCGGTCTGCACGGTCTGCTGCACGTCTTGCAGCGCAGCGGTCTGTTGTGCCTGGGCTTTGGCCTGCGTCTGCTGTTGTGTGGCCAGCGTTGCGTTCTGCGACTTCACTTCCTTCAACTCGGCCTTGAGCGCTTCGATCTGCGCGGCCATGGCATCGAGCTTCTGTTCCAGCTGTGCGGTGGTGGCGGCATTGGCTGCGCCGGCCCCCATCAACGCAATGGCGGCGGCTACCGACAAGGCGGTTCGTTTCATGCTGTGACGCTCCCTGGTCTCTGAACTTTGAATGGTTTATTGGCTGGTCGCCGTCTTGCGCAGCGTGGCTCCGCCGGCAGAAACGGTCTGAATACGGGCGGCGCCTACGCTGGCTGCGGTGGAGCCGCATTGCGCCGGCACGCGATAGGCCGACGGATTGGCTGGATCAAATCCATCGGTGAGCGTGCACAGGAAGTGCACCAGGTCGCTCATCTCCTGGTTCGTCAGCGAAGGCGCGGCGGCCGGGTTGTACGGCACCTCTGCCACGTTGACGTTGCCATCGAAGGCGACGGGCAGGTCGTTGTAGGGCACATCGGGTGTGCCATCGGCCTTGACGTACCAGCGGCCTGGGTCGGTATCGCGCGTGACGTACCACGCCACGACCTGATCCAGCGTCTGGAACACGCCGTTGTGGAAATACGGCGGGGTGAGGGCGATGTTGCGCAGCGTCGGCACTTTGAACTTGCCGCACGTCGAGCCTCCCACGCGGAAGTCGGTACGCAGCGGGCCGCAGATGCCCAGGTCGTAATAGCTGTAGTTCGGATCACCCAGTGCCAGGCCGTTCTTCGGCACGTACGGCAGCGTGGTGCCTTCCTGGTTGGCGGCCATGCTCCAGTTGCGCGGGATACCGACGTTGTCGTACGTGAAATCGGTAAACAACGCCGGCGTGCTGCCCTTGCCCGTCGAGATATGGCAAGCGTTGCAGTTGCCCTTGGTCGGGTTGTTGAACAGCAGCAGGCCGCGTGTCTCGGCATCCGTCAGCGTTGTCTTGCCGGCGAGGTAGGCGTCGAATTTGCTGTCAAAGGTGTGGAAGCTCGGGTCTTCGCTCTGGAAGGCTGCCAGCGCGCGGCCGATACTTTGCATCGCGGTCGTGCTGTCCTGGAGGCTGGCTGTGGTGAACACGGCCTTGAACTGTTCCAGGTAGGGGCGCGTTAACAGCGTCTTCAACACATCGTCGGCCGAGGAATTGGCCATTTCGAATGCGTTGGTGAACGGCTGCTGTGCCTGGTCCATCAGCGACGCAGAGCGGCCGTCGCGGAAGAAGCCACCGGAAGCCTTGCCGGTGCTGTCGATCGTGAAGTTTGGCGTGAACGACGCGTAATTCAGCGAGGGCGAGTTCCGCAGGCCGGGCAAATCCGAATTCGGCCCCCCGATCGATACGGCCAGGTTGTTCGGATCCGTAAAACCGCGCGACGGGTCGTGGCACGACGCGCACGACTGCTTGCCCGAGGCCGAGAGCGCCTGGTCAAAGAAGATCTGCTTGCCAACCTGTGCCATCGGCGACAGCGTGTCCGTCGATGTCGAAGCTGTCGACGATGTACCGCTGCCGCCGTCTCCGCCGCCGCCGCAGGCGGTCAGCAATGTTGCCGTAAGCAGCAAAGCCGCATGCCATGACGTCCGCGTCACCTTGCTGGCGCCACGGATGCCTCCTCCATGTTTGTTGTCTTTCATTTCCCTGGCGCGGCGGGCTCTTGGGCCTGCTCAAGCGGCTCGATTAATAGTAATAGGAACAATTCGCGTTCGCATTCTAAGCGACGCGTCAGGGGAAATCACGCGTTTTGTGTTTGGGGCTCACGGTCAGCGCAGAGATTCGTCTCGATGGCCCTTATACGCAGCCGGCCTGAAAATCTGATGTAGCGATCGCTACATCATTGCAGCGGTTTATACGGCAGCCTAAGCTGCCGCCATGACCACCACCCTCGACTCCTGGCTCCTGCTGATCGTCAGCCTGCCGACCGCCAGCGCAACCGCCCGTATGCGCGTCTGGCGTACGCTCAAGACGCTCGGATGCGCAGCTCTGCGCGACGGAGCCTATCTTTTGCCCGCGCATGCCGAGCAAGCGTCTCAGCTACGCGAACTGGCTGACGAAGCCACGCAGGAGAACGGGCAAGCCTGGGTGCTGCGCGTCCATGCCCAAGGGCCGGACGAGACGACGGCTTATCAGGCCTTGTTCGACCGCACCGCCGACTACACCGATTGGCTGGCCGAGCTCTCCGAAGCCCGCAAGATGCTTCCCACGCTGGCAGCGGCTGAACTCAATCGCTTACACCGCCGGCATGCGCGCGCCTACGAGGCCATCCGCAAGATCGACTTCTTCCCCAACGAGGCATCCATCCGCGCGCAAGCACAGTGGCGGGATTTTGCTGGCGCAATCGAGGCCATCCAGTCACCCGGTGAACCGCATGCCGCCGACGGCCGCATCGCGCGGCGCGACCCGACGCAATACCAGGGCCGCATGTGGGCGACACGCCGCAACCTGTGGGTTGACCGTGTCGCCTGTGCCTGGCTGATCCAGCGCTTCATTGACCCGCACGCGCGCTTCCTATGGCTCGACAGCCCCGCAGACTGCCCCACGGACGCGCTGGGTTTCGACTTTGACGGCGCGACGTTCACGCATGTCGGCGACCAAGTGTCGTTCGAGGTGTTGCTGACGAGCTTTGGCCTGGATGGCAATCCAGGGCTCACTCGGCTGGGGGCCGTGGTGCACGCGCTAGACGTTGGCGGCACAACTGCGCCCGAGGCCAGCGGGTTTGAAGCCATTCTGGCTGGCGCGCGCAAGCGGCTGGCCGATGACGATGCGCTGCTCGGGGAAATCGGCACCGTGCTCGATTCGCTTTATGCCCACTTCTCCGGTAGCCGGAAAACCAACTGATTCGACGGTAAAACCAAGATGAACACGCCCCAATCAGACGCACCAACGCCGCCCGACGCGACCCAGGAGCGTCCGGTCTACACGCTCTTGCAACTCGTGCTGTACTTCCTGCGGCTTGGCACCCTGGGTTTTGGTGGGCCCGTGGCACTCGCCAGTTACATGCGGCGCGACCTGGTGGACGCGCGACAGTGGATTACTGAAGGCGACTACAAGGAAGGGCTGGCGCTCGCGCAGCTGGCGCCCGGGCCGCTCGCCGCGCAGTTGGCGATTTACCTCGGTTACGTGCACTACCGTATCCGTGGGGCCACAGCGGTTGGCATTGCTTTCGTGCTGCCATCGTTCCTGATGGTGGTGGCGCTGGGCTGGGCCTATGTGCGCTTCGGCGGACTGACGTGGATGCAGTCGGTGTTCTACGGCGTCGGTGCGGCGGTGATCGGCATCATCGCGATCAGCGCGTACAAGCTCACCACCAAGAGCGTTGGTAAGGACAAGCTGCTGTGGTTCGTCTACCTGGTGCTGGCTGCGGTCACGGTAATCACCGAGTCGGAAGTCGCGTGGCTGTTCCTGGCGGGTGGGGTGCTCGTGTGGTTCTGGCGTGCACCGCCCAAGTGGGTGCGCCAGGGCAAGGTGAATTCTGTAGCCGTGGCGCCCATCGCTGCAGGCAGCGGCATTCTGAGCACGATCGACTGGCCGCTGCTGTCGCAGATCGCTGTGTTCTTTGCCAAGGCCGGGGCATTCGTATTCGGATCGGGCCTGGCCATCGTGCCGTTCCTCTACGGCGGCGTGGTCACCGAACACCATTGGCTCAATGAAAAGCAGTTCGTGGATGCCGTGGCCGTGGCGATGATCACGCCTGGCCCGGTGGTCATCACGGTCGGCTTTATCGGTTACCTGATCGCGGGGGTGCCGGGGGCGTGTGTGGCGGCACTCGGGACGTTCCTGCCTTGCTACCTGTTCACCATCCTGCCGGCGCCGTACTTCAAGAAGTACGGCAAGTTGCCCTCCATTCTGGCGTTTGTGGACGGCGTGACGGCGGCAGCCGTGGGTGCCATCACCGGGGCGGTCATCGTGCTGGCCAAGCGCTCGATCGTCGATGTGCCGACGGTGCTGTTGGCGCTGGTAACGGTTGCGCTGCTACTCAAGTTCAAGAAGCTGCAGGAGCCGGTCATCGTCGCCGGCGCAGCGCTGATCGGTCTGGCGGTGTATCCGCTGCTGCATCACTAAGCGACCCGAAGGGAATCCCATGACCTACCAGATCAAGCCGCTGGCGTGTGACCCGGCCAGGCTGTCCGGCCTGTCGGAGAAGCTCATCGTCAGCCACTACGAGAACAACTACAGCGGTGCGGTGAAGCGCCTGAATGCCATCACGGCGGAGTTTGCGGCGCTCGATGTGGCGGCCGCTCCCGTATTCGTGCTCAACGGCCTGAAGCGTGAAGAGTTGATCGCCGCGAATTCCATGATCCTGCACGAGGTGTATTTCGACAGCCTCGGTGATGGCGGGTCACTGGCCGGGAGCCTGAAAGACGCGATCGAACGCGATTTCGGTTCGGTCGCACGCTGGCAGGCTGAATTCACGGCGATGGGCAAGGCGCTTGGCGGCGGCTCGGGCTGGGTGTTGTTGACGTACTCGTCGCGCGATGGGCGGCTCGTCAACCAATGGGCGTCGGACCATGCTCACACGCTGGCCGGTGCAACGCCGATTCTGGCGCTCGACATGTATGAACACTCGTATCACATGGACTACGGCGCCAAGGCTGCTGCCTACGTGGACGTGTTCATGCAGAACATCCACTGGGCGCACGTTGCTGAGCGCCTGGCCGCCGTGCAGCGGTAGTCGCTTGTCCGTCAACGAACCAGAGCGGAGGTTGCTATGCAGTGGATTACGCGAGAACGCCCCAAGATCGATCGCATCGCCTGCCCCTGGCTGATCGCTCGCTTCATCGACGAGACGCCGGAGTTTCTCTATGTGCCAACCGGTGATGTCGTGCGCATCGCCAATGAGACTGGCGCCATTCCGTACGACATTCCTGGCGTTGAACTCACGCACGTGGGCGAGCTGTGCAGCTTCGACGCGTTCCTCGACAAGTACCACCTGGGCGACAATCCGGCCTTGCAGCAGCTCGCCGGCATCGTGCGCGGCGCGGATACGTCGCGACTGGACCTGACGCCGCAATCCAGCGGGCTGTACGCGATCTCGCTCGGGCTGTCGCAGGTGTACGCCGACGACCACGAGATGTTGGAGCATGGCTTGGTGATGTACGACGCGCTGTATGCGTGGTGCCAGCACTGCCAGGCCGAGACACACAAGTGGCCGCCCAAGATGCCAGCCTGAACACGCCAAGGAGACAACCCATGAAGCGGGCCGCGCTCATTCCTTGGCTGGTGTTGATGGCAATCCCGGCGATGGGAGACACGATCATGTTCAGCCAGGACAAACAAGGCGCGCTGCCCGCTGGATGGGTCGCCGGCGTTACGGGGCAGGGCACGCCGAAGTGGACCGTTGAGGCGGACCCAGCCGCAGAGGGTGCCAAGGTGCTCAAGCAGTCGGGCTCCGGGGATTTCCCGTGGTGCGTGAAACAAGGCACCTCCGTCGGCGATGGCTTTGTCGAGGTGAAGTTCAAGCCCGTTGCCGGCCGCGAGGATCAGGCCGGTGGTGTCGTCTGGCGTTGGAAGGACGGCGACAACTATTACGTGGCACGGGCGAACGCGCTGGAGAACAACGTCTCGCTGTACTACACGACGGGTGGGCGCCGGCACACCATCCGGTACCAAGACGCGCCTGTTGCCGCCCAGGCCTGGCATACGCTGCGCGTGGAGTTCACCGGAAACCACATCCAAGTGTCGCTTGACGGCAAGCGCTACATCGACGTGACGGACGAGCACATCACCGGGGCCGGCGCAGTTGGCGTGTGGACCAAGGCCGATAGCGTGACCTTGTTCGACGCGTTCGCGTACGGGGCCACTACGAATGAATACCGAGGTAGATGGAAGTGAAGATGTTGCCGAAACACGGTCGGACCACGCGCTGGTTAGCAATCTTGGGAGCAGTCGCGATGCTATGCGCAGCAATTTCGGCCTTGGCCGAAGCGGGGTTCAAGCGCCTGAACGCGGCGGACATCAAGAAGACGATCGTTGGCAAGACCATCACCGATGGCACGCACTGGTCGGACAAATTCAAGGCCGACGGTACGGTCGAATCCATCATGCACGGACAGGTGCAGAAAGGTCGTTGGCTCGTGCGTGGCAGTGAGTTGTGCTTGGCCGATTCGAATGGCAAGGCCCGCGCCGAGGATTGCTTCGAAGTCTGGCGTAGCGGCCGCGTCATCGAATATCGGCGCAATGGATACGGCTTTGCGCAGGGGGACTTGGTTAACAGATGACGTATCGGAGCATGCCATGTCGACTCGCGCCCGGCAGCTTGTTGCAACCATTCTCGTGTGTTCGCTAGGCCTCGCGGTTGCTGGCTGCAAGAAGAACCCCTTTGGAGAACGTAGCAGCGAGGTGATCGGTGTCGCGCAGGTCCCCGCTGCAGTCAAAGCGACGATTGACAGGGAAGCCGGTGGCCGCGCGATCGGCGAGATTGAGAAGCAGACGATGAACGGTCGGGTTCGCTACGAGGTCACCCTCGGCAGCGGAAGCGACAAGTCAACAGTGCTCATCGATGAAGACGGTAAGCAGGTTGCCGATGAGGACGATGACTGAAGCCGCTCACCGCGGTCAGCGATTCAGCTTGTCTCCGGGCGCAGCGGCCTTTGCGCCATCGTTGGTCTCAACGCTTGCGCTGCTGCTCGTACGCAGTGCGCTGTCCCAAATGGATGTGCCAACGCGCACGGCGTATGTGATGGCGGTGGTGACCCCAGCCGAGCGTGCTGCGGCCGCAAGCCTGACATCCGTTCCCCGAGGCTTGGCGGCTGCCATCGGCCCGACACTTGCTGGCGCCATGATGGGAGCCGGCGTGATTGGCGCACCGCTGATTGCCTGTGGCGTCCTGACGATCGCCTACGACCTCGCCATGCTGCATGGGTTCAGACATGTCAGGCCGCAGAACTGACTGAAGCTTCCCCCCCCCCCGGAGCCCCCGATGCTATTGCGAAACCGTATTGCCCTTGCCTTGGCTACAACCCTCTGTATCTGCAGCGCTGCGGGCGCCGCAACGACGGAGTCGCGAGCAATGTTGGACACCGCTCGCATCGAACAGATCACCGGCCTGAAAGGCAGCTTTTCCGAGCGCGAGAACGTCTTCAAGGTGTCCAAGCCGCGTACCGACGTGCCGATCCAGGTTGACGGCCTACCCATGCCGCCATTCATGGGCCTGACCTCCTGGGCTGCATTCACGCCGGCGCACGGCGGCCATGTCATGCTCATGGGGGACACCGTCCTCTTTGAGGATGAGGTGAATCCGGTCATGAGTGCGGCGCTCGATGCGGGGTTGGAAGTGACAGCACTGCACAATCATTTCTTCTTCGACCGGCCTAAGGTGTACTTCATGCACATCGGCGGCATGGGCGATGCTGCGCAGTTGGCGGCGGGCGTCAAGAAGGTCTACGACAAGATCGCCGAGATCCGCGCGGCGAACGCGGCGCCGGCCATGGGCTTTCCCGGAAAGATCGGCGCGGAGAACAAGATTGCCGCTGCGCCGTTGGAGAGCATTCTTGGCACCAAGGGGCAAGCCAGCAATGGCATGTTCAAGGTGGTGATTGGCGCCCGCGGCAGCATGCAAGGCACGCCGATCGGCAACGAGATGGGGGTCAATACGTGGGCTGCATTTGCCGGCACGGACGAGGAGGCCGTCGTCGATGGCGACTTCGTGATGCGCGAGAATGAACTGCAGCCGGTGCTGAAGGCCATGCGTGCCGATGGCATCAACATCGTCGCGATTCACCAGCACATGACGCACGAGCAACCGCGCTACATGTT
Source organism: Ralstonia sp. (assembly GCA_039592975.1). Lineage (GTDB taxonomy): Bacteria > Pseudomonadota > Gammaproteobacteria > Burkholderiales > Burkholderiaceae > Ralstonia. Next base: position 3,996 of record JBCNQE010000017.1, on the reverse strand, counting down.
CCTGCACTACTGGGGCAAGGGCAAAGCGGCTGACCTCGCAAAGAGTGTCAAGAAGGCCCTGGATGCGCAGGCAAGCTCGCGTCCTACTTCCCCTTGAAAGACATCGGCCGTCCCGCCGTGATGCGTCTTATGAAGCCTGGCACCTGACCCTGCCCGGACGCGGGACAATAGGCGGTATCCGTTCCACCGCGACCCTTGATATGTCTATTCGTTCTGCAAGCCCAGCCTTGGTCGCCGCGTTGCTGTTTGGCGCGAGCACGCCGTTGGCCAAAACCCTAACCGGAGCAATCTCCCCCATCTTGCTGGCGGGGTTGCTCTATCTAGGCAGTGGCCTTGGCTTGGCGGGTGTTCTGCTGGTGCGGCGGTTGACCAGAAAATCCGGTGAGTCGGCACAGCCTGGCCCAGCCATCCCGCGTCGCGAGATGCCCTGGTTGCTGGGCGCGATCCTGGCTGGAGGCGTGGCCGGGCCGGCACTGCTGATGACGGGGTTGATGCAGACTGGCGCCGCGCCCGCATCACTGCTGCTCAACGTCGAGGGCGTCTTTACCGCGTTGATCGCCTGGATCGTCTTCAAGGAGAACGCTGACCGCCAGATCGTACTGGGGATGATCGCCATCGTGGCGGGTGGCGTGCTGCTGTCATGGCAGCCGGATGCCGCCAGTCTGTCGCCAAGCGCGCTGCTAATCGTAGCCGCCTGCGCCTGCTGGGCGATCGACAACAATCTGACGCGCAACGTTTCTTCCAACGATGCTGTGCTGATCTCCTGCCTGAAGGGATTGGTCGCGGGAACGTGCAATACCGGCTTTGCACTCGCTGCCGGTAGCGCACTGCCGTCCGGGCTGCCGCTTGTGTCGGCGATGGTGGTCGGTTTTGCAGGATACGGCGTCAGCCTGGCGCTCTTCGTCGTGGCGTTGCGGCATCTGGGCACCGCGCGTACCGGGGCGTATTTCTCGGTGGCACCGCTCTTTGGTGTGGTGATTTCCTTCCTGATCTGGCCAGAGGCCCCGGGGTTGTTGTTCTGGATCGCTGGAGCTTTGATGGCGCTCGGCGTCTGGCTGCACCTGCGCGAGCGGCACGAGCATGAGCACGTGCACGAGCCGATGGAGCACACGCACGCACATCGGCACGATGAGCACCACCAGCACGAGCATGATTTTTCGTGGGATGGCGAAGAGCCTCACGTGCATGCCCACAAGCATGGCGCGCTGATTCACAAGCACCCGCATTACCCCGACATTCACCACCGTCATACGCACTAGGTCACGACGTCACGCGGCGTGGCTGCCACTCCACTCCACCGTCTCCGGTGGCTGTCGTTCGTACGCGGGATGTTGGAGGGCTCCTCCTGAGACCGATCCTAGCAAGCCTCCAGTGGCCCGTTGGGTAGTCTCGCAAGTTCATAAGTCTATGAATTTAAAAGAATTCCATCACCCAGAGGGCGCGTTCGTCAGCCTTGCAGGGTTCCAATGTGAGTGGCCAAAGTTCCAGATTCAGTGAATTGTCGAGATTCACTCAACGCTGAACCGGAAGGTCCCGATTTATAAGCGTTTCCGGCGGAGGTGCTCGGCCAACTTTGAACTCTTGGTTCGCTTAACTTTGAACTATCCGCGTTTTGGTTCACGTAACTCTGAACTTTCTGGGAAACGGTCTGCAGCTCTCGACCAGAATCACGCAGGCCGTCCCTTGTAACCGGCAGGTGGTGCCTTAACTTCTTTCTGGACTCTAGCCGGCTTGGTCGATTTGAATGGTCCCGGGTCAACTTCAAACACGCTTACCGCAACCTGATTGTTGCCATGCACATGCGCAATGAGGCGCTCATGCTTTGGTAAAGGCGCTTGAGCTGTCGAACCGCCGAACTCGCCACTGTTTGCAAGAACAACAGGTTGATACATATGGAAATGCAGCGCCGCGACCATGTTGTCGAAGGTCTGGACATCTTGATTTAATGCGGCAACCAGGAACATGTCGGACTTACCGCGAAGGTCCGCGACGAGGTCAAGGTCTGTCGCGTCATAGCAAATGGCCGCAGCAACTCTAGTCGGTGATTTGGTTCCGATCGGTAGTTCAACCAGAGTCATGTGTGGGCGATATGGCTTTACCCCCAGGGCAACCTCCAACTTCATCGGGTGGAGCTTCCCCTGCCATACATACTGAATCGTCCGCCCGTGCCCCTTTGACGTTGTGCGAATCATCCACAGGCCTTGGTTAATGGGCCCACCGACCTTAGTCGACTGCATGAAGGTCAGACCGGCGAAAACACTCGCTCTGAGCTTGTCGGAAAGCCTACGTAAAAGCGAAACGTGCTCTGGGTGAACCGCTAACTCAGGAAACAGAATGATGTCTACGAGTGGAGCCTCGCCCGTTTCGTCGACAGGCATTGCAGGGCGCGCAGACGCCCAAGTACGTACTTTCCCGTGAACGAGCTTACAAACCTCTGCCAAGTGACGCCGATGCTCCGCCATTCGAGCCGGTGTCCAAAATGTAGGGTCATTCACATCGAACTCTGATTGCCGTGGTCGCAGGGGCTGAACAACGGCAACGCGCAACGGTCTATCGGCGAGCTTTGCGTCGTCATAGGTCGGGACGACATACATTGGCGTACCACTTCTTACCCCGAATATCGCTCGCTGCTCGCCAATCCTCCGCTCAATGAGAGTCAACAGTTCGCGCGCTGTTTGGCAATGGCTGGCGGCACCCGCATCGTTTGCCTTGAACTCAACGCCAGGCCACCGAAGCAACGTGGAAAGTAGGCCAGATAACCAAGGTGATACGGGAATGGGTTCGTCGGTTAGACCTGCTGCGGAGTTCAGCATACCGAAACGTCGTTTGAACCAAGTGCTCCGAACACCCGTGTATTTTCCGAACTCCTCCGTCACAAGGAATTGGCGACTGGTGAAATCAAACTCTCCAGTCATGGCAGCCCGAAGAATTCTCCCCAAACCATGCGGTTGTGATCTTGCAGTGATGTCGCGTAACAGTTAAGTCGCCGGCGTCCGCCGCCCCGGCCAAGAACAGAACGCTGGCATCCCTCTGGGAATGCAGACGAGATGACAACATTGGCTCACCACCTGGAAAGTAAACTATTTTGTGATTCATTGATCGCTTTGATGCCGCTCTAAGGAGCGGCCCGACTTCGCGTGAACTTCGATCGTTGCGAATTCTGGGCCCCTGTCGCGCCGAATCTCCGCCATCTCCAGTTCCGCTAATTTATTGATAGGAAAGCGATTTTTTTACCGTGCAGTCAGGCAGGCGCTCCGCAGAGTTCAGAGTTGAGTGAACAAAGTTCAGAGTTGAGTGAATCTCGACATGAATCTCGGCCCCCATTCTTGAAATCGTCATCCCCCGTCCTTATACTTAGCACTCGCCGGGTGGGAGTGCTAACAACGCCTTCACCCCGATGCTTTCCCGAAGCGCCGCGCTCCCTGCGGCGCGTTTTGTGAATAAACACTCACTTTGCATTGAGGAGTTGTGTATGAACCTGCGTCCTTTGCACGACCGCGTGATCGTGAAGCGTCTGGACAACGAAACCAAGACCGCTTCGGGCATCGTCATTCCCGACGCCGCCGCTGAAAAGCCGGATCAAGGCGAAGTGCTGGCCGTTGGCCCGGGCAAGAAAGACGACAAGGGCAACGCGATCGCGCTGGACGTCAAGGTCGGCGACCGCGTGCTGTTCGGCAAGTACGCCGGCCAAGGCGTCAAGGTGGATGGTCAGGAAGTCCTGGTCATGCGCGAAGAAGACATCATGGCTGTGGTGCAAAAGTAAGCACGCGCTCGTTCATAACGTTCGCAGGGCTTACCCGTAACCCAATCCTCATTGCCGGCGCAGCCCATCCCCAAGCGGGAGCGTGCGCGGGCAACATCCCAAGATTTCGGAGATTCTCAAGATGGCAGCTAAAGACGTAGTGTTCGGCGACGCCGCACGTGCCAAGATGGTCGAAGGCGTGAACATTCTCGCCAACGCAGTGAAGGTGACCCTGGGCCCGAAGGGCCGCAACG
>JBCNQE010000016.1:0-131487 GCA_039592975.1 Ralstonia sp. | reverse complement strand
GCATCGACGGTCTGCTGCACATCACCGACCTGGCATGGCGTCGTGTGCGTCACCCGAGCGAAGTGCTGTCGGTTGGCCAAGAAATCACCGCCAAGATCCTCAAGTTCGACCAAGAGAAGAACCGCGTCTCGCTGGGCGTCAAGCAGCTGGGCGAAGATCCGTGGGTCGGCATCTCGCGTCGTTACCCGCAAGGCACCCGCCTGTTCGGCAAGGTGACCAACCTGACCGACTACGGCGCGTTCGTTGAGATCGAAGCCGGTATCGAAGGCCTGGTCCACGTGTCGGAAATGGACTGGACCAACAAGAACGTGGCTCCGTCGAAGGTTGTCCAGCTGGGTGACGAAGTGGAAGTCATGGTTCTGGATATCGACGAAGACAAGCGTCGTATCAGCCTGGGCATGAAGCAGTGCAAGGCCAACCCGTGGGACGATTTCGGTCGCAACCACAAGAAGGGCGACAAGCTGTCGGGTCAGATCAAGTCGATCACCGACTTCGGCGTGTTCATCGGTCTGCCGGGCGGCATCGACGGCTTGGTGCACCTGTCGGACCTGTCGTGGCAAGAGACTGGCGAAGAAGCTGTTCGCAAGTACAAGAAGGGCGACGAAGTGGAAGCCGTCGTGCTGGCCATCGACATCGACAAGGAACGCATCTCGCTGGGTATCAAGCAGCTGTCGGGCGATCCGTTCAACAACTTCGTGTCGACCAACGACAAGGGTTCGATCGTGAATGTCACGATCAAGACCGTTGATCCGAAGGGCGCCGTGGTGCAACTGGCGGACGACGTGGAAGGCTACCTGCGTGCCTCGGAAATCTCGAGCGACCGCGTGGAAGATGCCCGCAACGTGCTGAAGGAAGGCGAACAGATGACCGCGATGATCGTCAACATCGATCGCAAGTCGCGCAACATCAACGTCTCCATCAAGGCCAAGGACAGCGCCGACCAACAAGAAGCGATGCAGAAGTTCGCAGCGGATACCGGCACGGCTGGTACCACGAACCTCGGCGCGCTGCTGAAGGCGAAGCTGAACGAAACCAACCAGTAAGCATCCACCGGGTCGACCCTAAAGAACGACGAGGACGCGCGCACGATGCCCATGACCAAGTCCGAACTCGTGGAAAAGCTGGCCGCCCGCTTTCCGCAGCTGTTGCTGCGGGATGCGGATATCGCGGTCAAGACGATCCTGGATGCGATGTCCGACGCCCTGGCGGACGGCCACCGCATCGAGATCCGCGGGTTTGGCAGTTTTGGGCTGAACAAGCGTCCGCCGCGTGTCGGCCGCAACCCCAAGTCTGGCGAGAAGGTGCTGGTGCCCGAAAAACGGGTGCCGCATTTCAAGGCGGGCAAGGAGTTGCGCGAACGGGTTGACCGCAGCCTTGAGCGACAAGGCGAACTCTCTACGGAGGGCGAGCCAGCAGTGTCGCTTACGGCTGTCAAGGCCGCTCGACAGGTTGACGGCAATCGCCAAGCCGCTGCGTTTTCAGCGGAGGCGGCGGTGCCGCTGGTCATGTCGCGGTGAGCCTTGGTTGCAAAGGTGTTTCAGAAACGCCCCGGTTTTGCCGGGGCGTTTTTTATTGGTGCAGCCCCGGTGCCTGCGCGCTCGCGCGTGGCTGGCTGACAGATGAATCCGCTACAATGCGGCACAACCCGGCATTCGCACGCTTAGTCGCTGCACCGCCGTCTGCTCCCGAATCCGCATGAAATTTCTCGTCTGGGTCATCCGCATCCTGTTGTTTGTGCTGCTCTTTGTGCTGGCACTGCACAACACGGCGGAAGTCTCGCTGGTGCTGCCATTTGGCGTGACGTGGCGCGCGCCGTTGATCTTGATTGCACTGGCGTTTTTCGCAGCCGGCATTTTGCTGGCCATGTTGGCGATGGCGCCGCGTGTGATGCGGCATCGCTTTGCTGCGAGCCGCCTGCGTCGCCAGATCGGCCGTATGAAACAGGCTGAAGAGACGGTGACCCCGGCCGAGGTGTCCGTCCCCGTCGTTGCAGATTCCCCGTATCACGTTCCCGGCCCCAAGGTCTGACGCATGGATTTTGATCTCTGGTGGCTGTTGGCCATCCCCCTGGTGTTTGGCTTGGGCTGGATGGCGGCCCGCCTTGATGCCCGCCAGTTGCGCACCGAGCAGTCCTCGCTGCCGCGCTCGTATTTCAAGGGGCTGAATTTCCTGCTCAACGAGCAGCCGGACAAGGCTATCGACGCGTTCATCGAAGTCGCCCGCCTGGATCCGGAAACCACTGAACTGCACTTTGCACTCGGCAGTCTGTTTCGTCGCCGTGGCGAGACCGAGCGTGCCATCCGTGTGCACCAGAACCTCGTCAATCGTCCGGATCTGCCGGCCAATGAACGCGATCACGCGCTGTATGAGCTGGGCCAAGACTTCCTGCGTGCGGGCCTGTTGGACCGGGCGGAAGAATCCTTGCGCATGCTGATGGAAGGCGCATTTGCAGAGCCGGCCAAGCGCGTACTGCTGGAGCTGTACGAAATCGAGAAGGAGTGGAGCAAGGCCATCGACGCCGCTCGCGAGCTGCAGACACTGCAAGGTAAGGATTATTCCGTGCAGATTGCGCAGTTCTGCTGCGAGCTGGCGCAGGAACGGCTTCAGCGCAAGGACGTGGCAAGCGCGGTGGAGTGGCTTGAACGCGCGTTGCAGGAGAATCCCAAAAACGTGCGTGCCACCATCCAACTGGGTGATGTGGCGCAAGGCCAGGGCGACGTCGAAGGCGCCATCAAGCGCTGGCGCAGCATCGAGCAGCAGAATCCGGCGTTTCTGCCGCTGGTGGCCGAGCGTTTGATGAAGGCGTATATGCAACTTGGCCGTGCGGCCGAGGGTCTGGCATGGCTGCGCTCCAAGATGGATGCGCGCCTGGGCCCCGAATTGCTCGATACGGTCTACAAATACGAACTGGATGTGCACGGCATTGATGATGCCGTGGCATTGATGCGTGAGCAGATTCGCCGTCAACCGTCGTTGATGGCGTTGACGCGGCTGGTAGAGGCTGAGGCGTCGCGTGCATCCGAGGCAATGAGCCACGAAGCGCCAGCGACAGTGGAGGTGGCCGAGAGCGCGCTGGCCGATCCCGTTGAAGCTGGCAGCAATGCCGACATCCAGCGCGCGCAGGATCTCGGTGCCATTCGCGATCTGCTGCAAAGTCGTACGCGCAACCTGGCGCGCTATACGTGCCAGGAGTGCGGCTTCCGTGCGCGTCTCTTCTATTGGCAGTGCCCAGGCTGCAACCGCTGGGAAACCTATGCGCCACGTCGCACCGAAACGCTCGGCGGCAGCGGTGGGGCCAGCATGTAATTCAGTCTGGTGCGGTCGGGCATTGACCGCACTGGCGCTTTTTTAATCTTTGAAGTGTTCGTATGAAAATCACCATCATCGGTAGTGGCTATGTCGGTCTGGTCACCGGCGCCTGTCTGGCGGAACTGGGCAACGACGTGTTCTGCCTCGATGTCGACCAGAAGAAGATCGACCTGCTCAACGCCGGCGGCGTGCCCATCTACGAACCGGGCCTGAAGGAGCTGATCGAGCGCAACCGCACGGCTGGCCGCATCCAGTTCTCCACCGATGTGGCCGCCAGCGTCGCGCATGGCGACGTGCAATTCATCGCCGTCGGTACGCCGCCCGATGAAGATGGCTCCGCCGATCTGAAGTACGTGCTGGCCGCGGCGCGCAACATCGCCCAGCACATGAACGGCTTCAAGGTGATCGTCGACAAGTCGACCGTGCCGGTTGGGACGGGTGACAAGGTGCGCGATGCCGTGAATGAAGTGCTGGCAACGCGCGGCAAGTCGGACGTCGGCTTCTCGGTGGTGTCGAACCCCGAGTTCCTGAAGGAAGGCGCCGCAGTGGACGACTTCATGCGCCCGGACCGCATCGTGCTCGGCACGTATGGCGATGCCGATGGCCTGAAGGCCAAGTCGATGATGCGCACGCTGTATGCACCGTTCAACCGCAACCACGAGCGCACGTTCTACATGGATGTGCGTTCGGCCGAATTCACCAAGTACGCTGCCAACTCGATGCTCGCCACGCGCATCTCGTTCATGAACGAGATGGCCAATCTGGCCGACAAGGTGGGCGCCGACATCGAACTCGTGCGCCTGGGCATCGGCTCCGACCCGCGCATTGGTTACAGCTTCCTTTACGCGGGTACGGGCTATGGTGGCTCGTGCTTCCCGAAGGACGTGCAGGCACTGGTGCGCACCGCGCAGGAGTACGGTCAGACGCTTCACGTGCTGGAAGCCGTCGAGGCCGTCAACGACAAGCAGAAGGAAGTGCTGGTCGGCAAGATCGAAGACCGCATGGGTGCCGACCTGACGGGTCGCACCTTCGCAATCTGGGGGTTGGCATTCAAGCCGAACACCGACGACATGCGCGAAGCGCCGAGCCGCATCCTGATCGCGGCACTGCTGTCGCGCGGCGCACGCGTGCAGGTATATGACCCGGTTGCGATGGAAGAGGCCCGTCACGCACTGGCGCTCGATCTTTCTGCGGAACAATTGGAACGCGTGACGTTCTGTGTCGGTCAGATGGACGCGCTCAAAGACGCCGATGCGCTGGTTATCGTGACCGAGTGGAAGGCGTTCCGCAGCCCCGACTTCAACGCCGTGAAGGCATTGTTGAAGACGCCGATGGTGTTCGACGGCCGCAACCTGTTCGAGCCGCAAGCCATGCAAGAGGCGGGCTTTGAATACCAGGCCATCGGGCGCTCCACCCAATCGTAATCGCTGTGACCTCGGCTGCAGCCGGAACTTAGACTCATGACTACGCCCGTTTCCGAACAGATCCACGCCGCCTGCATCCTCGTGGTGGGCGACATGATGCTCGACCGCTACTGGTTTGGCGACGTCGACCGGATTTCGCCGGAAGCGCCGGTGCCCGTCGTGCAGATCAAGCGCCAGGATGAGCGCCTTGGCGGTGCCGCCAACGTGGCGCGCAACGTCGCGGCGCTGGGCGCGCAGGCCGGCATGCTCGGTGTGGTTGGCGACGACGAGCCGGGCCGCAGCATCGAAACGCTGCTCGGCGAAAGCCACGTCACCGGCCACCTGCATCGCGATCCGAGCGTCAACACGACGATCAAGCTGCGTGTGCTGGCACGCCAGCAGCAGTTGATCCGGGTTGATTTTGAAAATGCGCCCACGCACGAAGTGCTGATGTCGGTGCTTGACCGCTTTGGCGCGCTGATCCAGCAGCACGACGTGGTCGTCCTGTCGGACTACGGCAAGGGCGGCCTTACGCACGTGGGCAAGATGATCGAAGCATCGCGCCACGCAGGTCGCCGTGTGCTGGTCGACCCGAAGGGCGACGATTATTCGCGCTACAAGGGCGCGACCATGATCACGCCCAACCGCGCCGAGATGCGCCAGGTTGTCGGTACGTGGAAGTCCGAGCAGGACCTGACCATCCGCGCGCAGAATCTGCGTCGCGAGCTGCAACTCGAAGCGCTGCTGCTCACGCGTTCGGAAGAGGGCATGACGCTCTACACCGAGCACGAGGTGCTGCACGTTTCGGCCCAGGCGCGCGAAGTGTTTGACGTTTCGGGCGCGGGCGACACCGTCATCGCGACGCTGGCCGCGTTGCTTGGCGCCGGCGCCAACATCAAGGAAGCCGTGCAGTACGCGAACCGCGCGGGCGGCATCGTGGTCGGCAAGCTCGGCACGGCTGTCGTCACTCACGCAGAACTTTTCTCCCAAGCATCATGACCATCATCGTTACCGGCGCGGCGGGTTTTATCGGCGCCAACATCGTCAAGGGCCTGAACGAACGCGGCGAGACCGACATCATTGCCGTCGACAACCTCACGCGCGCAGACAAGTTCAAGAACATCGTCGACTGCCAGATCAGCGACTACCTCGACAAGACAGACTTTGTCGAACGCTTTGCCCGTGGCGAGTTCGGCAAGGTCCGCGCGATCTTCCATGAGGGTGCCTGCTCCGACACCATGGAGACCGACGGCCGCTACATGATGGACAACAACTACCGCTACACGCTGGCGGTGATGCGCGCCTGCCTGGATCAGGGCGTGCAGTTCCTCTATGCCTCATCGGCGGCGACGTACGGCGCGTCGGAAACGTTCCGCGAAGAGCCCGAGTTCGAGCGTCCGTTGAACGTATACGGCTACTCCAAGCTGCTGTTCGACCAAGTCGTCCGCCGGGCCATGCCGACCGCGCTGTCGCAGATCGTCGGCTTCCGCTATTTCAACGTGTATGGCCCGCGCGAGCAGCACAAGGGGCGCATGGCGTCGGTGGCGTTCCACAACTTCAACCAGTTCCGCGCGGAAGGCACCGTCAAGCTGTTCGGCGAGTACAACGGCTACCCGCAGGGTGGCCAGATGCGTGACTTCGTGTCGGTGGAAGACGTGGTGAAGGTCAACCTCTTCTTCTTCGACCATCCGGACAAGTCGGGCATCTTCAACCTCGGCACGGGTCGCGCTCAACCGTTCAACGATATCGCGACGACGGTGGTGAATACGCTGCGCGGGGCGGAAGGCAAGCCGGTGCTTTCCACCGAAGAGCTGGCGCAGGAAGGTCTGATTGAATACGTCAAGTTTCCGGATGCGCTGCGCGGCAAGTACCAGTGCTTCACGCAGGCCGATCAATCCCGACTGCGCGAGGCGGGCTACACGGCGCCGTTCCTGACGGTGCAGGAAGGCGTAGAGCGCTATTGCCAGTGGTTGTTGAAACAACCGGCGTAATCTGCCGACAAATCAGACAGCGCGTCACTTTTTGTGCGCATGCAGCAGCATCCTCGCGATGCTCCTTAAGATGAACTGAAACCGCCACTTTGATGTGGCGGTTTTCTTTTCTCTTACCTCAAAGACTCTGGAGGAGCATATGTTGAAGAAACTGTTGGCCGCTGCGTTGATGTCGTTGTCCATGCTGTCGGTTTCATGGGCGGCTGTGGACGCGAACACGGCAGACCAGGCTGCGCTGGAAACGCTGTCGGGCATTGGCCCCAAGCGCTCCAAGACCATCATTGAAGAGCGCACCAAGAATGGCCCGTACAAGGACGCCGCCGACTTCAAGGCCCGGGTGCCCGGCATCGGCGACAAGACGCTCGCCAAGCTGGAAAACGCTGGCCTGACGTTCGGCGCGGCGGCACCCGCACCTACGCCGGCAACCGCCAAGAAAGACAGCAAGGACGCCAAGAAGAAGTAAGCGCCGCATCGCTTCGCCCCACGACGCCCCGCCCATGCGGGGCGTTTTGCCATGTGCGGGGCAGGGTTGTCGTGCTGCATTACAATGGACCGATTCCATTCCCTACGCACCATGGCTTATCCCACCATTGAAGACACCATCGGCAATACGCCGCTGGTGCAGCTCCAGCGCATTCCTGGCGAAGGCAATGCGCGACGCGGCAACGTCATCCTCGGCAAGCTGGAAGGCAACAATCCGGCTGGCTCGGTCAAGGATCGCCCCGCGCTGTCCATGATCAAGCACGCAGAAGCACGCGGCCGCATCAAGCCGGGCGACACGCTGATCGAGGCAACGTCAGGCAATACCGGCATTGCGCTGGCCATGACGGCCGCCATCCGCGGCTACAAGATGGTGCTGATCATGCCGGAAGACCTGTCGGTGGAACGCCGTCAGAGCATGGCAGCCTATGGCGCGGAGATCATCCTGACCCCGGTCAAGGGGGGCATGGAATACGCGCGTGATCTGGCCGATGCGATGGAGAAGGAAGGCAAGGGCGTCATCCTCGACCAGTTCGCCAACCCGGACAACCCGCTTGCGCATTACGAGACCACCGGCCCCGAGCTGTGGCAGCAGACCGAAGGGCGCATCACACATTTCGTTTCGGCGATGGGCACGACGGGCACCATCACCGGTGTCTCGCGCTTCCTGAAAGAGAAGAACGCGGCCATCCAGATCATTGGCGCGCAGCCGGAAGAAGGCTCGCGTATTCCGGGCATCCGCAAGTGGCCGGAAGCGTATATGCCGAAGATCTACGATCCGAAGTTCATTGACCGCACCGAGCCGGTGAGCCAGTCCGACGCCGAACACATGGCCCGGCGCATGGCGCGCGAAGAGGGCATCTTCTGCGGGATTTCGGCGGCCGGCGCGCTTTGCGTGGCACTGCGGATTGCCGAAGAGGTCGAGAATGCGACGATCGTCTTCGTTGTGTGCGATCGCGGCGATCGTTACTTGTCGACCGGCGTGTTCCCTGCCTGACGACTCGCCACGTCGCACAAAAAAAGCGCAGCCGAAGCTGCGCTTTTTCTTTGCCCGGATACCGGCGTTCAGCCGCGCATTGCCTGGCGTACCGCCTGGCCGAGTTCATACACCGCCGCTGCGTAGAAGAAGCTGCGGTTATAGCGCGTGAGCACGTAGAAGTTGCGCAGACCGACGCGGTATTCAGTCGGCTGGCCGGGCGTGGGCAGATCGATCATCAGCACCTCGGTTTCCTGCTCGCGAGCGGCATCCACGCCGGGGGCCAGTGCAAGCCCGGCGCGCGTGAGCTTGGACAGCGTCATGCGCGGATACGGCTGTCCGTCGGCGGCAGCGGTGGCAATGCCTTGGCTATCGGTATCGCCGGCAATATTCCACATGACCGGGCGGTTCGGCTCCCAGCCGTGCATTTGCAGAAAGTGCGCGACGCTGCCGATGGCGTCCACCGCGCTGTTGCGCAGGTCGATGTGGCCGTCTTTGTCATAGTCGATGGCGTATTCGCGAATGCTGGTCGGCATGAACTGCGGAATGCCCACCGCACCCGCGTACGAGCCCAGCACCGAGAACGCATCCGTGCCCGTGTCTCGGCACCAGAGCAGGTAGTCCTTGAGCTGGTTGCGGAACATCGTGCTGCGGTCTTCGCGGTTGGGCGTGTCGGGGTAGTCGAAGGCGAGCGTGGACAGCGCGTCCATCACGCGGAAGTTGCCCATGTCGCGGCCGTAGATCGTCTCCACGCCCAGGATGCCGACGATCACATCGGCCGGTACGCCAAATTCGCTTTCAGCACGGCGCAGCGTGTCGCCGTATTGCTGCCAGAACTGCACGCCAGCGTTGATGCGGATAGGCTCGATGAAACGGCCGCGATAGGCGGTCCAGCTCCGGCGTGCAGGTGTGGCCGGCGGCAGGATCAGCCGAGCAACCGTGGCGGAGTAGGCCGTACCCGCAAACAGCGCATCGAGCGATGCCCGATCGAAGTTGTACTTGCCGACCAGCTCGTTGACGAAGGCCTGCGTCTGCGGATTGTTGCGATAGCGATCCGGATCGATCTCTTCTTCATGCACGGCAACGCGGCGCTTGGGCGACTTGCTCGCTTTCTTGGCGGCGAGCGAGAGCGTCGGGAAAGACAGTGCGGAAAGCGCGGCACCGGCCATCAGGGCGCGCAGTACAGGACGACGGGAAGAGGGCGATTGGCTCATGGGCAGGCTTCAAACAGGATCGGGGCATTGTAGCGGATGGCTCTGGCGGATGACCTCGCCATGCGGCGTTGTTGCGCACCCGTGCTAACGTAGCGGCTGGAGACACCGAAGCACCCGGATCACAACACCAACATGGCGACCGGCCTGTACACGCATCCCGAATTCCTCCGGCACGAGATGGGCCCGCACCATCCCGAATGTCCGGACCGCCTGCGCGCGATCGAAGATCAACTCATCGCCAGCCGCATCGACCAATTCCTTGTGCCCTGCGAGGCGCCGCCCGCCACCGAGGCACAATTGTGCCGCGTGCACCGCCCGGAATACGTGCGCGAGTTGGTGTCGAGCGTGCCGATTGCCGGCTACATGCCGATCGACCCCGACACCTCGATGAACCCACACACCTACATGGCGGCCGTGCTGGCGGCGGGGGCGGCGGTGGATGCGACGGACAAGGTCATTGCCGGTGAGTTGGAAAACGCCTTCTGCAGCGTGCGTCCTCCAGGCCACCACGCCGAGCCGGGCCGCGCGATGGGCTTCTGCTTCTTCAACAACGTGGCGGTAGCCGCGCGTCATGCGCTGGAGCACCACGGCTTGCAGCGCGTGGCGATCGTCGATTTTGACGTGCACCATGGCAACGGCACCGAGGCGGCTTTCCGCGACGAGCCGCGTGTGCTCATGTGCAGCATCTTCCAGCACCCGTTCTATCCGTATTCCGGCGCGGAGGCGGTGGCCGCCAACATGGTCAACATTCCGCTGCCCGCCTATACGAATGGCCTGACCGTGCGCGAGGTCGTCGAGACCATCTGGCTGCCACGCCTGGAGGCGTTCAAGCCGGAGATGTTGTTCATCTCCGCCGGCTTTGATGCGCACCGCGAAGACGACCTCGGCCAGATGGGCCTGGTCGAAGTCGATTACGCCTGGATCACGCAGCAGCTCATGCAAGTGGCGCGGGTGCACGCCAAGGGCCGCATCGTCAGTTGCCTGGAAGGCGGCTACAACCTGAGCGCCCTCGGCCGCAGCGTGGTTGCCCATGTGAAGGCGCTGGCCGAGCTTTAGGCGATGGACGCTGACGAATCCTCGATGACATTCAAAAAAGTAATAAAGACATCGTTAAAGAATCGTTCCTCGCATGTAGTGGCTGCCTTACACTAGCGCCTCATTCAAATAAGAAAGAGACGGCAACGGCCTGGTTTCGGGGCGGTTGCCGTTTTTGTATGCACTCATGATTGAACTTAAGGGGATCTCGCAGCACTTCCGGGGGGCGGGCGGTACCGACGTCCACGCGCTGCGTGACGTGGACCTCACCATCGACCGCGGTGAAGTCTTCGGCATCATCGGCCGCAGCGGCGCGGGCAAGAGCACGCTGGTACGTGTGATCAACCTGCTGAACCGGCCGACCTCCGGCACCGTCACCGTGGCGGGCCAGAATCTCACCGCATTGAATGCCGACGGGCTGCGCCAGGCGCGCCGCAAGATCGGCATGATCTTCCAGCACTTCAACCTGCTCACGTCGCGCACGGTGTATGACAACGTTGCGCTGCCGCTGGAGTTGGCAGGGACCTCGCGCGAACGCATCCGCGAGATCGTGCTGCCGCTGCTGGACCTCGTCGGCTTGGCTGCGTTCAAAGATCGCTATCCCGCGCAGCTTTCGGGCGGGCAGAAGCAACGCGTCGGCATTGCGCGTGCGCTCGCCAGCCAGCCCGAAGTGTTGCTCTGCGATGAAGCGACCTCCGCGCTGGACCCGGAGACCACGCGCTCTATCTTGGACCTCCTGCGCAAGATCAACCGCGAACTGGGCCTGACCATCGTGCTGATCACGCACCAGATGGAAGTGATCAAGCAGGTGTGCGACCGCGTGGCGGTGCTCGACGCTGGCCGAGTAGTGGAACTCGGCCGCGTGATCGACGTGTTCCTCCAACCCAAGCATGACGTGACGCGCGCGCTGATCGGTGAAGTGATCTCGCAAGAGCTGCCGCCGTCCGTGCTGGCGCGCGTGGAAAGCCGCCTGGTTGCACGCGAGCACGGCGGACGCGACCACCTGTTCCGACTCGCCTTTACCGGCGAGGGCGTGGACCAACCCGTGCTGGCGCAAGCCGTCCGCACGTACGGGTTCGACTTCAACATCCTGCACGGCCACATCGACGAGATCCAGGGCCAAGCCTTTGGCTCGCTGGCGATTCTGGCGACGGGCGAAACGGCTGACATCAACAACGCGATGCACTTCCTGCGCGAGCAAGGCGTGGTGGTCGAGGAGATCAATCATGTGGTCTGACCTGACCGATCTGTTCTTGCCGGCGTTCTGGGAAACGCTGGCGATGGTGGGCGTGTCGGGCGGCATCGGCGCGCTGTTTGGCGTGCCGCTGGGCGTGCTGCTGTATCTGACGGCCTCCGGTGGCGTGCTCTCGGCGCCGGTGTTCAATCGCGTTGCCGGCCTCATCGTCAATGCCGTGCGCTCGGTGCCCTTCATCATCCTGCTGGTGGCGGTGATTCCGTTCACGCGCCTGCTGGCAGGATCGTCCATCGGCACCGCCGCGGCCATCGTGCCGTTGACGATTGCGGCCGTTCCGTTCATCGCGCGCCTGGTGGAAACCGCGCTGCGCGAAGTGGACCGCGGCCTGATCGAAGCCGCGCAGGCGATGGGCGCGACCACCGGACAACTTGTCTACAAGGTGCTGCTGCCCGAGGCGATGCCTGGCATCCTCGCCGGCCTGACGATCACCTTCGTCAGCCTGGTGGGCTACTCGGCCATGGCCGGTACCATCGGCGGCGGCGGCCTGGGCGACCTGGGTATCCGCTATGGGTATCAGCGCTATGAATCGGACATCATGCTGGCGGTCGTCGTCATCCTGATCGTCTTCGTGCAGGCGGTGCAATCGACGGGCGATTGGCTCGTGCGCCGCCTCAGTCATCGTTAATCATTCAATCGATATCAATACGGGGGAACCTCATGAATCGTCGTCAACTGCTGCAATGGTCCGCGAGCCTGGGTGCTGCGCTGGCATTGGTTGCCGGAAGCGCGCTGGCGCAGAGCAAGCCGATCAAGATCGGCGTGACCGCCGGCCCGCACGCCGAGATCATGGAAGAAGTGAAGAAGGTCGCCGAGAAGGACGGTCTGAAGCTCCAGATCGTCGAGTTCAACGACTACATCCAGCCGAACGCCGCTCTGGCCGCCGGTGACCTGGACGCCAACAGCTACCAGCACCAGCCGTATCTCGACGACCAGATCGCCACGCGTGGCTACAAGTTCGTGAGCGTCGGCCAGACCATCACCTTCCCGATGGGCATCTACTCGAAGAAGATCAAGTCGCTCAAGGACCTGAAGGAAGGCGCACGCTTCGGTCTGCCGAACGACCCGACCAACGGTGGCCGCGCGCTCCTGCTGCTGCAGGCGCAGGGCGTGATCAAACTCAAGCCGAACGCCGGGTTCAAGGCCTCGCCGCGTGACGTGGCCGAGAACCCGAAGAAGCTGAAGTTCGTCGAGTTGGACGCCGCCCAGCTGCCGCGCTCGCTGGATGATCTGGACGCCGCCGCCATCAATGGCAACTACGCCGAGAAGGTTCGTCTGGACCCGACCAAGGACGGTATCGCCATCGAAAGTCCGAAGGGCCCGTACGCCAACGTGCTGGCTGTGCGCACGGCCGACAAGGACCAGCCGTGGGTCGCCAAGCTGGTCAAGGCTTACCACTCGGACGCGGTGAAGTCCTTCGTCAAGACCAAGTACAAAGACGCAGTGATCGTGGCCTGGTAAGCACTTTTACACACGGTTAGAGGGTTTTCCCCAGCCGGCTGCCGGACGTTTAACTAGCGTTCGGCAAATTTTTGCGGCTAAAATAGCACGACCGTTCGGAAATTTAACGCGGCCGACCGGCCCCCCTTATAATGGCCGGCGTTTTGCAAAATCGTCTTATCAATTAGTGGAGTGAGCGCATGAAAGTCCTGGTCGCAGTCAAGCGCGTGATCGATTACAACGTGAAGGCTCGCGTGAAGGCGGACGGCAGCGGTGTCGATCTGGCCAACGTCAAGATGAGCATGAACCCGTTCGACGAGATCGCCGTGGAAGAGGCGGTTCGCCTGAAAGAAGCGGGCGTCGCTACCGAAGTGATCGCCGTGTCGTGCGGCGTGACGCAGTGCCAGGAAACCCTGCGCACCGCCATGGCCATCGGCGCCGATCGCGGCATCCTGGTCGAGACCGCCGAAGAACTGCAGCCGCTGGCGGTCGCCAAGCTGCTCAAGGCCATCGTCGACAAGGAACAGCCGGCCCTGATCATCCTGGGCAAGCAGGCGATTGACGACGACGCCAATCAGACCGGCCAGATGCTGGCTGCGCTGGCCGGCCTGCCGCAAGCCACGTTTGCCTCGAAGGTGCAGGTTGCCGACGGCAAGGCATCCGTCACGCGTGAAGTGGACGGCGGTCTGGAAACCCTGTCGGTCACGCTGCCGGCCGTGGTCACGACTGACCTGCGCCTGAACGAGCCGCGCTACGTGACGCTGCCGAACATCATGAAGGCCAAGAAGAAGCCGCTCGAAACGGTCAAGCCGGAAGACCTGGGCGTGGACGTTGCACCGCGCTTGAAGACGCTGAAGGTGGTTGAACCCGCCAAGCGCAGCGCTGGCGTGATGGTGCCCGACGTGGCCACGCTGGTGTCCAAGCTGAAGACCGAAGCCAAAGTTATCTGAGCGCGGGGAGAACAAACATGACTGCACTCGTTATTGCTGAACACGACAATCAATCTATCAAAGCCGCGACGCTGAACACCGTGACGGCAGCCGCTCAATGCGGCGGTGACGTCCATGTGCTGGTGGCCGGCGCTGGCTGCGGCGCCGCTGCACAAGCCGCTGCGCAGATCGCTGGCGTGACCAAGGTGCTGGTGGCCGATGCGCCCCAGTTTGCCGATGGTCTGGCCGAGAACGTCGCCGAGCAGGCGCTGGCCGTGGCCGGCAACTACAGCCACATCCTGGCTCCCGCCACCGCTTACGGCAAGAACATCCTGCCGCGCGTGGCCGCCAAGCTGGACGTGGCCCAACTTTCCGACATCACCAAGGTCGACAGCCCCGACACTTTCGAGCGCCCGATCTACGCCGGCAACGCGATCGCCACCGTGCAATCGGCCGACAAGGTGAAGGTGATCACCGTGCGTGGCACGGCGTTCGACGCTGCTGCCGCTACCGGTGGCTCGGCTGCTACCGAAAACTTGACTGCCGTCGCAGACGCCGGCATCTCGCAATTCGTCTCGCGCGAAGTGACGAAGAGCGACCGCCCGGAACTGACCGCCGCCAAGATCATCGTGTCGGGTGGCCGCGGCGTGGGCTCGGGCGAGAACTACACCAAGGTGCTGACGCCGCTGGCCGACAAGCTGGGCGCTGCACTGGGTGCCTCGCGTGCCGCTGTGGATGCAGGCTTCGTGCCGAACGACTACCAAGTCGGGCAGACCGGCAAGATCGTCGCGCCGCAGCTGTACATCGCCGTCGGTATCTCGGGCGCGATCCAGCACTTGGCGGGCATGAAGGATTCCAAGGTGATCGTGGCGATCAACAAGGACCCGGAAGCGCCGATCTTCCAGGTGGCCGACTACGGCCTCGTGGGCGATCTGAACACCGTCGTGCCGGAGCTGGTGAGCGCATTGGGCTGATCGCACCGCGCAGCGCGCATCGTTTGACGCGCGCTGCAATGCCCGACGCAAAGCCGCTTCCGACCTTGTCTGGAAGCGGCTTTTTTATGCGCCTGAGCGTCATCAGGACGGCGCGGACGCGCTGACGTTCCGTCCTGATCACGCTTAATAAAGGATTGGAGAGAGACATGACCTATCAAGCCCCCGTCAAGGACATGCTGTTCGTGATGAACGAACTCGCAGGCCTGGACGACGTTGCCAAGCTGCCCGGTTTTGAAGATGCCACCGCCGACACCGCACAGGCCGTGCTGGAAGAAAGCGCGCGCTTTACCGGTGAAGTTGTCGCGCCGCTCAACGTGGAAGGCGACCGTAACCCGAGCAGCTGGAAGGACGGTGTCGTCACGGCCACGGCTGGTTTCAAGGAGGCCTTCGCGCAATTCGGCCAGGGCGGCTGGCAGGGCGTGCAGCACCCGCTGGAATACGGCGGCCAGGGCCTGCCCAAGCTGATTGCCGCTGCCTGCATCGAGATGTTGAACTCGGCCAACCTGTCGTTTGCGCTGTGCCCGCTGCTGACTGATGGTGCCATCGAAGCATTGCTCACGGCTGGCAGCGAAGAGCAGAAGCAACTGTTCGTGCCCAAGCTCATCTCGGGTGAATGGACTGGCACGATGAACCTGACCGAGCCGCAGGCCGGTTCCGACCTGGCACTCGTGCGCACGCGTGCCGAGCCGGTGGGCGACGGCACGTTCAAGATCTTCGGCACGAAGATCTTTATCACCTGGGGCGAGCACGACATGGCCGAGAACATCGTCCACCTCGTGCTGGCGCGCACGCCGGGTGCGCCGGAGGGCGTGAAGGGCATCTCGCTGTTCGTGGTGCCGAAGTTCCTCGTCAACGCAGATGGCTCGCTGGGCGCACGCAACGACGCACATTGCGTGTCGATCGAACACAAGCTCGGCATCAAAGCGAGCCCGACGGCCGTGCTGCAGTTCGGCGACAACGGCGGCGCCATCGGCACGCTGGTCGGCGAAGAGAATCGCGGCCTGGAGTACATGTTCATCATGATGAACGCCGCGCGCTATGCGGTGGGCATGCAGGGCATTGGTGTGTCGGAGCGTGCGTATCAGAAGGCCGTGGCGTATGCGCGCGAGCGCGTGCAGAGCCGCCCGGTGGATGGTTCGGCGGCCAAGGCTGTGCCGATCATTCATCACCCGGACGTGAAGCGCATGCTGCTGACGATGCGCGCCATGACCGAAGGCGCCCGCGCGCTGGCCTACGTGGCCGCCGCCGCGTGCGATGCCGGCCATCACGTCGCCGATGACGCCACGCGCAAGCAGAACGCCGCGCTCTACGAATTCCTCGTGCCGATCGTGAAGGGCTGGAGCACCGAGATGTCGATCGACGTGACGAGCCTGGGCGTGCAGGTGCATGGCGGCATGGGCTTCATCGAAGAGACGGGCGCCGCGCAGTACTACCGCGACGCGCGCATCTTGCCGATCTACGAGGGCACGACGGCCATCCAGGCGAACGACCTGATCGGCCGCAAGACGGTGCGTGATGGCGGCGCCGTGGCGCTGGGCATCTGTGCGGAAATCGCCAAGGTGGAAGCCGCGCTGGCAGCGAAGGGCGGTGCGCATTGCGAGGCGATGCGCGTACGTCTGGCTGCAGGCCGCGAGGCGATGGAATCGGTGGTGCGTTTCGTGGTCGCGCAGACCAAGGCGCAGCCGAACGCCGTGTTCGCGGGCAGCGTGCCGTACCTGCGCCTGTGCGGCATCGTGCTGTCGGGCTGGCAGATGGCGCGTGCGCTGCTGGTGGCCATCGACCGCGAGAGCGAAGACCCGAACTTCTACGGCGCCAAGATCGCCACGGCGCGCGTGTTTGCCGACGTGCTGCTCACGCAGGCGCCGGGCATTGCGCAGAGCGTGCTGACGGGCGGTGAGACCATCGGCGCGGTGCCGGAAGTGCAGTTCTAAGCCGCATCGACGGGCATGAAAAGAGGGAGGCTTCGGCCTCCCTTTTTGCTGCCGCGTTACTGACGTCAGACTGGTGCGATTGCCAGGTGCAACGGTTGATCGGGCCGCAGCGTGACGTTCATCACGGGGTGCGGGGCATGCATGCCATCCGGCACCGACAGCGTGAAACGCTGCAACAGCATGGCGGCAATCACGGTCATCTCAGACATGGCCAGATGCTGCCCGAGGCAGACGCGGGGGCCGGTGCCAAATGGCAGGTAGGCACCGCGAGGCAGCTCAGGGGCATCTTCCGCAAAGCGTTCGGGGCGGAATGCCTGCGGCTCGGGAAACCAGCGCGGGTCGTGGTGCATCAACTGCACGGGGACCAGGAACATGGTGCGCGCAGGCAATTGCCACGCGCCCAATGTGATAGGCCGCGTGCTCCGCCGACTGATGAGCACCGGGGCTGCCGGGTAGAAGCGCAGCGTCTCCTTGATCGTTTGCGTGAGGTAAGGCAGTGAGGCCAGCGTATCGGCATCGGGCGCGCGGCCCTGCAATGCCTGCTGGACCTCTGCGCGCGCCTGCGTCTGCGCAAGCGGATTCGACGCCATGCACCACGCCCACCAGATGAGGGTGGCTGCGGTGGTTTCGTGCCCGGCTAGGAACGCAGTCATGCATTCATCGCGCACGGCGTGCAGGGGCCACGCGGCGGGATCATCCCGATGCAACTGCAGCAAGCGGGTCAGTAGATCGTCGGGCCAAGCATCTTGTGGTTGAGCCAGTCGCGCTTGTACGTGGCGGTCGATCAGACCATGCAGTGCCGCCAGGGCGCGCCGTTTTGTGCGCTTCCACGGCGCCCAGTCCGGCCAGCTCGCGGGCCAGTAGAACTCTGCATTGGCGGCCGCGCCAACCACGCGGATGGCCTGCTCCGCAACGCGTGCTTCCTCGCCGATTTCGCTGGAGAACATCATGCGCGTGATGACGTCCATGGCCAGCGAGGTGATCGCGCTTTCCATCGGCCAGCGCGCATCGTGTTTCGGCCACTGCGCGAGCGCTCTCTCCGTGGCGGTGGCGATGGTGGGCACGAAAGCCTGCACGGCTTTGGGGGAGAAGTTCGGCTGCAACGCGTGTCGTTTGCCGCGCCACGCTTCGCCCTCGGCGATCAGCACGCTGTGCCCGTGCAGCTGCGCAAACACGTGAATGCCGCGCTCCCAGCGGACGAGTGCATCGTGATGCGTCACCAGCAGTTCACGCACGAGCGTGGGGTCAGTAACGACGAGTTCGTGTTCGGGCCAGAAGCGCAGATGCACAACATCGCCGAATTCGCGCTGCCACGTCGCGAGCGTACCCAGCAAGTCACGCGACATGCGGGCAAGCAGGCTCCAGCCGGTGAGGGCGGTGGATGGGCCCGGCGGCCACACCCCAGGCGGATGCGCGACAGGTGCGGACGATGCGTCCTTCGCGTGGAATGGGCATTGGCTGGAAGTGGTCGGGTGCATTTGCGGTCTCCAGGTGCAACTGGGCATGGCTTGCATTGTTCGCTCGGCGGCGTGGCCTGTCTTGAACGCAAACGACATCGACACCCGCGGAGCGCCTGCCTATACTGCGCCGCCATGGCTACCCGATTCGCCTCTCCCGATCCCCTTGTGCGAGCGCCGCGCGTGATGCGCAATGGCTGCGGGCCCAGCTCGCGTCTGTATCTCGCCCCGCCGTCTTTGCAGGGCGCCATCGTGGCCATTCTTTGCCGCGATACGCGGGGGTTTGCGCTGGCCGATGCCCAACGCCTGACCCATTTCCCGGCGTCGCCGATGGTGTCGCTGTCGTGGTTTCAGGGTGTCGATGCGGGGCTGGTCGAGCGTACGGAGGGCGGCCCCCAATGGCGGCCGTTTGGTGCGGCGGCGGTACTGTCGGGCAGCCAATCCCAGCCGGTGGTGACGTGGGCGCCGACCACCGGGCGAGGCGGCATGATCTGCTTGACGGCGGATATTGCGCAGACCTTGTTCGGTGTGGATATGACCTCGGCAGCTGATCGCTTTGTCGACGCCTACGCCGCGCTGGGCACGACGTGGCGGCCGCTGTTGGATGCATTGCTCGACACCGCGGACGATGCGGCGGCGCTAGTCGTGCTGGAGCAACATCTTGCGCCGCGCTGGCACGCCATTGCCGGGCAGGGCACGGTGATGTCGACACTGCGTCGCGCCGGTCGCCATTGGGTTGAACGCCTCGCTTGGCAGGCGCATGAGTGGCGGCGCACCCACAGTCCACGCCAGGTGGAGCGGCGTATCAAGACCTTCAGCGGACGGTCTTTGCGTGAGTGGCAGTCGCTGGTGAAAACCGAAGGCGTCTACTTTGCCGCGATGGATCGGTACTTGGCAGGCCAGCCCTTCGATTGGGCGGCACTGGCGCAGGAGGAAGGGTTTGCTGACCAGGCCCACCTTAGCCGCACCGTCAAACGCATCACGGGTTTCTCGCCCAGCGAGTTTGCCGAGCGCTTTGCCGACGATGAATCGTTCTGGGCGTATCGGCTGTGGGTGTGAGCAAAAAAAGAAGGGAGGCTGAGCCTCCCTTTCTTGTTGGTGTAGCGTTGCCGATCAGGCCAGCGCAGGCTTGGTTGCCGGCATCGGCGCACCGCCCAGATAGCGATACACCGACAGATCATCTGCGCGGATGGCCGGCGAGCGGCCCGACACCAGATCCGACAGCAGCTTGCCCGAGCCGCACGCCATGGTCCAACCCAGCGTGCCATGGCCCGTGTTGATCCACAGACCACGCACCGGCGTCGGGCCGACGATCGGCGTGCCATCCGGCGTCATCGGGCGCAGGCCCGTCCAGAACGAAGCGCGCGACACATCGCCGGCACCCGGGAACAGATCGTTGACGACAAACTCCAGCGTCTTGCGCTTGCCCGGGTCCAGGCGCTTGTCGTAGCCGACGATCTGCGCCATGCCGCCCACGCGGATGCGGTCTTCAAAGCGCGTGACGGCCACCTTGTAGGTCTCGTCCAGGATGGTGGAGACCGGGCTCTTCTCAGCGTCCGTCATTGGCACGGTGATCGAGAAACCCTTGAGCGGATACACCGGCACGTTCACCAGATTCTTCAGGAACGGCGTGCTGTAGCTGCCTAGCGCCACGACCACGAGGTCGGCTTCCATCGGCTGGCCGTCGATCAGCGCGCCGCGCACGGCGTCGTTCTTGATGATGAGGCTGTTGATGGTGCGGTTGAAATGGAAGCGCACGCCAAGCTGTTCGGCCATGTCGGCCAACCGCGTGGTGAAGAGCTGGCAGTCGCCCGTTTCGTCATTGGGTAGGCGCAGGCCGCCAGCCAGCTTGTGGCGGGTGGAGGCCAGGCCTGGTTCACTGCGCACGAGGTCGTCGCGCGAAAGCAGTTCGTAGGGCACGCCAGCGCGCTCGAGCACGGCGATGTCGTTCGCGGCGCCGTCGAGCTGTTGCTGGGTGCGGAAGATTTGCAGCGTGCCTTGCTGGCGGCCTTCGTAGGCGATGCCGGTGTCGGCGCGCAGGTCGCGGATGCAGTCGCGGCTGTATTCAGCCAGGCGGACCATGCGCTCCTTGTTTTGCGCGTAGCTGGCGGCGTCGCAGTTGCGCAGCATCTGCCACATCCACTTGAGCTGGAAGAGGGTGCCGTCGGGGCGGATGGTGAGCGGCGCGTGCTCCTGGAACATCCACTTGATGGCCTTGAGCGGCACGCCCGGTGCGGCCCACGGCGATGCATAACCCGGCGAGATCTGGCCAGCGTTGGCAAAGCTGGTCTCCAGCGCCGGACCGGCTTCACGGTCAACCACAGTGACCTCATGGCCCGCGCGGGCCAGGTAATAGGCGCTGGTCACGCCGATGACGCCGCTGCCAAGAACGAGCACGCGCATGGTGATACTCCCCGAAGATGCTATCGCGATAGATGCCGCTATCGTATTCGCACATTTCCAGCAATTGTTTCTGTATATTTTCTGGAAACAGGAAGAAATTCGATTTTGGAGCGTTTTCAATCATGCGAACCCAGCGCAAGCCCGTCCGGGCCCTCGACAAGCTCGATCGCCGCATCCTCGACCTGCTGCAGAAGGACGGGCGGCTTTCCATGAAAGACCTGTCGGATGCGGTTGGCCTGACCATCACGCCGTGCATCGAGCGCGTCAAACGCCTGGAGCGCGAGGGCTTCATCCTCGGCTATTACGCGCGGCTGAACCCGGCCATGCTGGGCGCATCGCTGCTGGTGTTCGTGGAAATCAGCCTGGGCAGCAAGGCCGGCAATATGTTCGAGCAGTTCCGGCGCGAGGTGCTGCGCATTCCCGAGGTACTGGAGTGCCATCTCGTTTCGGGTGATTTCGATTACCTCATCAAGGCGCGCATCCGCGAGATGAGCGAATACCGACGCCTGCTGGGCGACATCCTGCTGCAGCTCCCGGGTGCCGTGCAATCCAAGAGCTACATCGTGATGGAGGAGATCAAGGAGACGCTGGCCATCGATGTGACGGAAGAGGGGGCGTGACGTAGCGTTGTCACGGAAGCGCCTTACGCTGGCGGGCATCCTCATCATCGATAGACGGAGTCCCGCATGTCCGACCAGCCGATTTTCAAGCCGACCCGCCGCACGCTGATCAAGGCTCTTGTTTCTGCCAGCGGTACCGCGCTGCTGGGCTCGCGCATCGGAGACGTACTGGCCCAGAGCGTTGCGCCCGCTGCAGTGACGTCCGACCGCCTGCGTCCGCAACTGCCCAGCGGTGTGATGAGCGGCGACATCACCGCCGACAGCGCCATCGTGTGGAGCCGCACCGATCGCCCCGCGCGCCTGATCGTCGAATATTCGACCGACGCCGGTTTCAAGAAAGTCGTGCGACGTGTCGGCCCGGCCGCTACTGAAGCGAGCGGTTTCACCGCACGTGTCGACCTCACGGGTTTGCCTGCCGGCGCCGACCTGTTCTACCGCGTGCGCTTCCAGGATTCGATCCACGACAAGGTGTTCAGCGAGCCCATCACCGGCCGCTTCCGCACGGCACCCGTGCAGGGCAATCGCCCGATCTGCTTCGTGTTCTCCGGCGACGAGGCCGGCCAAGGCTGGGGCATCAACGAGCGCTTCGGCGGCTACCGCCTGTATGAAGCCATGCGCCGCGAATCGCCCGACTTCTTCATCCACTCCGGCGACCAGATCTACGCCGATGGCCCGATCCAGGCCGAAGTGAAGCTGCCGGATGGCTCGCTGTGGACCAACCTCGTCACCGAAGCCAAGTCGCACGTCGCGCAGACGCTGGACGACTACCGCGGCGCCTTCGCCTACAACCAGCTCGACAAGAACAAGCGCCGCTTTGCCGCGGAAGTGCCGTTCCTCGTGCAGTGGGACGACCACGAAGTGCGCAACAACTGGTACCCCGGTCAGCAGATCGGTCCGGAAGAAAAGCGCTATCAGGAGCGCAGCGCCTCGGTGCTGGCCGCACGCGCGAAGCAGGCGATGTTCGAATACAACCCGTTCCGCTTCAACCCGATCGACCCGGAGCAGATCTACCGCGCGTTCCAGTATGGCCCGCTGCTCGACGTGTTCATGTTGGACGAGCGCAGCTATCGCGGCCGCAATTCGCCGAACCGCCAGACTACGCTCGATTCTGACGCCGCTTTCCTCGGCCCCAAGCAGACGGCGTGGCTCAAGCAATCGCTCAAGCAATCGAAGGCGACGTGGAAGGTGATCGCCAGCGACATGCCGATCTCGCTCGTGGTGCCCGACCTGAACCCCGACGTGCCCAAGGGCACCTACGAAGCCTGGGCGAATGCCGATGACGGTGCACCGTCCGGCCGCGAGCTGGAGCTGGCCGAGATCCTGCGCTTCATCAAGCAGGAGAACATCCAGAACGTGGTGTGGGTGACGGCCGACGTGCATTACGCGCAGGCGACGTACTACCATCCGTCGCGCGCCAAGTTCACGGAATTCAAACCGTTCTGGGAATTCGTTGGCGGGCCGATCAACGCGGGTACGTTCGGGCCGAACGAGGTGGACCAGACCTTCGGGCCGGATGTGCGTTACGTCAGCATCCCCAAGGACAATCCGCAGAACCAGTCACCGGCCGCGCTGCAGCAGTATTACGGCCGCGCCAAGATCGATCCGGCCACGCGCACGATGCACGTGTCGCTGCATGACCTCGACGGCAAATCGCTCTGGGAAGTGAAGCTCGACCCTGAAGCGTAGCCGGCGCCACGCCAGCGGAACGCAAGCGGATGCGATAGGATCGACGGGCCCCGCATCCGATTCCATCCCGCTGTGCCCGATATGTCTGATCGCCACGTCCCACGCAAGGGGCGCGGCGCCACTTCCAATCTGCAAGGCCGTTTCGAACGCGACGAACGTACGCGCGTGGATGACGGCTGGCAGCCGCTCGTCGGACAGCTGGATCCGGAGGACACACCACCGCGCATCGAGACCACTGTCTCCGTCGAACGCGCGCGTTCGATCCTCAGCCACAACCAATCGCCGGACATTCCGTTTGGGGTGTCGCTCAACCCATATCGCGGCTGCGAGCACGGATGCGTGTACTGCTTTGCGCGGCCGACGCATGCATATCTGGAGTTGTCGCCCGGCTTGGATTTCGAGACCAAGCTGTTCGCCAAGACGAATGCTGCCGAGGTACTGCGCGACACGCTCGCCAAGCCCAGCTACCGCTGCGAGGCGATTGCGCTGGGTGTGAACACGGATGCGTATCAGCCGATCGAGCGCGAACTGCGCATCACGCGCGACGTGCTGCAGGTGCTGCACGATTGCGATCACCCGGTCGGGCTGATCACCAAGTCGTCATTGATCGAACGCGACATCGATCTGCTCGCGCCGATGGCCGCCAAGAACCTCGTTGTGGCCGCAGTGACAATCACCACGCTCGATTCGGAGTTGGCGCGCAAGTTGGAGCCGCGCGCGGCCACACCATCGCGCCGCTTGCGCACCATTCGCACATTGGCCGAAGCGGGTATTCCCGTGGGCGTGAGCGTCGCGCCGATGATCCCCTTCATCACCGACGATCACATGGAGCAGATCCTGGAAGCCGCACGCGAGGCGGGCGCCACGTACGCGAGCTACATCGTGCTGCGCCTGCCGAATGAACTGAACGCCGTGTTCCAGGATTGGCTGATGGCGCATTTTCCCGATCGCGCGCAACGCGTGATGAACCGCATCCGCGATCTGCACGGCGGACAGGACTACAAGGCGGATTTCGCCACGCGCATGCGCGGCACGGGCATCTGGGCGGACCTATTGCGGCAGCGCTTCTACAAGGCCGCGGATAAGCTCGGCTTCCACTACCACCGCTACAACGAACTGGTGCTCGACACCTCGCAGTTCAAGCCACCTGCACGCGCGATCAAACCAAGAAAGCCGGTCGACGATCGCCAGGGCAGTCTGTTCTGATTACTGCGACAGCTCCTTCGCTGCCTGCACCTGCGTTTCGAAATAGGTCTGGAAGGTGATGGCGAGGCCGGCCATGAGCAGGCCGGTGCCGATCATCAGAGTGAAGATGGTCAACAGCACGACCGGCCAGCCCGAGCGGGTAGGTGTGCCGCCGGCATTGAATTGCGCATCCCATTTGTCATCTGGGCGCAGGCCGTACACAAGTGCCGACAGAAAGCCCGCCAGCACCGAAGCGCCGCCGATGATCGCGCAGACCCACCCCTGCACGCTCGCTCGTTGGGTGGACCACAGCAGCGCCACGCCAATCACCCCAAGCCCCATCGCAAACACTTGCGACCACGCCCAGAAGTCGCGTCCGCCCTTGAGATAGAAACGATGCGCTCCGACGCTCCCGAACAGGAAGGCGAGCAGCACGGTCAGCAGCTTGGATTTTTTCTGGAGAGCGGTCGTAGACATGGCAGGCGGAGAACACACGGCAACGCAACACAGCGCCGCGCATTCTACGCCCAACATCATCTGAGACGCGGCCAAGCGGCGGCGTCAGGAGCGTGTCCTAAAGACGCATCAGCAGTTCGGGGAATTGGCCGTCAGTTCGGCCGGACGCGCGCAGCGCTGGGAAGTGCCTGCGGCGGGTGAGGCAGGGTCACTAAATCGGCACCAGACGCGGAGCGGACACGCTCGTCGACGCCGTCAGATCTTGCAGCAGTTTGGGCGCGCGTTGGCGTAGGCTGACTTCACCATAGAGCAGGTGAGCGAGCATCAGCATGAAGGCGGAGGTCCATATCAGACCGAGGATCAGCCGCACATGGCGGTGGAGTAAGGACAGCATGGAAGCACCTATTGTCGTTGTGATGGGTGTGATGAAGGGCGCACGACAAACGTGTGCCCTTCACCGTCTGGTACGACAGAGGTGCCCGCAGGCAAGTTCCGGAATGTGAAATGCGGGGCAGGGAGTCACCCCCGGCGCGAGCCGCGCCAGTTGCCACCCTGATCGCTGTTACCGCGTTCTTGGCGGAAGCGTTCCTGCTGTTGCCAGTCACCGCGGCCACCGCCGTCGTGAGGCTGCACGCGGCCGTTCAAGCGGTCATCGGCACGGGCGCGCGCCTCCATGCGTTCCATCTGTGCGCGGATACGCGCAGCCTGTTCGCTACGGGAATCAACGAAGAAGACTTGAGCCACCACAGGGCGCGCGCTCGGGGCAGCCTTGGTGGACTGCGTCCACGCGGGCATGGTGGATTCTGCAAAGGCAGCGGCGGCCTGATCCGCCGATGCGTTGGCAGCCACAGCGCCCGCAGAGGCGACGATCAGAACACCCGCTGCGAAGGGGCGAAGCAATGCGCGGATCGGCATGGCTATCTCCTGTCGGGCGAGGGTTCGAAGGCGCCACGCGCTGCTGGCCAGAGTGTGAAAAAGAAGTCGGCAGCGCGTGTTCATGCTTGTCAATGTAAGGCTTCACTCGGCAGGCATCCACTGTCCGAACGTTACCCGTGTAACGAGATGTTTCCCGCACGCCTTGCCCAGGCGTGAGGCGTCGTGGGCGTCATTTTCCGGTGTAGCGGATGCGATACACCGCCCCCGCTTCGTCGTCGGAAACAAGCAGGCTGCCGTCGGGCGCAACGAGCACATCAGCGGGGCGGCCCCACGCGCGTTCTCCCTGCAGCCAGCCGTGCACGAAGGGTTCCTGTGCTGTGACGTTGCCAGCCGCATCCAGCACAACGCGCATGACGCGATAGCCCACCTTCGAAGATCGATTCCACGAGCCATGCTCCGCGATAAAGATGTTGTTGCGATACGCCGCCGGGAAACTGCTGCCCGTATAGAAGCGCATGCCCAACGCAGCCACATGCGCGCCCAGCTTGGCCACGGGCGGCACGTATTGGCTGCACGGGTGCCCTGCGCCGAATTCCGGGTCAGGGATGTCGCCCGCATGGCAGAACGGGTAGCCGAAATGCGGGTTGGGTGTGCTGATGCGGTTGAGCTCGTCGTCCGGCACGTCGTCGCCCATCATGTCGCGGCCGTTGTCGGTG
Organism: Ralstonia sp.; assembly: GCA_039592975.1. Classification (GTDB taxonomy): domain Bacteria; phylum Pseudomonadota; class Gammaproteobacteria; order Burkholderiales; family Burkholderiaceae; genus Ralstonia. The sequence goes on along the minus strand of JBCNQE010000016.1, from coordinate 105,133 downwards.
AACCACAGCTCATGCGTGGTGGGGTGCCAGTCGAAGCCGACGGTATTGCGGATGCCGCGCGCGACGAGTTCAAGCCCGCTGCCATCGGCGTTCATGCGCATGAGGTTGGCGTAGCGGTTTTCGTCGCGGTGGCAGACGTTGCACGGCGCGCCCACGGGCACATACAGCTTGCCGTCCGGCCCGAACGCGATGAATTTCCATCCGTGGTACGTCTCGGAGGGCAGTTTGTCGTTGACGACGACGGGCTCGGGCGGGGTGTAGAGCCGCTTGTCGATGCCATCAAGTCGTACCACGCGCGACACGGCCGACACATAGAGATTGCCGTCGCGCCAAGCTACGCCCACCGGCAATTGCAACCCGGACGCCACCACGTGCACGCGCGCGCCGGATTCTTGCAATGGCAACGCGTAGACCTTACCCGCGCGGCTGCCGACGTACAGGACGCCCGCCGGGGAGAGTGCCATCTCACGTGCCGCTGGCATCGCATCGCTCAACACCTCCACCTGAAAGCCCGGTGGTACGCGCAGAGTGTCGATCGGCAACTTGGCCTGCGCAGGCGCCACTGCAGCAAGCCAAGCCCCAAGCACAAACGCCTCGCCGATATGCCGGGCAAGCCACGTGTACCAGCCGCTGCCTCGCCGCGTTTTGGCTAAGTGTTTGTTTGGTCTGGAAAATTGGGCTATACTTGCGTGTTTCTCTGTACGCATACCCAGTTTTTCAAGGAAAAGATCCATGGTCGTGATCCGTCTGGCCCGCGGTGGCTCCAAGAAGCGCCCGTTCTTCAACATCGTTGCGACTGACTCGCGTAACCGCCGTGATGGCCGTTTCATCGAGCGCGTCGGTTTCTACAACCCGCTCGCCAAGGATGGCGAAGAAGGTCTGCGCCTGGTGCAAGACCGTCTGGCCTACTGGCAAGGCGTGGGCGCACAACTGTCGCCGACGGTTGCTCGCCTGGTGAAGCAAGGCGCCACCAAGGCCGCAGCCTAAGTTTTAGCATGCGTCGATCGACGGTGCCGTCCGCGCACATCCTGCCGTGACGCGCCCAACATCGGCGCCATCCCGGGCACAGCAAGGTCCCGTGGCCAAAGCTGCTGAGGCTACCTCGCAAAAGGTGGCTGAGCGCTTGCAAGCCATGCGCCCGGGTGCAGGGGCCAACCCGTCGCTTCCCGATGATCTCGTCGAGGTGGGCTACGTGGGTGGCGCCTACGGTATTCGCGGTTGGATCAAGGTCCAGCCGCACGGCGATGCCGACGCGCTGTTGAGCGCACGCACCTGGTGGCTCAAGCCGGCAGTTGGGGCGCTCGCCGCGTCGACGGACTGGCGGGTACTCCCCATCGGTACGTCGCGTGAGCACAGTGGGTCGGTGGTGGCGGGTTCGCCTGCCGCGCCCGATCGCAATGTCGCCGAGGCGCTGCGCGGCTGTGCCGTGTGGGTCAGCCGGACCGACTTTCCCGAGCCGGATGACGATGAGTTTTACTGGGTCGATCTGATCGGCGCGGTGGTCGTCAATGAGCAGCAGGAAACGCTTGGCACGGTGGCTGGCCTCATCGACAACGGTGCGCATCAGATTCTGCGCATCGTTGACGAAGGTGGGGTCGAGCGGCTTGTGCCGTTTGTCGAGGTTTACGTGAAGTCGGTGGATGTGGCGGGCAAGCGCATCGTCGTCGACTGGGGTCTGGATTACTGAACATGCGGCCGGAGAATTCGGCGATGCAGTTCGATGTCGTCTCGCTGTTTCCGGACATGTTCCGGGCACTGACGGACTGGGGCATTACCAGCCGCGCAGCCAAGCAGCAGGCGTACACGTTGCGCACCTGGAACCCACGCGACTTCACGACGGACAACTACCGTACCGTGGATGACCGGCCTTATGGCGGTGGCCCCGGCATGGTGATGTTGGCCAAGCCGCTGGAAGCCGCGCTGGATGCGATTCAGCAGGCACAGGCGCCGGCGGCGTCGCATGTGGTGTTGCTGTCGCCGCAAGGCAAGCCGCTCACACACAAGCGCGTGATGGAATTGGCGCAGTTGCCGGCACTCACACTGCTGTGCGGCCGCTACGAGGCGATTGACCAACGTCTGGTCGACCGTCGCGTGGATGAAGAAATCAGCCTCGGCGATTTCGTCCTCTCCGGCGGTGAGCTCGCAGCAATGGCCATCATCGATGCGGTGGTGCGACAGTTGCCTGGCGTGCTGGGTGATGCGCAGTCGGCGGTGCAGGACAGTTTCGTCAATGGCCTGCTCGATTGTCCGCACTACACGCGGCCGGAGGAGTATGAAGGCGTGCGTGTGCCCGATGTACTGCTGGGCGGTCACCACGCCGAAATCGAGAAGTGGCGTCGCCAGCAGGCGCTATTGAATACCATGCGCAAGCGCCCCGATCTGATCGAGGCGGCGCGCAAGCAAGGTTTGTTGTCCCGCAGCGATGAGGTCTTCCTCGCTGCCGCGGCGATAACGGCAAAGGGGTCGGAAGCTTCCACACCGGAGGCCTCGGCCAAGTGATGTTCCCATCCTCTACCGGGGCCGCGGTCAATTGACTGGGCAAAACGCCGGCATGATGGTCAAGGAGAAAAAGATGAATCTCATCGAGCAAATCGAGCAGGAAGAAATCAAGCGCCTGACGGCCAACAAGACGATCCCCCCGTTCGCCCCTGGCGACACCGTGATCGTCAACGTGAACGTCGTTGAAGGCAACCGCAAGCGTGTGCAGGCGTATGAAGGCGTCGTGATTGCCAAGCGCAATCGTGGCCTGAACTCGTCGTTCATCGTTCGCAAGATCTCTTCGGGCGAAGGCGTGGAACGTACGTTCCAGCTGTACTCGCCGCTGCTGGCCAGCATCGAAGTGAAGCGTCGCGGTGATGTGCGCCGTGCGAAGCTGTATTACCTGCGCGAGCGCTCGGGCAAGTCGGCTCGCATCAAGGAGAAGCTGACCTTCAAGCGCAAGGAAGCCGCTGCGGAGTAATCTGCGCGCGTTGCGAAAAGGCACCTTCGGGTGCCTTTTTTCTCTTTTGCGGTGGAAGATTGTGCTCACGTGCTATGCGTGAAGCTGGTGAGTCTTCCACCCACGATTATTCTTTCCGCCCCATGCGCCGTCCCGCGTTCGATCCTGAGCAGTTACCGGTGTTGCCGTCGACAACGCCGCTGCCGGCGCTCGACGTTTCGCGGTTGACGGCCGATTTCGTGCGCGAACGCTTGCGCACCCAACCCACGTGGGAACCGGAGCACACCGACGAATCCCGCCTGATCGATGCATCGCTCAAGCTGCGTGAGGCTGCTGTGCTGGTGCCTTTGGTGCAGCGCGAAGTGGGCTTGGCGGTGCTGTTGACGCAACGCAATGCGTCGCTCAGCCAGCATGCCGGCCAAGTGAGCTTTCCCGGTGGTGGGCGTGAGGCTGTCGATTCCGATGTGGTTGCCACCGCGCTGCGCGAGACGGTGGAGGAGGTCGGCATTGGCCCCGAGTTCATCGAGGTCGTCGGTCGATTGCCCGACTACATCACCGGAACGGGCTTTCACGTGAGCCCGGTCGTCGGGCTGCTTTCCCCCGATTTCACCCTCCAGCCGGACCCAAGCGAAGTGGCCGAGGTGTTCGAGGTGCCGCTTGCCTTCCTGATGGATCCGGCCAACCACGAAGTGCGTGAACTTCGCTGGGAAGACCGCGTGCGGCGTTTTTATGCGATGCCGTATCGCAAGGCAGATGGCGGCTACCACTTCATCTGGGGCGCGACGGCGGGCATGCTGCGCAACCTCTACCACTTGCTGGCAGCGTAGCGCGCAAGGTACGGTGCGCTGTGACGCGCACGCCGTGTGCTATCGTCATGCACATCGTATTCACGGCGTGAAACGCGCCTCGCAACACCGTTCCCATGACCTTTTTCTCCGTACTCTGCGCGCTGATCCTCGAGCAATTCCGTGCGCTCAGCCGGGATAACCCGATCTACGATGTTGTGCGCGTGCTGGCCGCACGGGCCGAAGAATGGTTCGACACCGGCCATCGTCGCGATGCTGTGCTCGCGTGGTGTGTGGTCACGCTGCCGGCTGTGGTGGTTGTGGCGCTGGTGCACTACCTGCTGTCTTCGATCAGCCTGGGGCTGGCGTTCTTGTGGAATGTGCTGATGGTGTATCTGACGCTCGGCTTCCGGCAGTTCAGCCACTACTTCACCGACATCCATGAGGCGCTGCGCAGCGACGACATCGTCACCGCGCGGCTGCTGCTCAATGAGTGGTCTGGTCGAGATACGACCGATATGCCCGTCAACGAGGTTGTTCGCCACACGCTCGAATGCGCGATCGTGGCGGCGCATCGCCACGTGTTTGGCGTGTTCTTCTGGTTCTTGGTGCCGATTGGACCGGCGGGCGTGGTGCTCTATCGCGGCGCAGAGTATCTGGCGCGCCATTGGAGCGATACATCGACGGAGCGCAGCCCGGCACTGGGCCTGTTTGCTCGTCAGGCCTTCTTCGTCATCGACTACGTTCCTGCGCGATTGACCGCGATCGGCTTTGCCATCGTGGGCAACTTTGAGGATGCCGTCTACGCCTGGCGCAACCGTGCCGCCAAGTGGAGCAATGAAGTGAACGGCATCCTGTTGGCGGCTGGTGGCGGCGCGCTCGGCGTACGCCTGGGCACACCGATCGCGCAGCGGGATTCGGCGGAAAGCCTTGCCGATGAGGACGGAGCCTATCCGGTGGAAGTCGGGCAGGAGCCCAATGTGCGCACGCTGCAGTCGGCGGTGGGCCTGGTGTGGCGCGCCGTGGTGCTGTGGATGCTGCTGCTGGCGATGCTGTCGATCGCCGTCTGGCTGGGTTGAGGCGGCCAGCGTCTAATTTCTAATGGCTCAGGCCGCATCTTCGCGGTCTTTGCCGCAGCGCCAACACTGGGCGAACTGCGGCTCATGAACCTCGCCACAATGCACGCATCGCCAGGCGGGGCCGGCCGGCGGATGGCGTGCCTGATCGAGCAGCGCTTGCGCCTGCGCTTCCTGTGACGCATTCACCAGCCAGACCTGCGCCGCGCAATCTTGCGGCGGAATATCTCCCGCCACGCTGCTCAGATAGATGTTCCGCAGTTCGGTACGGATACCGGCGGCGGACAGCACGTTCTGCCAGTGTGCCGCCATGCCAAGCGATGGACTGCTGATCAACAGTTTCATCCCAGCCTCCCCGAACTTCGTTCACCTCTTACCAAGGCTTCTGCTGCTCTGATTCGTGCAACAGCTGCGCGTAGAGCTGATGCCGGCGCGGGTCAATCTTGCCCTCGGCCATCGCACCCAGAATGCCACAGCCGGGCTCCTGCAGGTGTCGGCAGTTATAAAAGCGGCAGTCGGTCAGGCGCGGGCGGAACTCAGGGAAGGCGCGCTCCAGCATGCCTTCGCTCAGATGGTGCAGGCCGAATTCCTGAAAGCCCGGCGAATCGATCAGCATGCCGCCTTGGCCCTCGACTTGCCCCCATTCGGCGGGCAGGTGATAGAGGCGCGTGAATGTGGTCGTGTGCTTGCCGGAATCGAGCTTTTCAGAGATCTCGCGCGTCTGCGCATCCACCCCCGGAATCAGCAGATTCAGCAACGACGACTTGCCCATGCCCGACTGCCCGATCAGGATCGACGCGCGTCCAGCCACGTGCGGCTCCAGTGCCGCATGGGCCGCCTCGGGGGCGCCATGCACCGTCAGTTCCACGATCGTGTAGCCGAGCTCACGATAGAGCGCCAGCCGTGAGCGGGCCGTTTCCAGCCGGGCCGTCAAATCGATCTTGTTGAGCAGGATCAGCGGCGTGATGCCGAGCGATTCTGCCGCCACCAGTGCGCGGCCAAGCAGGTCTTCGGAAAAGCTCGGCTCGGTGCCGAGCATGATGATGACCTGATCGAGGTTCGCGGCCAGCATCTTGGATTTGAACTGATCGGAGCGGTAGAGCAGGTTGCGGCGTTCCTCCACGCGCACGACCACGCCTTGGTCGACGGCCGTCGCTTCGTAGATGACGTGATCGCCCACCGCGCATTCGCTGCGCTTGCCGCGCGGGAAGCACTGCAGATAGCCGCCGCCTTCGCGCTCGACCAGGTAATGACGGCCGTGTGCGGCGATGACGAGCCCGCGCTCCCCGGTGGCGGCCTGCTTGGCGCCACGGCTCGGCTTACCCCGCGTCATGCTCCAGCAGCCTGTACGAGACGTGCCACGCGCTGCGACGCGGTCGGATGCGAGTAGTAGAACGTCGAGTAGACCGGGTCTGGCGTGAGCGTCGAGGCGTTGTCTTGGAACAGTTTCACCAGCGCCGAGACGAGTTGCTTGGCATCCGCATGCTCGGCGGCAAAGGCATCGGCTTCGTACTCATCTTTGCGCGACGACAGGCTGGCCAGCGGCGACACGAAGAAGGTGAACACCGGCAGCACCAGGAAGAACAGCATCAGCGCCAACGCGTGGTTGTCGGAGAGCAGGTTGGGCGCGACGCCCAGGCCCAGGTAGAACCACGTGCGCGTCATCAGCCAGCCGAGCAGCGCCAGCGCGCCCAGGCTCAAGACAAACGTCACGGCGATGCGCTTGGTGATGTGGTGGCGCTTGAAGTGGCCCAGCTCGTGGGCCAGCACGGCTTCCATCTCCGACGCGTTCAGCCGCTCGAGCAACGTGTCGAAGAAGACGATGCGCTTGGTGGCGCCAAAGCCGCTGAAATAGGCGTTGCCGTGCGCGCTGCGACGGCTGCCGTCCATGACGAACAGGCCCTTGCTCGCGAAGCCGCAGCGCTTGAGCAGGTTTTCGATGCGTGAGCGCATTTCTTCATCCTGCAACGGCGTGAACTTGTTGAAGAGCGGGGCGATGACGTTCGGGTAGATCGCCTGAACAAACAGCATGAACGCCATCCAGACGATCCAGGTATAGAGCCACCAATACGTGCCCATCTTGTTCATGAGCCACAGCACAGCCAGCAGCAGCGGCAGGCCGAGCACAGCGCCGATGGCCATCCCCTTAAGGTTGTCGGCCAGCCAAAGCTTCCACGTCATGCGGTTGAAGCCGAAGCGCTCTTCGACCACGAACTGCGCGTACAGCGAGAACGGCAGTTCGATGATGCTGCTGATGACGATGACCGACACGATGAGCGCCACGCCATACGCGTAACCCGGCCCGAACACACTCAGCCAAGCCTGGTTGATCCAGTTCAGCCCGCCGAACAGCGTCAACGCGATCAGCAGGGCCGCCTGTACCGGCACTTCCAGCATCGCCAGGCGCGTGCGGGCGATGGTGTAGTCGGCAGCCTTGTGGTGCATGTCCAACGTGATGGATTCGGCAAACTGTGCGGGCACCGCATCACGGTGGCGCGCCACGTGGCGGATCTGCCGCGCGGCCAGCCACAAGCGTGTGGCGGACATGAGCACAAGGGCGATCAGGAAGACAACAGTAAAGGCGGGCATGTGGGGAAACACCTATCGAATATGCGAAAATTATAGCCTTCAGACATTTTCTCAAGGCATTCCGTGAGTACCTCTGCACCCCAGCCAGCCGCCCCCGCCGTTGCCACCAAGATTGCCGCCAAGAGCGACAACAATCTGGTCTGGCTCGACATGGAGATGACCGGCCTGAGCCCCGAAAACGACCGCATCATCGAAGTGGCCGTGGTGGTGACGGATTCGGAGCTGAACATCGTGGCGGAAGGGCCGGTGCTGGTGATTCACCAATCCGACGAACTGCTCGACGGTATGGACGCCTGGAACAAGGGCACGCACGGCCGCTCGGGCCTGATCGACAAGGTCAAGGCGTCGACCACCACCGAAGCGGAAGCGGAAGCCGAACTGCTGGCCTTCCTCAAGAAGTGGGTGCCGAAGAGCAAGTCGCCGATGTGCGGCAACTCCATCTGCCAGGACCGCCGCTTCATGGCGCGCTACATGCCCAAGCTGGAGGAGTACTTCCACTACCGCAACCTGGACGTTTCCACGCTCAAGGAGCTGTGCAAGCGTTGGCAGCCGGCCATTGCCAAGGGCTTTACCAAGCACCAGCGGCACACCGCCCATGCGGACATCATCGAGTCGATCGAAGAGCTGCGGTATTACCGCGAGCACTTCATTCGTGATGAGCGGCAGGCACCGGAGGCCGAAGCACTGGCCTCCTCGGTTGCTCCCTAAGCCTGCAAGGGCTTTGCGCGGACAGCGTGCTTGGGGCGCCAGGCCTTGACCACGCTGTCGTGCGTTTCGATGTATGGCCCGCCGATCAGGTCGATGCAGTAGGGCACGGCGGCAAAGATGCCCGGCACCGTGGGGCGGCCTTCCACATCTTTCAGACCTTCCAGCGTTTCCTTGATGGCGCGCGGCTGCCCAGGCAGGTTGATGATCAGCGCCGCCCGTGATGGCGTTTCGCGGATCACCGCGACCTGACGCGACAAGATCGCCGTCGGCACGAAGTGGAGGCTGATCTGGCGCATCTGCTCGCCAAAGCCCGGCATCTTCTTGGTGGCGACAGCGAGCGTGGCCTCGGGCGTCACGTCGCGGCGGGTCGGGCCGGTGCCGCCGGTGGTGAGCACCAGATCGCAGCCGGCATGGTCAACCAGGTCGATCAGCGTTTCGGCAATCGTGGCCTGATCGTCCGGAATCAGGCGTTCCACCCCTTGCCATGGCGACGTCAACGTGGCGCTAAACCAGTCGCGCAGCGCCGGAATCCCTTCATCCTGGTACGTGCCCGCCGAGGCGCGGTCCGAAATGGACACAAAGCCGACGATCAGCTCGTCGGGGTGGCGGCGGGTGAGCAGGGCAGAGGCAGTCATGCTTCGTCGTCTTCGGCTTCGGGTTGATCGGCTTCGCTGTCGTTGTCGCTGCCGCGGTCGTTGCCGGACAGCGCCTGCTTGACCACTTGGAACACCTCACGCGACGACTTGGGCGGCTTGCCCAGTTGCGCTTCCTTGCGCGCATTGCGCACCAGCGTGCGCAGGGCCTGCACGTCGGTATCCGGGTGCGCTGCAATAAATTCAGTGACGGCATCGTCACCTGCGATCAGGCGGTCGCGCCAGCGCTCGATGGCGTGCAGGCGTGCCGTTTCCGCCTTGGAGGCGCCAACGAAGGTGGCCAGCACGCGGCGGATGGCTTCGACTTCTTCATCCGTCAGGGCGCGCATCAGCTTGCCGATGTACTGCATCTGGCGGCGCTTGCCTTCATGTGCGGTGGTGCGCTTGGCTTCGCGCAGGGCGTCGACCAGCTTTTCAGGCAGCGGCACCTTGGCGAGTTTGTCCTTGGGCAGCGCTTCCAGGGCGGTGCCCAGGTCTTGCAAGGCGTTGACCTCGCGCTTGCGCTGCGATTTGCTTTTGGGCGTATCCGGATCGTCCTCGTCACCGATGTCGGTACGCACGACGGGTTGCAGATACGTAGGGTTGTGTCGGGATGCTCGGCTCATGGCGCGCATTGTATCTTGCTATGATGGGCGTTTCCGCCAAAAGCGGCCCCAAGTTTTCCTCTTCCTTGCCTATGTCTCAAACGCTCGATTCCAAGACCCGCAATGTCACCGGCGCCGTGTTCGCCTACCAACGCGAACAGCTTGAAGAGATGGCGCGCGATGTGCTGCGCATCGCACGCGAACTCGGTGCCACCGATGCCGCGACGGAAATCTCCGAAGGCCAGGGCCTGTCGGTCACGGTGCGCAAGGGCGAGATCGAGACCATCGAGCAGAACCGCGACAAGATCGTCGGCGTGACGGTCATGCTGGGCAAGAAGCGCGGCAACGCCAGCACGTCGGATTTCTCTCCCGCCGCGCTGCGCTCCACGGTCGAGGCCGCCTACAACATCGCGCGCTTTACGGCGGATGACGATGCTGCCGGCCTGGCCGAAGAAGAGTTGCTGGAGAAGCATCCGCGCGACATGCAGCTCTATCACCCGTGGATGATCGATGCGGAGGAGGCCGTCGAAATCGCTCGCGCTGCGGAAGCGGCCGCCTTTGCCGTGAGCCCCAAGATTCGCAACAGCGATGGTTCGAGTATTTCCGCGCAGCATTCGCACTTCGTGCTGGCCACGTCGCGCGGGTTCATGGGCGGCTATCCGTATTCGCGACACTTTATTTCGGCCGCGCCGATTGCCGGGTCGGGCGCGCATATGCAGCGCGACGACTGGTATTCGTCCAAGCGTTCGCCCAAGGATCTGGCTGCGCCGGAAGCCATCGGCAAGTACGCAGCGGAACGTGCGCTGGCACGTCTGGGCGCACGCCGGCTGACCACGCGCAAGTGCCCGGTGTTGTTCGAGGCCCCGTTGGCCGCGGGCTTGCTGGGCGCGTTCGTGCAGGCCGTGTCGGGCGGTGCGCTGTATCGCAAGTCGACGTTCCTGCTCGATACGCTGGGCAAGGAAGTCTTCGCGCCGCACGTGCAGATCAAGGAAGACCCGCACGTGCTGGGCGGCATGGGCAGCGCGCCGTTCGACGAAGAGGGCGTACGTACGCAGCGCCGCGATGTGGTGAAGAACGGCGTGGTCGAAGGCTACTTCCTGTCGACGTATTCCGCGCGCAAGCTCGGCATGCAGACGACTGGTAACGCGGGCGGCTCGCACAACCTGACGCTGTTCTCCGATAAGACCAAGCCTGAGGATGACTTTGCCGGCATGCTGCGCCGCATGGGCACGGGCCTGCTGGTCACCGAGCTGATGGGCCAGGGCGTGAACTACGTGACCGGCGACTACTCGCGTGGCGCATCGGGCTACTGGGTCGAGAACGGCGTGATCCAGTATCCGGTCGAAGAGATCACCATTGCCGGCAATCTGCGCGAGATGTTCCGCCAGATCGTCGCCATTGGCGCGGATGCACTGGTGCGTGGCACGAAGGAAACCGGCTCGATCCTGATCGAACAGATGACGATCGCCGGCGAGTAAATTGCCATCGCTGAAATGAAAAACGCGTTCGAAACTGAGCGCGTTTTTTGTTGCCTGCTGCGGGTTACTGCTCGTCCGAAGGCGGACGTTCGTACGTAACGAAGGCGTAGTCGAAGTCGTTGGGCGCGGGGCTGTGGTGCTTCTCGCGCGCGACTTCGTGCCAGACCTTCGGGTCCGGCGTGGGGAAGTGCGCATCGCCCTCAAAATCCGCGTCGATCTCGGTGACGATTAGGCGATCCGCACTCGGCAGGGCGTCCGCATACAACTGCGCGCCGCCGATCAGGAAGATCTGCTCGACGCCGACACACAGGCGTTGCGCATCCTCCAACGAATGCGCGATCTCGCAACCGGGCAATTCCAGCTTGGCATTGCGCGTGACGACGATGTTGCGACGGCCCGGTAGCGGGCGGCCGATCGAGTCGTACGTCTTGCGGCCCATCACGATGGGTGCGCCCATGGTGGTGCGCTTGAAGTGCGCGAGGTCTTCAGGCAGGCGCCAGGGCAACGCGTTGTCGCGGCCGATGACGCCGTTGCGGGCGCGGGCGACGATGAGCGTGAGGATGGTCATCGCGCCGCCTCCTTATAGTTTTTGGTCATTTGAGTGTTGTGGTGTCGGCGGCTGGCGGTATTCGCGGCCGTGCGCATCCCCGCTGCGCGGGGCCCCTGCTTACTGCTCATACCGCCACGGGAGCCTTGATTGCAGGATGGCTCTGGTAGCCGACGATCTCGAAGTCTTCGTACTGGTAATCGAAGATGCTCTCGGGCTTGCGCTTGATGACCAGCTTCGGCAGCGGCAGCGGCTCACGCGCGAGTTGCGTCTCGACCTGTTCGAAGTGGTTGTTGTAGAGGTGGCAATCGCCGCCGGTCCAGACGAAATCGCCCACGTCCAGGCCCGTCTGCTGCGCGACCATGTGCACCAGCAGCGCGTAGCTGGCGATGTTGAACGGCACGCCGAGGAAGATGTCGGCGCTGCGCTGGTAGAGCTGGCACGACAGCTTGCCGTCGGCCACATAGAACTGGAAGAACGCGTGGCAGGGCGGCAGCTTCATGCGCGGGATGTCAGCCACGTTCCAGGCCGACACAATCAGCCGGCGCGAATCGGGGTTGCGCTTGATCTGCGCGATCAGCTCGGCGATCTGGTCGATGTGCTCGCCGTTGGGCGTCGGCCACGAGCGCCATTGCGAGCCATAAACGGGGCCCAGTTCGCCGTCGGCATCGGCCCATTCGTCCCAGATCGTCACGCCGTTCTCTTGCAGCCAGCGCACGTTGGTCGAGCCCTGGAGGAACCACAGCAGTTCATAGACGATGGACTTGATGTGGACCTTCTTGGTCGTCACCAGCGGAAAGCCGTCTTGGAGGTTGAAGCGCATCTGGTGACCGAACACGGAGCGCGTGCCGGTGCCGGTGCGGTCGGCTTTGTCGGTGCCATGTTCGTAGACATGGCGCATCAGGTCGAGATAGGGCTGCATGCGAGCGCGGACGGGGTGCGAAGCGTCGGAAAATCGATTGAGCCGCATTGTAACTTGGCCGGCGCGGCCCTGACTGTACCGGTACTGTCAGGAAACTGGCCCGTTTAAACGGGCGGCACAGTTGGGCTGACAGATTGCAGAATTGTCGATGTTCCGGGCCCCGGCAGGCGGGCAAGATGAGGGCATCGCTTCCAACTGTCTGCTGGAGATTGCCATGCTGTCTACTCACGCTGTTTCACTCGACCACGCTGCGGCGTTGCGCCGTCTGCGCGCGGCCGCTGACATCGTCCACGCGGTGGTGCCTCCTACACCGCAGTACTGTTGGCCACTCCTCTCGCAGGCGATGGCGGCGTCCGTATGGGTGAAGCACGAGAATCACACCGAAGTGGGGGCGTTCAAGGCGCGTGGCGGCCTGACCTATCTGCACGCGCTGCGTGGCCGCGAACCGGAGTTGCGCGGTGTGATTGCAGCGACACGCGGCAACCATGGCCAGTCGATTGCGTTGGCGGCGCGCCGGAGTGGCATGACGGCCACGATCGTCGTGCCACACGGCAACAGCGTGGAAAAGAATGCCGCCATGCGTGCGCTCGGCGCCGAGTTGATCGAAGCGGGCGACGATTTCCAAGCCAGCCGTGAACTGGCCGAACAGCTGGCAGCCGAACGTGGCTTGCATTTTGTGCCGTCGTACCACGAAGACTTGGTCGTCGGCGTGGCGAGCTACTGGCTGGAGTTTTTTGAAGCGACGCCGCTGGACGTGGTCTATGTGCCAATCGGCATGGGTTCGGGCATCAGCGCGGCCGTGCAGGTGCGCGATGCATTGGGGTTGTCGACGCGCATTGTCGGCGTGGTTTCAGCGCATGCGCGGTGTTATGAACTCTCGTTCAAGAGCGGCACCGTGATATCTGCGCCCGTGTCGACGCTGCTTGCTGATGGGATGGCCTGTCGCACACCGGATGCGAAGGCGCTGGAGGTGATCCGGGCTGGCGTTGAGGAGATTGTCGCGGTGACAGACGATGAGGTAGCGGAGGCCATCCGCCTGTATTTTTCGACCACGCACAACGTGGCGGAAGGCGCTGCTGCTGCAGCTTTAGCGGCTGCGTGGCAGCAGCGCGAGCAGATTGCCAGCTTGCGTGTCGGCCTGCCGCTGACCGGCGGGAATATCGACCGCACCTTGCTGGCGCGGGTTCTCGCCGGTCAGCCGATTCAGGCTTAGGCCTGCTGCTCTTGCGCTTGGCGGCGACGCTGCACCAGCCAGCCGCCGCCCAGCACGATGACGAACACCAAGGCGTACACGGCCCACGTCAGCGGGCGTTGCTCAGCGAAGAACGGCTTGAGAACCGGTTCGGCCACGATCATGTGCGCTGCTGTATAAGCCAGCACCGCAGCGCCACCATAGATGATGACCGGGAAGCGTTCGATCAGGCGCAGCACCACGCCGCTGCCCCATACCACCACCGGCACGCTGATCAGCAGGCCGAGCACCACCAGCAGGAAGCTGCCGTGCGACGCGCCGGCAATGGCGAGTACGTTGTCGATGCCCATCACTGCGTCGGCGATGATGATGGTCTTCATGGCGCCCATGAGCGTGGTGCTGCCGGCACCGTGTTCGCCGTCGTCCTGCCCGTCGTCGGCCAGCAGCTTCCATGCGATCCACACCAGCGCCAGGCCGCCGATCAGCATCAGGCCCGGAATCTTCAGCAGCCATACGACCGCCAGCGTCATCAGGGCGCGCACGACGATCGCGCCGGCCGCACCCCACAGGATGGCTTTCTTCTGCAGCTCAGGCGGCAGGTTGCGCGCGGCCAGCGCAATGAGGATGGCGTTATCGCCGGCCAGCACAAGGTCGATCACGATGATCGATGCCAGCGCGGCCGCAAACTGCATGGTGAAAATGTCAGACAACCATTCCATGGTGGCTCCAAGTCAAAACAACAATCAAAACCGGTTGACCGAACTGCATGGAATGCTGGGGCGAGACGCTTTGCAGACCATGGAATCCGGTTGCAAAGGTCTTGCTCGACGCAAACAGGTTGGGAACCTGCTGTGCCGACACGACCGGAGGCGATTCTCTGCCTCGTCTTGACGATCGTGTCTGGGGCTGAAGAACCCCCGAGCTACTCCCCTTTGAGGAAGCCCGCATTGTAACGCAAGAGCCCCATGTTGCGCTGCAAAAGTGCGATTTCGGTGTTGCAGTGCGATCTGCGCGTTTTTTTCAGCGCCGGTGCCGATTTTTACGCTCGCCGACATGCAACGTTGCCGTGCTCTCGGGTGAAAGAACGGTGGCGCTGTCACAAGGCGGCGTCTACGCTGCAATTTCGCCAGTGCCGAGCAGGGCACTGGCAGTGCGGAGCCCCTTGGCACATTTCTCGCTGCCAGCGGCCTTCATGACCATGCAACACCGTGCCGTTCCACCCCAACGGGAGACACCATGCAGGCCACCAAGCCGTCCGCCGATGCCTATGCCCGCCGCGCGCTGGCCCGTCTGATCCAGCCGCAGCCGACCGTCGACGCTGTCGGCGCGGGGCTGACCTTCTACCAGCTCTTTACCGAAGATGATGCAGCGCTGCGTGCCGAGGCCGAGGCTGGTTTGCTCGCGCCCGTTGCGCGCGTGAGCCCCAAATTTTTCTACGACGCGTTGGGCTCGCGCTTGTTTGAAGCCATTACGGACCTACCCGAGTACTACCCGACCCGCACCGAGGCTGCCATCTTCAGCCTGCATGCCGCAGAAATTGCATTGCGTGTTGGGCGCGGCGCCACGCTCATCGACCTAGGCGCCGGCAATTGTGAGAAGGCCGCACGCCTGTTCCGCACGCTGGCGCCGTCGCGCTATGTGGCGATCGATATCTCGGCGGATTTCCTGCGCGATACATTGCGCGCTTTGGCACGCCAGCATCCGCAATTACCGATGGTCGGCATTGGAGCGGATCTGTGTGCACCGCTGGTGTTGCCCGATGCGGTGGGCGATGGTCGGCGCGTGTGGTTTTACCCCGGTTCGAGCCTGGGCAACTTCACGCCGGAAGAGGCGCGCGCCTTCCTCTCGCGCCTGCACGAAGCGTCCGCGCCGGGCGATAGCGTGCTGATCGGCATCGACCTCATCAAGGACGCCCGTCGGCTCGAGGCAGCGTACGACGATCCACTTGGCGTGACGGCGGCGTTCAACCTCAATGTGCTGCGTAACCTGAACCGCCTGTTGGGGGCGAATTTCGACGTGCGTGACTGGCGACACGTCGCGCTGTACCGAGCAGAGGCCCACCGCGTCGAGATGCACCTGGAAGCCCGAGGCGATGTCACGGTGCGCTGGGACAGTCATGCGCGCGCCTTTGCTGCCGGGGAGCGCCTGCACACCGAGAACTCTGTCAAATACGACCTGCCAGGCCTGCAGGCCATGTTTGCCGACGCGGGTTTCGAAGACCTGCACGCCTGGACCGACGCGGCCGGTGACTTTGCCGTCTGTCACGCCAGCGTTGGCCGTTAGCACGCGAGCGTGTACCGGAGGGTAGGGGAGGGCCGGTGCGATAATGGACCGATCCCCGCCCGAGGTGTGCCGCGATGGCTGAATTCTTCATGCTCCCCGATCCGACCTTCATCGGATCACTCCCCGACTGGACCGACGGCCGTCGCTTGCCACGCCAAGGCATCGCGCACAGTCTGGTTGACGCGCGCAACCGCACGTTGGCGTTGCTCGCCGCGTTTGGCGACACGCAGCGCGGTTGGCAGATCGAACGCGTTGAGCACCACGCGCCGCCGCTCTGGACGCTCGGCCAGCTTGCCTGGTTTGCGGAGTTCTGGTGCCTGCGCGAGCCACGCCGCGTCAAGAACGAAACCATCGAAGACGGCAGCGGCGCCGAGTGGGCGGTGCCACGCTGGCAAGCCACGCTGCCCGCTGCGCTCGAAGGCGCAGACAACTTCTTCGACATGGACCGCATGCCGCCCGACGCCTGCTGGGAACTGACGCTCCCCGGCATTGCGCTCATCAAGCAGTATGCGCACGACGTGCTCGACCGCGTGCTGCGCAAGCTGGCGACGCTCGGTACCGATGACGATGCCGCGTTGGAACCGTTCCGCTGGGCGGTCTTTCACGAGGATCTGCGTGCCGAGCATCTGCACGGTTTGCTGCAGCGGCTGGGTTTGCAGCCCGCGGGGCAACCGCCGCTGGCGGCTGTGGCAGTACCTGCCGCGCAGACGCTCTCGCTACCGGGCGGCCGCTTCCAGATGGGCTGGCCGGATGCGGACGGTTTCTTCTTCGACAACGAGCGCCCGCCGTATCGCACCTATGTGCCGGCCTTCGAGATCGACGCGCAGCCCGTGACGAACGCGCAATACCTCGAGTTCATCGAAGACCGTGGCTACGATCATCCGCAGTGGTGGTCGCCGGCCGGCATGGACTGGCTGATGATGCAGGAGCGCTCTGCGCCGCTGGGCTGGCAGCGTGATCCGGAAACGCGCACATGGCAGGCCCTGCGCTACGGCGAGGCCCGCACCCTCAACCGCGACGAACCCGTGCGCCACGTCAGCCTGTACGAGGCGCAGGCGTGGTGCCGCTGGGCCGGCCGGCGCCTGCCGACCGAAGACGAATGGGAAATGGCCGCCGTGCAGGGCCGTGCGGGCTTCCATTGGGGGCAGGTCTGGGAGTGGACTTCGTCGCCGTTCGAGCCCTACCCGGATTTCACGCCGGGTGCCCCGCACGGCCGCGTGGCGCGCCTGTCTGTGCCGCACTTCATGACGATGCAGGCGGTGCGGGGCGCGGCCGCCCATACGCCGCAACGGGCACGGCATGTTCGCTTCCGGGGCTTTCTGCTGCCGGAGCGAGATGACGTGTTCGTCGGCTTTCGAACCTGTGCGCTGTGAAGGTGGTGCAGGCAAAAGAAAAGGCCCCCGAAGGGGCCTTTTTCTATTGAGCTGATGCGCGCAGCAGCCGATCAACGATCGAAGTCGCGCGAACGGCCCTTGCTGCCGTAGCTGTCGCGGTTACCGTCGCGATTGCCATAGCTGCTGTTGCTTCGGCGGGCGGCGCCATTGCCGTTGTCGTTGCCGAAACGGCTGCCGCCATTGTTGTCGCCGAAGCGGCGCGGTGCGCCTTCGCGGTTGCCGAAGCCTTCGCGATTGCCGTCACGGTTGCCGTAGCCGCCGCCATTGCTGTTGCCATAGCCGCCACGGTTGCCGTCTTGCGTACGGGCCGGGCGCTGTTGCCAGTCGCCACGGTTTTGCTGGCCTTGGCCGTACGCTTGGCGCGGGGCGCGGTCGTCACGGTTCCACTCACGCTGGCCGCCTTGGTAGCCACCGCCGTTGCCGTTACGGTCATCACGGCGCGGGGCGAAGCCGTCGCGGTCGCCACCGAAGCTGCGCTGGAAGCGGCCTTCGCTGTTGCCGCCATTGCCACCGAAGCCGCCTTGGCGTGCGCTGTAGCCTTCACGCTGACCACGATAGCCGCCGCCACCGTTGTTACCACGGTAGCCGCCACGGTCGCCACCGGCACGCGGGCCACCAGTGCGAGGCTTGGGCGAGCGCTTCGGCTCCAGGCCTTCCACCACGGACGCGTCGATACGGCGATCCACAAAGCGCTCAATACGGCGCCATTGGAACGTGTCGTTGTGGTTCACCAGGTTGATGGCGATGCCGCTGCGGCCGGCACGGCCCGTACGGCCGATACGGTGCACGTAGTCTTCGGCTTGCTTGGGCAGGTCGAAGTTGACCACGTGGGTGATGTCCGGCACGTCGATGCCGCGGGCGGCCACGTCGGTGGCCACCAGCACGCGCAGCTGGCCGCGGCGCAGGGCCGTCAGCGTGCGGTTACGCGCGCCTTGGTGCATATCGCCGTGCAGGGCGCCGGCGGAGAAACCGTGCTCGGTCAGGCGGTCAGCCAGCGAGTCTGCATCACGCTTGGTGGCGGTGAAGACGATCGCTTGCTTGAGCGACGCATCGCGCAGCAGGTGGTCCAGCAGTTGCTGCTTGTGCGACACGTCGTCGGTGAAGTGCAGGCGCTCTTCGATGTTGCTCTGATCGATCTTGGCGGCAGCGATTTCAATGCGCTGCGGGTCGCGCATCATGCGCTCGGCCAGTTGCTCGATGCGGCGGTCCATGGTGGCCGAGAACATCAGCATCTGGCGCGTGGCCGGCGTGGCACCGACGATGGCTTCGATGTCGTCAGCAAAGCCCATGTCGAGCATGCGGTCGGCTTCATCGAACACCAGCATGTTCAGCGCCGACAGGTCGATACGGCCCGAATCGATGTGGTCGAGCAAACGGCCCGGCGTGGCGATGATGATGTCCGGCATGCGTGCCAGCATGTCGAGCTGCTTCGGGTAGGGCATGCCGCCCAGGATGCTCGCGCAGACGATGCGGCGCATATGGCGACCGTATTGCGACGCGGCGGTCGTCACTTGCAGGGCGAGTTCACGCGTGGGCGTGAGTACCAGCAGCGACGGCTTGGCCGGGGCCGGGCGGGGGCGGCGACCCTTCATGCGTTGCGGCGGGCTGTCCATGCGCGGGCGCTGCGGCTCGGGCTGCTCGCTGATGCGTTGGATGGCCGGTAGCATGAAAGCTGCGGTCTTGCCCGAACCCGTTTGGCTCGTGACCAACAGGTCGCTGCCAGCCAGGGCGGCCGGAATGGCTTGCGCCTGCACCGGCGTCGGGGTGGTGTAGTTCACTTCGCCCAGCGCACGGACGATGCGCTCGTCCAGGCCCAGCTCAGCAAAGGCGCTGGCGCGGGTGGCGGCGTCGGCGATGAGGTTGTCGGAATTCGGGGTAATCGTGGTTTCAGCGTGCGCAATAGCGCCGCTGCCGTCTTGAGGCTGCGTCATGTCGAATAGCTTTTAAGTAAGGCTGCCGCGCCAACCGCATCAATGGATGCGAACGGCGGAAATGGGATACGGCGACCGGTTAATCACGGGCGTCGGCGCCAATCGGATAAGGCCGGTTCGACAGACGGGCTGCAGAACGGACAGGCGGGGGAGTGGGCCGGCCTCAAGCTGAATGTGAATCACATGGATCAGCGAGGTGGGGCGGCGGTCCCTTCGGCGTGATGTGAATCCACGCGGGAGATCGGAGACGATGCCAAGCACTGTGGCAATCGGCTGCGCATGCACTCAGGGCAGTAAGCAGCCAATTTGCGGACTATAGCACGATTTTTTGCACTGCGTCAAAGGATTGTTCGGGCGGTTGCCGGATCGGATGCGCGGCCTATACTCGAAACACCGGCCACATGCGGCCGCTAAGGGGCGGATGATGGAATTCCCGATGGCCTTCTCCAACCTGTACCTGTTGCTCGCCGTCTGCGTGGCGGGCGTGATCGGGCTGGCGTCCGCGCCACTGGTGATCCGAGGCGCGCGGGTAGGGATCCGCGTGTTGTTGACGATCATCGGGGTGCTGATCGGACTGCTCTTGCTCGAAGCGCTGCCGGTGTTGACCTAGGGTTGATCCAGACTGGCCCGGGGCCATCCGCAACCATAGGCCCGCCCGCTGGTGGCGGGCCTCGTCGTTTCTGCGGCGAAAAAAACAAAAGCCGGGCGATTTGCCTGGCTTTGCTGTGCGTGGTCCCGCCGACAGGAATCGAACCTGTATCTCACGCTTAGGAGGCGCGTGCACTATCCATTGTGCTACGGCGAGTGACCTGCCCGAGTGACGCGCAAGGCCGCCCGAGCGAGCGGCGATTCTACGCAATTTGCGCGACCAAGACCAGACAGCCTCCGGGGTACCTCCCCTACATGAAAAGACGATGACGCCGCAGCTTCTGTAGGCAATGTCCCACGCCCGACGCCGTATTTCGCCTACGCAAACGCTAAATAAAACGAACGATCGGTGAAAGAAACAGATTTAAGTATTACGAACTTTGCGCGGTTGTTCGCCGAAGTTATGCTTCTCCACCCAATCCAGACCTCCCTATGCGACGAATATGCTGACATCCGAAGAGCGGGACGATCCGTGGACGGTGGAGCCTTCGCTGGAAGGCATGCTTTCGCAGCGACATAATGCGCTCGCCCGGCCCATCTACTTTCGGCATACCGACACACCTGACGGCCACGTCATCAAGCAATTCCCCGACGGCTCGCGCCAGCTCGTGCGCTTTGTCGGCTTGGAAGAGCAGGTCGTCAAGCACTTCCTGTAGCGCGGCGCGGACAGGCTGTTCACTGTCTTCACGGCACGCATACTCGTTGCAGATCAGATGTGTCACTGCAATGTTGTGTCTTTCGGCGATGCACTGAGATGGTGAACGCACTATCATTCGCCATTATTTAAGTAAGCGCATGATTTGTGTATGAGCAGCCTGCAACCGGGGTTTGTGCCCTCCCAATCCATCCCGCATGAGCCGTTTGTGGCAGACCCGGCCATGCCTGTGGCAGCACCGGCCATCGACATGGTGGTGCCATGGCCGGTGCGCGAGTGGGCGCCTGCGGTGACGCCCGATGAAGCCGCCGCGATGCGCATTGCGTTGGAGCGCGGCAACGTTCTGCATTTTCCGGCGTTGGACTTTCCGCTCGATGCACGCGAACAGCGCTTTCTCGACGCGCGTTGGTCTGACGGCAAGACGAAGAACATCAATCTGCGCGCCAACGATACGTCGGTGCGCGGTGCGGTGGGCGCGCCGGCCGATCTGCACGACCTGGCGACGCTGATCCGCCGCTACGCCGATGCGGCGGAGCGCCTCGTACTCACGCTATTCCCCGATTACGGCCCGCACCTCAAGCGCGCCGGCACCTCGCTGCGGCCCGCGGAGATTGCCGGGCGCCCCGTGAGCTGGCGCAAGGACGACACGCGCCTGCACGTCGATGCGTTTCCGTCGAATCCGCTGCACGGTCAGCGGCTCCTGCGCGTATTTCACAACGTCGATCCGGGCGCTTCGCGCGTCTGGCGCGTCGGCGAGCCGTTTGCGGACTTTGCGCAGCGCTTTGTGCCCAAGACGCGCGGCATGCTGCCCGGCCAGTCGTGGCTGATGCACAAGCTGCGCATCACCAAGCGTCCGCGTTCGGAATATGACCATCGCATGCTGCAATTGCATGATCTGGCCAAGGCTGATTTGCACTATCAGCAAAGCGCCCCACAGCAGACGTTCGAGTTTGCACCCGGCGCAACGTGGGTGGTTTTCAGCGACCAGGCGTTGCACGCCGCCATGAGCGGCCGCGCGATGATGGAGCAGACGTTCTACCTAGACCCGGCAGCGATTGCCGATCGCACGCATTCGCCCGAAGCGGTGCTCTCCCAGATGCTTGGCAAGCCGATGCTGCCTTCGCAGCGCTGATCTCGCGCCAACAAAAAAACGCCGCCTTGCTTGGCGGCGTAGATGATTCCTACGGCAGCGTTCAGTCCGCGACCTTGTCGCTCGGATACTTGAACGAATCGCGCAGCAGGAAGCTCATCGGAATGTCGAGCTTTGCGCCCTTGGGCGGAATCGGCTGCTGGAACCACTTCTTGTAGAGCTTGTCGGCTTCGTAGTCGAGGATGACGTTGGTCATCGCGCGGTCGACCATGCGTTTGAACTCCGTATCGTCCTTGCTGAGCATGATCGCGTAAGGCTCGACCGTCAGCATGTCGCCGACCACCGTGTAGTCGCCCGGGTTCTTGGCGTTGGCGCGGAAGCCGTAGAGCAGCACGTCGTCCATCGCAAAGGCGTCGGCCTTGCCGGTCTCGACCATGGCGAAGGCTTCGGCGTGCTCCTTCGCTTCGAGAATGTTCATGCCCAGCACGCGCGCGTCGTTCACCTTGCGCAACTCGGTGATGTTGGTGGTGCCCTTGGTCGAGACCACGGTCTTGCCACGCAGGTCGTCCCACTTGCGAATGCCTGACGACGTTTTCACGATCATGCGGCTGCCCGCGATGTAGTGGGGGATGGTGAACGCCACTTTCTCGCGGCGTTCACGCGTGTTGGTGGTCGAGCCGCATTCGAGTTCGGCCTTGCCTTCGGCGATGGTCGGGATGCGCGAGGACGACGTCACCATCACATACTGCACTTTCAGGTCCGGCCGCTTGAGCTCGGTGCGCAGCTTGTCGACTACGCGCAGGCACAAGTCGACCGCATAGCCGACGGGCTTCTTGTCGGCATCGTAGAACGAGAAGGGTACGGAGCTTTCGCGGTGTGCGATGCGGATGGTGCCGGTGTCGCGGATGCGGTCCAGTACCGGAGTGGAAGACGCCTGTGCCACGCCGGGCGCAAGCATGGGCAGCGAGACGGAAAGCAGCGCCGCGCACGACAGCGTGCGCTTGAAGTACAGCATGGTTGTATCCCCCGGAAAGAAAAACGGCGGCCCGCTTTATCGTTATGCCCGGCTCATGGCCGGAGGGCCTGCCGCATGATAAAGCGCGATGGCACAACGTGCTGGCCCGGCTTTTGTAGTGTTGTAAGCAGGCAGCAAGGCCGATGGAACCCTCTAGAACGTGGGCTTGAGGCGGTCGCCCCGTTATGGTGCGTGGCGTGCACATGGCGTGTAAAAATTGCTCGCCGGCGGGGATGGTCGACACGGTCGCGGTGCGTCAATGCGCATGCTTGACGCGGCATGCGTTGTTGCAGTGCAAAGCCGCATCGCGCTTGGGGTTGCGGAACGAAGCCCGCGTTTTTCCCTACCGGGTTTGTCCTGACTGCCCCAGGGAGGAAAGGGGCGCTATGCTGCGCCCATGTCTTGTTCGCAAGGCATCGAGGAGAGACTCTTCCGGCCCGCCGAAAGCGGGCCGTTTTCTTTGGTACGGGGAGTGTTAGCGTTGATCGGGCAGCACCTGCCCGGGCGCCAGCGTTTGCCGCGGCCAACTCGAGAACGCAAAGATCCACAGCGCAATCAGGTTCACCAGCGGCACCACCACCAGGAGTGCCCACCACTGAGAGAAACCGGTGCGCAGCAAGATCTGCCGCACCGGAATGCCTGCCACGATCAGGATGATCAACAGCCCGAACAGTCCGCGCATGGGTGCCCCCTTGGCTTGATGTGGATGGGCGCCGCGCAAAAAGGGCACGCGGCGGCACAAGCGTTATAGCACCCGGGCAGGCAAGCGCAATGGCGGCGGCCGTACAATACGCGCCTTCCGGCCCGATGCGGGCCCGCATCCTCTTCCACTCCAGCATGGCCCTGTTTTCCATTACCGATGCGCAACTGGCGTTCGGCCACGTGGCGCTGCTCGACCACACTGATTTCTCGCTGGAGGCTGGCGAGCGCGTTGGCCTGATCGGCCGCAACGGCACCGGCAAATCGTCGCTGCTGAAGATCGTGGCGGGCACGACTGCGCCTGACGACGGCTTGATCGCGCGCCAAAGCGGCGTCACCTCTGCCTACGTACCGCAAGAGCCGGAGTTCGACCCCGACCAGACCGTGGCCGAAGCCGTGGCGATGGGCGTGCCGCACGCCGCCGGTTTACTCGCCGAATACGAAGCGCTGGTCGCGTCGATGGGCGATTCGCATGATGAAGACGCGCTGCACAAGCTGCACGCTCTGCAAGCGCAACTCGATGCCGCCGATGCGTGGCAACTGCACACGCGCGTGGAAACGACGATTGCCCAGCTCGGCCTACAACCCGGCGCGCGCATCGGCTCGCTGTCGGGTGGGCTGACCAAGCGTGTGGCGTTGGCGCAGGCGCTGGTGGGCGCGCCGGACATCCTGCTGCTGGACGAGCCGACTAACCACCTCGACTACGACTCGATCCGTTGGCTGGAAGACCTGCTGCTGGCCTTCCGCGGCAGCGTGCTGTTCATCACGCACGATCGCGCGTTTCTGGACCGCGTGGCCACGCGCATCATCGAACTGGATCGCGGCAAACTGCGCTCGTACCCCGGCAACTTCACGGCATATCAGACGCGCAAGGCGCAAGAGCTGGAAGCCGAGGCGCTGGAAAACGCCCGCTTCGACAAGTTGCTCGCACAGGAAGAAGTGTGGATCCGCAAGGGCGTGGAAGCCCGCCGCACGCGCAGCGTCGGCCGTGTGGCCCGCCTGGAGCAGATGCGTGTGGAGCGCCAGGCACGCCGCGAGGTGCAGGGCAACGTCAAGCTGGAGGTGTCGCAGGGCGACCGCTCCGGCAAGATCGTCGCCGAGCTGACGGACGTGACCAAGCGCTATGACGACAAGGTGGTCGTCGACAACTTCACCGCCACCATCATGCGTGGCGACAAGGTCGGCATCCTGGGTGCCAACGGTGTCGGCAAGACTACGCTGCTCAAGCTGATCCTGGGTGAACTGGCGCCGGACTCGGGCACGGTGCGCAACGGCACCAACCTGCAGGTCGCGTATTTCGACCAGATGCGTGCGCAACTCGATTTGAACCGCTCCCTGGCCGACACCATCAGCCCCGGCAGCGACTGGATTGAGGTCAACGGCCAGCGCAAGCACGTGATGAGCTATCTGGGCGACTTCCTGTTCCCGCCGGAGCGCGCACGCTCGCCGGTGGCGTCGCTGTCGGGTGGTGAGCGCAACCGCCTGCTGCTGGCGCGCCTGTTCGCCCGCCCGGCCAACGTGCTGGTGCTAGACGAACCGACCAACGATCTGGATATCGACACGCTGGAACTGCTGGAAGAGCTGCTGCAGGAATACAGCGGCACGGTGTTCCTGGTCTCGCACGATCGGGCTTTCGTCGACAACGTCGTCACCTCGGTGATCGCGGCGGAAGGCGAGGGCCGCTGGCGCGAATACGTGGGCGGGTTCTCGGATTGGCAGACGCAATCGGCGCGTTCGGCGCAGATGGTCAAGGCCGCCGCGCCCGTCGCCGAAGAGAAGAAGCCCGAAGCCGCCAAGCCGCGCGAGCGCGCCACGGTCAAGCTCAGCTACAAAGAGCAGCGCGAGCTGGACGCGCTGCCCGCCACCATCGAGGCGCTGGAAACCGAGCAGAAGCAGGTCGGCGCTGAACTGGAAGACGGCACGATCTACGGACGTGATCCCGAACGCGCCCAGAAGCTGGCCGAACGCCACGAGGCGATCGAGCTGGAGCTGCTGGAGGCATTGGAGCGCTGGGAAGCCCTGGAAGCCAAGCGCTCAGGCGCCGCGTGATTCCCCGGTAGTTGGTCAACATGTCAGCGGGATGTCGACTGTGCGTCGCATCCCGTTGCTGACAATCCCTCCGCATTGTTCAAGACAGCTTCCTTTACAATGCGCGCTGCATTCTCGGCACACAGGGACACACCCTGGGCCGATCAGTTTTTCCGCCTTCCATGAGCAAAACCTCCCAATACAGCGAATCGTCGATCAAGGTCCTCAAGGGCCTGGAACCGGTCAAGCAACGGCCGGGCATGTACACGCGCACCGACAACCCCCTGCACATCGTGCAGGAAGTGATCGACAACGCCGCCGACGAGGCGTTGGGCGGCTTCGGCAAGCTGATCGCCGTGACGCTGCACAAAGACGGCAGCGTGAGCGTGGAGGACGAGGCGCGCGGCATTCCCGTCGGCATCCATCCGGAAGAGGGCGTGCCGGTGGTCGAGATCGTCTACACGCGCCTGCACGCGGGCGGCAAGTTCGACAAGGGCAGTGGCGGCGCGTATGCGTTCTCCGGCGGTCTGCACGGCGTGGGCGTGTCGGTCACCAATGCGCTGTCGACGCGGCTGGAAGTGACGGTCTGGCGTGACGGCAATGTGTCCACGCTGGCATTCTCCGGCGGCGATGTGATCGAGCCGCTGACCACCCGCAAGGCCGAGCGCGGCGAGAAGAAGAGCGGCACCCGCGTGCGCGCCTGGCCCGACGCCAAGTATTTCGATTCCGAGAACATTCCGCAGGCTGAACTGCAGCGCCTGCTGCGCAGCAAGGCTGTGCTGCTGCCGGGCGTGAAGGTCACGCTCACGCTGGAAAAAACCGGTGAGACGCTCGAATGGCAATACGCTGAGGGCCTGCGCGGCTACTTGGTGGAATCGCTCGCGCAGGGCAGCGGCGCCGATCCGGTGATCCCGCTGTTTGAAGGCGAGCACTTTGCCGACCCCGACAAGTCCGGCGAAGAGGGCTTTGCCCTCGGCGAAGGCGCATCGTGGGTGGTGGCGTGGACGGAAGAGGGCTCGCCGGTGCGCGAGTCGTACGTCAACCTGATCCCGACGCCCGCTGGCGGCACGCACGAATCTGGCTTGCGCGAAGGCCTGTTCCAGGCCGTGAAGAGCTTCGTCGAGATGCACGCGCTGCTGCCCAAGGGCGTCAAGCTGATGCCCGAAGACGTGTTTGCGCGCGCCTCGTTCGTGCTGTCGGCCAAGGTGCTGGACCCGCAGTTCCAGGGCCAGATCAAGGAACGCCTGAACAGCCGCGATGCGGTACGGCTGGTTTCCACCTTCAGCCGCCCGGCGCTGGAGCTGTGGCTGAACCAGCACGTGGACCACGGCAAGAAGCTGGCCGAACTCGTCATCAAGCAAGCACAGGCACGTACCCGCGCCGCGCAGAAGGTCGAGAAGAAGAAGGGCTCCGGCGTGGCCGTGCTGCCCGGCAAGCTGACCGATTGCGAATCCGACGACATCACCCGCAACGAACTCTTCCTGGTGGAGGGGGACTCCGCTGGCGGTTCGGCCAAGATGGGCCGCGACAAGGAATACCAGGCCATCCTGCCGTTGCGCGGCAAGGTGCTCAACACGTGGGAAACCGAGCGCGACCGCCTGTTCGCCAACAACGAAGTGCATGACATTGCAGTCGCCATCGGTGTTGATCCGCACGGGCCCAACGACACGGTCGACCTCTCGGGCCTGCGCTACGGCAAGATCTGCATCTTGTCGGATGCGGACGTGGACGGCGCGCACATCCAGGTGCTGCTGCTCACGTTGTTCTTCAAGCACTTCCCGCAATTGATTGCGCGCGGGAATGTATGCGTGGCCCGCCCGCCGCTGTATCGTGTCGATGCCCCGGCGCGCGGCAAGAAGCCCGCGCAGAAGCTCTACGCGCTGGACGACGGCGAGCTCGAAGCCATTGAAGACAAGCTGCGCAAGGACGGCGTGAAGGAAGGCGCCTGGCAGATCTCCCGCTTCAAGGGTCTGGGCGAAATGAGTGCCGAGCAACTCTGGGAAACCACCATGAACCCCGACACGCGCCGCCTGCTGCCCGTGAAGCTGGGTGAGCTGGGCGAAGAGCAGACCATCGGCGTGATGAACATGCTGATGGGCAAGGGCGAAGCCGGCGCGCGCCGCACATGGCTGGAAGCGCGCGGCAACGAAGTCGAAGCCGATATCTGATTGATGATGAAGCTGTTCCGACGTCTCGCATTCGCATTGACGGCGCTGGCCTTGCTGGCCAGCCAGTCGGCGCGCGCGGACGTCTACGGCTACATCGACGAGAACGGTCTCGCGCACTTCGCCTCCGAGCGCCTGGATGATCGCTACGTGCTCTTCATGAAAGGGAAGGCGGCGGCCAGCGGGTCGGATGACAGCGCCATCGCGTTGCCGGTCGGCGAATTGCCAGACGCGGACGCCTACCTCAACGCCACCAAGCGCGATGCGCTCGACAACGCCGGCATGCGTCAGCGCCTCGTGCGCGCGGTGCTGCAGCACCCGAATGTACCGACGGTCGAGCCGCTCATCCACCAGGCGGCAAACAAGCACGGTATCGACCCCGCGCTGGTGAAAGCGGTGATTGCCGCCGAATCCGGCTTCAACCCGCAGGCCGTGTCGCCCAAGGGCGCGATCGGGCTGATGCAGGTGATTCCGGATACGGGCGCACGCTACGGCGTAACCGGTGACGCGCGTCGCACGGCCGCGCAGAAGCTGGCCGATCCGAAGATCAACATCACCACCGGCGTGCGTTACCTGAGCGATCTGCTGCGCATGTTCTCGGGCAACCTCGAACTCGTGCTGGCCGCCTACAACGCGGGCGAGGGCGCGGTGCAGAAGCACGGCAACGACATCCCGCCCTATGCCGAGACGCAGAATTACGTGAAGACGGTCCTGCAGTTCTACCGTTACTACAACCCGATGGCTGCCATGCCGGGCTTCGTGAATGTGGGCGCCAACGGCGTCATGGCGACACGCAAGCCGGGTCGCACGGGTCGCCCGGCGCGCATCGAACTCGTATTGGACCCGGCCACCGGCGTGGCCACCAACCTCCCCCAACATTGATCTTGGCGGCGCCGCCAACTTGAAGCGCGCCGCTTTCGCTTGAGCCTCCATGGAACAACAAGACATCCTCTTCGACCCCAGCGAGCCGGCCGAAGCGCTCACGCTTGGCGCCTATGCCGAGCGCGCTTATCTCGACTACGCCATCAGCGTGGTCAAGGGCCGCGCACTGCCCGAGGTGGCCGACGGCCAGAAGCCGGTGCAGCGCCGCATCCTGTTTGCGATGCACGAGATGGGCCTGCGCTCTGATGCCAAGCCGGTCAAGTCCGCACGCGTGGTGGGTGACGTGCTCGGTAAATACCACCCGCACGGCGATCAATCTGCCTATGACGCACTGGTGCGCCTGGCGCAGGATTTCTCGCTGCGTTACCCACTGATCGACGGCCAGGGCAACTTCGGCTCGCGCGATGGCGACGGTGCGGCGGCCATGCGGTACACGGAAGCGCGGCTGACGCCGATCTCCCGCCTGCTGCTCGAAGAACTGGACCAGGGCACCGCCGATTTCGTCCCGAACTACGACGGTTCGATGGACGAGCCGAAGCTGCTGCCCGCGCGCCTGCCGTTTGTGCTGCTCAACGGCGCATCGGGCATTGCAGTGGGCATGGCCACGGAGATTCCGTCGCACAACCTGCGCGAAGTCGCCAACGCGGCTGTGGCGCTGATCCGCGACGACAAGCTCACCAGCACCGACCTGATGCAGCACATGCCGGGCCCGGACTTTCCGGGTGGCGGGCAGATCATCTCGTCGGCAGCCGACATTGCGCAGGTGTACGAAACCGGCCGCGGCAGCCTTAAGGTGCGCGCGCGCTGGAAGATTGAAGAACTCGCACGCGGCCAGTGGCAATTGGTGGTCAACGAACTGCCGCCCAACACCTCGTCGCAGAAGGTGCTGGAAGAGATTGAAGAGCTGACCAATCCGAAGGTGCGCACGGGCAAGAAGTCGCTGTCGCCGGATCAGCTCACCATGAAGCAGACCATGCTGGGCCTGCTCGACGCGGTGCGCGATGAATCCGGCAAGGATGCGCCGGTGCGCCTCGTGTTCGAGCCCAAGAGCAAGAACATCGACCAGCAGGAATTTGCCAACGCGCTGCTCGCGCACACGTCGCTGGAGTCGGGTGCGGCCATCAACCTGGTGATGATCGGCACGGATGGCCGGCCGCGTCAAAAGGGCCTGGCCGAGATCCTGCGCGAGTGGATTGCCTACCGTTTTGCCACGGTCACGCGCCGCACGCGCCATCGCCTGGGCAAGGTGGAAGACCGCATCCACATCCTCGAAGGCCGGCAGATGGTGCTGCTGCGCATTGAGGACGTGATCCGCATCATCCGCGAGAGCGACGAGCCGAAGGCCGCGCTGATCCAGGTCTTCAACCTGAGCGACCGCCAGGCCGAGGACATCCTGGAAATCCGCCTGCGCCAACTCGCGCGCCTGGAAGCCATCAAGATCGAGCAGGAGCTGAAGAGCCTGCGCGAAGAGCAGGGCGAGCTGGACGTGCTGCTGAAGTCCGAGACCATGATGCGCCGTCGCATCGTCAAGGAGATCGAGACCGACGCGAAGCAATACGGCGACGACCGCCGCACGTTCATCCAGGAAGAGCGTCGCGCCGCCGCCGAAGTGAAGGTGGTCGACGAGCCCGTCACGGTGATCGTCTCGCAGAAGGGCTGGGTGCGTACGCGTCAGGGCCATGGCCACGATGCCACGCAGTTCGGCTTCAAGGCAGGCGATTCGCTGTACGACACCTTTGAGTGCCGCACGACCGATGCACTGCTGATCTTCGGCACGCGCGACGACAAGGGCACGGGCCGCGTCTATTCCGTGGCCGTGGCCAACCTGCCGGGTGGCCGCGGTGACGGCGTGCCGCTCACCACGCTGATCGAACTCGCGCCGGGCACGCATATCGCCCACACGTTCGCCGGCCACGCGGAGCAGAACCTGGTGATCTCCACGCGCGGTGGTAACGGCTTCATGGCCAAGGTGGGCGACATGGTCGGCCGCCAGAAGGCCGGCAAGGCGTTCCTGACGCTGGACGAGGGCGACCAACCGAACAAGCCCGCACCGGTGCCCGCTGACGCCTATGGCGTGGCGTGCTTGTCCGAAGGCGGCCGCATGCTGCTGTTCCAGATCAGCGAGTTGAAGACGCTCGCCAGCGGCGGCCGTGGCGTGATCCTGATGGAGCTTGAGAAGAACGAAACGCTGCTGCAGGCATTGGCCTTCGGTGCGGCCGGCTTCGTGCTCTCGGGCACCGGCCCGCGTGGCGGCAAGGCGGTCGAGCAGACCATGACCACCCGCGCACAGGAACCGTACGCCGGCAAGCGCGCACGCAAGGGCAAGACGCTGGAGCCCAAGCTGCGCGATCCGAAGCTCTCGCTGCCCAAGCCCGCCCCCGAAGCCGCCTGACGCGATGAGCGACCCGCGCGCCGAGCCTGAAGCCGTTGCAGACGCAACGGCAAATGTTCCATCGTGCCGCAAGCTCTTTACCGAGTTTGCGCGCATGGGCCTGTCGGGTTTTGGCGGCGTGCTGCCATTCGCGCGGGCCGGCATTGTCGACCGCAACGGGTGGCTCTCCAACGCCGAGTTCGCTGAATTGCTGAGCCTGGGCCAGGTGCTGCCCGGCCCGAATGTCGTCAACCTTTCGGTGATGCTCGGCTACCGGTACCACGGCGTACGCGGGGCGGCTGCGGCAATGGGCGGCCTTGTGGCGGTGCCGGCCGTACTGCTGTTGCTGATCGTGCTGGTGTACGACCACTTCAGCGCGCTGGCGTTTACGCAGAACCTGCTCAAGGGCATGGCGGCCGTGGCGGCGGGGCTGGTGCTTTCTACCGCCGTCAAACTGGCGCAAGGGCAGTCGCGCACCTGGCGCGCTGTCGGCATCGGCCTGGCCGTGTTCCTGACGATCGGCGTGTTGCAATGGCCGCTGGTGTGGGTGATGCTGGTGTTGATTCCACTCGCGCTGGTGCTGGAGTGGAGGGCCATGCGATGACGTATCTCACCACCGTCTTCGATCTCTTCTGGCATTTCCTGGTGCTGTCGTTTCTCGCCATTGGCGGGGCCAGTTCCACGCTGCCTGACATGCACCGCTTCCTGGTCGACACGCGTCACTACATGACGAGTGAGCAGCTGAGCGCGATGTACGCCATTTCGCAGGCGGCGCCGGGGCCGAACGTGCTTTTCGTTGAGTTGTTTGGCTGGCAGGCCGCCGGGTTGGGTGGGGCGATTGCCTCGCTGGTGGGCATCTGCGGGCCGTCGTGCGTGATTGCCGCGGTGATCGCGCGGGTGATGGATCGCAAGCCGGATGCGCGGTGGATTGCGCTGGTGCGGCGGGGTTTAGCGCCGCTGACGATCGGGTTGATGTTCGCTACCGGTTGGGTGCTTGCACGTGGGGCGGATAACAGTGTTGGGACTGTTGCGCTGACTGTGGCGACAGTGGTGGCTTGTACTTTTACGCGGGTGCATCCGCTGGTGTTGGTCGGGATTGGGGCGTTGGTGGGGGGGATGGGGTGGGTTTGATTATTTGTTTTGGGGCCATCCCTTGTTTCATCCCCTGCCGGGGCTGAGTCACTTTCTTTGTCTTGCCAAAGAAAGTAACCAAAGAAAGGCGCGCCCGAGATGGCGACCCCCTCCTTGAATTTTCGTAACCGGGCGGAGGTGGGGAAAACTCGCTTCGCTCAGACAGTTCCCCACCTTTTTTCCGCCCGCTTACGAAAATTCAAGGCGCCATCAAGGGCAGGAACGGCAAAAGACAAAGGCCAACCCATCGTGAGGTTGGCCTTGTCGTTTGGGCTGGTGCACAGAGGGTTTGGCTTTTGTCCTTTGACTTTCCTGCCCTATGCGGCGCCTTGAATTTCTGTTGCAAGGAGGAAAAAGGAAGGGAAACTGTTTGAGCGCAGCGAGTTTTTCCCTTCCCCTCCTTGCGACATAAATTCAAGGAGTCTGTCGCCGCATCGGGCGCGCCTTTCTTTGCTTACTTTCTTTGGCAAGACAAAGAAAGTGAGTCAGCCCCGGCAGGGGATGAAACAGGGGATGGACCACCAAGTCCAAAACCAACCAAAAATCAGTCCACCCCAACAAACCCCCCCGTCTGATGCGCCCACAACCGCGCATACAACCCACCCTGCGCAAGCAACTCAGCATGCGTGCCACTCTCAACAATCCGCCCCCCATCCAGCACCACCAGCCGATCCATGCGCGCAATGGTGGAGAGCCGATGCGCAATCGCAATCACCGTCTTGCCCTGCATCAGCGTTTCCAGGCTTTCCTGAATCGCGGCTTCCACTTCCGAGTCGAGCGCTGAGGTGGCTTCGTCCAGAATCAGGATCGGCGCGTCCTTGAGCAACACGCGCGCAATGGCAATGCGCTGGCGCTGACCACCCGAGAGCTTCACGCCGCGCTCGCCCACCAGCGCCTCAAAGCCGTGCCGCCCCTGCGCATCCGACAAGTGCGGGATGAACCCATCCGCCCGCGCGCGGCGCACGGCTTCCATCAGTTCGGCTTCGGTGCTGTCGGGCTTGCCGTAGCGCAGGTTGTCGCGAATCGAGCGGTGCAGCAGCGATGTGTCCTGCGTGACCATGCCGATCTGTTCGCGCAGGCTCTCCTGCGTCACGGCGGCAATGTCCTGACCATCCACGAGAATGCGGCCGCGCTCGACGTCGTACAGGCGCAGCAGCAGGTTGACCAGCGTGGATTTGCCTGCACCCGACGGGCCGACCAGGCCGATGCGTTCACCGGGGCGGACCACCAGGTCGAGCCCTTCGATCACGCCGCCGCCCTTGCCGTAGTGAAAGCCCACCTGCTCGAACCGCACTTCGCCCCGCGTGATGTGCAGGGGCTGGGCATCCGGCCGGTCGGTTACCGTGCGCGGCATGGCAATCGTCTGCATGCCGTCCTGCACCTGGCCGACGTTTTCAAAGATGCCGTTGACCACCCACATGATCCAGCTCGACATGTTGTTGATGCGGATCACCAGCCCCGTGGTCAGTGCGATGGTGCCCGCGCTGACGCGGCCCTCGCTCCAGAGCCACAGTGCCAGCGCCGACGTGCTGACGATCAACAGACCGTTCAGGGTGATGATGGTGAAATCCATGGCGCTGATCATGCGACCGGACTGCTGTGTTTTCTCAGTCTGATCAGCCATGGCATCGCGCGCGTACGCTTCTTCCAACTGCGTGTGGGCGAACAGCTTGAGCGTGGTGATATTGGTGTAACCGTCCACGATCCGGCCCATTAGCTGGGAGCGCGATTCCGTGGCGATGACCGAACGTGCCTTGACGCGCGGTACGAAGTACGACGTGGCTGCCACATAGCACGCAATCCACAGCAGCAGCGGCACCATCAGGCGCCAGTCCGCCTGCGCAAACAGCACCAGTGCACTGACGGCATAGATCACCACGTGCCAGAGCGCTTCCACCGTCTGCACGGCCGAGTCTCGCAGCGAGAAGCCGGTCTGCATGATGCGCTGTGCGATACGTCCCGCAAAGTCGTTCTGGAAGAACGCCAGGCTCTGCTTGAGCACGTAGCGGTGGTTCTGCCAGCGGATCAGATTCGACAGGTTCGGGTTGATGACCTGGTGCACGAGCGCATCGTGCAGGCCAAAGATGATCGGTCGGGCGATCAGCGCCACGAACGCCATCCACAGCAACTCATTGCGGTGACGCGCGAAGAAGTCTGCGCTTGGGGTGCTGTGGGCAAGATCGACTAGCCGGCCAAGGAAGTCGAACAGCGCGACCTCGATCAGCGAGCCCAACAGTCCCACCACCAACAGGAACACGAAGATGCCGCGCACCTCGCGCAGGTAATAGGTATAGAAGCGCCAGACCCCGGCCGGTGGCTGGCAATCAGGCAGCGGGTGAAACGGATCGACGAGCTTTTCGAGGCGACGCAATGGCATGGGGCATGGCGAACCGGGCGGGGCGGTGCCCCGGAGCGGGACGCGCAAAAGGCGGGAGAAGGCATGATACGCGGGTGAAAGTGCCCTTGCTGCCGGCAAGGCTTACGGAGTTCAGAACGCGACGCGCGAGGCATTTAGCTCGGCGATTGGAGATCAGCACTCGACGCGTGAGGCTTTTAGCTCGGCGATCGGAGTTCAGAACGCGATGCGTCGAGTGTTTTTCTCGGCAGTTGGAGTTTAGAACTCGGCATGTCGAGCTTTTTTCTCGGCAGTCGGAGCTTAGAACTCGGCACGTGAGGCATTTTGCTCGGCGGCTGGAGTTCAGGACTCGACGCGCGAGGTTTTTTGCTCGGGGGGCGGAGCTCAGAACTCGGGAAGTGCGAGGCTTCTAGCCCCGTAGTCCGAGCTCAGCGCTCGGCACGCGGCGCTTTCAGCTCGGCAGCCGGTGTTCAGCGCTCGGTGCGTGAGGCTCGGGGACCGAAAAATCCGAGCTTGGAGCCCAGAGCGTGAGGCTGGAACGTTGACGCCCGAGGCTTTGGGCTCTGCGGTTGGGGCAAGGAGCGCCGATCGCGAATCGTGGGAGGCGGCAGGTGACCAGTTGAAGGCATCGCACCATGAAAAAAGCCGCTCGGATGAGCGGCTTGTTTGGGTGCTGGAGCGCGGGATGTCAGTGCACCACCATCCGCGTGAACGGTTCCACGTAGGCCTGCAGCGTAATCATCAGCCCCACCAGGAAGGCCAGTGCGATCGAGTGGAAGAACACGTAGCGCAGGATGTCGCCCTCGTGGCCGTACCACTTGGTGGCGGTGGAGGCCACGACGATGGACTGCGCGTCGATCATCTTGCCCATCACGCCGCCCGAGCTGTTGGCCGCCGACATGAGGATTGGCGACAAGCCAAGCTGCTCGGCCGTGGTCTTCTGCAGGCCGCCGAACAACACGTTCGATGCCGTGTCCGACCCGGTGAGCGCCACGCCCAGCCAGCCCAGCATGGTGCCGAACAGCGGATACAGCACGCCGGTGTGGGCAAAGGCCAGGCCCAGCGTGGCGTCCAACCCCGAGTAGCGGGTGAGGTAGCCAATGCCGAACATCGCACAGATGGTCAGCAGCGAATAGCGCGTGAGCTTGATGGTGTTCCAGTACTCCTTCGCCATGCGCGGCACCGAGTAGCCCATCAGCAGGCCGCCCACGATGGCCGAGACCAGAATGCCCGTGCCCGCCATCGACAGCACGTTGAAGTTGAACACCGCGCCTTCGGCAATCACCTTGGGCACCACCGGCGGGCCCTTGAGCACCATCTTGTCCAGGCCGGGGATGGCGAACTTGAACGCCCACAGGCCATCGGCAAACGCCTTGAACTGCGGCACACCCCAGATGAACACGAACACGGTCAGGATTACCCACGGCAGCCAGGCTTGTACGCGCGAGATCTTGCCGTCGGTGGCCGTGGTGGCGGCACGGGCTTCCTCGGCGGCTTCGGGGTCCACACGGGAGTTGTCTTCGCGGTTGCGCAGGGCAGTCGATGTCCAGATCGTCTTGGGCTTCCACACCCTGAGGAACAGCGTGAGCGAGCCCATCGACACCAGCGCCGCAATCACGTCTACCAGCCACGGGCCGTGGAAGTTCGACACCAGGAACTGCGGAATGGCGAACGACACGCCGGCCACCAGGATCGCCGGCCAGATCTGCAGCATGCCGCGGAAGCCCGCGAACGCCCAGATCAGCCAGAATGGCACCAGCACCGAGAAGAACGGCAACTGGCGGCCGACCATGGCCGAGAGTTGCAGCAAATCCAGCCCCGTGACCGATGCCAGCCCGATGAGCGGCGCGCCCAGCGCCCCGTAGGCCACCGGCGCGGTGTTGGCGATCAGCGCCAGGCCAGATGCGGCCAGCGGCGAGAAACCCAGGCCGATGAGGATGGCGCCCGTCACAGCCACCGGCGTGCCGAAGCCTGCCGCGCCTTCAAAGAACGCGCCAAAGCTGAACGCCACCAGCAGCAGTTGCAGGCGGCGGTCTTCGGTAATGCCCGAGATGGAACTCTGCAAGACCTTGAACGAGCCATTCAAGGTGGTGAGCCGGTGCAGGAAGATGATGTTGAGAACGATCCAGCCGATCGGGAACAGGCCGGAGACGATGCCCAGCCCCGCTGCCTTGCCCGCCATGGCGGCCGGCATGCCGAAGATGAAGGCGGCGATGCCTACCCCGACAATCAACGCGAGGCCCGCTGCCAAATGAGCCTGCATATGAAAGAAGGCCAGCGAACACAGCAGCACGGCCACCGGTACCCCGGCCGCAATGGTTGACCACACGGCGCTGCCGAGCGGGTCATAGACTTGATTCCACATCTTGGTCTCCTCCTGTTCTTGGCGTTTCAGTTCTTCCCGATACCGAACGTCTTCTGTTTGCCCCGTGATGGGCGAACGCGGATTGTAGGAACAAGCGTGTCCGGGTCTGGGCAATATTCTGTCACTTTCGCCCTGAAAAGTATTCATCGGCGCCCGTGCCTGCTGCGGTGCCGCGCACGCAATTGCACCGGGTAAATCCCGGTTGTGGAATCATTGCGCCTGCAACTTCAACCCTAACCAGAATCGCCCCCTCCTTCCATGGCTTTCCTGACGGCTTTTTCGATTCGCCGCCACGGGTCTCGGCTGCTCGCCGCCGTGCTCCTGCTTGCCGCTTTGTCGCCCGCGCAGGGCAAGGGTGTGGCGCCCAGCCAACCGGGGGCTGAGCCGGCGCGGCCGCGCATCGGCCTGGTGCTGTCGGGTGGTGGGGCCCGCGGCTATGCGCATATCGGCGTGTTGAAGATGCTCGAGCGCATGCGCATTCCCGTGGATGTGATTGCCGCCACCAGCATGGGTGCGGTGGTAGGCGGGTTGTACGCCAGCGGCCTGCGGGCGGATGAGTTGGAGCAGAAGCTCTCGCAGGTGGATTTGAGCGACATCGCGTTTGACCGCAACGAGCGCGCCAAGCTGCCCCAATCGCTGCGCGAGGACGATTTCCAATATCCGATCGGGCTGTCCGCCGGCTATGGCGACGGCAGGTTCAAGCTGCCCACGGGGCTGGTGCAGGGCAACCGGTTGCTGGCACTGCTCAAGAACTGGACCGCGCGCTGGCCCGACAATACCGATTTCGCGCGGTTGCCGATTCCATTCAAGGCCATGGCGACGGACCTGGCCACAGGCGACGGGGTGATCCTCGACCACGGATCCTTGCCGCTGGCGATGCGCGCCAGCATGGCGGTGCCGGGCTTGTTTGCACCCATCGAGGTGGATGGCCGCACCTTGGTCGATGGCGGGCTGGTGAGCAACCTGCCGGTGCAACTGGCGCGTGACATGGGCGCGGACATCATCATCGCGGTCAATATCGGCACGGACTTGCAGCGGCCGCAGGACCTGGCCTCGCCGGCTGCGGTGACACAGCAGATGATCACCATCCTCGTCGGCCAGAACGTGCGCGCACAGAAGGCGCTGCTGCACGGCAAGGACGTGTTGATCGAGCCTGAGTTGAAGGACCTGACGCTCACCGACTTTGCCAAGGGCGCGCAAGGCGTGCGGGAAGGCGAGCGCGCCGCGCAGGGCGTGGAAGCCAAGCTGGCGGGGCTGTCGCTATCGCCGCAGGCCTATGCCGCGTATCGGGCCGCGCAGGCACCGCAGGGCGTGCTGGCGCAGGGCACCCGCATCGACGCCATTGACGTGACCACCAGCGGTCGCGTGCCCGTGACGCGCGTGCGTCAGCTGCTGAACGTGCAGGAGGGCGATGCGTACGACGTCGAGGCGCTCAACCGTGACTTGTCTGCCTTGGCCACCACCGGCGACTTTGAAACCGTCACGCAGCGGCTCGTCGACGAAAACGGCGTGCACAGGCTCAAGATCGATGCCCATGAAAAATCGTGGGGCAACCAGTTCTTCCTGTTCGGCCTGGGCATGTCGACCAACTTTGACGGGCGCGGCGCATTCAACGTCAACCTCGGGCACCGGTATCCGTGGCTCACGCAGAGCGGCCTGGAGTGGCGCAACGACATCGTGCTGGGCAGCAACCGGGCCAGTCTCCACACCGAACTGCGCCAGCCCCTGTGGCAGGCACGCGGCTTCTATGTCGCACCGTATGCGGAATATTCACGCCGTCGCTCCGATCTCTATTTCGACGATCTGCCACCGACCCGCGACGTCAAGCCGTTCAATACCGTGACCATCGAGACCGCGCGGGCGGGTGTCGATCTGGGGGTTCCCCTGGGGCGCAAGGGTGAGCTGCGCTTGGGTGTGAACTACGTGAGCAAGACCGCCACCTTCAACTACCTGTCGTTGGAGACAGATGCGTCGGGCACCCCCGTCGGTGCGTTTGACTTGCCCACCTTGCGCGCGCAGCAGCCCGCCTTCCGCGCGCAGTTGACGGTGGACCAGCTTGACGACGCGCTCTTCCCACGCCGCGGCTATTACCTCTTCAGCAGTGTGGAAGCAGGCTTTGGCTCGCTGCAGAAGAAGTACAACACGGCGCAGGCCAAGGGCCTGTGGGCGACCAGCTACGGGCGCCATACCTTCAATGTGGCGCTGGAGGGCGCTGGCCAGTTTGGCGCCAACAGCCCGACCCAAGAGAACGGCGGCAACAGCGGCAGCGGCGCCAACGAGGGTTTCTTTCTCGGCGGCTTCCAGCATCTCTCGGCGTATGCGCAAGACCAGTTCAACGGGCAATACCTGCTGTATGGCCGGCTGACCTATCTGTACGACCTGCGCATCGATGATCTGCTGGGCTTGCGCGCGCCGGTCTTCGGTGTCAGTGCGGAGGCCGGGAACGTCTGGCAGTTGCGCAACAACTTCGGCAGCGGCGGCTACCTGAAGAGCGGCAGCCTGTTCGTTGGCGGCAATAGCCCGATCGGGCCGCTGTACTTCGGCTTTGCAGCGGCGCCGCGGGGCGTGTGGAACGTTTATCTGCAGCTGGGCCGCGTGTTCTGACGGTCCGATTCGCGCGATGGGCGCGTGTAGGCGCGAGGGGGCGCCTGCTTTGTAAGGTCTTGATCAGATTGAGAAATCAATCGATCAGGTGGCGGTAGGTCTGCGTGCTAGCCTTCCGCTTCGCTTCGTCAAGATCTCGGGTGCGGTCGCGCCCCGTCCGCTGAATCATTGAAATGGGAGGTGAAGGCCATGCCATGCGGGATGCAGCGCTAGGCGCAAAGCGCAGCAATAGCGAGCTATTGCGAGCATTTGCAACGACGCGATGCGCCCGCATGGCGTGGCAAGCACCGACCAATTTCAGTGATTCAGTGGACTAACCCCCTTCCCATGATGTTCTCGCTGTTGTCCCGCCGTCTTCGTTCGTCCCGATGGCTGCTGTGCGCGTGCGCGCTGGCGGCGTTGCAAGCCTGCGGCAAGCCGTCAGGCCATGCCGCCAAGCCCGATGGTCCGCCGGAAGTCGAGTTTGCCATTGCGCAGCGTTCCGATGCGCCGCTGGTGACCGAGCTGCCTGGCCGCATTGAGCCGTATCGCACCGCGGAAGTGCGCGCGCGCGTGGACGGCATCGTGCTCAAGCGCGCGTACGAAGAAGGGCAGGTGGTCAAAGCGGGGCAGGTGCTGTTCCGCATCGACCAGGCACCGCTCAAGGCGCAGGTGGACGCCGCACAAGGCGCGCTTGCCCGTGCGCAGGCACAGGCGGCCATCGCGCATGACAAAGCGGCTCGCTACAAGGGCCTGGCCGCCACGCGCGCGGTGAGCGAACTCGAATACGCTGAAGCGCAAGCCACCGAGCGACAGGCGGCCGCCGATGTTGTCTCCGCCCGCGCCGCGCTGGAGAGCGCACAACTGCGCCTGGGTTACGCCACGGTTACGGCGCCCATCGCCGGCCGCTCGCGCCGGGCGCAGGTCACCGAAGGCGCGCTGGTCAAGGAAGACGCCGCCACGCCGTTGACCGTCGTGGAGCAGATCGACCCCATCTACGTCGACTTCGCGCAACCCGCCGCTGAAGTGCTCGCGCTGCAGCGCGCATTGAAGGCGGGGCGGGCGTCTGCGCTATCCGGCCAAGACATCGGCGTGCAGGTGATCCTGAGCGACGGCGTTGCGTATGAGCGACCGGGCCGGCTGCTGTTCTCCGACCTGGTGGTCGATCGCGCGACCGACAACGTATCCATGCGCGCCGTGTTGCCCAACCCGGACGGCCTGCTGCTGCCCGGCATGTATGTGCGCGTGAAGCTCTCTCACGCTGTGCAGCAGGGCGCGGTGACGATCCCGAAGGGTGCGTTGCAGCGTGATCGCCACGGTGCGTCGGTGTTCGTCGTGAAGGCCGACAACACGCTGGCCGTTCAGCCCGTGGCTGCGCAAACGTTGGCCGGTGATCAATGGCTGGTGACGAGCGGCCTGGCCGGCGGTGAACGCATCGCCATCCCCGGCATGCGCACGCTGGAGGCGGGCATGCCTATCCAGCCCATCGAAGCGAAGCCGGGCAAGGGCTGACCATGGCACGTTTCTTTATCGACCGCCCGGTGTTTGCCTGGGTGATTGCGCTGGTCATCATCCTGGCGGGCCTGCTTGCGCTGCCGCGCCTGCCGGTGGCGCAGTACCCGACCATCGCGCCGCCCAACGTCAGCATTTCGGCCAGCTATCCGGGCGCTTCCGCACGCACCGCGCAGAGCGCCGTCACGGCCATCATCGAGCGCGAGATGAACGGCGCGCCGGGGCTGCTGTACATGTCGTCGTCGTCCGATGCGGCGGGCAACGTGTCGATCAACCTGGCGTTCAAGCAGGGCACCAGCGCTGACCTTGCCGCGGTGGAGGTGCAAAACCGCCTGAAGATTGTCGAAGAGCGCCTGCCCGAAGTGGTCCGCCGCAACGGCATCCGCATTGAGAAGGCCGCCGAGGACTACATGATGTACCTGTCGCTGACGGCCGAGCGCGGCCGCTTCGACGGCATCGACCTGGGCGACCTGGCATCGTCCGACCTCATCCCGCAACTGCGCCGCGTGCCCGGCGTCGGCACGGCGCAATTGTTCGACGCCGAATACGCCATGCGCATCTGGCCCGATGCCGACAAACTCACCGCGCTTGGCCTGACTGCCGGTGATTTGAGCGACGCCGTGCGCCGCTACAACGCACGCATCACCGTGGGCGAGATCGGCAGCGGGGCAGTGCCGGGCAGTGCGCCCATCAACGCGAGCATCACCGGCGACGATGGGCTGACCACGCCCGATGCGTTCGGCCAGATCCCGCTGCGCGCCGATGCGCAAGGCCGCATGGTGCTGTTGCGCGATGTGGCGCGCGTGGAGCTGGGCGGGAGCGATTACCTGTATCTCTCGCGCATGAACGGCAAGCCGGCGACGACCATCGGCATCAAGCTCGCACCGGGCGCCAACGCCGTTGGCGTGGCCAAGCGTGTGCGTGCGGTGCTGGACGCGGCGCAGGCCCATTTCCCGCCGGGCGTGCGCTACGAGGTGGCGTACGACAGCTCGCGCTTTGTCGGCATCGCCATCGAGCAGGTCGTCAAGACGCTGCTCGAAGCCGTGGTGCTGGTGTTCCTGGTGATGATGCTGTTCATGCAGAACCTGCGTGCAACGCTTATCCCCACGCTGGTGGTGCCGATCGCGCTGCTAGGTACGTTTGCGGTGATGCTGCCGATGGGCTTCTCCATCAATGTGCTGACGTTGTTTGGCCTGGTGCTGG
Source organism: Ralstonia sp. (assembly GCA_039592975.1). Taxonomy (GTDB): domain Bacteria; phylum Pseudomonadota; class Gammaproteobacteria; order Burkholderiales; family Burkholderiaceae; genus Ralstonia. Next base: position 63,350 of record JBCNQE010000016.1, on the reverse strand, counting down.
CGATCGGCATCCTGGTCGACGACGCCATCGTGGTGGTGGAGAACGTTGAACGCGTGATGCACGAAGACGGGCTGTCGCCACGCGAGGCGACGGCCAAGGCCATGCGGCAGATCAGCGGGGCGATTGTCGGTATCTCGCTGGTGCTGACGGCGGTGTTCGTGCCAATGGCGTTTTTTGGCGGTGCGGTGGGCAATATCTACCGGCAGTTTTCGTTGTCGCTGGCGGTGTCGATGGTGTTCTCGGCGTTTCTGGCGCTGACGTTGACGCCGGCCTTGTGCGCGACGCTGCTGAAGCCTGTTCAGCCGGGCCACGGTGCGGAGCGCAAGGGGTTCTTCGGTGCGTTCAACCGAGGCTTTGGGCGCCTGACGATGCGCTACCAGGGGGGCGTAGCGCGGCTGCTGAATCGCACTGGCCGTGCGCTTGTCGCATATGGGGCGGTCATCGGCGTGGTGGTGGTGCTGTTCATGCAACTGCCGACGGCCTTCCTGCCCGAAGAGGACACCGGCGAGTTCATGACCCTCGTCCAGTTGCCCACCGGCGCTACGCAGGCACAGACGCTCGACGTCGTGCGCGAGGCGGAGCGGTACTACATGACGAAAGAACCGGCCGTGGCTTCCACGCTCGCCATTACGGGCTTCAGTCTTTACGGCAATGGCCAGAATACGGCCATGCTGTTCCTCACGCTCAAGGACTGGAAGGTGCGCAAAGGCGCCGACCAGCACGTCGATGCTGTGGTCGCGCGTGCCAATGCGGCGTTCGGCAAGATCAAGGGCGCGATGGTGATGGCGATGAATTCGCCCGCGCTGCCGGAACTGGGCAGCAAGCCCGGATTCGACCTGCGTCTGCAGGATCGCGGCAGCGCCGGCTACGAGCGCTTGGTGCAGGCGCGTGACCACATGCTGGCCGAGGCGGCGAAGCATCCGGCGCTGTCGGAGGTCACGTTTGCTGGCCAGGGCGATGCACCGCAAATCATGATCGACGTGGACCGCAAAAAGGCGCTGTCGATGGGCGTGTCGATCGAGGACATCAACCGCACGCTCGCCGTGATGTTCGGCTCCGACTACGCGGGCGATTTCGTCTACCGCAACCAGGTGCGCCGCGTGATCGTGCAGGCGGACGGCAAGCAACGCGTGTCGGTCGAGCAGCTTGGCCGCATGCACGTGCGTAATGCGGCAGGTGCCATGGTGCCGCTGTCCGCATTCACCACCGCCAACTGGACCGTTGGGCCGCTCAAGCTGGACCGCTACAACGGTTTTCCGAGCATGACGATCACCGGTGCCCCTGCGCCCGGCCGCAGTTCCGGCGAGGCCATGGCCGCAATGGAATCGATCGCGCGTGGGCTGCCCGAGGGCTTCGGTTATGAGTGGACCGGCCAGTCGTTCGAGGAGCGTTTGTCAGGGGCGCAGGCGCCTGCGTTGTTTGCGTTGTCGATCCTGGTGGTGTTCCTGTGCCTGGCGGCGCTGTATGAGAGCTGGTCGATTCCGTTGGCCGTGCTGCTGGTGGTGCCGTTGGGGGTGTTCGGTGCGCTGCTGGGGGCCACGCTGCGCTTCCTGCCGAATGACATCTACTTCAAGGTCGGCCTGATTGCGACGATCGGTCTGTCGGCCAAGAACGCGATCCTGATCATCGAAGTCGCCAAAGACTTGCATGCGCAGGGCATGGGGCTGATCGACGCCACGCTGGAGGCCGCGCGCCTGCGCTTCCGGCCGATCGTGATGACGTCGTTGGCGTTTGCCTTCGGCGTGGTTCCGTTGGCCGTTGCGAGTGGTGCGGCTTCTGCCAGCCAGCGCGCCATCGGTACGGGTGTGCTGGGCGGCATCATCACGGCGACGGTGCTGGCGGTGTTTCTGGTGCCGGTGTTCTTTGTGGTGGTCCGGCGCGTGTTCAAGGCCAGCGAGCGGCAACGCAAGCTGGATGCCGCGCATGAGCATGAGAGCGCCGGGCCCGCTGCCTGACCTGCCGCTCAATCGGCGATGGCCGGGCTCTTGCACTTGACCGTTGCCGGATTGAACCCGAAGAAGCCCAGCACCTCGGCGGCCACCTGGTCGCGGTCGTTGTCTACGCAGATCATGTGGTAGCTGTTTTCCAGCACCACGGTGCGCGCGTTGGGCAGGGCGGCTTGCAGTGTGTCGGCGGAACGCAGGCTGGTGAGCTCGTCTTCCCGCGCGTGGATCACCAGCGTGGGGCAGCGCGTTTGCGGCGCGGCGGCATGCGCCCACACGCGCAGCCGATCCACTTCGCGAATGCACGTGAGCGGTACCCACGGGTAGTGGAAGCTGTCACCGCGAGCAAGTTTGGCCTTGATGATCCGGCGCAACAGCGGGTTCTTGATGCCGAACGGCTCGTCTTCTTCCACGCGCATGCGCGCAGCCATGCCGGGAACGCGATACACCACATGGCGCAACGCGCGATACCAGGGCGTCGACCAGCCGTCGACGTACATGGGCGTAGCCAGCAGCGCGAGCTTGCCGGCCGCGTGGTCCACGCCATGCCGCACGCGCTGCGCCAGCACCAGCGCCAACAGCGCGCCCATGCACATACCCGCGATATGCACGGTCTCATGTTCGGCGACGAGCCGGTGATACGTTTGCGCGAGCGTTTCAAGCCAAGCCTCGGCGGGCGTGCCGATCAGGTCTTCCGGGTGCGTGCCGTGGCCGGGCAGGGTCGGCACGTGCGTGACGGCGCCGGCATTGCGCAGCGCCTTTTGCAACACGCCCAGGTCATAGGCCGTGCCGCCCAGGCCGTGGATCAACAGCACGGCGGTGCTGCCGTGCACGGTGGATGTCACAGTGCAGTCTCGACCGACCAGGTGCCGGCCACCAGCGCCGTGTTGCCCATGGCGTCCGTGAGTGGCCCGCCGGTATCGACCACGGTGTGCAACGTGCCATCCCGTGCGGTGATGCGCAGTGTCTGGCGGCGCGCGGGGGTCGCGGCTTCGTCGTCGAGCGATGGGGCGCCGAGCCAGCGGGCCCGCAGCGCCTCACGGTCGTCCGGGTGCACGAGTTGCAGTACGGTCGATACCGAAGCCATGCTCGCCGGCTCGTGCCCGAAGGCGAGCACCACATCGCCGCCCCACTCGATGCGGCCACTGACTGGGTCAATGGTGTAGACTAGTTGACTCGATGCCGCGAGCGCCAACTCCACGCGGTTCTGCCATTGCGCGCTTTGCTCGTGTAGTTGTTCGCGCGTCGTTTTGAGCGCGCTCACCAGCAGCACCAGCAGCGCGGCAATACCCAGGTACAACTGCGCCTCCAGCAGTGACTGGCCGTAATGGCGATCGAGCACGGCAAACGGGCCATCGCCCTCGGCGGTTTGCATGAGCGCCACCAGCGTCAGCAGCAGGACCGCCATCGAGCCACCGCGGCCACCCCACAACAGCGCCACCACCACGGCGAAGAACAGCGGCACGTAGGTCAGCGCAAAGCCAACGCCGCTGCCGAATTTGGTGACGCTGTTGCCGTCGAAGATCACATACGCCGACAGCGCCAGCGCAATGAAGGCTGCTAAACCGAGCAGGAAATCGGTGCGGTCCGTGCCACCCGAGCGAAATGCGCGAAAGCGCGACCATGCCGCCAGCACTGGCGTGACGATCAGCACGCCAAGGAAGTCCGATGCGCCCCAGACGCGGAACACGTGCCCAAAGGCGCCGCCCTGGGACCACGCAAACCACGCCGCCCCAAACAGTGCCCCCGACACCGCGCTGATGGCGCCCGCCACCAACATCGCCCGCACGAAGTACAAGCCTTCAAGCGGCACCCGTGCCAACCGCACCAGGGCGACGGCCAGCGCCGCGCTGCCCGCCTCGTCGAGCACGAACAGCATGGCGTGTGCCGGGTTGGTGCGCTCGATGGCGGCCAACGCCAGTTGCGCCACGGCAAATGCAGCGCCCAGCCCTGGCCATTCGCGGTATGTCCGCAGCATGAACGCAGCCATGGCCACGCCCGCCGGCAGCCAGACATACCCGGTCATGTCCACCGGCCCGTTCAGGCGGTGCGACACGATGGCGGCAACCAAGTAGAGCGCACCCCACAGGAGGGTGGCGACGGTGGTGGAAGCTTTCTGGAATGGCATTCGAGGTTTCCTCGATCGAAACAAAAAACCGCGCCGGTGGGGTGCACCGTGCGCGGTTGAGGATGCTACCGCAGGTGGGTTGGGCGGAGGCTTACACCACAGGCAACGCCAGCACTTCCTGCGCTGCGCGCCGATCCCGCAGTTCAGTCATCCAACGCTCGAGGTTGGGGCGTGCAGGGCGTTCGATCGGCAGACCCAGCCAGCGGTGCGTGGCGCAGCCGCAGGCGATGTCGGCCATGGTGAAGCGCTGGCCGGCTACATAGGGTTGCTTGGCCAGCACCGCATCGAGGATGGCAGTGGTGCGTTCCGCGGCCTTGCGCGAGCGCTCGATCAGCTCGGCGTTGCGCTGGTCTTCGGGCGTGCGCACGAGTTGCAGGAAGGCATCCACCATCGACGGGCTGTACGTTGTGGTTTGCCAATCCATCCAGCGGTCGGCCTCGGCGCGTTCATGCAGTTCGAGCGGGTAGAGGTTGCCCGGGCCGTAACGCGCGGAGAGATACCGCACGATGGCGTTGGACTCCCACAGCACGAAGCGCGTATCACCCGAATCATTCAAGCCGTCTTCGATGACGGGGATCATGCCGTTGGGGTTCATCGCCAGGAATTCCGGCGTATTGACGCCCCCAAAGGCGCCGCCGACATCGATGCGCTCGTGGTCCAGCGACAGCTCGCGCGCGCACCACACCACTTTCTGCACGTTGACCGAAGAGAGTCTTCCCCAGATCCGCAACATCGACGACGGCTCCTTTCTTGATTGATTGAGTGACGTAACGACTTAGGCAGCCTTGGGCGTGAGCGCCGCAATTTCCGCGCCCAGCAGTTCACCCAGCACGGCCACGCCTTGTTCGATGCGCTCCGGCGACACGGTCACAAAGGCCAGGCGCAGGGTGTTGCGGCGCGGTGCGTTGGCGTAGAACGGCGCGCCTGGCACGAAGGCCACGTTGCGCGCAACGGCCTTTTCCAGCAGCGCCATCGTGTCGATGCCTTCCGGCACTTCCACCCAGATGAACATGCCGCCTTCCGGGCGGTTCCAGTGCACGCCGGCCGGCATGTGGCGCTTGAGCGAAGCGAGCATCGCTTCGCACTGCTTGCCATACAGATCACGGATGGTGGGGATGTGCGTGTCGAGCAGACCCGTCTTCAGTACTTCGTACGCCACGCGCTGCGTGAAGCTGGGCGTGTGCAGGTCGGCAGCTTGTTTGGCCTGCACGAGTTTGAAGTGGATATGTTCGGGCGCAATGATGTAGCCCAGGCGCATGCCCGGCGCCAGGATCTTCGAGAACGAGCCCATGTAGACCACGCCGTCCGGGTTGAGCGAGCGCAGCGAGGGCAGGGCGTCGCCGGTGTAGCTCAGCTCGCCGTACGGATCATCTTCCACCAGCAGCACGCCGAGTTCTTTCGCACGGGCCACCAGGGCCTGGCGACGCTCCAGCGGCAGGCGGCGGCCGGTCGGGTTCTGGAAGTTCGGGATGGTGTAGAAGAAGCGCGCGCCGGCAGTCAGTTCGTCGGTGAGCGCCTCGGGCAGCAGGCCCTTGTCGTCGCTGGGCACCGATGCGTAGTCCGGCTCGAACAGCGAGAACGACTGCAGCGCGCCCAGGTAGCTAGGCGTTTCGACCAGCACTTTGCTGTGCGGATCGATGAAGATCTTGCCCAACAGGTCCAGGCCCTGTTGCGAGCCCGTCGTGATGAGCACGCGCGACGCCGTGGTGCCATGACGCTGCGCGATCCATTCACGCAAGCCCGACAGCCCTTCGGTGGGGCCGTACTGCAAGGCCGCCTGCGGGTTGTCTGCAAACACGCGGGCACACGCCGCCTGAATCGCCTCTACCGGGAAGGTGACCGGGGCAGGCAAGCCACCGGCAAACGAAATCACCTCGGGGCGCTCGGTGATCTTGAGAATTTCCCGGATCGCCGAGCTGGTCAGTTTTTGAGCGCGGCTGGAGAAGGTACAGGCGGTGTGGTCCATGGTGTGGTCCTAGTGTTGCGCGGTGCCCACCTCGTGAGCGGGCGCCACAGGTGGGCAAAACGAAAAGAATAGCAGGTGACGCCCCAGCCTTGCATAGGCAAGACGGGGCAAATGCCAGCTTTAAGAGACTTCGGCGATCAGTTCGATCTCGACGCAGGCGCCCATCGGGATTTGCGCGACGCCAAACGCACTGCGCGCGTGCTTACCGGCGTCGCCAAACACCTCAGCCAGCAGTTCCGACGCGCCGTTGGTTACCAAGTGCTGCTCGGTAAAGTCGGGCGTGGAATTGACCAAGCTCATGACCTTGACGATGCGCTTGACGCGGCTGAGGTCGCCGCCCAGGTGCGTGTTCAACGTGGCCATCAGGTCGATGGCGATGCTGCGCGCGGCGGCCTTGCCTTCTTCCGTTGTCATGTTGGCGCCGAGCTTGCCGACCCACGGTTTGCCGTCCTTCTTGGCAATGTGGCCGGACAGGAATACCTGGTTGCCGGTCTGTGCGGCCATGACGTAGGCGGCGGCAGGGGCGCCGGCGGCGGGCAGTTCGATACCCAGTTGCTTGAGTTTTGCCTGGGCGTCGTGCGTGGCGGACATGAAGACTCCTTGTTTGGTGTGGCAGAAAACGGAACGGGGATGACGCTAGCGGCGCACCGATGTGCGGCGGCCGATGCCCACCACGGCAATCACCGCCAGGGCAAACAAGACGGTGGCCGTGTCGAGCGATTCACCCAGCAGCAGCCAGCCGCCGATCAGCGTCATAAAGGGCTGCAGCAATTGTATCTGGCCGACCCGCGCCACACCGCCCGCGGCCAGGCCCGAATACCAGAACAGGAAGCCGATGAACATCGAGAAGGCCGACACGTACGCCAGCCCCATCCATGCGCGGGACGACGCATGCGCCAGCGCATCGGCCTGATGCGTGGCGGGCAACCATGCCAACGCGCCCACCACCGGCAGTAATACCGGTAGCGAGACGACCAGCGCCCAGGCAATCGTCTGCATGCCGCCCAATTCGCGTGCGAGCCGGCCGCCGGTTGCATAGCCGAGGGCGCCCGTCACCATGGCGGCGAAGAGCAGCCAGTCCGCCCGGTGCAGGGTGCCCGCACCTTGCAGCAGCGCAAATGAGACGACCAGCACACTGCCCACCACCGCGCACAGCCAGAACCCCGTCGACGGCCGTTCGCGTCCGAACCACGCGGCAAAGATGGCAGTCGCCAGCGGCAGCAGGCCGGTGATGATGGCGCCGTGCGCGGCCGGCACATCGCGCATCGCCAGCGATGAAAACAGCGGAAAGCCAACCACCACGCCCATCGCCGTCACCGCGAGTTGCCACCACTGGTTGCCGCGCGGCCGTTTGGCGGCGGAAAACGCTCCCGTCGCGGCCAGCAGACCTAGCGCCAGTACGCTCGCCAATACCGCGCGCGCTAGTGCGACGAAGGTGGCATCCAGCTCGGCAACGGCCATGCGGGTGAACGGCAGCGTCTGGCTGAAAATCGCCACGCCAATGAAGCCGAGCAGCAGGCCGCGGCGTTCAGCGTGGTCGGGGGTGTGGTGCAGGGGCAGGGACGTGGAAGGGTGCATGGCGGCGCTCAGTCAGCAAAAGCCACCGCCACGCGGCGGTTCTGGCGGCTCTTCTTTTCGATCTTGGTGACGACCACGCGGCCAATCTCGCCAGTGGCGCGCACGTGGGTGCCGCCGCAGGGCTGGCGGTCGATGCCGTCGATATGAATGATGCGGATGGCCGACGCGCCCGCCGGCGGCGCCGCGCCGATGGTGCGCACGAGTTCAGGCTGCGCGGCCAGTTCTTCCGGCGTGATCAGGTCGATGCGCACCGGCGTGTTGCGGCCGATGAGTGCGTTCAGTTGCTCGGTGAGCGTGTCGCGGTCGAGCGTCGATTCGGGCAGGTCGAAATCGACGCGGCCGGAATCCGGCGAGATACCGCAGCCGGTGACGGGCACCGGAATCAGCGAGCCCAGCAGGTGCAGGCACGTATGGAGCCGCATCAGTCGATGACGGCGGTCCCAGTCGATGGTGGCAGTGACGAGCGTGCCGGGCGCGAGCAGGGCGAGGTCCGCGCCCTCGGCCGGCACATGCAGCACGGTCTGGCGATCGGGGCTGTAGACAGTGTCGGCAATCGCCACGGTCTGCCCATCTCCCAGGACGAGCGTGCCGGTGTCCCCCGCCTGGCCGCCACTGCGGGCGTAGAACACCGTGGCGTCCAGCTCGATGCCTTCCGGGTGCACGGCGATGACGGTGGCGTCGCAGGTGGTGCGGTAGGCGTCTTCGTCAAAGCGTTTGAGCGTGGGCATGGCAGGGTCTCCGATTGATGGGGGGCAGATTTCTGACCTTGATCCTACCGAAGTGTGTCTGTACAGTACCTGTACACTTTGTCGTGGCGCCTTCTGTACAGTTTTCGGCCCCTTCCTTTGCCCACTCCGTCATGACCGCTTCCCCCCAAATCGTCAGTCTGGATGCCCGGCGCGCCGCTGCCCGGCCAGCTGCGGAGCAATTGCCCGATCCGATCCCCTCGGCGCAGATGACGCTGGTGGATCAGTTGACCGAATGGGCGCGCATGCGCATCGACGAGCGCGTGTTCCGCGCCGGCATGCGCATGCCGTCGATCCGGCAACTGGCGCAGGAGAAGAGCATTTCGCGCTTCACGGTGGTCGAGGCCTATGAGCGGCTGGTGGCGCAGGGCTATCTGGAATCGCGCCGCGGCTCGGGCTTCTATGTGAAGGAGCGCCAATCGCCGCTGCCCGAGGAGCCTGTCGCGCCGCCGCTGCAGGCGGTTGGGCGCAAGATCGACGTGACTTGGCTGTTGCGGAACATGTTTCTGTCGGCCGAGCCGCGCAAATCGCCAGGGACAGGTTTTTTGCCCAACGGCTGGCTGGATGGCGAGTTGATTGCCAACGCGCTGCGCACACTGGGCCGCCAAAACGGCAGCCAGTTTCTGGCGCCCGGCTTGCCGCAAGGCTTTTTGCCGCTGCGCCAGCAATTGCAGACGCGCCTTGCGGAACTGGAGATCGGCGCGCGGCCCGATCAGATTGTCATGACCTCGGGCATCACCTCATCGCTCGACCTGATTGCACGCCAGTACGTGCAGCCCGGCGATACGGTGCTGGTGGGCGATCCGGCGTGGTTCCTGATGTTTGGCCGCTTTGCCGCGCAGGGCGCACAGGTGATCGGCGTGCCTTACACCACCGAGGGGCCGGACCTGGTCGCGTTGGAGGGCCTGGTGCAGGTGCGTCGGCCCAAGCTGCTGATCATCAACTCGATCCTGCACAACCCGACGGGCACGTCGCTCTCCGCTGCCAAGGCGTTCCAGTTGTTGCGGTTGGCCGAGCAGTACGGCTTCCTGATCGTCGAAGACGACATCTACGGGGACCTCGCGCCGCCTGGGCATCAAGGCACGCGCCTGGCGAGCCTCGACCAGTTGCGCCGTGTGATCTACCTGAGCAGTTTTTCCAAGACGCTGGCGATCAACCTGCGCGTGGGCTTTATCGCGTGCCATCCGGAGCTGGCCAAGAATTTGACCGACAGCAAGCTGCTGGCGGGGCTGACCACGCCCGAGATCAACGAGCGGGTGTTGTACAAGATCCTCACCGAAGGCCAGTACCGCAAGCATGTTGACCGTGTACGCGGCCGGTTGGACCGCGCCCGTGACGGCGTGCAGCGCAACCTGGAGCGCATGGGCCTGAAGCTGTTTGCGCAGCAGGGCGCGGGCATGTTCCTCTGGGCCGATACGGGGCAGGACACCAACGCCATCGCCCGTGCCGGGCACGAGCACGGCTACGTGTTTGCGCCGGGGAGCCTGTTCTCGCCGTCGCAGATGCCCTCAACGTGGATGCGCTTCAACATCGCCACCAGCAACGACCCCGACATGCTCCGGTTCCTAGCGGAGCAGTTGGAACGCGGGGCTTGAAAACCTCGCCCCACACCCTATCTAGCCTCACAAATTCATGCGGGCGCACGCGCAAGGTGTAGCCCGCTTCTCTTTCCACTTTTCTGACTTTTTACGCACACCATGAGCGCACCGCACGAGAAGATGGCTTTCCAGGCAGAAGTGAAGCAGCTTCTGCATCTGATGATCCACTCGCTGTACAGCAACAAGGAAATCTTCCTGCGGGAACTGGTTTCCAATGCGTCGGATGCGGTGGACAAGCTGCGCTTCGAGGGCATCGCCGACCCGTCGCTGCTCGAAGGCGGCGGTGAGCTCGGCATCCGCATCGGCTTCGATGCCGCGGCACGCACCATCACCATTGCCGACAACGGCATCGGCATGAGCCGCGACGAGGCCATCCGCAACCTCGGCACCATCGCCCGCTCGGGCACGCGCGAGTTCTTCAGCCAACTCTCCGGCGACCAGCAGAAAGACGCGGCGCTGATCGGCCAGTTTGGCGTGGGCTTCTACTCGGCCTTCATCGTGGCTGACCGCGTGACGGTGGAATCGCGTCGCGCCGGCGTGGCCGCCAATGAAGGCGTGCGCTGGGAAAGCACCGGCGACGGCGAATTCACGGTCGACACCATCGAGCGCGCCGAGCGCGGCACCACCATCACGCTGCACCTGCGCGAGGGCGAGGACGATTTCCTCTCTGCCTGGCGCATCAAGTCGGTCGTGCAGAAGTATTCGGACCACATCTCCCTGCCGATCCAGATGCGCAAGGAAACGTGGGACGAAGAGAAGAAGGAAATGGTCGCCCAGGACGAATGGGAAACCATCAACCAGGGCAGCGCCTTGTGGGCCCGCCCGCGCGCCGACGTGACGGACGAGCAGTACATCGCCTTCTACCAGCACATCGCACACGAAAACGGCAAGCCGCTCGCCTGGACGCACAACCGCGTGGAAGGCCGCAGCGAATACACGCAACTGCTGTACTTACCCACCAACGCCCCGTTCGACCTGTGGGACCGTGAACGCCGCAGCGGCCTGAAGCTGTACGTCAAGCGCGTCTTCATCATGGACGACGCCGAGCAACTGCTGCCGGGCTACCTGCGCTTCGTGAAGGGCGTGATCGATTCGGCGGACCTGCCGCTGAACGTGTCGCGCGAAATCCTGCAGGAAAGCCGCGATGTGAAGGCCATCCGCGAGGGCTCGACCAAGCGCGTGCTGGGCATGCTTGAATCGATGGCCGAGTCGGATGACGCAGCTGAGAAGGACAAGTACGCCACCTTCTGGCAGCACTTCGGCCAGGTGCTGAAGGAAGGCATTGGCGAGGATCACGCCAACAAGGACCGCATCGCCAAGCTGCTGCGCTTTGCTTCCACGCACAACGAAGACAGTGCGCAGACTGTCTCGCTGGCCGACTACATTGGCCGGATGAAGGAAGGTCAGGACAAGATCTACTACGTGACCGCCGAGAACTGGACGGCCGCCAAGTCGAGCCCGCACCTGGAAATCTTCCGCAAGAAGGGCGTGGAAGTGCTGCTGCTGACCGATCGCGTGGACGAGTGGATGCTCTCGTTCCTGCACGACTTTGAAGAGAAGGAACTCGTGTCGGTGGCGCGCGGTGATCTCGACCTGGGCGCGATGGAAGACGAAGCCGAAAAGGCCGAGCACGCCAAGGTGGAAGGCGAGTTCAAGGCGCTGGTCGAGCGCGCCAAGGCCGTGCTGACCGATAAGGCCAAGGACGTGCGCATCACGCATCGCCTGACCGATTCGCCGTCGTGCCTGGTGGCGGACGAGGGCGACATCAGCGGCACGCTGGCGCGTCTGCTCAAGCAAGCCGGTCAGCAGGCGCCTGACAGCAAGCCGGTGCTGGAGCTGAACCCGACGCATCCGCTGGTGCGCAAGCTCGCGCTGCTGGAAACCGTCACCGGCAATGAACAGGACCGCGCTGCGTTTGAGGATCGCCTGCACGTGCTGTTCGATCAAGCACTGCTGGCCGAAGGCGGCTCGCTGACCGACCCGGCGGCTTACGTGCAACGCGTGAACCGCCTGCTGGCCTGATCGGCGATTCGTCCACTGCAGTGACGCTCAAGCGATGCTTTCCTCCTGTCGTCGACACGCAGACGCGCGTGTTGATCCTGGGCAGCCTCCCCGGTGAAGCATCGCTGGCGCAATCGCAGTACTACGCCTACAAGCACAATCAGTTCTGGCGCCTCGTCGGTGAGGTCATTGGCGAGGATCTGCCCGGCATGGCATACGAGGCACGGCTGCAGGCGCTGCTCGCGCATCGCATCGGCCTGTGGGATGTGGTGGCCGAGGCCAAGCGCGAGGGCAGTCTCGACAGCAAGATCAAAGACCACGCCGGCAATGATTTGGTGGGCCTAATCGAATCGCTATCAAAGCTGGCTGTGATTGCTTTCAATGGTGGGACTGCCGAACGCATGGGTTTGAAGGTGCTCGGGCGGCATGGTGATCGGCATCACGTCCTGCGGCTTCCTTCCAGTAGTCCGGCGTATACGGTTCCGTACTCCGAAAAGCTGCACGTTTGGCGGCAACTGCGGTCATGGCTGGATATGCCTGACTGACAGCGTCTGAGCGAATACAGCCAAGGCAGCAAGCTCGGCGGCGGCATCTCGTTGTCGTCCAACTGCGGACTGCGGCCGCGTCTTTTCCATCTCGTCCCCGATCGATGTTTGCCCCTTCACCCGAAGAATGTGGGCGCGTTGGAACGGCGTTTGCTCCTGGGTCATCACAGTCCCTTAGGAACCTCACCTGAGTGCCCTGGGGAAGACTGATCACCCGAAAGATGGAGGACCACATGAGGAAGACAACTTTAATCAGTGCACTTGCATTTGCCATTGCCAGCGTTCTGGCCGGCTGTACTGCCGCCGGTAGCGGAACGGGTTCGGCCGCAGGCTCGGGGAGTGTGACGCCTGGGGGCTCGATGTCTCAGCCTGGATATGGGACCGGCACAAGCTCAAGCGGCAGTGCCAGCGGAGCAGCCACTGGGTCAAGCAGTACGGCGCCGCGCTAAGCGAAATCGACGTTTGCACAACTGTCCATCGACGGGCCAACAAGTCCTTGCAAAACAGGCCCGTCTTCTATTTTTTGCGGGAATAACCGACAGTGAGCCGCGGCTGATTGCCACGCAACGCTGACCATCGCCAGCGTGTGACACGCACGAACAGGTACGCGCCATGCTGCTCGTTGTGCCTATTGCCAACCTATTCGGCAGGACGAGGAGGCGAGATGGCAACTTGGACTGGAAGCTGGCGGAACCAGTACGGCTCCGTCGTGACATTGAACGAAGAGGGCAGCCGCCTATCCGGCTCATTCCGGACCGCGCTGCATGACAGCGGTTTCTTTGGGCGGGATTACGAGGTGGTCGGAACATGCCATGGCGATTGCATTGCATTTGCCTTCGCCGGGGCGACGCCCAAAGGCGACATGGTGTGCGCGTTCACGGGTGTGTTGCGCGAGGGCAAGATGCAAACTGTCTGGCACGTTGTGTCGGACAAGCAGGCATGGCCGCATGCGGTCGCGACTAACGCGGACACGTTCGAGCGTATCCCAGGGTAGGGTAAGCCAGCGATTTGGGTTCCGATGCCCGTGTTGCCGGCGTGGCACGCGCCGGTCCTCAATGGACGCCGATAGCGCTGCGCGCCCGTTGTTCGGCAGTCGGTGCATTGAGCGACGATCCGATCGTCCGCCTACACTGTGCACCGCGCGCCTATGCGCAACGCCGGACACATACCGGTCACACATCCCAATCCATCCAAGGAGCGCTTTTCACATGACCACCCCGTCGATGTACGAATTTCTGGTGCCCACCGTCAACCGCATGCTCGCCAACCTGACCGCGCTGCTGGACAAGGCCGCTGCGCATGCCGAAGCCAAGAAATTCGATCCGGCCAATCTGTTGAACGCGCGTCTGGCGCCGGACATGCATCCGTTCACGCGCCAGGTGCAGATTGCGTGCGATATGGCGAAGGGCGGGGCGGCCCGCCTGTCGGGCAACGAGGTGCCGTCGTATGCGGACACTGAGACGTCCATTGACGAGCTGAAGGCGCGCATCGCCAAGACGCTGGCGTTCGTCAACAGCATCGATGCGGCGGCGTTTGCCGGCAGCGAAGAGCGGCAGATCACGCTCAAAAGCCCCACGCGTGAACTCCAATTCAACGGGCTCGACTACCTGCGCGGCTTCGTACTGCCGAACTTCTATTTCCACATCACCACGGCTTACGCGCTGCTGCGGCATAACGGCGTGGAGATCGGCAAGTTCGACTATCTCGGCCGGCCCTGAAGGGCAGGGGCGCCGTTCGCACGAGCCCTGCGGGGCTCGGCGCGTGTCACAATCGCGCCCGTGGCCGGCACGGGGGGTGTCGGCGCCTTCTGTTATCGGGCCTTAACATGCCGTTCCTTGGAATCGGGTTTCACGTCATCGTCGCGTTGTTCTTTGCCGTGCACGTCGTGCGCAGCAACCAGAACATGTACTGGCTGTTCATCCTCTTCGCGTTTCCGCTGTTTGGCAGCGTGGTGTATTTCTTTGCGATCTACCTGCCGGAGATGCGCCATTCACGCGGTGCCCGCGTTGCTAGCCGCGCCGTCACGCAACTGATCGACCCCAACCGCGCCGTGCGCGAGGCACGCAACGACTTCGACCGCGCACCGACCGTGCAGCACCGCCTGCGCCTGGGCGAAGCCTTGCTGGAGGCGGGCAACGCCAAGGAGGCGCGCGAACACTTCGAGCAGGCTGCTACCGGCCCGTTTGCCGGCGACCCCGCTGTGCTGCTGGGGCTGGCCCGCGCACAGTTCGCCACCGGCGATGCGGCGCTTGCCAAGAACACGCTCGACACGCTGTTCGAAGCGCACCGCGTAACGCGTCAGCAGCCCGATCCGACGTTGCTGTACGCCCGCGCGTTGGCCGCGAAGAACGCACCGAACACCCGCGACGCGTTCGAGCAAGCTCTGACCTGTGCCAACGATGCCGCCGCCCGCTGCCTGTTCGGCGAATGGCTGCTCGCTCAGAACAATGATGCCGACAAGCAGCGCGCCCAGGCCCTGTTTGAAGAAATCCTGCGCGACGCCAAACACTGGACGCGCTACGCCAAAGACCACAACCGCGAATGGCTGCAGCGTGCGGCCGCCGCTCAGTCTTCTTCCCGTTGATCCGCTTTATGACGCTGTTGAAACGTAAATCCATCGAGGCCGTGGCCTCGCGCCGTCCTGCCCGCGCCAAGCGCGAAGATCGGCTAGACCGTGACGATGAACCTAAACGCATGGCTCCGCGCTTTGCGCCGGTCACATTCTCCGAACTGTCGGGCGTGCGTTACCTGCACTTCGGCACCGAGTGGGTGCAGGGCGCCATGCGCCTGTCCAAGCCTGATGCCATCGAGCTGGAATATGCCCAGCAGATGATGGCATGGCTGCTGTTTCTCGACCCCGCCTCACGACCGGATTTCCATGTCGTGCAGCTTGGTCTTGGCGCGGCTGCGCTGACCAAGTTCTGCCATCGCCAGCTCGCGCCTGCGCAAGTGACGGCGGTGGAGTTGAACCCCTCGGTCATCGTCGCAGCGCACAGCATGTTCAACATGCCGTTCAACGATGCGCGCTTGAAGGTGTTGGAGCAAGACGCCTACGACTGGGTGATGGATGCCAGCAACCACGGCACCGTCGATGCGTTGCAGATTGACCTGTACGACGCTACCGCGCGTGGACCGGTGCTCGATACGCCGGCATTCTACAAGGCTTGCCGGCAGGTGCTGCGCTCACCCGGCGTGATGACGATCAACCTGTTTGGGGACCACACCAGCTTCCCGCGCAATATCGAGCGGATCTGCGATGCGTTTGATAACCGCGTGCTCGTTTTCCCTGAAGTGCATGATGGGAACGTGATTGCGCTGGCGTTTAACGGGCCGCCGCTGCGGGTGAGCTGGGAGGATGTGAAGGAGCGCGCTGCGGCGTTGCAGGCTTCGCTTAAGTTGCCGACTAAGGGGTGGGCTGAGGGTTTGCGTAGTGCTAATGCTGGGCAAGAAGAGGCGTTGGCGATTTGAATTTTTGCTTCTGGTGCCTCCCGGGTATCGTCCCCTGCCGGGGCCGACTCACTTTTCTTTGTCTTGCCAAAGAAAAGTAAGCAAAAGAAAGGCGCGCCCGAGATGGCGACTTCCCCTTGGATTTGTGTCGCGGGGAGGGGAAGGAGCCAAACTCGCTGCGCTCAGACAAGGCTCCTTCCTTTTTCCTCCCCGCAACAAAAATCCAAGGCGCCATCAAGGGCAGAAACGTCAAAAGATAAAGGCCGCCCCCCCGTGAGGTTGGCCTTGTCGTCTTGGCGGGTGCCCAGATGGTTTGGTTTTGTCTTTTGACTTTCCCTGCCCTATGCGGCGCCTTGAATTTCTGTTGCAAGGAGGAAAAAGAGGGGAGGCTTGTCTGAGCGCAGCGAGTTTGCCTCCCCTCCCTCCTTGCGACATAAATTCAAGGAGGTTGTCGCCGCATCGGGCGCGCATTTCTTTGCTTACTTTCTTTGGGCAAGACCAAAGAAAGTGAGTCAGCCCCGGCAGGGGATGAAACAAGGGATGGACCAGCAACACAAAAACCAACCCTCAAAAAACGTCACTTAGACAACAACCGCATCGCCGATTCCAGTCCAGCAATCGTCACCGGATACATCCGCGTCTTAACGATCTGGTTGATGACCGAGATGGACTGCCGGTACTCCCACAACCCCTCCGGCTCCGGGTTCAGCCAAACAAACTTCGGAAACTGCTCAATCAACCGCTTGAGCCACACCGCGCCAGCTTCGGCGTTGTTGTATTCCACCGAGCCCCCAGCCTGCAGAATCTCGTACGGGCTCATCGTCGCATCGCCCACGAAGATCAGCTTGTAGTCGGGCGGATACTTGCGGATGACATCCCACGTGGAAAAGCGCTCCGCATGGCGGCGCCGATTGTTCTTCCACAGGTGCTCGTACACGCAGTTGTGGAAGTAGTAGTACTCCAGATGCTTGAACTCCGTCTTGGCGGCGGAGAACAGTTCTTCCACCCGCTTGATGTGGTCATCCATCGAGCCGCCCACATCCATCAGCATCAGCACCTTGACGTTGTTGTGCCGCTCGGGGCGCATCTTGATGTCGAGCAGCCCGGCGTTGGCGGCGGTGGAGTGGATGGTGTCGTCCAGATCCAGCTCGATGTCGGCGCCGTCACGCGCGAACTTACGCAGGCGGCGCAGCGCGACCTTGATGTTGCGCGTGCCCAGTTCGACGGTGTCGTCGTAGTCCCGGTACGCGCGCGCCTCCCACACCTTGACCGCCGTGCGGTTGCCCTTCGATGGTCCGCCGATGCGGATGCCCTCAGGGTTGTAGCCGCCGTGCCCGAACGGCGACGTGCCGCCGGTGCCGATCCACTTGTTGCCGCCTTCGTGGCGCTCGTGCTGTTCGTTCAGCAGTTCCTTCAGGCGTTCCATCAGCTTGTCGAGCCCGCCCATCGCCTCGATCTTGGCTTTCTCTTCGGGCGAGAGCTCGCGCTCCAGCTTCTTGGTGAGCCAGTCGAGCGGAATGTCCGCACGCCAGTCGACGGCACCTTCCACGCCCTTGAAGTAGGCGCCGAAGGCCTGATCGAACTTGTCGAAGTGCTTCTCGTCCTTCACCAGCGTCATGCGCGCCAGGAAGTAGAACTCATCGAGCGAGGGCGCGATGACCTGTTGCTTGAGCCCTTCGAGCAGCGTCAGGTATTCCTTGACCGAGACCGGCAGCTTGGCGTGCCGCAGGGTGAAGAAGAAATCGATCAGCATGGTGGTCCTCCGGCGCTCAGGTGCGCGGCTGCTCCAGCTTGTATTGCAGATGGCGTTTCACGGTCAGCCATTCCGATTCGATGATCGAAAACACCACTGTGTCGCGGAAGCTGCCATCCGGCATGCGCTGGTGATTGCGCAGCACGCCATCCTGCTTGGCGCCCAGGCGGGCGATGGCGGCGCGGCTCTGGTGGTTCATCCAATGCGTGCGGAATTCCATGGCAATGCAGCGCAGCGTCTCGAACGCGTGCGTGAGCAGCAGCAACTTGCATTCCGTGTTGATGCCCGAGCGCTGGGCGGATTTCGAATACCACGTGTGGCCGATTTCCAGCCGACGGTTGGCCTCGTCCACATTGAAGAAGCGCGTGGCGCCGACGACTTTGCCCGGCTGCCCGCCGCGCATCTCACGCACGACGAAGGGCATGGCACCGAGGCGCTCACGCATGTCCAGCGCAGTCGCTAGCCAATCGCCGACTTTTTCAGGCGACGGCACGGACGTGTACCAGAGCTTCCACAGTTCGCCATCGGCGGCTGCGGTGCGCACTTCGTCTTCGTGCTCGGGGCCGAGCGGCTCCAGCCAGGCGTGCTGGCCGGACAGGGTGACGGGCTCGATCAGGCGCGGCATTGTCAGGGTCCGTTCAGCGGTTGGCGCGGTTCATGAAGACAAGGCGCTCGAACAGATGCACGTCCTGCTCGTTCTTGAGCAGCGCGCCGTGCAGCGGCGGAATGGCCGCGCTCTTGTCCTGGCTGCGCAGCGCATCCGGCGGAATGTCTTCGGCCAGCAGCAGCTTGAGCCAGTCGATCAGCTCGGAGGTCGACGGCTTCTTCTTCAGCCCCGGCAGGTTGCGCATCTCGTAGAACGCATCCAGTGCGGCCTTGACCAGCGCCGGCTTGATGCCTGGGTAGTGCACATCGACGATGGCCTGCATCGTCTCGGCATCCGGAAACTTGATGTAGTGGAAGAAGCAGCGGCGCAGGAACGCGTCGGGCAGTTCCTTCTCGTTGTTCGACGTGATGATCACCAGCGGGCGGTGCTTGGCGCGGATGGTCTCGCGCGTTTCGTACACGTAGAACTCCATGCGGTCCAACTCGCGCAGCAGGTCGTTGGGGAATTCGATGTCAGCCTTGTCGATCTCGTCGATCAGCAGCACGACGGGCTCGTCCGCCTCAAAGGCCTGCCACAGCACGCCCTTGACGATGTAGTTGCGGATGTCGTGGACTTTGTCGTCCCCGAGCTGTGAATCGCGCAGGCGCGAGACGGCGTCGTATTCGTACAGGCCCTGCTGCGCCTTGGTGGTCGATTTGACGTGCCACTGCAGCAGCGGCATGCCCAGCGCGGCGGCCACTTCCTCGGCCAGCATGGTCTTGCCGGTGCCGGGCTCGCCCTTGATGAGCAGCGGGCGCTGCAGCGTCATCGATGCGTTGACGGCGAGCTTGAGGTCATCGGTGGCGACGTACTGGTCGGAGCCTTCAAAACGCGCGCGCTGGTCGGACGGGGCAGGCGAGGTGGTGGTGTTCATCGTGCAAGCCTACTGAGCGGTAAAAGATTGGGGAAACGGCCAGTATAAGAGCATTTGGCTGTTTGCCGCCGGGCGCTGAGGGTGCGCTGATGGGGCGTACGTGGCGCGCCATTCCGCGCTGTCAAGTCACGGGACCCCTAACTGGACTGAGAAAAAAACCGTGCGTTACAATGCGCCGGTTTGACGCACCTCAAACGACCGTCTCATGGCCTGAGTCAGCAGACTGCGGCCAGCAGCCGGTGAAGGCGCCCAGAGAGACAGCCGGCGGACAGTGAGGCAGGCAGGGCGGGCAGGATTCTGAAACTCCACGCTTAAGAACGAGATGAAAAAGATCCTCACCATGGTGGCCGCATTGGGCACATTAGGCGCGCTGACCACCGCCAGCACCGCCGCCGCAGCTGACGTGCAAGGCAACGCGGCCGCTGCCGAAAACAAGGTCGCCATGTGCATCGGCTGCCATGCCATTCCGGACTACAAGACGTCGTTCCCCGAGGTGTATCGCGTGCCCTATCTGGGCGGCCAGAACGCCAAGTACATCGAAAGCGCGCTGCATGCGTATCAGAAGGGTGATCGCAAGCATCCGACCATGCGCGCCATTGCCGGGTCGCTGAACGATCAGGACATCGCCAACCTTGCTGCGTATTACTCGCAGCAGACGGCCGCCACCCAAAACAACCCCCAGAAGTGACGAGGACGAATATGAAAAAGATCTCGCTCGCAATCTCGTCCGGTCTGGGCGCGTTGATGCTGGGTGTCGCTGTCTCTGCGCATGCCGCTGATCTGGAAAAGGGCAAGCAACTGGTAGAGAAGGGCGGCTGCGTGGCTTGCCATGGTGCCGGCCTGAACGCCCCCATCTCGCCGGACTACCCGAAGCTGGCTGGCCAGCATGGTGATTACATCTACCACGCGCTGCTGGCTTATCAGACCAGCAACAACCCGCTGATGGGTCGCAGCAACGCCATCATGGCGGGTCAAGTGAATGCCAATCCTTCCAAGAACGACAAAGACGGCAACCCGCACCCGTTCACGCAGGCAGAGTTGAAGGACATCGCCGCGTACATCGAGTCGTTGCCGGGTTCTCTGGTGCTCAAGAAGTAAGCCAGCGCATCGGCAAAGAAAAACCGCTCTTCGGAGCGGTTTTTTTATTGGCGGATGCGGTTGCGCTTATCGGGCGGTGGCGCGCTTGCGCACGCATTCGATGTAGGTTTCGCCATCGGGCGGCAGGCCAGTGCGTTGGGCGGTCCACAGCATCTGGCCGAGGCACTCCATCACCTGATGCTGCGCCTCGTGCGGCGAGTCCAGCCGCTGGGCCAGCGCCTCATACGCGGCGCGAATGCCGCGCGGCTGGTCCACCGACACCTGCTCGCTGATCGACAGATGCATCGACAAGTGCAGGAACGGGTTGCTCTGGCCGCTTTCTGGCGTGTAGTCGCGGGCGAGGGCGTCGTCGCCGGCTTCCAGGGTGTCGTGGTATTCGGGATGCTGTTGCATCCAGTCGACCGCCATGGCTTCGAGCGGCGTGAGGATTTCGGCCTGGCGGTGCTTGCGCCAGGCGCCGCAAAAGAACTGGCGGACTTCGTCACGGGTGGGATTGAACATGATCCCGCCATTGTACCGGCGTGCCCCGCCGCGTGCCGGTGCGACGCCGACGCTACAATGGCCGCCCCACACCGCAGACGGCGATCCCACAAACAACGCCGCAGACCATGAGACAAAACGCAGACTCCCCTCTCGCTGCACGCGCGGCCGACAAGCTCCTTGGCGTACTGCTGATCGCCGTGTCCGCCGCCTCATTCGGCGCGATGGCCATCTTCACGCACTACGCCTATGCGAGCGGCGCCAACGTGGTGGGCCTGCTGATGGTGCGTTTCGTCATCGCTGCCGTAGCGCTGATGGTGGTGATGCGCGTGCGGCGCATCGGCATCCCGCCGTGGTCGCGTGTGGCGGGGCTGGCGGCGATGGGTGGCATTGGTTACGCGGGGCAGTCGTTCACGTTTTTCTCTGCGCTGAACTACGCGCCGGCCAGCCTGGTGGCGCTGCTGCTGTATCTGTATCCGATGTTCGTGACGGTGCTGGCGGCAATCTTCCTGCGCGAACGATTGACCGCGACGGCCATCATCGCGCTGGTGCTGTGCTCCGTGGGGGCGGGGTTGACCGTTGGTGGCGCCGGCCTGTCGGGTGGCAGCCTGCTTGGCATTGCGCTGGGCGTAACCTCTGCGGTGATCTACTCGATCTACATCACGGTCGGTGCGCGCGTGACGCGTGGGCTGGATCCGCTGGCGTGCACCACCGTCATTTGCACCGCAGCGGCTGTGGTCTACACGGGCATGGCGTTGGTTGGCGCGCCTACGCAATTGCCCGGCACCGTTGGTGGATGGGCGGCGGCGCTGGCAATTGCCGGTCTCTCGACGGTGGTGGCGATCCTGACGTTCTTTGCCGGCCTGCAGAAGCTGGGGGCGGCGCAGGCGTCGATGCTGTCGACGCTAGAGCCCGTGGTGACGGTGTTGCTGGCGGCGTTGCTGCTCGGCGAGTCGATCGCGCCCATGCAGATGACGGGCGGTGCGCTGATCCTGGCGGGCGTGCTGTGGCTCATGCGTGCCGATGCAAAACCCTCTGGCCATCAGGCAGAAGACATGGCCTGACGTCGGCTCGATGTCCAAACAAAAAACCGCCCGACCAGGCCTGAACCCGGTCGGGCGGTTTGCTTTTCCGCCTTCAGGCGACTACTTCTTCGGCCCACTCGGCAGGCGTTGCAGGCTTTGCACCCGCATCAGGGCCGGACGGTCCGCCATCACGCCATCGTAGAACGCGGCCAGATCACCCTTGAGCGCGGTGCGCGACGCATCGTTCAGATAGATCATGTGGCCCGACGGGTAATTCTTGATCGTCAGGTTCTTGGCCTTGATGGCCGGGTCCAGCGGCATCTGCGCCAGCGTCAGCTCGGTCTGGTGGAACGGCGTGACGGCGTCGTAGTAGCCGCTGGCCTGCAGCACCTTCAGGTCGGGGTTCAGGCTCATCGTCGAGGCGAGGTCGCCGGCGGTGTACAGCGTGTTGCCGCCGCCCTTGTTGGCGCCTGTCGGGTCGATATGGCTGAAGTCCCAGTTGTTGAACACGGCGTCGTTCAGGTCCACGAACGACGAGGTCGACGTGTACTTGAGCTGGGTGTTCAGGTAGCTGTTCCACAGCACCGTGTACACGCCGCCGATGTTGGAGATCGACGGATCGTTGCTGCCCGAATTCGGCAGGATGAACGGTGCGATGCCTTTGCCCGTGTAGTTGGCGCGGCCGTCATACTGGCCGATCTGGATGCCCGGGTTCAGCGTTAGGAAGAACGTGTACGGCGGGTTGTTGTTCTGCGACGGCACATTGCCCAGCGCAGCCGGATTGCCAAAGGTCTGGATCAGCGAGATCGGATCGGTACCGATGTACGAGCCCATCGTTTGCGCGGCCGACAGATTCAGGTTCAGGCGCACGTTGACGAAGCCGCCGTCCGCGGCGCTTGGCGCCTGTGCCAGCGGTGCGAGCGTGTTGTCCGCGTAGTCGCGCACCTGAGCCATGTAGCTGTCGAGGTCGCCGGGCGGCGGGTTGACCGTCGTCTTCTTCCAGTACCACGCGTCCGCGGCGAGCGTCGGGAAGGTGCCGACGGCTGAGAGCGCATTCGCATAGTCGAGGATGGACGACTGCAGCGTGATGCCGTTCAGCTCGATGCCGTCTTCATGCAGCACCCACGACACCACCGCACTGCGCGCCGTGCCATACGACTCGCCGAACAGGAACTTGGGTGAGTTCCAGCGTGAGTACTTGGTCAGGTAGCGCTGGATGAAGCGGTCGATCGAGCGTGCATCCTGATCCACGCCCCAGAAGTCCTTGTTCTTGGCCGGTGCAATGGCGGCCGAATAGCCGGTGCCCACCGGGTTGATGAACACGAGATCGGAGCGGTCGAGCAGGCTGTCGGGGTTGTCCGGCAGCTTGTACGGCGCGGGCGGCGTGAAGTTCGGGAACGACGACTGCAACCGCTTCGGCCCGAACGAGCCCAGCAGCAGGAACACCGATGACGAGCCTGGGCCGCCGTTATAGAAGAACGTCACCGGACGCGGCTTCGACGGATCGGGGTTGTCCTGCGTGTACGCCACGTAGAACATCGTGGCGTTGGATTGCGAGGTGACGGGGTCGATCGTCGTCAGGTGGCCGGCGGTGGCGGTGTAGGCGATGCTCTTGCCACCGATCGTGACCGTGTGGTGCGTGATGGCGGCGTTTTCGCCGGGGTCGGCGGCCAGCGCGTCGTTGGGGCCGGTGCCGTAGACGTTCGGGTCCACATACGGCTGGTCGGGCGGCACCGCGGCCGTCACCGGTTGCGTGGTCGCATTGCCCGCATTGGCGGCAACGCCGCTGGGGTTGGCAGTGGCGGATGAGTCCCCGCCGCCGCACCCCGCCAGCAGTAAGGCGGACAACGCCGCCGCCACCAACGATGCGCCCATGGCTCTGGGCAAACCTGCAAAATCACTGGTCGATAACCTGGATTTCTTCATGGCGATAATGGCCTTTTTCAGGGTGACGAACGCCGTCACTTAAAACGGATGGTTTTAAGTGGGCTCCATATCCGGGTTGCGTTTTGTAATTTCTATCCGGCGCAAAGCGGATATTCTGATTTCCCGTGTGTGGCTGGGGAATTAATGCAATGGTTTTCGATTGGGCAAAGCGTCTCCCCTGAAACTCTCTAGGGTTTCAAAGCAAGAAACTGCATGGGATCAGGGTGCAGGCGTGTTTGCGCAAAGTTGACGGCGCTCTGCGAAAACGTTGGCGCAAATAGGTCCGCGCGCCGTTCTAAAATCAGATTGCGTACCGAATGCCTCCCAACCTGCGGGTCCTCAAATAACGAACAAAAAAGTAGTTCGTAAGGAAACCGTTGTAAAGGTCTGTTTTTCGTCGCGCGCGATGGGCTGGTAAAAATGACATTCGCGGTTCTGCGTGGTGCTATTAAGCGGGGATTAACTACAAACCGCGCATGTCATTTCTGGCTGCTTTAGCGGTGTGGGTGTCCCATCTTGGTGCGTGCGCATAGGCCTGCGGGGCTTGGCACACCGCATTACAATGCGCTCCTTAACTCTTTCCTGGAGCGCCTAGCAATGCCCATGCTTGAACCGTCCGTGCTGGACCAACTGTTTCACGCAGCCCGCACTCACAACGTGTGGCTGGACAAGCCGGTCGATGACGAACTGCTGCACACCCTGTATGACACCGTGAAGTACGGTCCGACCGCCGCCAACAGCACGCCGGCGCGCTTCGTCTTCGTCAAGAGTGCTGCTGCCAAGGAGCGCCTGGTCCCGTGCATGTCTGCCGGCAACCAGGAGAAGACCCGCCTCGCGCCCGTGACCGTGATCGTGGCGTACGACACGCAGTTCCACGAGCAACTGCCCAAGCTGTTCCCGCACACCGATGCACGTTCGTGGTACGCCGGGGACCAGGCCAAGATCAACGCCGCGGCGCAGATGAACAGCTCGCTGCAGGGCGGCTATCTCGTGATCGCCGCACGTGCGCTGGGCCTGGACTGCGGCCCGATGGCCGGTTTCGACGCCGACAAGGTCAACGCAACGTTCTTCGCCGACGGCCAGTGGAAGGTCAACTTCATCATGAACATCGGCTACGGCGACGTGGAGAAGCTGCACCCGCGCAACCCGCGCCTGTCGTTCGAAGAGGCGTGCAAGATCGTCTGATCGGCAAACCGATCGCGCAAAGAGAAACGGGGACTCGAATGTCCCCGTTTTTTATTCCTTCGGCGCCGGCGTCTTCGGTTTGAATTCGCACAGCGGCTCGATGGAGCAGTGCCAGCACTCGGGCTTGCGCGCCTTGCACACGTAGCGCCCGTGCAGGATCAGCCAGTGGTGGGCGTCTTGGCGGAACTCCTCCGGCACCACCTTCAGCAGCTTCAGCTCGACCTCCAGCACGTTCTTGCCCGGTGCCAGACCCGTGCGGTTGGCCACGCGAAAGATATGCGTATCCACGGCGATGGTCGGTACGCCAAAAGCCGTGTTCATCACCACGTTCGCCGTCTTGCGGCCGACACCGGGTAGCGATTCCAGCGCGGCCTGATCGCGCGGCACCTCGCCGCCGTACTGGTCGAGCAGGATGCGGCACGTCTGCAGGATGTGCTTGCCCTTGGTGCGGTACAGGCCGATGGTTTTGATGTATTCCGTCAGCCCTTCCTCGCCCAGCGCCAGGATCTTGGCCGGCGTATTGGCCACCGGAAACAGCTTGCGCGTGGCCTTGTTTACGCCCACGTCCGTCGCCTGCGCGGACAGCAACACCGCGATCAGCAACTCGAACGGCGTGGTGTATTCCAGCTCGGTGGTCGGCGTCGGGTTGTTCTCACGCAGGGTCTCGAAGATGGCGTGGCGCTTGGCGGGATTCATCGTCGGGGCGTCAGGTGGGGTCGGCGTCGGGTTTGGCGCGGTGCTCAATCTGATCGGCGATGCGCTTGCGGCGGGCCTCGGCTTCGTCGATCTGCGCTTGCACATCCGCTGACACGTCGGTCACGTTGCGCGGACCTTGTCCGCGTGCCGCCATCTCGGCCTGCTTCTGGCGCGCGCGTTCAATGGCGGCCTGGATGATCGCCTTCTTGCGCGCCTGCGCGGCCAGCTCGGCGTCATCAGCGGGTTGCTCCGCGCTCACTGCGGCCAGTTTGGCGGCGGCCTTGGCGGCGAGGCGGCCTTCGTTCTCGGCCTGTTCGCGCTTCAGACGTGCGTTGCGGAAGACGTAGCGGTCGCGGGCGATGTCGGCTTGTTCCTGGCTCCAGGCGCTCCAGCCCGTGCGCTCCCCGGTGACGGGCACCATGTCGATGCAATCGACGGGGCAGGGCGGTACGCACAGGTCGCAGCCGGTGCACCAGTCTTCGAGCACCACATGCATCGCCTTGGGTGCGCCCACGATGGCGTCGACCGGGCAGGCCTGGATGCACAGAGTGCAGCCGATGCAGCGTTGCGGATCGATGACGGCGATGGCGCGCGCTTGCTCGACGCCGTTGGCCGGATCGAGCGGCAGCAGCTCGCCCGTGCGGCCAAGTGCGTCGGACAGGCGGCGGATGCCCTCCACGCCGCCCGGCGGACAGCGGTTGGGCAGCGCCTCACCGCTGGCCATTGCCTCAGCGTAGGGGCGGCAGCCGTTGTAGCCGCACTTGGTGCATTGCGTTTGTGGCAGGAGGTTTTCGAGCCGGTCGGCTAAGGAAACCACGATGGGACTTGTCGTTTGAATAGCCCGCCATTATCGCCGATTTGTCCGGTCCGCAAGGGGTGCATGCCCTGACGCCGCTTGCGTCAAGTCACGCGTTGACCGTGTGACATAATTCCTTCGTTCTAAACGGACCGACGTGCCATGTCGTCATACTCCGCCGCGCCGTTCTCCGACGTCGAAGCCATCGACTCCCCCAGCGATTCCGCCACGCCACGTGTACGCCGTGACCCGGCCGGCACGCGCCGCCGTATCCTCGCAGCGGCGCTCGAGGAGTTCTCGCGCGGGGGCTTCGCTGGCGCCCGCGTCGACGCCATCGCCCGGCGCGCGGAGACCAACGAGCGCATGCTGTACTACTACTACGGCAGCAAGGAGAAGCTCTTCCTCACCGTGCTCGAGCACATGTACTTCCGCTTCAAGCAGGCGGAGGAGCAGGTGCAGATCGAGTCCTCCGACCCGCGCGAGGCCGTTGTCCAGCTGGCGCGTTTCGTCTGGGATTTCTATTACGAGAATCCCGAGTTCATCCGTCTGCTCAACAGCGAGAACCTGCACGAGGCGCGGCACCTGAAGACCTCGCCGCACCTGGGGGAGCTGGTCAATCCGGTCATCGATGTGCTGCGCGGCGTGGTCGAGCGCGGACAGCGCAGCGGCGTTTTCCGCGACGATGTTGACGTATCGCGGCTGTATCTGACGATTTCGGCGCTGGGGTATTACGTGCTATCCAACCGCTACACGATCAGCGCGGTGGTGGGGCGCGACATCGCCTCGGCGGATGAGCACGAGGCCTTCGCGCAACTGCACATCAAGATGCTGTTGGCGTATCTAGAGCGGCCCAAAGGCTGACCTGCCCGCCGCTACAAGCAAAAAAGCCTCGCGATTTGCGAGGCTTTTTCATGAGCACGACCGACTCAGGCGACGGCCTTGATGCGCGGCGTGTTCTGGTCGTACTGGCGGATGAAGTCGCGCAGTTGCGGATACACCTGTTCGCGCCAGCGGCGGCCCGAGAAGATGCCGTAGTGGCCGCACTTGGGTGCCGTCAGATGCTGCTTACGCGCCTTCGGGATGCCGGAGCACAGCTCATGCGCGGCTTCGGTCTGGCCGCTGCCGGAAATGTCGTCCAGCTCGCCTTCGATGGTGAACAGCGCCGTGTTCTTGATGTCCTGCGGGCGCACCGGCTTGCCTTCGATCACCCAGGTGCCGTTGGCCAGGTGGAATTCCTGGAACACGTCACGGATGGTCTCCAGGTAGTAGTCGGCGGCCATGTCGAGCACGGCGTTGTACTCGTCGTAGAAGCGCACGTGGGCTTCGGCGTCTTCCGTGTCGCCTTCGATCAGGTTCAGGTAGTAGTCGTAATGCGACGACAGGTGGCGGTCCGGGTTCATTGCCACGAAGCCTGCGTGCTGCAGGAAGCCCGGATAGACCTTGCGGCCGTGGCCAGGATAGTTGGCCGGCACCGTGTAGATCACGTTGGTTTCGAACCAGCTATGCGACTTGTTGGTCGCCAGCGAGTTGACGGCCGTCGGGCTCTTACGTGCGTCGATCGGGCCGCCCATCATGGTCATGGTGCGCGGCGTCTTTTCGCCGTCCGAGGCCATCAGCGAGATGGCGGCCAGCACCGGTACGGTCGGCTGGCACACCGAGATCACGTGCAGCTTCTCGGCGCCAATGTGGTTGATGAACTCGCGAATGTAGTTGATGTAGTCCGACAGATGGAACGCGCCTTCTTCCAACGGCACCATGCGGGCATCGATCCAGTCCGTGACGTACACCTTGTGATCTTGCAGCAGCGTGCGGACGGTGTCGCGCAGCAGCGTCGAATGGTGGCCCGACAGCGGCGCGCACACCAGCACCACCGGCTCGTCCTTGAGCAGCTTGATGGTCTCGGCGTCGTCGGCGTAGCGCTTGAAGCGGATCAGGCGGCAGAACGGCTTTTCGATGATGGTCTGCTCGACGATCGGGATGTCGCGGCCGTTGGACTTGACGGAGCGGATGCCGAATTCCGGCTTCTCGTATTCCTTGCCTAGGCGGTACAACAGCTCGTAGCCGGCCGCGTAGCGTTGTGCGCCGGGCACCATGGACAGCGGGCTCAGCGGGTTGGTGAAAGTCTTGGCAGTGGCTTGAGCCCAGGCCGTCATCGGGCTGAGCATGGCGCGCTGGAATTCGTGGAGCTGGTAAAGCATGGCTGGACCGGTCTGTGGTGGCGAGGGGCGATGACGCAAACGATTATGCGCCCAGGTGCATGTTACTGCGACGCAGCAAAAACCCTAATAACAGAGTGTTACGGGGGTTATATGATGCGCCCGTGTCAGTCTAGATCGGTGCAGCAAAAAAGCGGCCGAAGCCGCTTTTCTTTTTTCAATTGCGCGTCAAGCGTGATGCTTGCTGCACCTTACAGAACATCAGCGATCGCGTTTACCACGGCGTCGATGTTGTGGGTGTTCAGCGCGGCCACACAGATGCGGCCCGTCGACACTGCATAGATGCCGTGCTCGTTACGCAGGCGATCGACTTGCGCCGAGGTCAGGCCCGAGTAGGAGAACATGCCGCGCTGCGCCTTCACGAACGAGAAGTCGGTCTTCACGCCCTTCTCGGCCAGCTTGTCGACCAGCGCATTGCGCATGGCCTTGATGCGGTCGCGCATTTCGCCCAGTTCCTGCTCCCACATGGCGCGCAGCTCAGGGCTGTTCAGCACCGTGGCGACCACCGTGCCGCCGTGCGTCGGCGGGTTGGAGTAGTTCGTGCGGATCACGCGCTTGACCTGCGACATCACGCGGGTGGCTTCGTCCTTGCTGGTCGTCACGATCGACAGGGCGCCGACGCGCTCGCCGTACAGCGAGAACGACTTCGAGAACGAGCTCGACACGAAGAACGGCAGGCCCGATTCGGCAAACAGTTGCACGGCCAGGCCGTCTTGCTGGATGCCATCGGCAAAGCCTTGGTAGGCCATGTCGAGGAACGGGATCAGGTTCTTGGCCTTGATGACTTCAACGACCTGCTTCCACTGGTCGGCCGTCATGTCGACGCCCGTCGGGTTGTGGCAGCAGGCGTGCAGCACGATGATGGTGTTCGCTGCGTAGCTGTTGAGCGAATCCAGCAGGCCGCTGAAGTTCAGGCCGTGCGACGGGGCATCGTAGTAGGCGTAGTTGACGACTTCAAAGCCGGCCGACTCGAACAGCGCGCGGTGGTTTTCCCAGCTCGGGTCGGAGATGGCGACCTTGGCGTTGGGGTACAGGCGCTTGAGGAAGTCGGCGCCGATCTTCAGTGCGCCGGTGCCGCCCAGGGCTTGCGCCGTGACCACACGGCCTTCGGCGATCAGCGGGGAGTCCGCGCCGAACAGCAGCTTCTGCACGGCCTGGTCGTAGGCGGCAATGCCTTCGATCGGCAGGTAGCCGCGCGGGGCGATGGTCGCCAGGCGGGCCTTTTCGGCTTCCTGCACGGCGCGCAGCACGGGGATTTTCCCTTCGTCGGTGAAGTACACGCCCACGCCCAGATTCACTTTGGTGCTGCGGGTATCGGCGTTGAAAGCTTCATTCAGGCCCAGGATGGGGTCGCGCGGGGCCAGTTCGACGGCAGAGAAAAGCGACATGAGATGTGTCTCGATCGGTTGGTTCGGAATTCGGTGGAGTGCTGCAGGCGGTGCGCCGCAAGCGGTCGGCAGGGCTGCCGACGCCGAATGCATGAAGCGGGCACAAGACCGAATTGTACCGAATACAGGCTCTAATCGCCCGAAAAATCCTGGCAGAACAGGGGCCTAAAGCGGTTGAGCGGCCGCTACAGATGCGCTCGACCGGGCGCTTAAACGATTGCCGGAGCGGCGCGCTACACTAAACGATTGGTTGCAATTGCCGCTGCCGCCCTCATTTGCTGGGGACGTGCGAGTCACTTTGTCGACTTTCTGCGCTGCCATCCCACCCCCGCCACCATGACCGATCTGAGCCAAGTCCCCAGTCCGCACGACGAGTCGAAATTCGTGACCTTCGACGGCTCGCCGTTCCAGTTGTACCAGCCGTATCCGCCGGCCGGCGACCAGCCCGAGGCGATCCGCCAACTGGTCGAGAATATCGAAGACGGCCTGTCGTACCAGACCCTGCTGGGCGTGACGGGCTCGGGCAAGACCTACACCATGGCCAACGTGATCGCCCGGGTGGGGCGCCCGGCCATCGTGTTTGCGCCCAACAAGACGCTGGCGGCGCAGTTGTATTCGGAGTTCCGCGAGTTCTTCCCGCGCAACGCGGTCGAATACTTCGTCTCGTACTACGACTACTACCAGCCTGAAGCCTATGTGCCGCAGCGCGATCTCTTCATCGAGAAGGATTCGTCGATCAACGAGCACATCGAGCAGATGCGGCTGTCGGCCACCAAGAGCCTGCTTGAACGCCGCGATGTGGTGATCGTGGCCACCGTGTCGGCCATCTACGGTATCGGCAACCCGAGCGAATACCACCAGATGATCTTGACGCTGCGTGCGGGCGACAAGGTCAGCCAGCGCGATGCGATCGCGCGCCTGATCGCCATGCAGTACACGCGCAACGAAACGGATTTCCAGCGCGGTACCTTCCGCGTGCGCGGCGACACGGTCGACATCTTCCCCGCCGAACACGCGGAGATGGCCGTGCGCCTGGAGTTGTTTGATGACGAGGTCGAATCGCTGCAACTGTTTGACCCGCTGACCGGGCGTGTGCGGCAGAAGATTCCGCGCTTCACGGTGTATCCGTCGAGCCACTACGTCACCCCGCGCGAGACCGTGTTGAAGGCCATCGAGACCATCAAGGTGGAACTGCGCGAGCGGCTCGATTTCTTCTACAAGGAAAACAAGCTGGTGGAAGCACAGCGGCTGGAACAGCGCACGCGCTTCGACCTGGAGATGCTGCAGGAGCTGGGCTTCTGCAAGGGCATCGAGAACTACTCGCGGCATCTGTCCGGCGCGGCACCGGGTGAGGCGCCGCCCACGCTGGTCGATTACCTGCCGCCCGACGCGCTGATGTTTCTCGATGAATCGCACGTGCTGATCGGCCAGCTCAACGGCATGTACAACGGTGACCGCGCGCGCAAGGAAACGCTGGCCGAATACGGCTTCCGCCTGCCTTCCGCGCTCGACAACCGGCCGCTCAAGTTCGCCGAGTTCGAGACCAAGATGCGGCAGGTGACGTTCGTGTCCGCCACGCCGGGGGATTACGAAAAGAAAACCGCCGGCACCGAGGTCGTCGAGCAGGTCGTGCGACCCACGGGCCTGGTCGATCCGACCATTGAAGTGCGCCCGGCCACGACGCAGGTCGACGATCTGCTCTCCGAGATTCACCTGCGCGTGGAGGCGGGTGAGCGCGTGCTCGTCACCACGCTGACCAAGCGCATGGCCGAGCAGTTGACGGAGTTCCTCTCTGAGAACGGCGTCAAGGTCCGGTATCTGCATTCGGACATCGACACGGTCGAGCGCGTGGAGATCATCCGCGACCTGCGCCTGGGTACGTTCGACGTGCTGGTCGGCATCAACCTGCTGCGCGAGGGGCTGGATATTCCCGAGGTGTCGCTGGTGGCGATTCTCGATGCCGACAAGGAAGGCTTCCTGCGCGCCGAGCGCTCGCTCATCCAGACCATCGGGCGCGCCGCGCGGAACGTGAACGGCACCGCCATCCTCTATGCGGACCGCATCACCGATTCGATGAAGAAGGCGATTGGCGAGACCGAACGCCGCCGCGCCAAGCAGATCGCCCACAACGAAGCGCACGGCATCACGCCGCGCGGGGTGGTCAAGCGCATCAAGGACATCATCGACGGTGTGTACAACGTGGACGACGCGCGCGCCGAGCTGAGGGCCGCGCAAGAAGCCGCCAAGTACGAAGACATGAGCGAGAAGCAGGCGTCCAAGGAAATCAAACGCCTGGAAAAACAGATGCTCGACCACGCCAAGAATCTCGAATTCGAAAAGGCAGCGCAGGTGCGCGATCAACTGGCCAAGCTCAAGTCGCAGCTGTTCGGGGCCAGCGGCGAAGACCATATCGTTCCGGCCGCCTGAACTGCGCGGCCGCATTGGTTGTCGGACGTCCCGCCTGCCTGCGAGGGCCGGCGGTGATTCCGCGTTGACACAATTTCAATCCATTGTCGGGCGCTGCGCGTCGCCCGGCTGGGAAATCGGCACGTTGTGCGGTAACAGCGGCAGTAACAGCGGCCGCCGTCGGGCGCACGTGTCCGCTATCAAGGGAGTTCGATGCTCAAATTTCTGCTCAGTCCGTGGCGCAAATGGCGCGCTTCCCGGCACGCCAGCCACCAACTCGATGCCATCCTGGCGCAGTTCCAGCCCACGCGCAGTCTGGCCGAGCGCAACGAATGGCTGATCGAACTGGCGTACTGGCTGCGCCGCGCAGACCGGCCGGCCGGTGCGGCCACCGAATCCTGGCGCTACGCGCGCTTGCGCTACCTGCTGCAGGTGCTGGAGAACAACCCCGAGCTGGCCGCACGCGTCGGCCAGACCCTGCGCTCCATCGTGCAGGACAACGACCCGGTGTCGCTGCTGTGCGATACGGGCCTGTCGTCACGCTCGGGCTTTTGGGGTGAACTGGTGGACCGCTGGCAGGCGCGCTTTCTGCCGCCGCCGCCCAATGAGCCGCAGCTGGCGGCATTGTTTGCGCTGCTGTTTGTCGGCCCGTACGACGCTGCCTGGGTCGATGGCCTGGACGATGAACTGGTGACGCGTCTGCACGCGCTGTTCCGCGCGGGCTTGAGCGATGCCGATGAACTTGCCGGCCAGACCCGGCTGGAGCGTAGCCTGGGTATCGGCATTCAGATCCTGATCAGCCAGGTGCGGGCGGCGGGGCTGTCGCGCGCGATCCGCAGCCGCATGGACCACGCGGACGTGACCGAACTGCCGTTCTACCGGCTGGCGGATGCGGCCAATGCCATCTTTCTTGAACGCGCCGATGCGGCGCCCGCTCGCCCCGAGCAGCTCGCGCAGCAGCTCAACTATTTCCGGGCCGTGCTGGATCAATGCCGCACGGCCACGGCCAGCGTGTACCAGCATCTGGACGAGAACGGCGTCTCCGTCGAAGTGGTGTTCCAGGTGGAGCGCATGAAGGCATGGCTGGGCCGTATTGATCTGCTGCTGACCGCCTGGGCCGATACGCGCGCCACGCGTCGCTTTACCCATCTGACGGCGGAGCTCGTATCCGCCAGCCAGCATCGCCGCAGCGTGCGGTATCTCATCGGCGCCACCTTTGCCGACCTGGCCCGCAAGGTGGTCGAGCGTTCCGCTGAAAGCGGCGAGCACTACATCACCCGCGACAGCAAGGAGTACGGCGCGATGGTGAAGGCCGCAGCCGGCGGCGGCCTGTTCACTGCGGCCACGGTGTATATCAAGTTCTTCATTACCGGCGCGCACCTGGGCCGGGTGGCCGAAGGGTTCTTCGCGTCGCTCAACTACGCGGCCAGCTTCCTGGCGATTCACTTCGCGCATTTCACGCTGGCCACCAAGCAGCCCGCCATGACGGCACCCGCGCTGGCGCACCGGCTCGACCAGGTCGGCCGCCCCGAGGGGCTGGAGCGCTTCGTGGATGACACCGTTGCAATGATCCGCACCAACGCGGCGGCGATCTTCGGCAACCTCGTGGCGGTGGCGCCCGCGGCGTTTCTGGCGCAGTGGCTGGCGGGGCGGTTCTTCCACGCGAACCTGATTTCGCCGGAGAAGGCCGTGGCCACCATCGACTCGTTTTCGATTCTCGGGCCGACGCCGCTGTACGCGATCTTCACGGGTGTGCTGCTGTGGGCATCGAGCCTGGCGGCCGGCTGGGCTGACAACTGGTTCGCGCTGCACCGCGTGCACGATGTGATTGCCTACCACCGGCGTTTGCGCTTCATGGTGGGCACGCGGGGCGCACAGCGGATTGCCGGGTTCTGGAAGCGCAACCTGTCGGGCATCGTGGCCAACGTGTCGCTGGGCTTCATGCTCGGGCTGGGGCCGGAGATCGTCTCGTTCTTCGGGCCGCACGTCGAGGTGCGCCACGTCACGCTGTCGACCGGTGCGGTCGCCACGGCGGTGGGTGTGCTGGGGCCGACGGTCATGCATACGGCGCCGTTCTGGCTGGCCGTGGCCGGCATTGCGCTGATGGGGGTGTTGAACGTGCTGGTGTCGTTTGCGCTGGCGTTCAACATGGCGATGCGCTCGCGCAATCTGCGTGGGCTTGATCGCAAGCGCATCACGGGCGCCGTGTGGCGGCGCATTCTGCGTGATCCGCTGTGCCTGCTGGTGCCGCGCGCGCCGACCGCCAGTACGCCGCCCAGTACGAGCACGCCGGCCTGAGGCGGGATAGGGCAGGGCGCTGGACTGTCCGCTAACGGCCCGGCGGATAAGCGCAGAGGTCCAGCGATGCCCCAAAAAGGGGCATGCATGCGCGTCCAGGGTCCGCCGTCGGCGCCTGGACGGTCGACGATGGAGGTCAGCGGTCCAACGGTGCCCGAAAAAGGGCCATGCACGCGGGTTTGAGCGTCATCGTTGGCGTTTGGCGTGTCGCTCGCGGTACTGCGTCGTTAATCGGGCTGCGCGGCAAGCGCCGTGATCTCGCTGCGGAATGGAATGGAAGGCTGCGCGCCCAACCGCGTGACGGAGACCGCCGCAGCCGCCTGCCCGAACTGGATGGCGGCATTGGGCGACTCGCCTTCGGCCAGCGCCGTGGCCAGCGCACCGACGAAGGTGTCGCCGGCGGCGGTGGTGTCCACGGCCTCGGCGCTGGGGGCTGGCAGCAACAGCCGCGTGGCGGTATTGGCATAGGCAATGCCGCGTGCGCCCAGGGTGATGATCACGTGCCGGGCGCCTTGTGCTTGCAGGTCGGCAGCGGCATCCAATGCATCTTCTGGCGATTCGACCGGGCGGGCGGTCAGCAGCGCCGCTTCGGTTTCATTCGGGATCAGGTAATCGCAGGCGGCCAGCCATGGCGTGGGCAAGGGGCCGATGGCCGGCGCCGGGTTCAGGATGACCGTCTTGTCGAGCCGCCGGCCGAGTTTGAGCGCGCATTCCACCGCGTCGGGCGGGGACTCCAATTGGCAGACGATGACCCGGGCACGCTCGAACGCGGCGCGCTGCGCTTCGATCATGGCGGGCGTGAGCAGCTCATTGGCGCCGGCCACGATGACGATGGTGTTCTGCCCGCTGTCGGCCACTGTCACGCAGGCGATGCCAGTGGTGATGCCTGCGTGGGCGGACACCATCGCGGTGTCCACGCCTTCGCGGCGCAGGCCGTCACGCAGGGCGATGCCGTGCGCGTCGTCGCCCACGCAGCCGAGCATGGCGACACGTCCGCCCAGGCGGGCCGCAGCCACGGCCTGGTTGGCGCCTTTGCCCCCCGGAATGGTTTCCAGAGCGGGCCCCGCAACCGTTTGCCCGGGCGACGGCAAACGAGGCGTGCGGATGACCAGATCCATGTTGAGGCTGCCGACGATGAGCACGTCGGCAGCGGCGTGGGAAGAGGCGGAAGGGCGCTTGGCCACCATGGCGAGACTACGTTGAGAGAGCGGGAATGGGGTGGGCCGAATAGGGTGTCACGCAGCGCGGGCGGGGCGCGACGGCTCGGCGGTCGACTCGCGCAGTGACAGCCGCGGCGGCAGCACGATGCGGCGGGGCTTGCGTTCCTCCACCGGGTGGCGCATGGCGGCGTCGGTGAGTTGTTGCAGCAGCGTTTGCGCCGTGGTTTCGCCTAGCTGGCGGATCGACTGGCCCACGGTGGACAGCGCCGGATAGACGTAGCGGCTCAGTTCGATGTCGTCAAAGCCGATGATCGACAGCGCCTTCGGTACCGGAATGCCCAGCTCGGCGGCGGCACGCAGCGCGCCGATGCCCATCAGGTCGTTGCTGGCGAAGATGGCGGTCGGCTGTTCGCCCTCGGTCAGCAATTGACGCGCAGCGCGGTAGCCGCCGGGGCTGGTGAAGTCGCCTTCCGCTACGCGGGCGGAGGCCTCCGGCACACCGGCTTCGCGCAGGGCACGGTGAAAGCCTGCCAGACGGCCTGCCGTCACGCTCAGGTCTGCCGGCCCGCTGATGCACGCAATGCGCCGGTGACCTAGCTCCAGCAGGTGCTTGGTCGCCATGTGGGCGCCCTCTTCGTGGTCGACCTGCACCTGGTCGGCCTGGATGCCTTCGGTCGGGCGGTCAACCATCACGACCGGCAGGGCGGATTCGCCCAGCGCGTCGATCAGCGCCGTGTCGGGCCCGGCGCTGCTGACGATGATGCCGTCCACGCGCTTTTCCATCAGCACGCGCAGGTAGTCGCGCTGCTTGCGGGGATCATCGTCGGAGTTACACAGGATGACGCTGTAGCCGGCAGCGGCGCATACGTCTTCAATGCCGCGCGCCAACTCCGCAAAGTAGGGGTTGGTGGCCGTGGGCACCAGTACGCCAATGGTGCGCGTGGTGCGGTGCTTGAGCGAGCGCGCCACGGCGCTGGGCACGTAGCGGGTGGCGCGGATGGCCTCTTCCACGCGCTTGCGCGTTTCCGCGTTCACAGGGCGGGTGTTGTTGATGACATGCGAGACGGTGGTGAACGAAACCCCAGCCAACGCTGCGACGTCCTTGATCGTTGCCATGTTGAAGCTCCCTGTGTCGTTCTAGTGTGTGGTGACCCGGTTGCGCCGGGTTCGATAGGTATCCATGACCACGGCCGCCACGATGACCGCGCCCGTGATGATGCGTTTGGTGGGCTCGGAAGCGCCGATCTGTGCGAGGCCCGATTCGAGCACCGAGATGATCAGCACGCCAAACAGTGTGCGCACGACCGATCCGCGTCCGCCCATCAGGCTGGTGCCGCCGATCACCACGGCTGCAATCACCTGCAATTCCATGCCGACGCCGGCGTTGGGGTCCGCCGCTTCCAGACGCGACACCTGGAACAGCGCGGCCAGCCCCGACAGCAGCCCCATCAGGGCGAACACCGCAATCTTGTATGGGCGCGGGTTCACACCCGCCAGCCGCACCGCCTCTTCATTGGTGCCGATTGCTACAAGGTAGCGGCCGAACACCGTCCGCACCAGCACGATCTGCCCGATAACAGTAATGGCCACGGCAATCAGGAACGATGGCGCAATGCCCAGCGCAATCGGGTTGGCCAGCCAATCGACCGCGCTGCCGATATATACGGTACGCGAATCTGTGAGGCTGTAGGCGAGACCACGCGCCATTTCCAGCACGCCAAGCGACACGATGAACGACGGAATGCCCCAGTGCACCGTCACCGCGCCCGTGAGCGCACCGGCTGCCGTGGCAAGCAGCACGCCGGCGAGCGCGGCCGGCAGTAGACCCCAGCCAAACTTTGTCATGGCAATCGACAGCACCGACGCGGCCAACGCCAGCACCGACCCCACCGAAAGATCGATCCCGCCGATCATCAAAATGAATGTCATACCCACAGCCATCACCAGCAGATCGGGGATCTCGTTGGCGATGGTCGTGAAGGTAGACACCGAGAAGAACGTGGGCGACAGCGTGCCGAACAGCGCCAGCATGGCAACCAGCGCCGCAAGCAGCCCGCCGATGGCGCCAAGCGAGATGCCCAGCGCGGCACGTGTGCTGTGCTGGCTGGCAGGCGAGGGCGGCAGGGTGG
The DNA here is from genome assembly GCA_039592975.1 of Ralstonia sp. Taxonomy (GTDB): domain Bacteria; phylum Pseudomonadota; class Gammaproteobacteria; order Burkholderiales; family Burkholderiaceae; genus Ralstonia. The sequence goes on along the minus strand of JBCNQE010000016.1, from coordinate 25,322 downwards.
AGTCAGAGCGCATCCGCGGTCTCCGAAGACGATGGGGAAGCCGGCGAATCGCGCGTGTCCAATTCGCCCGACTCTCCGAAAGCGGCAGCGAGCAGGGCATCCTGGCTCCAGCCACCGCGTTGAAAAATGTGTGTGAGTTGTCCGGCGCGCATCACGCCGATGCGATCGCACAACTGCATCAGCTCGCGCAGGTCGCTGGAGACCACGACAAGCGCCTTGCCGCGCGCGGCCAGCCCATCAAGCAGCGCGTAGATGTCGAACTTGGCGCCCACGTCCACGCCGCGTGTGGGTTCGTCGAACAACAGCACGGGGGTATCGCGCTCCAGCCAGCGGGCAATCGCTACCTTCTGCTGGTTGCCGCCCGAGAGTTCGCCCACGGGTTGCTCTGGCCCGCCGCAACGGATGCGTAACGCACCGATGTGCCGCTGCGCCAGCGCACGTTCGCGCGCGGGTTGCAGCCAGCCGTGGCGTGTCACCGTGGCCATGTTGCCCAGCGCGATGTTGGTGGCGATCGGCAGGCCGAGCATCAGGCCCTCGTCCTTACGGTCTTCGGTGAGCAGGCCGATGCCGTGGCGCACCGCGTCGCCGGGCGAATGGATGCGTACGGGTTTGAGCGGCGAGCCTACCTCGACGGTGCCGGCATCCGCGCGGTCCGCGCCGAAAATCAGCCGCAGCAGCTCCGTGCGCCCCGCGCCCACCAGGCCGGCGATGCCGAAGATCTCGCCCGGCGCAACCGCAAAGCTCACATCGCGCACGGCCGGCGCCCGTGTGAGGCCGGTCACGCGCAATGCGGGCGCACCGTCGCCGGGCTGTGGCACGCGCGCGGCGCGTTCGCCTTCCGCGGCATCGCCGTCAGCCGGTACCGCGCGCCCGACCATCGCCTGGATCAGCGCATCTTGCGTGACCGTCGCAGCCGGTGCATCGGTGATGAGCTTGCCGTCGCGCAGCACGACAATGCGGTCGGCAATGCGCGCCAGTTCATCCAGCCGGTGAGAGATATAGATGATCGCTACGCCTTCGCGGCGTAACGCGTCGATGCGCGCGAAGAGCGTCGCGCTTTCGTGCGCGCTCAGCATGGCGGTCGGCTCATCGAGGATCAGCACGCGGCAGGCGCTGGCCAGCGCGCGCGCAATCTCGATCATCTGCCGGTGGCCGATGCCCAGCGTATGCACGGGCGTCCATGGGTCGAGGTCGAGCCCAACGCGGGCCAGCGCCTGTTCTGACTGACGCTGCAGCGTATGCCGATCCACGAAGCCGAGCCGGCGCGGCAACTCGCCCAGGAACAGGTTTTCGGCCACCGTGAGCGTGGGCACCATGCTGAGTTCCTGCAGCACCATGCGCACGCCCAGCGCTTCCGCCGCGTTGCGCGAAGCCGGCGCGTACGGCGCACCGGCCAGCGTCATCGCGCCGGACGTCGCCGTTTCCAATCCGCAGAGGATCTTGGAGAGCGTGCTCTTGCCCGCGCCGTTCTCGCCGGTGAGCGCAAGCACCTCGCCGGCGTGTACGTCGAGATCGATCTCGCGTAGCACGGGCGCGGCGTAGTGCTTGCTGACGGCGGAGACGCGTAGCAGCGGGGTGCGCGAAGCGTGGGTGGCAGACATGGCTGGCGGCGGCTGGCCTGTCAGGCGCGTTACGAGCGCGTCACGAGGTTGACCGGCGTCTCGACGACACCCGACAGCTTCGCCTGCGGTGTTTTGCTGGCCAGCGCCTTCAGGGCGGTCTCGATGCCGTACACGGCTTGCTGATCAGCGTGCTGGTCTGCCGTGGCAGCCACGCGCCCATCGGCGAGCATGGCCTTGATGGCATCGATGTTGTCGTACCCGCCAATCAGCACCTTGCCGATCTTGCCGGCGGCGCGCACGGCAGACACAGCGCCGATCGCCATGTTGTCGTTGCCGCACAGCAGGGCCTTGAGCTCGGGTTGGGCGCGCAGCATGGCGGCCGCCACCTTGTTGGCCTTGTCGATTTCCCACTCGCCCGATTGCACGCCGACGATCTTCAGCTTGGCCGCTTCCGCGGCATCCTTGAAGCCGGCGGTGCGCTGCTGCGCATTGGTCGTGGTCGGAATGCCTTCAATGATGCCCACCGCATCGCCCGGTTTGAGCGACTTGGCAACGAAGTCGCCAACCTGGCGTGCGCCCTTGCGATTGTCCGGGCCGACGAAGGGCACGTTCAGTCCCTTCTCCTTGAGCGCCGCCGGGTCCAGCCGGTTGTCGATATTGATGACGAGGATGCCTGCATCCACCGCCTTCTTGACCACCGGCACCAGCGCCTTGGAATCGGCCGGCGCCAGCACCAGCGCATCGACCTTCGCCACGATCATCTGCTCGACCAGGCGGATCTGGCCGCCGGTGTCGGTTTCATCACGAATGCCATTGGCCAGCAGGGTGTATTCCGACGCGTGTTCCTTCTGGTGCTTGCGCGCGCCGTTTTCCATCGTCAGGAAGAACTCGTTGGCCAGCGACTTCATCACCAGCGCCACTTTGGGCGGCTGGTTGGCGGCACGAGCCAGCGAAAACGGCAGCGGAAGTGCAAGGGCTACGGCAGAGCCCGCGCCAAGTTGCAGCGCGCGGCGACGGCGGATATCCATGGTGTCTCCTCCAGGAAGGGGCCGGTCTGAGGTCGATTGCGGGCGTCGCTGCCCCTAAGCCATTCAAAAGGGGCTTCGCGCCACAGTGTTCGCAAACGTTTGCGTATCTAGTAGTCTCGGCTGCCGCGTAACAAAAGTCAATGGATTTAAGTTGGCCACGACATAAGTGGAAACCCGCATGTGCGGTGCTGGCGCATGACGTTCGCAAGGTGCGCTGCAAGATGCGGCGAGATAGCCCTATCCGATGTAGTTGATTGTTTTAGTCCACAATACGGCCTGCCGCGTGGCTACCCGGCGCAGTTTCCCAACTGAACGGGCGCTGCAATCCCCTTGCTGCGACGCGGAATCCCCCGACGCCTTAGTTGACCGATTTTGTCGGGTTCCTTTATACTTGAGCAAAACGATCAGGTATTTCCCCGACGCCCATGAGATTGACCACCAAAGGCCGCTTCGCGGTCACCGCCATGATTGACTTGGCGCTGCGCCAAGAGCAGGGCCCGGTCACGCTGGCCGGCATCAGCCAGCGCCAGAAGATTTCGCTGTCGTATCTGGAGCAGCTGTTCGGCAAACTGCGCCGCCACGAGATCGTGGAAAGCGTGCGCGGCCCGGGCGGCGGCTACAGCCTGGCGCGCCGTGCGGATGACGTGACCGTTGCCGACATCATCATCGCTGTGGACGAACCGCTTGACGCCACCCAGTGCGGCGGCAAGGGCAATTGCGGCGAAGAGCACAACGGCCACGCCGGCCGCTGCATGACGCACGATCTGTGGGCCACGCTCAACCAGAAGATGGTGGAGTACCTCGATTCGGTGTCGCTGCAGAACCTGGTCGATCAGCAACGCGAGCGCCAGCCCGACGTGATTCAGGACATGCGTGAAGCGCGTCCGGCCCGTCGCGAACGCACGCCGGCACGTGCCCGCGGCGCGGATGCACCTGCCACCGCAGTGCCTGCAGAGCCGGTCAAGCGCGCACCGCTGGTCAACTCCGTTTTCAGTCTGGCGCAGTCGTGATTGCATGATTGCGCCAGCGTGAGGTCCGGCCAAGACGCCGATCCCACACATAGAACATCGCCCCCCACACAAGGCAGACAAAAGATGAGCACCCTCCACCTTCCCATCTACATGGACTATTCCGCGACGACGCCGGTGGATCCGCGCGTGGTCGACAAGATGATTCCGTACCTGCGCGAGAGCTTTGGTAACCCGGCTTCGCGTAGCCACCCGTTTGGCTGGGAAGCCGAGAAGGCCGTCGAAACCGCACGCGAGCAAGTCGCCGCGCTGGTGAATGCTGACCCGCGTGAAATCGTGTGGACGTCTGGCGCCACTGAGTCCGACAACCTGGCGATCAAGGGCGCGGCCAACTTCTACAGCAGCAAGGGCAAGCACATCATCACCGTCAAGACCGAGCACAAGGCAGTGCTGGACACAACGCGTGAACTGGAGCGCCAAGGCTTTGAAGTGACGTATCTGGACGTGAAGGACAACGGCCTGATCGATATCGAAGTCTTCAAGCAGGCGATCCGCCCGGACACCATCCTCGCCTCGGTGATGATGGTGAACAACGAGATCGGCGTCATTCAAGACATCGAGCAACTCGGCGAAATCTGCCGCGAGAAGGGCGTCATCTTCCACGTGGACGCTGCGCAAGCGACGGGCAAGGTGGAGATCGATCTGCAAAAGCTGAAGGTCGATTTGATGTCCTTCTCGGCGCACAAGACGTATGGCCCGAAGGGCATCGGCGCGCTGTACGTGCGTCGCAAGCCGCGTATCCGCATCGAAGCGCAGATGCACGGCGGTGGTCACGAGCGCGGCATGCGTTCGGGCACGCTGGCCACGCACCAGATCGTCGGCATGGGTGAAGCCTTCCGCATCGCCAAGGAAGAAATGGCGACCGAGAACGAGCGCATCCGCATGCTGCGTGATCGCCTGTACCGCGGCCTGAACACGATGGAAGAGGTGTACGTGAACGGCGACATGGAAGCCCGTGTGCCGCACAACCTGAACATCAGCTTCAACTTTGTGGAAGGCGAGTCCCTGATCATGGCGATCAAGGATGTCGCTGTGTCGTCGGGTTCGGCTTGCACGTCGGCCTCGCTGGAGCCGTCGTATGTGCTGCGCGCGCTGGGCCGCAACGATGAGCTGGCCCACAGCTCGATCCGCTTCACGGTTGGCCGCTTCACCACGGAAGAAGAAGTCGACTACGTGGTCGAACTGCTCAAGAGCAAGATCGGCAAGCTGCGCGACCTGTCCCCGCTGTGGGAGATGTACAAGGACGGCGTGGATCTGAACAGCATTCAATGGGCGGCGCATTAAGCGCATCAAGCGGCCCCCGGACAACGATCAACAGAGGTGTGAAATGTCTTACAGCAACCAAGTTCTGGACCACTACGAAAACCCGCGCAACGTCGGCTCCTTCGAGAAGGGCGACGACACGGTCGGCACCGGCATGGTCGGCGCGCCGGCTTGCGGTGACGTGATGAAGCTGCAGATCAAGGTGAACGAGCAGGGCGTGATCGAAGACGCCAAGTTCAAGACCTACGGCTGCGGCTCGGCCATCGCTTCATCGTCGCTGGTGACGGAGTGGGTGAAGGGCAAGACGCTGGATCAAGCGCTGGAGATCCGCAACACGGCCATCGCTGAAGAGCTGGCCCTGCCGCCGGTGAAGATCCACTGCTCGATCCTGGCCGAAGACGCCATCAAGGCGGCCGTGGCCGACTACAAGGAAAAGCACGGCAGCGCTGAGCAGAAGGCTGCTTAAGCCGGATTGGATAGAAGAGGAAGTCGCATGATCACCCTGACCGACAAGGCCGCACAGCACGTCTCCCGTTACCTCGCCCGCCGCGGCAAGGGCGTGGGCTTGCGCCTGGGCGTGAAGACCACCGGTTGCTCGGGCTTGGCTTACAAGCTCGAATACGCGGACGAGATTGCCGCCGAAGACCAGGTGTTCGAATCCAATGGCATCAAGGTGATCGTCGATCCGAAGAGCCTGCCGTACATCGACGGCACCGAACTGGACTTTGCGCGCGAAGGGTTGAACGAAGGCTTCAAGTTCAACAACCCGAACGTGAAGGACGAGTGCGGCTGCGGCGAGTCGTTCCGCGTGTGAGCGGTGTCGTTTGAAGCAAGCGATTGTCGGTTTCGAGCGGGACGAGGAAGGCCACTGGGTCGCCCGTCTCGCTTGCGGACACGGGCAGCATATGCGCCACGATCCGCCTTGGCAGCAACGGCCCTGGACGGAAACCGAAGCCGGGCGCGCCAGCAAAATCGGCGTGGTGGTGGAGTGCCTGAAGTGCGATCGGAATGAACCGGTCGAGTGAGGAACACGAGGCGGCGCAGCCGCTTTTTTTATTCATGAATCCTGCGAGTACGCATTTCTCCCTCTTCGGCCTGCCCGAGCACTTCGAGGTCGACGACGACGCGTTGAACGCCGCGTACCGCACCGTGCAATCGCAGGCGCATCCGGATCGCTACGCGCACGCGGGTGATGCCGAGCGTCGCGTCGCCATGCAATGGGCCACGCGTGCCAACGAGGCGTATCAGACGTTGCGTGATCCGCTCAAGCGGGCGACCTATCTGCTGCACCTGCGCGGTATCGATGTGCAGGCCGAGAACAACACGGCCATGCCGCCCGCGTTCCTGATGCAGCAGATGGAGTGGCGCGAATCGCTGGGCGACGCCAAGGCCGAGCGCAACGTGGATGCGCTGGACGATCTGCTCGGCATGCTGCGCAAGGAAAAACGCACGCGCTATCAGGCGCTTTCGGGCCTGCTCAACGGCGATGGCAACAACGCCGCCGCCGCCGATGCCGTACGCCAACTGATGTTCATCGAAAAGATCGAACGCGACACCGCCGAGGCCATCGACCGGCTGGAAGACTAGAACCCAGAATTTGCGACAATGTCGGGTTTGCCAGGCCGGCAGCGACAAGACCCGCGCAATCGAGACATCCCCATGGCTTTACTGCAGATTTCCGAACCCGGCGAATCGCCCGCACCGCACCAGCGCCGTCTGGCGGTGGGCATCGATCTGGGCACGACCAACTCGCTGGTGGCATCCGTGCGCAGCAGCGTGCCGGAAGTATTGCCCGACGATCAGGGCCGCCCGCTGCTGCCGTCCGTGGTGCGCTATCTGCCGACCGGCGGCGCGCATATCGGCTACAAGGCGCAGGCCGAGGCCGTGCGGGACCCGAAGAACACCATCATCTCGGTCAAGCGTTTCATGGGCCGCGGCCTGAAGGACGTTGCTCACATCGAGAACACGCCGTACGACTTTGTCGATGCGCCCGGCATGGTGCAGTTGAAGACCGTGGCCGGTGTGAAGAGCCCGGTGGAAGTGTCGGCGGAGATTCTCGCCACGCTGCGTCAACGCGCGGAGGACACGCTCGGTGATGATCTCGTCGGTGCCGTCATCACCGTGCCGGCGTACTTTGACGACGCCCAGCGCCAAGCCACCAAGGACGCCGCCAAGCTGGCCGGCCTGAACGTGCTGCGCCTGCTGAATGAGCCGACTGCCGCCGCTATCGCCTACGGGCTGGATAACGCGGCAGAGGGCGTCTACGCGGTCTACGACCTCGGTGGCGGTACGTTCGACATCTCCGTGCTGAAGCTCACGAAAGGCGTGTTCGAAGTGATGTCCACGGGCGGCGATTCCGCGCTTGGCGGGGATGACTTTGACCAGCGCATCGTGTGCTGGATCGTCGAGCAGGCCGGCTTGCAGCCGTTGTCCGCAGAGGACACCCGCCTGCTGCTGAACAAGGCGCGCGCGGCCAAGGAATGGCTGTCCACTGCGGACAGCACCGAGATCGACGCGATGCTCTCCACCGGCGAGACCGTGCACCTGGTGCTGACCGCCGAGACGTTTGCTGAGCTGACCGCCAACCTCGTCCAGAAGACGCTGTCGCCCGTGCGCCGTGCACTGCGCGATGCGGGTGTGACGACGGAAGAGGTGAAGGGCGTGGTGCTGGTGGGCGGTGCGACGCGTATGCCGATCATCCGCCGTGCGGTTGGCCAACTGTTTGGTCGCACGCCGCTGACGAATCTCGACCCGGATCAGGTGGTCGCCATCGGCGCGGCCATGCAGGCCAACCTGCTGGCCGGTAACCGCGCGCCGGGCGAAGATTGGCTGCTGCTCGACGTGATTCCGCTGTCGCTGGGTGTGGAGACGATGGGCGGCCTGGTCGAGAAGATCATCCCGCGCAACAGCACGATCCCCGTGGCGCGCGCGCAGGAATTCACCACCTTCAAGGACGGCCAGACGGCCATGGCGATCCATGTGCTGCAGGGCGAGCGCGAACTGGCGAGCGATTGCCGCTCGCTGGCGCGCTTCGAGCTGCGTGGTATTCCGCCGATGGTCGCGGGCGCCGCGCGCATCCGCGTGACGTATCAGGTGGACGCGGATGGCCTGCTGTCGGTGGCCGCACGCGAGACGGTGTCGGGCGTGGAAGCGTCGATCACGGTGAAGCCATCGTACGGGCTGGCTGATGACGACATCGCGCGCATGCTGCAGGAAGGCTTCCAGTCCGCCGAAGATGACATGCGCCGCCGTGCGCTGGCCGAAGAGCGTGTCGAGGGCGAGCGTCTGCTTGAAGCCTTGTCGCATGCGCTGGAAGCTGACGGCGATCTGCTGTCGCCGGAAGAGCGTGCCACCATCGACGCCGAAATCGCCGCGCTGCGCACCACCATGCAGGGCGAAGACCATCGCGCCATCAAGGACGCCGTGGATGCGCTGTCGCACGGCACCGACGAATTCGCCGCGCGCCGCATGGACCGCGGCATCCGCAAGGCGCTGGCCGGCAAACGTATCGAGGAACTTGGCTGATCGTTGGCCGGCGCCTCAAACCACACTTATCGAACGAGTTTTTTCCATGCCACAAATCGTCGTCCTTCCTCACGTTGAATACTGCCCGGAAGGGGCCGTGATCGAAGCCAAGACCGGCACGACCATCTGCGATGCGCTGCTGGGCGCTGACATCGAGATCGAGCACGCCTGCGAAAAATCGTGCGCCTGCACCACCTGCCACGTGATCGTGCGCGAGGGCTTCAATTCGCTGGAGGAGGCTTCGGAGAAGGAAGAAGATCTGCTCGACAAGGCCTGGGGCCTGGAGCCGAACTCGCGCCTGTCGTGCCAGGCCAAGGTGGCGGATACGGATCTGACGGTCGAGATCCCCAAGTACACGATTAACCACGCCAAGGAAAACCACTGAGCCGCACGGCCATCGGTGGAGGGAGCCTCATCATGAAATGGAACGATATCCAGCAGATCGCGGAAGCGCTGTACGACAAGTACCCCGACATAGATCCGACGCGTCTGAATTTTGTCGACTTGCACAACAAGGTCGTCAGCCTCGACGGCTTTGATGATGACCACAAGCGCGGCGGCGAGAAGTTTCTCGAAGCGATCCAGCAAGCGTGGATCGACGAAGCGGAATAAGCGCACAGCCTCAACCGTACGCGCATGAAAAAACCGGCCCGAAGGCCGGTTTTTCTTTGGGTGCGACGTGGATGCCGGATCAGCCGGCCACCAGCGAGCCGTCTTCGATATGCACGCGGTCACCCGGCTGGAAGCCCGGAGCAGCCTTGTAGGTGAAGCTGCGGTTGGTGCCGTTGTCCATGCGCACGTTCACGCGGTATTGGGTATCGCGGCTGTAGTAGTTCTCCGCCACATGGCCGCCGTAACCGCCCGCCAGCGCTCCGCCCACCGTAGCGAGCGTGCGGCCATTGCCGCGACCGACCTGGTTACCCAGCAGACCGCCCACCACTGCACCGCCGATCATGCCGAGACCCGTTTCCTTACCCTGCGTGCTGATCGGGGTGATCGACGTCACGCGGCCGGCATATGGGCTGGCCGATTGGCGCGGCTGGGTTTGTGCGTAATGCGGGCTGGTCGACGGAGCGCGTTCAGCGTACGACGGCTCACGACCGCGTGCGGGGGCCGGTGCCGGCGCTACGTTCTGGGCTGGATACGGCGCGGCTTGATTCGGTTGCGTCGTCTGGCCCGGAGCCGCCAGCGCCATCGGGGCCGATGCGCCCGGCATGGCTGCAGCAGATTGGGCGGCGACGTTCGGATCGGTGCTGCCCTGCGTGGCCTTGGACGTCGGCAACACGCCGGTGATGGCGGCCACCGCCGTCAGGCTGGCGATGATCACGGCCACGGCGGCCGTCGCCATCAGCGGATGCATGCGGCGCGACGACGGCGGCACTTGGCCCGGCGACGTGGCGGCATATTGTTGACCTTGGTTCGATTGGACGTTGTTGTTCATCATCACTCTCCTGCGCCGTGATCGGTTCGGCGTTTTGATGATCACAGTGTGGTGCATCGCCCAAACGGATGCCGTTTTAATTTGTAAGCATCTGTAGTCCTATTTTTCCATTGAAAATCAACGGCTTGGCGCGTTTTGATACGTCTTGTGTCGCCGTGGGGATGTTACAAATAGCGGGGTGGGCGCGCCAATTGCGCCGGTGCGCAGCCAACAAAAACGCCCCCGAAGGGGCGTTCTCGTCATGCTGGATTTCCAGCGGATCAATCTTCGCGGCGCAGGTGCGGGAAGAGGATCACGTCACGGATGTTCGGGCTGTCGGTCAGCAGCATGACCAAGCGGTCGATACCGATGCCGCAGCCGCCCGTCGGGGGCATGCCGTATTCCAGTGCGCGGATGTAATCGGCGTCGTAGAACATGGCTTCCTCGTCACCGGCGTCCTTCTGCTCGACCTGCTTGCGGAAGCGCTCGGCTTGATCCTCGGCGTCGTTCAGCTCGGAGAAGCCGTTGGCGATTTCACGGCCGGTGATGAACAGCTCGAAGCGCTCGGTGATGCCCGGCTGCGTGTCCGATGCGCGCGCCAGCGGCGAGACCTCGACCGGGTAGTCGATGATGAAGGTCGGCTCCCACAGTTGCGATTCGGCCGTCTCTTCAAACAGCACGAGCTGCAGCGTGCCCACGCCGGCGTTCAGGAACTGCGGCGCGTTGGTGTCGATCTTGAACTTCTTCAGTTCGGCGCGCAGGAAATCAACGTCGGCCAGTTGCGCGTCGGTGTACTGCGGCGCGTACTTCTGGATCGCTTGGCAGATCGTCAGACGATGGAACGGCTTGGACAGATCCAGTTCGCGGCCCTGGTAGGTCAGGGTAGCGGTGCCTGATGCGTCAATCGCAGCCTGGCGGATCAGCTGCTCGGTGAAGTCCATCAGCCAGCGGTAGTCCGTGTAGGCCGCGTAGAACTCCATCATCGTGAACTCGGGGTTGTGGCGCGGGCTCACCCCTTCGTTACGGAAGTTGCGGTTGATTTCGAACACGCGATCAAAGCCGCCGACGATCAGGCGCTTGAGGTACAGCTCCGGCGCGATGCGCAGGAACATCTGCATGTCCAGCGCGTTGTGGTGCGTGATGAACGGCTTGGCCGCGGCGCCGCCCGGAATCGGGTGCAGCATCGGCGTTTCCACTTCCATGAAGCCGTTGCCGCTCATGAAGTTGCGCAGCGAGGCCATCGCCTTGGTGCGGGCGCGGAAGGTGTCGCGCGTTTCCTTCGAGACGATCAGGTCCACATAGCGCTGGCGGTACTTCACTTCCTGGTCGGCCAGGCCATAGAAGTCGCCCGGCAGCGGACGGAGGCTCTTGGAGAGCAAACGCAGTTCCGTCACGGCCACCGACAGTTCGCCGGTCTTGGTCTTCATCAGCGTGCCGCGGGCGGCCACGATGTCGCCCAGATCCCACTTCTTGAAGCTGGCGTAGACGTCTTCGCCCACTGCGTCGCGGCTGATGTAGAACTGGATGCGGTCGGTGCTGTCCTGCACCGTGGCAAAGCTGGCCTTGCCCATCACGCGCTTGAGCATCATGCGGCCGGCGATGGCGACTTGCACCGGTTCGGCTTCTAGCGTGGCCTGCTCAAGCTCGCGGTACTGGGCTTGCAGATCGGCAGCGTGGTGCGTCGGGCGGAAATCGTTGGGGAAGGCGACGCCGTGCTGGCGAATCTCAGCCAGCTTCTCGCGGCGCTCGGCGATGATCTTGTTGTCATCCTGCGCGGGCACTGCGGCGTTCGATTCGGCCGGGTTGTTCTGTTCGGTCATGGTGGTGATGAGAGGAGAGTCTTGTCAGGCGCTGGTTAGGCGTAGTTGCGCAGGTCGTCGATCTCGGTCGCGCCAAAGTCGGGGCGGGCGAGGTAGGCGGCGATGCGCGCGGCGGCGTCTTGCGGCGAGACCAGCTCGCCGTGCGCATGCAGATCGCGGAAGCGTTGCACGCCGGCAAAGTCGGCGCCACGGATGGTGCGTTGCATGTCGGTGTCGATCACGCCCGGGGCCAGCGCCACGGCACGCACGCTGGCGTCGCCATCCGCGTTGATGGCGCGCACGAACATGTCGAGCCCGGCCTTGCCCGTGCAATACGCCGCCCAGCCGGCGATCGGCCGGCGCGCGGCGCCCGACGAGATCGCCAGCACGCGGCGCTGTGCGCCCCAGCCGGCGGTGCCGCGCAGCAGGGCAGCCGTCAGCGCCATTGGGCCGGCCAGGTTCAGTTGCAGGTGCGGCAGCAGCGCGTCGGCGCGCAGCGTGTCGATGGTGCCGATCGGCTCGACTGCACCGGCATTGAGCACCAGCGTCACGTTCGCAAAAGCGGGCAGGGCGGCCAGCGTCTTGGTCATCCAGGCCTCGGCGGCGTGCGCGTCGGACAGGTCGACCTGATGCCAGTCGAGTGTCACGCCCGCAGCGGTAGCCTGCGCGCGCAACTCGGCGTTGTCACCGCGTGCCACGCAGATCAGGCGATGGCCGGGCTGCATCAGCGCCTGGGCCAGCGCGGCGCCCAGGCCGCGCGAGGCGCCGGTCAGGATGAACAGGGACGTGTCCGCCATCGTGCTTGCCTTTGGGTTAGACGCCTTGCTTCAGGCTGGCCTGAATGAAGGGGTCGAGGTCGCCGTCCAGCACCTTCTGCGTGTTGGAGATTTCCACGTTGGTGCGCAGATCCTTGATGCGGCTCTGGTCCAACACGTATGAGCGGATCTGATGACCCCAGCCCACGTCGGTCTTGGCGGCTTCTTGCGCGTCGGCAGCGGCTTGGCGCTTGCGCAGTTCGTGCTCGTACAGGCGCGACTTCAGCATCGTCATCGCTTCGGCGCGGTTGCGGTGCTGCGAACGGTCGTTCTGGCATTGCACGACGATGCCGGTCGGGATGTGCGTAATCCGCACGGCCGAATCGGTCTTGTTGATGTGCTGACCACCCGCGCCGGATGCGCGGTACGTATCGACGCGCAAGTCCGCCGGGTTGACCTCGATCTCGATCGAGTCATCCACTTCTGGGTACACGAAAATCGACGAGAACGACGTGTGGCGACCACCCGCCGAGTCGAACGGCGATTTGCGCACCAGGCGGTGCACGCCGGTCTCGGTGCGCAGGAAGCCGAATGCGTATTCGCCCTCGACCTTGATCGATGCGCTCTTGATGCCCGCGACGTCGCCTTCGGACTCTTCCAGCACTTCGGTCTTGAAGCCCTTGCGCTCGCAGTACTTCAGGTACTGGCGCAGCAGCATCGACGCCCAGTCGCACGCCTCGGTGCCGCCGGCGCCGGCCTGGATGTCGATAAAGCAGTTGGCGGCGTCCATCGGGCCGGAGAACATGCGGCGGAATTCCATGTCTTCGACTATGGCGCGCATGCCGGCGGTGTCCGCCTCGATGGCTTCGATGGTGTCGTCGTCGCCTTCTTCGCGGGCGAGCTCGAACAGTTCGGCGCCGCCGGTGAGGTCTTCGTCGAGCTTGGTCAGCGCCAGCACGACGGTTTCAAGCGATTTTTTCTCGCGGCCCAGCTCCTGGGCGCGTTTGGGGTCGTTCCAGACCTCGGGGTTTTCGAGTTCTTTATCGACTTCAACTAGACGTTCAGATTTGACGTCGTAGTCAAAGATACCTCCGAAGGTCGTCGGCGCGCGACTTCAGGTCGGCCAACGTGTTCTGGATGGCATTGAGGCGTTCTGCTTCCATGGTGCAAAAATCCGGTCGGAAACCAGAAATTATAGCGGAATCAAGGGGTTCCCCGCCTGCGCGGGCCGGTAAATGCCGCGTTTTGGAAGAGATTTGTACGCCCCATCTGGCGCCCGGCCGGGCTTCGGTTAGCATGACGCCCACTTCCCGTGGTTTTTGGCGTTGCCCAGATGATCATCCGCTCGCTGCTCGATACCGATCTGTACAAATTCACGATGATGCAGGTGGTGCTGCATCACTTTCCCGGTGCGCACGTTGAATACCGCTTCAAGTGCCGCAACGCCGGCGTTGATCTCGTGCCGTTCATCGAGGAGATTCGCGCGGAAATCCGCCATCTGTGCACCCTGCGCTTTACCGAGGCCGAGCTCGACTATCTGCGCGGCCTTCGCTTCATCAAGAGCGATTTCGTCGATTTTCTGGGCTTGTTCCACCTCAACGAGAAGTACATCGAGGTGCGACCCGCGCCCAGCAACGATGGCCAGATCGAGATCGTCATCGCCGGGCCGTGGCTGCACACGATCATGTTCGAGGTGCCGGTGCTGGCCATCGTCAACGAGGTGTTCTTCAGTCGCACGCAGACGCATCCGCAGTGGGAAGAGGGCAAGCGTCGGCTGACCGACAAGCTGGCCTCGCTCAAGCGCCCTGGGCTGGAAGACTGTCGCATTGCCGACTACGGCACGCGCCGTCGTTTCTCGCACACGTGGCATGAACATGTGCTGCTGGAGACGCGAGCGCAGCTCGGCGCCCAATACGCAGGCACCAGCAACGTCTACTTCGCCATGAAGCACAACATGACGCCGCTGGGCACCATGGCGCATGAATACCTGCAGGCCTGTCAGGCTCTGGGCCCGCGCCTGCGCGATTCGCAAACCTTCGCGCTGGAGACCTGGGCCAAGGAATACCGCGGCGATCTCGGCGTCGCGCTGTCGGATACCTACGGCTTCGACGCGTTCCTGCGCGATTTCGACATGTTCTTCTGCAAGCTCTTCGACGGCGTGCGGCACGATTCCGGCGATCCGTTCGAGTGGGGCGAGCGCATGCTCAAACACTACGAAGACATGCGCGTCGAGCCGAAGTCCAAGGCGCTGATCTTCTCTGACAGCCTGGATATGCCCAAGGTGATTGGCCTGTACGAGCGCTTCCATGACCGCTGCAAGCTGGCCTTCGGCGTGGGGACCAATCTCACCAACGACCTGGGCTACACGCCGCTGCAGATCGTCATCAAGATGGTTCGCTGCAATGGGCAGCCGGTTGCCAAACTGTCGGATGCACCTGAAAAGACCATGTGCGACGACCCGGCCTATCTGACATATCTGAAGCAAGTCTTTGGCGTGCAATAAGGCTCACGCCGACGCCGAATAAGTTTCAACGGCGTTGGCGGACCGAGCTGAACGCGGCTCGTATAATCGACCGATCTTTCGGAGCCGCCATGGAATCACGACCGGATACCCCCGTCGACCCGCTCGACACGACCCGCGCCCGCGACGCCATCTTCGCGCGCATCCGCAATGCGCAGCACCGTCCGGCGCAACCCACGCAGGGCGAACGCGATGCCGTGGCGGATTATCTGGCGCGTCATCCGGCAGGCCCGCGCCCGCCCATTTCGGAAGATGTCGTCGCGCACTTCGCGGAACAGGCGCTGAAGATGGCATCTACGCTGGAGACGGTTGCCACGCTGGCTGATGTGCCGGCTGCCGCGGCGCGCTATCTGTCCGGCCTGAGCTTGAAGCCAAGCGCCGTGGCGTGGACCACGCTGCAATCCCTGGATTGGGCGGCTGCAGGCATCAACGTTGAATTCCGCCCCCCGGTGCGCGAACCTCAAGCTGATCACGATCACGGCGATCTCGTCGGCATCACCGGTTGCTTCTGTGCGATTGCTGAGACCGGCTCGCTGATGCTGCTGTCCGGGCCGGAAAACGTGGCTTCGACAGCGCTGCTGCCCGAGACACATATCGCCGTGGTGCCCCGTTCGCGCATCGTCGCCAATCTGGAAGATGCCTATGCGCTGGTGCGTGCGGAGCGAGGCGAACTGCCGCGGGCTACCAACGTCATCAGCGGGCCGTCGCGCACGGGTGACATCGAGCAGACCATCGTACTGGGCGCCCATGGCCCATACCGCGTTCACGTGATCGTTGTGACGGGCGCCTGAGGGCCTGATGGGCCTGTAGGGTCCATGGGGCCCATTCGCCCTGTTGCGCTGTCAAACATGTGTGGACGTTTTCTGAGCGGCACGACCTAGGCGTTTACACTGGCGTCTTTGCCCGTGAGGTGCGCCCGGCTTGGCTGTGCGCGCCCCTGCTAAGGAGAACGCCCACGTGAAACGCCTCTGGCCCCTTGTCTTCCTGTTTGTCTGTGGTTTCGCGCGTGCCGCTGATGTGAATGGCGCCGAGTTGCCGCTGTGGTGGGGCGTGCCGTTCGCGGGCATTCTGCTGTCGATTGCGATCGCACCGCTGGTGGCGCCCAAGCTCTGGCACGACCATTACGGCAAGATTGCTGCCGCCTGGAGCTTGGCGTTTCTGGTGCCATTTGGCATCGGCTTTGGCGGCGAGGCGGCGATCGCTTCGGTCGTTCACGCGGCGCTTGCCGAATACATTCCCTTTATCGCGTTGATTGCCGCGTTGTACGTGGTGGCGGGCGGCATCTGCATCCGCGGCAATCTACACGGCACCCCTAAGCTCAACACCGGTTTGATCGCACTCGGTACGGGCCTGGCCAGCATCATGGGCACGACCGGTGCAGCCATGCTGCTGATCCGCCCGCTGCTGCGCGCCAACGAGGCACGCCGGCATCGTGCGCATGTCGTCGTGTTCTTTATCTTTCTGGTGGCCAATGCGGGTGGGGCGCTTACGCCCCTGGGGGATCCGCCGCTGTTCCTGGGTTTCCTGCAGGGCGTCGATTTCTTCTGGACCGCGAAATTCCTCTGGCGCCAGACGCTGATGATGTGGGTGTTGCTGCTCGCCGTCTTCTTCGTCATCGACAGCTACTACTACCACACGGGCAAGGAAGAACTGCCCAACATCACCGACGCTACGCCGGACGATGCTGGCCCGCTGCGCTTCGAGGGCAACATCAACTTTGTGCTGCTCGGCGGCATCCTGGGCCTGGTGCTGATGAGCGGGCTGTGGAAGCCCGGCATCGTCTTTCATGTGATGGGCACCGAAGTGTTGCTGCAGAACGTGGTGCGGGATGTCGGCCTGGTCGTCATCGCCTTGCTGTCGCTGTGGCTCACGCCCGGTAGCGCGCGCTCGGGCAACGAGTTCAATTGGGAGCCGATCCTGGAAGTGGGCAAGCTGTTTGCTGGCATCTTTATCACCATCGGCCCGGTGATTGCGATGCTCAAGGCAGGCGTGGATGGCCCGTTTGCCGCGATCGTGAATCTGGTGAACGACGGCACCGGCCAGCCCAACAACGCCATGTATTTCTGGGCGACGGGCCTGCTGTCATCCTTCCTGGATAACGCGCCGACGTATCTCGTGTTCTTCAACACCGCCGGTGGCGACGCGCAAATGCTGATGAGCGAAGGCGCTGCCACGCTGGCTGCCATCTCCGCAGCGGCCGTGTTCATGGGCGCCAATACGTACATCGGCAACGCGCCCAACCTGATGGTCAAGGCCATCGCCGAAAGCCGTGGCCTGCAGATGCCGAGTTTCTTTGGTTACATGCTGTGGTCGGTTGGAGTGCTTGTGCCGATCTTTATGCTGATGACTTTCGTGTTCTTCCGCTAATGAACGTGTTGAACGTATGAAACCCAGAATCCTTGTCACCCGCGCGATGTTTCCTGACGTGCTGGAGCGCCTGCGAGAAACCTTCGACGTGATCGACAATCAGGCGGATGTCGTCTATCCGCCCGAGGCATTGGCCGAGCGCTTGCAGGGCCGTGTGGGCCTGCTTGCCAACGCGGCTGACACGATCAACGCCGAGTTGATCGCCCGTGTACCTACGCTGCGTGCGGTCGCGAACATGGCGGTCGGCTACAACAACCTGGACCTGCCGGCGATGACGCGCGCGGGCATTCTGGCCACCAATACGCCGGATATCCTGACCGAGACCACTGCCGATTTTGGCTGGGCCCTGCTGATGGCCGCCGCGCGCCGCGTGTCGGAATCCGAGCGTTGGCTGCGCGCCGGGCAGTGGAAGCGGTGGACGTACGACGCATTCCTCGGTGCCGAGGTGTTCGGCAGCACGCTGAGCATCCTGGGCATGGGCCGCATCGGCCAGGCCCTGGCGCGGCGCGCGAGCGGCTTTTCGATGCGGGTGATCTATCACAACCGCAGCCGCCTCGCGCCCGAGGTCGAGCAGGACACCCGTGCCACCTACGTCAGCAAGGAAGACCTGCTGAAGCAGGCCGACCACCTCGTGCTGGTGCTGCCGTATTCCAAGGAGAGCCACCACGCCATCGGCGCTGCGGAGCTGGCGCAGATGAAGCCGACGGCCACGCTGGTCAACCTGGCGCGCGGCGGCATCGTCGATGATGCAGCGCTGGCGCAGGCACTGGCGGACAAGCGCATCTTCGCGGCCGGCCTGGATGTGTATGAAGGTGAGCCGAAGGTGCATCCGGCATTGCTGGAGGCCGAGCACGTTGCGCTGACGCCGCACATCGCCAGCGCCACACACGGCACGCGCCCGGGCATGGCGAACCTGGCGGCCGACAACCTCATTGCCGCGCTGGGCTTTGGCCCGCATGCAGGGCAGCCGCCCAATTTGTTGAACCCGGACGTGCTGGCGGTGCAGCGCGCCTCTTCCTGATCGAAACTCTCTATGGATTGGTTGGCTTTATTGACGCTGCTGGGCGTGGCCCTGGTGGCGGTGCTGTGTGTGCTGATCTGGCGTGGTATGTCGCGCCCCGCGGCCAGCGATGTGTCGCCGATGCTCGCCGCGTTGCGCGATGAGCTTGCGCGGGGCAACGAACGCGTGGAGCGCGAACTGCGCGGCGAAATCGCAGAAACGGCTCGCATCGGGCGCAGCGATGTGACGCAACAGCTCGGGCAGTTCCAGCAGGTGCTGGCCACGCAGCTCACCAGCGTCGCCACGCTGCAGAACAACCAGATCGACACGTTCGCGCAGCAGCTGACCAAGCTGACCGAGACGAACACGCAACAGCTGGAAGCCGTGCGCCAGAGCTTGCAGCAGCAGGCTCAGCAGGCGCGCGAAGAGCAGGGCAACGCGCTGCGCCGCTTCGGCGAGGCCATGCAGCAGCAGCTCGCCCAACTCGGCGAGGGCAACGAACGCCGTCTGGCCGAGGTACGTGCCACGCTGGAACAAAAACTCAAGGACATCGAAGCCAACAACGCGACCAAGCTCGACGAGATGCGCCGCACCGTCGACGAAAAGCTGCACGCCACGCTGGAGCAGCGCCTGGGCGAGTCGTTCAAGCTGGTGTCCGACCGCCTCGAACAAGTGCATCGCGGCCTGGGCGAAATGCAGGCGCTGGCACAAGGCGTGGGTGATCTGAAGAAGGTGCTGACCAACGTGAAAACGCGCGGCACCTGGGGTGAAGTCCAGCTTGAGATGCTGCTCGAACAGATGCTCACGCCCGAGCAGTACGACAAGAACGTCGAGACTGTGCGCGGCACCGGCGCGCGTGTGGAGTTCGCCATCCGCCTGCCCGGCAAGACCGATGTGGACCGCGATGCGACGGTCTGGCTGCCGATCGACGCCAAGTTCCCGAAGGAGCAGTACGAACGCTTGCTCGACGCGCAGGAGCGTGCCGATGTGGACGCCGCCGCTGCCGCCAGCCGTGAGTTGGAAGTGGCGGTGCGCAAGGAAGCGCAGACGATCCACGAGAAGTACATCGCACCGCCGGCTACGACCGACTTTGCGATCCTCTTCCTGCCAACGGAGGGCCTCTATGCGGAGGTACTGCGCCGCCCGGGACTGACCGACGAGCTGCAACGCAAATTCCGCGTGACGGTGGCGGGGCCGACCACGCTTACCGCCATCCTGAACAGCCTGCAGATGGGCTTCCGCACGTTGGCGCTGGAAAAGCGCTCCAGCGAGGTGTGGCAGGTGCTGGGTGCGGTGAAGAGCGAATTCGGCAAGTTCGGCGACGTACTGGCCGCTACCAAGAAGACGTTGGAGCGCGCTGTCAGCAATATCGAGCAGGCCGAAGTGCGCACGCGCCAGATGAACCGCAAGCTCAAGGCGGTGGAAGCGCTGCCGAGCGATTCCGCGCAGAACGTGTTGGGGTTGGAAACGGCGCCGGCGTTGAATGGGCAGGACGATGAAACCGAGGCTGAGTAAAAG
Organism: Ralstonia sp.; assembly: GCA_039592975.1. Classification (GTDB taxonomy): domain Bacteria; phylum Pseudomonadota; class Gammaproteobacteria; order Burkholderiales; family Burkholderiaceae; genus Ralstonia. The sequence goes on along the minus strand of JBCNQE010000016.1, from coordinate 5,536 downwards.
CCACCGGCATCAGCAAAAGCAAAGGGGCGGAAATTTCCGCCCCTGTTTTTTTCCGTGGTCTGGATCAGGCTTCTTCCGGCACGTCGCGCAGGGCGATCTCAATACCGCCGAAGCGTGCGGCCACCCAGTTGTAGGCGTGGCAACCCAGCCAAAGCGCGCCAAAACCAATCAGCGCGTTGAGAATCAGGCCACTCAAGATGGCAATCGCCGGCAATTCGCCCGTGCGAACAAAGCCGGTAAAAAAGACCAACCCCACGATCGGGAGCGAGAAGCACAGGTACACCAACATCAGCGCACGCGCGGTGTGGGCCGGGTGGAGGTAAACAATCTCCTGTTTCGTCATGGCGTCACGCAAATTCCAAGCATTCAAACTGGCGCAAAGTGTAGCGAATCGACCGACGCGCCGATACCCGCGCCCAGAGGGTGACGCAAAAATCCGACAGCACACGCTGCACTATCGTGGGGCGCAGTCTCGCTACACCAGGCCGTCGAAGAGCAGGACCTGTACCGCATCCCCCACATTGACCTGGCCCTGCTCATGTGCGAGCACGACAAAGCAGTTGGCCTCGCTCATGGAGCGCAGCACGCCGGAGCCCTGTTGGCCGGTCAGGCGCACTTCCAGTTGCCCGCGATCATTCAAGGCGGCGATGGCGCGTTGGTATTCGGTCCGCCCCGGGCGCTTGCGGATGGGGGTTGCGCTGACGGCCGGCACCAGCGGCGCTCCGGAATCGGTGGCGCCCATCATGCGCAGCAGCGCGCCGCGCACGAAGTGATAGAACGTCACCATGACCGCCACGGGGTTGCCCGGTAGGCCGAACAGGAAGGCTCCATGGCCGTCCAGACCATGCGACGTGATCCGCCCGAATGCCATCGGCCGGCCGGGGCGCATGGCAATCTTCCAGAACGTCACGTCGCCCAGCTTGGCCATCATCTGCTTGGTGTAGTCGGCCTCGCCGACGGAAACGCCACCCGATGTGATGATGGCATCGGCATTTTCGGCGGCGGTGCGGAAGGCGGTTTCCAGCGCGGCGGGGTCATCGCGTACGACGCCCATGTCGAGCAGCTCCACGCCCAGGCGGGAGAGCATGCCGTGTAGCGTGTAGCGGTTGGAGTCGTACACGCAGCCGGCGTCGAGCGGTTCACCGATGGAGCGCAGCTCATCGCCGGTGGAAAAGAACGCTACGCGCAGCTTGCGCCGCACCGGCACTTCGGCGATGCCCAGCGAGGCGAGCAGGCCGATGTCGGCGGGGCGGAGGATGCGGCCGGCGGACAGCGCAGCGCTGCCACGGGCGAGGTCTTCGCCACGCAAGCGGCGGTTGTCGCCGGCGCGCACGGCGTCGCGCGCAAAGCGGACGATGTCGGCGTCGCCCTGCGTGAATTCCTGCGGGATGACGGTATCGCAGCCGGCAGGCATGACAGCGCCGGTCATGATGCGCACCACTTCGCCCGCGCTCGGCTCGCCATCGAAGGCCACGCCTGCGTATGCGGTGCCGATGACCTTCAGTGCGACCTCACCATCGCCCCGCGCCAGTTCAGCGCTGGAGAAGGCGAAACCATCCATCGCAGAGTTGTCGTGCGAGGGCACGTCGATGGACGAAAGGATGTCTTCGGCTAGCACGCGGTCGAGCGCACTACGAATCGGCACGCGTGCAAAGCCGCTCACCGGCTGCACGAAGCTGCGCATGATGGTTTGCGCCTGTGCCACAGGGAGCGCGTTCGGATCGTAATCGGACAGGCAGGAAACGACGGAGGCGAGGGTGGTCATGGCGAGGGTGAATGCGTCTGCTGCGCGCTAGCGGCGCTCGGCCAGCGTGTGAAGTTCTGCCAGCGTGTTGATATTGGCGAAGGCGGCGCTGTCGTCAAACAGCACGTCTACGGTGGCGTGGCGGGCGGTCCAGGTTTCGATCTTGCGCCCACCGCTTTGCAGGTAGGCCGTCAGGTCATCGGCCAGCCGTGCATCCATCAAACAAAATACCGGCTGCACTTGGCGGCGGGGCTGACCATGCTCGTCCGGCGCCATCGTGACGGGCATGGCGATGCGCGCGTCGGCAGCTTCCAACGCTTGGGCGAGCTTGCTTGCCAGGTCGGTGGGCACGAACGGCGAATCGCACGGGGCGGTCAACAGAAAGCGCGTCTGACATTGCTCCAGCCCCGCCAGGATGCCTGCCAGTGGCCCCGCAAAATCCGGCACGGAGTCCGTCACCACCGGCACGCCGAATGATTCATATGCGGCCAAGTTGCGATTGGCGTTGATGAGCACGTGGTCGACCTGCGGCGACAAGCGCATCAGCGTGTGCATCGCCATCGGCGCGCCACGGAACGTCTGCAGGCCCTTGTCGACGCCGCCCATGCGGCTGCCCCGGCCGCCGGCCAGGATCAGGCCGGTAATGTCGGATGTGGAAATCATGTGAAGTGAAGCGGCTGGCGTCAGCCGCCGATGTAGGACATTTCGATGCGTCGCGCGCCCGAGGCTGGTGCTTGCCCGCTGGCGCGCAGTTCGGAGTAGCGGTCGGCGCGGCCCTGCCAGATTGTGCGGATGGCATTGGACAGTTCGAGGTCGCTCGCGCCGCCTCGCAACAGGGCGCGCAGATCGAAGCCTTCCGTTGCAAACAGGCAGAGATACAGCTTGCCCTCCGTCGACAGCCGTGCGCGGGTGCATTCGTGGCAGAACGCCTGCGTGACGCTGGAGATCACGCCGATCTCACCCGCGCCATCTGCATAACGCCAGCGCTCAGCGGTTTCGCCGTTGTAGTTGGCGCTCAGCGGCTCCAGCGCAAACTCGGTCGACAGGCGTTGGATCACCTCCGCCGATGGCACAACGGAGCGCATGTCCCAGTGGTTGGTCGTGCCCACGTCCATGTATTCGATAAAGCGCACGATGATGCCACTGCCTCGGAAGTGGCGCGCCATCGGCACGATCTGGTCATCGTTATCGCCTTTCTTGACGACCATGTTGACTTTGATCGGCGCCAGCCCGACCTGCTGCGCGACTTCGATGCCATTCAGCACTTCGCTGACGGCAAAGTCGACATCATTCATGCGGCGGAAGGTCGCATCGTCGATGCCGTCGAGGCTCACGGTGACGCGGCTGAGGCCGGCATCCTTGAGCGACTGCGCCTTGCGTGCGAGCAGGGCGCCATTGGTGGTGAGCGTGATGTCCAGCGGTTTGCCGTCAGATGTCGTCAGACGCGCGAGCATTTCCACCAGGCGCTCGATGTCCTTGCGCAGCAGCGGCTCGCCGCCGGTCAGACGGATCTTTTCGACGCCATGCTCGATGAACAGCCGCGCCATGCGTTCGATCTCTTCGAACGACAGCAGCTCGGAGTGCCGCAGGAATCGGTAGTCCTTGTCGAACACATCCTTCGGCATGCAATAGACGCAGCGAAAGTTGCAGCGATCCGTCACCGAGATCCGCAGATCGTGCAGGCGGCGGCCACGCGTATCGGCCAGCCAGCCCTGTGCGGGGACGAGCGTGTCCGGCACGGCGGGAACCGTGGCGCGATGGTGCTGGCCATCGCGCAGGTCGTAGATGGGGATGACGGTTTCGGTCATGTCGTGGTGCGGTGCGTCAGCCCGTGGAGCAGGACTGTTGCGCTCGATACAACGTCGAGTGTAGCGCAGCGCCTGTTCCGCGCGGGCGGCAGGGTTTCCTGCTGGAGGCGTCGCACACAGGAAAAAGGGCGGCCGAAGCCGCCCTTGCAATGCGCCAGCGGTTGCCCGCCGGGAACATCACTGATTACTTACTGCTGGTCTGCACCGGCTGCCGGGCGTTGGGTTTCGACCAGGACCATCGGACCTTGCTGGACCGGTGGCAGCGGCTTGCGCTCACGCGGTACGCGCGGCGGCGTGACGGTGCGGGCGGCTTCGGCTTGCGCGGCTTCCAGCTTTTGCGCATCCGTGTGGACCCAGGTCATGCCCGCGTTGTTCAGCACGCTTTGCAGCGTTTCGATCGGCAGCGGCGATGCCTGCGCCACCGTGCTCACCGGAGCCGGCACTTCGGCAAAGGCTGTCACGATGGCCACGTCAGCCGCTTCGGTCACTTCCGCGGCAGCAGGTGCGGGCGCGGCAACGGGTTCGGTCGGCTGCACAGCGGGCAGGGCAGAGACAGGCGCCACGGTTTCCGTCGTGGGTACCGGCTCATGCACCACCGGAGCCACCGGCTCGATCGGCGCGAACGATGCGGTCTGCACCGGTTCCGTCACGGTCGTGTGCAGCACGGGCTCGACGGGCTGGCCACCTTCCGGCGCGGCATGGGTTTCGGCAATGGCGTCTTCCGTGCTTTCCGTGCCATCAGCTTCGCCTTCCGCACGTACGCCTTCCCCACCTTCGCGGTCACGACGATAGCGGTTGCGGCCACGGCGGCCACGGCGGCGGCGTTCTTCACCCTCGCCGTTGCCTTCCACGCCTGGGGTCACACCTTCTGCCACGACGCCTTCTGCCGGGGCAGCGGTGTCGAGCAGCGATTGCGGCACTTGCGATGCGGCCGTCGGGTCGATCAGGCTTTCGGATGCCACGGCTGCGGCTTCCTTGGCTTGCTGATCGCGATCGCGGGGTTCACGCGGCTCGCGTGGTTCGCGGGCCTCACGGGGTTCACGACCCTCACGCGGCTGGCGCTCGCGGCGTTCCTGGTTGCGCTCGCGGCGGCCTTGGCCTTGATTTTGGCCTTCTGCACGGGCTTCCTGGCCTTGCTGTGGCTGACGGGCTTCTGCCGTCTCGCGGGCGGCGCCTTCGACCTGTGCGGGCTGGCGATTGCGATCACGGTTACCGCGTTGGCTATCGCGCTGACCTTCGCGTTGGCCTTGCTGCTGGCCCGATTGTTGGCCATCACGGGCTTCGTTGCGGTCGCGGCCTTGGCGGTTGCCATCGCGGCCGTTCTGGCCTTGGCGCTCGCCGCGGTCACCGCGCTGGCCACGGCCACCGCGATCTTGGCGATTGCCGCGGTCACGGCGGTTGCCGTCTTCAGCGCGTTGCTTCGGCGTTTCGGCCGGCGCTGCGACCACCGGCTCTGCCGGCTTGACGCCAAACAGGCCCTTCAGCCACGAAACAAAGCCACCCTGAGCCGGCACCGGAGCCGGTGCTTGCGGGGCAGGAACTGCAGCCTCGGTACGGGGTGGACGCTCAGCGCGTGGCACCGACACAGGCGCCGGTTGCTCCGGCGTGATGCCCTTGACGGCCGCTTCCTGGCGCGGCTTGGCCGCTTCCTTGCGGGTGCTGTAGGCAGTATCGGCTTCCAACTCCTTGGCGGCTTCCTCGGCCATTTTGTAGCTGGCCTTGGTGTCGTCCAGACGCGGATCGTCGTGGCGCAGGCGCTCCAGCTTGTAGTGCGGCGTCTCCAGATGCTTGTTCGGGATCAGCAGCACATTGACCTTGAAGCGCGTCTCGATCAAGTTGATGTCCGGGCGCTTCTCATTGAGCAGGAACGCAGCCACTTCCACCGGCACCTGGCAGTGGATCGCGGCGGTGTTTTCCTTCATCGCCTCTTCCTGGATGATGCGCAGCACCTGCAGGGCAGACGATTCGGTATCGCGGATGTGGC
>JBCNQE010000015.1:0-141060 GCA_039592975.1 Ralstonia sp. | reverse complement strand
TCGCTAACCACTCAACGACCCGCAAACCCGCACCACATCTACTTCTCTACCGCCTCGACCACCCCGCCGTCGCTTTCGTTTCGGCGCTGTCGTCTGCAGCGAGGGGCGAACTATAGGCACCTTTTCGACGCTTGGCAACACCTTTTTCGTGACCCGCCAATGACACGGTCATGAAGAATGTCAACGGGCCCAGGCCTAGCCTGGGATTGCAGCCGAGAGTGACCTGCAATTAATGCCGCGTTCGGCCTGGATCACTACCTGCGGCCCCGCATGATGGAGTTCATCGGCTGCACCAATCAATGTGCTGATGGAGAACTACTGCACGAGCAACACGCCGCTCTGGCAGCACCATCCAGCGCACCGTACTAACGCGACCATCGGCGGCGTGACGACCGGCCCCAACAACGATGGCTTCGACTTGGACGCCTGCAGCACCGTGCTCATCACGTTCAACACGGGTAACCTGCATCGCCGTCAAGTCAGGCAAGAACCTGGATACCAGCTACAGCGCCGCACAGGATCACGTCATCCTGAACTGCAGGATGAACAGCGGCTACGGCGGCACCACGCTGCGCAGTGAAATAGGCGGCGGCGCGCAGAACATCTATACGCGCAACTTGGCGATGCTCAACCAATTCTGGGGGACCAACTTGCTAAACATCGCCATCCGCATCCGCGGCGGCTGGCCCCGCCAGCGCCACCGCGCCAGGGCCGATCTACGCCTACAACGTGCACGACATCACGCTAGGGAACGTGGTCATCGGGGAACAGTCATTCAACACCACGGTGACCGATGTTCGCTGATTCACTCGCTTCTTTCACACTGGGCCGGCGCCGCTGGCCAGTCTCTCTATTTGAACTCGCTGGCAGCTGGAGCAGCATGAAATGCAGCGCTTTCATATGGAGCTTTTGCTCGAGCTGACCGCAGTTCAAGTGCGTGGGCTTTGCCGCTATCATGATGCCCGCGTCGCCCGTTGCTCATGGGTCTTTGATCACATCGACATACTCGGGCAGCGCATTGCAATCTCTTCCATTACCACCCGATCTTGTTGCGAGCTGCATGACTTCGCGCCCCGCTTCCTCGCCGTCGCATGACGAGGTCACGATGACCGCTTCCCGGCGCGTCTACCTCAGCCTGCGTGAGCGCATCGTCGAGATGGAGCTGCTGCCCGGCACGCGCATCGTTGAAAAGGATCTGGCGGACGAATTCGGGACCAGCCGCACGCCCGTTCACGAGGCCGTGCAGCGGCTGGCGGAAGAAGGGTTGATTGACGTACAGCCGCGTGTGGGCACATTCGTATCGCGCATTCCGCTCAATACGCTGGAAGAAACCATGCTCGTGCGCAGCGCGCTGGAAGTCGCCATCCTCGAAAAGGCGGCCGAGCGCATCACGCCGGAAGGCATCAAGAAGCTCAACGCCGTGCTGGAGCGCCAGGCGCAATGTGCGCGCGACAGCAACCGCCGCGGGTTCTTCCGTACGGACGAAGCCTTCCACGCCACGCTGGCCGAACTGTCGGGCTACCCCGGCGTGTGGCAGATCATTCTGGACGTCAAAACGCAGATCGATCGCTATCGGCTGCTGACCCTGCCGCTGGAAGGCCGCATGACCGAAGTGCTGGCCGAGCACCGCGCTGTCATCGATGCGCTCGCCTCCGGCAAACCGAAGGAAGCCATCCAGGCCATGCGGCACCACCTCGACCAGGTGCTGCCGGTGCTGGAAATCACGCGGCGGCTGCGCCCGGAGTACTTCGAGGTTTAGTCCCTGTCGACCAAGGTGGGGTATGTTCGTTCGTTGTCTGGCGGGGACGTAAATCAGATCGTTCCAAACAATGCGCGAGGCCGATCTCGTAGCGTCTGCGCAAGGATCTTCAGCGCCCTGACCAGTTGGTCACGCGATACCGCGCACGCGAGGTTGATCCGCACGCCATGCTCCGTCGTGGCGCGATCGACAGCAAAAGCGGATGCCGGCATGGTGCTTACCCCACGCGCCTGCGCGTTGGCGGCAAAGTCATCGGAACGCCAGGGCTCCGGCACACGCAGCCACACGAACATGCACGCCGGATCGCCCTTGAGCAGTTCCTTGGGCAGTAGTTCCTGCGCCAGTTGCTGACGCACGGCCAGCTCGGCGCGCTGCGCGTCCAGAATCGCCTGCGCAGTGCCGTCTTCGATCCAGCGCGTGGCGATCAGCGTGGAAAGCGGCGCAGGCATCCACGCCGTGGTCCGCACCGCTTCGGCAGCCAGTGCAGCGCCGTTTGGAGGGGTCAGCAGATACCCGATGCGCAAGCCCGGCGCCAACACCTTCGACGTGGATGTGACATGGAACGTCAACTCCGGGCACAGGCTGGCGATGGTCGGCAAACGCGAGCGCAACAGCGGGCCGTAGACATCGTCTTCGATGATCGGCACGTGATAGCGCCGCGCGATCTCGACCAACGCCAGGCGCCGCGCCAGGCTCATCGTGACAACGGTGGGGTTCTGCAGATTGGGGACGGTGAAGATCGCCTTGACCCGCGAGCGCTGGCACGCCTGCTCCAGCGGCTCGGGCAGCAGCCCTTCGTCGTCGCTGGGAATACCGATGATCTCGAACTGGAACACCGGTGCCAGCGCCTTGAGCCCGTAGTAGGTGAGCTGATCCGACAAGATCACGCCGTCATGGCCCATCAGGCTGCTCAGCACGGCATACAGGCCATGCTGCGCGCCGCTGGTGACGACAATGTTGTCGGGTGACGGCACGAAACCCGGTGTCGCCATCCATTGCGCGCCGGCCGCACGCGCCCATTCCGGGCCCTGCGGCGGTTGATATTCCTGCGTTTGCGCAAAGCGGGGGTCGCGCGTGATGGTGCCCATCGTCTGGGCGAGCCGCGCGACAAATTCGCCGGTGGCCGGACGGTTGACGGTCAGGTCGATCGGGCCGACCGACGTGTCGGGGCCGGGCGCAGTGCCCGTGGCCACCTTGGGCATGGCGCCGCCGGTCACGATTGAGCCGCGGCGCTTGCTGGCCACGATCAGGCCGCGCGCCTGCAATTCCTTATATGCCCGCGAGACAGTCGACACATTGATGCCGAGTTCATTGGCCAGATCGCGCTGTGCCGGCAAGCGGCTGCCCGTCGGGTAGAAGCCGCTGCGGATCTTCTCCTCCAACCCTTGGGACACATCCAGGTACGGGGCACTGCGGCCCTTTGTCTGGACGTCTTGCCGATCGTTTGTGTGGCCCACCCCGGTTTCCATTCGTGCTCCGTCTCCGTACAAAACTGCCACATGGGCCCTTTGTGGGGCATCTGTGTGCGGGAATGGGAGCCATGATACGGCATCCAGCCATGCCTATCCAGCGTTTGCCCTGGCAAAGCCGCGTCGCTTCCGGTTCCTAGTGAAAACACCTACGTCCACACAAACTCAATCTCATTGAATACAAAAATCTTTTGTGTGAATATAAATCGAACATCAGCATCAGGATGGCACCGCCGGAGCAGGTACGCCGACCAGGAAGGAGACAGATATGAACCGAACGCCGCTTACATCACCCGCATCCCCGCCCGCTGGCAATCCCCCACCTCAGGACCTCGGCAAGGCGCTGCGCCAGCGTCACGTCACCATGATCTCGCTGGGCGGCATCATTGGCGCCGGCCTGTTTGTCGGCAGCAGCGCGACCATCAGCGCCATGGGGCCCGGCGCATTCTTGAGCTATCTGCTGGCCGGCATCGTGGTGCTGTTCGTCATGCGCATGCTGGGTGAAATGGCGCTGGCCCATCCGGGCATCGGTTCGTTCACGGAGTACACACGGTTGGGCCTCGGCAATTGGGCGGGCTTCACCAATGGGTGGCTCTACTGGTACTTCTGGGTCATCGTCGTGGCCGTGGAGGCGGTGGCGGGCGGCGCCATTCTGCAACGCTGGATTCCGCTGCCGGTGTGGATGATCGGGCTGGTCTTGCTGACCGTGCTGACCGCCGTCAACCTGTTGTCGGTCAAGTCGTACGGCGAGTTCGAATACTGGTTTGCCTCGATCAAGGTGGCGGCCATCATCGTTTTCATCGCCGTGGGTATCGGCTATCTGTTTGGCTACTCGTCGGGGTATCAAATTGCCATGCACCTGACCGGCGATCGTGGTTTTCTGCCCTTTGGCGCCATGGCCATTGTTGCAGGCGTGCCGACGGTGATCTTCGCCGTGGGCGGCGCGGAAATCGCCACCATTGCCGCGGCGGAATCGGATGACCCGGGCAAGAGCGTGGCCTCCATGACGCGCACGGTGATCCTGCGGGTGATCACGTTCTATGTCGGCTCGTTGGTTGTCATTGCATGCGTGCTGCCGTGGGCCAGCATCAAGGTGGGCGAATCCCCGTTCGTGCTGGCGCTGCAGACGATGCATGTGCCCGGCGCGGCGGACATCATGAATGCCGTGGTGCTGGTTGCCGTCCTGTCGGCGTTGAACTCGGGGCTCTATGTGTCTTCGCGCATTCTGTTCAGACTGGCAGAACGCGGCGATGCGCCCCGTGCCCTGCTGAATCTGTCGGCCAGCAAGGTGCCCCGCCTGGGTGTGCTGCTGAGCAGCGTGGTCGGTTATGCCGCCGTGATTGCTGCCATCGTGTCGCCGCAGGGGGTGTTCCTCACCCTGGTCAATGCGTCGGGGGCGATCATGCTGTTCGTCTACCTGGCCATCGCGGTATCGCAGATTGTGCTGCGTCGTCGCGTGGAAGCCGCCGACCCGGCCCGCCTCACACTGCGCATGTGGCTGTTTCCGTGGCTGTCGTATGCGGTGGTGGTGGCCATCGTGGGCGTGCTGGTGGCGATGGGCGCCGATGCCGAACTGCGGCCGCAGTTGATGGCCAGCCTCGCCAGCCTGGGTGTTGCCTTGATTGCCTATCAGATCTTGGCAAGGCGTCGCGCATCCGTGCAGGACTGCGCTACCGGTTATCGCGCATCGCACGGCAGCCCCGCCCTTGGAGGCGCCAAGCAATGAAGCATGTGGCAGTGATCGGCGCCGGCTTTATCGGCATGGCAAGTGCCGCGTGGCTGATGCGCGAGGGCCATCGGGTGACACTGTTCGACCCGACCGGCGTCGCGCAAGGGGCATCGTATGGCAACGCCGGTACGTTTGCGCCGTATGGATGCATCCCGGTCAACAACCCGTCGGTGTTCCGCTCGCTGCCGCACTATCTGCTGTCGGCTGACAGCCCGTTGCGTCTGCGCTGGGGGACGCTGCCGACACTGGCACCGTGGCTCGCGCGCTTCCTGTGCAGTTCGCTGCCGCAGTCGTATGAAAACAGCGCGCGTGCCCTGGCAGCATTGCTCGGACAGGCGCAGTCCGGCTACACGCCGCTACTGGCCGAGCCCGCGCTGGCGCAGTTCGTCAAGCCGCGCGAGTGCCTGTATCTGTATTCGAGCGCTGCATCGTTTCAGGCTGCAGAACCGTCGCTGGCGTTGCGGCGTGCATTGGGCGTTCCGTTCGAGGTGCTCGACACGGCGGGCATCCGCGCGCTGGAGCCCAATCTCGCCCAGATATTCGAGCGTGGTGTGCTCTTCACTGGAAGCTGGCACTTCACGCATCCGAGCGGCTTTCTGCAGGCGCTGTTCGATCACCTTGCCCCACAAGGGCTGATGCTGGAGCGCCAGACGGTCAGGGCCATCAGCCCGAACGCCAACGGCGCAACACTGCATCTGGAAGACGCCAGCACGCGCGCATTCGACCATGTTGTCGTGGCCGCGGGGGCACGCTCCAAAGCCTTTGCGAAGCAGTGCGGCGATGCGGTGCCGCTCGATACCGAACGCGGCTATCACGTCCGCTATCCCGGCGCGGCAGGGTTGATCTCCCGGCCCGTCGGCTGGGCAGAACGCGGCTTCTATATGACACCGATGCAGGATGGCCTGCGCGTGGCAGGCACCGTCGAGCTTGGCGGCTTCAGCCCCATCCACAACCCTGCCCTGCTGAAGCTGCTGACCACCTCATCGAAGCGCGCGTTACCAAGCCTGGAGCAGCCCGATAGCCACTGGCTGGGGTTCCGCCCGACCTTGCCCGACGGCCTGCCGGTCCTGGGGGTGGCCCGCGCGAACCCGCGTGTGATCTACGCATTCGGACACCAGCATCTAGGGCTCACGCTGGCTGGCATCAGCGGGCATATCGTTGCGGATCTGATTGCAGAGCGCCCATCGCCCGTTGACCTGACACCCTATCGCCCAACACGCTTTTAGCGCATTTGGCACTCAACATGAACGACCATGATCCGTCGCGCATCAGGTCGGTTGTCCCCAACGAGGCGCGGCGTACTGTTCGCTACCAAGACGAGGACTCCACCATGAAACGCCGCCGCTTGATGTTGGCCATGACCGCATGTGCCCTGGCCACGCAGTTGCCTTTTGCTTCGGTCGCCCGGGCCGCAGACCCCGATGTGGTGAAGATCGGTTTTGCAGGACCGCTCACCGGCCCCGCCGCGCGCGTGGGCAAGGACTTGCAGAACGGCGCTCAGTTGGCGCTCGATGAAGAGAACGCCCGGCATCCGACCATTGGCGGCAAGCCGGTCAAGTTCGTGCTGGTTGCGCAGGACGACCAGGCCGACCCGCGCACCGCCGTGCAGATCGCACAAAAGCTGGATGACGACGGCGTGGTGGGCGTGATCGGGCACTACAACTCGGGCTGCAGCATCCCGGCTTCCGGCGTTTATCAGAAAGCCGGGTTGGCGATGATCACGCCAGGCTCAACCAACCCGGAGCTGACCAAGCAAGGCTTCAAGAATGTCTTCCGTACCATGGGCCACGACGGCATCGGCGGCGTGGTGGGCGGGCATTACGCGGTCGAGCAGATCAAGGCCAAACGCATCGGCATCATTGATGACCGCACCGCCTTTGGGCAGGGCTTGTCCGATGCCTTTGAGAAAGGCGTGAAGGAAGCCAAGGGCAACATCGTCGCGCGCGATTACACCAACGATAAGGCGGTGGACTTCCGCGCCATCCTTACGCGCATGAAGGGCAAGGACATCGACGTGCTGTTCTTTGGCGGCCTGGATGCGCAGGGCGCAATGCTGGTCAAGCAGATGCGCTCCCTGGGCATGAAGACGCTGCTGTTTGGTGCCGGCGCGCTCAAGAGCAATACGTTCTTGCAGATTGCCGGGCCGGATGGCGAAGGCACGCAAGACCTGGAGCCGGGCCCCGCGCTCGACCAGTTGCCGGCCGCCCAGGATTTTGCCAAGCGCTACAAGGCACGCTTCAACCAGGATGTGGAGCTGTATGCGCCGTTTGCGTATGACGCCGCACTGGCCATGCTCAAGGCCATCCATGACGCCAACTCGCTCGACCGCCAGCGCATCAACGCGAGCCTGGCCAAGGTCAACATCAGTGGCGTGACGGGCAAGATCGCCTTTGATCCGTATGGCGACCTGATCAAGCCGCCCTACACGCTGTTCGAGGTCAAGCAAAGCCATTGGGTGAGCGTGAAGACCATCGGCGCCAGCGGCAACTAATGATCATTGCGCCCTAGCGCGCGGCGCCAAGCAAGAAAAAACCCGCCGAAACTCTGGCGGGTTTTTTCTTGGTGCTACGCGGATCAGTACCCAGCCGCCAGCCCCGTATTGCGACGCGGATCATTCGCGCCATAGAACTTGTTGTTACCCACCGGCTTGCCGCCCAGCGACGGCGCCCCGACGATGATGGCGGCCAGGTGGTTGGCCGGTTGCGGCGCGCCCAGGTTGTGGCCCATGTCGGTCAGCATCTTGCGGGTATCCGGCGACAGCGCATACGGCTCAACGTTGGTCACGTCCGGCAGCCATTGCTGGTGGAAGCGCGGCATGTCGACCGATTCCTGCACGTTCATGCCGTAGTCGATGGCGTTGATCATGGTCAGCATGACGGCCGTAATGATGCGGCTGCCACCCGGCGTGCCCACCACCATGACGGGCTTGCCGTCCTTGGTGACGATGGTCGGGCTCATCGACGACAGCGGACGCTTGCCCGGGGCGATCGAGTTGGCCTCGCCTTGCACCAGACCGTACAGGTTCGGCACGCCAACCTTGGCAGTGAAGTCGTCCATCTCGTCGTTCAGGATCACGCCCGTCTTGGCGGCCGTGACCTTGGCGCCAAACCAGTCGTTGAGCGTGTACGTGACGGACACCGCGTTGCCGTACTTGTCGGCAATCGAGTAGTGCGTCGTGTTGCTGCCTTCATGCGGCTCGACGCCCGGCTTGATGTCCTTCGACACGCCGGCCTTCTTCGGGTCGATCACGGCACGGATCTTGGCCGCGTAGTCCTTGCTCAGCAGTCGGTCCAGCGGGTTCTTCACGAAGTCCGGGTCGCCCAGGTAGCTGTTGCGGTCCACATAGGCGTGGCGCATGGCTTCGATCTGGTAGTGCGTGGCCTGCGCGGAGTGCCAGCCCAGTTCCTTGAGCGGATAGCCCTCCAGAATGTTCAGCATTTCGCAGATGATCACGCCGCCCGAGCTCGGGGGCGGTGCGGACACCACGTGGTAGCCACGGTAATCGCACTCGACCGGTGCCAGTTCGCGCGTCTTGTAGCTCGTCAGGTCTGCAGTCGTGATCAGACCGCCGCCCGCCTTGCTCGATGCAGCAATGGCTTCGCCGACCCAGCCCTTGTAGAAGCCGTCGGTGCCCTTGTTGCTGATCTCGCGCAGCGTCTTGGCCAGGTCACGCTGCACCAGCTTCTCGCCCACCTGGAACGGCTGGCCCTTGTTCAGGAAGATCGCGCCGGAAGCGGCGTCTTCCTGGAAGTCCTTGGTGGAGGTGTGCAGCATGTCGACGTCACCCTGGTCGAGGGTGAAGCCCTTCTCGGCCAACGCGATGGACGGCGCGATCAGCGCAGCGCGCTGCATGGTGCCGTACTTCTGGCGGGCGTATTCCATGCCCGACACGGTCCCTGGCACGCCCACGGCCAGATGGCCCTTGGTGGACGCGCCCTTGATGACGTTGCCATCCTTGTCCAGATACATATTGGCGGTGGCGGCCTTCGGCGCGGTCTCGCGGAAGTCGAGGAAGGTCTTGCGGCCATCCGCCAGTTGGATGGTCATGAAACCGCCGCCGCCCAGATTGCCAGCAGCCGGATAGACCACGGCCAGCGCGTAGCCCACGGCCACCGCAGCGTCGACGGCGTTGCCGCCACGCTTGAGCACTTCCACACCCACCTTGCTGGCCAGGTGCTGTGCGGACACCACCATCCCATTCTCCGCGGCGACCGGCGCAACTGACGCTGCGTGCGCGACCGTCGTAATGCTGATCGACGCGATTGCGGCGGCGATCCACCGCATCCCTGTTGTTGGATTCTGCATAGGAGCTCCTTTGGTACCTTCATTGACGCCGGTCATGCCGGCGTACGTGTTATTGGCGCGAACGTTATCAGCCCGTGCGCCGGGGCACTATAGCCTCATCCCCGTATTGACGCAGGGCGTGCGCGGTGCGCCGGAGCTCCTAGTCGATCAGCCGGCCAATGCAAACGGCGGCGCGCGCCGGCGCACCGGCTGCGCCTTGACGATGGCGGTGTTGGTTTCCGCATGGTCGGCCACGCGGTCGAGAATCTGGTCGAGCTGGTCAATCGATTGCACATACAGCCGGGCGATGAAGCAATCCTCGCCCGTGACCTTGTCGCACTCGCTGATCTGCGGAATGTCTTCGATCAGCTTCTGCACGAGATGCAGCTTGCCCGGCATGGGCCGCACTCGCACGATGGCCTGCAGCGGGTAGCCCAGCGCAGCCGGGTCCAGGTCGACCGTGTACTGGCGGATCACGCCGCGTTCTTCCAGCCGCCGCAAGCGCTCCGACACGCTGGGGGATGACAGCCCGACCTGCTCGGCCAGTTGCTTGAGCGAGATACGGGAATCGGTCAGCAGAACATCCAGAATCCGCTGGTCTAGCGCGTCAATCGTGCTCATTGCGCCTCCAATTGGCATTTCGCCTTATTTCATTAAGAAAGATATTCATTCTGCCTTAGAAAACCCATGGAGAACGCCTGCCCCGCATGCGATCCTTCTTACATCCAAAACCAACAAACGGGGCAACGACCATGCAGGACAAGACACGCGGCACGGTGGAAATGACCGCCGCCATGACGATTTCCGGAACGATCGGCTGGTTCGTGGTGCGCTCGGGCCAGCCGGTCATGGACGTGGTGTTCTGGCGATGCGTGTTCGGGGCGATCACGCTGCTGGCGGTGTGCGCGGGGCTCGGGCTGCTGCGCGGGGCAATCACGTGGCAGCGCGCGGGCATCGCCGCGCTGGGCGGGGTGGCCATCGTCATCAACTGGCTGTTGCTGTTTGCGGCGTATCCGCGGGCGTCCATCTCAATTGCCACAGCGGTCTACAACACGCAGCCCTTTATGCTGGTCGGGTTGGGCGCGCTGTTCCTGTCCGAAAAGCTGACCGCCGCCAAGCTGACGTGGCTGGCCATTGCCTTCATCGGCGTGGTGCTGATTGTGCAGGTGGGGCCGGCCGCCAGCGCGGGCACGGACTATTTGATGGGGATTGCGCTGGCCCTCGGCGCGGCGTTTGCCTATGCGGTGGCCGCCATCATCACCAAGAAGCTGGCTGGCACGCCGCCGCACCTGATCGCGCTGATCCAGGTGTGCGTGGGCGTGCTGATGCTAGCGCCGCTGGCCAACCTGTCGCACGCACCGGCCGATGCACGCACGTGGATCATTCTGGTGACGGTGGGCGTCGTGCATACGGGGCTGATGTACATCCTGCTCTACGGCGCCATTCAGCGGCTGCCGACACACCTGACGGGCTCGCTGTCGTTCATCTATCCGATCGTGGCCATCGTGGTGGATATCGTGGCCTTTGGGCACCGGCTGCAGGTGGCGCAGTTTCTCGGGGCAGGCGCCATCCTGCTGGCGGCGGCGGGCATGAACCTCGGGTGGTCACCCTACCGTTGGCTCCAATCCCGGCATCAATCGACTGCCGTTAAATAACGCCGCTGTTAAATCCTGCAATAAGCCGCCGCATTCAGAACATGAATCGGCGGCCAAACTGCTGTTATTCTTGTGCGTTTTCCGCCGATGCAAGGCGCGCCCAGCGCCTGCCTCTCTCTCCCTCAAGGTGTCACGGCACCCGGCGGATAGAAAAAAACCCAAGACATACGCACAAGATGAAGGAAGGTCACCCGCCACTGCCGGACCGCGAAAACGCGGTCGCCTGGATCCGGGAACAAATGGAAACCTATGGGCTCTCTGTCGAAGACCTGCAGGCGCACGGTTGCTTCGATGCCCCGCCCCCGCCCGCCGGCCCCATGTATATGAGCGCCGACGGCCAGCATTGGGACGGCAATGGCGACATGCCCGACTGGCTGCAACGCGCGGTCAACGCTGGACAAAGCATCGAGCATTTCCGCATCGGCTAAGGGTTTCGCCCCCGGAGGCAGCGTTGGCGCAGGTACGCGGGTTGCGTGGCTGTGTGTGCAAGCGCCGCCGGTTTGACGCATCAACCCACCTTAACCCTTGCACTGCCCGGCTGGCGCTCCAACTCAACGGAGGACGTCATCATGCCGGAACGCAAAACCGTAGAACGCGCGCGCGCCGACAAGCGCCACGGCAAGGCCGCCTCGACGCAGGCAGGCAACTTCGTCAAGGAAGAAATGGATCACATCCGCGAGGGCAAGCATGGTGCCAAAAACACCAAGCAAGCCATCGCGATCGGGCTATCCAAGGCCCGGCGCTCTGGCGTTGCCGTCAAGCCGCCGGGCGAGGGCAAGGCCTCAGCCGCCACGCGCAAGAAGGCCGAGCGCGACGTGAAGGCCGGCAGCAAGAAGGGCAGCCACGCCAGCGCCAGCAAGGAATCCACAAGCAAGCGCAGCAAGACCACCACCCGCACGCTGAAGAAGGAAGGCCACGCGGCGGCATCCAAGTCGTCGCTCTCCAAGCAGGCACATAGCGCGGCATCGAAACGGTCCGCCAGCGACCGCTCGGCGGCGGCCAAGAAGGGGGCGGCCACCAAGGGCGCGGCGGGCCGATCCGCTGCGGCCAAGAAGGCAGCCCGCACACGCGCGGCGAACCACGCCAAGTAAATCTTTCCTGTTTTGCCCGGAAGGCGGCCCATTGGGTCGCCTTTTTTTGTTGGCGGTGACCACCCCGAAAAAAAATTTCGTTCTTCGTGTCAGGAACGCACACGAGCGTCGACCAAGTTGCACGGAACACATCTGCGCGATGTCGCAGTGCACCGTACGGCAAGGGATTTCCCCCGGTCTGCCGTTGAACGACACCTGCTCAATCAAGGAGAACGCAAATGAAACAACACGCCATGATCGCCGCTGCCCTGGGTAGCCTGCTCGCACTGGGCGCTCTGTCCACCCCGGTGCAAGCCGCCGATGCCGCCGGCAAGGAGAAGTGTTACGGCGTGGCCAAGGCCGGCCAGAACGATTGCGCCAGCCCAGGCAGCGCCCACGCCTGTGCAGGCCAATCGAAGATCGACAAGGACCCGATGTCGTGGAAGTACGTGCCGGCCGGCACCTGCGCACAGATGGGCGGCACGATGCAGCCGATGTCCAAGTAAGCATCACACGCCACATCGGGTGACCGCCATGCAGACAACCCTGCCCACATGCGCCGGCGCCGGCTTGCGCGCCCCGCATTTCCCCGCCTTGCTACGCGGGGAAGCCCGCTTCCCCTGGGTGGAAGTGCACAGCGAGAACTATCTGTATGGCGGCCCCGCCCGCGCCGCGCTGCTGGCCGCACGCACTCACCAGCCCGTCAGCCTGCATGGCGTGGGCATGGGGCTCGGCAATGCCGACGGCCTCGACACCGACCACGTGCGCGCCATCGCCACGCTGGCCGATGCCGTGGCACCCGCCGCCATTTCCGAGCACCTGTGCTTCAACCGCAGCGGCGCACAGGTCGTCAACGATCTGCTGCCCCTGCCCTATTCCCGCGAGTCGCTCGATATCGTGTGCGCCAACGTCATGCGCGCGCAAGACATCCTCAAGCGGCCGCTCCTCATCGAAAACATCGCCGCGTACATCGACTGCCGCGCGCTGGTTGATGCCGACGAGGCCGTCTCCGAAGGCGCCTTCCTGACCGCGCTCGCCCGCCGTACCGGCTGCGGCATCCTGCTCGACCTGAACAACCTGTACGTGAACAGCGTCAACCACGGCATCTCCGTCGAATCGGTACTTGCTGACATCGATCCCGCGCACGTCGGCGAAATCCACCTCGCCGGCTTCAGCGAGGAAGACGGCATGCTGATCGACACGCACAGTGCGCCGGTGCATGCGCCCGTCTGGGCGATTTACGAGGCTTGGGTGGCAGCGCACGGCGCGCGCCCGACGCTCATCGAATGGGATGCCGATCTTCCGCCCGTGCACACGCTGCTGCAGGAAGTGGAACGCGCGCAGTCCATCCTGGACCGCCATACAACATCGCACGTAGTCGAGGCCCATCATGCGCTTGCGTGATTGGCAAGCCGACCTGATCGGCACACTGACCGCATCGGCGCCGAATGATGCATCGCACGGCGTTGCGGTATACCGCAACGCGCGCCTGGTCATTCTGCGCAATGCGTTGGCAGGCGCGTACCCGGTGTGCCGGGCGCTCGTCGGCGACGACTGCTTTGATGCCATCGTGCGCGACACGCTGGCCGTGGAGGGTTCCACCTCGCCGAACCTGCATCGTTACGGCGATGCACTGCCCGACGTGATTGCGCATTCGCCCTTGACCAGCAGCGTGCCGTATCTGGCCGACGTGGCGCGGCTGGAATGGCGCGTGCACTGGGCGCACTACGCACCCGATGCCGGCGCCGAATTGCTGGATGCCGCCGCGCTCGGCGCTCTGCTCGCGCAGCCCGCTGACGCGATCCGCGCCGGGTTGGTCGACGGCGCGTGGTGGATCGCTTCGGCATGGCCGGTGGTTTCGATCTGGCGTGCGCATCAGCCTGATTCCGCCGCAGTGCTGGCCGACATCGACCTGAGCCAGGGCGAAGCCGCCATCGTCACCGTGCGCGAGCAGCGCGTGGTCGTGCTCGACATCGACGCCGGTACCGCCGCCTTCCTGGCCGCCTGCGACGCCACGCCCTCGCTGCAGGACGCACTCACACAAACGCTGCGCGATTACGCGGGCTTTGACCTCACCGCCTGCCTGTCGGGCCTCTATCACGCCGGGCTGCTCGCGCTGTCTGCACACCCGGCCATCGCCTCTGGAGACACACCATGAACACCGCTACCCTCGCCCCGCTCTCTCGCATCCGCACCGTGTTCGACCGCATTACCGGCTCGCAAAGCGGCCTGTATGCACTCGTGCTGCTGATCGTGCGTGCCTACCTCTTCTATGTGTTTTTCCGCTCGGGGCTGACCAAGCTGCATGACTGGGACACCACCGTGTTGCTCTTCACCGAGGAATACAAGGTGCCACTCCTGCCACCCATGCTGGCTGCGGCGCTCGGCACGTTTGGCGAGCTGGTGTTTCCGTCGCTCATGCTGGTCGGCATCGTGCCGCGCCTGGCGGCGGTTGGGCTGTTTTTCGTCAACATGGTGGCGGCGCTGTCGTACTGGGCCAACCTGTCGGCATCAGCCATCGAATTCCATTTCGTGTGGGGCGTGCTGATTGCCATCGTGGCGATCGTGGGACCGGGCTGGCTGGCGGTGCAGACGCTGTGGCAGCGCCGTGCCGGTGCCCGCGCTCACGCAGTTTGATCAGAGGCTCGAGTGATCGCGCTAATGAGCGGCGGGCTTATCATGTGGACTCGTCGTCATTCGCTCAGGAGCATCGATGCGCTTCCCTCAGTTGTCTTTCCTGGCCCCGGCTGCGCCGGTCAGTACGTTGGCTGCGATTGGTGCGGCAGCACTGCTCACGGCCTGCGCCCTGGGCGATAGCCCGAACAGCACCGGCGCCCGCATGACGGACGACTCGCTGCTGTCGTACCAGGTGAAGGCGGCGCTGGACCAGGACACCGCGCTCAACCCGCGCCAAATCCGCATCCACACCACGCCCGAGGGCAAGGTCACGCTTACCGGCTGGGTCGACACGCCCGAGATGGCCCGCCGCGCCGGCGAGGACGTCAAACGCTTCGTCGACCCGGCCAAGTTCGACAACCAGTTGCGCATCCTTTCACGCATGCAGGTGCTGGGCGGCGGCCCGCTGATCCCCCCCGGTTTGCCGCCCGAGGCACCAGCCAGCGCCCCGGCCGCCCGCTAAACCGCTCAGGCTACCAGCGTGCCCGTTCGCCCGGGCACGCGACCCACGGGCATGGATTGCAGCAGCCCGAAAGCAATTTCCACCACCAGGAAGGCCACCACCAGCAGCGTGCCGCCGGAGGCCAGCGCGTAAGCCTGCCATGCCGCAAAGAGCCACCGCGCAGCGGCATCGTAGCGGCCCAGCGTCACGCTCGCCTGCCGGATGCGCAACACCGACCACACGCACACGACCGACCCCAACAGATTGGCCATCAACAAATGCTCGGGTGCAAAGGCGGGCAACGCGCCGATGCCCAGCACGCCAGCCAGGGCACTCAGCGCCTGATGCACCCAGGCGAAGGTCCACGGCGTGGCAAACGGCGCGGTCACAATCAGGTCGTACCAGGCGCTGGCGCGCACGATCCGTACAAACGTCGATTCGGAAACCATATGGAGCCTCTCAAGTGAATGAGGCGCCACGTTAAACCCTGGTGTACGCTCCAAGGTCAAGCGACCTCTGTTCTGGAGCCACCATGTCGACGCCCCTTCCAGCCAACACTGGCGATCTCTCCATTGGCGACTTGGCCGCCGCCACCGGCGTCTCGCGCGACGGCCTGCGTTTTTACGAGACGCGCGGGCTGATCCGGGCGCGCCGGCGCAGCAACGGTTATCGCGCCTATCCGCCCGAAGCCGTTGAGCTGGTGCGCTACGTGCGCGCCGCGCAGCAGTTGGGTTTTACGCTGGCAGAAATCGGCGAAGGCATGACGCAGGTGTGGCAGCAGCCCGACATCGATGCCGCCGTCACCGCGCTGCTGCGCGAAAAGCTGGCCGCTATTGATGCGCGTATCGCCAGTCTGCAGGCCACGCGCGATGCACTGGCCGCCCGCGTGGGAATGCCCTGTCCGCTTGCAAGCGCCTGAGACAGCCGATATGTCTTGTCATATAACTGACGCAGACTGCCGCCTCGGAGCAGTTTTTAGGCGTTTCCACACGCGCTAACGGCTAGCAAAGCCATGAAAGGCGCTTGAAAGATCGCCTCGGTAAAAACGCTCCGGTCTCAAGGGGAGTCTGTTGCAGTGAAACATTGGGGTGCCTTTCATCTGCGGGCGTGGGCCGTGCTGTGCGCGTTCGCCTGCCTGCCGCCTGCCGCTTGGGCTGCTGGCTCTGTGCCGGCCGCAGCCAGCATGCCGGTGGCCACCATGCCGCCGGTCAAGCCGTCGGTGCCAGGCGTTACCGGCCCGGGCTTCAACCTTGTCGAGCTTCTGCAAGAACTCAAGAGCAACAACCCGCAGCTCATCCAGGGGCGTCACGCCTATCTGTCGGCCAAGTCGATCCCGCCGCAATTGGCCGCGCCCAACAACCCGCAGGTCGGCTACATCTGGAACAGCATCCCCAAGGGGTTTCCGCTGGCGGTGAACCGCGCGGGCGGCAGCCAGTACAACCTGACGCAGCAGATTCCGTTTCCGGGCAAGAAGGCGCTGGCCGCTGAAATTGCCGACCGCCAGGCCGAGTCGGTCAACGCGCAGACCGACGCGCTGTATCTGCAGCTCTACGCGCAGCTTTCCACCACGTACTACCAGGCAATCGCGCTGCAAAAGCAGATCGACGTACAGAAGCTGACCATCACGCGGCTGGAGCAGGTCAAGCAGATCACGCGCGTGCGCTACGCCAACAACGCCGCCGCGTATGCCGATTTCCTCAACGCGCAGGTCATGCAGAGCAGCGCGCAGAATGACCTGTTTGCCGCGCAACGCCAGTACGACAGCACGGTCCAGACGCTCAACACGCTGATCGGCAAAGACCCGAGCTTCCCGCTCGTGCTGCGCGCCGACGACGACGCCGTGCGCCTGCCGGACGAGCCGCTGCCCGAGTTGGAAAACCAAGCGTTGCGCGAGCACCCGTCGATCAAGGCCTCCGCTGAGTTGATGGACGCCGCACGCAAGAGCGTGACGCTGGCGCGCAAGGCGTATCTGCCCGATTTCCAGGTCATCGCCACCGTGACGACGGACAACCCGCCCTACGGCGTGCGCCCGAACAGCTACCAGATCGAGCTGGACGTGATCATCCCGTTCTGGTTCTTCACCAAAGAAAAGTACGGCGTGAACCAGGCGGTGGAGAGCCAGATCGCCACCGAGGCCAACGATGCCTCGGTGCGACAGCAAACGTTATTGGCCGTCGATACCGCCTACAACACGTTGCGCCAAACGCTCGCGCAGCTCGACTTCAACAAGCAGCGGCAACTGCCGCAGGCGCTGGCGGCGTATCGCGTAACGATGACCAATTACGCCAGCAACAACGCCAACTTCAACGACCTGCTCACCGCCCAGGGCGCGCTCAAGAACGCCGAACTGTCGGTCGCCCAGGCGCAGGCCACGGCCTTGCAGGCCTATCACGCGTTGCTGGCGGCCACGGGCCGCTCGCCGGTTCAAGCTCAATAAGATCATGAAGAAGACGTTCTCGCCCATTGTTGCTGTGATTGCGCTGGCCGCTGCCCTTGCTGTGGGCGTGGTGGTTGGACGCAAGTGGCCCGCCACGGCCCCGGCTGACGCCGCCAAGCCTGCTGTGGACACCGCTTCGGCTCCAGCAGCCAATGCGCCCGCGCGCCCGAAGCCTGACGCCGTGGAAATCCCCGAGGGCGGGTTTGATCCGCAGCAGGTGCAGGTCGCGCAGGTCAACCAGCTTGCGGTGCCGGTGGAGTTGTCTACGCCCGGCAAGCTGGCCTACAACGCCGAGCGCACCAAGCTGGCCTCCGCCCGCGTAGCCGGCCGGCTGGACCAGATCCTCCTGTTCGAAGGCGCACTGGTGCGCGAAGGCCAGCCGATTGCCCAGTTGTACGCGCCGGATTTCATCTCCGCGCAGAAGGAATACCTGCTGGCGCTGAACACCGCCCGCCAGCTCAAGGGTTCCAACATGAAGGACTTGCAGGAAGACGCGGACGCCACCGTGCAATCCGCCGCAGGCCGCCTGCACGTGCTGGGCATGTCAGATGCCGATGTCGCGCAGATCGCCAAGCGCGGCACGCCCGCCGAGCACCTGACGCTGCGTGCGCCCATCTCGGGCACCATCGTCAAGCGCAACATGGACCCGGGCGCCTTCCTGAACGTGGGCGACTCGTTCATGAGCATCGTCGACACGCACGTGCTGTGGTTCACCGGCAATGTGTATGAGAACGACATCGCCAGCGTGCGCATCGGGCAGCCGATCTCGCTGCGCACCTCGGCGTATCCGGACCGCGAGTTCACCGGCCGCGTGAGCTTTATCGCGCCCAACATCGATCCGGCCACGCACACGTTGACGGTGCGCTGCGATGTGCCCAACCCCGACGGCCTGCTGCGCCCCGAGATGTACGCCACGGCGCGCATCCAGACCGGCAGCGGCCAGGCCACGGTGGTGCCCAAATCCGCGCTGGTGAAGGACCACGGCGGCTACTACGTGATCGTGCAGAGCGACGCTAAGCATTTCAAGCGCGTTCAGGTGCAAGGCAAGGACACCGGCACGGAGGGCAACTTTGCCGTCACGGCGGGGCTCGATGCTTCGTCGCGGGTGGTGGTACGCGGCGCGGCGCTGCTTAACGAGATGATCGTGAAGGCGGGGGCGTAAGCATGGGCTTCAACCCCATCGCGGGCATTCTCAAACGGCGGCTGCTGATCGTCTTCCTGGCGATCGCGCTGCTGGTGGCAGGCGTGCTGGCGTTCAAGGAACTACCGCTGCAGGCATACCCGGGCGTGGCACCACTGTCGGTGCAGGCCATTACGCAATGGCCCGGGCGCAGCACTACCGAGGTCGAACAGCAGATCACCATCCCGATTGAAAACGCGCTGGCCGGCGTGCCCGATGTGCAGTCATTCCGCTCGGTGTCGCTGTTCGGGCTGTCGGTGGTGACGCTCAAGTTCAAGGAAGGCACGGAGAGCTTCAAGGCCCGGCAGAATTTTTCGCAGTATCTGGCGAGTGCCAATTTGCCGACGGGCGTGCAGTCTTCACTGAGCCCGGATTCCGACGCCACGGGCGAGATCATGCGCTTTCGCCTAGTGGGCAATGGCGTGGACCTCACCACGCTCAAGAGCTACCAGGACTACGACATCTCCAAGGGGCTCAAGCACGTGCAGGGCGTGGCGGATGTGAGTTCCTTTGGCGGCAAGGTGAAGGAGTACCACATCGTGCCGTCGCCGGCGAAGCTGCAGTCGTATGGCATCACGCTGTCGCAGCTCATCACCGCCATCGGCAACGCCAACAACAACACTGGCGGCAACCTGCTGCGCGACGGCGAACAGCAGTTCGTGGTGCGCGGCGTGGGCCTGCTGCAGACGGTGGACGACATCCGCAACGTCGTGGTCAACACGAACAACGGCGTGCCGGTGCGCGTGCGCGACATTGCCGAGGTGGAAGTCGGCAATGTGCAGCGTCTGGGCATGGTGCAGTACAACGACCAGCCTGACGTGGTGGAAGGCATCGTGCTGCTCAAGCGCGACGCCAATGCCAGCGAAGTGCTCGCCAAGGTGCGCGAAAAGGTGGCCGAGCTGAACAACGGCGTCCTGCCCAAGAACGTCCAGATCAAGCCGTTCTATGACCGCCAGGTGCTGCTCGACATCACCATGGGCACGGTGGAACACACGCTGGTGGTAGGCATTGCGCTCGTGCTGGCCGTGCTGTTCGTCTTCCTGGGCAACCTGCGCGCGGCGGCAGTGGTGGCAGCGGTGATTCCGCTGGCGCTGTGCGTGTCGTTCATCAGCATGGAGCACTTCCATGTGCCGGCCAACCTCATCTCGCTCGGGGCGATCGACTTCGGGGTGATCGTCGACGCCGCCGTGATCGTGATGGAAAACATCATGCGGCACCTGGAGGAAGGCGCCGAGAAGCTGGACGACGCCATCGTCAAGGCCACCAGCGAAGTGCAACGCGCGATGATCTTCTCCACGGGCATCATCATCGTGGCGTATTCGCCGCTGTTCTTCATCGGCGGCGTGGAAGGCATCATCTTCAAGCCGATGGCCTTTACGATGGGCTTTGCGTTGATGGCCTCCATCGTGCTGAGCCTGACGTTTGTACCGGCCACCACGTCGTTCGTGTTCGGCAAGTCGCTGCACCCGCATTCGCCGGCGTTCATCACGGCGATCCTGCGCTGGTACAAGCCGGTGCTGCGCAAGCTCATCGCCCGGCCGAAGACGGTGTTTGCGGCCTCGCTCGCGGCGCTGGGTCTGACGCTGTATAGCGCGAGCTTCCTCGGCACGGAGTTCCTGCCCACGCTGGAAGAGAACAACCTGTGGCTGCGCATCACGCTGCCTAACACGGTGGACTTGGATTACTCCGCCTCCGTCGCCAACGACCTGCGCACGTACTTTGCCAAGCAGCCGGAGATCAAGCAGGTCTCGGTACAAATTGGCCGGCCGGATGACGGCACCGACTCCACCGGCGTGTTCAACCAGGAATACGGTCTGTACTTCGCCCCGCCCGACAAGTGGGAGCCCGGCATGACTAAGGGCAAGCTGGTCGAGCGCCTGTCGAAGCACCTGGAGAAAATTCCGGGCATCGAATTCAACTTCTCGCAGTACATCCAGGACAACGTGGATGAGGCGCTCTCGGGCGTGAAGGGCGAGAACTCCGTCAAGCTGTTCGGCAACGACCTCAACATGCTGGAAGCCAAGGCCAACGAGGTCCAGGCGCAGCTCAAGAAGGTGCCAGGGCTGGTGGACGTGGGCATCTTCCGCGAGCTGGGTCAGCCGACGCTGAATGTGTCGATCGACCGCCAGGCCGCCGCGCGCTTCAACATCAACGTGAGCGACGTGCAGAACCTCGTGCAGTACGCCATTGGCGGTGCGCCGGTCACGCAGATCCTGGAAGGCGAGAAATCGTTCGGGCTGGCGGTGCGGCTGAACCAGCAGGCACGCGCGTCGTATGACGCCATCCGCGAGCTGCTGATCGACACGCCTGACGGCCAGCACATTCCCCTCTCGATGATCGCCAAGGTGGAAATGACCGACGGCCCGTTCTTCATCTACCGCGAGGAAGGCAAGCGCTACATCGCCATCAAGTTCGGTGTGCGCGGGCGTGACCTGGGTAGCGCGGTAGACGAAGCGCAACGCGTGGTCGGCAACAACGTCAAGCTGCCCGAGGGCTACACCGTGAAGTGGGACGGCCAGTTCAACGAGATGAAGGTCGCGCAGGGCAAGCTGATGGTGATCGTGCCTCTAACCATCCTCGTCATCTTCCTGCTGCTGTACAGCACCTTCGGCAACTTCAAGGATGCGCTGATGGTGGTGCTGAACGTGCCGTTCGCGGCCATCGGCGGGCTGCTGGCGCTGCACATCGCCAACGAAACGCTGTCGATCTCGGCGGGCATTGGCTTTCTGTCGCTGTTTGGCATTGCGATTCAGGATGGCGTGATCTTGATCTCGTATGTCAACCGCCTGGCGCAGTCCGAGAACCTGCGCGAAGCCACGGTGGAAGGCGCCGCGCTGCGCCTGCGGCCGGTGATCATGACCGCCATGCTGGCCGGGCTGGGCCTGCTGCCGGCGGCGCTGTCGCACAGCATTGGCTCGGAAGCACAACGCCCGCTCGCGCTGGTGATCGTCGGGGGCATGGTCACGACGACCATCCTCACGCTGCTGGTGCTGCCGGTGGTGTTCACGTGGGCGCACCGTCATCGCGGCACGCCTCCGCGCGAGCCGGACGTCACGCCCACGGCGGCCATGCTGCCCTGATCGGCTGACATTGCACACGCAACGGGCGCACCGTCTGACCAACGGTGCGCCCGTTTCTTTATGCGTCAGCCAGAATCGGATTATTCCCATGGCTGGCAGTGCCCGCGGCGGGCAGAGTGCATATCAATCCTGATTGCACATCACCGCCATGCCGACCCTCCCGAGCACGAACGCCGCAGCCGCTACCGACATCGCCGCACAATTCCCGCCGCAAGTGGTCACCACGCTGACCGAGCTGTTCGGGGATGATCTCTCGCAATGGCGCTTTATCGTCGATCTGTTCTCCGAAACGGTGGAGCAGGATCTCGCCAACCTCGACAAAGCGATCCGCGCTGGCGAGGATGCACAGATTGTGGAAGCCGCGCACCGCATCGTCGGCTCTGCCCGCATGCTGGGCCACCTGCAGATTGGGGATACCGCCCGCGTCATTGAACGCACGGCGCAGAGCATCGGGCCGTACCCCGAACGGCTGGCTGAGATGCAAGCCGCCCTCGCCCGTTTGCGCACCCATGTGGATGCATTCCAGCAGCAAGTCAGCCGTTGCGCTTGGCCGGATTCATCGGTCGCGCGCTAAGCTGCCTCGCACCGCCAGCCACCGATTCAGCAGCAGCGGTACCACCCCCACCGCAATGCCACCCAACCCAACCAGGTTGGTCGTCCAGTCGAATGTGGGCACGCTATACGCCGCAATGCCCCACAGAAACAGGGCGCTGCCCAGCGGCCACAGCCCTAGAAACACCGCGTTGAACACCGAGCGCAGCGCCTCGCGCCGGTAGTGCCAGGCACAGGCGAAGCCCGCCAGCCCGTAGTAGAACGCCACCTGAAAGCCGATGGCATTGACCGAATCTTTGATGATGGCGTTGATGCTCGGAAAAAACGACGCGCCAAACAGCAGCACCAGTCCCATCCCGGTAATCACCGCCGTGGCCACCCAAGGCGTGCGCCATGTCTGATGCAGCGTGGCGTAACGCGCGTGCAGCATGCCGTCGCGGCCCTTGGCGTATAGCGTGCGCGTGAATTGCAGGATCGAGGTCTCCAGTGTGCCCACCGTGCTCAGCATTACAGCCACCACGGCTACGTAGCTCCACGGGCGCGGCAGCAGCTTATCGGCCACGGCAAAGATGACGTTGGTGCTGGACTGTTCGATCTCTGCATCGCTCAGCACGAGCAGGATCACGGCCGAGAACCCCATGAACAATGCCAGCACGATCAGCATGGCCCAGAGCGCGCCGTAGCCGGGTGCGCGGCTGGCGTCCCGCGTTTCCTCGGTGAGGTTGACGGTCACGTCCCAGCCCCAGAAGAAGAACAGCGCCGTGAGCGCACCGGTCGCAAACAACTGCGGCGTGAACGCACCCGGCGATAGCCACGCCCACGAGAATGCGTGCGCCGGGTGCGCACCGAACTTCACCACCGCCAGCACCATCAGCGCGACCAGGATGACCGTCTCTGTCACCGTCATGGCGATCTGCGAATAGCTTGTCAGCTTGATGCCCTTGATGATGATGGCGCTGACTACCAGCAGCCATGCGGCCGCCACGAATGCCACCACGGCCGGTTGCGCAGCCAACGACGGTGCCACCAGCGTAAGCGTGGCCGTGGCAGCCGGAATCGTGCCCG
Organism: Ralstonia sp.; assembly: GCA_039592975.1. GTDB lineage: Bacteria > Pseudomonadota > Gammaproteobacteria > Burkholderiales > Burkholderiaceae > Ralstonia. The sequence continues at coordinate 117,662 of JBCNQE010000015.1, read as the reverse complement.
ACACCATGAACACCCCCGATGCCACCAGGAGCGCCCACCCGGCAAAGAAACCCAACGTGCGGTTGAAGATGGCGCCCACCCAGGCGTAGGCGGCCCCGGCATGCGGGTTGATGCGATTCAGATGCAGGTAGGCAAAGGTCACGCCAAACATGATCAGCCCGCAGTACAGCAGGCTGGCCGGCGTCAACCCGCCCACCGCCGCGATGAGCGTGGCCGTGGTCGCGGCAATGCTGAAGGCCGGCGCCGTACCGGCCACGCCCATGACGATCGATTCGCTCAGACCCAGTGCATGGGCTTCGAGTTGTGCCTGCGCTTCTGCCTGCGTCTCGGTTGTCATCCCCACCTCCGCCGTTTGGCCATGCCTGCCACCCTTTCAGTATTGACGGTGCCGCACAGAACACCAACTGCGGCGACCCCGCGCCGATTTATTTATGTTTTTGATCACATAAATTAAACAATTCGGCTGTGCGTTGCGTGATCCGCAATACAACGGGCCTTTACAACTATTGATGTAGAACACCCTACCCCACTATCTTCCGCGAGCAATGTCGGCGCACTGCAACCGCAGCCGACTGGCACGCGCCGGCCATGACCGGTGTGGCCGCACCACTTCATCACGTCATAACACGGGCACTCAACTTATCCGGGGGGATTCGATGTCCGAAGCAGTCCTGCATCCATTTTTTTCGCGCGAGCGCACCATCGCCGCGGTGGGGTTCAACCGCTGGCTGGTTCCGCCTGCCGCGCTGGCCATCCATCTGTGTATCGGCATGGCCTACGGCTTTTCGGTGTTCTGGCTGCCGCTTGGCCGCGCACTGGGCATCAGCAAGCCGCAGACCTGCGGTGCCGATGTCTCGCTCATGGCTGAACTCTTCACCACCACCTGCGACTGGCGCGTGTCCAGCCTGGGCTGGATGTTCACGCTGTTCTTTGTGTTCCTGGGCGCCTCCGCTGCCATGTGGGGCGGCTGGCTGGAACGCGTCGGCCCGCGCAAAGCCGGTGTGGTCGCGGCCGTGTGCTGGTGCGGCGGGCTGCTAATCTCGGCGCTCGGCATCCAGATGCACCAACTGTGGCTGCTGTGGGTGGGCTCGGGTGTGATCGGCGGTATCGGCCTGGGGCTGGGGTATATCTCGCCGGTGTCGACGTTGATCAAGTGGTTTCCGGACAAGCGCGGCATGGCGACCGGCATGGCCATCATGGGCTTTGGCGGCGGCGCAATGATTGGCGCTCCGCTGGCAGACCGCTTGATGAAGCTGTTTGCCACGCCCGAATCGGTGGGCGTGTCGCAAACGTTTATCGTGCTGGCCGGCATCTACTTCGTGTTCATGATGGCTGGGGCCCTGGGCTACCGCGTGCCGCCGACGGGCTGGAAGCCGGCCGGCTGGACGCCGTCGCCCGCCAAGGTGAAGAACGCCATGGTCACGCAGCGCCACGTCCACGTGAATGAAGCGCTGAAAACGCCGCAGTTCTGGCTGATCTGGGCCGTGCTGTGCCTGAACGTATCGGCGGGCATTGGCGTGCTGGGCATGGCCTCGCCGCTGCTGCAGGAGGTGTTTGGCGGCAAGCTGCTGGGCGTGACCACCGCGTTCACCGAGTTGTCTGCCGCGCAAAAAAGCCAGATCGCGGCCATCGCGGCTGGCTTTACGGGCCTGCTGAGCCTGTTCAACATCGGCGGCCGCTTCTTCTGGGCATCGCTGTCGGACAAGCTGGGTCGCAAGATGACCTACGCGATCTTCTTCGTGCTGGGCTTTGTGCTGTACGCATCGATTCCGTGGACGTCGCACGCCGGCCATGTCGCGCTGTTCGTGCTGGCCTTCTGCGTGATCCTGTCGATGTACGGCGGCGGTTTTGCCACCGTGCCGGCGTATCTGGCTGACATGTTCGGCACGCAGATGGTGGGCGCCATCCACGGCCGCCTGCTGACCGCCTGGTCGACCGCCGGCATTCTGGGCCCCGTGCTGGTGAACTACCTGCGCGAATACCAGATCGCCCACGGCGTGGAACGCGCGGCCGTCTACGACATCACGATGATGATCCTGGCCGGCCTGCTGATCCTGGGCTTTATCTGCAACCTGCTGGTGCGCCCGGTCAATGCGAAGCACTTCATGACCGAAGAACAGCTTGAAGCGCAACGCCACGCCGCAGCAGTGAAGAGCCCGACGCCGTCGGTGGCCGCACCGGAAACCTCGCTGGAGTGGAAGGCACATCCGGGTTCGGCCGTGGCTGTGGTACTGGCCTGGGCCGCCGTGGGCCTGCCGCTCGGCTGGGGGGTCTGGATTACACTACAGAAAGCTGCTGTGCTGTTCTCGTAACGACGCGTTTTAGCGCTTTCACGCCATCGGCCGCATCATGAAGCACCAAAAAATCGAGTTTTACCGTCATCCGGCCGGTGGCTGGGGCGCGCTCAAGAGCGTCGCGCATCAATTACTGTCGCAGGGCATCGCGGCCAAGGGCGCCAAGACGATGCTGTCGGCCAACCAGCCAGACGGCTTCGACTGCCCGGGCTGCGCGTGGCCAGATCGTGACCACGCCTCCACGTTCGAATTCTGCGAAAACGGCGTGAAGGCCGTGGCTGCTGAGGCCACCGTCCGCCGCACCACGCCCGAGTTCTTCGCCCAGCACACCGTGCGCGAACTCGCCGAGTGGTCCGACTACGCGCTGGAAGACCAGGGCCGCCTAACGCACCCGATGGTCTACGACGCGGCCAGTGACAAATACGTCCCCATCGAATGGGACGCCGCCTTCGGCCTGATCGCCCAGCACCTGCGTGCGCTGCCCGATCCAAACCAGGCGATCTTCTACACCTCCGGCCGCACCAGCAATGAGGCGGCCTTCCTCTACCAGTTGTTCGTGCGCGCGTATGGCACGAACAACTTCCCCGACTGCTCCAACATGTGCCACGAGCCCTCCGGCACGGGCATGCGGGGCAGCATCGGCGTGGGCAAGGGCACCGTCACGCTCAACGATTTCACCCGCGCCGACGCCATCTTCATCTTCGGCCAGAACCCGGGGACGAACCATCCGCGCATGCTCGGCGAGCTGCGCGAGGCGTCCAAGCGCGGCGCCAAGATCGTCTCGTTCAACCCGCTGCGCGAGCGCGGGCTGGAGCGCTTTGCCGATCCGCAAAGCAAGATCGAGATGCTCACGCTGGGCTCCACGCGCATCAGCACCGAATACCACCAGGTGCGCATCGGCGGGGACTTGGCGACCATCAAGGGCATCATCAAACACGTGATCGAGCGTGATGATGTTGCGCGCGGCCGCGGCGAGCCTGCCATCATCGATCACGCCTTCATCGCCCAGCACACCGGCGGCTACGACGCATTTGCGGCGGACGTGCGCACCGAATCGTGGGCGACCATCGAAGCCGAATCAGGTTTGCCGGAACACGAAATCCGCCAGGCCGGCGATACCTACATCAAAGCCGGCAGCGTGATCGCCTGCTGGGGCATGGGGATCACGCAGCACAAGCACTCGGTGGCGACGATCCAGATGATCGTCAATCTGCTGCTCCTGCGCGGCAACATCGGCCGCCCAGGCGCCGGTGCGTGCCCGGTGCGCGGCCACAGCAATGTGCAGGGCGATCGCACGATGGGCATCTACGAGAAGCCCGCGCCAGCATTCCTGGATCGGCTGGAGAAGGTCTTCAGCATTCAAGTGCCGCGTGAGCATGGTTACGACACCGTCGGCGCGATTGAAGCAATGCGCAATGGCGCAGCACGCGTGTTCTTCGCCATGGGCGGTAACTTTGCGGCCGCCACGCCGGACACCGCAGCCACGTGGGCCGGGCTGCGCCAGTGCGACCTGACCGTGCACGTGACGACCAAGCTCAATCGCAGCCACATCGTGCACGGCAAGGCTGCGCTGATCCTGCCCTGCCTGGGCCGCACCGAAGTCGACCAGCAGGCCGGCGGCACGCAAGGCGTGACGGTGGAAGACTCGATGAGCATGGTGCACATGTCGGCCGGCATCAATCCGCCGGCGTCGCCGCACCTGCTGTCGGAGCCGGCCATCGTGGCACGGCTGGCCGAGGCGACGCTGCCCGAGAGCACCATCCCGTGGCGCTGGCTGGTGGAAGACTACGACCGCATCCGCGAACGCATCGAAGCCGTGTTCGACGACTTTGCCGGCTTCAACGAGAAGATCCGCGTGCCGGGCGGTTTCCGCCTACGCAATACCGCATCGGAGCGGGTCTGGAACACGCCATCAGGCAAGGCGGAATTCCACACCCACGCCGTGCCGACCGACACGCCAGTCCACCGCGCCCGCGAGCGCCATGCTGACGCGACGGTGTTCACGCTCGCCACGGTGCGCTCGCACGACCAGTACAACACCACCATCTACGGCATGGACGACCGGTATCGCGGCGTGTTCGGCCAGCGCCGCGTGGTCTTCATCAACAAGGAAGACCTGCACACGATCCGCATGAAAGACGGCGAGTGGGTCGACATGGTCACGCTGTCCGAAGATGGCACCACGCGCCGCGCGGATGGCTTCCGGCTGGTGGCGTATGACATTCCGCGAGGCTGCCTGGCGGCGTATTACCCGGAGACGAATCCGCTGGTGCCGCTGTCGTCCGTGGCGGACCAAGCCCGCACGCCGACGTCCAAGTCGATTCCGGTGATGCTGGTGCCGAGCCAGGCTCAGCGCACGACGGATACCACAGCGGCCACCGCGGCCGGCGCCTGATGCCCACCGAGCCAGCGTGGTCCGCGCTGCAACTAGCGCTGCTGGCGGCATTGCGCGAAACGGATGTCGGCAAGCCGGTATCGTTGCCGTGGCTGACCAAACGCGTCGGCGAGCGCGCCAGCACCGTGCTGCGCGCGCTGCATCCGCTGGCCGATGCAGGCATGCTGCGCGTCAGCATGGATGACACACGCTGGCTCGTCGTGCTGCTCGATGCCGGCCGCGTTGTACCGAAACTCACCGCATGACAGCCCTCACCCACCACCTCGCCGACCTGCCTGTCGTCGCCACCATGGCGACGCGACGCACGCGGGACGGTACGCAAGACGACGCCACAACCGCCGTCGCCGACGAGGCCCCGGTCGCGCTCGTCTTCAACGGCATCACGCATGCGGTGATGATGGCGTCGCCGGCAGATCTGGAAGACTTCGCGCTCGGCTTTGCACTGTCGGAAGGCATCATCGACGGCCGCGCCGATTGGCGTGGCGCCGAGGTGGAAACGCACCCGCATGGCATCGAGGTCCACGCCGAGATTGCCTCGCGCTGCTTCGTCCGCCTGAAAGAACGCCGCCGTGCGCTGGCCGGCCCGACCGGCTGTGGCCTGTGCGGCATCGAAAGCCTGCAAACCTTTGAAGATGCGCCGACACCGCTGGTACCACCCGCGTGGATGGCGTCATTGACCGACGCACAAGTGCTGGACGCCATGCAGGCGATGACCGCGCATCAGCCGGCCAACGCACTCACGGGCGGTTTGCATGCTGCAGGTTGGGTGCCCGCAAACGGCAACGCACCGCTACATGTGCTGGAAGATGTCGGCCGCCATAACGCGCTCGACAAGCTGATCGGCCGGCTGGCCAGCTTGGACATTCGCCCCGCAGACGGCTTTGTCGTCATGACCAGCCGGGCGAGTTTCGAACTTGTGCGCAAATGCGTGCATGTGGGTGTGCCGCTGCTGGCGACGATCTCCGCGCCGTCGTCGTTCGCCATCAACCACGCCAAGGCCGGGCAATTGACGCTGCTGGCCTTCTGCCGGGGTGATAGCGTGACGCGGTTTGCTTAGCGCCGTTAACAAAAACAAAACCCAGCATTGCGGTCCTGGCTAGGCATGCCGACGCAAACCTCCGCTTCGTCAGTCACCAGTCAATCTGCTGGACTCTGACGACTCTTGAGACGGCTGATGGCAGTTCAGCATCCATTGGACGCCAAACCGATCGGTCAGCTTCCCGTAATAATCGCCCCACGGCTGCAGGCCTAGCGCCGTCGTCACCCGCCCCCCTGCTCCCAGCGCATTGAAGAGCCGATCCGTCGATTGCCGGTCGTCCATCGCCAGATGGTGCGCAGACCCTCGCATCGGCTCGGCGTCGTCGTTGTCTGAGGCGTAGAAGGCGACACCATCTCCTTCGAACCTAGCGTGCATGACTTTTCCGCGCATGGCCTCGCTCTTGGCGGGCATCCCGTCCGCGCCGTACCGCAGCATCTCGACAATTCTGCCGAGGCCGCATGCCTCATAGAAGCGCAATGCTTCCTCGCAGGTATCTGTAAAGAACAGGTAGTTCGAAAGCAGCATCGAGTGCTCCTGGTAGGAGGTAGCAGCACGCTCCCTCCAGAGTTTCAACGAGGAACGCCCCGACTTAGCCGACGAGTTGCGCATTGGTTAACGCCACGCCACCAATTCCCCAAGCACCGTCCACGGCGTGAACCACGTTGACCCAGATGCGTTCCTTGGGCTGCTTTTCACCCGACATCGAATGAATGATGTCGGTGGCCTCGGCGATGTACCCCGACTGGATCTCGCGACTGTTGAATGCAAAGGCCGGGACTTTCCACTCGATGAAGACAACCGACGCCTCCTTCGACCCGGAGAACGTGTGCTCCTTTGGCACAACGTTGATCGAACCGACGATATTCGGCGTGATGGCCGCGTTTCCAGTGAGTCCGTGCCATTTGAGCATAGCGTCGGAGAGTCGGGCGAAGGCTTCTGTTTCTTGGCCCTTGGGGAGAACGCCTTCGGTGAGCGTGAGGGTGAGTGGCATGAGATCTCTCGAGTCAGATAGGTTGCGACGTTACAGGTGGCCCGCCGCCGATCGACATTCACATAACGATCGTGATGCGATAATAGATAACGACCGTTATGTGGTCAACTATAATGTCGCCTTGATGATCCAGAGGTTTCAATGTCACGAGCTGAGCAAAAGGCGCAGACGCGTCAGCGCATCCTTGAGGGATCAGGGCGTGCGTTTCGCAAAGGCGGATACGCGGGAACGGGAGTCGACGCCCTAGCCAAAGAGGCGGGCGTCACGTCTGGCGCCTTCTACGTCCACTTCGGTTCCAAAGGGGATGCCTTCCGCGAGTCGCTGAGACTCGGAATGGACAATCTTCGCGGGGGCATCCTCTACTTTCAAGAACAGCATGGAAGCGCCTGGTGGCCAGAGTTCGTGCGGTTCTATCTCAGCGTAAAGCGAACCTGCGACCTATCAGAAGGCTGCACGTTACAGACGATGCCCACTGAAGTGGCACGCTCCGATCTGGAGTCGCGCATGGCCTTCGAAGTTGCGTTGTGCGAAGTTGCACAAGCTGTGATTGACGGCCCTGCATCTCCGCACGCGCCGAAGGACATTGACACGGCTTGCGCGGCCCTCGCTTCATTGGTGGGCGCGGTCACCCTCGCGCGAGCCGTGGGAAGCGCGACCCTGGCAGAGCAGATCGCCAGCGCAACTGAATTGGCATTGCTGGGGCCACGTCGTTCAAAGTAGCCTCGCCTCTCGGAAGCTGCGTCCCGAGAATGCGTTACCAACTGCCGGTGCCGGCGCAGAACCGGCCACGTTGCGCAGCAACCGCGCTAGATTTCCACCTTGCTCCCCAGCTCCACCAACCGGTTGGCAGGGATCCGGAAGAAGTCCGACGGCTTGGCGCTGTTGTGCTGCATCCACGCGAAGAGCGACTCGCGCCACATCGCCATGCCGGGCAGCGGCGATGGCACCACCGTTGCGCGTGTGATAAAGAACGAGGTCTCCATGTCTTCAAACACAACGCCAAGGCGCTCACCCACGGATTTGACGATCTCGTCGACTGCCGGAGTTTCTTTGAAGCCGAAATCCACCACGGCGGTGTAGATGTCTTCGCCAATGGTCTTGAGCACCAGCCGCTTGGCGGGCTCTACGTAAGGCACGGCCAGCGTACGGAAGTGCACGAACAGCACGCGCTTGTGCAACACGTGGTTGTGCTTGAGGTTGTGCAGCAGCGCCAGCGGCACGAATTCGATGCTCGGCGTCAGATACACGGCGGTGCCATCCACGCGGTACGGCGGATGGCGCAGCAGACCTTCCATGAACGGCTCCAGCGGAATGCCGCCCTCCACATTGCGCGCCTTCAACAACTGCGTGCCGCTATGCCACGTCACCATCAAGAAGAAGATCAAGCCGCCGAGCAACAGCGGGAACCACCCCCCGGCCGCGATTTTGAGCAGGTTGGCGGCAAAGAACGACAGGTCTGCCGCCAGAAACATGGCACCGACACAGACCACCAGCGGCAAGCTCCACTTCCATGCGTTGCGCATGACCACCGTGACCAGCCCCGTCGTCAGCACCATGGTCGTCGTCACGGCAATGCCGTATGCGGCGGCCAGGTTGTCAGATTTACCAAACGCCAGCACCACCGCCACCACCAGCAGCAACAGCACGTAGTTCACCACTGGCACGTAGATCTGGCCGATTTCCACGTCAGAGGTATAGAGGATCTTCATACGCGGCGCGTAGCCCAGATGCACCGCCTGCGCGGTCATGGAGAACGCCCCCGAGATGACCGCCTGCGACGCGATCACCGTGGCGGCCGTGGCCAGCACCACCATCGGGCCCACGGCCCAGTTCGGCATCAGCAGGAAGAACGGGTTCTGCACGGCGGCAGGCTCGCGCAGCAGCAGCGCGCCTTGCCCGAAATAGTTCAGCAGCAGACACGGCATGGCGATATAGAACCACGCAAAACGGATCGGCCGCGCGCCAAAGTGCCCCATGTCGGCATACAACGCCTCGGCACCTGTCAGCGCCAGGAACACCGAGCCAAACACGATGAACGCCAGGATGGTGTGCCGGAAGGCAAACTCAAGCGCATAGACGGGGTTCAGCGCCACCAGAATCTGCGGCGACTTCATCACCGACACCAGCCCGATCGCCCCCAGCAGCACGAACCAGATGACCATGATCGGCCCGAAGAGGCGCCCCACCACATGCGTCCCTTGCTTTTGCAGCAAGAACAGGCCAATCAGCACAATCAAGGACAACGGCAACACCCACTTCTGCAACGTGGGGGTCATGATCTCCATGCCCTCAATAGCCGATAGCACCGAAATGGCTGGCGTGATGACGGCATCGCCATAGAACATGGCGGCGCCCAGCAGGCCGAGCAGCATGAGCGTGCGCTTGAACCGAGCACCGCTGCCGCTGGCGCGCATGGCCAGCGCGGTCAACGCCAGGATGCCGCCTTCGCCGTTGTTGTCGGCGCGCATAACGAACACCACGTACTTGATGGACACCACCAGCGTCATCGCCCAGAACAGCATCGACAGAATGCCGAACACCGTCTGGTCGGAAAACGGAACGCCATGCTCGGGGTTGAAGCACTCTTTCAGTGCATACAGGGGGCTGGTGCCGATATCCCCGAAGACCACGCCGATCGCGCCCACCATGGTGGCCATCAACGCGGGTTTTCTTGTGCTTGTGCTGGCTGCGGCTGTCGACATGGTTAGCTACGACTGGAACAACGGGAAGCGCACGCAATTTCCGTACGCCATGAGCCGCAAAGCGGCCTGGGCGCAGACGGCGGAGTGCGGCAGACGCCACCAAAGCTTAGGTGAAAACGCTTGGGTTTGCGCGGGTGTTTGCACCAATGGCGGCGACGTCCTGAGCCTGATGCACCCCGCTGGCATCGCATATGCTTGATCCAGCGCTAGATGTTAAAAAAACAGGCTTTGACGGGGAGACGCGCCAAGCATATATTCACCAAACGATCGTTTTGGCTGCTTTGGCCGGTTCTGCCTGCTGCGTTTCTCGGCTGGCAGTCGATCGATTTCTCAACTTTACGACTCAAGATCATGGCTACTGGTACCGTCAAGTGGTTCAACGACGCAAAGGGTTTCGGCTTCATTACTCCGGATGATGGCGGCGAGGACCTTTTCGCACATTTCTCCGCCATCAACATGGCTGGCTTCAAAACCCTGAAGGAAGGTCAGAAGGTGTCGTTTGAGGTCACGCAAGGCCCGAAGGGTAAGCAAGCCTCGAATATTCAGGCTGCTTAATCTGCAGGCCGGGGCGTAGGCAGAGCCAAGATCGCTCAGGCGATTGCAGGACGGCGCACACACTTCCGGGCAAGGTGTGCGCCGGTCGAAAGGCCCCAAGGAATCAGGTTGTAAGGGTTGTTCAGTACGTGTTTGCCATCCAGCGGTCGGGCTGTCGCCCCTTAAAAGGGCGGTACCCGGTTTGACGAAACCTCTCTCGGGAGAATGCAATGGCCAGCCGAATTGAAGATCAAGCCGTTCAATATGATCCGCCCGCCGGGGCAGCTGCAAAAATGCAAGCTGCCCCGAGTTTTATCCGGGATTCGGAAATCCAGTTTTCACGCTCGCAGAAATTCCGCGAAGGCCAGCGTGTCAGCTTCGATGTGGAGATCGGGCCCGACGGCGAGCTCGTCGCCGTGAATATCAAACCCATATAGACGCAGTGGTTTCCGTGCCACGCGCGCATAGAAAAAGGGAGGCACTGCCTCCCTTTCTCATTGGCGCCAAGCCTGATTACTTGGCCGTCGGCATGACAAATTCCGCGCCCTTGGCAATCGAATCCGGCCAGCGTTGCATCACGCTCTTGTAGCGCGTGTAGAAACGCACACCCTCTTCGCCATAGGCGTGGTGGTCGCCAAACAGCGAGCGCTTCCAGCCGCCAAAGCTATGCCACGCCATCGGCACCGGAATCGGCACGTTGATGCCGACCATGCCCACCTGAATCTGCCGCGCAAACGCGCGCGCCACGCCGCCGTCGCTGGTGTAGCACGACACGCCATTGCCGAATTCGTGCGCATTGATGAGGTCCACCGCTTGCGCAAAGTCGTGCACGCGCACCACGGATAGCACCGGGCCGAAGATCTCTTCCTTGTAGATCGTCATCTCCGGCTTGACGTGGTCGAACAGCGTGCCGCCCGTGAAGAAGCCTTCGGCATGGCCATCGACCGTGTGGCCGCGGCCATCCACCACCAGCTTGGCGCCCTCTTCCACGCCCTTGGCGATATAGCCCTCGACCTTGGCCTTGTGCGCGGCCGTCACCAGCGGGCCCATTTCGCTGTCGGCTTGCATGCCGTTGCCGATCTTGAGCGTCTTGGCGCGCTCGGCCAGACGCGGCACAAGCTTGTCAGCCACATCGCCCACGGCCACGGCCACGGAAATCGCCATGCAACGCTCGCCGGCCGAACCATACGCGGCGCCGATGAGCGCATCGACGGCCTGGTCGAGGTCGGCATCGGGCATCACCACGAGGTGGTTCTTGGCGCCGCCGAGTGCCTGCACGCGCTTGCCGCGCTTGGTACCCTCGGCGTAGATGTACTCGGCAATCGGCGTGCTGCCGACGAAGGACAGCGCTTGCACGTCCGGATGGGCGATCAACGCATCCACCGCGTCCTTGCCGCCTTGCACAACGTTGAACACGCCGTCGGGCAAACCGGCTTGCTTGAGCAGATCCGCAATCATCAAGCTGGCGCTCGGGTCGCGCTCGCTTGGCTTGAGGATGAATGTGTTGCCGCAGGCCAGCGCCACGGGCGCCATCCACATCGGCACCATGAACGGGAAGTTGAACGGCGTGATGCCGGCCACCACGCCCAGCGGCTGGCGCAGGTTCCAGTTGTCGATGCCACCGCCGATGTTGTCGGTGAAATCCGTCTTGAGCAGGTTCGGGATACCGCAGGCGAACTCCACCACTTCGATGCCGCGCGTGACTTCGCCCTTGGCATCGGAGAACACCTTGCCATGCTCACGCGTGATACACGCGGCCAGCGCATCGTGGTTCTGGTCGAGCAGCGCCTTGAAGTTGAACAGGATGCGCGCACGCTTGAGCGGCGAGGTTTCCGCCCAGTCGGCAGCAGCAGCGCGTGCAGCAGCCACGGCAGCCTCCACCTCCGCCTTGCCACCCAGCAATACCTGCGCGGCGACGGCGCCCGTGGCCGGGTTGAACACATCGGCACTGCGCGTGCCACTGCCAGCATGGCGTTGTCCGCCAATGTAGTGGCTGACCACAGACTCGGTCACAGCAGGATCAATCGGTCGGTTCATCTCAAGCTACCTCTTGCAGAACGGTACGGACGGTTTCAAAGATGCGCGCGATCTGCGCCTCTTCGATGATGAGCGGCGGCGAGAACGCCAGGATGTCGCCGGTGTAGCGCACCAGCACACCGCGCTCCAAGCACTTCAGGAAGACTTCGTAAGCACGTGCGCCCACCGCGCCCGGGCGCGATTCCAGCTCGATGCCGGCCACCAGCCCCAGGTTGCGGATGTCTTTCACATGCGGCGCACCCTTGACCGAATGTGCCGCCGCCTCAAACGCCGGCGACAGCGAACGAGCACGCTCGAACAAGCCCTCACTGCGATACAGATCAATGGCGGCGACGGCAGCCGCAGCGGCCAGTGGATGCGCGGAATACGTGTAGCCGTGGAACAGCTCGATTGCGCCCTGCGCGCCCGCTTCGATAATGGTGTCATGCACCGATTGACGCGCCGCCACGGCGCCCATCGGCACGGCGGCATTGTTGATGCCCTTGGCCATCGTCAGCAGATCGGGCGTCACGCCAAAGAACTCCGCGGCGGTGGCCGCGCCCAGGCGCCCGAAACCGGTGATGACCTCGTCGAAAATCAGCAGGATGCCGTGCTTGTCGCACAGCGCTCGCAAGCGTTGCAGATAGCCCTTGGGCGGCACCAGTACGCCCGTGGAGCCGGCCAGCGGCTCGACGATGACGGCGGCAATGGTCGACGCATCGTGCAGCGTGACGAGGCGCTCCAGCTCATCGGCAAGATGCTCGCCCCAGGCCGGCTGGCCCTTGGAGAACGCGTTGTGCTCGGGCGCGTGCGTGTGCGGCAGATGATCCACACCCGGGATCAGGTTGCCCGAAAACGCCTTGCGGTTCGGCGAGATACCGCCCACCGAAATGCCGCCAAAGCCGACACCGTGGTAACCACGCTCACGGCCGATCAGGCGGGTGCGCTGCCCTTCACCACGCGCGCGGTGGTAGGCCAGCGCAATCTTGAGCGCCGTATCCACCGCTTCCGAACCTGAGTTGGCGAAGAAGATGCGGTTCAGCCCTTCGGGCATGATCTCGGCGACCTTCTCGGCGGCACGGAAGGCCAGCGGGTGACCCATCTGGAAGGTGGGCGCGTAATCGAGCGTGCTGGCCTGCGTGGTGATGGCGTCGACGATTTCCTTGCGGCTGTGGCCGGCGTTCACGCACCAGAGGCCGGCGGTGCCGTCCAGCACTTCGCGGCCGTCGGCATCGCGGTAGTACATGCCCTGCGCGGATACCAGCAGGCGCGGCGCGGCCTTGTACTGGCGGTTGGCCGTGAACGGCATCCAGAAGTACGACAGATCGGTGGTTTCCAGCGGGTGCGGGGCGGGTTTCATCGGCAGCTCCGGAAAAAAACAGCGGAAAGAAGGCGACTGGCAAGCCAGCGGTTGGAGCAAACTGTACAGAGTCACCCGTTACGCGGACATGCACAGATGGCGGTTCTATACGAAACTGTATAGGTGACCCCTATGCGCCCCATACCGCATCGCGACATGCAACTCCAGCTCGATCCTCATCATCCTCAGCGTACGTTGGTCGATCAGATCGTCCAAGGAATTCGTACCGCCGTGGACGACCACAGCCTGCTGCCCGGCACACGGCTGCCGTCGGTGCGCAAACTGGCCCAGGCACACGACATCAGCACCTTTACCGTGGCGGAAGCCTATACGCGCCTCGCGGCGCTGGGCGCGATCGTGGCGCGGCCGCGATCGGGCTACCTGGTGGCCGCGCGCGCACCGGCCCAGCCGGCGTCTGTCGCCCCGCACTGGGAGCCGCCCAAGCTCAATGCCGCCTGGCTGCTGTCGGATGTGTTTGCTGATCGCTCCATCGCCATCAAACCGGGCTGCGGCTGGCTGCCCAACGATTGGCTGGACGAACGCGGCGTGCAGGAGGCCATGCGCGCCGTGAGCCGCGTTTCCGCGCTGCGCGTGGCGGGCTATGGGCACCCTTGGGGCTATGCGCCGCTGGGCGAACATGTGGCGCAATCGCTCGCGTTGCGGGGGCTGCCCGTTGAACGCTCGCAAGTGCTGCTGACCAGCGGTGCCACCCAGGCGCTCGACCTGATCGTGCGCACGCTGTTCAAACCCGGTGATGTGGTGGCCGTGGATGACCCCGGCTATTGCAATGTCCTACAGGTGCTCAAACTCGCCGGCTTGCGCGTGGTGGGCGTGCCGCGTACGCCGGATGGGCTCGACACGGCGGCGCTGGAAGCCAGCCTGCGCGCCGACGGGCCCGACCGCCCGCGCGCCCTCTTCACCAGTTCGGTATTGCAAAACCCAACCGGCTCATCGATGTCCGCGCAGAACGCCTACCGCGTGCTGCAACTGGCCGAACAGCACGGCCTGTGGATCGTTGAAGACGACCTCCACCGCGAACTTGCCGACCCTGCCGCGCCGATGCTGGCTGCACTCGACGGCCTGCGCCGCACGCTGTACGTCAGCGGCTTCTCCAAAACGATCTCGCCATCACTACGGGCGGGTTACGTGGTGGCCGATGCTGCCATCACGCGCGAGCTGGCACGCACCAAGATGGCCGTGGCGCTCACCTCGTCGGAGATCACCGAGCGCATCGTGCACGCCTTCGTTACGCGGCCCGTCTATGCAGAGCACGTGGCGCAGTTGACGGCGAGGTTGGGCGCGGCGCATGCGAGTGTCGAATCCATCATGCGCGCGCATGGCGTTGAATTGTTTGATACGCCGGGGCGCGGCCTTTTCTTGTGGGCGCGGCTGCCGGGCCACCCAGACGCGTCCGCGCTGGCCAACCGGGCGATCGGGCACAACATCTGGCTTGCGCCGGGCCAGTATTTCCGCCCGCATGACGAGGCCAGCCCTTGGCTGCGCTTCAATGTGGCCTATTCCGCTGAACCGGCGTTGTGGGAGTTTCTCGCCCCGGCTTGAATGCGTTTGCCGAACCGCCAGCGCACACAGTTGTCGAAAAGCGGGCATATCGTTGCGGATATGCCTTCCGGCATGGGTGAGGCGGCCTTGGGTCGTCGGCTGTCTCGCCAGATCACGCTTTCTCCAACCCCTACGGAGCACACAGCATGTCTGATTTGAAAGGCAAAGTCGCCGTCGTCACGGGTGCCGCCAGCGGCATCGGCAAACAGATCGCACTGACCCTCGCCAACTCGGGCGCGGCCATCGCCATCGTGGATCTGAACGAAGACGGCGCCAAGGCCGTCGCCAAAGAGATCACCGATGCCGGCGGCAAAGCCATCGGCCTGCGCATGGACGTGACGGATGAACAGGCCGTGGACAGCGGCATCGACCGCGTGGCGGAAGAACTGGGTTCGGTCGACATCCTCGTCTCGAACGCCGGCGTGCAGATCGTCAATCCGATCGAGAACTACGCGTTTGCCGATTGGAAGAAGATGCAGGCCATTCACGTGGACGGCGCCTTCCTGACGACGCGCGCGGCGCTGCGCCACATGTACAAGGACAACCGTGGCGGCGTGGTGATCTACATGGGTTCGGTGCACTCGCACGAGGGCTCGCCGCTCAAATCCGCCTATGTGGCGGCCAAGCATGCGCTGCTGGGGCTGAACAAGGTGCTGGCCAAGGAAGGCGCGGCGCATAACGTGCGCTCGCACGTGGTGTGCCCGGGCTTTGTGCGCACGCCGCTGGTCGAAAAGCAGATCCCCGAGCAGGCGAAGGAACTCGGCATCAGCGAGGAAGAGGTGGTGAAGAAAGTCATGCTCGGCAACACGGTGGATGGCGTGTTTACTACCGTGGAAGACGTGGCCGAGACGGTGCGCTTTCTGGCGAGCTTTCCGAGCGCGGCGCTCACCGGCCAATCGTTCGTGGTGAGCCACGGCTGGTTCATGCAGTAACCGATCCGCAGAAGAACCGGAGAAGATATGCCCGCACCCAAGCTACGCGCCGTCGCCAGCAAGCGTCCCAACCCGGCTGAATCGTCCCGCCCGGCAGATGCCCCCGCCACCACCGCCCAGCGCATCGTGCTACCCGCGTACGAGAATATCGCGCTGGTGCTGCAAGGCGGCGGCGCGCTTGGGGCATACCAGGCCGGCGTGTTCGAAGGCTTGGACGAGGCCGGCATCGTGCCGAACTGGATTGCGGGCATCTCCATCGGGGCGCTGAACACGGCCATCATTGCCGGCAACGCGCCCAAGTATCGGCAAGCCAAGCTGCGCGAGTTCTGGCAGACGATCACGCAGCCGAGCTTTTCACCACCGTTGCCCGACATCCTGGAAAACGCCTGGTTTGATGGCAACGCGCACCTGCGCAAATGGCTGACCGCCATGCAGGCGGCCGACACCCTGCTCGAAGGCCAGCGCGGCTTTTTCACGCCGCGCGTGCCGCCGCCGCTGCCCGCCAACGAGGTCGACCCGCTCGATGCCAGCTATTACGACACCACGCCGCTCAAGGCCACGCTGGAGCGCCTGTGCGACTTCGACCGCATCAACGACGGCGGCATCCGCGTGTCGGTGGAAGCCGTCAACGTGCGCACGGGCAACCTCGAATGCTTCGACAACACGGAGCGCCGGCTGGGCGTGGAACACTTTCTGGCGTCGGCCGCGTTGCCGCCGGGTTTTCCGCCGGTGCTGATCGACGGCGATTACTACTGGGATGGCGGCGTCGTCTCCAACACCCCGCTGTCGCACGTACTACAGAGCACGCCGCGGCGGGACACACTCGTATTCCAGGTCGACCTGTGGAGTGCCGTGGGGCCCGTGCCCGATACCATGCTCGGCGTCGCCAGCCGCCAAAAGGATCTCCAATATTCCAGCCGCACGCGGATGATTACCGACTGGATGGAGCGCGCGCAGTCCACGCGCAGGCTGGTGCGCAAAATGCTCGACCATCTGCCGCCCAAGGAATTCGAGCGCACGCAGTGGTACCAGCACGCGCAGGAACTGGCCTGCACCAAGCGCTACAACGTCTTCCACCTGATCTACGCCGCTAAGGAACACGAAGGCCCCGGCAAGGACATCCAGTTCGGTCCGTCCACCATGCGTGACCACTGGGCTTCGGGGCTGGCGGACATTCGTGAATCACTCTCGCACCCCGCGTGGCTGGCCATGCCGACGGACGATTCGGGCTTTGTTACGCACGACATTCATCGGCATGTGGATATGGAGCGGGTGGCCAAGCGGCTGTAGCGGACGGTCCAATCCCAGGGCCATCGTCGTGGAAGCGCCCTCTACGGCACAGCGGCTTCGGACGGCTGCGCCTCTTCCTGCCATTGCGGAAGTTGCGCATGGCTCAGAAAGCCGAACACCATCATCGCCGTCAGCACCGTAATACCCGCGAGGACATAAAGCAGGGTGCGGAATGCGTCGCCGTAATGCAGCACCAGCGCGTCGTGCGTCGCGTGCGGCATCAATTGCAGCGCCTGCCTAAGGCCGCCCATGGCCAGGCGATTTGCTGCCTCCTCCAGATACGGTGCATCTGCGCTGGCAAAGGCTGCTCCACGCAGGCCTGACGCCACCAGCCCGGCCAACAACGCGGTCACGATCGCCAGCGCAATGCCCTCTCCGGCCACGCGTGTCGTGTTGAAGATGCCGGTGGCCATGCCAGCGCGCTCCTTGGGCACCACACTCACCGCCAGGCCATCCATCAACCCCCAAGGCAGGCTGATGCCCAAGCCGATCACCAGCATCGCCATCAGCAGGTGGGCAACCGGCTGACCGGGGGTGCATTGCGCAAGCCAAATCTGTCCACACGCACACAGCAGCAGGCCGAAGCCTGAGATCAGCCCCGGCGACAACCAACGCGTCAGCAGCCCGGCGATCATGGGAAAGACCAGCATCGGCGCCGACAGCGCGAACATCATCTGGCCGGTTGTTACGGTATCGAAGCCGTCAACACCAATGAACCGTACGGGCAGCAGCACCAGCAGCACCACATAGGCGTAGGCAGGTGCCGCCGCCAGAAACTGCACGCCGATAAAGCGCGGATAACGGAACAGCGACAGGTCGAGCATCGGGCGTTGAACCCGACTCTCTACCACCACGAAGGCGGCCATCAGCACGGCGGACCCGCTCAGCATGGCCAGCACAGCCCCGCTAGCCCAGCCGCTTTCTGGCACGCGCAGCACGGCATAGGTCAGCAGCGTCAGTGCGCACGTAAACGTGACGGCACCCGGCCAGTCGAGGCTGGTGGCGCCCGGGTCTTTCGTTTCCCGGATACACCGCAGGCCGAAGACGAAGGCGACAAGCGTGATCGCAGTCACGCTCCAAAACACCGAACGCCAACCGAAATGCTCGATCAGGAAGCCCGCCAAAATCGGCCCGAAGGCGAGCCCGACCCCAAACGTCGTGCCCAACACGCTGAAAGCACGCGTACGCGCATGCCCTTCAAATTCCTGCGCGAGCGCGGCAGCACCCGAGGCCAAAGCGACTGCGCTCGCAATGCCCTGCAACGCTCGCAGCAGATCAAGCCAGACGATGCTCGGCGCCTGTGCAGCGATGATCGAACAGCAGGCAAACCCGAGCGTGCCGCACAGGAAAAGGCGTTTACGGCCAAAGCGGTCGGCCAGAGTCCCGGCCACCATCAGGCAACTGCCGAATGCCAACATGAAGGCATTGGTCACCCAGCTCAACGCCATTGGTGAGCCGCCCAGCGCGCTGGAGATCGCCGGCCCCGCAACTGCCGGCCCCGTAAAACTCACCGGCATGGACAGCGCCGCCAGGCAGACCGCAGCCAAAACCAGCCGTTTGTGGGCCGTATGTCGTGTATCGGAGCCAGAGGCTGCATCGCCCATATTGATTCCTTCTGTGATTGCCATATCGATTGCACAGGCGCTCGCGCGCCGCGTGGAAAAACCTGGCGGCCATCATAGAAGTGAGACGATCGTGTTTAAATGACGCGCAATTCCGGTCAGTCCGGAAAAATATTCCGCAATCTTTGCGCCCAATATGGACACTCTCAGCGGGCTTGTTGTTTTTGTTCGTGCCGCAGAAACCCTCAGCTTCGTCGGGACGGCACGTACGCTTGGTGTATCGGCCTCCGCCGTGGGCAAGAGCATTGCCAAACTGGAAGCGGGGCTTGGTGTGCGGCTGTTCCACCGCAGCACACGCCGCATTAGCCTCACCGATGAAGGCGCCCTGTTTTTTGAGCGTTGCCGCACCGCGCTGCAGGACATCGAAGATGCGGAAGCCGAGCTCTCCAGAGCGACAACCACACCGCACGGGCGCTTGCGCATCAGCCTGCCAGCGGTTGGGTATCGGCTATTGCTGCCAATCATTCCGCAATTCCGGGCGGCCTACCCCGACATCGCTCTCGATCTGGATTTCAATGACCGGCTGGTCGACGTGATTGAAGAAGGGTTTGATGCCGTCATCCGTGGCGGCAAATTGGCCGATTCACGACTCAAGGCCACGCCACTCGGCCCCTACCGGTTTGTTGTTTGCATGTCGCCGCAATATGCCGCGCAGCACGGCCAGCCCCGCAGTGCTGCCGATCTGGCCGACCACGTGTGTCTGCGCTTCAAATACCTATCGAGCGGCAAACTGCAAGATTGGCAACTCGACGGCGAATCCGCGCTTCAGGGCATACGCAAATCCACGCAATTGGTCTTCAACAATACGGAAGCCGTGTTGTCGGCGGCGATCCAGGGGCTAGGCATCGCCCATCTCCCGGACTTCGTGGCACGTGATGCCCTGGCTGAAGGCCGCTTGCAGACCGTGCTGGACGCATGCCGGACGCACGCGGGTACGTTCTGGATTGTGTGGCCGGCAAACCGGCACATGGTGCCAAGGCTGCGTGTGTTCGTGGACTTTCTGAGGCAACACCTGTTTCCAGGCGAAGCGTCAACCGCAACCCGTGAGGGCCTCAGAGTTGCGTCCCGGTAGGCACCCGCAGCACCACCGCCAACGGCCAAGGCAATGCGTGGCGCCCCTCAATCGTCCACGGGAAAGTCGAAATAGGTGCTCGGATAGGGCTCGTTGACGAGCGTGAAATGCCACCATTCGGTATCGAGCGGCTTGAAGCCTGCCTGCACCATCAACGATTGCAGCAACAGGCGATTTGCCCGTTGCTGACCGGACACGGTTTGGTCATCGGGGTGCGAAACGGGGCTGAAGCAATCGTAGCCGGTGCCAAAGTCCAGACTGTTGTCCTGCGCACGCTGCGACATCGGCGCCGTGCAACTGACCTGTTTGCGCTTCGGGTCATAGCCGGGAATCTGGCTGCCAAGCGGCACGATGGTCAAGTCCACCGTACTGCCGCGGCTGTGCCCGGATTGATAAGCAATGTAGCCATCGGCAAACAGCCGGGTCTTGTCCACGGTGGGATAGAACTCGGCGCGCATCTTGGTGGCCTTCAAGTCTTCTGCCCACACGGCAAAATCGTTGACGGCGGTTTGCGGCCGATAGCAGTCGTAGACCTTGAGTGTCAGGCCCATCGGCACCAGGCGCTCCACCACCGATTGCAGCGCCTGCGCCGCCGGTTTGGTCAACAGGCAAGCCGGCGCCTTATAGCCGCTGATTCTCCGCCCGACAAAATTGTGGGCGGTGAAATAGCGCACGTCTGTCTGAATGTGCGGAACGGCCTTCTGCACGTTAACAAAGTCAGCGGGCCGTCTGGTTTCGGCTTCCGCTGCCTGAACCAGCGTCGAGGCACACACCACAGGGAGAAACGCGAGCAACAGCTTGGCGGATGGGATTCGCATGTCGGGCGGCCTCGAAAAGTTGACCTCGTCAGTGTAGTGAGCGTGCGATGGTGTTGCACGCTCCAGACGGGGCACCGTTCAAAGCCCTTTTCCATTGCTCTGCACCACCTCCAACGGCGGCCGCGGCAGCGCCGCCATCCACGCCCGTCGGATCACCCCGCTGATCTGCTTGTAGACCTCTTTCGAGATCACGGTTTCGGCCAGCATGGTGTCGATCTTGCTCTGGCCGATATGCAGCGCGAACAGCAGCAGCAAACGCTTCTCCAGCGCGGCGCTGTAATCGCCAAACTTCTCGCGCAGCTCGGCCAGGGCGCCTTCTGCGGCTTCGATACGGATGACCAGCACGCTGTCGAGCAAGTCCGCCATGCGCTCGCCCAGCACGGGTTGCAGCGATGCGCGGTTGTACGCGCGCAAGCGTTCCAGCACGGTCTGGCGGCACACCAGCAACTCAAAGCGGTCGGCCAGGGCCTTGGCGAGCGGCCCGTCGATATGCACCGCACGGTGCAGCCACTGGGCGAGGCGATAGGCGACGCTCTTGGCCAGAATCTGGCGCGACACGCGCTTGTAGCCCAGGCGGCCCTCGGTGCGCGCGGCGTCGATCATGTCGGCGGTGTTGCGCATCATCGCGTCGAGGTTGCGGATGGAGACCAGGCCGTTGCCGTATTCGGGAATCAGTTCCCGCTCGCGCGTGGCCAGGGCGACCAGGCCGATGGTCACGCGCTCGCGCTCAGTCAGCGCCTCCTCCAAGTTCAACTCGGCGGCGCCGGCCGCCACCTCCTGCCGGTACATCGCTGCGGCTTGGTCCGTCGCGCCGGCCGCAAAGTGGAAATGCCCGCCGATGCGGCGCATGATCGCTTCCACTTCCTCGGTCGACATGTTCAGCGCTTGCCCCTGCAGCGCCTGCTCCTGCGGCGAGAGCTGGTCGAGCCCAAGCTGATGCATCACCCAGCGCAAGGTCGCCCCGTTGAAGAGCACGCTCACCAGCACAAAACCGGTGGCGAGAATGGTGACGAAGTGGCGGTCCGCCGCGTGCACGGCCTGGTTCTCGGCCACGCCCAGGGCCAGCACCAGCGTGACGGCGCCACGCAAACCGCCCCACGCAATCGCCAGCTTGTAGGCATGGCTGACCGGCGCAGAGAGCTTGAACCACGCCAGCGCCGGCAACAGACCAAACAGCACGACCAAGCGCGCGAAGAGCGCCGCGACCACGATCACCGCCAGCCACGCGGCGTCTTTCCACACCACGCCGTGCAGCAATTCGGGCACGCGCACAGCGGCCAGCAAGAAGACCACCGCGCCCGCCAGCGCGGCAATCTGCTCCCAGATCAATTGCAGGTGATGCCAGTTGCGCGGCGTCAGGCGCGTGCGCCCCAGCGCGCCAACCACCAACCCCGCGCACACCACCGACACCACGCCCGACACATCCAGCACGTTTTCCGCCACCAGATACAGCGGATACGGCAGCGCAAGCGTCCACGCCGCTTCGGCCTGCGCAATGCCACGCAACGCCGGCAGCAGAAACGCGGCTATGCGCCCGGCAATGAGCCCAAACACCACACCGCCGCCGAAGGCCTTGGCCAGTTCACGCACGCCGGTGCTGACGGTCGCATCCCCGCCATGCCCGGTCAGCATGGCCAGCAGCACGCCCATGATGGCAATGGCCGCGGCATCGTTCAGCAGCGCTTCGCCCTCCACCAGCCGGATCAGCCGCGCAGGTGCGCCCACATCGCGGAACACGGCAATCACGGCGGATGGATCTGTTGTGGCGATCATCGCGCCCAGCAGCAGGCACGTGACGATGCCGAACGGCGTCACGGCCGACGCCGCCAGACCAATGACGCCCGTGGCCACCACGACCGCCACGATGGCCAGCATCAGGATGGGCGCGGCATCCGGCGCCATGCTGCGCACATCCACGGACAGCGCCGCCTGAAACAGCAGCGGCGGCAGGAACAGCCATAGATACGCCTCCGCCGGCCAACTCGGGTCAATGAGCGGCGCAAAGAATGTCGCCGCAAACGCCGGCGCGCTGTTCTGCAAGCCCACATACGCCCCGCCAATGCCGATGCCCGCCAGCGCAAGCAAGGTCGATTCCGGCAGCGTCAGGCGTGAAGCCAGCATCTGCACCAGCGCCACCACGGCGAGCAACCCGCCCGCCACCAGCAACAGGATGACCACACCGTTCACGCCGTGGCCCCCTGCGCAACGCCTCGAGCGGCATGCCAGTCCGCGCGCTCTGTATCGGTCAGGTCAGGCAGCACGGCCGTGCCGGTTTCGGCGGCAGCCACGGCGGCTTCGAGCACCGCCATCACCGCAACGGCTTGCGCGGGCGGTACCGGATTGGCGCTGTAGCCGAGAATCGCATCCCGCACGGCGGCGTAGTAGGCGCGCTGGTCTCCGGCCGGGGTAGCGACCTCCGTGGCGGCCGACGTTGCACCGTCGATGAGGATGCCCGCATCGCCATCTGTGCCCCAGCCTGCCGCGCCGGGCGTCATGCCGGCCAGCAACTGTGCTTCCTGCTGATCCATCCGCCGCTTGATGAACGAGCCACGCGTGCCATGCACGATCCAGCGCGGCGCGCCGCCGGCCACCAGCATGCTCGCGTGCAGGATCGCGCGGCGCTCGCCAACGTGCAGCACCACGTGCGCCCAATCGGGCGTTTCCGCACCGGGGCGCTGGCGGGCAAACGACGCGCTCACCGCATCGGGCAGGCCGAGCAGCAGCAATGCCTGATCGATCAGATGCGGGCCGAGGTCAAACCAGATGCCCGTGCCCTGCCCGGCCTGCTCGCGCCACCGCGCTCGGACCTGGGGCCGGTAGCGATCGAAATGCGCTTCCACGTGCATGGCCTCGCCGATGGCGTCACCGGCAAGCACGGCCTGCACAGCCAGGAAGTCGCTGTCCCATCGGCGGTTTTGGAAGACGGACAGCAGCCGCCCCGTCTCACGTGCCACGCGTGCAAGATGCCGCGCTTCGGCCAGCGTGGTGGTGAACGGCTTGTCGACAACGACGTGCTTGCCGGCGCGCAGCGCGGCTTCGGCCAAAGGCGCATGCCGATCGTTAGGCGCGGCGATGACGACGAGGTCGACATCCGCATGGGTGGCAGCCGCCTCGGGCGCGCAGACCAGTACATCGGGCCGGTCTGCATGGACAGCGTCCGGCCGATTGGAGCCGACGACGCTCAGTTGCAGGCCCGGCGTGGCATCCACCAGGGCGGCATGGAACAGCTTGCCGGCGTACCCGTAGCCCACGAGGGCAACGCGCACAGTCGACGACAGACGTGATGAGGAAAGCATATCGAAAGGAAAGCGGAAGGCCGGTGTTCAGACGCGCAGCGCGCAATTTGGTGCCGGTAACCGGCGGCGAGTTCAACGAAAGTTGCGGCGTTTGGGCTCAGCCGAGTTTGTCCGCCGTCAAAAGTATTATTTAACCCTCTTGTAAATAGGAATTGTTCTCATTAGTATCTGCGCCTTCAAACTCTGAAGGCGCGCCGGCTGTGATGGGCAAGGCGGCCTCCTCCGCGAGGGCGGAGCCATTTACTTTACGGGAACTGCAATGCCGCCGAAATTTCGACGAGAGGGTCTGCGTCTGTCTCTGGCCGTCCTGGGGACGCTGCCATTCTGGAATGCCGCAATGGCGGCCGACACGGTCGCGGCGGCCGACGCGGGCACGCTGCCCACCTCCACCGTCACTGGCGTGCGCAGCAACACCAGCTACGACACCCCCATCGCCAACACCGCCACGAAGATCCCGGTGCCGCTGCGCGAGATTCCGCAATCCGTCAACGTGGTGCCGCGTGCGGTGATCCAGGACCAGGGCGCGCTGTCGATCAACGACACACTGCGCAACGTGCCGGGCGTCTCCGCCTCGCTGGGGGATGCGCAGCGCGACCAGGTGACCATTCGCGGGTTCTCGTCGATCAACGACCAGTATGTCGACGGCCTGCGCGATGAC
Source organism: Ralstonia sp. (assembly GCA_039592975.1). Classification (GTDB taxonomy): domain Bacteria; phylum Pseudomonadota; class Gammaproteobacteria; order Burkholderiales; family Burkholderiaceae; genus Ralstonia. Next base: position 93,083 of record JBCNQE010000015.1, on the reverse strand, counting down.
TCGCTGTACTTCCGCGATCTGTCGAACATCGACCGCATCGAGGTGCTGAAGGGCCCCGCCGCCGTGCTGTATGGGCGTGGCTCGTCGGGCGGCATCATCAACCGCGTGACCAAGAAGCCGTTGGCCACGCCGCTGGCGGAAGTGGGTGCGGTGCTGGGCACCGAAGGGCAAAAGCGCGCCGAGTTCGACCTGAATACGTCCGTCAACGACGACGCCATCCGCGCGCGCATCACCGGCGCGGTGGAAGATTCGGGCGGCTTCCGCAACGACTACTTCCTGCGTCGCCAGGCGATCTCGCCGTCGTTCCTGTTCAACCTAGCGCCCGACACCAAGCTGACGGTGCAGTTCGATTACCTGCACGACAACCGCATTGCCGACCAGGGCGTGCCGTCGTACCGCGGCCGGCCCGTGAACGTGCCGATCGAAACACGCTATGGCTCGGCCAACGCAGGCGCCGGCAATGTCGACTCCACCATGAAAAGCGTGACCGGCACGCTGGACCACCGCTTCAACGAGAAGTGGTCGTTCCACAGCGTGGTGCGTAACTACGAGTATTCGCTCGGCCGCAACAACTACGTGACCGTCAACAGCGTCGTGGATGGCGCCGTGCCGACCGCGCGCCTTGGCGTGAACCAGCGTAACCGCAGCGACCGTGGCACCGTCTGGCAGAACGAACTCACGCAGAAGGCCAATACCTTCGGCATTGAGCACACGCTGCTGTATGGCATCGAACTCGGTTATCAGGACAAGAGCGACCGCGTGGCCGCCGCCGCGGGCACCACCTCGGTCAACCTGTTCAACCCCGTGCTGCCGGTGTTGCCCACGGTCCCCGCCAACGCCACGCCGACCAACTACGGCCTGTCGCACAACGAGACCTACGCCGCCTATGTGCAAGACCTGATCAAGTTCTCGCCACAATGGACGGTGCTCGCGGGCTTGCGCTATGAAATCCTCAAGCAGAGCCGCGACGACCTGACCCCGCGCAACGCCGATCTGGCCCGCACTGACAAGCCGGTGAGCCCGCGCCTGGGCGTGGTGTATCACCCGATCGAGCCGCTGTCGCTGTATGCGTCGTACAGCCGCTCGTTCCAGCCGCTGGCGGATAGCTTTACGTTCTTCACCAACAGCAGCGCGCTGGCCCCGCAGCGGACCACCAACTACGAGATCGGCGCCAAGTACGACCTCTCGTCCGGTGCCAGCGTCACGGCCGCGCTGTTCGACATGAAGCAGACCAACCTGACGGCCGCCGACCCGGTCACGCTGCTGGGTGTGCCCATCGGCACGCAACGCACGCGCGGGCTGGAGCTGTCGTTCACGGGCGAGATTGCCAAGACGTGGTCGCTCATGGCCAGCTATGCGTATCTGAATGGCCGCCTGGAGAACCCGTTCGACCGCAGCGGCACGGTGGCCGTCAACGGCAACCAACCGTCGCTCACGCCGCGGCATAGTGGCTCGCTGTGGCTCAAGCACGATCTGCCGAATGGCTTCTATGTGGCCGGCGGCGTACGTGCCGAGGGCGCGCGCTACGCATCGCAATACAACCTGACCACGCTGTCCGGCTATATGACCGTCGACCTGGGCGCCGGTTATCGCAGCAAGCATGTGGATGTGACGCTGAACCTGCAGAACCTGTTCAACCGCGCGTACTACGTCTCGGCCCACGGCGGCGCGGAGAACTACAACATGCCGGGCGCCCCGCGCATGGCCCTGCTGGGCGTGCGCTACAAGATGTAAGCGCCAAACAGGCAAAAAACAGGCAAAAAGGCGAACACACGATGCTGCGACGGGTGCTCTTCCGCTTGCACTGGCTGATCGGGTTGTCAGCCAGCGTGGTGCTGGCCGTGGTCGGCACCACCGGCGCGCTCATGGCGTACGAGGATGAGCTGCTGCGCTGGCTCAACCCTGGCGTGTTCAACTTGCGTGTCCACAACGGCCCCGCGCCAACGCTGCCGCAGGTTGCCGCGCAGGCGCGGGCTGCCATGCCCGAACGCCCGGTCACCTTCATCACCGCCGCATCCAGCCCCACCGAGCCGTGGCGCGTTTGGTATGCCTGGCCGCCCGGCCAGCGCGGCGGAAGCAGCCGTGGTGAATTGCGCTACATCGATCCCGCCACGGGTGTGTTGCTGCCCGAAGCGCGCGGGCAATCATTCTTCGCCACCACCAAGCTGCTGCACCGCACGTTGCTGGCCGATGAGGTGGGCAAGCAGATCGTCGGCGCAAGCACCGTCGCGCTGGTGTTGATGGCGCTGTCCGGCCTGTACCTGCGATGGCCGAAACGCATCACCAATTGGCGCAGCTGGCTGGTCATCCGCTGGAGCCGCGCCGGGCGCATCCGCTGGTGGGACGTGCATACCGTCGTCGGCACGCTGGTGTTGCCGCTGTATTTGCTGGCGGCATTCAGCGGGCTGTACTGGGCGTATGACTGGTACCGCGATGGGTTGCAGCGCATGGCCGGCATGCCGGTGGCCGTCAAAGCCAAGGCGATGGAAGGCCCACGCAAGCCGCTCGACGAAGCCGCACTGGAACGTGTGTGGGTGCATTTCACCGCAACCGCACCCGACTACGGCACCGCCACGATGCGCATCGACGATGCGCGCAACGGCAAGGTGGAAATCAACTGGCTGCCGGTCGGTGCCCCGCACGATCGCGCGTTCAATCGACTGACGCTGGATGCCACCACAGGCGCTACCCTGCGCAACGAAGCCTTTGCAGACAAGCCACCGATGCAGCGTCTGCTGGCGGGCATGTTGCCGTTGCACAACGGGCGTTACTTCGGCCCAATCGGCGTGGTGCTGGTGATGGTGGGGGCGTTGATGCTGCCGGTGTTTGCGGCCACCGGGTGGTGGCTGTATCTGGATCGGCGCAGGCGTGCGCAACCCCAGCGGCGACATCAGCCCACCGTGACCGCACGCGCGAGCTAAGCCCTCAGCCCGCGAGCCACGCGCGCAAATCCCCCTGCCCCGACTCGGTCACCACCAGCGCACGCGAGTGCTTCTGCCGCGCCAACCACCCCAGCGCAATGCAGCGCTCCGCCACCGCCGCGCCAAGCGCGCCGGCCAAGTGCGGACGACGCTCGCTCCAATCCATGCAGCCGTAGGCAAAGCGGCGCCGGCCGTTGCGTAACGTACTCACGTCGATACCGATGGCGGCAAAGGCGCGCTCGCCCTCGGGCGTGACGTCGTACGCGGCGTGGGTTGCATCCTGCGGATTCAGCCAGCCCCGAGCCAGCAGCGTCGCCGATACCTCGGTGCCCAACTGCCCGGCCAAATGGTCGTAGCACAGCCGCGCGGCGCGTAGGTTTTCCGGCACGGTAGAGCGGCGCGGGTCGGCCGGTTTTTCTGGCGCGACCACCATCAACGATTCGATCATCTCCGCCACCGCCGGCGAGCGCAGCCCAAAGTACTTGTAGCGCCCACTGGCCAGTGAGGTGATGAGCGCATCGCCTTCCAGCCGGCGCAGGTGAGCGCTGGCCGTGGCGGGCTCCACGCCCGCTCCGTAGGCGAGTTCCTTGGCGGTGAGGGCGCGCCCTTCCATCAGCAGCAGCAACATGCGGATGCGGGTCGGGTCCCCAATGGTGGCGGCTACACGGCCGATGTCCGGTTGCGTAGCGGCTTCGGCGGCGTGTTCGGTGGCGGGCTGTACGGCGGGGGACGATGCAGTCATGGTTCGGTGCAGACCAAACTGTTGGCGCGTGACAGGCGAAGGGCCCATCCAGACAATGGGGCATCTTACTCCTGCATCGATTGCCCCATGGACACCGCCCTCGCTCCGCCTGCCGACCCGCTGCACGCCATCGCGCACGCCAATCCCGCGCCCTATTACGCGGAGCTTGCTGCCACCCGTCCGTTCTATTTCGATGCTGCCCTGGGCTGGTGGGTTGCCGCGGGCGCAGACGCCGTCGAGGCCGTGCTGGGCAGTGCGGCCTGCCGCGTCCGCCCCGCCGATGAACCGGTGCCCAAAGCCGTTGCGGCATCGCCCACGGGCACATTCTTCAGCCGCCTGGTCCGCCAGATTGACGGCCCCGACCACGGCGCGCGCAAAGCCATGGTGATGGCCGTATTGGGCCGCCTGGACGCTTCGGCGCTGGCGGCCCGCGCGCATCGGCAAGCCTATGCCGCCCTGCCCGACGTGGCGCACCTCGACACCGCGTTGCACGCCGACGCCCATTTCCGCGTGCCGCTGGCCACGATCGCGCAAACGCTGCTCGACGATCGTGCCGATACGCCCGCCTGCCAGGCCGACATTGCTGCGTACTTGGCGGCATTAAGCCCTGGCGCCGATGCCGCGACCGTGCAACACGCCGATACCGCCGTCAGCCGCCTGCAGCAGCGTTTTGCCGAATCCCCCTTCGCGACCAACGATGACGATGCGCAGGTCAGCAACCTCGCCGCGCTGCTCGCGCAAACCTACGACGCATGTGCGGGCTTGCTGGGCAATTGCATCGTCGCGCTATCGCGGCAGCCGGCCATGGTCGATCGCCTTCGCGCACAGCCGGCGGCGATCGAACCCTTCGTGCGTGAAGTGCTGCGCCTGGACGCACCCGTGCAAAACACGCGCCGCTTCGCCGCCCAGGACACCACGCTGCTCGGTCAACCCGTGCGCGCTGGCGACAAGATCCTCGTGCTACTGGCCGCCGCCAACGTGGACGCCAGAGCCAACCCCGATCCGCTGCGCTTCGACATCAGCCGCGTGCAGCCGCGCCTATGGACCTTCGGCGGCGGCGTCCATCGCTGCCCCGCTGAAACGCTGGCCGTGGTCATCGCGCGCGAAACGGTGCGGCACCTGCTGAGCTTGGCCGGTGCCGCACGCTGGCTCGCCGACCTGGGCGAGGTCACCTATCGGCCGTCCCCCAACGCGCGCATTCCGCTTTTTCACGTTTGATTGCCCCTCACTGGAGCCTGCAAATGATCGCCGTCATCTTCGAAGTCGTGCCCGCCCCGGGCCAGCGCGATGCCTACCTCAACGTGGCCGCGCGCCTGAAACCGCTGCTCGAGCAAGTCGACGGCTTTATCTCGGTTGAGCGCTTTCAGAGCATTACCGACCCCGACAAGATGCTGTCCCTCTCGTTCTTCCGCGATGAGGAGGCCGTCAAGGCCTGGCGCAACCTCGAGCAGCACCGCGCCGCCCAGCATTTCGGTCGCGAACACGGCTTCGCCGACTATCGCCTGCGCATCGCCCACGTGGTGCGTGACTACGGCCTGAATGAACGCGAACAAGCCCCCGGCGACAGTCGCACGGAACATTGCTGATGCCGGGCGCGAAACGTTGATACGGCGGGCTCCATGCACCGCAGGCACCGCCTTTGCTATTCGTTCTAGACCTCCGCACGGTTTTTGCGCGCTGCACCACGGCGCCAGCGCGCACGTGCGCAACGATTGCAAAGGAATTGTCATGTCTACCGCTTTTCATGAGGTTGAACGTGAGCCGCAGGCCGCACCCGCACGCGCCGTACGCAAGCCGGTGCGCTACGCGGTGGTCGGGGCCGGGTGGATATCGCAGGCGGCGTTTCTGCCCGGCGTGGCCGAAAGCGGCAACTCCGCCGTCACGGCCCTGGTAACAGGCGACTCGGCCAAGGCCCACGCGCTCGGCGCACGCTACGGCATCGAGCACATCCACGGCTATGCGGACTACGAGCAACTGCTGGCCAGCGGCGAGATTGATGCCATCTACCTCGCCCTGCCCAACGACATGCACCGGCAATACGCCCTGCCCGCGCTGCAACGCGGCGTGCACGTGCTGCTGGAAAAGCCCATGGCCACCAGCGAAGCCGACTGCGAAGCCATGATCGACGCCGCCCGATCCGGCAACGCCAAACTGATGATTGCCTACCGCCTGCATTTCGAGCCCGCCACGCTGGCCGCCATCGAACTCGTGCGCGCAGGCAAGCTGGGGCAGGTGCGGGCGTTCTCGGCGGTGTTCAGCCAATCGGTGGCGCCATCCAACCACCGGGCCAACCACGGTTATTGGGCCGGGCCCGTGTCTGACATGGGGGTGTATCCGATCAACGCCGTGCGCAACCTGTTTGGCGAAGAGCCCATGGAGGTGTCAGCCGTGGGGGTGCGCGATCCGGGGCTGCCATTCAACTTTGACGATACGGTAGCCGTGACCCTGCGCTTTGCCAGCCACCGGGTCGCCCAGTTTGTCGTGAGCTACAGCAGCGCCAATGTGGATCAGTACCGCATCATCGGCACGCAGGGAGATCTGGAAGTGTCGCCCGGCTTCACGTTTGGAGTGGGCCTGCGGCATCGGCTCACGCTCGGCGGAAAGAGCAGCGAGCAGGCCTTCGAAGTCACCAACCAGTTTGGCGGCGAGCTGCAGTATTTCTCTGATTGCATCCTGCACAACCGCGAGCCCGAGCCCAATGGCGAAGAGGGTCTGGCCGACGTGCGTGTGCTGGCGGCCATTGAACGCGCGCTGGAATCGGGGCAACCGCAGAATCTCGGCCCGTTCCAGCGCCATGGGCGCATGGAGGGCGCACAGGTGCGCAAGCTGCCCGCCGTACCCGCCCCCGAACTGGTGGACGCCGCCGAACCGAGCAAAGGCTGAAGCCACAACGCAAAACGCCCGCGACGAAGGCGGGCGCAAATCAGGCAGCCGGTGCGGGAGCGTTACAGCTTGAGATGCTGCACGGCGTCGCGCATGCGCAGGCGCGTGGAGACGTCGGAATTGTTGGTGTTGCCGTTGGCGCTATCGGTGTCCATCGCGTTGTCGCAATGCCATTCGGTGGCGGCACCCGTGTCGCTCAGCGCGCAGACCCGGTGGGTCCAGCGGTCCCACACGAACACGTCGCTACCCGCCTCGCCAGAGAGCAGCGGCTCAAACCGGTACATCCACAGATAACCGGCGCCCACCAGGGCAAATACAAGAATCGCGGTCCAGGACGCTTTGATTCGGCGTCGCATTGTCATTTCTCCTCGGGGAGTGCCGCACGGGACGCGTCAGACAGGGCGTCACCAGGCCAAGAGCACGGAACTCCGAGGCCAAATCGTAACATGCGGCATGCCCACCGCTGCCCTACGGGCTTGCGGTACATCAAGCTTGCCGGCCGCTCCCGCGCTCAATTGAAGACGTCCTGCCGATACCGCCCCGACTGCATCTGCGCGGTCAACCACGCCGATGCGGCGGCTAAATCGCTGCCGTAGCGCGCCTGGTGCATGCGGATGAGCGTGTCGCGCACAGCCGGCGCCATCGCGCGGCCATCGCCGCATACATATACGGTGGCGCCAGCATCGAACGCGGCCCAGACAGCGTCTCGCGCCGCCCACAACGCGTGCTGGACGAAGCGATGCGGATGCGCTTCCACGCACGAATACGCGGGGAAGATCCGCACCACGCCGGCGTCTTCCCACGCGCGCAATGTGTCGCGGTAAAGGAAATCGTGTTCCGGGTGGCGACAGCCGAAGCACAGCAGCGACGTCGCCACGGCCTCGCCCGCGGCCTGCTGCGCGGCACGCTCCTCCAGAAAGCCACGGAACGGCGCAATGCCGGTGCCGGCGCCAATCAGCACCATCGGCTTGCTGGGGTCCGCATCGGGCGCAAACGGCGGGTTGGGCGTGCGCACGGCAGCGGCGATCTCCGCGCCGGGCGGTAGCTGCATCAGGTAGTGCGACGCCGTACCGCGATACGTGCCCACACCCGACCACGCCGGCCCCGACACCGTACCCACCGTCAACGCCGCCACATCGGGCGACACGCGCGCCGATGACGCAATCGAATAGAAGCGCGGTCGCATGGCGCTCATGCGCGCGAGAAACCCCTCCAGCGACAGTTCAATGGCGGGAAAGCGAATCAGCAAGTCCAGCACGCTCACATGCGCCGCGTGGATTTCCTGGTCGAAACGCTTGGCGGCTGCATCACCGTCCATCCACACCGCGAGCTGGCCCCGCGTGAATGGGCAGTGCGTGGCCGCATGCAGCGCTGCAATGTCCCGCATGGTCGCGGTGTCTTGCAGTTCCACAAAATCGCGCAGCAACTGCCGCACCGTCACGGGCTGGTTGAGCGGCAAGTGGCGGACATGCGCGTGTTGCGCCGTCAGCGTGACGAGCGCCTCCCCCTCCAGCCCGAGCCGGGCGATGGCCGCATCGACACGGTCCTCCGCATTGCGCGGGTACACGGCCAGGTGATCGCCGGTCGCGTAGGTCACGCCCTCGGGCAATTGCACGGTGAGGTGGCGTGCGGGGCCACGTGGCGCCTCGCGGGTGAAATCCCACAGGCCGGTTGGATCGCTGACGAGTTCTTCGTTGCTGAGCACGCGCATTGCCCGCGTGTTGGCGGGTAACGTGGCGGCGCGCATGGCGTCGGGTGCGAGGTAGTCCACGCGGATGGCTGGGGCGTCGGCCTGCGGCTGGCGGGCGCCGAGCGCGCTCCACAGGGTGCGCATCCACGCATCGACGACGGCATCGAAACCGCCGTTGCCGTCCGCCTCGCCGCGCGGCACGATGGCTTGCGCGCCCGAGGCCGCCAGCATCGCCTCCACCCGCTTCGGAAACGCCTGAAACGCCGGCCACTGCGAGTTGCCGCAGCCCAATACCGCATAACGCAGACCGGGCACTTGCCGTGTCGGCTCATCGCCGGAATCGAGCCGCGCTTCCAACGTGCGCGCGCTGTCCGGCGCACGACCGTTGTAGGTGGCTGCCACCACGATCAGCGTACCGTCTTGCGGTAGCGTGTCGGCCACGGTGTCGAGCGGCGCCACCTTGGCGTCAAAGCCGGCACGCGAAGCGGTGGCCGCCAGCTGCTCGGCGATGTCCTGGCAAGTGCCGAGGCTGCCGCCGTACAGCACGTGCATCGGCTCGCCGCCGCCGGTGAGTGCGGTGAGCGCATTGGCCTCCGCACCCGCATCCGCCTTAGACGGCATCGCCACCGCCAACCGCTCGCGCGCGCTGCGCGGCCGTGCACGCAGGCGAAAACCCTCCGGCTTGAGCGTCAACGTTTCCTTGATGTGGAAGGCGTAGTCGTACGGGTCGGACAACGCAAAGCGCTGCAGGATGATCGCCAGCGCGAGCTTGGCTTCCGTCAGCGCGAACTGGCGGCCGATGCACGCGCGCTCACCATTGCCGAAGGGCTTGTAGGCGTGTGGGTGGATGCGGGCTTCGTTCTCGGGCAGGAAGCGGTCGATGTCGAACACCTCCGGGCGATCCCACACCGCTGGGTCACGGTGCAGCGCCATCAGCACCGTCACGACGCGTTGGTCCTTGCGGATGACGTAGCGCCCGCCGATGCGCGTGTCTTCGTACGGTGCCACGGCAAAGCTGGGCGCGGTCGGCCACAGACGCAGCGTTTCCTTGAGCACGCGCTCGATCACGTCAAGCTGTGCGAGGTGCGCGTACTGCGGCACGGTGTCGCCCGGCAGCACACGGTCGACTTCGGCATAGGCCTGGGCCAGCACGGCCGGGTGGCGCAGCAACAGATACAGCGCGAAGGTCAGCAGCCCGCTGGTGGTTTCATGCCCCGCAATCAGGAACGTGATGACCTGGAAGCGGATGTTGGTGTCGTCCAGCGGCTCGTCCGACACCGGGTCGCGGGCGTTGAGCATCAGGCCCAGCAGGTCGCTTGCGCCGGTGCTGCCATCCTTCGCCTGGCGGCGCGCACGGATCACCTCGTCCACGAGTTGATGCATGGCGGCCACATCTTGCGCGAACTGGCGATGGTGCGCACGCATGAAGCGGTCTTGAAACGGCAGGCGTGTGAGCTTGCCCATGGCTTCGGACAGCACGCCCACCATGGCCGACAGGAACGGATGCAGCTCGGGCGCGTTGAACGAATCGAAGCGGTAGCCAAAGCCGGCCAGCGAAATGGTGTCGAGCGTGAGCCGCGTCATGTCGTCCGCGACAGGGATGTCGGCGTCTGGACCTTGCCGTGCCCACTTGTCGGCGAGCGCATTGGCCACTTCGAGCATCACGTCGAAGTAGCCCTTCATGGCGCGCTGGCTGAACGCGGGCAGCAGGATGCGGTGCGCCTTGCCCCAGTTGGGCTCGTCCTGATGTGCGGTGAACAGGCCATCACCTGCCCCCGCCCGCAGGAACGACAGCGGCGGGCCGATCAGCTTGCGAAAGCGCGTTTCATCACACAGCTCGGCCACCAGATCGGCGGCATAGACGAAGGGCACGCGGCGGCCGGCAAAGTCGAGCTGATAGAGCCCTTGGGGGAACTGCCGGCTGATCTCCAGAAACGTCTGGGCCACGCGGTCTTTGGGCAGTTGCAGCAGGTTGCCCAGCCACGGCAACCCTTTCGGCTGCGGGATAGGGCGCGAAGGGGGCTCCCCCGCCAGACCAACCATGGTGGAGACATCGGCGGGCAACTCAGAGGCAGAACGCATGCGCGGTCGACGGCGAAAGTGGAGTGCCAGCCAATCTACGCGCTGCGCCGCTACGGATCAAACCACCGGGCCGTGTTTGAACAGCCACCCCTAAAAGTGCATCGGGCGACCCGTGGGCCGCCCGATTGCTGGGGAACGGAACAATACGCCTGTCAGCGACGGCGTTGCGACGGCGTCGTGTTGAACGGCGCGTTGACCTGCGCTTCCAGCTCGCGGATCTGGCGCTGCAGTTCGTCCACGCGGGCGCGGGCGGCACGGCGTTCGATATCCAGCGCCTCGGCTTCCGTACGGGCGACCTTCTGGCGCTCCTGGGCCTGGGCCTGTTGCTGGCGCTGGATGTCGAGGTCCGTCTTCAGACCACGCAGGTGTTCTTGCTGCGCAGCAATTCGGCGCTCGGCACGTTCCTTCTGGGCCTCCAGGCGGATGCGCTGCAGCTCCAGATCGGCCATCGCGCGCGTCTGCTTGGCAAAGTCGTTGTACAGGCGTTCGGCCTGCGCTTCGTTGGTGGTCTTGATGACGCGCCACAGGTCTTTCTGCTGGAACAGCGTCACGTAATACGTAAGGTCGCTCTGCGCAAACAGCAGGCTGGCGCCATAGGCACCGTTGTAAGTGGTGCGCAGCTCCGACAGCTCCTGGGCCTGCATGCGCTGTTGCAGGTCGAGCACGGCGCTGGTGTTCGCCGCCGGACGCTCCGTGCGTGCCGTGCTGGTGGCGGTAGCCTGCGTACTGACGGCTGCGGTGGCCGGTTGCCCAACGGTGGCGGTCAACGCCGGCACAGGAGCGGCAGCAATCGGTGTGATGGCGGTAGGTGGTGCGGCCGGGCTCTGCGCCACAACCGGCGCGCAGGCGGATGTGCCCGCCACGATGACCACCGCGGCCGCGATGGCCCATCTCCTCTGAAACGCCTGTTGCGACGCCTTCCCTGACTGTTTTGTAGTTGTCATCTCGACCCTGTGGATTCTGCGCAGGTGTTTGCAGCCGAAAACTATACGCGATCCGCTGCCCGAGTGGCGTGTCCGCAGCCCCATCGGCTGGGAGGGTGTTGTATCGGGCTCAGCGCCTCACTCCAGCTCGCGCAGCTCGGTTTCGCCGTCGGCAATCTGGTATTTGCGCATCTTTTCCCACAGCACCTTGCGGCTGATGCCGAGCGTGGCGGCGGTGTCCTGACGGCGCCACTGGTTGGCATCCAGCGCGGCGAGGATGCGGCGGCGCTCTTCCCCGCCATCGCCGTTGTTGTGGCCGTAGCCGCTGCCGCTATGTCCACCATGCCCGCCGTGCCCACCCTCGCGGTCAAACGCATCGCGCTGCAAGCCGGCGAACAGCGGCAGGATGCGCGCCTCTTCCCACCGGCCGAACTGGCGCAGGGTGATGCCGATGCGCTCGGCCAGGTTGCGCAGCTCGCGCACGTTACCGGCAAAGTACGCGCGCCCCACCGACGCGCGCACCCATTCGGGCACCGGCGGCAGGCTCTCGTAGGTTTTGTCGCCCAGCAGATACCGCAGGAACGACAGCAGCAGCGCCACCTTATCTTCCGGGCCGCGCTGTTCCAGGCTGGGGATGCGCAGTTCGATCACGGCCAGGCGGAAGTACAGATCGGCGCGGAACTTGCCCGTGGCGACCATCTCGCGCAGGTTCTTGTTGGTGGCGGCCACCAGGCGGAAATCCAGCTTGACCGGCACGGTGGAACCCAACCGCGTGCACTCGCTGTCTTCCAGCACGCGCAGCAGCTTCACCTGCTGATAGAGCGGCAGATCGCCCAGTTCATCGAGGAAGAGCGTGCCGCCGTTGGCCTGCTCGAAATAGCCACGGTGCGCATACATGGCGCCGGTAAACGCGCCCTTGGCGTGGCCGAAGAATTGCGACTCGAACAGACCATCGGGAATGGCCCCGCAGTTGACGGCCACGAACGGCCCTTTGCCGTAGACGCTGTTCTTGTCATGCAGCAGGCGCGCGATGCGTTCCTTGCCGGCGCCCGTTTCACCGTAGAGCATGACGTTGCTGTCGCAGTCGGCAAAGGTGTCGACTTGCTCGAGCAGGCCATGCATGGCCGGCGATGCGGCGACCAGTGTGCTCTGGTCGGGCGACGCATCTTGCGCCGACGTCATGGACGGCAGCACCTTGGCGATCTGCGCGCGCAACTCCGCCGCGCCAAAGTCCGGCCCCAGCACGTGGGTGTATTCGGGCGGGAAGCGGCTCGAGTCTTGCAGCGTATCCGCCGCCACCCAGATGACGGGCATGCCTTGCGCGGCCTGCCAGTCCAGCACCGTAAAGCCGCCGCTTTCCACCACCGACGCGCTGATAATGGCCACGCTCGGTTTCAGGCGCGGCTCGGCCGGCTGGAAGTCGATGCCGCCCGCGCGGATCACCTCAGCCCCGAATGGCGCCATGAAGCGCGTCACGCGCTCGGCAATGTCGTGGCGGCCTTCCCAGACGAAGATCTCCAGCGCTTCGTACGCCCAGCGATCGGTTTTCATGTCGTCGCTTCCATGTCAGTAGACGAGCTCGACTGCGTCGCAGCCAACGGAAAGAACTTTGATGTCGGCATAGCCAAGCTGGATGCCGAGCGCTGCAAGCACTGGGGCCAAGACCGAATCCAAGATGCCGCCAATGGTCCCCAGAGCTGAGGTGATGCCGCCCAAGTTCAAGCTAACGCCAAGCCCCAGCAAGGACGTCCCCACCTGCAAGTTGGTGCTGGACAACAGCGCAGTGAAGATGCCACCCGTGGCAGTCGCCCGCTTCGTCTGGCCGGCACTGATCGTTAGTCCGCTGTAGGGCGTATCACTACCGAATGGCACCGCCGCGGTAGGCGACAGCGGCTCGTAGAGGGTGACGTTGATCAGGCCCAGGACGCTAGCTACTGTAGCCGGCGAGCCACAGCTCAACGCCCCAGATACAGAGTCCGCGCCGCTGGCAATACACGTGGCTAAGGGAGAAATGCTGCCCGAGATATCGGTTGATGCATTGGCTCGCGGGACGGGGCAGGAAGCGTCCACGACATGCGCATTGGCCCCCGCAACCGAAACACCGATCGGCACACTGAGGGGGCCCGTAATTGGGCCCAGCAGATTGCTTGCCAACGACACGCCCGCCAAACTGACATTCAGCCCCAACCGGACCTGAGCGGTATGCGCCTGAGTGCGCCATTGACCCGCTACGTTCTTGCCGGGTGGGCCGATGGCAATCACAGGCGGCTCAATGATCTTCATATTGAGTGTGACGCTGGTTAGCCCTGGAATACTCAACGGAACCGAGATCTGTGCGGCATTCTTGCTGTTGGCAACCTGTGCAGCGGTGCTCAGCAAGTCCAACACATTGAGTTGCGCATTGACGGCCGCTTGGTCATTGCCAACGCCCGCGAGCAATGCCAACACACCGGATGTACCGCCCGTTGCACTGTTATCGCCGAGCGCAATGGCAGTGCCCGACACCGTTGTCCCGATTGGCATGGCAGTAATCAAGCTCTGTTGGCCTGCCGCTGTGAGCACGGCGGTATAGAACTGGCCCACCGAAATCTGGGTACTCAGCAACTGCTGCACGGTGCCAACGCCCAGTTGCGCCATCAACTGGCCAACCGTGATATTGGCGCTGGCCAACCCTTGATACGACACCAGACTCAAACTGAGTGGGTTAGGGCTACCGAGTAAAGCGCCCAGCAACTGATTGAGCACGCCACCATTGACTCCCGCCAACCCCGAGCCGAGCGAAAACGCCACCAGCGGCGTGTTCTTCGCAATGGCCGTGGCCTGCAGCGTACGCTGCCCAATCGTGAAGAAGTACGGTACGTTTTGCGTGACCGTCACCTGCGCCGCATTGGTACTGCCGTTCATGGTCGTCCATGATTGCGGCGTGAAATATGTTGGCCCAGTACCACTAGCGGCATCCCATACTCCCGGGACGGGAACAACGGTGACGTTCGTACCATCCACCGTCAGTCCATTCTGCTGCACCGCCAGTTGCGCGGCATTCTGCACATCCAACCGTTGCGCCGCGGCTGTAGCCGCCAGATCCGCCGCCCGCTGCAGCGCACGCTGCGAATAAAACAGGTTGCCGATATCAACTGACACCAGCACGGCCAGCCCGATGGTCGCCACAAAGACGGCGGTCATCACACTGATGGCGCCACGCGCACGTCGGCGCAAGGCAGCATGGTGACGAAGGCGGGTCGCAGATCGATGCATGGCGGAAACTCAGCGTCCCGACTGCTGCGCCACGTTCGACGTGGATTGCTGCGTTCCGGATTGTGTGTGCGACAACCCAGGCATCGGCTTGTTGAACGAATCGAGATAACGCTGATACGCCAGCGCAGCCTGCTCCCCACGCAGCGGCACGAATTCACCGGCGTACGTGCCCTCGCGTTGTGCTTTGAGCAGTGCGCGTGTGGCGTCGCCGACCTGGCTGCCCACCTTGGGCGCAGGCGGCTCCGCGCTTGGCTGCGCCGAGCCTGAGAAACCCTGCGCGCCCGCCGCACCGCTTGCCAGCCATGCCGCCATGCCTGCGGCCAAGAGCATCCGATGGATCATTGCGCGTTCTCCAGGGTATCGAGCAAACGCCCGCGCTGCAGCGCAAGCGGGTTAATGGCGGGGCGGCCCGCCGTGGTTGCGGCTGGCTTGGCAGACGCGGCAGCCACACTGGTGACCTGCATTGCGGCGACGGCGCGCGCCACAACCGGCGCGGCTGGCACCGCATCACGCGCGATACGACGATCGCGCCAGGCGCTCTTCACGCGCGCTGCGTCGTCGTCGATGGCCTTGCGCGCGGCGGGGCTCAATTGCGCGTGCGCGGCCAGCGATGCGGCATCGTCCTTGCGGTCGTTCACGGTCAGCCAGATCACGAGGTTGCCGGCGATTTTCGGGTTGGCTTCGGCCATCTGCTGGGCCTGCATGAGCGGCACGCGCGCCTGTTCAACTTCACCGGCACGCATCAACGCATAGCCGAGGTCGCTCACGGTGTTGGCGTCGGTCGGGTTGGCATGGGCGGCCACCTGCAGGCAGCGCGCGGCTTCGGCAAAGTTGCCCTGCCGACCGGCCGTGATGCCCAGGCCGCGCCATGCGCCTGCATTGAGCAGGCCGCCTTGCGTGCCTGCGCCCATGGCCGACGTGGCGGCAATGACGGCACGGTAGGCGGCTTCAGCGGCGGCAAGTTGGTCGGTTTCGCGCTGGGCATCTGCACGCATCAACAGCACCTCGGGTGCGCGCCCATAGCGCTGTTCATACGCGTCGATATGCGCTAGCGACGCGTAATACAGCCCCTGCTCCTGCATCTTCTGGATCAGGGACAGATACGTCGCCGGGTTCTTGATCTCAGCCTTCTCTTCGCTCTGGCGCTGGCGTGCCATTTCGATATCGACATCGGCGCGGCGGCTCATGTCTGAACCCGCCATCGAGCCGCAGCCTGCAAGCAGCGTTAACGCGGCCAGTGCAAGGGCGCTACCCGCACGCATGGCAATCTGGATTGTTGTCACCTCAACCTCCTCCTGCGACGTGTTTCAGGCTGCGCATCACGCCCATGAAGCCAGGCCCCGCCGTGATGATCAGCAGTGCCGGCAGCAGCGTGATGACCATCACCATGGTCATCTTGACGGTCAGCTTGCCGATGCGGTCTTTCATGCGCGCGCGGCGGTTCTCCTGCAAGCGCAGGCCGAACTGGCGCAGCGGTTCCTGCACCGCGCCACCAAAGCGATCGACCTGCGTGAGCAGCGTGATCAGGCCCTTCAAATCTTCGTTGTCGAACAGACGTGCAATGCGCAGCAGCGTCTGCTCGCGCGGGCGGCCCGAGGCGAACTGCTGGTTCGCACGCCCGAACTCGCCGGCCAGCACGGGCAACATGCCGTGGAATTCGCTGGCGATCACCTGCAGGCTCTGGTCAATCGACAAGCCCACGCCCTGCAGCAGGCGCAGCATGTCGACCATCACCGGCAACTCGTCATCAACGCGCCGGCGGCGGTCTGATGACCGATAGCCGAGATACCACTTGGGCGCGAGATACCCTTCCGCAAACCCCATGAATGCCCACAGCACGGGATGCCCCGCCGTGGGGGCCAGGATGAAGCCCAACACCGCAGCCGCGGGCGGCAACAGCATGCGTATGCCGCCAAACAGCGTGCGGGCGTGCTCGCCGTAGAAGCCGCATTCTTCCAACAGCTTGCGGTCTTCTTCGGTAACGATGCGCTGGCCCAGCGGCGTGTCGATCCAGCGCTGGCCGACCTTGGCAATCTGCTGCTGCAACTGCTGTGCTTCACGCATGCCGTGCGGCTGGGGTTGCATGGGCTGCGCCGGCACCGGCGTTGCCGCAGGCACCACGCCGGCGGCGGTCGCGCGCACGTTGGACAGTGCCGTATCAAGCTTGCGCACGCTGCGCTGGCGCATCAGCACCGCACGCGCGGCCATGCCGCCAAACAGCAGCAAGCCGGCGGTGGCGGCAGTCAGGCTGAGCGTGAGAAAGACGTCGTCCATATACCGCCCCTACACCGACTTGGCCAACTTGGCCAACGCCAGCGCACCGATCACTTCCAACCCAAACGCGGCCATGATGAGCGTGCGCCCGAACGGATCGCGCCACATCGACATCACATACGCGGCGTTGGACATGATGATCAGCCCGCCCACCACCAGCGGCAGCAGCCCTAGCACCCAGGCGGACAGGCGCGTCTCCGCCGACAGCGCCATCAGCTCGCGCTGCGCTTGCTGGCGATCGCGCATGAAGGCGGCGGTGCGCTCCATCACGATGTCGGCACGTCCGCCATAGCGCAGCGACAGCCGCAACACGGAGGCCAACATCACCAGCTCGTTCACGCGGTACTGCTGGCCGACGGCCAGCACCGCGGCATCCAGATCCTTGCCGGCGCGTTGCATTTGCGTGGTGGACGCCAGGCAGTTGCGCAGCGGTGGCTCGGTGTTGGCGCTGGCCGCCTGGAATGCCGCCGGCACGGCACTGCCGATGCTCATCAACCGCACCACGCCGTCCAGAAAACCGGGCAACTGCATCAACAAGCGCTCGTTGATGCGGCGGGTGCGGTTCCAAAAGAGGAAGCCCGCGATGATCACGTACAACGCCAGCGCCGTCACCGCCGACAGCAACCCCGCCACCGCCCACGCCACCAAGGCAAGCAGCACGGCCGGCGCAATCAGCAGCGTATAGAAGCGACGATTGGGCTCGATATCGGCTCGGCGCAACGCATCGTTCCACACGCGGTGCAAGGTGTCAGGCACGCCCATCGGCACAGGCTCTGCGTTGGCCTGGTAGCGCGCGTTGATCTGGTCGGTCTGTGCGCGCACGAACGCGCGCGATGCCTCGCGCTCGCGGCGGCGCACGGCTTCGGCCCAGAGCATCAGGCCGCCGCCGAGCAGGAGCAACGCAAGGCAACCGAGCCAGAGCGCCTCGTTAGACATGGAAGCGGCCTCCACCGCCGAATCCGCCACCCATACCACCGCCCATGCCGCCGTCACCCCCTGCGTTGCGCATGCGCGCCAGCTTGGGTGAGTGCGGCTGCAAGCCCAGCGCCGTCCAACGGTCCACCTCTTCGCCATCGGGGCCGACATAGGGCTCGTAGCGATACAGCTCCTGCGTGGAGATGATGTTGTCCCCCAGCCCGGTAATTTCCGTGACGGACAGGATGCGCCGCTTGCCGTTGGACAGCCGCCCGATCTGCACGATGAAGTCGATGGCGTTGGTGATCTGCCGGCGCAGGCTCACCTCGCTGCCCTGGAAGCCCGCAAAGCCCGCCAGCATTTCCAGCCGATACAGGCATTCACGCGGGCTGCTGGCGTGGATGGTGCCCATCGATCCATCGTGGCCGGTGCTCATGGCCTGCAGCATTTCCAGCACTTCACCGCCACGCACTTCGCCCACGATGATGCGGTCCGGGCGCATGCGCAGGCTGTTGCGCAGCAGGTCGCGAATCGTCACCACGCCCGTGCCCTCAAAGCCGCCGGGCCGGCTTTCCAGGCGCACGACGTGCGGATGGTTGAGCGACAGCTCTGCCGTGTCCTCAATGGTGATCACGCGTTCGGTGACGGGAACGTGATACGCCATCGCATTGAGCAGCGAGGTCTTGCCCGAGCTGGTGCCGCCGCTCACCAGAATGTTGCAGCGCGCGCGCACCGCGGCCTCGATCAACGCGCCGATCTCCTCGTTCATGGTGCCGAGGCCGAGCAGGTCTTCAGGCTTGAGCGGGTCTTTGCGGAACTTGCGGATCGACACCACCGGCCCTTCCAGCGCCAGCGGCGGAATCACGACGTTGATACGCCCGCCATCCGGCAAGCGCGCATCCACCATCGGGTTGGACTCATCCAGCCGACGGCCGATGGGCGCCAGAATGCGCCGCACGATGCGCAGCAGATGGTTGCCGTCGGAGAACCGCACCGGAATCCGCTCCAGCACGCCGTGCCGCGACACATACACATCCATGTGACCGTTGACGAGGATGTCCTCCACCGCCGGGTCGCTCAGCAGGTCTTCCAGCGGCCCAAAGCCCGCCAGCTCCTTGGTCAAGGCCTCGGCGATCTGCCGCACCTCCGTCTCGTTGACGGGAATACGGCGCATGCGCGTAAAGCCCTCGACCTCCAGATCGACAAAGCGCTGAATGGCCGTGCGCGACCAGCGCCCGAACTCTGCGCCCAGCTCTTCAATGCGCGTGAGCAGATGCTCGTGCGCGGCTTCCTTGATGTCGTGGAAGGTCTGCGAAACGGCAAACACGCCGTTGCCCGCATCTTTCTGATTGGAGAACTCGATGGGCTGTGTCATGTCGCGTTCCGTTCAGGTGTGCCGCTGCCAACATCCAGCTCGGCAGCGTCGGCCGACTTGCGTTTGAGGCGTCCGCCCAGGCGATTCCCCAGACGGGCGCGGGCCTGAGCCATCCAGTTCGATACGCCTGCGGCACGCTCGCTCTGCTGGGCGTAGCCCATCGTTTGGGCGATCTGCGCCAGCGCGCGCACGTAGGTGTCGGTGGGGTGGGTTTCCGCCAGCACAGCGCCCTGGTTGGACGCCACCACCAGCGACTGTCGGCGGCTTGGCACCGTCAGCACAGACGGGATCTCCAACCGCTCGGCAATCTGCTCCGCATCCAGCGACAGGCGCGTGTCGAACTTCGAGATCAGCAGATGCAGGTGGTCGCGGTCGATCTCGCGCTTCTTCAGCTCCTGCATCAGCTCCGCTGCCGACACGATGGCGCCCACGCTTTGTTCGGTCACCAGCATCACATCGTCGGCCGCCTTCACCAGTTGGGCGATGAAGTCGATGTTGTTGAAGCCGCCCAGGTCCACGACCTGCAAGTCGAAGAACGTGCGCAGGCGATTGAGCAACCCCAGCGCTTCGGAGAATGAGATGTCGCGCATTTCCGCCAGTGAAATCGGCAGCGGCAGCACCGCCAGCCCGTTCGGGTGGCGCGACAGTGCGGTCTGCACGAACACCTGGTCGAAGCGGCGCAGGTTGCGCACGGCCTCGACAAAGTGGAAGTTCGCTTGCACGTTCATGTAGAGCGCGCCGTCACGCAGCGGCTGGCCCAGGTCGAGCAGCATCACGTCGCTGGCAGACGTGCGACGTACGAGCGTAGCCAGGTTGGTGGCCAGCGTGGTGGCGCCCACGCCCGGGCGCGCACCGAGAATCGCCAGCACGCGGCCACGGCGCGTGGGCTCGGCGGAGGCGCGCTCGGCCAGCAACCGCCGCACCACGCGCACGGCCTCGGCGGGCGCGCCTTCTACGTCAACGAAATCCTTCACCCCGGCACGCAGCGCGGCCAACATGGCGCGGCCGTCAGAAGCTGCGCCGACCGCCACCAGCGGCAAGCCCGGAAACAAGCGGGCCAGCTCCGCCACCAATTGCGTGGCTTCCGCAATGGCGTCGGCGCCCTCGCCCAGCTTCTGGTCGCGCTCGGGCACATCAATGTGCGTGGGGGACGAGGCAAAGCGTACGAACACCACTTCGGGGTTCACCGCGCCAATCTGCTCGATAAAGGCGTCATGGCCCGCACTCTCGGCCACCAGCACGCCGAGTTCGCGGATGGCAGCGGCCAGCCAGCGATGCGCAGCGACCGCCTGTGCGTCGCCTTGCTCACCATGCGCGCCACCGTGCAGGAGAAAGTAGTCCATGCCCGCCCCTTAGCGCGAAAAGCCCGGCATGGTGGCCGGATCAGCAATGCCCAGGGCAAACGGGCGCCACACCGGCGCACCCGCACGGTCGCGATCCTGCCCACTGGTCTGGCCCGGCAGCATCTTGTCGATGGGGGCGTTGCGCGCCATCGGCTTGACCAGATGCGGCGTCACGATGATCACCAGTTCGCGCTCTTCCTGGTTGTAGTTCACGCGCTTGAAGAACGTCCCGATGATCGGCACATCGCCCAGGAACGGCACCTTGTCGAGGTTCGACAGCGTGGAGCGGCTCACCAGCCCGCCGATGACAAAGCTCTCGCCGTCGCCCAGTTCCACCATCGTGTCTGCACGGCGCGTGACGATGGCCGGCACGGTGGCACCGTTGAGCGTGATGCCGCGGCTGAAGTCGAGGTCGCTCGCCTCGGGCGCCACCTTCAGCGCAATGCGGTTTTCCGACAGGATGGTGGGCGACACCGTCAGCCCGATGCCAAACGGCTTGTATTCGATGGTGGTGGTGCCCAGCGCCTGCGGCACGGGAATCGGGATCTCCCCCCCGGCCAGAAAGTTGGCGCTCTGCCCTGACAGTGCCACCAGGCTCGGCTCGGCCAACACGCGTGCCATGCCGTTCGATTCGATCAAGCTCAGATCGGCAAAGATGCCCTTGCTGAACGATGAGATCAGCAGGTTGAACGCCGAGCTGACCGGCATGGTCGACTGCGTCGTCAGGCTGTTGTTGGTCACGCTGTACTGCGTGAGCGATGACGGCGCAAAACTGCCAAACGTGAACCCCCCGCGGTTGCGCGTGAAGGTAAAGCCGGCCTGCTTGAGCACCGTCTTGCTGAACTCCACCACACGCACATCCACCTGCACGGTGCCGGGCACATTCAGCGTTGTGTTGTCGATGATGTTGCCGTCCTTCGGCTTTTCCGCACCGCTGGCCGATGCCGCTGCGCGCCGCGCACGGGCCAGTGCATACACGTCCTTCGGTTGACCGGACACCACAGCCGCATCGCCCTGCGCGTTGACATCCGGGTCGCCGGGCTGCGGCGCCGCCGCATCCACCTGCACGTTGTACGTAATCGCCGTGCCGCCTTGCGTCCACACCATCACGCTGGCCGCGCCGGGCTTCTTGGCGATGATCAACAAGCTATTGGCTGCCCCACGCCCCTTGAGCAGCAACGCATCGGCCACGTCGGGGTTGCCGATGGCGATGCGCTCCAACGGCTTGCCCAGGCGGATCTCCCGCTGGCTGCCGGTCAGCAGGTGCAAAGTCTGCCCACTGGACGCACCCGGCGCCGTTTCGGCAAACGCCGTCGACACGAACGCCGCACAGCCCAGCGCAAGCGCGCCCATCCAACCGCCCGCCCAACCCCGATTTACGGCGGCTTCAGTCATGTTGCTCCTCACGTTTTCCTGCGCGGATGATTTCAACGCCGCCGGCTGACGGGCTGCGCACGGTGCTGGGCGCGGCGTTTGCCACCGGAAGCGGCGGGACTTGTACAGGCTGGATACGGCGCGCCTCGCCCGTCACGCTGGTAATCGACACGCCGGCTTGCGCCACGTCCAGCGGGTTGCGGTTGGCCGTGGCCAGCAGTGCGGCGTCCTGTGGCTTGACGGTCGGCTCGGCGTCATCGGCGGGGTTGCGCAGTGCCAGCAGCAAGCGGCCGGACTGATGCGCCATCGCCAGCCGGCTCACGGCCTCCACCGGCACCGAGAGCACTGCCGTCTTGGCCGGTTCCACCTTGCGCGTCATCGCGCCGCCTTCCTGCGTTTTTTGCGGGCTCTCGTTCACGGCCTGCGCGCCGAACGCCAGCACACGCAGATGCGGCAGCAGCAGCTTGGCCAGGCTGCCGTCGATCTCTTGCCCATCGCGGCGCGTGACGAAGAAGACGTCCACGTAATCGCCGGGCTCCACGCGGTTGCCCACGCCGATGACTTCATCCACCGTGATCGCCACCGCGCGCTGGCCCGGCGTCACCTGCAGCGCCAAGCCCGACGAGAGCTGCGAGCCAATCAGCGGTACGCCTGCACCCAGCGCGACGACGGGTTCGCGGCCAATCACCTGCGCAACGCCCGAGAAAGAGTCGGTCGGGTTGATCGGCAGCAGCGACACCTCCACCGCATCGCCAGTGATGGGCTTGCCGGCCTCCAATGGCTTGGTCGTCACGACGACCGGGTACAGCGTCTTGCCGTCTTCGCGCACGCTCACCGGCACTGCGGGCGGCTTGTGGGCGCTGCGCCAGGCCACTGCGCCCAGAATGGCGGCAAGCAGCAGCAGCGCAGCGGCAAAGATCTGGAGGTGTTTGCTGGTCATCGGGGCGGTGTGTCGATGCAGTCGATGGGAGAGATGGGCAGACGGCGCATCGGCGTACTACGTGCTGGGCACGAGTTGCACCACCGCAGACCCCGTCAGCGCTGACGGCACCGGCAGCAGCGGAATGGAGGGCAAGAGCGGGCTCGTGCCCGTGGTCACCGGCAGGGTCAGCACCACGCTCAGGCATTGCATGCTGGCGATGGTCGGACACGTCACCAGCGGCGCGCCACTCTGGTTGGTGGTGACCTGCGAACTGATGAAGGACGGCAGCGCGGCAGTGGCGGCCGTATAGGCGGCGGCAACGCGTTGCGTATTGGAAGGCTGGTAGCGCAAGGCCGCGCGGGCACCTTCTTCGGCGGCCAGCGTCAGCACCTGCTGCATGGCGAAGATCAGGCCGTAGTACGTGATGCCCAGCATTAGCGTGAGCAAGACCGGCAGCACCACCGCAAATTCGATGGAGACGGCGCCCGAGCTACCGCGCCGGCGCGCCTGGTGACGCGCCCGTTCCCGTTGTCCTGTCGGCATGGCCGATCCCCTCTCTTAGCGTACGGCCGCTTGTGCGGCTCTGATTCAACCTGTCTGCGCGGGCGGCGGCGTCTCCAGTGCCGTCTCAGCCACCTTGTCTTGGCGGGCGGCCAGGCCCCTTCAGGCGCCTAGCGCAGCCATGGCAGGGCTAACAGCCCAATCGCCATGTAAGCCGCATAGGGAATACCGCGCTGGCCCGCCTGTGCGGCATCCCACCGAACCACGGCCGGGCACGCACGCATCAGCAACCACGCCGCTGGGCTTGCCGCATCCATGCGCCGCGCCACCACAATGAGCAGCCCGTGCAGCCCAGCCAGCAGGCTACCGACCACCCACACCGGCAGCAGCCCATGCCAGCCGCACAGCAGGCCCGCAACGGCAAAGAACTTGACGTCGCCAGCCCCCATCCACCGCAGTGCATACAGCGGCAGATACACGGCAAACCCGATTGCGCCGCCCAGCAGCGCGTCACGCCAATCCGGCGCCAGAGCCCGAACCGGCCCCAGCCCCATCAGCGCAACCGCCAGCACCAGGCCCGTCAGGACGAGCCAGTTCGGCACCCGCCGGGCGCGCAAATCAAACCAGATGGCAAGAACCGCGAAGGTTGCGACCGCCGCCCAGCCTGCGATGTCCGCAAGCTGAGTCAGGGCCATCGATCAAGTCGCTGGGGTGACCAGCTTGCCCTTGATGTAGTTGAAAACGCTGGTGAGGTTCGTGCCGACACCACCCACAGCCGTCACGATGCCTGCGGCGATCAAGCCCGCCATCAAGCCGTATTCGATCGCCGTGGCACCTTGCTCTTCGCGGATGAACTGAAGAATGGCTTTTCTCATGATCTCTCTCCTGCTGTGCACTCGCCCTGTTGGTATTTGTTCTGGATTGCCGGATCAGCTGGATGGCACGATGGCGCTCAGCTTGGTGCTGACGTAGTTGAGAACGCTACCCAACTGCGTTCCAACCCCACCCACATTTGCGACAATTGCCGCCGCGATCAGCCCAGCAATCAGGCCATATTCGATGGCGGTCGCCCCGTCCTCTTCGCGCAAAAAACGCGTGATGATCGTTTTCATGCCTGCCCCTCACCCAAAACCACTTTTGCTTTATGGCGTTACCGGAGTGTCACGCATGTCACGTAACACCCCGTAACGCTTTTATAGGTGTGCAGCCCGCAATGGCAAATAACTCAAGTGAGGTAGTTGTGTTGAATTAGAATAATACCTCTATTAATTTTTATTAAAAAACTGACAACCCTCTGAAATCTCATGGAAATCCCTTAATGATGGGCAGACTAAACCCGTTATATGGGCGGGTAATCCATGAATGCTGGGGTTAGTTTGAACGCTCCCCATTCTCTGTCCGGGTCAAAAAAAGGATGCGCGAGCGACGGGAACACGCCCGCGCACCTTCAAGAGCACAGACAGGTACTGCTCAGTGCGCCAGGTTGCCTACGCCACCCAGCAAGTTCGTTACAGGCGCCAGCGGGCTGCTGCCCGACGTTCCGCCCGTCGCGCTCGTCACGCCACCGAGCGCGCTGGTGACAGGGGCCAGCGGGTTGGAACCACCCGTCGCGCCACCCAAGCCACCCAGCAGGCCCGTGACGGGTGCCAGGGGATTGCCGCTGCCACCTGTGCCACCCACGCCGCCCAGCAGACCGCTCAGCGGGTTGCTGCCGCTGGAACCGCCGGCCGTGCCCACGCCGCCTGCCAATGCCACCGTTGTCCCCACCGAGGTCACGACCGGGCCCAGTGCGGACACCACCGGCACGCCCGTCCCGGTAATGGTGGCGCCGACGCCCGCCACACCGTTGCCCACCGCGCCCAGCAGCGTGTTCGCCCCGCCGCCCAGGCCGGTGGAATCGCCGACCATTTGCGTGCCGTTGGTGACTTGCGTGGTGACCGGCACGATAGCCGAGCTGGCCTGTTGCGTGACCTGCTGCACGGCGCCGGAAGACAGCGCGCTACCCAGCAGCGTGCCGCCACCGATCAGCGCCTGACCCACCTGCTGCACACCGCCGCCCACCGGTTGCGTAATCGGGGCCAACGGCGCGCCAGAGCCTTGCCCCAGCCCTTGAACGAGCGAGCCCGCACTCACGGTGGCCTGCCCGACGTCAGTCACGACATTGCCAGTGCTGGCGACCGTGGTGCCGATCGGATTTGGGTTCTGTCCCATCTTGCCCACGCCCGTTTGCACGCCCAGGCCCAGGTCACTGATGGCCTTGCCGGTGTTGGATACGGTGCCGCCCAGCCCCGCCTTGGCCTGGTCGGACAGGCCGGGAATATTGGCGTTTTGCAGCGTGGTGCCCAGGCTGCTCACCGCCTGGCCCGTCGCCACAACGGTATTGCCGGTGCCGTTGGCCACCTTGCCGACCGGCGTCACGCCAGTCAGATCATTCGGGCTCGGGTTTGGCGAGTCGCTGCCGGAGCCGGAGCCTCCCGAAGAACAAGCCGCGAGCAAGAGTGCGGCAACAGCGCAGGCCAATGGCGCGACGCGGATGGCGTGTCGAGTGTGAGTCATGGTCCGTCCCCTTCTTGGAATGGTTGTGTTCCTGATGTCTGAGCTCGGTAATGCGGACTGCGGGCCCATTTCTGCAATTGCCATGCCAATTGCGTCTGAACCGCCACTCAGTTTTTAGGAAACCGCATTCTGACGAGGGTTTACGGGCCGCTCTACGGGATAACCCGCCCATCGAAATCTTCGGTTACGACCCGAAAATCCGTGTTCCGGGCGTTACGTTGTAACGTGACACGGAACACATTCGGTCCGACATAACCTGGATGCGCAAACGTTTTACCCCGACTTTGGTGGGGTAAGAAAATTCGTTCTTTATGAGAATTTCATAATTTAGACCCCTTTCTTGCATGAAACTCACCCCAAACACATAACCAATTACGCATGGCGAAATAATGTTGGCATGGCACACCGTTTGCAGAGTCCGCTCACCCAAATCGACATTGGGACCATTTTCCAGCTTCAAAAGCGGACTTTTAAAACGGGAGAACAACCATGAACAAGAACATCAAGTGCCTGGCGGCCACCATGGCAAGCCTGCTGGTACTGGGCGGTTGCGCCAGCTCGGGCTCGGGCGATATGGGTAGCTCGCTGGGAGGCTCGGATGGCGGTAGCGGCTCGAACAACAACACGGGCGGCTCCACGCCGAGCCCCTCTCCTTCCCCATCGCCGTCGCCTTCTCCCTCACCGTCGCCGTCGCCTTCTCCGGCGCCTTCGCCTGCGGCCCTGACGCCGACCAGCGCTGTACTGAATAGCGCCGGCAATGTGGTCACTACCACCGGTTCGACCATCAGCGGACTGGGCTCGGCCATCAAGAGCGCCCCGCTGCCGTCGCAACTCAGCGGCGTGCAAAGCGGGCTGGGCGGCGTGGTCGACAACCTTGGCACGACCGTGTCGGCGCTGGGCACCGGCGTGCAGAGCGGTCTGGGCAACATCCCCAACAGTTCCAACCCGGTCGGCACGACGGTATCGAGCCTCGGTAACGTCGTGACGGATGCAGGCAACACCGTCACCAGCGCAGGCACGCTGGTCAACAACCTGGGTACCGGCCCGCTGGCGCCGCTGTCCCCGGTGACGACGCCGCTGGCTGGCGTCGTCACGCAGGTCGGCCAGGCGGTGGCGAATGGTGGCGGTACGCTCGGCACAGCGCTGTCAACGGGCCCGGTGGAACAACTCACGCAACAACTGAGCACGGCCATCGTTCCGCTCACGTCGCAACTGACCAACGCCACGCAAACTGCAGGCGCCACCACCGGCCTGGGCTCGCCGGGCAACACGCTGCTGGGCACCTTGGGCGGCGCCGTGGCCAATGGCGGCACCACGCTCACCAACACCAATGCGCCGGTGGTCAGCAACTTGGGTGGTGTCGTCACCGCTGTCGGCAATACCGTCGGCGCGCTGGGTGGCGTGGTGTATTCGCCCACGTCGTCGCCAAGCAACCCGCTTGCACCCATCACCGGCCTGCTCGGTGGTTTGGGCGGCGCGACGGGCGGCACCAATCCGCTGTCGCCAATCACCGGCGCACTGGGAGGCCTTGGTGGCGCAACAGGCGGCGGTAGCCCGCTGGCGCCGATTACCAGCGTATTGGGTGGCCTCGGTGGCACGACCGGCGGTAGCAATCCGTTGGCACCGATCACGGGTGCACTCGGCGGTCTTGGCGGCGCCACGGGCGGCAGCAGCCCGATCAGCGCAGTCACCGCACCGGTCGGCTCTGTGGTCAGCACGGTCGGTACGAGCGTGACCTCGACTGGTAGCACCACACCGCTGGCACCGGTGACCGGTGTGGTGGGCGGGTTGCTGGGCACGGTTGGCGGCGTACTCGGCGGCACAACGCACCGCTGATCGACAAGCGGCGGACCGGCTTCAAGCCCAGCCGGTCCGCCGCTTGTTTTAAACACGCACCCACACCACGCAAAGCAGCGTCCGTACTGGGCAAAGCCGCGCAGGACTACGTGCTATCGGTATCTACCCATGGGCCGTTGCGCTGCGTGAACGTTGCCTCTATGTGATTTGTTGTAAAGCACCATGTCTCGCGGTTATCGTTTGATGCAGCGCGCGGCGATCGATGCGCGGCTTTGCTTCACCACAAACGAACACCCCATCACGGAGGAGACAGGCGTGCGGACCACCACCCTGCGGTTGGCCCTGGCCACGGGCGTTGCCCTGGCCCACCCGGCTTTGAGCTGGGCGCAAAGCAGCCCTACCCAAGGCAACCCGATCGATACACTGCCCAAGGTCGATACGTCCCGTCCGCCCCAGCAGAAGATTCAGGTGGAAGTTCAGCGGCCGAACCCGGCGCTGGAAAATCTGCTCGCCACGCACCTCACGCCCACCAAGTTCCAGATCGAAGGCGTGAAAACGCTGCCGTTCCCCGAGATCGCCGCGTACTTTGCGCCGCTGGCCGGGCATGACATCACCGTCGCGCAACTGCTGCAAGCGGCCAACGATGTAACCAAGCTGTATGCCGATCGCGGGTATCCGCTGTCATTCGCCTTTGTGCCTGCACAGACGTTTGAAGGCGGCGTGGTACGCGTGACTGTGGTGGAAGGCTATGTCGCGCGCATGCGCGTCGAGGGCACGCCCGGGCCGCTGGAGGGTCGCCTGCGCGAAATCTCGCAACGCCTGATGGATGAAAAGCCCTTGCGCCGCGAGACCTTCGAGCGTGTGACCGGCGTGCTCGCGCAGCAGCCTGGTGTGCAGATCACCGCGACCGTGCAGCCGCCCACCACCACCGATGGCGCAAGTGAACTCGTGCTCAACGTCAAGCGTCAGCCGTACACGATTGGCACCGGCATCGAATACCGCAAGCCCGGCGTGCGCGCCGTCATCACCGGTACGCTCAATAGCGTGACGCCGCTTGGCGAGCAGATCACCGTGTCGACGTTGCAGCCGCGCGGGTCGGATCACGAAACGTTCTACTCCGCCACGTGG
This sequence comes from Ralstonia sp., assembly GCA_039592975.1. Classification (GTDB taxonomy): domain Bacteria; phylum Pseudomonadota; class Gammaproteobacteria; order Burkholderiales; family Burkholderiaceae; genus Ralstonia. The sequence goes on along the minus strand of JBCNQE010000015.1, from coordinate 64,402 downwards.
GCGCAGCCGATTGGCACCGACGGGCTGCTGGCCAAGCTCTCGTGGTCGCACTATCGCGGCATGCCCGAAAACCTGCCGCTTGAGCAGCTCGGCTACCAGTCGCGCTATCTGACGGATACGCAACGGCTGGGCCTGTCGCTCAGCTACCCGGTGCTGCTGTCGAACACGCGCAGCCTCACGCTGACCGGCACGTTCTACGGCAATGACGATACGCAGCGCTACTCGCCGCAGAACACGGCCCTCCCGCAAGCTGAGCTGGATGCCAAGGTGCGTGTGGCGGGCGCCGAGGCGCTATATACCGAGGTCAAGCCGGGTGAGACGCGCCGCGCCTCGTTGGGCCTGTATCAAGGTATCAGCGGCCTGGGGGCAAGCAAGTCGATCAACAACAATGTCGATCTGGGTTTCCTGCGCACCCGCATGACGGCCAGCGAGGCGCATGACCTGCCCTTCGGTTTTGGCGTGGTAGTGTCGGGCGCCGCGCAGTACAGCGGCGCGGTGTTGCCGTCATCGGAACAGATCAGCTTTGGCGGGCGCTTCTTCGGTCTCGCCTATCCGGCTGGCGAGGTGGCAGGCGACCGCGGCTGGGGCGCGTCGGTTGAAATCAACCGTGCGTTTGCGGTATCGATGGATTATCTGAAGACCGTGCAGCCCTACGTGCTGTACGACACGGCCAAGGTGTATTCGAATGCGGGCACACTGGTGCATGACCAGCTCGGCTCGATTGCGTTGGGCGTGCGGTTTTCAGACCGGAAGTACTACACGCTGGACCTGGCCATCGCACGCCCCGTGGGCGACAAGCCCATCAACAGCAGCTCACGCGCGCTGCGCTTGAACGCCGCTTACACCTATCAGTTCAACTAGCGCAAGCTGAACATGTTAAGTTGTTTTGTATATTTTTTATATTTTCAGCGCTGAAAGTCGGCCATACTCCCCTCTCGTGGGGGGGATACAGCACCGCCGGAATTTGGGAGCATCACAAGCGGAATGTTAAGTTTCTCCAAAGAGTTGCCGATTACTACAGAAGTCGCGCAGAACAACAACAATCAATACAGCGACTGCGGCGTCACGCCGCAACACAACGATGGCGCGGGGCCAATGCCCAAGCCATCGCAATACGCACCGGGGGCCATCATGCTGCAACGTCTATCAGATGACGCAGAGTTCCACCGCCTCGTCGATACCATCTACGAAGCGGTGCTTGAACCTGCGCAGATGCCGATCGCTCTGGCCCTGCTTTCGATCTATGCCGGGGCCGAAAGCGCACATTATTTTGTTTGGGACAAACACACCGATACGCCGCGCCAAGGCGTGTCGTCGGGCTGGTGCGCGCAATGCCCGCAACCGGGTCAATGCGACGCTTTCTGCCAGGACCCGCAGATCCTGAGTGCCCAGCCAGCAGACGATGCGGACGACACCCCCGCCAACGCCATGACCCTGGTCGATACACCCGACCTGCGCGTCACGATGCGCCTGCGCACGCGCGAAGGCGCATCCGAAGTCAGCGCCATCGAGCGTGAACAGCGCCTGCAACGCGTGCTGCCGCATCTGCAGCGGGCCGCGCGCATGCAACAGCGCAACCAGGAGTTGAACGAACTGGCCGCACTCGGCATGGCAGGGCTGGATACGCTCGACTTTGGCGTCATGGTTATCGAACGCACCATGCGCGTGAAGTACGCCAACGCCTGGGCACGCACGATGACCGGAGAAGACGACCGCTTGTCGCTCGATGGCGGCAAACTGCACTCTGCCGAGCACACCCATGACGCGGCGTTGCGCGCGCTGATTGAAACGGCGGCAGGCTCGCTGGGCGTGCAAGGCGCGGCGGGCTCGTGGATGTATCTGGCGCGCGATGGGCGCCCCGTACCCTTCATCGCCACGCCATTGGCACCTTCCGACGCCATGCGTTCGGGCTGGGCGTCGCCGCTGGCGCTGGTGCTCGTGGGCAATTCCGAAACCCGCTCGGTGATGGATGCTGGCGTGCTGGCCTCGCTGTTCGGGCTCACCAATAAGGAATGCATCGTCGCCGCGCGCCTGGCTGCCGGCGAGACCCTGCAGGAAATCGCCGAGCGCGAATTCCTCTCGCTGCATACCGTGCGGGTGCACATCCGCGACATCCTCCGCAAGACCGGCACCCATCGCCAGTCTGAACTGGTGCGCCTGCTGCACCTGCTGCCCAGCGTCGATCTGGAACGCGCTGGCGCGGCCACCCCGGCTTCGCGCCGTCGCGGCCGGTTGCACGCCTAAAACGCCTGGCTAGGCGCAATCCCCTGCGCCTGCCATCCACGTATACCCGGCTCACGTTCCGGCGTTTCTTGCCGATGCATGTGGATAGGCGCGGAGCTGTCACGCAGGCTGGATGCAATGCAACTCCGACGGCTTATCCCGACGCATTCTGTGAATAGCGCACAACAAGGCCGCTTTTTCGCTGCCTGAAACACCAGGTGATTGCGCTATCCTCGCCGCAAAACACAGACAGGCGTCGGTCTAATCGGGGGGCCGCGCCGCATGCGCTCGAATGCATAACGATTTTCATATTGCGCTACTGCTGTTTGCGTGGGCCAGCACAGGCTTGACCACGTTTGCCGCACTAGACGCCGCGACACGTCTGCCGGGGGGCTCGACGATCGCAAAACGCCGCAACTGGCGCATTGCTTGCGCCGCCATCCTGGGGATTGGCTTGTGGTCTGGACTCTGGCTTGCTCAGGTCGGCCTGCATCGCCAGGTTGGCGCGTCATTGGGGGCGCCGCTGCTGGGCAGCCTCATGACCGCGCTGGCGGCTTCCGTGGCCACGTTCTGCGTGGTGTTGCCGGATTCTGCGTTCAGCACGCCCAGCCAAACGTTGCCACGTCGCGGTATTGCCGTCGGCGCGGCAGCACTGGGCATCGGGCTGATGGTGCTGGAGCTTCAACTGGCACGCCCGTGGTCTCACGACGCAGCGCTCACGCTGCGGTGCGTGCTGCTTAACTACGGCGGCGGCACGCTTGTGCTGGCCGCGGGTTCCGGCTTGGCCATGTCGATGGCGTTCCATGCGCCGCCGGCGCAGCGGCGCGAGGCGGTCGGCCTGCGCGCCCGCGCCGCTGCGGTGCTGGCCACCTCTGCCGTCTTCTCGCTGATGATCTGGCCGTCGATGACCGCCTGGTCGGCCGACGAACCGGCTGCGCACGTCGTGCCGACCATCATGCTGAGCGCCGGTGGCGTGCTGCTTGCGCTAGGCTTGCACGCGGTGCTGATCATGCTGGAAACCCGCGTCGATTCCACACAGGCACACTTGGCCGCATCGCTGGCGCGCGTGGCGAGCCAGCCGCAGGTGCCGCAGCATCACGATGCGCTCACCGGCCTGCCGAACCGGCTGCAGCTGCGCCAAGCGCTCGACAGCGCCATCCTTTCCGCCACGCGACGGGGGCGCCCTTTCGCGCTGTTCTATCTGGACCTGGACAACTTCGCTCAGATCAACGAGCAGCATGGGCGCAACGCGGGCGACCGCGTGCTGCAGATCATTGCCGAGCGCCTGCGCCAAACCGTGCGCGGTGAAGATACCGTCGCCCGCCTCGGTGGCGACGAGTTCGGCATCCTGGTCGAGGGGCTTGCCTTGCCCGAGGCCGCCGCCACCATCGGCGACAAGCTGCTGTTCCGGCTACGTGAATCCGTTGAGGTTGACGGCCGCCGCGTGCGCGCCACGGCAAGCATCGGCGTGGTGATCCATCCACACAACGGCACGACGGCTGACACGCTGCTCGAACACGCTGACGCCGCCATGTTCGACTGCAAGCAGTCCACCGGCAACGCCTACCGCTTTTTCGAGCCGCGCCTGAATACCACGGCGCACCGTGTGCTGCAGATTCAACGCTCGCTCTCGCACGCCGCGCTCAACGGACAGTTGTCGGTGTACTACCAGCCCAAGTTCGACACCCGTACGCGGGCCATGATCGGTGCCGAGGCGCTGCTGCGCTGGAATCACCCGGAGCTCGGTCCGGTGTCGCCGGCCGAGTTCATCCCGCTGGCCGAGCGCACCGGCACCATCGTCGAACTCGGTGATTGGGTGGTGGAAGAAGTCTGCCGCCAGATCATGCACTGGGATGCCGCTGGCATGGCCCCACAGCGCATCGCCGTGAATCTCTCGCCACGTCAGTTCCAGCAGCCCGACCTCGTGCAACGGCTGTCGCAGATCCTGCACCGTTATCACGTGTCGGCGCACCGGCTGATGTTCGAGATTACGGAAACCACCGCCATGCGCGATGCCAGCCAGAGCATTGCCACAATCCGGCAGATTCAATCGCTCGGTTTTGAAGTCGCCATCGACGATTTCGGTACCGGTTACTCCAGCCTCAGCTATCTGCAGCGCTTCCGCGCTCAGCAGATCAAAATCGACCGGGCATTTGTCAGCGCGCTCGACGACAACCCGTCCGAAGCTGCTGCCATCATCCGCGCCATCTGCGCAATGGCGCACTCATTGGAAATGACAGTCGTAGCGGAAGGCGTGGAAACCGAAGCGCAAATGCAAGCCCTGCTCAATCTGCATTGCGATCAGGTGCAAGGCTATCTGCTGGCGCGCCCGCTACCCGCCCAGTCATTTCAAGACTGGATGAATTTACAGGCCGCCTGACGACACGGGCACAGAAAATGCGCCATTTTGATGCACGGCGCAAATCCTTTCGCCAACCTTTCAACGTCGACACTGAAAAGATTACAGTGCCGACGACCCAGCATTGCCGGGGCAATGAAGCCATCACATAAGAAAATTGTGTACGAATTGTGCAGGCGCAGCAGTTTGTCTTCATTGTCTCAACAATGCATCAAACTCTGAAAAATCTTCACCTGTTCACGACTTATCATTCCGCGCAAACCCAAGCGCCATCTAGGTTTTGACCGCATGCTCTTCACATGAAACGCAACTGCAAACATTAGGTCTTAACGGAATTCATAGCTCACCTGAAAGTCGTTATAATGCGCTGGGCTACGGGGAGCGTGCCCATGTTTCAATGGCAAAAATTGAGGAATCCATAATGTCGACTTACAAGGAAATTGTTCAGAAGATCTCTGAACTGCAGCGCCAGGCCGATGAACTCCGGGCGAATGAACAAGCGGCAGTGATCGCCGAAATCAAGCAGAAGATCGTGGAATACGGCCTGACCGCCGATGACCTCGGTTTTGGGAGCAAGGCTGGCACGGTTTCGAAAAAGGCCGGCCGCAAGGTACCCGTGCGTTATCGCGACAACAACGGCAATACCTGGACGGGCCGCGGCAAGCGTCCGGGCTGGTTGGTCAAGGAGTTGTCGTCGGGCCGCAAGGTGGAAGATTTTCTCGTCGCCTGACCCGCAGCAAGCTGTACATCCGAGACTGCACATAGAGGCATCCGGAAACCACAAAGAACAAGGCCGGCAAATATGCCGGCCTTGTGCATTTTGGGCGTACGCGCGGTTATACCTGGAAACGCCCCACCGCTGAGCGCAGGATTTGCGCCTGCTCTTCCAATGACAGCGCCGCCGCTGCGGCCTGCTCCACCAGCGCCGCATTCTGTTGCGTCACCTGGTCCATCTGATTGACGGCTTGGTTCACCTGCTCGATACCGCTGCTCTGCTCTTCCGATGCGGCCGAAATCTCGCCCATGATGTCGGTCACGCGTTTCACGGCGGTTACCACCTCCTCGATCACCGCGCCGGCTTCCTGCACGAGCGCCGAGCCGTTCTGTACGCGGCCCACCGAATCGCCGATCAACTCCTTGATCTCCTTGGCCGCGCCTGCAGAGCGCTGTGCAAGGCTGCGCACTTCGCCTGCCACCACGGCAAAGCCGCGGCCCTGTTCGCCTGCACGCGCGGCCTCCACAGCGGCGTTGAGCGCCAGGATGTTGGTCTGAAACGCAATGCCCTCGATTACGCCGATGATGTCGGCAATCTTCTTGCTGCTTTCGTTGATGCCCGACATGGTCTCGACCACACGGCCCACCACCTCGCCACCCTTGACCGCAATGTCCGACGCGTTCACAGCCAGCGTGCTGGCCTGACGCGCATTGTCGGCGTTCTGCTTCACGATGCTGGTCAGCTCTTCCATGCTCGATGCGGTTTCTTCCAGTGAGCTGGCCTGCTGCTCCGTACGCTGTGACAAGTCGGCATTGCCGGCGGCAATTTGTTTGGTTGCACTGGCAATGGAATCGGCCGAAGTCTTGATATGGGTGATCGTGCCCGTCAGCTCGCGCTGCATCTGGGCCATGGCGTAGAGCATGCTGCCCTGATCGCCCGTACGCGTCTGCACGTGCATGGCGAGATCGCCCTTGGCGATGCGCGCCGCAATATCCGCTGCGTAAGCCGGCTCGCCGCCCAACTGGCGTTGAACACCACGCGTGAGCGTGACCACCACCAGCGTCATCAGCAGGCCCACCCCCGCCAGCAGTCCGAGGGCCTGGAACAGCGATGCGTGGAAGGCCGCTTCAACATCGTCGATATACAGGCCGGTGGTCATGGACCAATCCCACGGCTCGTAGTAGGCGACGTAGGTCAGTTTGGGTTCTGCCTTGTCGCTGCCAGGCTTGGGCCAGAGATAACGAACGAACCCGCCGCCGGCCTTGGCCGTGCGCGCAATATCCGAGAACAGGTGCGTGCCAGCCGGGTCGGTGACGGCCGACATGTTCTTGCCGACCATCTCCGGCTTGAACGGGTGCATGACCGACACGGTGTCGCTGTGCGACAGCGAGAAGTAGCCGTCGGTGCCGTAGCGCATGTCCTTGAGCCGCGCCATGGCCTGTGCCTTGGCTTCGTCCACCGGCATCTTGCCGTCCTGCGCGAGTTGGGCGTATTCCTTGATCACACTGAATGCCGTTGCGCTAACGTTCTGGAGATCGCGCTGCCGCTCCTCCATGCGCACCGTGCGCGCACTCCACGCGCTCCACAGCGCGATCACCAGCAGACACGCCCAGCTCAGGACGAGCGGCAGCCATAGCTTCTGTCGAAGCGTCAGTCGATTCATCTTCCTTCCCTCCATGCGTTTTTGTCCGCGGAATGCGCGGTGCTCCCCGGCGCGATTGCACGCGCTCTATATGCGCTATCGGGCAGATGGAAAGGAAACTTGAATGCGCGCTGGGCTCACGGCCTTTGCGCGCGATTGACAGCCTAGGCAGCCCTGAAAGCTTTAGCGCAAGGCGTTGGGATTGATGCTGGGCAATGCTGCGTCAACGGTGGACGCGGGCTCGGTCACAACAGGTGCCGGTTGCTGTTCGTGCTCCAGCGGCGACCACGATTCCCACAGCCCCTGGCGCCGGATTGTCTCGGGCGCCGCCGAAGCCATGGCGACTTCTGTCGAGGCAGCGTCAGTAGCAGCGGCTTTTTCCGCCTTGTCTGTCTTTGCGACGACGAGCTCGACATGCGAGCCAGCCATACGCACCGCACGACCACCGGCATCGCGCGAGGCCACGCCGTGCGCCACCATCTGACGATAGCTGCCGTCCTTATGCCGCATGCGGAACTGCGCCGTGTAGGCTGGCGCGCTGCCATCGACATGCACCTGAATGCGGTTGAGCACCATCGGCAGGTCGTCAGGGTGCACCAGGCGCAGATATTCGCTGGTGCTCGGCCCGATCTCTTTGAGCGTGTAACCCAGCATGGCGGCAAAGCGCGTGGAAAACTGCGCGCTGCGTGTCACCAGATCGAACTCCCACAAGCCCACGTCGGCACCATCCAGCAGCAACTGATGGCGCGCCGACAGTTCAGCCTCACGCTGGCGATAGCTTTGCTCCAGGTCGTTCAGGGCCTGCATGGTTTCCTTGCGCCGACGGATTTCGCGCGTGGTGACTGCGGTGGCGGCCTCGCCTGCCGCGCGATCCCGATAGCCGAGCAGGTAACCAGCCAGCACGGAGGCGGCAGCACCCAACACCACCAGCCCTTGCAGCCAAGCCGGAGCACTCTGAGCGGAAGCTGGCGCAATGTTGACCAATGACGCGGCGTATACGGCGTCGAGCGTCAGCCCCATGCCAAACAACACGCTCACAAACAGGCTGACAGCCGGGCGGCGCACCGCCACACCCGATGCGCCCGAACGCGCCGTCAAGGCAAACTGCAACGCAGCAGCACAGGCAATAGTCGACAGCACCATGACGATGCCAAGCAGCCCCGCGTCCTGCCACGCGACCGAATCAAAGCGCGCCACACCGGCGAGCAACAACACCGTCACCGGCCCGCTCACGCTGAGCAGCACGCCCAACAGCAGCGCGCGCACCGTCCCCGCGCGGCCGCCCAGCACGCACCACAGCGCCGCCACCGCCAGGCTCCAGGCAAACGCGGCCAGCGGCATCGCGTATGGTGTCGTGTCTTCCTGCAAGGGCCAACGCCCGATCAACGGCAGCAACGCCACCGTCCACAACCCGATCGCCGAAAACAGCGCTGTCATGACCAGCGGCAAGCGCGAGCGCATCGCCGTGGCGCTGCGCAGACCATCCAGCAGACGCAGCAACAGGTTGCCCGCGCCGCAGGCCACGATAAACGGCAACAGCGCACCAGCGAGTGTGCTGACCAGGTGATCAAGATGATCGACGAGTGCCGCGTTCACTGCAGGAGGTCTCCGGTGTCGAATGCGTCAGAAAACCGAGGCATCAGCCGCGCGTCTGAAAGCCGTCGGGGTTCATGCTTTGCCAGCGCCAGGAGTCTTCGCACATGCGCTCGATGCCGTACTGGGCGCGCCAGCCCAGCAGCGTGGCGGCAAGTGCCGGCTCGGCATAGCAGGCGGCAATATCGCCCGGACGGCGATCAACGATCTGATACGGGATCGGCCGGCCGCTGGCGCGCTTGTAGGCCTCCACCACTTCCAGCACCGAATAGCCGCGGCCCGTGCCGAGGTTGACAGTAAAGCCACGGCCATCTCGGCGCAGCGCATCGAGCGCGGAGAGGTGTCCGCGCGCAAGATCCACCACGTGGATGTAGTCGCGTACGCCCGTGCCGTCGGGCGTGGGCCAGTCCCCGCCGTAGATGGACAGCTTCTCGCGCTTGCCCACCGCCACCTGCGCCACATACGGCATCAGGTTGTTGGGGATGCCGCGCGGGTCTTCGCCGATCAGGCCGCTGTGGTGCGCGCCCACCGGGTTGAAGTAGCGCAGATGGGCGATCTGCCAGGCGGCGTTGGAAATCTCCAGATCGCGCAGCACCTGCTCGCCCATCACCTTGGTCTGGCCGTAGGGGTTGGTGGCGGACAGCGGGAACGATTCAGTAATCGGCACCGTATGTGGATTGCCGTACACCGTGGCCGACGAGCTGAACACAAGCTGACGCACATTCGCATGGGCCATGGCGGCGCACAGCGTCACCAGCCCGCCCATGTTGTTGTCGTAGTACGCCAGCGGCTTCTGCACCGATTCGCCCACCGACTTGAGCGCCGCAAAATGGATGACGGCCGAGATGCGCGAGCTGGCAAACAGATCGTCGAGCAGGCGGCGGTCACGCACATCACCCTGCACGAATTTCGGCGTCTTGGCGGTGATCTGCTCAATGCGCGACAGCACGGTCGAGCTGCTGTTGCAGAGGTTGTCCAACCCGATCACCTGATAGCCCGCATCCAGCAGTTCAACCCAGGTGTGCGAGGCGATATAGCCGGTGGCGCCGGTCAACAGAATGGTTTCGGTCATTGGGTGCGAGGTATCGAGGAGGAAGAGAGTTGTGTCGTGCCGGTTCGAGCGCGGCATCGGGTTGCACCGCACCAAAACCACCGGCGCGATGAAACAGCGCGATCATAACAAAGCGCCGCGCGGATTTGCGGGCGATGTGCCGCAAAAACCTGCGCAAAAACGGCGCTACGAAGCGGTGTCTGCGCGGGTGGCGCTTTGCGCTTCGGATCGGGTCTTCCGATCAGTCGTCCGATCGGCTGTCCACCCGGCCGTCCGGGTGAGCGGCGGCCTGCCAGTCCGCATAAGCAGCACGCAAACGCCAGGCCGAGGTCTGGTCACGCAGGCCCAGCGCGTACCCCACGTCAGCGGGGGCTGCGCCGGCATCGAACAACGCGGCCGCGTAGCCGTTGCGCAGCGTCTGCGGCGAGAGCCGTTCGCTGCGGTGCGTCAAAGCCGGGAGCGCCGCCAACCACGCCTCCACGCGCCGATAGACGGAGGCTGCATGCATGACCCGTCCACCCGCGTCCGCCACGAACACGCGTTCACCCTGCACCTCGGCATGCCGGCGCACAGCCAGCCACGCCGCCAGCGCAGGACGCGCCGCCTCCAGCAGCGGCGCCTGGTACGCCGGGCCGCGCGGGGGCTCCACCGTGATGGTCTCCAGCGCCTCCCCCACCTGGCGGAGCAACAGCGACTGCACCTGCGCCACCTTCAACCCCGCGCCATGGCACACGGCCACCAGGGCTCGGTCGCGTGCCAGCTTGAAAGCGCTGGCATTGGCCGCGACATCGCTCGCGCCGGCACCGACCTCCAGCGACGCCTCGATGGCCGCGCGCTCTGCCACGGACAGAAACGTGGTCGGGTCGTTCTCCCCTTCGGCCAGCTTTTGCTGCACGGCCGAACTGGCTGGGTTATGTGTACCGGTGCGGAGTTGTTCGATCTGATGGAACACGCGCTCGATCAGCCGGGCATACCGGTAGCGGTGCAGCTTGGTCAGCCCGGATTCGTCGAGGAAGGCGGCGATGTCGCTCGCGCTCCAATCAGCCAGCGCGCGCTGGCGCGACTCGGCCCAGCGCAGCCATTTGCGCCACATCGCGCGGTACACCGTCGCCGAAGACTCTCGGTAACCGCGCGCCGCTAGCCAGTGCTCAAAGGCTTGTGCAGGCTGGTCTGCCCAGTCTTGCAGGCTGGGCTGGAACAAGTCGGGAACCGGCGTGGCGGGCGGCGTAAAGGTTGGCGGCATGCAGGAAAGACGGGGCGGAAATGGCCGGGTATTTGGCAATTCGCGTATCCTGCCGAGCGTAACACGCCATTATCTGACCCCATCGTGAAGAAAACCGACCTCGAAAAACTCAAGGGCCTCAAGATCGCCAACAACCTGAAGCGCGACAACCAGCGCGCCGGCAAGCCGGGCCAAGGCGCTGGCAAGGCCATCCCGAAGAACAACAAACTGCTGAAGGCGCTGCTCGGCAAGCCCGCCGAAGACGACACCCAAAAGTCCTGACGCGCACCCCACACATCTAGAGCCCCGCCCTGTTGTTCCAACGGGCGCTTGGGTGCTACCGTCCGGCGCGTTTCCACATCATGTGATGCGCCGGATATGTCCTCCTCCCCCTACCCCCACCTGCTCAGCCCGCTCGATCTCGGCTTCACCACGCTCAAGAACCGCGTGCTGATGGGCTCGATGCACACCGGGTTGGAAGACGGCAATCACTTTGACCGCCTGGCCGCCTACTTTGCCGAGCGCGCGCGGGGCGATGTCGGCCTGATGGTCACCGGCGGCTTTGCACCCAACATTGCCGGGTGGACCAAGCCGTTTGCCGGGCGCCTGGCCACGCATGGCGCAGCACGCCGCCACCGCGCCGTCACCGACGCTGTGCACGAGGAAGGCGGCAAAATCGCGCTACAGATTCTGCACACGGGCCGCTACGGCTATCACCCGTTTGCCGTCGCGCCATCGGCATTGCGTTCGCCCATCAGCCCATTCACGCCACGCGAGCTGTCCGCACGCGGCATCGAGCGCCAGATCCGCGCCTTCGTGCGCTGCGCCCAACTGGCCCGCGAAGCCGGCTACGACGGCGTCGAGATCATGGGTTCCGAGGGCTACTTCATCAACCAGTTCCTCGTCACCCACACCAACAAACGCACGGACGACTGGGGCGGCAGCTACGCCAACCGCATGCGTCTGCCGGTAGAGATCGTGCAGCGCACGCGCGAGGCGGTGGGCAAAGATTTCATCCTCATCTACCGCCTGTCGATGATCGATTTGATCCCGGACGGCAGCTCGTGGGAAGAAGTCGTGCAACTGGCGAAGGCCGTCGAGCGCGCCGGTGCCACCATCATCAACACCGGCATCGGCTGGCACGAGGCGCGCATCCCCACCATTGCGACGAGCGTGCCGCGCGCTGCCTTCGCGTGGGTCACGCAGAAGATGAAGGGCGAGGTCGGCATTCCGCTGGTGACATCCAACCGCATCAACACGCCGGAGGTGGCGGAGGCCGTGCTGGCCGACGGTTGCGCCGATATGGTCTCGATGGCGCGCCCGCTACTGGCCGACCCTGACTTCGTGCGCAAGGCTGCCACCAACCGCGCGCAAGACATCAACACCTGCATCGCCTGTAACCAGGCCTGCCTGGACCACGCATTCAAAGCCAAAGTTGCGAGCTGCCTGGTCAACCCGCGCGCGTGCCATGAGACGAAGCTTGTTATTCGCCCCACGCCTGCGAAACGGCGCTTTGCAGTGGTGGGTGCGGGGCCGGCGGGCTTGTCGGCGTCGATCACGCTGGCGGAGCGCGGCCATGCGGTGGACCTGTACGACGCGGCGCCGGAGCTCGGTGGCCAATTGAACATGGCCAAGACGATTCCGGGCAAGGAAGAGTTTCACGAGATGCTGCGCTACTTCAGGCGCCGCGTGGAGGCGACGGGCGTGACGCTGCGCCTGGGCGCGCGCGTGGAGGCGCAGCAACTGCTGGCGGGCAAGTACGACGGCATCATCATCGCGACCGGCGTATCGCCGCGCAACCCAAAGATTCCGGGGCAGGACCACCCCAGCGTGCTGTCGTACATCGACGTGCTGCGCCATCGCAAGCCGGTGGGCAAGCGCGTGGCGATTGTCGGCGCGGGCGGCATCGGCTTTGATGTGGCGGAATTCCTCGCGCTGGATGGTCATTCACCCACGCTGGATCTGCCAACGTGGCGCACCGAATGGGGCGTGGGCGACCCGACACAGGTACGTGGCGGTGTGGATGGCATCCGCCCGCAACCGGAAGCACCCGCACGCGAAATCACGCTGCTGCAACGTCGTGCCGGCAAGCTGGGCGCGGGCCTGGGCAAGACTACCGGCTGGATTCACCGCACCAGCCTGAAAAACATGGGCGTACGCATGGTGGGTGGCGTCAACTACGAGCGCATCGGCGATGAGGGCCTGCTGGTGAGCTACGGTGACAAGCGCGAAGACGCCGAATGGCTGCCGGTCGATTCCATCGTGCTCTGCGCGGGCCAGGAGCCGCTGCGCGAACTAGTCGAGCCCCTGCAGGCAGGCGGCGCCAAAGTGCACGTCATTGGCGGCGCAGACGAGGCGCGTGAACTCGACGCCAAGCGCGCCATCGATCAAGGGACGCGTCTGGCCGCAGCGCTGTGATGCCCACGGCGCGCGCGGTGTGAAGGATTTGCATCCCGCGCCCGTTTTTACAAGCCCGCCCGCCTCCAGCCGGCCCACGAATGGCGAAACGACAAGGCGCTGACAAGACGTAGGGGGGCGGCCCGGTTCTTGCGTAAAACGTCGCATCACGCACATCCCCATGAACCGGTTTGTCCAAACACGCTGCACCTCAGTCTTCCGCTAGCGCGGCACCCCTGCCCCCGCTCGATCTCAACCGAACGGCTTTCCTGCTCGACTTTGACGGCACGCTCGTCGACATCGCGCCGCAACCCGATGCCGTCCATGTTTCCGCGCCGCTGCGCGAGATGCTCGCCGGCCTGCATGCCGCAAGCGGCGGTGCGATGGCCATCATCAGCGGGCGGACGGTGCACGACGTCGAATCACAACTCGCACTGCCCGGGCTGGTGATTGCCGGCGTGCACGGCGCGGAACGGCGCTACGCCGATGGCCGCTTTGTCCGGCTCGACACCAACGCCGATGCGCTGGCCGAACTCGCACGCGAACTGCATACGGAGTTCGCGCGGCTGTCTGCGGCATTTCCCGGCGTGGTGCTGGAGAACAAAGGCATTGCGTTCGCGCTGCACTACCGCCACGCCCCCGATGCTGAAAGCGCCGTGCTCGCGCTGGCAGACCAGCTGGCGCGACACCATGCCGACCACGTCAGGCTGCAGGCCGGCAAGATGGTCGTCGAGCTCAAGCCGCGCGGCGCCAGCAAAGGCGACGTGGTGCACACGTTGATGACGGAACCGCCCTTCATGGGCCGCCAGGCGCTGTTTGCCGGAGATGACCTTACTGACGAGAGCGCCTTCTACGCGATCAACGCGCTGGGCGGGTGGTCCGTCAAGGTGGGCTCAGGCCCGAGCCAAGCGCGCTGGCGCGTGCGGGACCCGGCGGCATTGCGCGCGTGGTTGGCTGGGCTCGTTGCGGAGGGAGCCCAATGAGCCGGCTCATCGTGGTCTCCAACCGCGTTGCGCCCGTGGCTGAGGGGCAAGGCACGGCCGGTGGCCTGGCGGTGGGCGTGTTCGATGCGCTGCGCGAAACCGGCGGCATCTGGTTTGGCTGGAGCGGCGAGAGTGCGGCCACCGTGTCGAATGAGCCCAACATCGTCACCAAGGGCAACATCACCTACGCCACCGTCGGCCTGAACCGCAAGGATTACGACCAGTACTACCGCGGCTTCGCCAACGCCACGCTGTGGCCAATCTTCCATTACCGCGTGGATCTCTCCCGCTACCAGCGCGAGGAGTACCACGGCTATCGGCGCGTCAATGCGCAGTTTGCGCATCAGCTCAAAGCGCTGGTGCAGCCGGACGACATCCTGTGGGTCCATGACTACCACCTGATCCCGTTTGCAGCAGAGTGCCGCGCGCTGGGCCTCACCAACCGCATCGGGTTCTTCCTGCACATTCCGTTTCCGTCGCCGGAAATCCTGACGACGATTCCGCCGCATGAAGACCTGATGCGCGCGCTGTGCGCCTATGACCTAGTCGGCTTTCAAACCGAAACCGACCGCGTGGCCTTTTACGACTACATCGAGCGCGAGGCGCGCGGCTACATCGAGCACAAGGAGCAGAACGGCCCCGTGCACGCCTATGGCCACACGCTGCGTGCGGAGGTCTACCCGATCGGCGTACACCCGGACGAGATCGCGCAGCAGGCGAAGTCTTCGCTCGCACGGCGTAACCCGTTCACGCGACACGCCAACCTGCGCGGCGAGCGCCTGGGCAGCCAAGGCCAGGGCCAACCGACCAAACTCATCATGAGCGTGGACCGGCTCGACTACTCCAAGGGCCTACCAGAACGCTTCCGCGCGTTTGAGCAACTGCTGGACGATTTTGCGGACCATCGCCGGCACGTGACCTTCATCCAGATCGCGCCGACCTCGCGCCAGGACGTGCAGAGCTATCAGCAAATTCGCCAGCGACTGGAAGCCGAATCGGGCCGCATCAACGGCAAGCATTCGGAGCTGGACTGGACGCCCATCCGCTACATCAACAAGCAATACGAGCGACGTGTGCTGATGGCGCTGTTCCGTAGCGCACAGGTCGGCTATGTCACGCCCTTGCGTGATGGGATGAACCTGGTGGCCAAAGAATACGTGGCCGCGCAAGACCCCGAAGACCCCGGCGTGCTGGTGCTCTCGCGCTTTGCCGGTGCGGCGCGCGAGTTGGATGCCGCGCTTATCGTCAACCCGTACGACACGCGCGGCATGGCCGAGGCGCTGAACCGCGCACTGACGATGCCGCTGGAAGAACGCAAGGCGCGCTACGCCCACATGATGGACCGGCTGCGCGTGGCCAACCTCACGGTCTGGCGTGAGCGGTTTGTGGCCGACTTGCGCAACGCCCCAACGCGCTAGGCTAGTCACGCACCGCCACTGCCGCTACGCAGGATGCCCTCGCTGGCGTCGGCGCCCTCGTCAGCGCCAGCTGCCAGCATGTCGCCCAGCACCGAACGCATGCGCGACCAATGCGAACCCGGCCAGTACACGCGTCGGCAGACGTCGCAGGTACTGAACAAATGCTGCCGCTCGCGCACGCGAGGCGGCACGCTGGCGGCAGCCTCTTCCACACTCAACATGCGCAGCGGTGCGTTGCACTCCAGACAGCGCGAGAACGGCCGCGCCACGTCGCCCAGCCGAAAGCGCGCCACGATCTCGCGCATCTGCGCTTGGGGCTCCTGAGCGCGGATGAACGCCCCACGGCGGATGCCGCGCCGCTTGAGCAGTTCGCGGTCACGCGAGAGCACGATCCAGTCTTCCGCCAAGGCCAGCGCTTCGATGGCGGCATCGGCGTAGTTGTTGTCGTACGTGGTATCAAAGCCAGCCATGCGCAGCAGGCGGGCGGTAGCGCCCAGGTGGGCGTCGCATAGAAAGTGCAGCGGTGTGGCCGGCAAGGCGGGCGCCACGGTGCGAACGTCCACATGGCCGCGTGCTGGCAAAGCGGCTTCCAGCGCCTCGGCGCGGCCGTCGACCAGCACCTGCCCCACCTCGGTGTGTGGCACGCCCAGCGCTTCAATGGCGTGCTTGAGTGTGGCGCCCTCTGCCCACGCCCGCACAACCGGGCTGCCGCGCAAAGCCTGCGGGAGAAGCGGCGTTAGGTAGGCATCGAACGTGAGGAAGACGGTTTGCATGCCTGCCACGATACTCCCAGGCACGCCAAACCGCGAACTACGGCCTGGGCAAGCGCGGAAAGATCAGCGCAAAGACGGTGCCCTGCCCCGGCGCGCTGCGCACATCCACCCGGCCGCCGTGGCGCTCCGTTACCGCCTTGACGAACGGCAGCCCCAGTCCGACACCGCCACTGGCATCAGCTTTGCGCTCGGCCTGGAAGAACGGCTCGAACAGGCGGTGCACGGTCTCCTCCGTCATGCCGATGCCTTCGTCAGTCACGCTCAGCACCAGCGCGCCATCGGTGTGGGCATCCACCGCCACCGATACGGTCGTGCCCGACGGCGAGTACTTGATTGCGTTGTCCACCACGTTCACGACTGCGCGCATCAGCATGTCGGCATTGCCTTCGACGAGGGTGTCATCCACCGAGAACACGGGTTCGCGCAGCACGATCTGCTTCTGCTCGGCTGCCAGCCAGCTCTGGTCGATGGCCTCTTCGGCCACTTCGCTCAGCGCCACCGGTTCAAAGTCGGCACGGTCGAGCTTTTCGGCGCGGCTCAGTTGCATGAAGTCTTTGGCGATGCGCAGCGAGTACGCCGCCTGCTGGCGCAAGTCGCTCAGGAAGGCTTGGTCCGATGCGGGGGCCGATTCACCGCCATGGGCCGCGCCACGGCGGTCGATCAACGACAGGATGGCCGTGAGCGGGCTGCGCAAGTCATGCGCGATATGGCGCAGCATGCGTTTGTCTTGCGAGACGAGGTCCTTCACATCGGCAATGTCGATCAGGCAGACTAGGTGCGAGGTTTGTGCTGCTTCGTCAGACGGCGCCTCATCGTTGGACAGCGCGCTCGACAGCGGCTCGCACATCAGCATGTGGGCGCGACCGCCCCACTCGATTTCGCGGCTGACTTCGCCGCCGGCGTGCACGCTCTCGGCCACGAGCTGCTCCACCTGCGCCAGGTCGGCAGGCGCCGGTTGGCCCGAGGCATCGGCATGCATGAGCGCGGCGGCTTTGGCGTTCCATACCGCCACCTGCCCCTCCAGCGCCAGGAACACGGGGTATGGCAGCTGGTTGATCATGTCGACGTACAGCTTTTGCCAGCCGCGCACTTGGCGCAGCGTCGCCTTGATGCTGCTCAGCTCGCCCGAGGGCTCGGTAGCGGCCGTGGCGACGGCCTGCTGCGGCGCACGGATCGACGCGGCAATCTCGCGCCATTGCGCCAGCTCACCGCGCAGCATGGCGAGCATGCGCGCATGCCGCTCCCACGCAAAAAAGCCGTAGATGATCAAACACACCACCGGCAGCAGCCCCAGCGGCAGCCAGATGTGAAACGCCAGCATGACCACCGGCACCGCAAAGATGACCACGCCCCAGCCCAGCGCCGCCAAGTGCACGGCACGCCCCGGCACCAGCACGCAGATCAGCACAATGCCAAACGCCAGCGCCAGATACACCAGCACCTCCACGCTGGCCGCCGCCGTGCGCGCGAGGTTGCCCGACGCCACGGCATCGGCCACCAGCGCATCGAGCTGCGTGCGCGTTACCTCGTTGGCGTTGAGCGAAGAGATCTGGAACGTCCCCTCGCCGCGCCACGCCTTGTTGCCGACGAACACGGCCTTGCCGGCAAACGCGTCGTTGGGCACCCGGTGCTCGATCACGTCGATATAGGAATACTCCGGCAGATGCATCGTGCGCGGCAGCATCGTCATCACAGCGGGCGTGCGGTCTTCACTGATCGACTGCGCATACGGCTGCATGAACTGGCCGACCGGCAGCCGCGGCTCGATGCCCGCCACCCGTAGCGCATCGAGCGCGATGTTGGCGTAGCGCGTGCCCGCCACGTCCCGATACGGCACAAAACCCGTGACGACGCCGTAGTGGCCAACCGTCATCACCCGCTGGCTGCGCGCAGCCGCCAGCGAACTCAGCGCGGGCGACAACAGCAAGGTCGAACTGCCCGAGGCGTCTTGCGCCACGCTGGGAATGACCAGCACGGTGCGCGGATACGCCCGCATGCCGGCCTCCAAACTGGAGTAATCCAAGCCCGGCAGCAGCGGCAGATCCAGCGCAACGCTGCCTGCAGAACGCAGCGTCTCCAGCAACTGCGCCGAATGCGCGGCCAGGCGATGCGGGTCCAACCGCGCGACCGTCGCCTCGTCAATGTTGATGACGACGACGTTGCCTGTGGAGCGAAGGGCCACCACCTGCGCCATCGCATCAAACATCACACGATCCAGCGCCCCCGACACGATCCCACTGCCCGGATGCCCGCTGAACGCTGCGAGCACGAGCATCACGACAACAAACGCACCCCGCCAAGGGCCGATCGAGATCAGGCGGCGAATGAACGGGCGCATGGGATGGTGCGTGGGTGGCAGACCGGCGTCAGTCGGCGTCGGCCAGACGCTCGAGACGATAGCCGAGGCGATACACGCTCGAAATCCCGAGCCCGTGTTTGCGCAGGCTCAGCGTGTTGCGCACGCGCGTAATGTACGTGGCCAGCGTGCCAACCTGCTGGGGGTCAACCTCGCCCCACACGTGCTTGAACAGCGCATCACGGCTGACAACACGGCCGGCGTGGCTGAATAGATAGAAGGCAATGGCAAATTCGCGCTCGGGCAGCGCTACCTGCTCACCATCTGGCAACGTGACGGTACGCCCGCTTCCGTCGAGCACGTATTTGTCGAACTCCACCTGCTGCTTGCGTTGCGTTTCCGGGTAGTACTTGCGCAGCTGCGCTTTCACACGGGCGATCAGCACGCGCTCGCTGGCGGGCTTGACGAGAAAGTCGTCGGCGCCGGCCTCCAGCCCGTGCTCGATGTCGCGCTCGTCGTCGTGCTGGGTGAGCAGCACGATCGGAATCTCGAAATGAATGCGGGCGCGCGTATCGCGCAGCACTTCAATGCCCGTCATGCCCGGCACGTCCCAATCGAGCACCAGCATGTCGACCTTTTCCTTGTCGATGCGCTCAACGAAGGCGCGGCCGTCGTGCTCGAGGATGACGTCATACCCTGCCTTCTCCAGCCAGGCCCGAACGGTTTGCGCCTGCGCAAGGTTGTCTTCCAAGACCGCGATGCGCTTTTTCTGTTGATCAGTGGAAGTGGCCGTCGACATGGTTGTGTGTTGGCTGGATGAAGGGGCGGACGTAATCGTCACTTTATGTCAATGGTACCAGTCCTGCACCTCAAATCCAGCCTGGGGCGCGGTTTCAGGCCGCTTGAGCGACATGGCGCGTTGGATTTAACACCTGCCCGCCGCCGGACGTTCTGCATAGACGTGGCCGTCTGATCAGCAGGCGGCGGCAGATACCTCTACCCCCAACTGAATCTTTAGGAGCACGTACCATGCTGAGCCTGCACACCAACGCCGCTGCGATGAACATCCAGAAGGCCATTGGCAACACCCGTAGCAACCTGAACACCACCATGACCCGCCTGGGTACCGGCCTGCGCATCAACTCCGCCAAGGATGACGCCGCTGGCCTGCAGATCGCCGTGCGCCTGCAAGCGCAAACGCGCGGTATGGGCGTGGCCATGCAGAACACGCAAAACGCTTCGTCGCTGCTGCAAACGGCCGACGGCGCGCTGAATGAAGTCACCAACGTGCTGTACCGCATGAAGGATCTGGCAACCCAGGCTGCGGATGCCTCGTCGTCGGCTGAGGACAAGAAGGCCATGCAGGCCGAGTTCGATGCGCTGGGCAAAGAGCTGAACAACATCATGAAGAACACGTCGTACGGTGGCTCCACGCTGATCGCAGAAAGCGGCAGCAAGTTGGCCGCGTCCATGTCGTTCCAGATTGGCGCCGGCAAGGACGAAGTCATGAAGTTCGACGTCAGCACGGATCTGACGGCAGTGCATACCGCACTGAAGGCCGCCGCCAAGACGTTCGATGGCACCTCCGACACGGGCACGGAACTGACCGCTACGGCAAACGGCACCATCGACCTGGTTTCAACGGCACTCGACAAGGTTGGCAGCCTGCGCTCGGGCATTGGTGCGGGCGAAAACCGCCTGGGCCACGTCTACAACAACCTGGGCAACATGTCGACCAACACAGCTGACGCCGAGGGCCGCATCATGGACGCCGACATGGCCACCGAATCGGCCAAGATGAGCTCGCAACAAGTGCTGATGCAAGCCGGCATGGCCATGCTCAAGCAAACCAGCTCGATGAACCAAATGGTGCTGTCGCTCATCCAGTAAGCGCATCACCCCTGCGTTGAGAACACAAACCGGTCCGCCACAAGCGGGCCGGTTTTTCTTTGGTCGTCCAATTTTTTTCGCAGTCATTACAAATCGGCTTAACACCCACCCCGCCCCCGTCGTCTTGATAAGACGTGGCCGTCTGGCAAGCAGGCGGCGGCAGATACCCCCCAACTTAAAGATCAAGGAGTACCTCCATGCTGAGCCTGCACACCAACGCCGCTGCGATGAACATCCAGAAGGCCATTGGCAACACCCGTAGCAACCTGAACACCACCATGACTCGCCTGGGCACGGGCCTGCGCATCAACTCCGCCAAGGATGACGCCGCTGGCCTGCAAATCGCCGTGCGCCTGCAAGCGCAAACGCGCGGCATGGGCGTGGCCATGCAGAACACGCAAAACGCCTCGTCGCTGCTGCAAACGGCCGACGGCGCGCTGAACGAAGTCACCAACGTGCTGTACCGCATGAAGGATCTGGCAACCCAGGCTGCGGATGCCTCGTCGTCGGCTGAGGACAAGAAGGCCATGCAGGCCGAATACGACGCACTGGGCGCAGAACTGGCGAACATCATGAAGAACACGTCGTACGGCGGTGCCAAGCTCCTGAGCAGCACCGACGGCAAGCTGAAGGACGAAATGGCGTTCCAGATCGGCGCCGGCAAAGACGAAGTCATGAAGGTCAACTTCGGCACACAACTGGGCAAGGTTGAAACCCAGTTCGGCACGATTTCGAAAAACTACGCAGGAACAGGCGGCGACGAACTCACCGCTGGCACAGCTGGCGCCGCCATCGATGCCATCGCCAAGGGGCTAGACGAAGTGGGTGCGCTGCGCTCGCAGATCGGTGCCGCAGAAAACCGCCTGGGCCACGTCTACAACAACCTGGGCAACATGTCGACCAACACGGCTGACGCCGAAGGCCGCATCATGGACGCCGACATGGCTACCGAATCGGCCAAGATGAGCTCGCAACAAGTGCTGATGCAAGCCGGCATGGCCATGCTCAAGCAAACCAGCTCGATGAACCAAATGGTGCTGTCGCTCATCCAGTAAGCGCATCACCCCTGCGTTGAGAGCACTAAGCCGGTCCGCCACAAGCGGGCCGGTTTTTTCTTTGGTGCTCTGGATTTTTTTTCGCAGCCATTGCAAATCGACTTAACACCCGCCTCACCCCCGTCGTCTTGATAAGACGTGGCCGTCTGATCAGCAGGCGGCGGCAGATACCTCTACCCCCAACTGAATACTTAGGAGCACGTACCATGCTGAGCCTGCACACCAACGCCGCTGCGATGAACATCCAGAAGGCCATTGGCAACACCCGTAGCAACCTGAACACCACCATGACCCGCCTGGGTACCGGTCTGCGCATCAACTCCGCCAAGGACGATGCGGCTGGCCTGCAGATCGCCGTGCGCCTGCAAGCGCAAACGCGCGGTATGGGCGTGGCCATGCAGAACACGCAAAACGCCTCGTCGCTGCTGCAAACGGCCGATGGCGCGATGAACGAAGTCACCAACGTGCTGTACCGCATGAAGGACCTGGCAACGCAAGCCGCGGACGGTTCGTCGTCCAAGGAAGACAAGGAGGCCATGCAGGCCGAGTACGACGCCCTGGGCAAAGAGCTGAACAACATCATGACCAACACGTCGTACGGTGGCGCCAAGCTGCTGAATGGCGGCAAGCTTGCCTCTGAGATGACGTTCCAGATCGGTGCCAGCAAGGACGAAACGATGAAGGTCAACTTCTCGACGAACATCACCGACACCGACACCAAGTTCAAGGATCTGTCGGCCGCCTATACGAACCCGGATGCCGCCACCGCGGGTAAGGAGCTGACGGATACCGCCAACGACACGATCGACAAGATCAGCAAGGCGCTGGACGAAGTCGGCTCCCTGCGCTCGGGCATCGGTGCCGCAGAAAACCGCCTGGGCCACGTCTACAACAACCTGGGCAACATGTCGACCAACACCGCTGACGCCGAAGGCCGCATCATGGACGCCGACATGGCAACTGAGTCCGCCAAGATGAGCTCGCAACAAGTGCTGATGCAAGCCGGCATGGCCATGCTCAAGCAAACCAGCTCGATGAACCAAATGGTGCTGTCGCTCATCCAGTAAGCGCACATCACCCTGTGTTGAGAGCACAAGCCGGTCCGCCACAAGCGGGCCGGTTTTTTTTATGCGTTCAAGGTTTGTACAACCTTCTCTACGCATGGGCGCCCGCTGCCGACAATGGCGCCAACTCTTCAAACCAAACGGAACCACAAACGTGTCGGCACTTTCCACCACCTCCCGTACCGCCCGAGCTGCCCGAGCCGAGTCAGCGCTGGTGCTCGATCCGTGCACGCTGGGGCGTCCGTACCACTTGCTTGACGAAGTTCTGCAAGACATCAAGCGCAGAATTGATCACACCTTCCACGAACGCTTCAACCTGCGCCGTGGTGCGAACTTCGTCACCTCACACATCACCATTGCGGCGATGCTGCCGCGCGACGCTGGCGGCTGGCGCACCTACGCATGCAGCCAAGGCCAAGTGGCCGTGCGCTGCGACCGCAAGCTGCTGCTGGCCCTGCTCGCCTGCCATTACGACACGCCGCTCGATGAAGCGACGCTGGCCGCACCCGGCCCCGAAACGGGCACGGAACGCCGCTTTGCCGCCCAACAGCACATCAACCTGCTGAGCGCCTTTGCGGGCGCCGTGCTCGGTGCGAATGGCGCGAATGGTGATGCAGCAGCCGAAACCTTTTCCCCGAGCGCAGACACCATGCCCGGTTCGGGCTCGCGTGTACTGCGCCTCACCATTGAAGACCGCTCGCGCAACCTCGCGGGTGACGTTGAGTTTGCCCTGGACGACACGTGGCTGGCCCACCTGTTTGCCCGCCTCGACGCGCAGCGGCCCCGTCAAACGGCATCGGCCTCTGATGGCACGCCGGCCAATGTGCGTATCCCCGTCACGCTGTCGGTGCGCATGCTGACCAAAGACATGCGCCTGGACGACCTGCTGCGCATGGGCCCCGGCGATGTGCTGCCCGTGCGCCTGCCCGATACCGCTGACGTACTCGTCAACGACGTCCGCCTCTACCGCGCCGCACTGGCCGAGCAGCAAGGCGCCCTGTGGATCACCTCTTTCGAACTTGTGGAGTAACCCAGCATGACCATGAACAACGACATCGACCTCTCCGCGCTGGACGACCTGGACCTGGGCGACGAGCCCCAAGCCGCCACGGAAGCCGCCCCCGCGCGCGACCCGCTGCGCATGCTGCGCCGCATTCCCGTGCGCCTGACGCTGGAAGTGGGCGAAGCCACCGTGCCGCTGGCCGACCTGCTGTCGTACGAAGCCGGCTCCACGGTGGAACTCAACCGCCTGGCCGGCGAGCCGCTGGTCATCAAGGTCAACGGCACGCAGATCGGCTCGGCCGAGGTGGTCGTCTCTGGCGAGCACTACGGCCTGCGCATCATTGAACTGGACGACCTCAGCTCGCTCACGGCATGAAAGCCCATCCACTTCTCCTCCAATTTGGCATCCGCGCGGTGGTGCTGATCGTGTTTGCGCTGGTGGCCTTTGGGCTGCCCTCGTTTGCGCATGCCGACACGCTCACGCTCGCCTCCAGCGGCGCCAACGGTCAGGGCTTTACGGTCAAGACGCAGATCCTCGTGTTGATGACGCTGCTCGGGTTGTTGCCCGCGCTGCTGATGACGATGACGAGCTTTCTGCGCTACGTGGTCGTGCTCTCGCTGCTCAAACAGGCGCTGGGCCTGCAGCAAGGGTTGCCCGCGCGCATCGTGACCGGCGTCGCGCTGGTGCTCACGATGCTGACCATGCGCCCCATTGGCGAGGAGATTTGGCAAAAGGCCTTCGTGCCCTACGACCAAGGCAAGGTGACCATGCAAGTCGCGCTGCAGACGGCCGAAAAGCCGCTGTCGAACTTCATGCTCGCCCAAACCAACAAGGCCGCGCTTGCGCAAATGGCCAAACTCTCGGGCACGGAAAAGATCGCCAAGCCTGAAGACCAACCCTTTCTGGTCAAGCTGTCGGCCTTCGTGCTCAGCGAGCTGAAGACCGCCTTCCAGATCGGTGCGATGTTGTTCATCCCGTTCCTGGTCATCGACATCATCGTCGCCTCCGTGTTGATGGCGATGGGGATGATGATGCTGTCACCGCTGGTCATCTCGCTGCCGCTGAAGCTGCTGCTGTTTGTGCTGGTGGATGGCTGGTCGCTCACCGTCAACACGCTCATCACCAGCATTAAGTGAACATAAAGGCCATCGGATGCTTACCCCAGACCTTGCTACCAGCCTCGCCATCGATGCCCTGCGCCTCGTGCTCGTCATCATCCTGGTGCTGATTACGCCGGGCCTGATCACGGGTGTGCTGGTGGCCATCTTCCAGGCCGCCACGCAAATCAACGAGCAGACGATGAGCTTTCTGCCGCGCCTGGTGACCACGCTCATCGCCCTCGCACTGGCCGGCCCGTGGGTAGCCGACCGCGTCATGCACTACACGGTCGAGATTTTCGGCCGCGCCGCCCAACTGGCCGGCTGACGAGCGCACGAGCGAGAACGCGCAATGGAAGCCGTCCTCTCCCAACTCCTGCCAATGGCGAACACGATCGTCTGGCCGTTCTGCCGGATCGCCGCCGCGCTGGCCGCTGCGCCCATTCTGGGTGAGGTGATGGTGCCCATCCGCATTCGCCTGCTGGTGGCGCTCATCCTGGCCGTGGTGGTGCAGCCCGGCATGCCGGCTGCCCCCAACATCGACCCGATTTCGCTGCAAGGCGTGGCCGCCATGTTCGAGCAGGTGCTCATTGGCGGGCTGCTCGGCTTCATGTTCCACCTCGTGCTGTCTGCGCTGCAGATTTTTGGCGCCATTGCCTCGTCGCAGATGGGCCTGTCGATGGCGCAGATCAACGACCCGATGAACGGCCAGATGGCCGACGTGCTCACCAGCGTGATGTACGTGGTGTTCATCCTGCTGTTCTTTGCGGTGGATGGTCACCTCATCCTCACCCACGTGCTGGCGCGCAGCTTTACGGTGTGGCCGGTTGGCTCGTTTGCGTTTGATCTGGAATCGCTCAAGCACCTGGCGTTTGCGGTGGGCTGGATCTTCTCCGCCGCCGTGGCGCTCGCCCTGCCGGTCATGTTTGCCACGCTGGTGGTGCAAGTGGGCCTGGGCCTGCTCAACCGCGCAGCACCGGCGCTGAACCTGTTTGCGCTCGGCTTTTCCGTAACGACGATGTTTGGGCTGCTGCTGTTGACGTTGCTGCTGCCATCGTTGCCGGATCACTATGGGCGGATGGTTGAGCATGTGTTGGAGGTGTATGACCAGCTAGCTGTGCCGCAGGCTTGACGGCGGCGCCGTCATCCGCGGCCGATTCACCGATCGGTTTGTCCGGTTCTCAGGCGGGCTTCATTGAGAATAAAAGATAATTCAAGTGAATCCTCATTGAAACACCTTGGCTCGCCACCTATGTTTTTTGTGCAGCATTGATCCACGAAAATTTCGCCAACCCTGGGGAGTCAAATTGGCAATCCTTTGGTAAGAAATTCCGCCCCATCAGATTAATGTGAATTTATCCAAACGATATTGGCGATAAGAAAATGAATAATAAATGCTCGAGATGTGGAAAAACGGTCTTTTCTTCCGATAGACAAATGGCTGAAGGCCGCGATTGGCATAAAGAATGCTTTGCCGCAGAACTGGATGAACGGGGAAAAGGTGCACCGAAAGACGGGTCCGTAATAGACCCCGCACCGGAGTTGTCGACGAAACCGCAGGAAGACACCACGCTCTCTTGTCCTAAGTGCGGCACATCTGTCCTGAGTAGCCAAAAATTCTGCTCTGGTTGTGGCCATTCGATGTGGTGAGCGAACACCACATTGAGGCGCCGGGCACCTGTAAGGCAAGCGCCTATTGGCCCCGGCGCTGACCCTGCTTGCGCTCGGCTTTTCCGTAACGACGATGTTTGGGCTGCTGCTGTTGACGTTGCTGCTGCCATCGCTGTATCTGGACAGCGGGACGAGCCCCCGTCGGGACACCGGAATAGGCCCGTCCGGGTTCTGCCTTCCTTCACAAGGCGCCTTCAGGCGCCTTTCTGCTGCATGGCCGGGGGAGCGACACCCGCCAAGACGTGGCAACGCCAGCGCAGTCGATGCTCGGGGTGCAGCACCTCACCGCTGGCACCCGGCGAATCGAGCACGACATTCCAACCCCCGACATCAACACTAAGAGTTTCGAATCCGGACCTCCCCAACTCCGACCGCGAGGCTCAAAGCCTCAACGTTGCTGAAAAAAGCATCAACGGCGCACCAAGAAAGGGCGTCCACCCACGCTGTGGGTGTCGAGCGCGACTCTCAAAGCTCCGCCGTTGCTGATTTTTTGAGCACCGCCGGAGCCCGCCACCTCCGGCACCGGTACAAATAGTTTCGAATCCGACTGTTTGACCTCCACGCACGAGGCTCGCAGCCCCACAGCCGGCGTTGCACACCCCGTTCAAGGTCTATTCAACCTTCTCAACACCTCGCCACAGCTTGCCCACAATGGCGCCAACTCACCCGAGGAGGCGCAATGCAATGAGCCAGCAGTCCAACAACGGCGACAAGACAGAAAAAGCCACCCCCCAGAAGCTGCGTAAAGCCAAGCAGGAGGGCCAGGTTGCGCGCTCGCGCGATATCGGTACGGCCGTGGGGATTCTGGTGGCGCTCAAGCTGATCGTCGTGCTGGCGCCGGGCTGGTCGATTGAACTCAAGCGCCTGTTTGCGCTGTCGTTTGCCGATTTGCATGGCGACGGCGCGCTCGGCAATGCGGGCTCGATGCTGTTTCCGGCCACGTTGATGCTGATCGGCAAGATGGTGGCGCCGCTGGCGGCGGTGCCGGTGGCCATCGTGATTGCATCGCTGGTGCCGGGCGGCTGGATGATGAGCCGCAAGAATTTCATGCCGAAGTTCAGCAAGCTGAACCCGATCTCGGGGCTCAAGCGGCTGGTTTCGCGCAAGCATTACGTGCAGTTCGGCACCACGGTGCTCAAGGCGATTACGTTGATGGTGACGCTGTTCATCGTGTGCCGGGCCAACTTGAATGGCTTTATCCGCCTGCAAGGCGCACCGCTCATGGATGCGCTGGCGGGCGGGGCCGATTTGTTTCTCACTTCCGCGCTCACGCTGGCGGGGGTGATCGCTGTGTTTGCGCTGATCGATATACCGATCCAGTGGATGACCTTCATGAAGGATCAGCGCATGAGCAAGCGCGACATCAAAGACGAGATGAAGCAGTCTGAGGGCAAGCCCGAGGTCAAGAGCCGCATCCGCCAGATCCAGCGCCAGATGGCGCGCTCTGGCATGCGCAAAACGGTGCCGACAGCCGACGTGGTGGTGATGAACCCGACCCACTATGCCGTGGCGCTCAAGTACGACGAATCGCGCGCGCAAGCGCCGTACGTGGTGGCCAAGGGCATTGACGAAGTGGCGCTGTTCATCCGTGACCTGGCGAAGGAACACGGCGTGGAAGTGCTGGAGTTGCCGCCGCTGGCGCGCGCCATTTACCACACGAGCCAGGTCAACCAGCAGATTCCGGCAGCGCTGTACCGCGCAGTGGCGCAGGTGCTGTCGTATGTGCTGCAAATCAAAGCATTCCGTGCCAGCGGTCGTGGTGTCGCGCCCGCTTTGCCCACCGGTTTGAATATTCCTGAACACTTGCAAAAGGCCCAATCGCTATGAACGTGATCGACTTGCTCAAGCGCGTGAAGTTTGCCGCGCCGCTGGCCCTGTTCGCCATCTTGGCGATGGTGATCCTGCCCCTGCCACCCATGGCGCTGGACATGATGTTTACGTTCAACATCGTGCTGTCCATCGTGGTGGTGATGGTGGCGGTGACGGTCAAGCGGCCGCTGGAGTTCTCCGCCTTCCCGACCATCATCCTGGCCGCCACGCTGATGCGGCTGACGTTGAACGTAGCCTCCACCCGCGTGGTGCTGCTCAACGGGCATAACGGCGGGTCGGCGGCCGGTCAGGTGATCGAGTCGTTCGCCAATGTGGTGATCGGCAGCAACTTCGTGGTCGGCCTGGTGGTGTTCGTCATCCTGATGATCATCAACTTTGTGGTGGTCACCAAGGGTGCGGAGCGGATCTCGGAAGTGTCAGCGCGCTTTACGCTGGATGCGCTGCCCGGCAAGCAGATGGCCATCGATGCCGACCTGAACGCCGGCGTCATCACGCAAGAACAAGCCCAGACGCGCCGCAAGGAAGTCACCACCGAAGCCGACTTCTACGGCGCCATGGACGGTGCATCGAAGTTTGTGCGCGGCGATGCCATTGCCGGCATCTTGGTGCTGATCATCAACCTGATCGGCGGTGTGATCATCGGCGTGATGATGCACGGCCTGCCCACCGGCGAGGCGTTCCACAAGTACGCCCTGCTGGCCATCGGTGACGGCCTGGTCGCGCAGATTCCGGCGCTGCTGCTGTCGGCCGGTGCGGCGGTCATCGTCACCCGCATCAATGACTCGCGTGATTTTGAACAGCAGGTCGGGCAGCAGTTGCTGGCCTCGCCGGTGGTGCTGTTTAGCGCCGCCGCGCTGATGGGTGCGCTGGGCCTGATCCCGGGTATGCCGACGCTGGTGTTCTTGTGCTTTGCCGGGGTGCTGGCGTATGCGGGCTACCGGATGGCGCAACGGCCATCCCCTGCGGAAGCCGCCAGCGCAGAAGAAGCCGCCCGCGCCGCGCAAGCCACGCTGGCCGCGCCGCGTGAAGAAGCGCTGGATTGGACCAGCCTGCCGTATGTGGACGCGCTGTCGGTGTCGCTGGGCTACAAGCTGGTGGACATGGTGGACCGTGCACAAGGCCAGCCGCTGGTGCGCCGCTTGCAGGGCACGCGCCAAAACCTGTCGGAGCAGCTCGGCTTCTTGCTGCCGCCCATTGGCGCGCGCGATGACATGAGCCTGCCGCCCGCCGGCTACGCGATCATGCTCAACGGCACGGCGCTGGCGCAAGCCCAGGTGCAGCCGGGCAAGATGATGGCGATCCCCTCCCCCACGGTGTATGGCGAGCTCGACGGCACGCCCGGCGTGGACCCAGCCTACGGCATGCCCGTCACGTGGATCGACCCCGAACACAAAGCGCACGCGCTGGGCCTGGGCTACCAGGTGGTGGACTGCGCCACCGTTATCGCCACGCATGCGGCCAAGCTGGTGCGCGAAACGCTGCCGGACCTGTTCAGCTACGACAACGTGACGGCCATCATCGAACGCCTGACCGGCATTGCGCCCGTGCTGGCCGATGCGCTGGGCAAGTGCCTGACGCACAGCCAGTTGCGCAAGGTGTTCCGCACGCTGCTGGCGGAGAACGTCTCCATCAAGGACATTGAAACCGTGGCGGCCACGCTGGTGGAGGCGTCTGAGAGCACCAAGGAGCCGCTGCTGCTGGTGGCCGAGGTGCGTTGCGCGCTGCGCCGTCAGATTGTGTCCGCGCTCAGCGGCCAGAACGCGGGCTTGAAGGGCTTCAGCCTGACGGTGGAGTTGGAGAACATCTTGCTGGGTGCGCTCAGCCGTGCAGAACAATCCGGCCCGCGTGCACCGCTCGATAACTTCCCGGTGGAGCCGAACGTGTTGTCGCAACTGCAAACGCACATGCCCGCCGTGGCCGAGCAGATGAAGCAGATGGGTGCCACGCCCGTGCTGATGGTCGTGCCGCGTATTCGCCCGATGCTGGCGCGTTATGCGCGGATGTTTGCGCCGGGGCTGGCCGTGCTGTCGTACAACGAGATTCCGGAGAATAAGGAAGTCAGCATCGTGGGTACGTTGGGGTGATCGACGCCCCTCCTACACCCCAATGAAGAAGTCCGCCGAGTTTTGCTTGGCGGACTTTTTTCGCGTGCGAAGACCTACTCTCCTTCGATGTACCGCGGCACCTCTGTGTATAGCTCTTTAACGATCGGCGTCGATGCAGTCGCCGCCGCGCCAGCGTATGACATGGTCTCCTTCTCCGGCGCGGATGTCTGGGTGTCAGATACCACCGCCGTCGCTGGCAGTCCGTAGAAGAACCGAATCGTGAAATCCCGATCGACGTACACCTTAGCGCCCGGTTCGAGGTTCATATCGACGTGGCCGACGTACTCAAACTTCACGGCAGATGTGCCCACGTTCTTCATGATCACGTGGGCTCCGTTGCCCGTATCGATCAACTTGATCGTCTGGAGCTCTTCGATCATCAGAGGCTTGTCACCCCGCTTGAATGGGATTTCTGCGTCTTGAACAGCATTGCCTGCACCATCTTTGATACGCCGGTACGCCATCTGATCGCAATTGCAAGTGATTTCAACTGCCATGATTACCTCCGCAAGTGTGTGGGTAGGTACAGCAGAGCGAGTATCGGAATCGCGTGATCCGACCTCAGAGAGAACAGCGACGGGGGTCCACGCAGGGGCTTAGGCTTCGAGGTCCAAGGCGGTCCCCAATCCCCGGCCAGACCTTGGTAGGAGTGTCTGGCTCGCTTGTTCCGACAACTCAATGGTCTGCGGCTTATCGAACGTGACGCTCTCTCCGGCTTTTAGCGACGTCTCGGTGCTGCCCGATTTGCAGTACACCGTGGTATCGCCCGCATTGCTGATCGTGACCTTCATCACCGCCTCCACAAAAGAATGGGTGGGTACAGCCGATCGAATATAGGTGCCACCCGATCCGACCTCAAAAATCGCTCGCGCGATTGGAAGATCGCGCCAGTTGCGCGGGTCCGCGCGTTCGATTTCCGCCTACACCATCTTACGTAGCCTGCTTGGCGTGGCGCGCATCCCGGTGCGTGCGGCACCAGAAATCTGTGTTGCGCAAATAGAAAACGCCGCACGTTCTACCGTGCGGCGTTTTGAACATCGGGTGAAAGCATCAGGCCCGATTGTACTGCTCCACGTCCAGCGCGCCTTCCACGCGCGCCACCACCACGGCAGTCACCGTATCGCCCGTCACGTTGGCCGAGGTGCAGCACATGTCGATCAACCGATCCACCGCAGCGATGACCGCAATCACTTCCAGCGGCAGCCCAACAGAAGCCAGCACCAGGCTCATCACCACCAGGCCCGCACCCGGAATACCTGCTGCGCCAATGGACGCCAGCGTGGTCGTGAGCACCACCATGCCCATCTGCGCGACGGAGAGTTCCACGCCATAGGCATTGCTGGCAAAGATGGCCACGGTGCCCAGGTAGCACGCCAGGCCGGCCATGTTGATGGTGGAGCCCAGCGGCAGCACGAAGCTGGCAACGCGGCCATCCACGCCCAGGCGCGCCTGGCAGGTTTCCATGTTGAGCGGCAGCGTGGCAGCGCTGCTGGCCGACGAGTAGGCAAACAACTGCACCGGCAGCATCTTGCGCAAAAACGGCAGCGGGTTGAGCCCGCTCAGGCCCAGCAGCACACTGCACATGCCGATCATGACAACGGCCAGCACCACATAGTTGACGGCCACCAGCGAGCCGAGATGGCCCAACGCGGAGAACCCGTGGTCAGCCGTCACATAGGCCATCAGCCCGAACACGCCCACCGGTGCAAACTTGAGCACCATGCCGATCAGCTTGAAGACGACGGCCGAGAGGCTGTCGAAGAAGGTGCGCACGGGCTCGGCACGCTCGCCCGCCAGATTGATCGCCAAGCCAAAGAAGATGGCGAACACGATGGTGGGCAGCAGCGCGCCTTCAGAGAAAGACTTGAACGGGTTGGACGGGATGGCCGACATCAGCGCGTCTTTCAGGCTGGTGGGCGGCTGCACGAGTTGGGAGGCCTCCACCGCGACCGGCAGGTCGAACCCTTGGCCCACGCCAGCCCAGGTGGTCAAGGCCATGGCCAGCGCCGCCGTCACAGACATCAGCAGCGCATAGATGGCGATGGATTTCCACGCAATGCGCCGCATGGCAGCCAGATCCGACAGCGAGGTGATGCCGCACACGAGCGACACAAACACCACCGGAATCACACACATGCGGATGAGCGACATGAAAATATCGCCCAGCGGTTGCAGCAGCTTGGCGGGTTCGCCAATGAAGTGGCCGGCGGCAATGCCCAGAATCAATGCCAGCAGGATCTGCGTGCCGGCGGTCAGCCGTAGGCGGGGAAGTCGAGAGGCTTGGGGGGAATGCGTCATCACGAAAATCTCCTTCTGGGGGATGAATCTCCCCTGCAGGCTCGCCGATTTACGTGCGACGCTGAACAACCTTCAACAGAGTATTGATACGGCTTTAGAGCTTGAGCAGCGTCTCAACACGGGCGCGGCTCAGGCCCGACAGCGTGGTCGTGACGGCGGAGAGCACGTTGAATTCGCTCGATGCCGCCAGCGTGCCCGACACCGATTCGCTGGCCGTGGCGGCTTGCTTCGCGGCCTCGCCAGCGCTGTTGCGCAGGCGCTGGCCGGCGGTGTCGAGCTGCGTGCGCAGCGTGCGGTCAGCCTGCATGAGCTTGTCCAGCCCGCGCACCACGTCGCGCAGTGCCGCGCGTTGCCCCGTGCGGTCGCTCACTTGCCAGCGTGCTGGCTCCAGCGCTTCCGGCGCGGCGTCGGCTTGTGCACGGATGGGGCGGCCGCCGGGGAAGCGCTTGCCGCCGCCTTGCACCAGCAGTTGGTCGCGCACGGCGGGCCAGCGCGATTCCGCCACGGTAAAGTCCACTTGACCATCCGCCGCCAGCGAGGCGCGCACGCCCGTGGCTGCCAGCGCGCGGTCGAGCCGTTTGGCAAAGGTGGCTGCATCGATGGGGGCGGCCTCAAAGCTGACCGCTACCGACTGCTTGCCCACCCCGGTCGGGTGGAAGGTGAGCGTTTCTGCCCCGCTGCTGCGCCATTGCTCCACATCAAGCGCGCGCACGCGGAAGGTGCGCGTGGCGTCGCCCGTGGGGCGCACCGTCAGTTGGGCGTCGATCATGCCGCCGGCCATCGTGGCGCGTTCGCTCCAGAGGGCGTCGAACTTGGCAATGCGCGCAGCCACCTCACCACCACGGTCAGCCCCCGTGAGCATGGCGCTGAGTGCGCCCTTCAACCCACGCAGTTGCCCCGATGCCGCATCGACAAACGACAGCGCGCGCTGTGCCGCTGTCACATCGGCGTTGAACTGTGCCTGCCCTGCCGTAAAGGCCGTCGTGGTGCCGGGCGCGCGCTGGGCGCTGCTCGACTTGGCGGCGGGGGATACGGGTGCCTTCTGGCTAACGGGTGCTACCGCAACAGGCGCGGCCGCTTCTGCGGCGGCAGCGTTGCGGCGTGCCTGGCTGGCGGTATCAACATCGTCACGCCGGGAGACCGGCAGACTGGCAACGGTGGCGGTGGTGCGCAGGTCCATGAGCGCGGCCTCAGATGGCGTCGAACAGCGACAGCTTCGTCATGCGGCCATAGATCTCGTACGAGCCCTTCATGGCCGTCATGTAGTTGTTGAGCTGGTCCATGGCTTCGCCAAAGTCTTGCTCACCCACCAGCGCGGACGCCTGGCCGTTGGCGATGAGTTGCGAGGCGTGGTTTTCGCTCATCAGTTGCAGCGTATTCTGTGCGCCACCCAGGTGGGCGATCTTGGCGCTCAGCGCGTCGATACCGTTGCCCTTGACGGACTCCAGCGCGGCCGTCAGCACGGCACGCAGGGCCGGGTCGTTCGGGTCGGCGTCCGGCTTTTCCATGGCGGCCACGGCCACTTCCATCTTGTTGAGCATGTCGGCCAGGTGCTCGACCGTCACGTTGGCATCTTGCGTCACGCCGTGGCCGATCACCACTTGCTGCGCTTCACCGTTGCCGGCGTATGAGTAGCGGCTGCCTTCCGGGGCCGTCGGGTCGTAGGCGATGGGCGGCGTGTCGGTCTGCGTGCCGCCGAACAGGTAGTTGCCGTTGCCGTCTTTGGCGTTGGCGGCCTGCGTCAGGTTGCCCAGCAGCGTGCGCAGCGGGCCGGCCAGCGCGTTGAGGTCGGCCGCGCTGTGGCTGCCATCGGCGGCGGCCAGCAGCGAGTCGTGCGCAGACATCGCCATGTCGAGCATGCCGTCCAGGTGGGATTCGTTCTTCTGCAGGCGGATCGTGAGCGTGTCGATGTTCGTTTGATAGCGTTGCAGCACCGAGGTGTCGCGGTCGAGCATCAGCAGGCGCACCGCGGCGATCGGGTCGTCCGATGCGCGCAGCACGCGCTGGCCCGTGGCCATCTTGGTGGCGATTTCTGCCGCCTTGGTGTTCGTCGCCCGCAGGGTTGCGAGCATGGTGTTGCCAAAGTGTTGGGAGGCGATACGCATGGTGGTCTCCTGATGTTGTTAGAAGGCGGCGATGGTGGAATCAAACATTTCCTTGGCCACCGAAATCACTTTCATGTTGGCCGAATACACCTGCATGGCTTCGGACACGTTGATGGCCTCTTCATCTTGGTGGACCCCCGACAAGGCCAGCCAGGCCTCTTCCGACTGGCGGCGCACTTCCACCGCCATGCCCAGCATCGACTGGTTTTGCTGGCTCTGTGCGCCCAGCTTGCCGACCAGCAGCGTGTAGCCATCGCCCAGCGAGGTTTCACCAAAGCCCGGCAGATCAATGCGCATGCCACGCAGCTCGATCAGCTTGAGCAGGTTGTCGCTGTTGCCGGGGGCGGACGGGTCACCAGAAAAGCCCAGCTCTTCGGGCTTCATCTCGTTGAGGGTGAGGCGGCCCGTTGCGGGGTCGAACGTGAACAGCTCCTTGCCCGGCTTGCCATCCATGCCGTAACCGGCGGTCAGCTGCTTGTTGAAGGCGTCGGCAATCTCGCCGGCCAGCGCCTTGATGGCTTCCATCTGCGGCAGCAGCGTGTCATTCACAAAGTTGGACAGGCCGCCCAGTTGGCCGCCCAGCTTGGCGCCATCCAGCGGGTACTTTGTACCGTTCATTTCCAGCTTGAGCGAGAACGTGCCGTCGGCACCCGTTTCCACGCTCACCTTGCCAACCTGGTTGCCCGCCACCAGCGGCGTGCCGCTGGGGAGCGACACGTCAACCGTGCCATCGGGGTGGCGCGTGGTGCGGATGTCGACCAGGGCGGCGAGTTGGTCGATGGCCTGATCGCGCTGGTCGATCAGCTCCGACGGTGCGGTGCCCGTGGCCTCGGCTTCAGCAATCAGCTTGTTCAAATCGGCAATGGAGCCCGACAGGCTGTTGATCTGATCGGCCGTGGCGGCGCTTTGCTGGCGCGCCGTGTCCAACTGGCCACGCATCATCTGCTGCAGGTTGTTGAAGGCCGATGCCATGCCGCCGGCGGCCATCAGCACTTGCTGGCGCAGCGCGGGGTTGGTCGGGTCGGAGCTGGCTTCATCCAGCGCGCCAAAGAACTTGTCCATCGAGAACTTGACGCTGCCATCCTCCAGGCCCATCACTTCTTCCAACTGCTTGAAGTACGACTCCGCCACCCCGTATTGCCCCACCGGGCTGGCCGATGCCCACTTCTGCTGCGTCTTGTAATGATCGCCAAAGCGGATGAGCGAGTTCACATCCACCCCACCGCCCACGCGCGAGGTCAGCAGCACGCCTTGACGCGTATAGCCCGGCGTTTGCAGGTTCGCAATGTTGCGCGCCGCCATGTTGAGGGACGCTTGCGCGGCAAGCGCTCCAGACAATCCGATTCGGGTGATGCTCATGATGGGGTTCCGTTCTCTGTTGATCTATGGGTGTCGTCAGTTCTTCTTGGGCGCGGGGGCCTCGGCCGGCAGCATCTGCGCCACCAGCGTGTCGGCAATGCCAAAGCCGCGTTGCTGCGCAATGGCGTCGGCCACGGCGCGGTTGGCGTAGTCGAGCATCGCGTCGCTGGTGCGGTCGGTCGAGCCGTTGTCCGCCTTGAGCTGGTCCGTCGCCTTCTTCATTTCATTCAGCATCTGCGCGATGAAGAGGCCTTCGAACTTGACGGCGGCGTCTTCCACGCGCTTGCGGTATTCCGGGTCGGCAGGGTTCGTCGTTTCGTTGGCCGGCTTGATCGCGCCAGGCTTGTCTACGCCGAACGGCGATTGCAGCAGGTGTTGGGGTTCAATCATCATCGTCAGGCTCCTTAGATCACCACCAGCTCGCCCGTCAGGGCACCGGCTTCAGACAGGGCTTGCAGGATCGCCATCAGGTCGTCCGGCGTGGCGCCCGTGCGGTTGATCGTGTCCACAATCGCTTGCAGGCTGACCCCCGATTTCCACTGGAAGGCGTTGCCACCGGCTTGCGAGACGTCGATCTCGCTGATGGGTGCGGCCACCGTGCTGCCCTGGGCAAATTCGTTCGGCTGGCTGACCATCGTGCCTTCGGCAATCGTCACCTTCAGCGCGCCGTGCGAGACAACGGCCGGTTTCACCGTCACCCCTTGACTAATAACGACCGTGCCGGTGCGCGAGTTAAAGACGATGCGCGGCGTTTCTGCGCCCTGCTTCACCTTCAGCGCCTTCAGGCGAGCCACAAAGGCCACACGCTGGCTCGGCACCTGCGGGGCAATCACGTCCACCGAGGTGGCGTCCGACGTGCTGGCAATCTCGTCGCCAAAGTTGCCGTTGATGGCATCGACGATGTGCGATGCGGTGTCGAAATCCGGGCGCTTGAGGTTCAGGCGCACGGTGGGCGTTTCGGCAAAGTCGGTGGCGATCTCTTGCTCGATGGTGGCGCCCTTCGGAATCCGGCCCGTGGTGGGCGTGTTGATGGTGACGCTGGAGCCGCTGCGGCCTTGCGCGTTCAGGCCCGGAATCACCAGGTTGCCTTGCGCCAGTGCATACGTTTCACCATCGGCCGCGCGCAGCGGCGTCATCAGCAGCGTGCCGCCGCGCAGGCTCTTGGCATCGCCCAGCGACGACACCGTCACGTCCACCTTCTGGCCACGGCGGTAGCCCGGCGGGAAGGTGGCACTCACCATGACGGCCGCGGCATTGCGCGAGCGCAGGTTGACGTTCTCTGGCAGGCGCGTGCCGAACTGCTTGAGCATGTTCGCCAGCGACTGCGTGGTGTATTTGGCCTGGGTGCCATCGCCCGAACCAGCCAGACCGACGACGACGCCATAGCCGACCAGCGCGTTCTCACGCACGCCTTCCACGTCGACCAGGCTGCCGACGGTTTGTGCCCGTGCGCCCGGCACGGCGCCGCACAGCGCGGCCACCACCACCAGCGCGCACACAGCGGCAAATTGGGTCAGTTGTTTCAGTTTCATCGTGTCGTCCTTTTTATCGAGCCGGGCTCTGTTCTTTGTTGGCGCTGCCAACTCAGAACGGCATCCAGGGGCTGTTAAAGAATCGGGTGAGCCAACCTGCCTGGTTGGCATCCGCCAGCGCGCCGCGGCCCGCGTAAGTAATGCGCGCACTCGCCACACGTTGCGACGACACGCGGTTGTTCGAATCAATGTCGGCCGAGCGCACGTAGCCGGCCAGGCGGACGTTCTCTTCGCCCTGGTTGAGCACGAGGCGCTTCTCGCCACGCACCTGCAACAGGCCATTGGGCATCACGCGCTGCACCACCACCGTGATGGAGCCGCGCAGCGTGTTCTGCTGCGAGCTGGTGCCCGAGCCGTTGAAGCCGCTCTTGGTGCCGATCTCGGCATCAATGGGCAGCGTGTAGCCGAACAGCGAAGGCTTCTTCGCGCTCAGGCTGGCGTCCTTGCCCACTTGCGTGCCGCTCTTCTTGCTGGCCTGGGTGGATTCATCCAGCTCCACGGTCAGCACATCGCCAGCGCGGAATGCGCGCACGTCTGACGTGAGCGACCACGCCTGATCCGGCACCATGACGCCGCCCGCCGTGCCACGGCGGATCTCAAATGCGGTCTCGGGCATCGTGTTGTCTTCGTCAAAGTCGGGCAGTTGACGATCGAGCGGCCCGGTCGCGCAGCCGGCCAGAATGGCCAGCGCAGCGCATGCGGCAAGGAGGCGGGCGGCGTTCATTAGCGTGCCGCCTGCGAGAGGTACTGCATCATGTTGTCGGCGGCCGACAGCACCTTGGTGTTCATCTCGTAGGTGCGTTGTGCGGCAATCATCTCGACCATTTCTTCCACGGCCATCACGTTGGAGCCTTCCAGCGCGCCTTGCTTGAGCGTGCCAATGCCGTTCTGGCCCGGCTCGCCTTCGGTGGGTGCGCCACTGGCAGCGGTTTCGCCATACAGGTTGTCACCCAGGGCGCGCAGGCCGGCCGGGTTCACGAATTGCGCGAGCTGCATCTGGCCGATCTCTTGCGGCGTCGTGCTGGCGCCCGAGGTGACCGTCACCACACCGTTTTCACCGATGGTGATGTTGGTGGCTTCAGGCGGCACGTCGATGGCCGGCATGATGGGCAGGCCCTGTGCGTTGGTCAGGCGGCCTTGGTCATTCAGGCGCAGTTGGCCGGCGCGGGTGTAACCCGTTTCACCGTTGGGCATTTCCACTTGCAGGAAGCCGTTGCCGTTGATGGCCACGTCCAGCGATTGGCCCGTGGTCTGCATCGCGCCGGTAGTGAACACCTTTTGCGTGCCGGCAATACGCGTGCCGTTGCCCAGTTGCACGCCCGGGCTGGTGGCGTTGTCCGACACCTGCGCGCCAGGTTGGCGCTCGGCACGGTAGAACAGGTCTTCAAACACGGCGCGGTCACGCTTGAAACCCACCGTGTTGACGTTGGCCAGGTTATTGGCAATCGCTTGCAGCTTGGCATCCTGTGCCTGGATGCCCGTCTTGCTGATCCACATTGCGTGATTCATGTTGACCTCTATGTCTGTTGGTTGATTCGGTCCGCTGGTTAACCGCGGATCAGCCGATTACCGGCATCGGCCATTTCATCGGCCACCTTGTAGAGCTTCATCTGCATCTCGAACCCGCGTGTGAGCGTCATCGTCTGCATCATTTCTTCGACGGCCGAGACGTTGCTCGTCTCCAGATGTCCGCCCTTGACGCTCACGCTGCCATCGGCGTCGTATTCGGCACCGGTGCGCGAGACGATCAGGCCCTGCGCGTTCTTCATCAAGTCGGTGGGCTCGGGGTTCACCAGCATCAGCCGGCCCACGTCTTGCACGCCCTTCTCACCGGCCACGACGACGGAGATCGTGCCGTCCTCGCCAATCGTCAGCGAGTCATGCTCGGGCAGGATGATCGGGCCGCCTTCGCCCAGCACGGTGTTGCCGTTCAACGTGAGCGAGCCGTCGCCATCCAGCACGAGCGAACCGGCACGCGTGTACGCCACGCCCTGGTCGGTTTCCACTGCCAGGTAGCCGGCACCGTCGATGGCCACGTCCAGCGTGCGGCCGGTTGCGCTCACCTTGCCCGGCGCGTGGTCCACGTGTGTGGACGACAGCGCGGCGTGGTGGCGCGAGTCGTAGCCGTAGCCTTGGGCCGCTTGGCTCGTCACGTTGGCCAAGTCGGCACGAAAGCCGGTGGTCTGCGCGTTGGCCAGGTTGTTGGCCCGGACATTGAGCGCACGCAACGAATGCTCGGCGCCCGTCATGGCGGTGTAGAGGAAGTTGTCCATCGCTTAGGCTTGGGTTGGCGTTAGAGCGACTGCATCAGCGTGCGCATCATTTCGTTTTCGGTCGACAGCACCTTCGAGTTGGCCTGGTAGTTCTGCTGCGCGCCCATCAGGTTCACCAGCTCGGACGTCATGTCGACGTTCGATTGCTCCAGGGCACCCACCGCCAGCTTGCCGGCCATGCCCGTGCCCGGCGTGCCGAGCAGCGGCTCGCCCGTGGCGGCGCTGGCTTGCCAGCCCGAACCATCCACCGGCACCAGGCCGTTTTCGTTCGGGAACGTGGCAATCGCCAGCTTGCCGACCGGCAGCTTCTGGCCGTTGCTGTACTGCACTTCGATCGAGCCGTCTTCGGCCAGCGCCACGCCCGTCACGGTGCCCGACTTGTAGCCGTCGGCACGGTTCTTGGTGGTGGTCTGGTCGCCGCCGAACATGGTCGTGCCGCCGTAATTGATGGCAATCTTCATCGGCGCGGCGCCAGCCGGTGTGCCCAAGTCAAGGTCGACGGTGCCGATCGGCGTGACCATCTTGCCGGTGTCGTCAAAGCTCAGGTGCGTGGCCATCGGCAGCTCTTGGTCATCCATCACGTAGAAGACCTGCATGTCGTTGCCGGCGCCCTTGACGAAGTACTGGGTGACGGTGTGCTCGCGGCCGAGCGAATCGGTCACGGTGGCGGCCGACATGCCGTTGTACGACTCGGGGTTGTTCTTGTCGAACGGCGATACCGCCGGCTCCTTCCAGTCGGCCGACATGTTGCCGGCGTACTCCAGCGAGCCACTGGGCTGCGCGGGAATGCCGCCCGTCGGCACGTGCAGGTCGCCCAGCGCGCCATCCGGGCCATAGCCTTGCACGCTGCGCTTCATGAAGTCGATCACGTTGCCGTCTTCATTGACGCCAAACAGGCCGGCACGCGAATACACCATCGAGCCATCGGAGCCACGCGACATAAAGAAGCCCTTACCTGCGATGGCGGCGTCCATGCCGCGGCCGGTCGGCAGGAAGTTGCCGCTGATGTCCATCGACTGCGAGGTCGAACCGATCGACACACCCGAAGGCATGGCGTTGAT
The DNA here is from genome assembly GCA_039592975.1 of Ralstonia sp. Lineage (GTDB taxonomy): Bacteria > Pseudomonadota > Gammaproteobacteria > Burkholderiales > Burkholderiaceae > Ralstonia. Next base: position 23,387 of record JBCNQE010000015.1, on the reverse strand, counting down.
GTAGTTCGACGCGAAGTTGGCACGGCCCGACTTGAAGCCCAGCGTGCCGCTGTTGGCGATGTTGTTGCTGATCTGGTTCAGCTGGCCGTTGATGGCGTTGATGCCTGCGAGTGCGATATTGAAGCTCATGACTGGTACCTCTTCGGAATGGGAAGAATCTGCGGGGGGGTGGTTTCAGGGGGCGTCGTTCCACCCTGGCCATTGCCACGGCCGAGAAAGCGGGTGATGTCAGCCGTTTCGGCTTCACCAATGCCGGCGATCTGCAGGATCACGCGGCCATCGGGGCCCAGGCGGACGCTTTGCAGCTCGCCCACCAGTTCAGCGGCGGGCTTCTCGCCCGAATCTGCGGCAATGCGCACCTTGTAGTTGCCCGGCGGCAGGTCGTGGGCGGCGGGGTCGATCTCGAAATCGACATCGCCTGCCTGCTGTGCGCCCAGCGAAATGGTGTGCTCGGTGCCATCGGGGCCGGTCAGGATGACGTCGACGTTCGACGCAGACGACTCCAGCGTGAAGCCGCCCTTGACCACGTCCTCGCCCAGCTCGACGGCCTCGGAGCGCACGCGCACCAGCGAACCGACTTGCGAGCCCAGCGTGACCACCAACATGCTTTCTTGCATGGCGGCGGTGGCGGCGCTCAGGTTGGCCAGCGTCTGCATGGCTTCCACCTGGCTCATCTGCGCAAACTGCGTGACGAACTGGCTGGCTTCCATCGGGGCCAGCGGATCCTGGTTCTGGATCTGCGCGATCAGCAGCTTGGTGAACATGTCGGACACGCCGCCACCGTCGTTGCCGGCGGCCGGCGGGGTGATCGGGTCACCAATGCCTGCGCCCGTGTTCTTGTTGACGTTGTTTTGGATATTCATGGTGCTCAGCCCTCGCCCATGCGCAGCAGGTCTTGCTGCATACCCTTGATGCGGGTGAGCACCTCGGCGTTGGTGGAGAAGGCACGCGAGGCGGCCATCATGTCGGTCATTTCTTCGACGGCGCTCACGTTGGAGTAGAAGACCATGCCGTCTTCATTGGCCAGCGGGTGGCCCGGCTCGTGGCGCGAGGTGAGTGCGTCGTCGGTGGCGATCACGTCCAGGACCTGCACGCGCGCACCGCCGTTCTGGAACACCGAGGCAAACACGGGCTTGCGTGCGCGGTATGCCGTGTCTTCCGTGCCGGAGGTGCCGGCGTTGGCGAGGTTGCTGGCGATGGTGTTCAGGCGCACGGTTTGTGCGCTCATGGCCGAACCCGCAATCTGCGAGATATCTTTGAAGCTCATCAGACGTTCCCCGTGATGGCGGCCTTCAGGCCCTTGATCTTCATGTTGACGAACGTGAGGCTAGCCTGAAAGTCAGCGGCGTTCTGCGAGAACGCGGCCTGCTCGGCACCCAGCTCCACCGTATTGCCGTCTTGCGACGGGCTGCTCGGCACGCGGTACTTGGCTTGGTCGCCATCAAACTGCAGCGCAGCGTCAAATGCGTTGTTGGCGAGTGCGTGGTCCAGGCTTGCGCGGAAATCCAGATCGCGCGCCTTGTAACCGGGCGTCGCTTCATTGGCCAAGTTCGACGCAAGGAGCTTGGTGCGTTCGGCGCGCACTTTGAGTGCGGCCGGATGTACGCCAAACGCTTGTTCGAGATTCAGTCCCATAGTGGCTGCTTGCCTCCGGAAAAAGCCGCTCGGCTTGGGTGCCGTGCAGCGGTTTAGTCATTGACAAGGCGGAGGTTACGGGCCGGCGAACAATGCGGCGAAGAACTTGTATAGAAGTTGAATGCGGGGATGTGGGCAGGTGCGGCCGCCTTGGACACAGGCCGAATGGCCCGACACGGCGCCCTATAATCGAGCGACCTTCCATTCACAAAAAGGGCGCTATGCCAGCGACAGGCTCTTCCAAACGATGGACCAAGCACTTTGTGCTAGCGGCAGTGGCCAATGGGCTGGCCATGCCGCTCCTGGCATCGGCCCAGACACCTGCATCAGGCGGTGACCCGGCCGCAGCCGAGGTCGGAGCCGCTGCCCAAGCGTGGCTTGAGCAATATGTGGCCAAGCACGCGGTGCCCGAGGCGCAGACCTCGGCCACCGTCACGCCCCCCCGGCGGCCCGCGCCGGTGTGCGGCGAGCCCTATGCCATTGCCGCTACCGACATCAAGGTGCTCACACGCATGCGGTTTTCCGTGCGCTGCCCGGGGGAATCGCGCACCACGGTGTACCTCGTGCGGGCGCGCATCGATGCGCCGGTGGTGGTGGCCGCTGCGGCGCTGGCCCCAAATCAACCACTCACGGAAGCGGATTTCACGCACGACGTGCGCGACCTTGCATCCACCCCCGATGCGCTGTTGGATGCTGCCGACGCCATTGGCCGCACACCGCGCCGCGCCATCAAGGCTGGCCAAGTCGTGCAGACGCGGCTGTTGAAGGGTGTGGAAGCCATCCGCCGTGGGCAGGCAGTGCAGATCGTGGCGAATACCGGGCCGGTGCAAGTGACCGTGCCGGCCACGGCCATGCAGAACGGCGCCATCGACGATGTGATCCGCGTGAAGAACGCCAACAACGGCAAGATCATCAACGCCCGTGTCACAGGCCCGGGCACCGTCGAGCCCCTCGGTACAAAGAAGTAGAACGACCGCCAGCGCGGCAACGTTAATGCGTTGTGGCTGGCGCGTCCTGTTTAACGAACCATCCCCTTGACCTGCTTGGCCACCTGCACGAGCTTGCTCTCGTAGGCCGGGTCGGTGGCATAACCGCCGCGCTTGAGGGCGCTGGCGAAGGCACGGGCATCGCTGCCCACGTCGCGCACACCGGCATAGCGTGGGGAATCGCGCAGCAGCGTGGCGTAATCGCGGAAGGCGCTGGCGTAGGTCGGATACGCGCGGAAGCGGTCGACCATCTTCACAGCGCTGCCGTTGATGAATTCGGTGGTGTTGGAAGCGGCTGAGTCGCCCTTCCAGTTGCCCGTGGCCTTGATACCGAAGAGGTTGTGCGTGGTTTCGCCGCGCGCGTTCTTCAGCGGCTTGCTGCCCCAGCCGGATTCCAGCGCCGCATGGGCGGCAATCAGCTCCGGCGCGGCCCCGATCATGGCGCCTGCACGGCGGGCGTGCGGCATGATTTCGGCCAGGAAGGCCTCGCGGTCCGGGTCCACCGAACCGAACACCGTCACCCCTGCGCCGCGCGACACCGAGCGATCCGCCTGGGTGGCCGCAGCCGCCGCGGCTTCCGTGCGGGCGCGCATCGCATTGACCCACTGCGTGGCCTGCGACGACAGCTGCGGCGCGTCGCCACGCTCAAAACCGCTGCGAACCTTGCTGTTGATGTCGCGGTTGAGCGAGGCATACAACGACCCAAAGCCCGCTGCCGACGCGCTCGATGGCGCGGCGGGAGCAGGCGGCCGGGCAACCGGGCCCGGCGTGAAAGGCTGTGAGGACTGCGCGACGTTAGGCCGGAACATAGATATGGCGCTCCCCGTGCATCAGGCGCTGCATGGCTTCGTACTGCGCGGCCAGCAGGCTACCGTTGCGGTTCGTCAACGTTTTACAGCGCGTGGCGAGCGTCTTCACCTCCGTGCAGCGCTCGACAAAGGCCTCGCGTTGTGCAGCGTGCTTGTCGCCGGCCAGCAGGCGCTTGCCGAAAGCCAGCACCGCACCCGGCGTGCCGCCAATGCGCTCCATGCGATAACGGCGGCGCAGGTCGATGGCGTCGGCTTCGGCCCCAATGGCCTTGGCCAGCGTCGCAAGCGCGGCGGTATCGAGCCGCAGTGCTGCCGCAAACTGGTCTTCCAGCAACTGCGCGAGCTTGCGGTAGCCAACGCCGTCAGACACGACATCGACCAGCAATTGACGGGGGTTGCCCGGGTACTTCGCTTTTACATTCATTCATGGCCTCCGTGATAGCGCTGAATGACACCCGCGAGCTTGCCCGCATCGAAGCGGATTTCGCCTGCCGCCATGGCGGCCCGAATCTGGTTGACGCGGGCCATGTCGATCTCGGCCGCGTCGCCCATTGCAGCACGTGCTGCATCCAAGGCCTGGCGATCGCGGGTCTTTTCGCCCACGGCCCCGATCGGAGCCACAGCCGCCTTGCGCTGCGTGCCTTCGGCACGTTGTGCACTTTCCGTCCCACCGATTGCGGTTTGGCCCGCCAGATTCGCGATTCGCATGATGTCACCCTATGGCCCATCCGGCCCTGAAGAGATTGTTTGTACTGCCTCAACCCATCAAGACGACCGTCTGGGCCGGTGTGTTAAATCTTTTTTTCGTCGTCGACAACCACGCCCACCTGCGAGCCCACGCGGCTTGCGTCCGGCTCTCCGGCAGATGCGGCGTTCACGCCATGTGTGAGCGGCACCACACGTTCAGGCTGCCCAAACATGGTTTTGATCATGCGGGCGCGCTCAGGCGTCAGCACGAGAAACTCGATGCGGCGGTTGATGGCCGCGCGCGGCTGGTTCGTCAGCGGTGCACGATCGGCCATGCCCACCACTTGCAACACCTGGCCGGAGGACATGCCGCCCTCAAGCAGCCAGCGCCGCGCAGACATGGCACGGTCGCCCGATAGATGCCAGTTCGAGCGCGAGCCAAAGCCCTGGCTGCGATACGGCACCGAATCGGTATGGCCGATCACCAGCATCGGGTTGCCCACGGCGCCCATCAGCGCGCCCAGCTTGGTCAGCATGGGCCGGAACGGCTCGGAAGGCGTGCCGCCACCGCTGACGAATACGCCGCGCTCATCCGTGTCATGCAGCATGACGCGCAGGCCCATCGGCGTAATGATGGTTTGCAGGTTGTCGAGCAAGCCGGCCTCTTCACCCAGTGTGCGCACACGCTGGGCCAGCACCTGCAGTGCGTCGTGGGTTTCGGCCATTTGCGGTTGCGGGCGCGTGACATCGTCGCCCTCTTTGCCGGCGGTGCGCGGCGTCAGTCCATCGGGCAACACGGCGGTATTGAGGATGGCCGGTGCGCCATTGAGCACACTGGAGCCACCGTCATACACCACGCTGTCGGCCATCTCGCCGAGCTTGAGACGCGCCTCTTCTTCATCGCGTGCGCCCAGCACCCACATCAGCAGGAACAGGCACATCAGCGCCAGACAAAAGTCTGCGAAGGCGACTTTCCAGCTGCCGCCGTGGTCGTCGTCGTGTGCGCGCCGCGCGGCACGCTTGACGATCAGGTCAACGTGCTCGCCCCGGCGGCCACCACGCTTGGTGGGCGGCGTGGCCGCTGCCTGTGCGGCGGCCTGTGCAACGACTTCAGCGTTTGCGGGGGTCAGGGTGGCGTCGGTGCTCATGCGGGTTTCCCGTCCAGTTGGCCGATCCAGCCTTCCAGTTGCGCAAAAGTCGGCTTGTTCGTCAGTTGCATCAGGCGGCGGCCGGTATCAATCGCCAGCAGGGGCGGCTTGCCGGCGGCAAAGGCAATCAAGACCACCTTCACGCATTCCAGATCCGACATTTCGGCCTTCACCACTTGCTTGATCAGGTTCGACAGCGGGTCGAGCACGCCATAACAGAAGAAGATGCCGATGAACGTGCCGATCATGGCGGCGGCCACCTTCTCGGCCAGTTCCACCGCGCTGGCGCCTTCGCCCAGGCTGTTCATGGCCATCACCACGCCCAGCACGGCGGCCACGATGCCAAAGCCCGGCATGGCTTCCGACACCTTCTTGAGCGAGCGCGAGGGCTGCTCCAGGTCTTCATGAATGGCGACCAGCTCTTGCTCGAGCACGCTTTCCAGCTCGTGCGCGCTGATCTTGCCCATGGCCATCAGGCGGAAGTTGTCCACGATGAAGGCGAGCAGCTCGGGGTCTGCCAGCACCATCGGGTAACGCTGGAACAGCGGGCTCTCTTGCGGGGCCTCGACGTGGCTGTCGAGCGCCTTGAGGTCACGGCCGATGTTCAGCAGTTCGTACATCACCAGCAGTTGCTGGCGTTGGAATTCCTTGTTGACGGTGCGCTTGCGGAAGGTAATGACCTTGCGTATCTGCTTGCCCATCTCGATCAGCACATGGCGCGGGTTGCCCAGCACGAGCGAGCCGGCGGCCGCGCCCAGGATGATCAACAACTCCACCGGCTGCCAGAGCTTGCTGAAATCGCCGCCCATGAACATGAACCCGCCGAATACGCACGAGAGCACGATAAAGATGCCGAATATCTGTTGCATGATTCCTTCCCGTCTAGGTGCCGCTCGTTGCTGTGTTTCCAGCCGGCGGGCGATTTTTCAATATCAATGCTGGGCGAGATACTTGCGCATCTTCGCCAGCGCGGTCTTGTTGATCTGGCAGACCCGGGCCCGCGTCACGCCGAGCACGGCGCCGATCTCGGCCTGGTTCAGATCGAATTCATAAGAGAGCTGGATCACCTGCTGCTCACGTGAGTCGAGCACACCCAGCGCTTTTTCCAGCGACTTGCGCACCACGATCTGGCGCTCGATCCCGTCATCGGCGCCATGGGCGTCACCGCCGTCTTCCAACATGGCGTCAAAGCTGACGAACTCCTGCGCGCAATCGTCGAGCTGCAGTTGCTCGTATTCGTCGCCGTCAATGTCGAGCGCGTTGCAGACCTCATCCTTGGTCGGCTCGCGGCCCAGCTCGCGGCGCAGCGTGCGCTCGGTGCTGCGCAGGCGGTGCGCGCCCTGGCGTGCGGTGCGCGGGCGCCAGTCCTGGCGGCGCAGCTCGTCGAGGATGGCGCCGCGCACGCGCACCAGCGCAAAGTGCTCGAACTCGTCATCCGGCACGCCGTAGCGGCGCAGCGCTTCGAGCAAGCCCATCAGGCCGAGTTGCTCGAGGTCGTCCGCGTCCATCGCGCCACCCGCCTGCGAACCCAGCTTGCGCGCGGTGCGCTTGACCAGCGGCGCGTACTGCGCCATCCAGCGCGCCTCATCGGCGGCGGATAGCACCTGGCCGGCGCGCTGCACGCTTTCGTATTCGGTGTAGGTCGTTGCGCTCATGGCGTTCAGTCCATCATGACCTTGGTGACGAGGACTTTGTCGAACGGCGTGCGATCTGCCCCGCCGTACGCGTGTTCGTATTCCTTGTTGAGCACGGCGGCCAGTTCGATCGGGCCCAGGCGCTGCACGTCGGCGGCGGTGCGTTCTGCCATCACCGAGTAGGCCGTGGCGCGCAGCACCGGCAGGTGTTCGCGCACCTGCTTTTCGCTCTTGGCATCGCTGGCCGAGAACACCAGATCCAGCACGACATAGCGTGGGCGCGAGGCGCCTTCTGCCGCGCGCAGCATGACGATCAGCTTTTCCAGCGGCACGTAGCGCGCCTTGGCGTCGATCGGCAGGCGGCCCTTCTTCGGGGTCACTGCGGGGGCATCGGCGTTGCGCGTCATCACAAAGGCCGTTCCGCCACCCACGCCCACGGCAACGGCAGCTGCCACGCCGATCACCATCACGTTCGTTTTCATCGTGTTTCCCTCTGCATGCGCGCCGCACCGAGCGACGCCATTTCGAATACTTGATCCCCGCCCTCGGCCCACAAGCCACGGCCGGGGCCCTGCTCTTGCGAATCGTCACGCGCCTGGCGCTCGCGGCCCGATGCGTCGGCATCGGCTTGGCCGCCCTGGCGGCTGGCGGACACCTGCACGGTGACTTCCCCGCCGTTGCGTGCGCCCAGGTCCTGCCGCAGACTTTCGCCAATCGCCTGCAACTGGCGCACCACGTCGGCGTTGGTGGCCGACAGGTGCACCGCGATGCCGTTGGCGTCTTGGCGCAGTTCAATGCGCACCGAGCCATTCAGGTGCGGATCGAGCCGGATCACGGCTTGCCGCATCCCCTGGGCGGTCTGCACGCTCAGGCGCTCGCCCAGCGCATCGACCAGCTTTTGCTGGGCTTCAGTGGGGGCGTTCGGTGCCTTCACGTCGGCAGATGCGGCCGGCTGGTCCGGTTGCACAGTGCCGGTGCGGCCCATGCCGTCGAGCGTCATGACCGACAGCGTGGTCGGCAAGGCACGCTCACCGCCGGTGCGCACATTCAAAACCTGCGTGGAGGCGTCTGCCGCCGCGTCTTGCACGGCGGCGGCATTGGCCGCGCCCTGCCGGTGGTTGAAGAGGCGGTCGGCGAGCGCCGGTGCCACACCTTCAGCCACGCTGGTTTGCTGCAAGGCGGCCAAATCCACCACGCCGCGCGCCAGCCCACCCGGTTGCAGTGCGGGCTGCATGGCAGCACGCCCCTGCGGTTGCATTGGCAGCGCCAGTGCGTCTTCGTCGGTGGCTGCGAGTGCGGCCACAGCGGCGCCAGCGTCACGCTGGTCCAACGCCTGCATCAGCCACGGTGCGGTCATCACACCGTCTTGCAGGGCCGGCATCAGCTCGACGGGCGCTTCGGTTTCCAGCGCCTGCGCCAGTGCCTGGGCAACCCAGGCATCCAGTTCGGCCATCGCATCGGTTGCGGTGTCCGCTGGGGCAGCCAGCGCAATGTCGTCCGCCAGCAGGTGCTCAAAATCGCCCAGCAAGGCCGGTTGAGGCACGCCAGCCTCGGCCGGCAGTTGCGCGGCCTGGCCCGGCAGCACGCCGTTGCCCAGTAGCGCTGCACCCGGCGCGGCATCACCCATGGCCAGGAGCCCCATCATCATTGCAGGCTCCCTTCCATCGCCGCGTAGGCTTGCTGGCCGGCGCGGTTCGTGTTGAGGTCGTTCATGGCGTCGACCAACCGTGCGGACTCCACCACCATCAGCGAGATGCCGGCGCGGTGTGCAATGCGCAGCAGCACCAGCGCTTCGCGCTCGGCCACGCTCAACGTCTGGCGGCTCATCATGCCGCTCACCACGTCGTGCGCTTCACGGCTGAGGCGTTCGAGCGCGTCGATATCACGCTTGATGATCGCTTGCTTAATGCGCGACGCGAGTCGCAATACGTAGTCGGTCTGGTCCATGGTGTGTCCTTATCCAAATCGTTGGTCAACGCCTTCCCAGGCGGCCCGCAGCGTGCGGATCAGCTCGGAAACCTCGTCGACGATGGTCGGATCCAGCGCCAGCCCGGCTTCGTTCAGGCGCCACGTGCAGTACTCGTACAGGCGAGCCATGTTGACGACCACGTCGTTGCCCGCCTCAAAGTCCAGCGCGCTCGTCAGGCCGTGCAGCATGCCGATGCACTTGTTCAGGCTGTGGCCCTTCTCTTCAAAGCGCTTGGCTTCGATGTGAGCGCGGGCGCGCGACATTTCGTCGAGCAGGCCGTCCATCAGCACGATCACCAGACGCACCGGCGACGCGCTGGCCGTCTGGCCCGCGAGGTTCGCTGTCTGGTAATCGCCGTAACCGTGTTGTGTCGTCATTTCTTGCTCCCGCTAAAGTCGGGCAGGTTGTCGAGCAGGCTCATCGTCATTTGCATCCGCATCTCAACTTCCGAAGCTTTCGTGAACTGCGTCAGATAGCGGGCATAGACCCGACTGTATTGGTCTTGGAGAGAAACCTCCTTCTTGTTCAACGATTTCTCAACGGTCTCGGCGGAGTCCTGGCGGCGCTTGATCTGGCCGTCCACAGACGAGGTCCACGTCTTCAGATACGTGTCCATGCGCTTGGCAATGCCCTTGTCACCGTCGCCAAACAGCGCGTCGAGGCCGCTGGGGTTCTTGGCCAGGCCGGCCTCCAGCTTGGAGCTGTCGAGCGAGAGCTTGCCCGAGCGGTCTGCGGAAATGCCGTAGTCCAACAACTTGGATTCGCCCACGGTACCGCGCAGCATCTCGCTCATGCGCTGCTGCAGGTTGCGTACGCCAGCGTCGCTCACAAACGGCCCAGCTTCGGCAGGGTTGTCCGGGTTGATCTTGGTCAACTCGGCCAGCACGCCCATCACCTCGTTAAAGGCATCGACAAACTTCTGCACGGCCTCGGTGGTCGCGCCCTTGTCCAGAGCAACGTCAATCAGCAGCGGCGCATCGCCCGTGGCCATGGCCTGCGTGAATGTGACGGAAACGCCCTGAATGCCGGTGAAGGTGTTGGAGCCTTGCTTGATCTCCACGCCGCTTTCGCCGCCGAGCATGAAGATGGCGTCACGTGCAGCGGCAATCTCATCGGGGGTGCCCGACAGTGCACTCGCCAGGGCGGCGTCGTTGATGCCGCTGGTGTCGAGGGAGATCTCGCCTTCCTCGCCGGTTTCACCGGAGGTCAGCACCAGGCGCTGTTCACCGTTGATGGTGACGATGGACGCGGCGACCTTGCCGTCATTGCCCTCGGCCTGGTTGATGGCGCGGGCCAGTTCGGCCGGCGACACATTGCCGCTGGCATCGGCCTTGGCGCCGGAGAGGTCCACGTCAAACGAATCGCCATTGGCCAGGTCGATCTTGAGCGTGCCCGCGTCTTCGGCCTTGTAGGAAGGCAGGCCCTTGTAGGCCACCTGATGGGCCGAGGCCAGTTGCTTCACAAAGAAGGAATAGCTGCCGGGCTGCGCGCCCGAGCCCACCGTTGCATTACCCAACGCGGGGTTCGACAAGGTGGCGCCCAGCTTGACGATACTGCTGCTGCCCGACAAGCCGGCCAGCGCCGTTTGAAACGAACTCAACGCGCCTTGCAGCTTGGTCAGCGCGGCCTTCATCGCGGCGTTGTTGGTCTTCTGAAAACTCAAAAGATCAGCCGCGTTTGCCATATACAGATCGGCGTAAATCTTGGCGTTGTCCGCCGGTGCTCCAATACTTCCAAACATAGACATCGTGTTACCTCGCTGATCAGGATGGGTGGGCGGTTGTGTTCCCGTGCGACAGGCGCCTGCGCAGCCATGCCTGGGAAGCTTGTTGGTCTTCGTTTTTGCGCGCGCGTGCACGCTGTTCGTTATCCAGCACCGTGAGCTTCTTGCGGCGGACCACGTCGATCTGCTCGTGGCGCAGCCGCGCATGGCGCAAATCCGCACGCAGCGAGGCCACGCTCGCTTCGTGCTGCGCCAGTTCGCGCTCGTGGCGGTGGATGAGGTCGGCCATGGCCGAGCGGTAACGCGCGCCGTTCATGGCGTGGGCCGGGTGCACGTGGGCACCGGTCTCCACGCTTTGCATGAGCGCGGTCATCTGCGAGATATGGCGGCGGTAGCGCGCGCCTTCGGCATCACGCGCGGCAACATCGGCGGCGATCCGGTCGACTTCCTGCGCGCGCATGGCGACAAGCTTTGAGAGCCCAGCTACAACACGTTGGGTGTTCATGCGGCAATCTCCTTGAGGGTCATCAGCGTCGCGTCACGCGACGCGGCTTCATCCTGCCGCTGGCACAAGAAGGCCTCGATGTGCTCGTGCATCTGCACGGCATGGTCGGTGGCAGGATCGGCCCCGGCGACGTAGCCGCCGAGCGGGATCAGGTCGCGCACATTGGCGTGGCGCGACATCATGTCTTTGACTTTGCGCACGGCGTCGATCTGCTCGCGCGGCGCCACGAGCGACATGCAGCGGCTCACGGAGCGCAGCACGTCGATGGCGGGGTAATGCCCCTGCGATGCAAGATCGCGCGAGAGCATGATGTGGCCGTCCAGAATGGCGCGCGCGGTGTCGACCACGGGGTCTTGTTCGTCGTCGCCTTCGGCCAGCACGGTGTAGATGGCACTCATGCTGCCGGCGCCCTCGCCGTTGCCCGCGCGCTCCACCAGGCGCGGCAGCATGCCGAACACCGAGGGCGGATAACCGCGCGTGGCGGGCGGCTCGCCCAGCGCCAGCGCCAGTTCGCGCTGCGCCATGGCATAGCGCGTGAGGGAATCGACCAGCAGCAGCACATTGCTGCCCGCATCACGGAAATGCGTGGCGATGGCGTGGCACAGCTCGGTGGCCATCAGGCGCATGAGCGGCGATTCATCGGCCGGAGCCACCACGATGATGGCTTTCTGCATGCCCTCCGGCCCGAGCGAGTGTTCGATGAACTCGCGCACCTCGCGGCCACGCTCGCCGATCAGGCCGACGACCACCACATCGGCGGCGGTCTGGCGCGTGATCATGCCGAGCAGCACGCTCTTGCCAACGCCGCTGCCTGCAAACAGGCCCACGCGCTGACCACGGCCAAGCGTGAGCATGCCGTCGATGGCGCGCACGCCTACGTCCAGCACGCCTTCCACCGGTTGCTTGCGCAGCGGGTTCACGCGCGGGGGCTCCAGGTCGAGCACGGCATCGCCGGTGAGCGGGCCGCGCCCGTCAATCGGTTCACCCAAGCCGTCGATCACACGGCCACGCCAGCCGGGCCCGATGGACAAGGTGCGCGAGCCGTCATCGGCAAATACACGGGCGCCAGCGGCCAGCCCTTCAGCGGGGCGGAACGGCATCAAATACGAAACGCCTTCACGAAAGCCGACGACGCGGGCATCAAGCCAACCGCCCGATGCGGTTTCAATCCGGGCGAGCTGGCCGGTTTCAAAGGCATAGCCCGTCACTTCCAGCAGCAGGCCCGAGACGGCGGACAAGCGCCCGACCGGTCGCGCCACCGGCACCTCGCCCAGGTTTAGCGAACCGAGTACGGAATCGTTCATGCGGCCTCCTGTTCTGCGGCTTCGGCAACTTCAGCGTCGATGTGCGCGAGCTGCGCGGCAATGCGTTCGATGCAAGCGGCGAGGCGTTGGCCGCAGCCTGCGTCCATGTCCACGTCATCGGCCTGCACGCGGCATTCCCCGGGTTCCAGGCGGTCATCCGGGGCGAGCAGCCAGTTGGCGGCGCGCTCAGGCGCGGCTTCTGCAATGCGGGCGTAGTCCGCCGGGTTCAGGCGCACGCTGACGGACTCGGGCGCCTTGGGCAGCGTGTCGATGGCTTCATCGACGAACGAAAGAATCTGTTCGGGGTGCGCTTCCAATTCGGCGCGCACCACTTGGCGGGCAACATCACCCACCAGTGCCGCCACCTCGGCGCGCACCTTGGCGCGGTAGGCCTGCTGTGCACCGGTAAAGCCTGCGGCCAGCGCGTCAATCGGGGCGGCCAGTGCGTCGAGCCCTGCGCGCACGTCTTTGCGTGCGCCTTGGGCACCGGCGCGCTCACCGGCGGTGAAGCCATCCGCGTGGCCGGCGTCGTAACCGGCCTGGCGTGCTTCGTCCAGCAGCTCTTCCGACGGCGGCGCGTGCAGTTGCGTGGCCAGCACGCTGGCCTCGTCATGCGCGGCAAACGCGTCGTGCTGGTCGTGGACGGCGCGCACGCGTGCCAGGGGCGGAAACGCGTAGCGGCGGTAGGCCTTCATCGGAGGACCTCCTCCGCCACGAGTTGCAGTTCGATGTCGCCTTCCTCGGCCAGCTCGCGGATGGTGTCCATGATTTCGCGGCGCGCAGCCTCGACCTTGCTGGCCGGTGCCGGGGCGGTACGGCGCAGCATCTCTTCAAAGGCCTGCACCGAGCGGCGCGGCATGGAGCGCAGCAGCGCATCGCGCACGGCCGGGTCGGCGCCCTTGAGGGCCACGCCCCACAGTTCCATGTCGACCTGTTCGAGGATGGCGGCAATCGCTTCGTCGCTCTGTTGCGCGATGATGGAGAAGTCGTAGATGCGCTCTTCCACGGCGGCCACCAGCTTCGGATCGTGCGCGCGCAGCAGCTCCACCACACGGGCGCGGTCGCCCGGCAGGCGGTTGATGATGTTGGCGGCCTGCTGCACACCTTCCACGGCGGTGCTCTGCGTGCCGAGGTTGGCAATGCAGCCATCCACCACGGCTTCCAGATCGCGCAGCAGGTCGTAGTCGATTTCGGTCAGGCGAGCGATGTCGAGCAGCACTTGCTCGCGCTGTGCCTCGGGCAGATGCTGGATGACCGCGCTGGCCTGTTCGGGCGGCAGGAAGGCCAGGAACATGGCCTGCATGCGCACGTGTTCGTCGCGCAGGCGGTCGGCCAGCCATTGGGGCTGTGCCCATTGCAGGCGGGCCATCTTCGGGCCGATCACGTCGCCGTAGATCTTGTTGAGCACGCTGTTGGCGACCACGCCGCCCAGCGCCATGTCCAGCGAGCGCTGCAGGAACGAGCGCGATGCGCCACGCACGCTACTTTGCGCGCGGAAGTCCGAGAAGAAGCGCTCGATGGTGTTCTGCACGGCATCCACCTTCACGCCCTGCATGCGGGACATCACCATCGTTACGCCCAGCAGCTCTTCACGCGACAGGCAGCGCAGCACACCGGCCGCAGCCTCTTCACCCATGCTCAGCAGGATGATGGCGGCACGTTCGACCGTGCTCAGGTTCAGGGCCGGTGCTGCGGGCAGCGTGGGCATGGCAGCGTCAGCGGTTGCGTTGGCAACGGTAGCGGGTACGTTAGCGGGCATGTTCATCGTCTCGAATCCAAGGTTTGATGACTTCGGCAACCCGTTCTGGGTCTTGGCCGGCCAGGTGCTTCAGGTGTTCGATCAGGACGTCAACGTCGGAGCCGATCGGCGGCAGGTTGGCGTCGGCCAGCAGCAGCGGCTGCGTATCGGCTTCGGCGTCTGGCGCGGCAATGGCTTGCGTGTCTGGTGCGGCAATGGCGGCGGCGTCTTGCGCTTGCGGGTCGCGCCCACCGGTGGCCCAGGTACGCAGCACCTTGAGCAGCGGACGGAACACGAAGAAGAAGCCCAGCAACACACCCAGCGCACCCACACCCCACGTGCCCATCGTCACGATGTTGTCGGGTTGCTTCCACCACGGCAGCGTTGCAGCGACCGGCGTGGCGCGGAAGTCGAGCGACGACACCACCAGCGCGTCTTCACGCTCGGCATCGATACCCAGGCCATTGCGCAGGATCTTGTCGACCTGTGCGAGTTGTTCCGGCGTCCAAGTCTTGCCTTCGCCCGGGGCGGCGCCGTTGTTCAGCACCACCGCCACGTTCAGGCGCTTCACACGCACGGGGCTGCGCTTGATCTGCACAACGTTGCGGTCGTAGGCGTATTGGCGCGTTTGTGCGTTCTTGGCCGAATGCGGAGCCTCCGGCGAGGCAGCAGGCGCAGAGGCCGGTGCCGGACGGTTCGACAGGGAACCCGGCACGCCCAACGCGGCCTGGCCGATGTCTTTCTCGTCGCGGATGGCTTCTTGCGTGATCTTGGGCGCTTCGCCGTATTGCTCGTGGGTTTCTTCCACGCGGTCGTGGTCGAGTTCCACCGCCACGCTGGCGCGGAAGTTGCCCTCGCCCAGCGTGGGCGTCAGCAGCTCGCGGATGTTGCGCAGGGTCTGTTCACGCGTTTGCGCGCCCAGCTCGCCGTCCAGTGCCGAAACACCGCCTTGTGCCGGGTCGATCTGTGCCGACAGGTGATTGCCGGCCTGATCCACCACCGTCACACGGGCCGGGTCCAGGTTGGCCACGCTGCCCGCCACCAGGGAGACGATCGCGGCGATCTGTTCCTTGCTCAGTTTGCGGTTGGGCTTGAGCGTGAGCACGACGGATGCCGAGCTCTTATCGCCATCCGACAGAATGAACGAGGTGGACTTCGCAATCGACAGATGCACGCGTGCGGTGGACACCGGGTCCAGCGCCACGATGCTCTGCGTCAGCTCGCCTTCCAGGCCACGGCGAAAGCGCACGTCCTGCACGAACTGGCTCACGCCCAGCGGGTCGCTCTTGTCCACCTGCTCCAGGCCTTCGGGCAGTTTTGCGACCACGCCCTTGGCAGCCAGCAGCATGCGCGCGGTGCCCAGCTTTTGCTCAGGCACCAGCACTTGGCCGCTGTCGGGGTGAATGCGATACGGAATGCCGTCGGCATCGAGCGCGGCCATCATGTCGGAGGCCGGCACGGTTTCGTGTGCGCCGAACAGCGGCTTGTAGCGCGCGTTCTGGTGATGCATCAGCATCATCGCCAGCGCCGTCAGGCAGATCGCCAGGATGACGATCGGGGCCAGCTTGGCCAGCGCTGCGGAAGACGGCATGCGAAAGCCGCCTTCAGGCGTGATGCGCGCGGTGAGTGTTTTGAGTTGATCGAGCACGTTGGCGGTCCTCGTCAAACCTGCATCTTGATGATGTCGTCAAAGGCGCTCATGACCTTGTTGCGCACCTGAACCATCATCGAGAACGACAGGCTGGCTTGCTGGCTCGCGAGCATGGCGCCCACGAGGTCGTCACTGGCGCCGGTTTCCACGGCGGTCACGGCCTCGCTGGCTTGGTGTTGCTGCGCGTCGGTGTTGTGCACGGCCTGCTTGAGCAGGTCGGAGAAACCGCCTGCGGTGCCGGCTTCGCCGGTGGCGGCTTGCGGGTCATCGCTGATGCTGCCGAGCGACTGGCGAATCGAATCGAGCATGGCGCTCGAGAGGTCGACGTTCATGGCGGTTCCCATCTCCTGGTTGGCTATGGGACCGAATTTTGTGACTTCGTTTAACGTCGAACGAGAATGTTCAATGGAACATTGATAGCCCCGATAGCGGGATGCTGTGGGGCCACACAAGCCGCGCAACGCGGCGTTTGCGCAAGCGTTGCGCAAATAAAAACGGCGTGACTCATTCAGTCACGCCGCAAAGACAACGGAGGGAGGAGAAATAGGGGGCGGCTTATGCGCGCGAGGCCGAACCACCGTTCGGATAGCTCGTATCGCCATTCCAGGAGAGGTATCCGGAGGTATTGGTTTGCCGATCCGCACCTTGGCTGTACGGATCAAAGCGATCGTTCTTCCACGAGAGATCACCGTAGCTGGCTGCCTGGCGATCGGCGCCTTGGGTGTACGGATCAAACTTGGCGGCGGCACCCTGCGTGTACGGATCAAAGCGGCCCGACTGCGTGGCGGCCGGTGCATCGAAATTGGGTTGAACCGCAGCCGCGGCCGGTTGCGAGAGCAGCGCTGTAGAGGCTGAAATCGAGGCCACCAGGGCCAGCACAGTACGGCGGGAGAAGGCAGAGAAGAGACGGGAGTTCATGATCAATCCTGATTCGTTTGCGCTCGTTGTTGCGCTTGGAAGGCAGAATAGATCGTTGCTCCCGTCTAATAAATGCGACTTTGAAGAAATAACTGTTCAGGCGGCGCTAACAATCTGCAGCCGTGGGTTTTCCTTCAGTTGCAGGCACGGGTGGTCGGCAAACAGCGTTGCCACCCAGTCCACAAACACCCGCACCTTGGGCGACAGGTGGCGGTTGTGCGGGTACACCACCGACACCGGAATCGGTTCGGAGATGTAGTCCGGCAGCACTTCCACCAGCGCGCCGGACATCAGGTGCTCGTACACCAGAAAGCGCGACGTCTGCAGCAACCCCAGGCCATGCAGCCCGCACGCCACCGCCGATTCCGCATCGTTGACGGACACCATGCTGCGCACCTTGTGGATCTGCTTCTGCCCGTCGATCACGAAATCCCAATCCATGCGGCGGCCATTGCGGGCAGAGAAGTAGTTCACCGCCACGTGGTCCTGCAGATCCTCCAGCGTGTTGGGCGTGCCGTGCCGCGCGAGGTATTCCGGCGAGGCACAGTTGACCATCGGCAACTGCCCAATGCGCCGCGCCACCAAGCTGGAGTCTTCCAGCACGCCGCCGCGCACGGCGCAATCCACGCCCTCTTGGACAAGGTCCACAGGGCGATCGCTCATGCCGATTTCCAATTGAAGATCGGGGTACGCCTCATGAAAACTGCGAATGCGCGGCACCAGCAACCGTTTGCCAATCGACGCAGGCACGTCGATGCGCAGCGTGCCGCGTGCCCCCGTTGCACTCTGCGAGAACGCGGCCTCGGTCTCTTCCAAGTCGCCGAGCAGGCGCACGCAGCGCTCGTAATACGCGGCGCCGTCTGCGGTCACGTTGACGCGGCGGGTGGTCCGGTGCAGCAGGCGCACGCCGAGATGCGCCTCGAGGCTTTGCACCAGGTTGGTCACCGTGGCGCGAGGTAATTGAAGGCTATCGGCAGCCTTGGTAAAGCTACTGGCTTCCACGACACGCGTGAAAACCTGCATGGCCTGCAAGCGATCCATCTGCGGCTCCTGAGGGTCGGAACCCACGGACTGTGCGCACTACCGGAATCAAAACGGCAATGCGCAACGAGCGTGGAATCTGAAGGGGTGCACCCGGTTGGCTCGATCAGGCGGGCAGCGACTACGGGTTTTCGCAGTGCAACAAGATCGGCCTCGAGCAAGGAACACTTTGTAGCACAACCGTAAATTTTGATTGTTCGGCTGCAACTAATAGTGATGTCTGATTATAGGCATTTATCCGCGTTCGTCTAATCACCATCATTCAGCCCATCGACATCCGGGTTATCCGCAAAGGTAAGCCCCGCCTGACATCATGGGTTCTTCTCCACCGCGCTTGGTTGTTTCGGAACGCCCGCATACAGACAATGCGGCGACAGCCGGCGTTCGGCCAATGCAATCGCACACCGCCGTTGATGTAACAAAAGTCACGGTCAATCACCCTTTGCGCAGTGCAACATGCACGCTGCCTGAGCAAGCATCCACCCAAGCGCTGCCGCGCGAAGTGCACGCTGAGGATTATTGGACGCAGGGCTATGCCAGCCGCATCCGTCTGCGGGTGTTCCGCCCGGAAATGCACGCCCACGATGCTGCCGCGCCCTTGCGCCACCCTGCCGTGCTGTATCTGCACGGCGGCGGCTTCGTGAATGGCTCGATCGACGATGCCGATGCGCCGGCCCGCCACTTGGCCGCCACGCTGCCCGCGGTGGTGGTGACGGTCGGCTATTCGCTGGCGCCCGCTGCGCCCTTTCCGGCCGCCCCGGAAGACGTGTACGCCGCGCTGTGCTGCATGGCCGAGCACGCCACCGCTTGGGGCATCGACAAACGCCGCATGGCCGTGGCTGGGCATGATGCGGGCGGCAACCTCTCCGCCGCGCTGGCGATGATCGCCCGCGACCGTGGCGGCCCCGACCTGCGCGCGCAGGTACTGATCGCCCCCATGCTGGACCCGACCATGGCCCGCGTGCGCCCCGACCGGCTAGCCAATGCGGACAACTCGGCCGAGGTGTGCGCGGAGTGCTATCGCCAATACTTGCCCCGCCCGACCGAGCGCGTACACCCGTACGCCGCGCCGGTGGAATCACGTCGCCTGCAGGGCCTGCCGCCCGCCCTGCTGCTCACCGCGCCGCAAGACCTGCTGCGCACCGAAGCCGAGCGCTACGCTGCCGCGCTCATTGAAGCGGGCGTCGTGACGCAAGTCGTGCGCGTGAACGAGTCCTGCCACGAATCGATTGCCACCAGCGCCGTCGCACAAGACGAGATCACCTGTTTCCTGCGCTGGCACCTGGGCATGACGCGGCAGAGCACCACTGCCAAACGCCGCCCCCGCGCCGATCGAAAAGACCGCACGTCTGCCGACCCCACCAAGGAGACGCCTGGCTGACCCCCATAACAAGAAACGGAGTGCAAGGCCGCCCGCGTGTTTCTACGCTGCGGCCAAAAGTGCCTTCCTGAACGTTTTCGAGCCTTTTCTCTTTGCTTACCCAACGAAATCGAGAGACATCATGAGCCTGTCCAAACGCACCATCGCCATTTCGGCTGCAGCAGTGCTTGGCGTTGCGGCCATCGGCACTTACGGCCTGGTTTCCACCGCAGGTGCTTCGCAACAGCCGGCATCCGCCCCCGCCGCCACGCCGGTCGATGTGGCCCCCGTCCTCGCCAAGAACGTGGCGGAGTGGGACGAATTCTCCGGCCGCATCGAAGCCGTTGAACGCGTGGAAGTCCGCCCGCTGGTGAGCGGCACCGTTACGGCGGTCCACTTCAAGGACGGCAGCATCGTCAAGAAGGGCGACCCGCTGTTCACCATCGACCCGCGCCCCTATGCGGCAGAAGTGGCCCGCACGCAAGCGGCGCTGACGGCCGCCAAGTCGCGCGTGGCCTACACCTCGTCCGAACTCGACCGTGCGCAAAAGCTGGTGGCCGACAACGCCATCGCCCGCCGCGAGTTTGAAGAGAAAGAAAACGCCGCACGCGAGGCACAAGCCAACCTGCAAGGCGCCGCTGCCGCGCTGGATGCTGCCAAGCTGAACCTGGAGTACACGCGCATCGTGGCGCCAGTGTCGGGCCGCGTGTCGCGCGCGGAAATCACCGTGGGCAACGTGGTGTCGTCCGGTGGTGCTGCGCCGGTGCTGACGACGCTGGTCTCCGTCTCGCCGATGTACGTGGCGTTCGATGCGGACGAGCAAAGCTACCTGCGCTACTCGGCCAAGGCCGCCCAGGGCACCAAGACGCCGGTCTACATCGGCCTGGCCAATGAAGACGGCTACACGCGCGAAGGCGCCATCCAGTCCGTCGACAACCGGCTGGACGTGCGCTCGGGCACGATCCGCGTGCGTGCCACGCTGGACAACGCCGACGGCCGTCTCACCCCGGGCCTCTACGCCCGCGTGCGCATGAGCACCGGCGCGCCGCACGACGCCATCCTCATCAGCGACAAGGCCATCGGTACGGACCAGGACAAGAAGTTCGTCCTGGTGGTGGATGCGGCCAACAAGACGAGCTATCGCCCGGTTGTGCTGGGTGCCTCCATCGATGGCCTGCGCGTGGTGAAGTCCGGCCTGAAGGCGGGTGAGCGCATCGTCGTCAATGGCATCCAGCGCGTGCGCCCGGGCGACGCCGTGGCACCCAACGCGGTGACCATGGATAGCCTGGTGACCAAGCGAGTGGTACTGCCTGGTGCACAACCGGAGGCCCCCGCTACGCCAGCCGAGGCCAAAGCCGACACCCCTGCCGCCCCCGCCGCCAAGGCTGAAGCCAAGCCCGCAAACGCTAAAACAGCCGCCGCGCAACGCCAGCCGGCCGACCGCGCCTGAAAAGCGCCTGAACCTCATCGCTCACAGCCATGAACTTCTCTAAATTTTTCGTGGACCGCCCGATCTTTGCGGGCGTGCTCTCCACGCTGATCCTGCTGATCGGGGTCATCTCGATCTGGCGATTGCCAATCTCGGAGTACCCCGAGGTCGTGCCGCCCTCGGTGGTGGTGCGCGCGCAGTTCCCGGGCGCCAACCCCAAGGTGATTGCCGAGACCGTCGCCTCGCCGCTCGAAGAGCAGATCAACGGCGTCGAGAACATGCTGTACATGCAGTCGCAGGCCAACAGCGACGGCAACATGACCACGACGGTCACCTTCAAGCTGGGCACCGACCCGGACAAGGCACAGCAGCTCGTGCAGAACCGCGTGTCGCAAGCGCTGCCGCGCCTGCCGGATGTGGTGCAGCGCCTGGGCGTGACCACCATCAAGAGCAGCCCCGACCTGACGATGGTGGTGCACTTGCTGTCGCCGAATGACCGCTACGACATGACGTACCTGCGCAACTACGCGGTGCTGAACGTCAAAGATCGCCTTGCGCGTATCGCCGGTGTGGGCCAGGTGCAATTGTTCGGCTCGGGTGACTACTCGATGCGCGTGTGGCTGGACCCGAACAAGGTCGCCGAACGCGGCCTGACGGCCAACGAAGTGGTCAAGGCCATCCGCGACCAGAACGTGCAGGTGGCGGCTGGCGTGATCGGCGGTTCGCCGTCGGTGCCGGGCACGGACCTGCAACTGTCCGTCAACGCGCAAGGCCGCCTGAAGACCGAGCAGGAATTCGGCGACATCATCCTCAAGAGCTCGCCCAACGGCGCAGTGACGTATCTGCGTGATGTGGCCCGCATCGAGCTGGCCGCATCGGAATACGGCCTGCGCTCGCTGCTGGACAACAAACAGGCGGTGGCCGTTCCGATCTTCCAGGCGCCTGGCTCCAATGCGCTGCAGATCTCGGATGACGTGCGCAAGACGATGGAGGAGCTGAAGCAGGACTTTCCCGAAGGCGTCGACTACCGCATCGTGTATGACCCGACGCAGTTCGTCCGCTCCAGTATCGAAGCCGTCACGCACACGCTGCTGGAAGCGGTGGCGCTTGTGGTGCTCGTGGTGATCCTGTTCCTGCAAACGTGGCGTGCGTCGATCATTCCGCTGCTGGCGGTGCCAGTGTCCATCATCGGTACGTTCGGGCTGATGCTGATGTTCGGCTTCTCGATCAACGCGCTGTCATTGTTCGGGCTGGTGCTGGCGATCGGGATCGTGGTGGACGATGCCATCGTGGTGGTGGAAAACGTCGAGCGGAACATCGCCGAAGGGTTATCGCCACGCGAGGCCACGTACAAGGCCATGCGCGAGGTGAGCGGCCCGATCATCGCCATTGCCCTGACGCTGATTGCCGTGTTCGTGCCGCTGGCCTTCATGACGGGCCTGACCGGTCAGTTCTACAAGCAGTTCGCACTGACGATTTCGATCTCGACCGTGATCTCGGCGTTCAACTCGCTCACGCTGTCACCGGCACTCGCAGCCCTGCTGCTCAAGAGCCATGACGCGCCCAAGGATTGGCTGGCCCGTGCGATGGACAAGGGCCTGGGCTGGATCTTCCGTCCGTTCAACCGCGTGTTTGGTGCGGCTTCGGAATCGTATGGCCGCAGCACCTCGCGCGTGATCGGTCGCAAAGCCGTGATGCTGGGCATCTACCTGGCGCTGATCGGCGCCACCGCGCTGCTGTTCAACAAGGTACCGGGCGGCTTCGTGCCGATGCAGGACAAGCAGTATCTGGTGAGCTTCGCGCAACTGCCGGACGGTGCCTCGCTGGACCGCACGGAAGACGTGATCCGCCGCATGTCGGACATCGCTCTGAAGCACCCCGGCGTGGAAAGCGCTGTGGCCTTCCCGGGCCTGTCGATCAACGGCTTCACCAACAGCCCGAGCGCCGGCATCGTGTTCGTCACGCTCAAGCCGTTTGACCAGCGCAAGAGCGCCGACCTGTCGGGCGGTGCGATTGCGGGCCAGTTGAACAAGCAGTACGGCGCCATCAAGGATGCGTTCATCGCCGTGTTCCCGCCGCCGCCGGTGCAGGGTCTCGGCACGGTGGGCGGCTTCAAGATGCAGATCGAAGACCGGGGCTCGGTCGGCTACGAGCAGCTCTTTGCCGCCACGCAGGCCTTCATGGCGAAGGCACGCCAAGCGCCTGAGCTGGGCCCGTCGTTCTCGAGCTACCAGATCAACGTGCCGCAGTTGAATGCTGATCTCGACCGCGTGAAGGCCAAGCAGTTGGGTGTGCCCGTTACCGACGTGTTCGACACCATGCAGGTGTACCTGGGCTCGCTGTACGTGAACGACTTCAACCGCTTCGGCCGCACGTATCAGGTGAAGGTGCAGGCAGACGCGCCGTTCCGCGCCCATGCCGAAGACATTCTGCAGCTGAAGACACGCAACCAGGCGGGTGACATGGTGCCGCTGTCGTCTCTGCTGCGTGTGTCGCAAGGCTTCGGGCCGGACATGGTGGTGCGCTACAACGGCTACACCGCTGCCGACATCAACGGCGGGCCGGCGCCGGGCTTCTCGTCCGGCCAGGCACAGGCGGCCGTGGAACGCATTGCCCATGAAACGCTGCCCAAGGGCGTGCGCTTCGAGTGGACGGACCTGACGTATCAGCAAATCCTGGCTGGCAACTCCGCCGTGTGGATCTTCCCGATCTGCGTGCTGCTGGTGTTCCTGGTGCTGGCTGCGCAGTACGAAAGCCTGACGCTGCCGCTGGCCGTGATCCTGATCGTGCCGATGAGCCTGTTTGCCGCCATGCTGGGCGTGTGGGTCTCGCATGGAGACAACAACATCT
>JBCNQE010000014.1:0-157641 GCA_039592975.1 Ralstonia sp. | reverse complement strand
CAACTTCCGCAGAGATCACTTCGCCAGCCTTCATATTGGACTTGGCGATCGACTCTTCGAACAGGGCGGCAAAAGATTCGTTAGTTTGGGACATAAAAAATAGGCATCCGCAGAACATGCCTCGCATGGCTTTCGCTCAGGATGGGCGAAGACAGGTATGCGGGGTTATGAGTTGAACAACCGCTGACAGCAACACGCCATCAGCACCGATCGAACCAGTTCCGCCGGTTCAGTTCGCCTTGTTGGCGCCCTGCACCTGCCGGTACCAGTCCAGTACCTGCGCGACCACTTCATCGACCGTCATATCGGACGAATCCAGTTGCCGCGCATCTTGCGCCGGACGTAGCGGCGCGACGCTGCGGGTGCGATCCCGCAAATCACGCGCTTCCAAGTCCTGCGAAAGACTTTCCACTGTAGCAGAAAAACCCTTTGCAATCAATTGTTTATAGCGCCGCTCGGCGCGTGCCTGCACGCTTGCCGTGAGGAACACTTTCAGCACCGCTTCGGGGAAAACCACGGTGCCCATGTCGCGGCCGTCGGCCACGAGGCCGGGCGCCTCCAGGAATGCGCGCTGACGTGCGTGCAACGCCTCCCGCACCGCCCCGTGCACGGCAATCGCCGAGGCCTGGTTGCCGACCGACTCATGACGTAGCGCCAAGCTCACATCTTCACCCTTGAGCCAGATGTGGTCGGCCTTGAAGCGCACATCGAGCTCGCTGGCGATGCGGACGAGGCTGGCAACGTCGTGGTCGTCCACGTTCTCGCGCATGCTGACGAGAGCCACCAAGCGGTACAGGGAGCCGCTATCCAGCAGGTGGAAGCCCAGCAAATCGGCGACCTGGTGGGCAACAGTGCCCTTCCCGGACGCGGTCGGGCCGTCGATGGTGATGACCGGGTACGGCGTGGAAGCAGCGGCGTCGGACATAATGAAATGCTGTCGGTTAATTGCGTTTCAAGCAGCGATACTGCCGAACGCCGTGAAATATTCCGGGAACGTCTTGGCGACGCAGCGCGGGTCGTTGATCCGTACCGGCACCGGGCCGAACGCGGCTAGCGAGAAGGCCATCGCCATGCGGTGGTCGTCGTAGGTGTCGATGCCGCCGGCCGGCGGGGTCCATTGCGACGGCGGCGTCACGCGGATGTAGTCCGCGCCCTCTTCCACCGTGGCGCCAAGCTTGCGCAGCTCGGTGGCCATGGCGCTCAGGCGGTCGGTTTCCTTGACGCGCCAGCTGGCGATGTTGGTAAGGGTGGTGGTGCCGTCGGCAAAGAGCGCGGCCACGGCCAGCGTCATCGCCGCATCGGGGATGTGGTTGCAATCCAACTCGACCGCGTGCAGCTTGCCGTCGTCACGCTCGACGCCGCGCACTTCGATCCAGTTGCCGCCAGCCATGACGTTGGCGCCCATGCGGTTGAGCGCGTCGGCAAAGCGTACGTCGCCCTGGATGCTGGACATGCCGACGCCCTCCACGCGCACCGGCCCACCGCCCAGCGCACCGGCGGCCAGGAAATACGACGCGGACGAAGCATCGCCTTCCACGAAAATCTCGCCCGGCGCCCGGTAGGTCGCGCCGGTCGGCACGGTGAACGATGCCCAGCCGTCACGCACCACCTGCACGCCAAAACGCGCCATCAGGTTCAGCGTGATTTCGATGTAGGGCTTGGAGATCAGCTCGCCGACCACCTCGATAGTGACGTTGCCAGCAGACTCCACCAGCGGCAGCGCCATCAACAGCGCGGTCAGGAATTGGCTCGACACATCGCCGCGCACGCGGATCGGCGCATCGATCTTGACCGCCGCAGCGTGGATGGCCAGCGGCGGGTAACCTTCGTTGCCCGTGTAGTCAATGCGCGCGCCGACTTGGCGCAGGCCGTCGACCAGATCGCCGATGGGCCGCTCGTGCATGCGCGGCACGCCGTGCAGCGTGTATTCGCCGCCTTGCAGCGCGAGCGCAGCGGTCAGCGGGCGAATGGCTGTGCCGGCATTACCCATGAACAGATCGGCGGATTTGCTCGGAAAACGGCCACCCGTGCCAGTGACGCGGTAGTCGTTCTCGCCAAGACGCTCGACCGACACGCCGAGCTTGTCGAGCGCGGCCAGCATGACGCGCGTGTCGTCGGAGTCCAGCAACTCGCGCACAACGGTTTCGCCCTGCGCCAGCGCGGCCAGCAATAGCACGCGGTTAGAGATGCTCTTCGAGCCCGGCAGCTTGATGGTGCCGCGCGCCGCTTTCAGCGGACCGACGTCGAGGTATTCCATGAATCCAATCCAAAACGTTATTCGGGTTGCGTGGTGGATGCCACGCGTTGCGGCCAGGCCAGGCGAGCGTCGCTGGCGCGGCGGAACACACGTTCCAGCGCCGCGCCATCGCGCTCGGCAATCATGGTTTTCAGGCGGCCGATGACGGCTTCGTACGTGTTCAACTCGCGCAGCAGTGCTTCGCGGTTTGACAGGCAGATGTCGCGCCACATCTCGGGCGACGAGGCGGCGATGCGGGTGAAATCGCGGAAACCGCCGCCGGCGAAATCCAGCTTGAGGTCGGCGTCTTCGGCATTGATGATCTGTGCGACCAGCGCATACGACAGCACGTGCGGCAGGTGGCTGACGGCGGCAAACACGGCGTCGTGCTGCACGGCCGACATGATGTGGCAAACCGCACCCGCCGCTTCCCACATGGCCTGCACGCGCTCGACATCGGCACGGCGGTTTTCCTGCAGCGGACACAGCACGGTCTTTTTGCCGAAGTAGAGATCAGCCAGCGCGGCTTCCACGCCGTTCAGCTCGCGGCCGGCAATCGGGTGCGCGGGCACGAATTGGCTGACCTGATCGCCCAGCGCGGTCTTGGCCGCCATGATGACGTCGGACTTGGTGCTGCCGGCATCCGTGATGATGGTGTCCGGACCGAGGTGCGGCTGCATGGCGAGCAGCAAGGGCAGCGTCTGCGCCACGGGCGCGCAGAGCACGACCATGTCAGCCCCGCGCACCGCCTCTTCCATCGGGAGGGCTTCGTTGATCACGCCCAGGCGAATGGCCGCTTCCAGCGTTGCCGCCGAACGCCCGACGCCGACGATATGCCCGACCACGCCCGCGCGGCGCAACGCCAGCGCCAGCGAACCGCCAATCAGACCAACGCCAACGATCACCAACCGGGAACTGGAAAAAGAAGAGGCCACAACACCGCCCTGCCAGAAAAAAGCAAAGCGGCATTGTAGCCCGATGTGCGCGGCGCCCGATGCCCGCGCGACCGTCGCAACAGAAGTTACGCGGTGGCTTTTTCCTGCGCCAGCGCCACTTCCAGCGCTTCAATACAGGTGGCGTTTTCTTCCGGCAGCCCGATGCTGATGCGCAGCCATTGCGGCAGACCATAGTTGCCGACCGGGCGCACGATCACACCCTGCTTGAGCAGCGCCAAGTTCACGCGCGCGCCAGCGCCGTTATCGTCACCCACACGCACCAGCACGAAATTGCCCGACGACGGCACGTATTGCAGGCCGAGGCGAGCGAACGCGCTGGTCAACTGCACATAGCCGGCAGCGTTCAGTTCGGCGGATTGGCGCAGAAATTCAGCGTCGTTCAGCGCGGCCACGGCGGCGGCTTGCGCCAAGCTGTTCACGTTGAACGGCTGGCGGATGCGGTTGAGCAGGTCCGTCAGTTGCGGCTGGGCAATACCGTAACCCACGCGCAGCCCGGCCAGCCCGTACGCCTTGGAGAACGTGCGCGACACCAGCAGGTTCGGATACTGGCGCACCCACGCCACCGAGTCGTACTGCTGCTGGGGCTTGAGGAACTCGTTGTACGCCTCGTCCAGCACCACGACGACGGTCGGCGGCACCTTGGCTAGGAACGTGGCGATGTCTTCGGCCGGCAGGAACGTGCCGGTCGGGTTGTTCGGGTTGGCGATGTAGATGAGGCGCGTGTCCGGCGTGATGGCCGCGGCCATGGCGTCGAGATCGTGGCCGTAATCGCGTGCCGGCACTTCGATGGCGCGCGCACCGACTTCCTGCGCCGCCAGCGCATACACGGCAAACGAATGCTGTGCGTAGATCACGCCCTGCCCCGGCGCCACCAGTGCGCGCGCGGCGAGTTCGAGGATGTCATTGCTGCCGTTGCCGAGCGTGATCCACGCTTCCGGCACGCCAAACTTGTCATGCAGAGCGGCCTTCAGGCCGAAGCCGTTGGCATCCGGGTAGCGCGCCAACTCGTCGATGGCCACCGCCATGGCGTGCTTGGCCGATTGCGGCATGCCGAGCGGGTTCTCGTTGGACGCCAGCTTGACGATGCGCGCGGCATCCAGGCCGAACTCGCGGGCCACTTCGGAAATCGGCTTGCCGGCCACATAGGGGGCGATGGCGCGGACGTATTCGGGACCAAACTGCGCAGGGCCGAACTGCAAAGACATGGGGTGCTCCTCTGTTGTCAGCGCCCCGCCCATGCGAGGCGCCTTGAATCCCTAGGGATCGCCGCAAACCTCAGCGAACGACCCGAGCTTGGGACCGAGAAGCGGAACCGTACGTGGGTACGGTGAGAATCGCAGGCCCAAGATCGGGCCGCGCAGTAGGTTTGCGACGCCCCCGTCAGTGTGCTGAGGGATAGGACCCCAGCACTTTGAAATACGCCGCGTCATGACGCAGCTTTTCCAGCGCGCGCGCCACTTGCGGGTCACGCTGATGCCCTTCCACGTCGACGTAGAAGTAGTACTCCCACGCGCCGCTGCGCGCCGGCCGCGACTCGAAGCGGCACATTGACACGCCGTTGTCTGCCAGCGGCGCCAACAGCTTGTAGACCGCACCAGCCTCATTCGGCACCGACAGGATCAGCGAGGTGTGATCACGCCCGCTCGGCTCCGTCTCGTAGTTGCCGATCACGACGAAGCGCGTGCGGTTGTGCGGATCGTCTTCCACGTTGGCGCGCACCACGTGCAGGCCGTAGCGGTTAGCTGCCTGCACGCTTGCCAGCGCGGCAACGGTCTCGTCTTCACCGGCCATGCGCGCGGCTTCGGCGTTGCTCGATACTGCTTCGCGCGTCAGGTGCGGGTAGTGCGTATTCAACCAGCGCTGGCACTGCGCCAGCGCCTGCGCATGCGCGCGCACTACCTTCACCTGCGACATGTCGCCCGTCTTGTGCAGCAGGTTGTGGTGGACCCGCAGCGCAATCTCGCCACTGATCTTCAGCGACGTCTGCAAAAACAGATCGAGCGTGCGCGACACCACGCCTTCCGTCGAATTCTCGACCGGCACCACGCCGCAATCGACCGAGCCGGACTCCGCCGCGCGGAATACCTCGTCGATGCTTGGACACGGCACCGTCTGGATTTCATGACCGAAGTGGGCGAACACCGCCTGCTCCGAGAACGTACCCGCCGGCCCTAGATAACCGATGCGCAGTGCCTGCTCCAGGCCTCTGCACGCGGACATCACTTCACGCCAGATGGCGGCGAGGCTCTCGTCATGCAGCGGCCCTTGGTTGCTCGACTGCATCTTGCGGATGACCTGCAATTCGCGATCGGGCCGGAAGGCTGGCGCCGAATAGCGCTTCTTCACCTCGCCCACTTCCTGCGCCACCTTGGCGCGGTCTGAGAGCAACGTAAGCAGTTGGCTATCAATTGCGTCGATCTTCGTACGCAATGGCGCCAACTCCGCCGCGAGTGCGGCGTCCTTATTCTGTTTCGTATCGTCTGACTGACTGGTCATTGTAAGAATCGGGTTCGGCAACGGATTGCAAATTGCCGCACAAAGCAGGCGCTTCGCGCAATGTTCTGCCGTGGTTGGACGTGCAGCTTAAGCGGACGCCCGCTCAAAGTCGCGCATGAAGTCGACCAGCGCTTCCACACCTTCCAGCGGCATCGCGTTGTAGATGCTCGCTCGCATGCCACCCACGGACTTGTGGCCCTTGAGCTGCACCAGCCCGCGCTCGCGCGCTTGGGCAAGGAACGCCTCGTTGCGGGATTCGTCGTTGAGGAAGAACGGCACGTTCATGCGCGAACGGCACGTCGGATCGATTTCGTTGCGGTAGAAGCTGCTGGCGTCGATAAAGTCGTACAGCATCTTCGACTTGATGATGTTGCGCGTCTCCAGCGCCTCAACGCCGCCCTGGCGCTTGATCCACTGGAACACGAGGCCCGCGATGTAGATCGCGTAGGTCGGCGGCGTGTTGTACATCGAGCCGTTCTCAGCCACGAGGCGCCAATTGAATGCCGACGGGCACAGCGGGTGTGCGTGGCCCAGCAGGTCCTTGCGCACGATGGCAATGGTCAAGCCGGCCGGGCCGATATTCTTTTGCGCGCCGCCGTACAAGACTTGATAACCGTTCCAGTCGATCGGCCGCGAAAGGATGTGGCTCGACACATCCGCCACCACCACGCGCCCGTGCGATTGGCCGATATCCGGTGTCTCCTGATACTCCACGCCAACGATCGTCTCGTTGGTGCACAGGTGCACATAGGCCGCGTCGCTCGACAGTTGCCACGTCGACACATCCGGAATCTTGTGGAAGCGCTCGGCCTCGCTCGTAGCGGCGATATTCACTTCGCCGTACTTGCGCGCTTCCTGCTGCGACTTGACCGACCATGTGCCGGTGACGACGTAGTCCGCCTTGGGTGCCTCCGCAGACACCCGGCGCATCAGGTTCAGCGGCACGATGGCGTTCTCGACGATAGCACCGCCCTGCAGGAACAGGATCTCGTAGTTGTCGGGCACCACCAGCAACTCGCGCAGATCCCCGAAGGCTGCTGCCAAGATGCTTTCGAACTCGCGGCCGCGATGGCTCATCTCCATCACGCTCATGCCGCTGCCGTGCCAGGAGAGCATCTCCTCTTTCGCCTGTTCCAGCACTTCGGCCGGCAGCACTGCCGGACCTGCCGAAAAGTTGTACACGCGCGCCTGGCTGGCTTGAAGAGCTCGATCCGCTTGGTTCATGGGGCGAAGGACAAAAGAAAAATGGCTGTCTGGGCGCAAACCCAAACAGCCATTATCTACCAACTGTCGGCACGACGGGGATTGCGCCCCAATCGTCCATCTATGTCGGCCAATTACTTCGAAGCGGCGGAAACTTCCTTGTCAGCCATGTCGCGCATCTTCTTGCCGACTTGCGGGCCGTACTTTTGCATCACGCTGCCCCACACGTCTTGCATGGCCTTGCCTTGATTCTGCATGAAGGCTTGGCCGCTCGGCGTCTTCAGGAATGCCGTCAGATCCTTGATCTGCTGCGTGGTGTACACCTTGCCCAGGGAATCATAGTGGGCTTGCAGAGCATCCTTGCGGAATGCCTCGGTGTCGAAGTCCTTGCCAGCGCTGTCGGTCATACGCTGCACGGCGCCGTTCTTCTTCAGCTTTTCGACCGCAGCCTGCTTTTGCTTGTCGTTCAGAGTCTTGTTTTCAACCAGAGCCTGCTCCAGCACCAGGGGGGCTTCCTGCTTGGCGCCATTAGCCAGCACTTCACCTTGACCCTTGATCGCTGCGTCAACATTCATCGTCGTCAGCAAGTCCTTGATGGCAGCCGTCTTGTCGGCATCGCCAGCTTGGGCGAAAGCAAACAGCGGAGCGAAGCCAGCCACCACGATCAGATGTTTCAGTTTGAGACTCTTGTGCATTGTTGCTCCCTTAAAGATAAGCGTTGCCATTGGGCCGGGCATGTGATGTAAAAGTTCCAATCCCTTGCCGCGCACAGGTCCGGCATCATGACAGAACTGGGCTCAGCGGCAAGCAAAAGATGTTTCTAATTATGTCTCGCTGCTGTCGTCCGACTGTGCGTCGGCGTCCGGCGCTACATCGGCCGCGTCCGCGCCATCCGCCCCTTCCGCATCGGATTCCACCACGCGTTGGAGCCCGGACAGCTTATTGCCCTCGCCCACCGAGATGAGCGTCACGCCCTGCGTCGCGCGGCCCATTTCGCGGATCTCGTCCACACGCGTGCGGATCAGCACGCCGCCCGTCGTGATCAACATGATTTCGTCTTCCGGCGCCACCAGCGCGGCGGCGACCACCTTGCCGTTCCGCTCGGAGGTCTGGATGGCGATCATGCCCTTGGTGCCACGGCCGTGACGGGTGTATTCGGAGATCGGCGTGCGCTTGCCGTAGCCATTTTCGGTGGCCGTGAGCACGCTGCCGGCAACGGCTTGCGCGCCTTCGCCTTCCGTTTCTGCAGGCGCCACCAGCATCGCGATCACCTGCTGCCCCTCTTCGAGGTTCATACCGCGAACGCCACGGGCCTGACGGCCCATCGGTCGCACATCGTTCTCGTCGAAGCGCACCGCCTTGCCGGCATCCGAGAACAGCATCACGTCGTGCTGGCCATCGGTAATGTCCGCACCAATCAGGAAGTCGCCCTCGTCCAGGTCCACGGCGATGATGCCGGCCTTGCGGGGGTTGGAGAACTCCGTCAGCGCAGTCTTCTTCACGGTGCCCTTCGACGTGGCCATGAAGACGAAGTGCTGCTCGTCAAACTGCTTGACTGGCAGGATCACGTTGATCTTCTCGCCCGGCGACAGGGGGAACATATTCACGATCGGGCGACCGCGCGAGTTACGGCTACCTGCCGGCACTTCCCACACCTTCAGCCAATACAGACGGCCGCGGTTCGAGAAGCAGAGGATGTAATCGTGCGTGTTGGCGACAAATAGCGTGTCGATCCAGTCGTCTTCCTTCGTGGCGGCGGCTTGCTTGCCACGCCCGCCGCGCTTCTGCGCACGGTATTCGGAAATCGGCTGACTCTTCATATAGCCGCTGTGGGACAGCGTCACCACCAGATCTTGCGGCGTAATGAGGTCTTCGGTATCCAACTCGGTGGCATTGTGCTCGATCTGCGAGCGACGCTCATCGCCGAATTCCGCGCGGATCGCGGTGAGTTCCTCGACGATGATGGCAGTAATGCGCTCCGGGCGCGCCAGGATGTCCAGCAGATCGGCGATCTGCGCCATGACTTCACGGTATTCCTGGACGATCTTGTCCTGCTCCAGCCCGGTGAGGCGTTGCAGGCGCATTTGCAAGATTTCCTGCGCTTGCGTGTCCGACAGCTTGTACAAGCCGTCGCCTTGCATGCCAAACGCGGGCAGCAGACCTTCCGGACGATAGGCGTCGCGCCCACCAGCGGTTTCGCCTTCGGCACGCGACAACATTTCGCGCACCAGACCCGAATCCCAGCTCCGGCTCATCAATTCGGCCTTCGCGACCGGCGGGGTCGGCGCAGCCTTGATGATGGCGATGAACTCGTCGATGTTGGCCAGCGCAACGGCCAAGCCTTCAAGGATGTGGCCACGCTCGCGCGCCTTGCGCAAATCGAACACGGTGCGACGCGTCACCACCTCGCGGCGGTGCAGCAGGAAGCACTCCAGCATCTGGCGCAGGTTCAGCAGGCGCGGCTGGCCATCGACAAGCGCCACCATGTTCATGCCGAACGTGTCTTGCAGCTGCGTATTCTTATAGAGGTTGTTGAGCACGACCTCCGGCACTTCGCCGCGCTTGAGTTCGATCACCACGCGCATGCCGGATTTGTCCGACTCGTCGCGGATGTCCGAGATGCCCTCGACGCGCTTCTCCGTCACCAGTTCGGCGATGCGCTCGAGCAGCGTGCGCTTGTTAACTTGATACGGCAGCTCGTCGACGATGATCGCTTGGCGCTGACCACGGTCGATATCTTCAAAGTGCGTCTTGGCGCGCATCACCACACGGCCACGACCGGTGCGGTAACCCTCACGCACACCCGAGATACCGTAGATGATGCCGGCCGTCGGGAAATCCGGCGCCGGGATCAACTCGATCAGCTCATCCACCGTTGCGTCCGGATTGCTCAGCAGATGCAGGCAACCGTCGACAATTTCATTCAGATTGTGGGGCGGAATGTTGGTCGCCATACCGACCGCAATCCCCGACGAACCGTTAACCAGCAGGTTCGGAATGCGCGCCGGCAGAACCGAGGGCTCGCTTTCGCTGCCGTCGTAGTTCGGCTCGAAATTGACGGTTTCCTTGTCGAGGTCGGCCAGCAGTTCGTGGGCGATCTTCGACAGGCGGATTTCGGTGTACCGCATGGCTGCGGCGTTATCGCCGTCAACCGAGCCGAAGTTACCCTGCCCGTCGACGAGCATGTAACGCAGCGAGAAGTTCTGCGCCATCCGCACGATGGTGTCGTATACAGCAGTGTCGCCGTGGGGGTGATACTTACCGATCACATCCCCGACGATACGCGCGGACTTCTTATAGGGGCGATTCCAGTCGTTGTTCAGCTCGTGCATCGAGTACAACGCACGACGATGCACCGGCTTGAGACCATCCCGTACATCTGGAAGAGCGCGGCCCACGATCACGCTCATGGCGTAAGCGAGGTACGAACTGCGCATTTCCTCTTCGAGCGATACCGGGAGTGTCTCTTTGGCGAATTGATCCATTGGGCGAACGGTGGGAGGCCCGGCAGTGACCACAATAGTGAGCACTACAAGGCGCTGCGGTTGCGCGAATAACAGAACATTTTACCATGCCGCAAGCCCCCTCCCCTCACACAGGCGTGCGGCGCATGCTCAACCCCGGGCACGTTCCCTGCGAAGAACGCCGAAACCGCCAATCCAATCCCCATAAGGGTTTGCGAGCCGTTTC
The DNA here is from genome assembly GCA_039592975.1 of Ralstonia sp. GTDB lineage: Bacteria > Pseudomonadota > Gammaproteobacteria > Burkholderiales > Burkholderiaceae > Ralstonia. Next base: position 147,060 of record JBCNQE010000014.1, on the reverse strand, counting down.
CTGCCTTGTTGCGTACACACCACAAGGCCCTGGCGCCCCGTTCGAATCGCTTATATTTGCTTTTTAGGAGTGCGTGCTTGTGGCACAATCCCCCAGCGAAGAGGCAGACATTGTTCGAAGTGGCGAATTCGCTACATCGAGGATGCTACACTCCGAAGAATGTATGACTTGTTTTCGTCCCATCTGCTCGCAGTCTTCTGCGGTGATCTCATCCTGAGAGGAGAAATATGAAAAAATTTGCCAAGCTCGCGTTCGCTGCAGCTGCGGTAGCTCTGACTGCATCCGCTTACGCTCAGTCCGTGCCCTACGAAAAGAAGGCCGTCAACGACAACTGGGGTAACGGCACGAGCGAGTGGGTCTGGAAGAACGGCACGAACGAACTGTGCTGGCGCAATGGCTTCTGGACGCCGGCAACTGCCAACGCACAGTGCGATGGCGCTCTGGCTCCGGCTGCTGCTCCGGTTGCTGCTACCCCGGCCGCTCCGGCTGCTCCGGTGGTTGGTTCCGAGAAGGTCACGTTCGCTGCTGACACGCTGTTCGACTTCGACAAGGCTGTGCTGAAGCCGGAAGGCAAGGCCAAGCTGGACGACCTGGTCTCGAAGCTGCAAGGCATCAACCTGGAAGTCGTGATCGCTGTTGGCCACACCGACTCGTTCGGTTCGGACAAGTACAACGACCGCCTGTCGGTCCGTCGTGCTGAAGCCGTCAAGGGCTACCTGGTCAGCAAGGGCATCGAAGCCAACCGCGTGTACACGGAAGGCAAGGGCAAGCGCCAGCTGAAGGTGGATCCGAAGTCGTGCAAGGGCGCTCGCAAGGCACAAATCGCCTGCCAGCAACCGAACCGCCGCGTGGATGTCGAAGTGGTCGGCACCAAGAAGTAATTCGGTTCCTGCCGAAGAAGAAGCCCAGCGAAAGCTGGGCTTTTTTTTTGCCCGCGTGTCGGATTGTCGGGCTCCAATGAACGGCTCACCTCGTCGACATACGAGGCCGAAAAAAAGCGGCGACGCTTACGCGCCACCGCCTGGGCTTCGCCTTCCTCTATCTCTATTAGTAAGACGGCGTCGCCTGATCGTTGGCGACCATGGCGCGATCGCCAACGCGAAGGTTGTTCGGGTTCTTCTGCGTGACAGTGGCGACGCGGCCATCGTCTAGACGCACGCTGATGCGATACACCGTCTGTCCGCCGGCACCTGCCCGCTGCTCGACCTGGTTGCCTGCGTAGGCACCGAGGGCTGCGCCACCAATGGTCGCGACCGTGTTGCCGGTACCGCCGCCGACTTGGTGGCCCAGAATGCCGCCAGCCACACCACCAATGATGGTCCCCAGGATGCCCGGGCTATTGGCAGGCACCTGCATCGGCTGGATCGACTCCACCCGGCCATACAGAGCGCCCGGTTGCTGTTGCGGCTGGCCGCCATAGGCGGGCGGCGGAGCATACCCGCCACCATATCCACCGCCGTAGCCCGGGGCGGCGCAGCCAGCCAGCACGGTCAGGCCCGCAATCCCGAGTCCCGCCAGAATCTGTTTGGATTTCATGATCTCTCCTTGAAGGAAGGTGACAATTGGAGAAGCCGCATGCGCGTTTGTTCACCTCTGTTTCAATGTGAAACCTTTTTCCTGGTCTGCGTCATTTGGTGGGGACGGTGCTTTTTGGTACATTTCCTCACCTAGCCGAACTGCCCAGGCGCAGCGCAACATGACCACCACTCACGCGAACGCCGATCCCGGCGAACTCGAAAAATTCAGTGAACTCGCCCACCGCTGGTGGGACCCGAACAGCGAGTTCAAACCCCTCCACGAAATCAACCCGCTACGGCTTGACTGGATCCAGTCGATCGCACCGCTGGCCGGTAAGCGCGTGGTCGACATCGGTTGCGGCGGGGGCATCCTTTCAGAGAGCATGGCGCGTGCCGGGGCCACCGTCAAAGGCATCGATCTGTCACGCAAAGCATTGCGGGCGGCCGATCTCCACAGCCTGGAAGCTGGAGTGGCGGTTGAATACGAGGAGATCGCCGCAGAAGCGCTGGCCGCACGCGAGCCGGCCAGCTTTGACGTGGTGACTTGCATGGAGATGCTCGAACATGTGCCCGATCCGGCATCCGTTGTGCGCGCTTGCGCGACATTGGTGAAACCGGGTGGGCACGTGTTCTTTTCGACCATTCACCGCAACGCGAAGGCGTATCTGCTGGCGGTGATCGGCGCGGAATACGTGCTGAACATGCTGCCGCGCGGCACGCATGACTACGCCAAGTTCATCCGTCCGTCCGAGCTTGCTGGCTTCATTCGCACGGCGGGGCTGGAGCCTCAGCAGATGCGCGGGATGGAATACAACCCCATCACCGGCCGCTACGCGCTCACGAATGACACGAGCGTCAATTACCTGATGGCCACGCGCCGCCCCAACAACGCATGATGGCCAGTAAGTTTCCGAATCCGCTGGGTGCCGTGCTGTTCGACTTGGACGGCACGCTGGCCGACACCGCGCCGGATCTGGCCGCAGCAGCCAACAAGGTCCGTACCGACCGCGGCCTCGAGCCGCTGGCCTACGAGGCGTTTCGCCCCGTGGCATCACATGGTGCGCGCGGGCTGATCGGGGTCGCCTTCGGCGTGGGGCCGGGGGATGCGGAATTCGAATCGTTGCGACTGGCCTTTCTGGCCAACTATGAAGCCGATATCTGCGTGCACACGCGGCTGTTTCCGGGCATGGATGACGTGCTGACCGAGTTGGGCCGGGCCGGCATCCCGTGGGGCATTGTCACGAATAAATCGGGGCGGCTGACCGTTCCGCTGGTGGCGCAACTGACGTTTCCGGTGCCACCGGCATGCGTGGTCGCGGGCGACACCACGCCACACGCCAAACCCCACCCTGCCCCGCTGCTGCATGCGGCCGAATCGATTGGGATCGACGCGCGGCAGATCGTCTACGTGGGTGACGACCTGCGCGATATCGAAGCCGGCCGCGCCGCCGGCATGCCTACCATCGCGGCCAGTTACGGCTATTGTGGTAATGGACCGTCGCCCATTGAGTGGCAAGCCGACGCGCTGATCGCGAGTGCCGCCGAGCTGATCCCCTTGCTGCTCGAATCGCAGCGCGCCTAAGCAGGACACCCGGGCTGATGCCCGGCACCATTCACGACCGCCGCCTCCTCGCTAGGACGCGGCGGTCGACCGACTGACGAAGCACGCCACGCCGTGGCCGGACTGACACCAGCATGAGCACCTCCCCCGACTCGCGTCCTGATCTGCCATCGCACACCAGCAGTTGGCGTACACGACTTGAACGCGTGCGTGGAGCGGCAACACAGGTCGGCACCTCACGGCGCACCAAACGCATCGGGCTGGGCGTGCTGATCTTTTTGGTGGTGTTTGGGTTGCTGGGCGCGTTTGGTGGGCCGCCGTTGCTGCACCATCTGGCGCAAACCCAGCTCAGCAAGCTGCTGGATCGCCCTGTATCGATTGGCAAGATCAGCATCAACCCCTACACGCTTCGGCTCGATGCGGATGAGCTCCATATTGCCGAGCGCGATGGCAAAACGCCGTTCGTCGATGTCGGCCATCTGCACGTCAATGCGTCGTGGAGTTCGATCTTCCGCCGCGCGCCCGTCATCGAAGAGCTCAGCATCGACGCGCCCCGCGTGCACATCGTGCGCAGTGCCGAACAGCGCTTCAACTTCTCCGACATCGTCGACAAGCTGAGCCAGCCTGAGAACCCGCCCAAGCCGAAGTCCACCGAGCCGGCGCGCTTTGTGTTCGCCAACCTGCAACTCACCAACGGTGCAATCGACTTTGTCGACCAGCCGCTTGGCGCGCAGCACAAGGTGGAGGGGCTGCAGATTGGCGTGCCCTTCCTGGCGAGCCTGCCGGCGGATGTGGACATCTTCGTGCAACCGCTGCTAGCGGCAAGCATTGATGGCGCGCCGCTGCACTTTGCCGGCAAGACCAAGCCGTTTGCCGACTCTCTCGAATCGAACCTGAACATCAAGATCGATGGGCTGGAGTTGCCCCGCTACCTCGGCTACGTGCCGGGCCCGCTGCCGGTGACCGTGCCGCAAGGCAAGCTGACAACCGACCTGACGATCGACTTCCAGAAACCCAAGACCGGTGCGCCAGTGCTGCGCGTACATGGCACCGCCGGCCTGGATAACCTGGAAGTGACCGACGCCACGAAGGCCCCGCTGGTGGCCGCCAAGCAAGTACGCGCGACGCTCGCAGACGTGCGCCCGCTCGACAACGTCTTCCACCTCGATGCGCTGACGCTCGACGGCGTACGCGTCGATGCTGCGCGCGGCCCCGATGGCGCGATCAACTTTGCGCAGTTGGGCGGCAAACCCGCACCGGCTGACGCGAAACCCGCAAAACCCGAGCCGGCACCCACCGCAAAACCGAAGCCACTGGACGTGGCCGTCAACAAGTTCCAGCTGGCCAACAGCAGCGTCCACTGGCGCGATGCCACCACACAACCCGCCGCCGACCTGACGCTGGAAGACCTCCACGGCGAAGCGGCCGTGCGCACGCTTGGCGCCCCCACCACATTTGATGTGGGCGCAAAGCTGGCCCAGGGCGGTACGCTGAATGTCAAAGGCAACACGTCGCTGGAGAAGAGCAACGGCGAACTGGAACTGAAACTCGACGGCGTGAAGCTGGCTGGTGTGGGGCCATATCTACGGCAGGCTGGCGCGCCGCAGTTGCAGAACGGCGCACTGTCGGCGGACGGCAAGGTCGCCCTCGACTTCGGCCCCGATAAATTCAACGTCCGCGCAGAACCGCTGACAGCCGCCCTCGCCGACGTGTCGATGGCGCCGGCATCCGGCAAGGACACCGCGCTGCGCGCCAAGCTGCTGCGCGCTGATGTGAAGAGCTTCGATCTGGCCGCCCGCACCATCGCCCTGAACGAAGTCCGCACTGATGGGCTGCAGCTCGATGCGCTGCGCAAGAAAGACGGCACCACCACGCTCACGTTGCTCGACGGCCCGCAACCGGTGGCGGCCAAACCCGTCGCACCGCCAGCCAAGGCCAACGCACCAGCAGAGAAGCCGTGGGCCGTGACCGTGCAGACGCTGAAACTGGACAACAGCGCCGTCGGCTTTGAAGACCAGACCAATGCGCATCCGGTGAAGGTGCGTGTCGAACCATTGAACGTGGTCGTTCAGAACGCCTCGAGCGACCTCGGCAAGCCGGTCAACGTGCAGATCAACGCGGGGCTTGGCAGCAAGGGCAAGCTCGACGTGCGAGGGGATGTCGTGCCGCAACCGCTCAAGGCTGACTTGCGGGTGAACTCACAGAACCTGTCGCTGGCGGGCTTCGATCCGTATCTCGACAAGTCGTTGAATGCGGCCATCACCAGCGCGCTGCTGACGATGGACGGGCGCCTCGTGCTCAATCAGGGCAAGGCGCTGACGGTCAACTACCAGGGCAACGCCACGCTGGGCAACGTGCGCCTGCAGGACCGCGTCAGCTCGGACGACTTCCTGCGCTGGCGCTCGCTCGCGCTCAACCGCATCCAGGCCAACTACGACGGCAACACGCCGCACGTACGCGTGGGCGCAGTGGCGCTCTCGACGTTCTACGCACGGGTCATCATCAACCCGAACGGTCGCCTGAACCTGCAGGACATCCGCGTGAAGCCGGAAGAGGAGCGCCGTTCGCTCACGCAGGCTGAACCAGCATCGGCTTCCACACCTGCCGCCGCGCCCGTGGCCGCTTCCGCGCCGACAGGCACGCCGGCCTCGGCCGTTGTCTCCAACCCACCGGCGCCCAAGGCAGGCGGTGCGGACTTGCGCATCGACGCCATCACGCTGCAGGACGGCAACATCCGCTTCACCGACAACTTCGTCAAACCCAACTACACCGCCAACCTGACGGCCATTGGCGGCAACGTCGGCACGATCAGCACCGCCGCCAACCAGCCGCCCGCTGCCGTCACGCTGCGCGGCAGCGTCGACGGCACGGCACCGGTCGACATCCACGGCAAGGTCAACCCGCTCGCGCCCACGGCCTTTGTAGATCTGACCGCCAAGGCCGATGGCGTGGAACTGACCAACCTCACGCCCTACTCCGCCAAATACGCCGGCTACCCGATCACCAAGGGCAAGCTGACGATGGATCTGCACTACCTGCTCGACCAGGGCAAGCTGACGGCAGATAACCACATCTTCATCGACCAGCTCACCTTCGGCGATCGCGTGGAGAGCAAGGATGCGACCAACCTGCCGGTGCGCCTGGCGGTGGCGTTGCTGAAGAATTCGCGCGGCGAGATCGACGTGCGCGTGCCGGTGTCGGGCTCGTTGGATGACCCGCAGTTCAGCATCGGCGGGGTGATCCTGCGTGCGTTCGTCAACCTGATCGCCCGGGCGGTAACGGCGCCGTTCTCGCTGCTGGCCAGCGCGTTCGGCGGCGGTGGCGAAGAACTCGGCTACATCGAGTTCGACCCCGGCACGTCGAACATCAGCCAGGCATCGGTCGCCAAGCTCGACAAGCTGGCCACCGCGCTGAAGGATCGCCCGTCGCTCAAGCTCGACATCGTCGGCCGCGTCGATCCGGAATTCGACCGCGATGGTCTGCGCCGCGAAGCCGTGAACCGCCAGATCCGCGAACAGAAGCTCAAGGACGCAGGTGATGCCGCTGAAGCCGACACCACCGTCAAGCCGGAAGAGGAGAACAAGTATCTTGAGCGCGCCTACAAGGCCGCCAAGTTCCCGAAGCCGCGCAACGTGATCGGCCTGGCGAAATCCCTGCCGCCCGACGAGATGCGCAAGCTGATGGAGACCAACGTGCAAGTGACGGATGCGGACCTGCGCGAGCTCGCCCAGCGCCGTGCGAATGCCGTGCACGTGGCGCTGGCCGAACGCGTGGAGCCCGGACGTCTCTTCGTGGTGGCGCCCAAGCTGAACGCCGAGGGCATCAAAGACAAGGGCAAGACGACACGGGTTGATTTCTCGCTGAAGTAGCCCATCTATGGGATAATCTTCTCTTCCTTACTGGGGCCGACCTGGTTTCGACGTGGGTTGCGAAGCAGTGGAGGGCATACCGAGGACCCGTCACCTCGTTAATCAATGGGAATGCAATAACTGCTAACGACGAACGTTACGCACTGGCAGCCTAAGGGCCGCCGTCCTCGCACTGGCTCGCTGACGGGCTAGGGTCGCAAGACCAGCGAGGTCATTTACGTCAGATAAGCTCTAGGTGAGTCACGGGCCTAGAGACGAAAACTTAGTGAATCGCCGTCGTAGAGCGTGTTCGTCCGCGATGCGGCGGTTAAATCAAATGACAGAACTAAGTATGTAGAACTCTCTGTGGAGGGCTTGCGGACGCGGGTTCGATTCCCGCCGGCTCCACCAAACACCTCTCAAACGTCTCCAACGTTTGGCAACAAAACCCCGCTGGGCTTGGCTCTGCGGGGTTTTTTGTTGCAAACCTTCTCAGGCGACTTCTAACCACACGTTCGTCTGCAATTCCTGCTCGCACCAATCTCGCTCACATTGTCAGTAGCCATGCGTGAGTAACGAGCGCGGCCGCAGGAGCTACGCCGTTATCTGACGCGGCTCCCTCAGAAGTCTCGTTCTCACAAGATTGCGCCCACCTTCCTTCGCCTCATAACAAGCGCTGTCCGCTGCCTGGATCCAGGCATCCCAATTGCCGCCCTTGTGGTCACTCCAAGCCACGCCGATGCTGACCGTCACCTGGACATGCGAGTCACCGACCACGATAGACATTGCCTCGATCCGTTTGCGAAGTCTCTGGGTCACAGTCCCGGCCTCCAGCTCGCTGACATTGGGCAAGAAGAGCACGAACTCTTCCCCGCCGTACCGGGCGAAAACGTCCCCGTCCCGTAGTTCGTCTCGGACAGCTTTGGCAACGGATACCAGCACCTGATCACCAACCGGATGCCCGAACCGATCGTTGATCTGCTTGAAGTGATCCACATCAAGGATCGCCAGCGCGCTGTTTGCGAGCGGCGTGGCCGGAATGCGGCCGAGAAACCATCGGCGGTTACCGATTCCAGTGAGCGTATCGGTATCCGCTGCAAGCTGAAGGCCAGCTTCGCCACGCTCCCGAACCAGCGTCACAACCAATAGCGCGATCCAGAAATTAAAGATGATCTGCAGGAAAAAGGCCGTCGCAAAATCGAACGCCGAGGGGATATCGAAGACGATGCAGACCAGCCGTACAGCGTAGATGGCGGCACTGATCAGCAGACACACCGCCAATGGGCGGCGCGCCGGTAGTGGTTCGCTCAGCCGATCCAGCCAGATTTCGCCCGCCGATGCCGCCAGGAAGATCACCGCTGTCAGATGAAAGACACTCGCTCGCTGCTCATTGACGAGCGGAAAGCCCGAAACGATGCCAATCAGCAACCATGCCGCCGGCACGAGTACGACGATCCCGTAGAGACTGTGGCGGCGTCCGCTCAGGCGGCGCATGCCATCCCAAAGCAGTGGATAGGCGCCTGTCCCAAGAAAAATACTCAGATAGGTCCACAGCCAGTACGGCAAAGCGGCCCGTTCACCAAAGGCAGCCAGTGCGGCGCCGATGGCCAACCCAATGAAAGCGACAGCAATTCGCTCTAGACCCATCGGCCGAGTTGAACGCCTGCGGCTGTGCAGGATGGCCGCGGCGCCGGCAATCAACGACGTATCGTGAAGAAGGATAACGGTGGCCAGATCGAACGCCAGATGCATACAGCCTCTTCGGTTTCCAATATTCGAATTATTGAAGAAGCATTTGCCACAAAGATGACCAGCGCGATTAGGGCTTCCCCTCTGTCCGTCATCGCGCCGTGCATTGGAGAGGCTATCAGTGACGTCGAGCATGCGACTGCGACGCTCGCGGAAGCATAGCCCTTCGGATGCGCACCATAATGGCGCAGCCTGGCGAAAGCGCTAGGCGTGTTTGCGCCGCCCAGCTTTGGAGCCAAATTTTGGTGGTCAACAAAAACCCGCGAGGCTTTCGCAATCGCGAGTTTTTTCTTGCCCAGCGGTCAGGCAGGCTGATAGCCGTAGCCGGCAACAGCTCGCCCTTCGCACTCAACCCATGTTGGGCCGGGCCAGCGCCACACAGCGCTTGGCCAGAACATCCGTCGGGTCCACCAGCGCGACGGTCGCGCCGTCCACCGGAAACACATCCGTCTGCGTAAAGATCAACGGCAATTCGGTGCAGCCGAGAATCTGCACCTTGGCACCGCGCTGCTCCAAATGCGCGATCGCCGCACGCAATTGCTCGGCGCAGCGTCCTTCTGTGTGCCCCGCCTTGACTCCCTCCGCGCCGTAGATCGCCTCCATCACCTGCGCCTGGAACGCTGGCTCGGGCGCAATGAGTTCAAGTTGCCCGGCAGCCGCATCGTGATACACGCGGCTTTCCACTGTGCCGGAGGTCGCCAGCAGGCCGACCTTGGTGCCCTGCCCGTACTTGCGGACGATATGTCGCACCGTCTCGGTCAACATGTTGACGATGGGCACCGACAGGTGCGACTGGATGCGCTCGACATACGCATGGGCCGTGTTGCAGGGGATGGCGATGGCGTTGGCACCTTCGGATTCGAGCCGCTTGCAGGTGGCATACAGCGCGACGGTCGGGTCGGCTTCCTGCCGCAGCAGGTTCGCCGTGCGATCGGGAATCTGCGGGTTCTGCTCCACGACCATCTTGATGTGGTCCTGATCCTTGGCCGCCTTGGTGTTCTTGACGACCTTGCCCATGAAGTCCACCGTGGCAGCCGGCCCCACGCCCCCGACGATGCCGAGCTTGAACGCAACATCAACACGCCCATCCACCAACGATGTTGCGTAGTCTGCGTAGGCCTGGTTGACATCAATGAACGCAATGCCGCGCCGTTGCAGCGCGGGGGCCACCAGTGACAGCTCGGTCATGCCCGGAACGATCACGGTCGCGCCCGCCTCCATCAGCTCCTGGCAGGCCTGATGCACATGCTCAAGACCGAGCCCTTCGGTATTGCCCGTGCGAATGCCGTCTGCACCGTACACGGCATCCATGAGCTTGGACTGCATCGCCTCGGTGGGATACACGATCTCGAAGCGCTCGCCAAATCGGCCTTCAAACAGGCGGGCGTGGCGGGCATAGTCCGAGGCCAGCACGCCAATCTTGCCGCCGCGGGGAAGCGCATCGTCCAGCGGGCGTGCCAGCGCATCCATCATGTTGACGATGTGTACGGACAGTTCCGCCTGCAGCTCTTCGCGAAACGTGTGGGAGGCAAAACACGGCATCAGCACCAAGTCGACCTTCCTCGCTTCAAAGGATTGGCAAGTCTTGAACACATAGAGCTTGCGCCCCGTCATGCTGGCGTCGCGGGTAAGCGGCAACGTCACATCACGAAACGGGTGCTGCTCGAACAGGAAGTGGTAGCGGCCCTGGTCCGCCATGACGGCGCGGCTCTTCACAAGCTTGAGGAAGAGGTCTGCCCCGGCAAGCGTACCGAGGCCGCCGATGATTCCGAAGGTAAGGTCTTGCATGCTGTCGGATGAGGATCGTTGTTCGGGCCGATGTTGGCCCGATCTCATTCAGCCTAGACGATGGATGCCGGGTTGATGGCAGGTTCAGCCTGCGCGCCATCAGCATCGGTCACGGGCGACGTTTCGTTCTCCAGCTTGGAGACCACCGCGGTGGCGATGCTGTTGCCAACCACGTTCGTCGCCGTGCGCCCCATGTCGAAGAACTGGTCAATGCCGATGATGAGCAGCAGACCCGCCTCCGGCAGATGGAACATCGGCAGCGTAGCCGCCACGACCACCAGCGACGCACGTGCGACACCGGCCATGCCCTTGCTCGTCACCATCAGCACCAGCAGGATGGTCAGCTGCTGCGTGAAGCTCAGCTCAATGTTGTAGGCCTGTGCAATGAACATCACCGCGAAGGCCTGGTACATCATCGATCCATCCAGGTTGAACGAATAACCCAGCGGCAGCACGAAGCTCGACACGCGCTTGGACACGCCAAAGCGCTCCAGTGCGGTAATCGTCTTGGGATACGCGGATTCGCTGCTGGCGGTGGAAAACGCCAGCAGGATCGGCTCGCGAATCAGCTTGGCCAACCGGCCCGTGCCGCGGCCGAGGAACAGGTAGCCCACGCCAAACAGGATGGCCCACAGAATCGCCAGGCCCAGATAGAACTCGCCGACCAGCTTGCCGTAGCTGACCAGCACGCCGATGCCCTCCACGGTAATGGACGCGGCCATGGCGGCAAACACGCCCACCGGGGCAAAGCGCATCACGTAGTCGGTCATGCGGAACATCACCTTGGTCAGCTCTTCGATGCAGTTGACGATGGTGGATTTGCCGGTGCCCTTCACATAGGCCAGCGCCGCGCCAAAGAACAGCGAGAACACGAGAATCTGCAGGATCTCGTTGTTGCCCATCGCGTCGAAGATGCTCTTCGGAAACACGTGGGTGAAGAAGCCCTTCAGGCTGAAATCGCCCGTCTTCAGGTTAGTGGCGGCGGCCACGTCGGGCAGTGCCAGGTTCAGATGCGCACCCGGCTGGAAGATGTTGACGAGCAGCATGCCCAGCGCGAGCGAGATCGCCGATGCCGACACGAACCACACCATAGCCTTCAGGCCGATGCGCCCCACCGCCTTGCCGTCCGACATGCTTGCCAGCCCGCCCACCAGCGTGGCGAAGACCAGCGGCGCAATGATCATCTTGATCATGCGCAGAAAGATGTCGGTCACGATGCCGAAGTAGCTGGCGATGTCCTTCGCCGCCTGCGCGTCCTTGGCAAACTCGTGACATAGCCAACCAACCGCAACGCCTGCCACCATGGCAACCACGATCTGCGTGGTCAGTTTCTTTGTGTTCATGTTGTCCTCCACCTAAGGATGATGTGTCCCGGAATGTCGATGCTTTCCGGTGTTATTGATTGAGCGTGATCGGTGCGCGCGGCGCAGTCAGCACCTCCGGGCGGAGGATCTGCGCCAACGCTTCGGCGGAAAGCAAGCCGCGTTCGAGCACGATGTCCGCGACCTTGCGGCCCGTCTCCAGCGCCTCCCGCGCGACTTCCGTCGAGTTGGCGTAGCCGATGTACGGGTTGAGCGCCGTGACCAGCACGATCGAGCGGTCCAGCACGTCGCGCATGTGCTCGGGATTGGCCGTGATGCCGCGCACGCACTTTTCGTCCAGCGTGGCGCAGGCCTGCGTCAGATGCCGGATGCTGCGGAACAGCGAGTACGCGATGATCGGTTCAAACGCGTTGAGCTGCAGTTGCCCTGCCTCGGCGGCCATGGTGATCGTCATGTCGTTGCCGATGACTTCGAACGCCACCTGGTTCACGACTTCCGGGATCACTGGGTTGACCTTGCCAGGCATGATGCTGGAGCCGGCCTGCATGGGCGGCAGGTTGATCTCGCCCAGACCGGCGCGCGGCCCGCTGGAGAGCAGTCGCAGGTCGTTGCACACCTTGGAGAGCTTGACCGCAATGCGCTTGAGCACACCGGAGAGCTGCACAAACGCGCCGCAGTCTTGCGTGGCTTCAATCAGGTAGGGCGCGGTGTGCAAGGGCAAGCCGCTGACCGCGCACAGATGCTTGCGCACCAGCACCGCATAGTCAGGATGCGCGTTGATGCCCGTGCCAATAGCGGTAGCGCCGAGGTTGATTTCGCAGATCAACGGCAGCGCTTCACCGAGCCGCTGGCGGTCTTCGCCCAACATGACCGCGTACGTGCCGAACTCCTGCCCAAGCGTCATGGGCACGGCGTCTTGAAGCTGCGTGCGGCCGACTTTCAGAAAGCTTCGGAACTCAGCCGACTTACGCTCGAATGACGCTTCGAGCAACGCCATCTGGTCAAGCAAGCGCTGGGCACTGCGATACGTCGCCATCTTCAACGCCGTGGGATACACGTCATTGGTCGACTGGCTCATGTTGACGTGTTCGTTCGGATGCAAGACGTCGTATTCGCCACGCGAATGGCCGAGCAGCTCCAGCGCCTTGTTGCACACGACTTCGTTGGCATTCATGTTGGTCGATGTGCCGGCGCCGCCTTGGATCAGGTCGACCGCGAACTGATCGGCATGCTGGCCGGCGCGAATGGCCTTGCAGGCCGCGACAATCGCCTGACAGCGCGTCTCGTCCAACATGCCAAGCTCGTGGTTGGCCAGCGCGGCGGCCTCCTTGATGTCGACCAACGCGACAATCAGCTCCGGATGTGTCGAGATCGGGTCACCCGAAATCGGAAAATTCTCCAGCGCCCTAAGCGTATGAATGCCGTAATACGCCTCGGCAGGGACCTCGCGGTACCCCAACAGGTCGTGCTCGCGCCGCGCGCCCTTTACCTTTTCTTGAATAGCCATCGCCTTCCTCGTCCATGCGCCTCCTTGGCGCCTCCGGATTCTAGGAGCGCGAAACGAATAACTTGATGAGGATGCGCGATCAACCTATTCCACTTTCGCATAGTTATGGAACCGGGCAGCATCCAGCGCTAAACTGGGGCGTTTTTGTGGTGTTTTTGCCCCATTTTCGCGCGCCCGCGGCCGGTACAACGGGTAAACCACGAGGGCCGTTTCAGCCTCCGTAGCCCTTCCTCAGAGAGCACGCCATGCAGTTGAAGTGGATTGAAGACCTCCTCGCCATTGAGCAGACGCGCAGCTTTTCCAGGGCATCGGAATTGCGCTTCGTCACGCAGTCGGCGCTGTCCCGCCGTGTGAAATCGCTGGAGGAATGGGTGGGCGTAGAGCTGGTGGATCGCGGCACCTACCCGATCGAGCTCACGCCGGCAGGCAAGCGGTTTTGCGAGCAAAGCAAGGAATCGGTCGAAGCATTGACCGACCTGCGCTCGCACTTGCGGCTGGAAGCCAAGATGCCGGGGCGCTCGATCCAGATTGTGGCGGGGCACACGCTCTCACTCACGTTCCTGCCGAAATGGCTCAAGCAATTTCATCAGCGAACCGGCGACTTCAACGCCCGCGTGGTGGCTGCCAACGTGCATGACGCAGTCATCGCGCTGGCCGAGGGCAGTTGCGACCTGATGATCGGCTACCACCATCCGCTGGCGCCAATCCTGCTGGACCGCGACAAGTTCGTCAGCCTGACGCTGGGCCAGGAAGACTTTATCCCCGTCTCCGCGCCAGGCCCGCGTGGCGCACCGCTGTTCGCCCTACCCGGTTCGCCCGGTGCACCGCTGCCCTACCTCGCCTACACCGCAACGACCTTCATGGGTCGAGTGGTCGACATGATCCTGAACAGCGCCGATCGGCCTCACCACCTGCGCAGTTGCTACGAGGCCGACATGGCGATGCTGCTGATGAAGATGGTCGTGGAGGGCTACGGCGTGGCGTGGCTGCCCTTCAGCGCGGTTCGCGATGAGATCGATGCCGGTCGCCTGGTGCGCGCGGGGGGCGAGGAATGGAGCACGCAACTGGAGATTCGATCGTATCGCGCGGTATCAAATACAAACCCAACCATGCAGGACTTGTGGGCGTCATTGGAGGAGGCGGTATCGGGCTAGGGTGTTGAAGCGGACCGATACAGAATCGGCCAATTTTCTGCGTTTCTGTATCTGTCGGCCGTTCCGTAGCGGGTGCTAGCCTGCAAGCTCTTCTTCTCGTTTGCAGGCTCCGCCCCATGCCCACCCTCACCAACCTGCTCACGTTCGCCCTGGTCGCACTCGGCATGGTGCTCACGCCCGGCCCGAACATGATCTATCTGATCTCGCGTTCGATCTGCCAGGGGCGCAATGCGGGGTTGATCTCGCTGGCGGGCATTGCGACGGGCTTTGTGTTCTACATGCTCTGCGCAGCCTTCGGCATTACGGCGCTGCTGATGGCGGTGCCCTTCGCGTACGACGCCCTGCGCTTTGGCGGCGCGATCTATCTGCTGTATCTCGCCTGGCAAGCCGTGCGCCCGGGTGGTCGCGCGCCGTTCCAGGTGCGGGAGTTGCCGGTGGACAGCCCGCGCAAGCTGTACACGATGGGCTTGCTGACCAGCATGCTCAACCCGAAGGTGGCGGTGCTCTATCTGTCGTTGCTGCCGCAGTTCATTGAGCCATCGCACGGCAGTGTGCTGGTGCAATCGGTGTGCCTCGGCATCACGCAGATCTGCGTCAGCGTCACCGTCAATTCGATGATTGCCGCCACGGCGGGCAGCATCGCCGCATTCCTCTCGCGCAAGCCGAGCTGGCTGTCGATGCAGCGCTATCTGATGGGCTCGGTGCTGACCGGCCTGGCGTTGCGCATGGCGATGGAAGCGCGCAAGTAACGCAGCGAAGCGTAAACCAACGCTCCAAACGACTGCGGGGCGATCCGGCAAGCTGCCCGGATCGCCCCGCAGTGTTTTTGCGCGCTGCGCGTTTAACGGCGGCGCATGTAGAACGTGAAGACCTTGTCGTGCTCGCTGTGCTCCAGCAGTTCGTTGCCGGTCTGCTTGGCGAAGGCCTGGAAGTCGCGTGTGGCGCCCGGGTCGGTGGCGAGAATCTTGAGCACGTCACCGCTTTGCATGTCGGCAAGCGCCTTCTTCGTGCGCAGGATGGGCAGCGGGCAGTTCAAGCCGCGTGCATCAACTTCCTTCTGGAACTCCATGTCTTCCTCTGTGGTGCGGGTGAGCAGCCTATGTTTGGTGGGGCTGCCCACGTGAATCATTCGGCTATTGTAACGAGCCGCGTGGGCTGCCATTGGCGCGGCTGCGGCTCGGCGGGTTCGCCGGTGCGAATGTCGACGTAGCTGACCGGCAAGCCGCGCGCCGTCAGGAAGTCGGCCACGGCGTAACCGGTACCTGCTGGCCACGGATGCACCTTGTCGAATGGCTTCAGACGGTATTCGGCCAACTCTTCCGACAGCGCGATCTCGCCATCGGCCACCACGTGGTACGCGATGATCAGCTCGTTCTTGCGGATGAACTCATACACGCCAATCAGCGAGATCGATTGCGCATTGAGGTTCGTCTCTTCCTTCAGCTCACGGGCGATGCCTTCTTCGGGCGTTTCATCACGCTCCATGAACCCGGTGACGAGCGCGAACATGCCCTCAGGCCACAACGCATTGCGCGCCAGGAACATCTGCCCGCGGTACTCCACCACCGCCGCCAGCACTGGCAGCGGGTTGTTCCAGTGGACGAAGCCACAGTCCGGCGCCGGGCAGGCGGTGCGCAGGCGGCCAGCCGTGTGCTGCTCGACGAGCGGCGTGGCGCATTGCGGGCAGAAGCGGTAGTCGAAGCTCATAGGAGAGAGGTCGGTTAGACAGCTTGTTCGCAGGCGAGGCGGATGTCGGCGGCAAAGGCTTCCACCGTTTCGGGCTGCACATCCCACGAGCACATCAGGCGGCAACCACCCGCGCCAATGAAGGTGTAGAACTTCCAGCCGCGCGCACGCAGCGCCTCAATGGCGGGCAGCGGTAGTTCGGCAAACACGGCGTTCGATTCGGTCGGGAACATGATGCGCACACCGGGCACATCGACGATGCGCGAATGCAGCAGTTGCGCCATCGCGTTGCCGTGGCGCGCGTTCCGCAGCCACACGTCGTTCTCCAGCAGGCCCAGCCACGGTGCGGAGATAAAGCGCATCTTCGATGCCAGTTGCCCCGCCTGTTTCACTCGATACGCAAAGTCTTCCGCCAGACGACGGTCGAAGAAGACGACAGCCTCGCCCACCGGCAAGCCGTTCTTTGTGCCGCCGAAGCAGAGCACATCCACGCCCGCGCGCCAGGTGATCTCCGACGGATGCACGCCGAGCGTCGCCACTGCGTTGGCAAAGCGTGCGCCGTCCATATGCACGCGCAGCTGGCGGCGCTTGGCAATCGCCGCGATCGCGCGCACTTCTTCCACCGTGTAGACCGTGCCCACTTCCGTCGACTGCGTGAGCGAGACGACCTTGGGCTTCGGGTAATGGATATCGGAGCGCCGCGTGACCAGCGCTTCCACGGCATCGGGCGTGAGCTTGCCGTTCTCGCCCTTGGCGGTCAGCAGCTTGGAGCCGTTGGAGAAGAACTCGGGGCCGCCGCACTCGTCCGTTTCGATATGCGCCAGCTCATGGCAGATAACGGAGTGATACGACTGGCACAGCGATGATAGCGCCAGCGAATTGGCCGCCGTGCCGTTGAAGACGAAGAAGACTTCGCAGTCGGTCTCGAACAGATCGCGGATGCGATCGCACACGCGCTGCGTCCACGAATCATCGCCATACGCGGGCTCGTGGCCGCTGCCGTTGGCTTCCAGGAAGTACTTCAGCGATTCCGGGCAGAAGCCCGCGTAGTTGTCGGAGGCGAAGTGTTGCATGGCGGCAGGCATGAATGAGGGCTCAGGGCGCAGGTTACTTCTGTTCAGACCACAGCACGCCGCCGGTCGCCCAGTTCTCGCGCTTGACCTCGGCGATGATGATGTCGACCGCGCCCGGGGCACAGCCGAGGGTTTCGCAGGTGACCCGCGTCACTTCTTCGACGAGCTTCTTCTTTTGCTCGACGGTGCGGCCTTCGAACATCTCGATATGGAAAGTGGGCATGGTGTCTCCGTGTTCGTTCAATCAGTCGCGGTATGAAGCGTCGATTTTATCCAGTTTGCGCAACAGCGCTGGCCACTCCATCACACCCTCGATGGCGCCGCCGTCTTCCAGTTGTTCGGCGGTGCGGTCGGCCACTTGCGGTGTGGGCGAGATGACCTCACCCGCCGTCAACGCCTGGACCTGGATTTCGCACGCCTTGATGAGCGTGGCCATCAGCACATGCGCCTCGGCCACCGTGCGGCCGATGGTGAGCGTGCCGTGGTTGCGCAGCAGCATGGCGAATTGCTGGCCCAGCGATGCGGTCAGGCGCGCGCCCTCTTCCGGCGTGAAGGCAAGGCCCTCGTAGTCGTGATACGCGATGCGTTTGTGGAACCGCAGCGCATGCTGCGACAGCGGCAGCAGCCCGTGTTTCTGCGCCGACACGGCAATGCCTGCCGTGTTGTGCAGATGGATCACGCAGTGCGCATCGGGCCGTGCGGCGTGCACAGCGGCGTGCAGCGCAAAGCCCGTTACGTTCACGGACGGCCGCGTGGCAGCATCGGGCCAATCGCCAACGAGCTGGCCCGCGCCGTTGATCTTGACCAGGTTGGATGCCGTGATCTCGTCGAACGACAAGCCGAAGGCGTTGATGAGGAAGTGGTCAGGCTCGCCAGGAACGGTGGCCGAGAGGTGCGTGTAGATCAGGTCATCCCAGCCGTTGAGCGCGGCCAGACGATAGGCGGCTGCCAAGTCGACGCGCACAGCACGCTCGGCGGCGCTGATCTCGCCCCCGGGCACGACGGCGCCGGGGCGCAGGGCAAAAGACATGGGGCTCCTCCAATGGAGGAGGCATTCTAGAACGTGCGTGCAGATTGCGTGGCGACCTGCGCTACATGCTGTGCATCACACGTATCGCACGTATGGGCGACGCACGTTTGACGGCGATGAACGTGGCCACGCCCACCACCAGTGACACGGCCGCGACAGCCAGCGACGCGTTAAAGCCGCCCGTGGCCGCAAACAGCCGATTCGCCAGCGGCGGCCCGACGATCTGGCCAATGCCGTACACCGCGGTCATCAACCCCATCAGGCGCGGCGCGGCGTGCGGCCACAAGCGGCGCGCCTCGCGCATGGCAAACAGCGTGATCGCCGTGAACGGCAGGCCGAGCAGCGTGCTCGAGAGCGCCAGCCCCGCCACCGTGGGCCAGACGATGCTCACTGTCACGGCAACAGCCTGCATTGCATACGCGGTCGCGAGCAGCGAGCGGTTATCGCGCGCTAGGCTGATCCGCGTGGAAAGGAACGCGCCCAACGCCACGCCCGCGCCGAACATCGGCCAGAACAGATCGGGCCAGATGGAGCCCGCCGGCAGCACCTTGCGTGCAATCACCGGCAGAAAGGTGGCGGTGATGATGTAGCCAAAGCCGGCCAAGCCATAGGCAAGCGTGATGGCCGTGGTAGGCACATCCAAGCCAGGCGCAATGCCCGACGCGGCCGCCGCAGGCGCGGCATGCGAACGCGCTTCCGGCCGAATGGTCGACCACACCGCCGCCGAAAGTAGCGCCGATAGCACACCAAACGCCATCCATGCCGATGTTGCGTGCCAGCCCAGCGCCACCATGCCGCTGGCCGCCAGGCCCGGAATGGCAATCCCCAGCCCCGGCCCGCAGAAGATGATGCCGCCCAGCGCCGCATGCCCGAGTTCGGTCAGCTTGTGCAGGCACCAGCCCGCGGTGAATACAAACACCAGCGCGCTGATCATGCCGGCCGCAAAGCGCAGCGCGAGCCACGCCGGCTGGCCTTGCAGCACGCCCATCCCCGCTGTGAGCAAGACCGTCGCCGCCAGACCGATGCGGATGAACCGCGCCGCGTCACCGCGCAACGCCATGCAGGCCAGCGCGCCCACGAAGTAGCCGAGGTAATTGCCCGTTGCCAGCCAACTGCCCTGCGCCAGCGTCACGCTGCCGTCGTGCAGCATCATCGGCAGGATCGGGGTGAAGGCGAAACGGCCGATGCCCATCGCCACCGACAGCGCCACCATGCCCGCAATCGCGACGCGCCAGGCGGCGGCGCGCTGGTGCTGCGCGGCGGAAAAGGTCGAGGGCGACGACAGGGTGTGCTCCATGGAAGGGCTCGGAATGAGGGCATCGGTACTGCATCGTACGCAAGGCCAATCATCCGGAAAAATGAATTATATTGAACAAACCCATTAGCATTTGAGATACATCATGGATCTGGCCTCGCTCGAGATTTTCCGGACGGTGGTACGCGAAGGTGGCGTCACCCGGGCGGCCCAACAGTTGAACCGCGTGCAGTCGAACGTGACGACGCGCATCCGGCAGTTGGAGGCGTCGCTGGGCGTGCAGCTGTTCGTGCGCGAGAGCAAGCGCATGGTGCTCACGCCCGCCGGCCAGACGCTGCTGACCTACGCCGACGACATCCTCCGCCTGGCCGCCGAAGCGCGTCAGGCCGTGCAACCGAGCGAGCCACACGGGCGCCTGCGCATCGCCTCGATGGAAAGCACCGCCGCCAGCCGCCTGCCCACACTGTTGGCCACGTTGCACCAGCGTTGGCCGCGCGTACAGCTCGAACTGGTGACGATGACGACGCGCCAGTCGATGCAGGCGCTATCGAACTTCGAGGTCGACTGCGCGTTCATTGCCGAGACGGCCTGCGTGGCCAACACGCGTGCGGCCATGACCACGTTGCCGGCGTTTGCCGAAGAGCTGGTGCTGATCGCCCACCGTGCGCATCCGCCCATCCGCCGCGCCACCGATGTGCAAAGCACGGCCCTGCTCGGCTTCAAACCCGGCTGTGCGTATCGGCAATTGATTGAAGACTGGTTTGCCGCCGATGGCGTGGTGCCGTCGCGCGTGCTGGAACTAGGCTCGTACCACGCCATCATCGCGTGTGCGGCGGCGGGCATTGGGGTGGCGCTGGTGCCGCGCTCGGTGCTGGAGCTGTACACCAATGCGCCGGAGATCAGCGTGCACGCACTCGGCAAACCGGGCCGCGTCGATACGGTGCTCGCCTGGCACCGCGACATGGCGGGCCCCGCCCTGCAAGCGCTGGTGCAGGTGCTGCGCGAGCCGCATGCGGAAGCCAACACGGTCGGCAGCGAGGCCATCGCTGCATACACTTAGACGAGCAGCAAGGAGCAGATGGACCGTGCCGCCGGTCTAACGCAGAAAGCGCGGCAATCACGACGGAGGCGCCTATGCGACCGTCAATGGGGTCACGGTGGACGCGGCAATGGATGGGCTGGCTGGCGGCAATCGTCACGGCCACATGGTGCAGCGTTGCCATCGCTGCCGCGCCAATCGTCGTGCTGCCGCTCAAGGGCGCCATCGGGCCGGCCAGCGCGGCCTACGTCGTCCACGGGTTGCAGCAGGCACGCGAGCAAGGTGCGCAGCTTGTCGTGCTGCAGATGGACACGCCCGGCGGGCTGGATGCGTCGATGCGGCAGATCATCCAGGCGATCCTTGCCTCACCTGTGCCGGTGGCGGGTTACGTGGCACCCGGCGGAGCGCGCGCGGCAAGCGCCGGCACCTACATCCTGTATGCCTGCCACATTGCAGCAATGGCGCCAGCCACCAACCTCGGCGCTGCATCGCCGGTGGCCATCGGTATCGGCGGACATGCGCCCTCGCCGGGTGATGCCGCCAAACCCGCCAGCGCGCCTGCCACATCGTCGAGCAACGAAGACACCCTCGCCCGCAAGCAAATGCACGATGCCGCTGCGTACATCCGCGGCCTCGCGCAACTACGCGGCCGCAACGCCGACTGGGGTGAACGCGCCGTCCGCGAAGCCGTCAGCCTGGACGCGCCGGAAGCCGCCAGCCAGCACGTCGTCGACCTCATCGCCAACGATATCCCCGACCTGCTCAAGCAAGTGGAGGGGCGCGCGCTACGTACGTCTGCCGGCCGCGTCACGCTGCATACGGCCAGCGCGCAAACCGTGGTGCTGGAGCCTGACTGGCGCAACCACTTCCTGGGCGTCATTACCGACCCGAGCCTGGCCCTCCTGTTGCTGACGGTGGGCGTGTATGCGCTGATCTTTGAGTTCTCGACACCCGGCATGGTGGTGCCCGGCCTGCTGGGCGCGATGTGCATTCTGGTGGCGCTGTATGGGCTGCAGATGCTGCCGATCAACTACGCGGGGCTGGCGCTGATTGCGCTGGGCCTCGGCTGCATGGTGGCCGAGGCCTTCCTGCCAACCTTCGGCGCGCTGGGTGTGGGCGGCATTGTGGCGTTCGTGCTTGGCGCGGTCATGTTGATCGACACGCAAACACCGGGCTTCGGTGTGCCACTTCCGCTCATCATCGGGCTGGCCTTTGTGAGCCTGACCGTCGTACTGGCGGTCTCCAGCCTGGCCGTGCGTGCGCGACGCCGGCCGATGGTCACGGGCGGCGACACGCTCATCGGCATGACGGGTGAAGTGGTGGACGTCGACACTTCGGGCGCCGATGCCGACAGCGACGGCTGGGCGCGCATCCATGGTGAACGGTGGCGCGTGCGCTGCGACAGCGGTATTGCGCGTGGCGATCAGGTCCGCGTCATCGCGCGACATGGCTTGACGCTGCTGGTGGAGCCGGCCGAACCCTTGGCGGCTTCCTCATAAGGAGAAACAACATGGTCTACGGATTCTTCAGCGCAGGTGGCCTGATCTTTCTGGCTGTGCTGCTCGTCATCTCGTCGTTCCGGGTGCTGCGCGAGTACGAGCGCGGTGTGGTGTTTCTGCTTGGGCGCTTCTGGCGCGTGAAGGGGCCGGGGCTGGTGCTGATCGTGCCGGCCATCCAGCAGATGGTGCGGGTGGACCTGCGTACCGTGGTGATGGACGTGCCGCCGCAGGATGTGATCTCGCACGACAACGTGTCGGTCAAGGTGAATGCGGTGGTGTACTTCCGTGTGGTCGATCCGGAGCGCGCGATCATTCAGGTCGCCAATTTTCTGGAAGCGACGAGTCAGCTTGCGCAGACCACGCTGCGGGCGATTCTCGGCAAGCATGAATTGGATGAAATGCTGGCTGAGCGGGAGAAGCTCAACCTCGATATTCAGAAGGTGCTCGATATTCAGACGGACCCGTGGGGCATCAAGATCGCCAATGTGGAGATCAAGCATGTGGATCTGAATGAATCGATGGTGCGGGCGATTGCTCGGCAGGCTGAGGCTGAGCGTGAGCGGCGTGCCAAGGTCATTCACGCGGAGGGGGAGTTGCAGGCTTCTGAGAAGTTGCTGGAGGCGGCGCGGATGCTGGCGCAGCAGCCTGAGGCGATTCAGCTGCGTTATCTGCAGACGCTGACGCAGATTGCGGGGGATAAGAGTTCTACGATTGTGTTTCCGTTGCCGATGGAGGTAATTGGGGCGCTTAAAAAAACCTAGACATTCGGGTTGGATGTTGGTGGTTCATCCCTTGTTTCATCCCCTGCCGGGGCTGACTCACTTTCTTTGTCTTGCCAAAGAAAGTAAGCAAAGAAAAGCGCGCCCGATGCGGCGACCCCCTCCTTGAATTTCCGTGACCGGGCGGAGACGGGGAAAACTCGCTTCGCTCAGACAGTTCCCCGTCTTTTTTCCGCCCGCTCACAAAAATTCAAGGCGCCGCATAGGGCAGGAACGGCCAAACCATCGGGGCGCGTAAGTTGACGCGAAGGCGAGTGCCTTGCACCGCCCTCTTCATTACAGGTCGATCTTCATGCCTAGCTTGAACAGGCGCGGGGCGCCCATCGACAGGCGGTTGTTGCCGGCGCCAGCCCAGTAACGCTTGTCGGTCAGGTTGTCGACGTTAAGTTGCAGCGTGGTGCGCTTGCCTAAGATGCGCGTGACGTAGCGCACGCCGGCGCTGAATAGCGTGATGCCGCCAAGCTCTGCCTGGTTGGCATCGTTCACGGGGCGTGGGCCGAGATAGTACGCGCCTGCGTTGAGTGACACCGAGCGCAACATCGGCAGCGTGTACTCGGCAAATACGCTGGCGGTGCTGCGTGGGGTGTTCTCAGGGGTGTTGCCGTCGAGGCCGTTGCCGACGCCGCGGAACTTCGCGTCGGTCCAACCGGCCGATGCCAGCAGCGACAGGTCTTTCGTGACGCGGCCCTGCGCGGTCAGCTCCACACCGCGAATGCGCTGGCGTCCGTCCTGCACAAAGATGTTCGCGTCGTTCGTGTAAGCGGCGGCACGGTCGATGTCATACACCGCGGCAGCGAGTTGCGTGCCGGTCGGCGTTTCGTAGCGCACGCCCACTTCCTTCTGTTCGCTCAATGCGGGTGGCATGGCCACGTTGGCGTTGGCGGCCGTGTTGGGTGCGCGCTGACCGGCTTCCAAACCTTGCGCGTACGACGCATACGCCGACAACGTGGGCGTGAACTTGTAGATGAGCGCACCCAGCGGCGTGGCCTTGCTGGCTTCGTAGCGGTTGGGCGCCTGCTCGCTGGTGTAGCGCGTGTAGCGCAGGCCCGCGATGACCTGCCAATGCTCCGACAGGGTCATGCGGTCCATCGCATAGACACCCGTGTCGACGGCGCGCTGCTCGGCGGTAAAGCCGGTGCCCGTGGTTGGCAGCCAGCCGAGATCGACCGGGTTGTAGAGGTTCTGCGAACCCGAGAATCGATCGGAGTACACCGCCGCCTGTCGCATGTCGGACCGCGCCACGCCGAAGGTCAGGTCGTGCGTGATCCAGCCTGTCTTCTCGGTGCCGTTGATATCGGCGCGCACGTGGCTTGTGTTCCAGCGGCCACTCTGGCGCTGGCCGGACAGCGTGCCCGCGCCCGTCACCGGATTGGTGATCCGGAATTCCGAAAACGCCCGCGAGCGCGCCGTCTCCGACAAGCCGCCTTCCACCGTCAGCAACCACGCATCGCTGAGAGCGTAGTCCGCGCGCAGCAGTGCGTTGGTGTTG
The DNA here is from genome assembly GCA_039592975.1 of Ralstonia sp. Classification (GTDB taxonomy): domain Bacteria; phylum Pseudomonadota; class Gammaproteobacteria; order Burkholderiales; family Burkholderiaceae; genus Ralstonia. The sequence goes on along the minus strand of JBCNQE010000014.1, from coordinate 122,764 downwards.
TTGCCGTCAAAGTCGGCCCAGCCGGGTGCGATGCGCTTGCTGGGGTCGGGCATGGCCGGCAGGGTGATCACGCCATTCCTCGCAGCAGGCAGCGTCACCACGGATTGTTCGGTGATGACCTTGCGCGAATATTCCACGTCGGCCTTCAGGTTCAAGCGGCTGTTGACCTTCCAGTCGAATGCCACGGCGGCCAACTGGCGCGTGCCGTCGATGCCGCTGGTGGGCGATTGCAACGAGCCGCCCGCCGCGTTGAAGCGGACGCCGTACTGGTTGTCTTCACCAAAGCGGCGACCCACGTCGACGGTGCCGATGGCCGTGCCGTTGCTGTCGAACTGCATGCCCAGCGTGGTGACGGGCGTATTGCCCGCGCGCTTGGTGACAAGGTTCACGATGCCACCCGGCGTGGTGTAGCCGTAGTACAGCGCCGACACGCCCTTGAGCACTTCCACGCGCTCCTTGTCTTCCAGCGGAATGGCGGTGAGCGCGGGAATCGGCATCGAGCCGTTGAAGCGGAAGTTGGTGCGGTTCTCCATCGTCACGCCACGGATGGCGAGGTTGTCGAAGGTCTCGCCGGAAAGCTGCTGGCGTGTCACGCCTGCCGTGTTACGCAGGGCATCAAACAGCGATGTGTCCTGCTGCGCGTCGAGCGCCTCGCGCGTGACCACGTTCACCGTGGCCGGGATGTCGCGCAAGGCCATTCCCCGGAATGCGCCCACCTCCGCCGTGCCGGCCGCAAAGCCGCGCTGGCTGCGTGCGGTGACGGTGGTTTCATCCAAATCGACCTTGGCTTGGTTGCGGGCAGGTTGGGTGTCGTCGGCACGCGCCGATGTGACGGTGAGCAAAGCAGCAAGAGGAATGGCGGCAAGCGCGCACGGCAGTGCACGGGCCGTAAGACGGCAGGTCATCGCGGACAAGGTCGATCAGGATTGGCGAAACCGGACGCGCCCAAAGCACGCGGGGAAAAAGAAAACGCGCCGCAAAACCTCAAGCGGCGCGTCGATCCGTTGGCTGGCAGGTGAAAGACCCGCTGGCTCGCCCGGCGAAAGCGATGGCCAGCCATCAGGCAAAGTGCCCGCTGCCGCCCATCAAATGAGAATGATTCGCATTATAAAGAATAAACTCTGATGAAAGCAACGCTTCACACAACGCGTTGCAATCAGCTTGCCGGCACCCCCTGCTTCCATTGCGGCCAGCGGTTCACGATATCGTCCAGCAACGGCTTGGCCGCGTTGACGAGGTTGTGGGTGGCCGGCACGAAACCGCCCTGCTGTGCGTAGTTGATGAGGCCATCGGAGGCGGTCTGCCCGTCGTACGGGCGGTCAAAGTCGGAGCCCGAACGCAGCAGCGCCACCCGGCTGAAATCGACCTTGCCTGCCCGGGCACCGCGCGTGAGCACTTCCAGCGTGGCGTTGTCCTCCTGGGCGGTGGTGCAGTAGGTGCCCTTGTTGTCGGTCATCGTCTTCACCCAATCACGCGCGCGCTGGCCCAGGTTGCGGCCGGCCCACCAGGTATCGGCGGAAGCGACATCGCACTGGATGACAGCGGGCGGCTGGTTGGCCGGCGCAGTCGCGTAGTTCTTGCGGAAAGCGATGGCCTCGGGGCTGTCTTCCAGCGTGGCCGATTTCGACAACGTAAAGGCGCGCTGCAGCAACGTCTCGTTCAACTGGAAGACCTCGGTGCGGTAGTCCATCGGTGGTTTCTCGCCCGGGCCCTTGGTGCCGATGCCGAAGTAGCCGTACGGCCAGCCGGTGGGCATCTCGCGCGCGTCGATCTCGTGCGACAGGCCATAGTCCACCGCATACCGCGCCCACGCCGCCGAACCCAGCGTGCCCTGCCCCGGGTCGATGCCCGCAATGCCGGCGATCACAAAGTAGGTGTGCGTCAGATCCAGCTTGCTGCGATAGAGCAGCGCAGAAATCGTCGACGCGGCATTCGCGTAACCCATGCCCGTGGTGACCTGGCAGATGCCGTCGTAGTTGCACAGCATGTTGGGCGCATCGGGTGACAGGCCAGAGATTGCTACCTTTTCCTTCAGGTCATAACGGTCGATAAAGGGCTGGGCTTCGCCTTGGAACATGTTGATGACGATGACCTTCACGCCGTCATACGCGCAACTGTTCAACGTGAGTGCGGCCGCGCCCACGGCACACAGCTTGGCGAGCGTACGCAAACGAGGCATGGGAGTCTTGAGTCGGGAATCGATCATGGCGAGGGCACTCCGTGTTTCCACACGCTCCAGCGCGTGACGATCTCGTTGACCAGCGGGCCACCCGCCAGATAGAGGTTGTTGAGCGACGGCACGAACCCGCCCGAGTTGCTGTTGACCAGCGAGTCGTACGGCGTCTGCCCCGGATACGGTCGATCGAAGTTCGACGCGGTACGCAGCACAGCCACGCGCTGCAGGTCGAGCAGGCCCGTCCTCGCGCCACGCGTGAGTGCCTCGAACGTGGCGTTGTCTTCCTGCTGCGTGGTGCAGTAGGTGCCCTGGCCGTCCGTCAGCAGCTTGACCCACGCGGCTTCGCGCTCGCCGAGCTTGGCGCCATGCCAGTACGTGTTGCCGGCGGCGGTGTCGCATTGCACGACCGAGGGCGGCTGGTTGGCCGGTGCGCTCGGGTAGTTGGCGCGGTACGCCCGCGCGGTGGCGTTGTCATCCAGCACCGCGCCCTTGGAGAGCGACAGAGCCTTCTGCAACAGCGCCTCGTTCACGCGAAAGACTTCCGTCTTGTAGTCCAGCGGCGGCTTCTGCCCCGGCCCCTGCGTGTTGATGCCGATGAAACCGTTGGGCCAGTTGGCGGGAATCTCGCGCGCATCGATCTCCCAGGCCAGGTCGCTATCGACCAGATAACGCGCCCACGCAGCCGAGCCCAATGTGCCTTGCGACGGATCGATGCCTGCAATGCCCGCCACCAGGAAGTACGTGCGCTGCAGATCGAACTGCCCGCTGTAGATCAACGCCGACACCGACGACGCGGCGTTCGCCTTGCCCATGCCGGTGGTGAGCTGGCAGACATCGTTGGCGTTGCAATGCACGTTCGGATAGTCGATCGACAGGCCCGGCACCGGCACGTCTTGCGTGAGGCCCAGCTTGTCAATCCACGGCTGCGCCTCGGGCGCGAACATGCTGATGATCAGCACCTTGACCTTGCGCGCGTGCGACTCAGGCGCGAGTTGCGCAACCGGCTGCGTCGATGCGCCAATGCCGGCGGCTAACAGCACGCCAGCGGCGATCGCCCGTAGCAATCGTTTGCTGCGCCGCGCGGCCGATGGCTCGGGCGGCACAGCGTCGACCTTCTCGGATAGGACGCTCATGGTTCTCCTCGGATTTGGGGATGGGGAAAGGGGTACACCAGCGCTGCGGGGAACAGCGCGCGCCACCGATGCAAGTTGCCTGCCAGGCGAAACACCAGCGCCCCACAATCGGCCGCGCTTCCCCGGTATAGGCGATGGCGCGGCCTGCCTCCAGGCGAAGGGCTTACACGTTCACTTGTTCAGGTGATGTAGACAAGCAGATATCCGCGTGCACAGTGCCCCATTGCAGGGGGCCGGGGCGGCACGACGAGGCAATTCTCTCCGCACTGCGGAGAGAATTGAGCTGGACGCACATCAAAGCCCTGATCTACATCGACGATGTCCTGAAACGGGATTTCTACATCGAGTTGTGTCGCCTCGAGCACTGGTCGTCGCGCCAGTTGCAGGAGCGCATGAATTCGATGATGTACGAACGTAGCGCGCTGTCGAAAAAGCCGGAACAAACCATCCGTCATGAATTGACAACGCTGCGCCAAACCCAACAGGTCTCGCCGGCGCTGCTACTGAAAGACCCGTACGTGCTGGACTTCCTCGGTCTGAATGATCGCTACCTGGAAAAAGACCTGGAAGACGCGATCCTGCGGGACATGGAGCAATTCCTGCTCGAACTCGGCGCCGGCTTCAATTTTGTGGCGCGGCAAAAGCGCATCCAGATCGATCAGGACGACTTCTACATCGACCTGCTTTTCTACAACCGCAAGCTCCGGCGCCTGGTGGCGATCGAACTCAAGCTGGGCGACTTCAAGGCAGAGTACAAGGGGCAGATGGAGCTGTATCTGCGTTGGCTAGCCAAACACGAGCAGGAACCGCAAGAAGACCCGCCAATTGGCATCATTCTGTGCGCCGGCAAAAAGCAGGAACAGATCGAACTGCTCGAACTGGACAAAAGCGGCATCCATGTCGCGGAGTACCTGACCGTGCTACCGCCACGCGAGGCCCTGCAAGCTCGCTTACACCAGGCGATTGAAAACGCTCGCATGCGTTTGCCCAACGGCGAGCCCACCTGAGGCGCGATCCAAACCGGAACACCGCGCCGGGTCATATAAAACAAAACGGCGCGCGCCCCGTTGCCGGGAACGCGCGCCGTTCAGCGCATCAGGTTCGAAAGCGCTACATCACACCTTTTGCTGCACCCACGCTGCCACACCGGCCAGCGCCTGCGGCAGGTTGTCCGGCTCGGTACCGCCAGCCTGCGCCATGTCCGGGCGGCCACCGCCCTTACCGCCGACCTGCTGAGCGACAAAGTTGACCAGTTCGCCGGCCTTGACCTTGGCCGTGGCATCGGCCGTCACGCCGGCGATCAGCGCAACCTTGCCGTCGCTCACGCTGCCCAGCACGATGGCGGCGGTCTGCAGCTTGTCCTTGAGCGTGTCCATGGTCTCGCGCAGCGTCTTGGCGTCGGCGCCGTCCAGCTTGGCGGCCAGCACCTTGATGCCTGCCACGTCCACGGCCTGGCTCACCAGTTCGTCGCCCTGGCTGGCGGCCAGCTTCGACTTCAGGCGCTCCAGTTCCTTCTCCAGCGTCTTGACCTGATCCTGCACCTGCACGATGCGCGACGTCAGTTCCGACGGCTGTGCACGCAGGGCGGCAGCCGCTTCGTTGATGCGCGTGTCGAGCGTTTGCAGGTAGTGCAACACGTTGTCGCCGGTAATGGCTTCCACGCGGCGGATGCCCGCTGCCACGCCCGACTCGCTCACGATCTTGAACAGGCCGATGTCGCCCGTGCGCGCCACGTGGGTGCCGCCGCACAGTTCCTTCGTCGAGCCGATCGTCAGCACGCGCACTTCGTCGCCGTATTTCTCGCCGAAGAGGGCCATCGCGCCGTTCTTGACCGCGTCGTCAAAGCCCATGAGTTGGGCGCTGGTAGCGGCGTTGGCGAAGATCTCGGCGTTGACGCGTGCTTCCACCTCACGGATCTGCAGCGGCGTCATCGGCGCGTTGTGCGAAAAGTCGAAGCGGGTCTTCTCTGCATCAACCAGCGAGCCCTTCTGCTGCACGTGGCTGCCCAGCACTTCGCGCAGCGCCTTGTGCATCAGGTGGGTGGCCGAGTGGTTGCGCATGGTGCGCGCGCGGCGCACGGCGTCGACTTCGGCAGCCACGGCATCGCCAACCTTCAGCACGCCGGTGCGCAGTTCGCCGTGGTGGCCGAACACATCGGCCTGCACCTTGAGCGTGTCGGCCACATCAAACCAGACGGTGGCCGCCTTGAGCGTGCCCTGGTCACCCACCTGACCGCCGGATTCGGCATAGAACGGCGTGTGGTCCAGCACCACCACACCGGTCTGGCCCGGATGCATTTCCTGCACCGATGCGCCATCCACGAACAGCGCAGTCACGCGCGCGGTTTCGCGCACGAGCTGGTCGTAGCCGTGGAAGGTGGTCTTGTCGCCGGTGTAGTCGAGCGTGCCGGCGGCCATTTTGAACTTGCCGGCGGCGCGCGCCTGCTCGCGCTGGCGGTTCATGGCGGCGTCAAAGGCAGCTTCGTCGACGATCACGTCGTTCTCGCGGCAGACGTCTTGCGTCAGGTCCAGCGGGAAGCCGAACGTGTCGTGCAGCTTGAAGGCGAGTTCGCCGTCGAGCATCTTGCCGCCGTTGGCCTTCAACTCACCCAGCGCGGCGTCAAGGATCGACATGCCGTGCTCGATGGTCTCGAAGAAGCGCGCTTCTTCCGTGCGCAGCACCTCGACCACGCGGTCGCGTGCATCGCGCAGTTCCGGGTAGGCCTCGCCCATCTGCGCAACAAGGTCGTCCACCAGCTTGTGGAAGAACGCGGCGCGGCAGCCCAGCTTGTAGCCGTGGCGGATGGCGCGGCGAATGATCCGGCGCAGCACGTAGCCGCGGCCTTCATTGCCCGGAATCACGCCGTCGACGATCAGGAACGAGCATGCGCGAATGTGGTCGGCAATCACGCGCAGCGAGTTGTTCGACAGATCCTTGGTGTTGGTCTCGCGCGCGGCGGCAGCGATGAGCGCCTGGAACAGGTCGATCTCGTAGTTGCTGTGCACGTGCTGCAGGATGGCGGCCAGGCGCTCCAGCCCCATGCCGGTATCCACGCAGGGCGCCGGCAGCGGGGTCAGCGTGTATTCGCCGGTGGCCGGATCGAGCTGGCGGTCGAACTGCATGAACACGTTGTTCCAGATCTCGATGTAGCGGTCGCCATCAGCTTCCGGGCTTCCCGGGGGGCCGCCCCACACGTCCGGGCCGTGGTCGTAGAAGATTTCCGAGCACGGGCCGCACGGGCCGGTTTCGGCCATCTGCCAGAAGTTGTCCGATGCGTACGGCGCGCCCTTGTTGTCGCCGATGCGCACGACACGCTCGGGCGGCAGGCCGATGACCTTGGTCCAGATGTCGTAGGCTTCATCGTCGGTCTGGTAGACGGTGGCCCACAGCTTTTCAGCCGGCAGCTTGTATTCCTTGGTCAGCAGCTCCCACGCCCAGGTAATGGCTTCGAGCTTGAAGTAGTCGCCGAACGACCAGTTGCCAAGCATCTCGAAGAAGGTGTGGTGACGCGCGGTGTAGCCGACGTTCTCCAGGTCGTTGTGCTTGCCGCCGGCGCGCAGGCAGCGCTGCACGGAGGCCGCGCGCACGTACGGGCGCTTGTCGGTACCGAGGAAGACGTCCTTGAACTGCACCATGCCGGAGTTGGTGAACAGCAGCGTCGGGTCGTTGCCCGGCACCAGCGGCGAGGAGCGCACCACGGTGTGGCCCTTGCCCTCAAAGAAGGTCAGGAATTTTTGGCGGATATCGGAGGCTTTCATGTCGCGGGGTGCCGGAGTCAGCATTGCGCCTTGGAGCATCCCGCTCCTGAGCGCCTTGGATTAGTGCAAACCGTTGATTATACGGGGTTCGTGGCCGGGTCGCGTCCATTCTGCGCCGCATTTCCCCCGGTTGATCGCATGGGGCTGGGGAGACCCCGGGGCGTGGTGTAGAGTGCACCCGTTCCAATCGTGTCGATTCGTCAATCCATGGGCGCTCTGAGCCATCTCCGTGTTCTTGACCTGACCCGCGTGCTGGCTGGCCCGTGGTGTGCGCAGAACCTCGCCGATTTCGGTGCCGACGTCATCAAGGTGGAGCGCCCCGGCGCTGGCGACGACACCCGCACCTGGGGCCCGCCCTGGCTCCAGGACGAGGCCGGCCAGGACACCGCCGAGGCCGCCTACTACCTGGCCGCCAACCGCAACAAACGCTCCATTACCGTCGATATCAGCACGCCCGAGGGTCAGGACATCGTCCGCAAACTCGCCGCGCATGCGGACGTGGTGCTGGAAAACTACAAGGTCGGCCAGCTCAAGAAGTACGGGCTGGACTATGCATCACTCAAGGCCATCAAGCCGGACTTGATCTACTGCTCCATCACCGGTTTCGGCCAGACCGGCCCCTACGCCGCGCGCGCCGGCTACGACTTCATCGTGCAAGGCATGGGCGGCTTCATGAGCCTGACCGGCGAGCGTGATGACCTGCCCGGCGGCGGCCCGCAGAAGGCTGGCGTGGCCATCTCGGATTTGATGACCGGCATGTACGCCACCGTGGCCGTGCTGGCCGCGCTAGCCCACCGGGACCGGACGGGCGAAGGCCAGTACATCGACATGGCGCTGCTCGACGTGCAGGTCGCCATGCTGGCGAACATGAACACCAACTACCTGGCGAGCGGCCAAGCTCCCAAGCGCTGGGGCAACGCGCACCCGAACATCGTGCCCTACCAGACCTTTCAGACCGCCGATGGCTGGATCATCGTCGCGGTGGGCAATGACGGCCAGTTCCGCCGCTTTGTGGAAGCCGGCGGCATGCCGGAACTCGCTGACGACCCGCGCTTTGCCACCAACCCGCAACGCGTGGCCAACCGCGACGTGCTGGTGCCGATCCTGGCTGAAATGGTCAAGCGCTTCGGCAAGACGGAATGGATCGACAAGCTCGAAGCCGCCGGCGTGCCCTGCGGCCCGATCAACAATCTCGACGAGGTGTTCGACAACGAGCAGGTGCAGGCACGTGGCCTGCGGGTCGATCTGCCTCACCCGAGCGCCGGTACCGTCAAGCTGGTCGGCAGCCCGGTCAAGATGAGCGCCACACCGCCCAAGGCTGCGAGCCACCCGCCGCTGCTTGGCGAACATACGGAAGCCGTGCTGCGCGACGTGCTCGACCTGAACGCCGAACAGATCGACGCGCTGCGCACGCGCGGCGTGATCTGAACCACGCGAACCCTTCCCCCACCCTGACGAGGTCAACATGTGGCTTGATGCGTTGCTGGCTTACCTGCATTACATCTCGATCTTCACGCTGATCGTCTTCCTGACCGCCGAGGCCGTGGTGCTGCGCCCCGGCATGACGCCTGAAATCCGCCAACGGTTGGTGCGCTACGACGCGGTGTACGGCTTTGCGGCGCTGGCGGTGCTCGTCACCGGCGGCCTGCGCCTGTCCTATGGCGCCAAGGGCTATGCGTTCTACCTGCATAACCCCATGTTCCACATCAAAGTCGGCTTGTTCATCCTGGTGGGGCTGCTGTCGATTCCCCCCACGATCACCATCCTGCGCTGGAAAAAGCAGGCCAAGACGCTGCCCGACTTCGTGCCCCCGCCGTCGGAAATCGCCAAAACGCGCCGCTGGGTGATGATCGAATCGCACCTGATCGTCTTCATTCCGCTGGCCGCGGTGTTGATGGCGCGCGGCATTGGGATGTAATGCGCGGGATGTAACTCGCGCCCCAGGAGACCCATCTTGCAGAACGCCCCACACAACCGGCCCCTTATTCGCAGCCATCAGGACTTTGCGTCCGGCCTGATGTTCATCGTCGCGGGCGCGGCGTTTGCCATCCTGGCGCGCAACTACCGCATGGGCACGGCCAGCAGCATGGGCCCCGGCTATTTTCCGTTCTGGCTGGGCGTGGTGCTGGTGCTGCTGGGCGTGGTGGTGGTGGCGCAATCGCTGTCGCGCAAGGGCGTGGCGGACCGCATTCCGCGTCTGGATTTCAAGACGCTGCTGTGGATTCTCGGCTCGGTGGTGCTGTTCGGGCTGCTGCTGCAGCCGCTCGGGTTGGTGCTCTCGGTGGTGGCGCTGGTGGTGGTCTCCAGCCTGGCGAGCCACGAGTTCGGCTGGCGCGGGGCGTTGGCCACCGCGGGCGTCATGGTGCTTATCGGCTGGGGCACCTTCGTGTGGCTGCTGAATCTGCAGATTCCGCTGTGGCCGGCGTTTATCGCTTAATCCGTTAGAGCGCCCACGCGATGGATCTCTTTGCCAATCTTGCACTCGGTTTCTCCACAGCGCTGTCCCTCCAGAACCTGATCTATGCCCTGATCGGCTGCATCTTCGGCACGTTGATCGGCGTGTTGCCGGGCATCGGGCCCATCGCGACCATCGCGATGCTGCTGCCGACCACCTACGCCTTGCCGCCGGTGGCCGCACTGATCATGCTGGCCGGCATTTACTACGGCGCCCAATACGGCGGGTCCACCACGGCCATCCTGGTCAACTTGCCGGGTGAATCGTCTTCGGTGGTCACCACCATCGATGGCTATCAGATGGCGCGTCGAGGCCGCGCTGGCGTGGCGCTGGCCACCGCCGGCCTTGGCTCGTTCTTCGCGGGCTGTGTCGCCACGGTGATCCTGGCTGCGTTCGCCAAACCGTTGTCGGAACTCGCTTTCCACTTTGGCGCGGCGGAGTACTTCTCGCTCATGGTGCTGGGCCTGGTGGGCGCAGTCGTGCTGGCCTCGGGCTCACTGCCCAAGGCGCTGGCGATGATCGTGCTGGGCGTGCTGCTCGGTTTGGTCGGCACAGACGTCAACTCCGGCGTGGCGCGCTATTCGTTTGACGTGCCGGAGCTGGCAGATGGGCTGAGCTTTGTCTCCGTGGCGATGGGCCTGTTCGGCTTTGCCGAGATCATCGTCAACCTGGAGCAGAAAGAGCATCGCGAGACCTTCGTCAACCACGTGCGCAACCTCTGGCCCAGCCGCGAAGATTTCCGACGCATGATCCCGGCCGTGCTGCGTGGTACGGCACTGGGCTCGACGCTTGGCATCCTGCCAGGCGGTGGCGCCACGCTGGCGTCGTTCGCGTCGTACTCGCTGGAAAAGAAGGCGTCGAAATACGCGCACGAATTCGGCAAGGGCGCCATTGAAGGCGTGGCCGGCCCGGAATCCGCCAACAACGCGGCGGCGCAGACCTCGTTCATCCCGCTGCTCACGCTGGGCATTCCGCCCAATGCCGTGATGGCGCTGATGGTGAGCGCCATGACCATCCACAACATCCAGCCCGGCCCGCAGGTGATGACCAGCAACCCCGCGCTGTTCTGGGGCCTCGTCGCTTCCATGTGGATCGGCAACCTGATGCTGATCGTGCTGAACCTGCCGATGATCGGCATGTGGGTGCGGCTGCTGAAGGTGCCCTACCGCTTTCTGTATCCGGCCATCCTGGTGTTCTGCTGCATTGGCGTGTATTCGGTGTCGAACACTACGTTCGACGTGTTTCAAACGGCGCTCTTCGGGCTGATCGGTTACGTGTTCGTGAAGCTGCGCTGCGAGCCCGCGCCGATGCTGCTCGGCTTTGTGCTGGGGCCGATGATGGAAGAGAACTTCCGCCGTGCGCTGCAGTTCTCGCGGGGGGATTTCTCCACCTTTGTCACACGGCCACTGTCGCTTGGGTTGTTGATCGCGGCAGCGCTGCTGATGCTGCTGGTGGTGCTGCCCGCCATCCGTAAAACGCGCGAAGAAGCGTTTCACGAAGAATAAGTCAGGGCCCTGCTGCATCGCACCCTACAGAACCGGAGGCCTGCCCTCCGGTTTTTCTTTGCGCACGCGGCAATGCAGCATTAGAGCCTAACTTCCACTTCGGTTGACGCCCGATGCGTCGCTTCGGATAACGGATGGCGATCGACCCACAGAGGTCGACCACCCATCCAATGTCCAGGAGACAACCGAATGTCACAGCCTTCCCTGCTCCGCGCCGTGCGCGCGTTCTTGCACACCGCCCTGCGCACACACGCTGCAGCCGCCGTCTTGGCCGCCTCCGTCCTCATGTTGGGGGCCACACCCGTACACGCCGCGAGCACCTACGCCGCCACGCAATATCCGATCGTGCTGGTGCACGGCCTCTCGGGCACCAGCAAGTTCCTCGGCGTGGTGGACTACTGGTACCAGATCCCCGAAGACCTGCGCACCAACGGCGCCAACGTCTACGTGGCAGACGTCTCGGCCTTCAACGATGAAACCGTGCGCGGCGAGCAGCTCGTCAGCCAGATCCGCACCGTATTGGCCACCACGGGCGCGGCCAAGGTCAACCTGATCGGGCACAGCCAGGGCGGGCTGACCTCACGCTACGCAGCGGCCGTGGTGCCGAACCTGGTGGCCTCCGTCACCACCATTGGCACCCCGCACAAGGGCTCGGAGTTCGCGGACTTTGTCGAAAGCACGCCGCAACCGTTCCAGGCGCTGGTGAGCCTGGGCGCCGACATCTTCGGCTCGGTACTGGGCTGGTTCAACGGCAACAGCAATCCGCAGAACGGCTTTGCCGCGCTGCATATTCTGTCGACCTCGGGGGCGGCCGATTTCAACAAGGCCTTCCCGAGCGCAGGCCTGGCCAGCGGTTGCAACACTGGCAGCAGCACGGATGTACGCAACGGCAACGTGCAGAAGCTGTATTCGTGGACAGGCCGCTCCACTGCCACCAACCTCCTCGACGTGTTTGACCCGGTACTGGTGTTCAGCGGCGGGGTCATGCAGGCGCGTGGTTCGGGGACGAACGATGGGCTCGTCTCCGTGTGCAGCGCCAAGTTCGGGCAGGTGCTGTCGACCGATTACGCGTGGAACCATCTGGATGAGGTCAACCAGTTGCTCGGCCTGATCGGCTGGGGCGCTGCGGACCCGGTGGCCGTCATCCGCACGCAGGCCAACCGGCTCAAGCAAGCCGGGCTGTAAGCGCGCCGCCGCCATGAAGACCCGCGCGTCGCACATGCAACCCATGACGTTCATTGCTGCCATGCTGGTCGCCATGGCGGCGGCGGGCGGCGTCTTCTGGTGGCACGCGTCAGGCAGTGCATCCGTGCCGGCGGCCGAGGCACCGTCCTCCGCCCACGGCGCCTTCATCGGCAGTGTCGGCAGCACACAAGCAGCCCCCGTAGCGGCAGCGCCCGAACTGGCCGACACACAAGCCCCCGACGGCCTGCACGTCGATGCACATGGCCACCTCGTCATTGAAACTGCCAACCGCGCAGTGTTCGATTACTTCCTCGACGTGCCCGCCTCCCTGCCCGAAGCACAGCGTGTGGCAATGGCCGAAGCGCATTTGCGTGCCAAGCTCGTATCGCCCGCATTGGGCGAGGCGCAATCGCTGCTGCAACGCTACCTCGCCTATCGCAAAGCGCTGGCCGCAGCAGGCGACGTGGAACGCGGCAAGCCGAGCATCACGCAACTCCAGCAACGCCCCGAGATGATCGCCACACTGCGTCAACAACTTGCCGGCCGCGCCGCACTGCGCCGCCAGTATCTCGGCGCCGATGTCGTACAGGCCTGGTTTGGCGATGCCGATGCGGTGGACGCAGCGGAACTTGATCGCCTGGCCGTGATGACCGATGCGTCTCTTACGCCCGACCAACGCGCCGCGCGGATCGCCGCCATTGACGCCAACCTGCCCCCCGCCATACAGCAAGCCCGCCGCGACGCCTCCGCCCCCGTCAAGCTCGCCAACAACATGGACGCTTGGCTCAAACAAGGCTTGAGCGATGCCCAGATCCGCCAGCGGCTATCCGCTCAGGGCGTCGATGCCGTGGTGGCCGACCGCCTGATCCAGGGCAACCGCGAAGAAGCCGACTGGCGTGCCCGCTACGACGCCTACGCCCATGAACGCGACCGCATCCAGGCCTTTTCCGGCCTATCGGAGGCCGACCGCGCCACCCAAATCGCCCAGTTGCGGCAGCAGACTTTCACCGCCTCGAATGAGCTGTTGCGCGCACAAGCGCTGGATGGCCTGGCCCAGCGTAGATAGGCCACCACAGGCGCCGGCCGCCGGGCACGGTAAAATCCCGGGATTGCCGAATCACGCACTCCCATGAGCCAAGACAACGCCAATGGGGCGGCCGCCGCCCCCACGTCCAACTTCCTGCGCCAGATCATCGATGGCGACCTCTCGCAAGGCACGCACGCCAATCGCAAGGACGCCGCCGGCCACACGCTGCCGACCGTCATCACGCGCTTTCCGCCAGAGCCCAACGGCTACCTGCACATTGGCCACGCCAAAAGCATCTGGGTGAACTTCGGCCTGGCCAAGGATTACAACGGCCGCTGCCACCTGCGCTTTGACGACACCAACCCCGTCAAGGAAGACACCGAATACGTCGATTCCATCATCGACGCCGTGCACTGGCTGGGCTACTCGTGGAGCGATGCCGATGGCGAGCATCTGCACTACGCCAGCGACTACTTCGAGCAGCTCTACGGCTTTGCCGAAGTGCTGATCCAGCGCGGCGTCGCCTACGTCGATAGCCAAAGCGCCGAGCAGATTGCCGCCAACCGTGGCGATTTCACCCGCCCGGGCACGCCGTCGCCGTTCCGCGACCGCTCGGTGGAAGAGAACCTTGCGCTGTTCCGCGACATGCGCGCCGGCAAGTACAAGGATGGCGAACTGGTGCTGCGCGCCAAGATCGACATGGCCGCGCCCAACATCGTGATGCGTGATCCGGTGCTGTACCGCATTCGCCATGCGCACCATCACCGCACCGGCGACGCCTGGTGCATCTACCCGATGTACGACTTCACGCATTGCATTTCCGATGCGCTGGAGAACATCACGCACTCGCTGTGCACGCTGGAGTTCGAGAACAACCGCCCGCTGTACGACTGGGTGCTCGACCACCTGCGCGACGCCGGTGTGCTGCCCGCACCGCTGCCGCATCAATACGAATTCGCGCGCCTGCACCTCACCTACGCCATCACCAGCAAGCGCAAGCTGCTGCAACTGGTGACGGAAAAGCGCGTCGACGGCTGGGATGATCCGCGCATGCCGACGCTGGTAGGCATCCGCCGCCGCGGTTACACGCCGGAATCGATCCAACTGTTCTGCGAACGCGTGGGCGTGTCGAAGGCGGATAGCTGGATCGACATGAGCATCCTGGAAGGCGCCGTGCGTGACGACCTCGATGCACGTGCGCCGCGCTCGGTGGCCGTGCTCGACCCGGTCAAGCTGATCCTCGATAACGCGCCGGCGGATTTCAACGAGCCGTGCTCGGCCCCTGTGCACCCGAAGCAGCCCGAACTCGGCCGCCGCGAATTCCCGCTCACGCGTGAGCTGTGGATCGAGCGCGAAGACTTTACCGAGACGCCGCCCAAGGGCTACTTCCGTCTCTTCCCGGGTAACAAGGTGCGCCTGCGCTACGGCTATGTGATCGAATGCACCGGCTGCGACAAGGACGCCGACGGCAACGTCACCGCCGTGCACGCCAACATCATCCCCGACACCAAGTCGGGCACGCCGGGTGCTGACAGCGTGAAGGTGAAGGGCAACATCCATTGGGTCAGCGCCGCGCACGCACTCGAAGCGGAAGTGCGCTTGTACGACCGCCTGTTCAGCGACCCGCAGCCGGATTCGGGCGACAAGAACTTCCTGGATGCGCTCAACCCCAACTCCAAGAAGATCGTCAAGGCCTACCTGGAGCCGACGCTGGCCACGGCCCGCCCGGAAGACCGCTTCCAGTTTGAACGCCATGGCTACTTCGTCGCCGACCGGATCGATTCGCAACCGGGCAAGCCCGTGTTCAACCGCGTGGTCGGCCTGAAGGACAGCTGGGGTAAATAAGCACAGGCCCATGCACGCGTGGGCCTCACCAAGGAGGCACCATGCGTGCATGGATTCTATTGCTGGCGGGCGCGCTCACCGCGTCCGCCATCCCCGCCGTTGCTGCGCCATTTACGCCCGACCTGGCGCACACGTCCGTCTACTTCGGCGCATCGCATTTCGATCGCACCACGATGCGCGGCCGCTTCGACAAGATCGACGGCGCCATCGACTTCGATGAAGCCAGCAGCCAAGGCGGCCTTGATTTCACCGTCGACGCGGCTTCCCTCAACACGCGCCTGCGGGTGCTGGATGGCGTGCTGAAATCCGAGCAGTTTCTCGACGCCGCGCAGTTTCCGATCATCCGCCTGCGCAGCGACCGCTTTGTTGTGGAAGGCGGCAAGCTCGTCGCCATCGAAGCCAAGCTGACGCTGCACGGCGTGACACAGCCCGTGCGGCTGGACGTGCGCCGCTTCAGTTGCGGCGACGAGAAAATGCCCGGCAGCACGCGCCACGTCTGCGGTGGCGATTTCCATCTCGCCATTGCCCGCAGCGCCTTCGGCATGACGCGCTTCCTGCCCGATGTGGGCGACCGTGTCGACCTCGACATCAGCGTGGAAGCCACGCCTCAATAAGTTACGCAGCTCATCTATGCCCAATATCGATTTCGCCCTGACCACCGAATACATCGAGCTGCACAAGCTGCTCAAGCTCACTGGCGTAGTGGATAGCGGTGGCGCTGGCAAGGCGGTTGTTGCCGATGGCGCCGTCACCGTCGACGGCGAACCGGAGCTGCGCAAGGCCGCCAAGATCCGCTCGGGTCAGGTGGTGATGCTGGGTGATATCCGCATCGCCGTGCATGGGGCCGAGTAGCGTTGGAGGTGTTTGAACGCGCGGCCTGTGCTACGGTTCGCCCCCTTCACTATCGACCAGGAAACTGACCATGCCGATCGCCCTCTGGTGCGTTCTGATTGCCGCCGTGCTGCCCTATGTTTGCATGGGTGTCGCGCGTGCTTCGGGGCCGAAGCGCGACAACCATAACCCGCGCGAATGGGCAGCAAACCTAACCGGCCTTGCGCGCCGTGCCAACGGTGCCCACAGCAACCACCTCGAGGTGTTCCCGTTCTTTGCGGTGGCAGTGCTGGTGGCCATTCTGGGCGGCAGCCCGGTGGATCGCGTCAACTGGCTCGCCATCGGCTTCGTGGCTGCGCGGGTGGTGTACACGGTCTGTTATCTGGCGGACTGGCCGCCGCTGCGCTCGGCGGTGTGGACGGTCGGGTTCGCCATCACCATCGCGCTGTTTGTACAGCCGGCGTTCGTGCATTGATACGACGTCTCACCCAACAAAAAACGGCGCTCTGGTGGCGCCGTTTTTTATTCAGCTTCCCTGCTTCAGTGCGATGTATCTGTCGGCGGTGTCGACGCCCGGAACAATCGCCACGCCATTCCACCCAACACGGCCACTGCGGCCAGCAACGCGCCCCACAGCACCCATTGGCGTGTCCGGCCGCCTGGCGGTTCTGCCGTGAGTGCATCCGCCGGAGAGTCACTCATCGTGCCCAGTTGCGCGGGCGCGACCGCCGGGGACGCACCAGCGAGCAAGTCCGCCCGGGCGATCGGGCTGCTGCGCGCCACCTCCCCCACCGCCAGCACGAACGGCACCGTGCCACGCGCGGCGTACGTCACGGTGGCGGGGCGCCAGCCGATGGATAGCTGCGGCGCGCCCGTCCCGAGGCCACCGCCGCGCGTGTCGACCTGCAAGCGCCAGTAGCGCTCGCCGCTGGCGGGCACGACGATGGCTGCGTTCTCCTGCCCACCTTGACCACCGGCACCGGCCAAACGGAACAAGCGCGCCGACGTCACCGGTCGCCAGGGCGCCTGTGCATCGGCACGCGCATACACGGTGGCCTGCGCGACCGTGTTGGGCTGCGGCAAGCGGATCTTCAAGCGCTCAACAGGGAACGCGCCCCCTGTATCGAATTGGTAGTCGCCCGCAGTAGGCGTCTGTACCGGCGCCAAACCGGTGCGCCACTGGATCGCGCTATCGGCGGCTAACGCGGGCGCTCCGGCCGCCAACTCGGCGCGCAGGCTATCGGGCACGGGCGGTTTGCCTTGCCACGTCAGGCGCAGATACTTCGCGCGCAAGCCGGTGAACTCAATGCGGTCCTGCACGAGCGTGCTGCCCTGGTTGGAGAGACGAAACAACGTCGCCTGGGCGACCGGGCTCCAGTGTTGCAAGTCATCGCTGGCCTGCACGGTTACGCCGCTCTGGTATTCAGCCGCGGGCAGGCCGACCACCAGCGCCGTCACCGTATCGCGGAGTTGGCTCAAATCCACCAGCCACGCGCGGGCAGACGCCTGCGCAGGCGCGGCGCTGGTTGCGCGCAGCACGCCATCGGCGCCGAGCACCACACCGGCGGCGGTCGGTTGCTGCGCATCGTCAACGGGCGTGGTGAACCAGTGCACATCTTGCAGCGTGCGGGCCTGCGGCGCCGGGTCACGCGGGACGTCGATGGTGAATGGAACGGGCTCGCCGTCGCCATTCAGGATGCGCAGGTCTGCCAGGCTGGCTTCATGCGCATGGGCGTAGACGTCTTCATTGAGCGTGACGGCGTAGTACGCGGCACCTGGCGTGCCCGTCAGCGCAAAGCGCTCGGCCCAGGCCGGCGCGCTAAGCAATGACGCCGAGGCCATCGCTAACACAAGCTTCTTCACACAACCTCCTTGGATTCGCTATCGGTCTCAGCCTGGGGCTTGGGCGGTAGCGGCGACAGGTAGCCGATCAACAGCAGCAGCACGCCAATGGCGATGAACGAGACAATGCGCTCGACGCCGGTCACGCGCGACAGGTCGAACAGGAACAGCTTGACCACGGTCACGCCGAGCAATGCCCCGCCCGTGAACCACAGCGCGCGGCTCGCACGCCGCGTAGCAACCACCATGACCGCCAGCGCCAGCACCGTCCAGAACATCGACAGGGACGCCTGCACCAGCATCGAGTCGCCCAAGTCATCCAGCGTGTAGGGCACGTGCGCCCAGTGGTGCAGCGTGCGCAGCAGCACCGCGTTGGCCCAGATGAACAGCGTCGCGCCGATGGCGTAGCCGATCACCATCGGCTCGGGCACCAGCTTCTGCAACGCCACACGACGCATCCACAGCGCGATGGAGAGGAACACCAGCAGCTGCGCCACGTCCAGCGGGTTGAGGATCGGCAGATAGAACAGCGGTGCGGCATTGCCATCGCTACCCGCACTCGCCAGGCTCCACAGCCACAGCAGCGCGGCCAGCGGTGCGGCACCCCACAAGAGATACGCGCGCTCGAAGCGGGCGATCGGCCAGCGGATGCGCCAGCCCGCTCCCGCCAGCAGCGCGAGCAGTGCGCCGTATGCATAAGCCCAGGCGGCAAAACTCCACGTGCCTTCGGGCACATAAGCATCTAGGCGCCAGTAGCCCTCCGTGGCCAGCATGCCGCAGATCAGCCAGAACAGCACGGTGTGCAGCGGCGCGAGGATGACGTCCTTCACATCGCGCTCCTGGCGACGCAGCAGCACGAAGGCCAGCACGATTGACGCGATCCACACCAGCCCGGCCCACCCGGCCAACGGCGACGGGTGCCAGTGCTCGATTGCCACCAGCGCAATCAAGGCGAGCACCGGCGACAGCGCCAACGCAGGCCACTCGGCCAGCGCCCAATCGAGCTTGCGACGCAGGCCGTGCGCCGCCCACGCCGTCAGCACGGCAAACGCGGCATACAGCGGAATGTCTGGCCGGTCGACCGCCTTGGTGGCGGCGCGCCAGGCCCAGCGGTCAATTTCTGCGCTGCCGCTACCGAGCCACCACAGCAAGCCCCACACCGAGGCCGCCATGCCAACTGCCGGTGCAGCTTTCAGCCAAGTGCGAACCTCCGCCTTGCCGTGCAGACGCCAGCCGCTGAACAGGCCCGCCAGCGCAATCGGCACGCCGCCGATGAACCGGCTATTGAGCATGATCCAGCCGCTCGGCGGGGCCCAATCGAACAGGGCATCGACCGCAAAGGCCACGCCCGCTGCCAGTTGCAGCAGCAAACCCGCCGCCAACGCCAGGCGACGCTGTTGGCGTACACCGAGCCACACCACGGCGGCGCCTTCCAACGCCCACACGGCACTGGTCGTGCGCCCGTCGAAGGCCAGCGGAATCGCCAGCGTGATGAAGATCACGCCCAACGCAAACATCGATTCATACAGCAGGCCGAGGCTTGCACGCCTGGGCGTCAGCCACGCCGCAATCGCCAGATAGAACGCCGCCAGCGCCGCTGCACTCCACGCCATGGCGAACGGAATGTGGTGCACCAGCCCGGCCTGCAGCCCCATTGCCACCAGCGGCGTGCCAAACACCAACGTGCCATCCACGTAGTGCTTGAGGCTGACGTGTCGGCGCAGCGCGTACAGCAGCGCAATGCCCACGTACATCAGGAAGAACAGGATCAGGAAGGGCTCGGTGCTTGCCAGCAGCGACGGCTGATAGCGCAACACCCCCCACGCCGTGGCAATGCCAAACGTGAAGACGAAACCGAGCAGGTTCAGCGCCCGCCACGCACGGAACCACGCAATGGCGAAGATGCCCGCGTTGAGCAGCGCGTAATAGCTGAACAGCGCCACATGGCTACCCTGGCCCGTCGAGATCAGAATCGGCGCGAGAAAGCCGCCCGCACTGCCGGTAAAAGCCAACGCCGGCGCATTCTGCTTGACGGCCAGCCCGGCGGCCAACGCGCAGATCAGCACCAGCAGCGGAAACGCCATCCCCGGACTGAGCAACGGCACCATGCGTGTGGCCGCAAACACCGTCAGATACAACACGCCGACGCCGCCGCCCTGCAGCACGAGTGCATAGCCCGGGCGCTTCTCGCGCAGGCGCCAGCCGATGCCCAGCAGTGCGATGGCGCCCACCGCCACGCCCGCCAAGCGGAATTCCACCGGCAGCAGGCTGTTGTCCGCCGCGTATTTCAGCAGGAAGGCCACGCCGAAGAACAGAATCAAGATGCCGACGCGCACCACGCTGTTGCCGCCCAGCAGCCAGTCGCGGGCGGCGCCCACGGCGCGCTCGACCCAATCAGGCTCATACGGCGCCAACACGGGCGCCGGAGCGGGCTGCGGAACCGGCTGAGGCACCGCCACGGGCGGCATGGGCACCGATACCGCAGGCGCCTCCACCAGCGGCAATGGCTCGACCACAGCAGGCGCCGGCTCGGCGGCAGCCTCTTCCACCGCGGCAGGCGCAGCAAACGTTCCGCCTTTGATTTCGGCGATCTGCCGGCGCAGCAGCGAGACCTCGTGCTCCAGCCGCGCCACGCGCTCCTGCAGCGTGGTCGCTGCCGGCACGGCCGCCGCAGTTTGCGCACTGGCCTCGCGCTCGGGTGGCGGGCTGGCCCATTGCGAACTGGCCCGCTTGTCCATCGTCAAGATCAGCGACGCCAGTCCGACACCGATCAGCGCACCAAAAAACGCGCCGATGACGCCGCCCCCCAAGGCCCCGATCACGAGGCCCACGATTCCGAATATCCAACGCATCGTTCTGATTGTCCTGTTGGGATAGGAAAAAGTCGTGCATACCCCCAACGTTTCTAGCGACCCGACATTGCCAGAAACGCACGCACCGCTTGCGTATACCCCAAACGGGCGCCTATGGGAATGCACCAAACTGCAGAGCCTCATGACAATCGCGTCATCGGCCCGTGCGACAATGCGCGCTTTGCCGAAAACGGCCTATCTGCTGACCAACCCGCCGACCACCCGCATGGCCCTGAAATCCACGATCTACAAGGTCGATCTGCAGATCGCCGACATGGATCGCCACTACTACGCCAACCACGCGCTGACCGTCGCCCGCCACCCCAGCGAAAACGACGAGCGCATGATGGTGCGTGTGCTCGCCTTCGCCCGCCATGCCAGCGAGGCGCTCGCCTTCACGCGCGGCCTGTCCGAGCCCGACGAACCCGAGCTCTGGCAGCGCGACCTGACCGACGCCATCGAACTCTGGATCGACCTCGGCAACCCCGACGAAACGCGCATCCGCAAGGCCAGCAACCGCGCCGAGCAAGTCGCCGTGTATACGTATAGCGGCAACGCCAGCCGCGTGTGGTGGCAGCAGACCGAGACCAAGGTCACCCGCTTTACCAACGTGTCGGTGTATGAAGTTGCGGCAGACACCGTCGCCGCGCTGGCCGCCATGGTGGAACGCACCATGCGTCTGCAGGTCACCATCCAGGACGGCGACATCTGGATCGCCAACGACGCGGACAACGTCCACGTCCAGCTTGAAACGCTCAAGGCCGCACAAGCCTGAGTGTGTCTCTCACCCCGTCATTACCCACGAGGCTCACCATGACCATCGAAACCACTGCAAGCGGCCTGCAATATGAAGACGTCGTCGTCGGCGACGGCGCCGAAGCCACGGCCGGCCAATACGTCACCGTGCACTACACCGGCTGGCTGTACGAAAACGGCCAGGCCGGCAAGAAGTTCGACTCCAGCAAGGACCGCAACGACCCGTTCGCCTTCCACCTGGGCGGCGGCATGGTCATCAAGGGCTGGGACGAAGGTGTGCAGGGTATGAAGGTCGGCGGCACGCGCAAGCTGATCATCCCGGCCAACCTGGGCTACGGCGCACGCGGCGCGGGCGGTGTGATCCCCCCGAACGCAACATTGCTTTTCGAAGTCGATCTGCTCGAAGTCTGATCCTGCGCTAGAATCGCGCCCGGCTTGCGATGTGCAATACAGCGCATCGCAAGCCTCCCTCCCCCGGCGGGGTGGCAGAGTGGTCAATGCTGCGGCTTGCAAAGCCGTATAAGACGGTTCAATTCCGTTCCCCCGCCTCCAGATTTCCGGCTGCGCACCTCCACCGTTGCAGCCGCGCCATAGTCAGACGTCTCCCGAACCTCGCAACGCGCTGTTTCCGCAGCATCGGCCGTCCGCCTGCGTGACCACTCGTAACGATTGCTCTATGCTTGCGACATGGCCGTCACCCGAGAGGATCTCGAACAGAACCGGTTGCGCGCCGCCCTGGGTGATTCGCCCGTCGCGTCGTCGTTGCTGACCGAGGCTGCGCTGGAAGCGTCGCTTGCATCGACGCTCGCGCGGTTGTCGGCTGCGCCCTGCGAATGCCAGGACGCCTGGGTGTTCGGCTACGGCTCCCTCATCTGGAACCCGATGATCTTCCATACCGAGGCGGCGCCCGCCACGGTGCATGGGTATCACCGCGGCTTCTACCTCTATTCCCGCATCAACCGCGGCACCTGGGACAACCCGGGGCTGGTGCTCGGCCTGGACCGTGGCGGCAGCTGCCGGGGCGTGGCCTTTCGCGTGCCGCGTGAGCACGCCGAGCATGAATTCCGCGTGCTGTGGCGGCGCGAGATGCTGACCGGCGCCTACCTGCCGCGCTGGCTGCCGACCGAGATCAATGGCAAACGCGTCTTTGCGCTGGCCTTCGTCATGAACCGCGCGCACGAGGCCTATGCCGGCCGCCTGCCCGACGAACGCGTGGTCGGCTGCCTGCGCGAGGCCGTCGGGCTGTACGGCCCGGCACGTGAATATCTGCAGCGCACGCTGATCGGGCTGGCCAGCAACGGGCTGCGCGATGCGTATCTGGACCGCCTGTGGACACGGCTGCAAGCCATGGACGCCGCCAACGCGCCTTGCGCAGCAACGGACAACGCGCCGCTGCCCGACCCTTATCTGAGCGCCTGAGCGCGCGCCCACCATGCTCCTCGCCCCGCACCCTGCGATCAACCAGCTCATCGGCGTCATGCTGGGGTTGGCGCTGGCCGTGGGCGACATGGCCAACGCATGGCAGGAACAACATCTGCCGATGCTGCGTGTGGCGGCGGGCTCCAGTGCCAAGCCCGCACCCGGCGCGGCCCCCGTCACACAGCCCAGCCGCCGAGGCAACCCCGCTACGCGCGACCGCGACCTCATCCTGGCCGCGCAGACCGGCAACACCATGGCCATCCAGGCACTGCTGGCCGATGGCGCCAACCTCAAGGCGCGCGATGCCGACGGCCGCACGGCGCTGATTGCCGCCGTGGCCGCACACATGGGTGCGGCGGCCCGCCTGCTGATCCAGGCCGGCGCCGACGTCAACTTGCAAGACAATGCACAGAACAGTGCCTTCCTGCTCGCCGCGGCCCAGGGTGATGCGGAAACGGTGCGCCTGGCGCTCTCCCACGGGGCCAACGTGCGCGCCACCAACGCCGATGGCGACACCGCGCTCATCCCCGCAGCACGCCGGGGCTACGTGGAAGTCGTAAGCGAACTCGTCAAAGCCGGCGTGCCGCCCGATGCGACCAACAACCTGGGCCTGACCGCACTGATCGAAGCCGTGGCCCTGGGCGACGGCAGCGAAAAGTACGAGAAGACCGTGCAGCTGCTGCTCGATGGCGGCGCCGACCCCAACCTGCCGGACCGAGGCGGCACCACGCCGATGCGGCATGCTCGGCAACGGGGTTTCCACGGCATCGGCGCCCTGCTTTTCAAAGCACGCGGACATTGAAAAAGGGGCCACTCGGGCCCCTTTCTCTTTGCGGTCTCTATGCTGTTGCTTTACGCTGCCGCTGGTTTCTCGGCCGCTTCGCTCCTGGCGTTCTCCTGCTCCTGCAGCGTGCGCCACATCACCTTGCCTGTGCCGGACTTGGGCAGCGCATCCACGAACTCCACCACGCGCGGGTATTTGTAGGCGGCCATGTTGTCGCGCGCCCAATGGATGATGTCGTCTTCCGTGGTCTTGCCCTTGGCATGGGCTTTGAGCACCACCACCGCCTTGACCGACTCGCCGCGATACGCGTCACGCGTGCCGATGATGCAAGCCTCCTGCACGTCTGGATGCTTGTACAGCAGGCTCTCCACCTCCGCTGGCCACACCTTGAAGCCCGAGGCGTTGATCATGCGTTTGAGGCGATCGGTGAGGAAGAAGTAGCCCTCCTCGTCCATCTTGCCGAGGTCGCCCGTGCGGAAGAACTGTTTGCCCTCGAACTCGATGAAAACCTCGGCGCTGGCCTGCGGCTTGCCCCAGTAGCCGAGGAACACCTGCGGGCCGCTGACGATGATCTCGCCCACCTCGCCCGGCGGCAGCTCCTTGAGCGTTTGCGGATCGACGATGCGCGCATCGGTGTTGAACACGGGAATGCCCAGGCACTGCTGCTTGGCCCGGTCGGCCGGGTTGCTGTGCGTGGGCGCGATGGTTTCCGACAGGCCATAGCCTTCCTGATAGGCGAGGTTGAAATCCTTCAGCAGGCGTTCCGCCACGGCCTGGGGCATGGCCGCGCCACCGCCGCCGATATAGGTCAGGCTCGACAGGTCGAACTCCGCCAACTGCGGGCTGGCCAGGAAGTCGATCACCATGGTCGGGATGTTCGTCCAGTGCGTGATCTTGTAGCGTGAGATCAACCGGCCGGCGACTTCACGATCCCAGCGCGGCAGCATCACCACCGTGGAGCCCATGTAGATCGGCGCGTTCATGCCGTACTGCATGCCGGTCACGTGGAACAGCGGGATGATCGACAGGCTCACACCCTCCATCGTCCCGCCCGACCACAGCGAGCCACCAACGATGTTATGCATGACCGTGCGGTGCGGGTGCATGCAGCCCTTCGGAAAGCCCGTGGTGCCAGAGGTATAGGGCATCACGGCCAGGTCATCCGGGCCAGCCGTGTGCGGGCCGGGCACCCGGCGTTGGGCGAGTGCATCGGTCCAGGCGACCGCACCCGGTTGCGCCGGATGCTGCGCGGTGATCCACGCGGGCGGTGCGTCTTCGGGGTAGTCGTACGTGGCGGGCAGCGCGTCGGCGTAAGACGTCACCAGCAGATGCTTCGTGCGCTGCGCCTCGGGCAGCTCGGCGTTGGCGGTGCTGACGATGGATGCCAAATCGGCACTGCAAATGACGGTGGCCGCGCCCGCATCGGTGATGTAGTGCTTGAACTCTTCCGGCCGGTTCATCGGGTTCACCGGCACGACCACCGCATCCGCGCGCAGGATGCCGTAGTACGCGGCCATGAACTGCGGGCAGTTCTGCATGTACAGCAGCACGCGGTCGCCCTTCTGCACGCCGGCCACCTGCTGCAGCCAGCCCGCCACGGCCAGCGCGTCGTCATGCAGCTCGCGAAAGGTCGTGTGGCGACCGTAGAAGATGATCGCGTCCTTGTCCGGATAGCGTCGGGCCGACACCTCCAGGTTGTACCAAAGGCTCGTTTGCGGCGAGTGGATGTTGTGCGGCAAACGCCGGGGCCAGAACTGAAAGTGCGGTCGTGTCATGCCATGTCTCCGTGAATCTGTCTGTTGTTTTTACCGGATGGTATCCGAACGATCGTTCTATTTTCAACCGTTGTCAGGACAGGCATTTTTCCGGGCATGAAAACGGCCATGGATGCCCCCAAGTAGAATGGACAAGACCGTGCCGGCACGCGCTGCCGGCAGCATTTTTCTAGGAGAAAACCCGACGATGAGCGACGTCACCTCGCAAGATTTCGCGCAGGAAGTGATCGAAACCTCTCGCCAAATTCCTGTGCTGGTGGATTTTTGGGCGCCGTGGTGTGGCCCGTGCCGCACACTGGGCCCAATGCTGGAAAAACTCGAAGTCGAATACGCCGGCAAATGGAAGCTGGCCAAAGTCAACTCGGATGACAACCCGGAGCTTTCCGCGCAGTTTCATGTGCGCAGCATTCCGTACGTGGTGGCATTTGTGGATGGCCAGCCGGTCGACCAGTTCGTTGGCGTGCTGCCCGAGGGGCAACTGCGCGCATTTCTGGATCGTGTAATTCCGCAGCCGGCCGAAGTGGCCTACCGACAGGGCCTGGCGGCGCAGCAAGCCGGCGCAATCGAAGACGCATGCGAGGCGTTCCAGAACGCCCTGGCGCTGGACCCCGGCTTTGACGCCGCGCGCTTCGCATTGGTCAACCTGCTGCTCGACAACGGCGACGTGCGCGGCGCACAAGGCGAGTTTGCGCTGCTGTCGTCCAAGGCCGCGCAGGACGAACACTATGCGCCGCTGCAAACACGCCTGAACGCCTCCGAGCGCGCCGACGCACTACCCGACGCTGACGCCCTGCGCTCGCGCGTGGCAGCCGAACCGGACAACCTGCAGGCTCGCCTGGACCTGGCCCAGCAATACATCGCCAGCCAGCAATATGAGGCCGCGCTCGAGCAACTCCTCGCCATCGTGGAGCGCGACCGCACCTTCCGCGATGACATCGCACGCAAGACCATGGTGTCGGTATTCGACATGATGCGCGACGCGCCGCAGGCCGTCTCGCACTGGCGCCGGCAACTCGCCTCCAAACTGAACTGAGAATGACGATGCGCTTGATCTACGTTGCCGACCCGATGTGCTCCTGGTGCTACGGCTTCGGCCCACAGCTTGCGGACCTGCGTAAGCGCTTGGGCGATACGCTCGGTGCGCCGGTGCCCGTGACGCTTATCACCGGCGGGCTGCGCCCCGGCCAGCGCGAGCCCATGACCGCCGACAAGCGCGACGAAATCCTGCATCACTGGCACGCCGTCGCCGAACGCAGCGGCATGCCGTTCGACCAATCGCCCGACGTGGCCATGCGCCGCGAAGGCTTCGTCTACGACACCGAGCCTGCCTGCCGCACCACGGTGCTTGCGCGCGAGCATTGGGCGGAGGACGACGAGCGCGTGCTCACCCTCTTCCACGCCATCCAGCACGCCTTCTACGCTGCCGGCCGCGACACCACGCAGGCCGACGTGCTGCGCGAAGTCGCGCTCGCCAACGGCATCGAAGCGAGTCACTTCGATGCGGTGTTCGACACCGAAGCGCTACGCAACGAGACCCGCGAAGACTTCCGCCTGTCGCGGCGCTGGGGTATCAACGGCTTCCCCAGCCTACTGGCCGAACAAGGCGGCACGCTGTACCAGATCGGGCGCGGCTATGCGCCGTCGACCGCGCTCTACGCGCGCGCCGTGGAAGTGCTGCAGCAGCATCCCGCACCCAGCGCCGACTGATCCGTTTGCCCCGCATCAAACCGGGGCGGCGCCGCCGTCGCTAAGCTGGCAGCCTCGTCACCTCATTCCCGCCCCACCATGCCCGTGATCGAATGGTCCGAGGCGCTCCAGCTCGGAGACGCCGCCACTGACGTCAACCACGCCGAATTCTGCGCGCTGCTCAACGCCGTCGCCGACGCATCGGACGACGACTTCATCGCCGCGCTCGATGCCTTTATCGCGCACACCGAGGTGCACTTCGCCGACGAGAACGGCTGGATGGAGGCAGTCGACTTTCCTCCGCGCCATTGCCATCGGGGCGAACACGACAACGTGCTGGCGCTTTGCCGCGAAGTGCGCAAGCGCGCCGCTGCCGGTGAGATGGAACTGGGGCGCCGTCTGGTGGCGGAATTGCCCGCCTGGTTCGCCCAGCATGTGGACGTGATGGACCGCATGATGACGACGTACCTGGCCCAGGTTGGCAACCCGATGGGCAATATCGCGCACGTCGAGTAAACGCGGGTTGTCGATCGGGCCGGCCCTGCCTAGAGTCAGAGTGGCCCTGCCCGCAGGCCTTCGTTGCGCGGGTGCCCCCAATAGGAGTGCCCATGAAGATCGTCAACGAAGCCTCGTTTCAATCCGACGTGATCGACGCCTCGCAAAGCAAGCCCGTGGTGGTGTGCTTCGCTGCGGAGTGGAGCCACCCGAGCCAGTGCGCGGTCGCCAGTCTCGAAAAAATGGAGTCGAGCTACGCCGGGCGCGCCACCTTCGTCACGATGGATTTTGACGAGAACCCGGGCACAGCCGACCGGTACGGCGTGTCCGTCATGCCGGCGTTTGTGGTCTTCGATCACAGCCAGCCACGCGAGGAATGGTCGCGGGTCTACGCCGACAAGATTCGCGAGAAGCTGGACCAGTTCATCCCGCGCTAACGCACTGAAAACGCACTGAGCAGAGTCGCACGTTACACGGCGGCAATCGCGCGCAACGCCGTGGATGCCGCCACCATCCCGAACACTGCCGTCACGCACACGGACGAGCCGAAGCCTGCGCAAGCGAGGCCTTGTGGCCCTTGTTGCCCTTGCGCGGGCTGCGGCGCAGGCGGGGCGTTGACCACTTCGATCTCCCCGGCTGCGGCAAGGTCGTCGATGCCGGCGTGGCTCGACTCGATCGGCAGTTCAACAGCGCAGGCCTGCTGCTCCGGCTCGGGGTAACGCAGCGGCTCATCCGAAAACACGGCATCGATACCAAACTTGGCTTTCGGGTTTTTCGAGAAGCCGTGCTGGCGGCGCAAGTTGCCGCGCACCTTGGCAAGCAGCGGGTCTTGAATCGTGCGCGTGAGATCCGTCACGCGAATGCGCGTCGGGTCCAGTTGCCCACCCGCAGCACCGCACGTCACAACGCGTTTGCCGGTTTGCTTGCAGAACGCGAGGATGGCGGTCTTCACCTTCACCGCATCAATGGCGTCGATCACATAGTCGAACGGGTGGCCGAGCAGTGCCTCGACGTTTTCCACGGTGACGAAATCGTCGATGCGGCTGATCTCTGCGCGCGGATTGATCTGCAGGATGCGTTCGGCCATCGCATCGACCTTGGCCATGCCGTAGGCGTCGCCGAGCGCGTGGATCTGGCGGTTGGTGTTGGAGACGGCAATGTGATCGAGGTCGATCAGCGTCATCTTGCCGATACCGCAGCGCGCCAGCGCTTCGGCCACCCACGAGCCCACGCCGCCGATACCAATCACACAAACGTGCGCCGCCGCAAAGCGCTCCAGCGCCTGCGGGCCATACAGCCGCGCGACACCGCCAAACCGGCGGGCGTATTCGTCATCGAGGATGGGCGGGTGCGCGGGCGCGCTGATTGCTACTTGGCTCATGACACAATGAAATCGTGGTTGCGCCGAACTATATAACACCGTGCGCAGTCGCATTTTTGTGCCAATACCTACAAAAACACGATGCGTACACCCGGCAAGCTCGCCCTCGGACTGGTCATTACACCCGTTGTCATTGTGGCGGCGGCGGTCATCTTTGTGCTGACGTTCGACTGGAACCGCGCCAAGCCTTATTTGAATGACCGCGTCTCGCAAGCCATGGGGCGGCCCTTCGCCATCAATGGCGACTTGATGCTGACGTGGAAGAAGCCCGAAGGCGAGTCAGGCTGGCGTGCGTTTGTGCCGTGGCCACGGCTGATTGCCAATGACATCACGGTCGGCAATCCAGAGTGGACCAAGCAGCCGCATGTGGCCACCATCCACCAGCTCACATTCGTGCTGGAAGCGCTGCCGCTGCTGGCCCACCGCATCGTCATCCCCAGCGTGACGCTCGACACGCCTGCCATTGCGTTGGAACGCGACAAGCAGAACCGCAACAACTGGACCTTCGACCTGACCGGCAACGAGGGGCCCGACAAGAAACCGTCCGACTGGAAGCTGGAGTTGCAGGAGATCGCCTTCAGCAAGGGCACGCTGGCACTGGACGACGACATCAAGCGCATCCACTTGGCCGCCACCATTGACACCGTGGACAATCAAACGCTGTACACCGCCGCCAATGGCACCGCCATCAAGGGAGACGAGCAACCGGCCCAAGTGCCGACCGCCTCTGGCGCAGCAGCTTCCGGTGCAGCCGCCAAGGCACCCGTCGCGCCCGACCCGCAGCAACCTTACGGTATCGCCTGGACAGCCAAGGGCACGTACAACAATGCCGCCATCAACGGCAGCGGCAAAGCGGGCGGTGTGCTGCGCTTGCAGGACGCCGGGCGGCCCTACCCATTGCAGGCTGATGTCACGGTCGGCAAAACGCGGATCGACCTGGCCGGCACGCTCACCAACCCGGCTAGCCTCACTGCGCTGGACTTGCGCCTGCACCTGTCGGGCGCCAGCATGGCGCACTTGTATCCGCTGACGGGCGTGGTGCTGCCCGATACGCCGCCGTTCGATACGCGCGGGCGCCTCATCGGCGAGCTGCGCAAACAGGGATCCAGTTGGCGCTACGAGAAATTCACTGGCCGCGTCGGCAGTTCAGATTTGAGCGGGTCGCTCACCTTCGCCATGCGTGAACCGCGTCCGCTGTTGACCGGCGAGCTGGTCTCGCATCAACTGCTGTTTGCCGACTTGGCCCCGATCATCGGTGCCGACTCCAATGCCAACAAGGCGAAGCGTGCTGACCCTGGCGCCGAAACCGGCAACGCCCCAGTACGCCAGCCCGCCGACAAGGTGCTGCCGGTGGAGCCCTTCCGCACCGACCGCTGGAACGCCATCGACGCCGACGTGAAGTTCACCGGCGAGCGCATCGTCCAGACGGCCAATCTGCCGATCAACCACCTCGTCACACACGTCAAGCTGCAGGACGCGGTGCTCACGCTCGACCCGCTCAACTTCGGCATTGCAGGTGGCACGCTCACCTCCAACATCCAGCTCGACGGTCACGCCACGCCAATGCAGGCGCGCGCCGCCTTGGCGGCGCGGCACTTCAAGATCAAGCAGTTGTTCCCGAAGATCGAGTCTGTGCGCGCGAGCGTGGGTGAGATCAACGGCGATGCCCGACTCTCGGCCACCGGCAACTCGGTCGCCACGCTGCTCGGCTCGTCCAACGGCGAGGTGAAGATCCTCGTGGAGCAAGGCACCATCAGCAAGTTCATCCTCGAAGCCATGGGGCTGAATGTGGGCAACGTGATCCTCACCAAGCTCTTTGGCGACAAGCAGGTCACCATCAACTGCGCAGCCGGCGACTTTGCCGTGAGCAATGGGCTGGCGCAGGCGCGTACGTTTGTGGTGGACACGCAAGATGCCGTCATCGACGTGACGGGTGCGACCAGCTTCAAGCAAGAGGCGCTGGACTTCACCATCCATCCGGATTCGAAGGGCCTGCGCGTGCTCTCGCTGCGCACGCCGCTGTATGTGAAGGGCACCTACAAGCATCCTGATGTGTCGATCAACCCGGCCGTGGTGGCGCTGCGTGCCGGTGGCGCCGTGGCGCTGGCGTTTGCCGCGCCGGTGGCGGCGGTGTTGCCGGTGCTGGAACTCAAACCCGCGCCGAACAGTGCTTGCGGCAAGCTGCTCGCCGACGTGCGGCAACGTCCGACTGCACCGCCGCCGGGCAAGACCTATCGCAGCAGCAAGCCAGGGCGCACGCCAGAAGGCGATCTCAAAACCACGCAGCCGGCTACCCCCGCCACGCCGCCGGCGCGGCCCTCACTCCCTGCGCGCGATGCGATGACAACCGGCGGTTGAACGGCTCCCCTACTTCGCCGCGCGCCGCTTCGCAATCGCCTCCGCCGTCATCTGCGGCGTGGCTGGATCGCCAAACTGGCGCGTCACGTAGTTGGTCAGCGCAGCGAGTTGCTCATCGGAGAGCTGCCGCCCAAACGCCGGCATGCCGATGTGCCTGTCGCCTGCTTTGCGCTCGATGCCGAACAGAATCACTTGCACGAGGTTGGTCGAATCCCGCGAGCCCACGGCGGAGTTGTGCAGCAGCGGCGGGTAATAGCCGTCGGGCGTACCGCGCCCATCCGCCTGATGGCACGTTGCGCAGTTGCCCAGGTACAGGCGCGCGGCGTCGATGGTGGTTTCGATTGGCTTGCCGCGCAGCGCGGTCACGTCAGTAGCAGGCTTGCCCCAGTCCTGACGCGCACGCTCGAGGTTGTTGCTCACCGCGGGCACGGTCCGCAGATATTCCGCGATGGACGCGACGTCCTGCATCGTCATGCGCGAGAAGCTGTGCTGGATCGCCTCGCCCATCGGCCCTGCGGCTTGTGCCACACCCGGCACACTGCCGGTGCGCAGATACTGCACAAGCTGTTCGGGCTTCCAGGCGCCGATGCCGCTGGTCGGGTCAGACGTGATGTTGAACGCCGTCCAGCCCGCCAGGGTGGAGCCCGCCAGGTAGCCCTTGCCGCGCTCATCCAGCGCCTTCTCTTGCATGGCGAACCCGCGTGGGGTGTGGCACGTGCCGCAATGGGCAAGACCCTGCGTCAGGTACGCACCGCGATTCCACGTCGGCGATTTGTCCGCCTTGGGCACATACGGCTCGGTCTTGAGGAAGATCAGGTTCCACAGCTTGAGCGGCCAGCGCATGTTCAGCGGCCAGCGGATCGTGCTCTGCGGCCGACGATGCCCCACCGCCGTCACGCCGTCGCGGAAGTACGCATACAGATCGCGCATGTCCGTGTCGTTGATCTTCGCGTACGACGGATAGGGCATGGCCGGATACAGGTTGTTGCCGTCGTCGTCCACGCCCTTGCGCACGGCGCGCTCGAACTCTTCGTAGGTCCATTTGCCGATGCCGGTCTTCTCATCGGGCGTGATGTTGCTGCTGTAGATCGTGCCCAACATCGGAATCTGCATTGGCAGCCCGCCCGCGAAAGGCTTGCCGCCCGGCGCGGTGTGGCAAGCGGCGCAATCCGCCGCAATGGCGAGGTATTCGCCACGCTTGATCTGCGCGGCGTCGGCCGGTGTGTCCTTGGCCCAGGCGTTTGCCACCAGCCCCGTGAGCAACAACAGCGAGAAAGAAGCGATCGTTTTCATCTCACGCCTCCTTCTTCAGTTGATCAGCAATACGCAGGGCCAGCGCCGCAATGGTCAGCGTCACATTGACGGTGCCCACCGTTGGCATGGTCGAGCTGCTGCTGATGAACAGGTTCGGGTGGTCGAACGTACGGCAGTCCTTGTCGACCACGGAATCCTTCGGGTCCGCACCCATGATGGTTGCGCCGGTGATGTGGTTGTTGGGCGCGAAATCGTCGTGGAATTCGACATTGGTCCCGCCCAGCACCTGTGCCGCCGTGGCATACACCTCGCGCGTGTGGACCGCGCTGCGTTTGACGTAATCGTCGATGTGATACGTGATCTCCGGGCGCGGAATGCCAATCGCATCCACCTCCGTCGCGCTCGGCACGATGCGGTTCTCGGGCAGCGGCAGGATCTCGTGAAAACTGTCGAACTGCACGTAGCGCGCGGCCTGGTCGCGGATGCGCGCGTCCAGCTCGGCTGACTTGATCAGCTTGCCTTCCTTGAAGATGCGCGCGGTCTCCTGCTCGATGCGCGAGATGTTCGATAGGTGCAGCTTCTTGCCCGCCTGCGTGGCCCGGAACGGCCCATCGCGAAACCCGATGAGCGAGGTCATCTCCTGTGGCCCCCGCCCCGGCCACAGCTTGCGGTCGGCATAGAAACTCACGCCCGTGCCGGGATGGTCCATCAGGTTGCGGCCGACCATGTCAGAACTGTTGCCCACACCCTTGGGGAAATCCTGGCTGGTCGACATCAGCATCAGCTTGGGCGTCTCGATGCCGTTGGCCGCCAGCACAAACCACTTGCCCTCAACGCGATGCTCGGCGCCCTTCGCATCCTTGTAGCGCGCGGCCACGATGCGCTTGTTGGGCCCGACCTCCAGCTTGAAGACGACCGCGTTTTCGATCAGCCGTGCGCCGGCCTGCTCGGCTTTCTCCACGTGGACGATGCCGTTGTACATCGCACCGATCGGGCAGATCGGCATGCAGTTGTTGTTGCCGCAGCAGGTGGGGCGGCCGTCGTACGGACGGCTGTTGCGTGCTACCGGCTCGGTCACCACGTGGAAGCTCGCGTCGTGTGCATTGAGCGCTTCCTTGATCGTGCGCTCGTTGAACGACAGCGGCAGCGGCGCCATTGGATACGGCTGGCTGCGGGGCGACCCCAACTCCTCGTCGTTCGGCCCCCATACGCCGAGCGCCTCTTCGGCCAAGCCGTAGTAGCGCTCCAGGTCCTGATACTGGAGTGGCCAATCCCGCGCGATACCGTACACGCTGCGCAGCTTGAAATCGTTTGGCAGAAAGCGCCACGTGGAGGCCGCCCAATGCCATGTCGTGCCGCCTACCGCGCGGATGTACTGCGAGTTGAACTGGTGCTCGCCCTTGAGGACGAGGTAGTTGTTGGGCGGGCCGTATTCCGGATGCGGCGCCCATGGCGTAGACGGATACGGCGCCATGAAATCCATCTTGTCGGCCTGGTTGCGGAAGCGCTCGACGATCTCCCAGCGCGGCAAACGCGGCCCCGCTTCGAGCATCAGCACCGACTTGCCAGCGCGCGCGAGTTCGTATGCCACCAGCGCGCCGGCCACGCCGGAGCCCACCACCACGATGTCCGCCTGTTGAGCGGCTTGTTGACTGTCGGCCATCAGGCTTGCCTCTCGACGGGGGGCTCGGCCCAGAAGCCGGGCTGGTTGGGGCAATACGTGCGGATGACCAGAGTGTCGGACACCACGCCGTACATCAGCGCCTGCTCGTACGTGACGACATTGCCGTCGACCACGCCGACGTACCATGCCTTCAGAATCTGCAGCGCAGTCTTCTGCTGTGCATCGGACAGCGAGCCTGCCGCCAGTGCCTGCGCCAGCGGACGTAGCTGCGCAGCGAAGTCCGCACTGGATTTGCCCAGCGCCGCCAGCAACCGCGTACCAACCGCACGATCCAGCGCCGGCCGCGCCGTGAGCGCCTGTGACAACGCCATGAACGCATCCAGCGGTTCACCGGGCGCCTGGGCCACCGCGCGCAGCACCTGCGAGCCCACCAGCCCGGCCGCAGCCAACGCCAGCGTGCCCTGCAGCCACTGACGGCGCGTCAGGCCGGCGGGGGTGTCAGGAGAACGGGAACGGGGGGCCATTTCGACATCCTGTTGAAACTTCTGCGGGGGATTGGCGGGCGCCTCTGCCGAACGCCCTTGACTAGCCAATATAGGCGGCACACAACGGAGCGCCAGAACACCTGCGGAAGCGCGAAACGTGCCAGCCCTTGCGTGCGCGCAAAGGTCGGCGGGCCATGTTTGTCTATACTCGGCCCGTTCGCATGTTGCTCCCTTGCCGCATATGACCTCCATTGCCGATATCCGCACCGAATACGCACGCGCCTCGCTCGACATTGCCGACGTGGACGCCAACCCCCTGCGCCAGTTCCGCCGCTGGTTTGACGAGGCCCTCAAGGCCGAGGTGGCGGAAGTCAATGCCATGTCGCTCGCAACGGTCGACGCGCAGGGCCAGCCTTCCGTCCGCATCGTCCTGCTCAAGAACCTGGACGAGCGCGGCTTCACGTTCTTCACCAACTACGCCAGCCACAAGGGCGAGGAGCTGGCCGCCAACCCGCGCGCCGCTCTGCTGTTCCACTGGATCGGGCTGGAGCGGCAAGTGCGCATCCAGGGCATCGTCGAAAAGGTGAGCGAGGCAGAAAGCGACGCCTACTACCACTCGCGCCCGCTCGGCTCGCGCCTGGGCGCGTGGGCGTCGGAACAAAGCAGCGAAGTGCCAGACCGTGCCACGCTGGAAGCCCGTGAAGCCGAATACAGCCAGCGTTTTGGCGACGCCCCGCCGCGCCCGCCGCACTGGGGCGGCTACCGGTTGCTGCCTGAGCGGCTGGAATTCTGGCAAGGCCGCCCGTCGCGGCTGCACGATCGGCTGGAATACCGCAAACAAACCGACGGCACCTGGAAGATCGTCCGCCTCGCGCCCTAAGCCCCCACCCAAACGGCTGAGCAATGCGTTATTGCGCATTGCGGCATCCCGGCATGGCGCTTGCTGCCAGCGAGTTGACGCGGCCAGCGCCTGTAAGACCCGCACAGCACAATGGGAAAGTTTGTCGTAAGCTAATGTGATCCGTTCGGGCGGCAATCCGATGGCCGCCCCGAAACCGTGCACATCCGGGAGGCGTCGACATGTTTTTCCAACAGGCGATTGACCGCAAGCTCGAACAGTGGATTCACGACATCCGCGAGTCCGCCAACCTCCCGATACGCCTGCGGTTATGGAACGGTGACCAGTACGAGCTGGGCCGTTTCGACCAGCCGCGCGTCACCCTCACGGTGCGCGAAGCCAGCGCCCTGCCGCTGCTGCTCTCCCCCACACTCAACAACCTCGGCGAAGCGTATGTCCAGGAAAAGATCGACCTGGAAGGCAAGCTGGCCGACATCATCAGCGTGAGCTATGGCCTGGCTTCTGCGGCGGCCGCCAAGAGCGGCAATGCGCTGGCCCGCGTGGTGCGCCACTTCTCTCACACCAAGGAAGGCGACAAAGAGTCGATCCAGTACCACTACGACGTCTCCAACGACTTCTACAAGCTGTGGCTGGACCAGAACATGGTCTACTCGTGTGCCTACTTCGAAAACGGCAACGAGACGCTCGACGAGGCGCAGCTCAAGAAGATCGACCACATCCTCACCAAGATCCGCCTGCAGCCCGGACAAACGCTGCTCGACATCGGCTGTGGCTGGGGCGCGCTGGTGCTGCGTGCGGCGCAGAAATACGGGGCGCGCTGCCTGGGCGTGACACTGTCGCAAAACCAGTACGACCTCGCGTGCGAACGCGTCAAGGCGGCGGGCCTGGAAGACCAGATTGAAATCCGCATCCAGGATTACCGCGACCTCACCGGCAAGTTCGACCGCATCACCAGCGTTGGCATGTTTGAACACGTCGGGCGCAAAAACCTGCCGGGCTATTTCCGCCGCATGCATGATCTGCTTGCTGATGACGGTATCGCCATGAACCATGGCATCACCTCTTCCGACCCGGCCGGTGGCGAAACA
The DNA here is from genome assembly GCA_039592975.1 of Ralstonia sp. Lineage (GTDB taxonomy): Bacteria > Pseudomonadota > Gammaproteobacteria > Burkholderiales > Burkholderiaceae > Ralstonia. Next base: position 86,191 of record JBCNQE010000014.1, on the reverse strand, counting down.
GCCCTGGGCGGCGGCGATTTCATTGATCGCTACGTCTTCCCGCAAGGCGAGTTGCCGCATATCTCGCTAGCGTTGTCTGCCGCGCAGCAAGGCGGCCTGGAAGCGCTTGACGTTGAAAGCCTGCGCCGCCACTATGCGCGCACGCTCGAGCACTGGGCCGAGCGTTTCGAAGCCAACGGCGAGACCATCCGCAACATGGTCGGCGAGAAGAAGTACCGCATCTGGCGCGTCTACCTTGCCGGTTGCGCGCACGCCTTTGATGCCGACGAGATCTCGATCTTCCAAACCGTGCTGCAGAAGGCCGGCAAGTCGGCGACATCGATTCCGTGGTCGCGCCGCTATATCTACGATTGATTGCTTGACCACCACACCACCGATTGACGACCTGTTCGGCATGCCGCCTGCGCTTAATGACGCAGCGGCGGCTGAACCGATGCACCCAGCGGCCAAACCTGCCGCCAAACCCAAGCGTTCCTCCGCCCGCCAAGGCGTGCAGCCGGCCACGGTGACGCCCGAGGTGACCGCGCTCGCGCAGCGTCTGCTGCGGGGGGCGCATGGATTGCGCGTTGGCACATCGTCGTGGTCGTACCCGGGGTGGGACGGGCTGGTGTATGCGGGCGAGTATTCCGATTCGATGCTCGCGCGCAAAGGCCTGGCGGCCTACGCCCAGCATCCGCTGCTGCGCACGGTCAGCATCGACCGTGGCTTTTACTCACCGATTCCGCTGGCCGATTACGTGGCCTATGCGGCCAGCGTGCCGGAAGACTTCCGCTTTGCCGTCAAGGCAACGTCTGCCGTGTGCGATGCGTGGATTCGTGAATCGGACGGCCGCGGCCGTATGGCCAATCCCGCCTTCCTGAACGCCGAATTTGCCATCCGCGATTTTGTCGACCCTGCCACGCGTGGGCTCGGCGTGCGGTGCGGGCCGTTGGTGTTCCAACTCTCACCGCTCGGTGCGCTGGCAGAGGATGCCACCGGCTTTGTGGAGCGGCTCGAAGCGTTCCTGACCGCGTTGCCGCCGCTCGATCCGCAGCTCAATCCCGATGCTGTCTATGCGGTGGAACTGCGTGATGCGACGCTGCTCACGCCGCGCTTCATCAAGATGCTGCGCGCAGCCGGCGTGCGGTATTGCGTGGGGCTGCATGAGCGGATGCCCGCAGCGGATCGGCAAGCCGCTGCCATTGCGCTGCTGGATGAAGGCGCGGGTGGCCCACTGGTCGTGCGCTGGAACTTGAACAGCCGCTATCGCTACGCGCAAGCCGAAGCGGCGTACAAGCCGTTCAACAAGCTGGTCGATGAAGACCCGTTCTCGCGCGAGACGTTGGCCGACATGGCTGTGGCCGCGCTGGCAGCCGGGCGCAAGGTGACGATCCTGGTCAGCAACAAGGCTGAAGGATCATCCCCGCTGTCATGCATCAAGCTGGCCGAGGCCATTGCTGCGCGCCTGCCGGCTGACGCAGCATAGCCCCGGTTTTTACCCTCAGCCCTGCAAGCGGTGCGCGAACTGCTTGCGGAACTTCGCCACCTTGGGCGAGATGACGAACGCACAGTACCCCTGCGCGGGGTGATCGCGGAAGTAGTTCTGGTGCTCATCCTCTGCGCGCCAGAACGTCACCTTGCCATCAGCGGCATCCACCAACTCCGTCACGATGGGCGCTTCAAAAATATCGCTGCCGCCAAGTTCGTCGATGGCCGTGCGGGCCGTCGCCAGTTGCTCAGGCGTTTGCGCAAAGATGGCCGACCGGTACTGCGGGCCGACATCGTTGCCTTGACGGTTTGGCGTCGTCGGGTCGTGGATGGCGAAGAAGATGTCGAGAATCTCGCGATACGGAATCACCGACGGGTCAAACTGCACGGCCACCACTTCAGCGTGGCCCGTATCACCGTTGCACACGGCACGGTAGCTGGGGTGATCGACATGGCCGCCGGCATAGCCGGATACCACGCTGCGCACACCTTGCACCTGCTGGAACACGGCCTCCAGGCACCAGAAGCAGCCTCCGCCCAGGACGGCGGTTTCGAGAGCGCGTTGTTCGGTCATTCGGTTTCTCCTGCTGGGTTGGATGGGATGCCATTGGTCGGCCAAGGGCGCCTATCCTGACACAAGCGCTGACACAAGCGCTGACACAAGCGTGGGCAGGCGCGCTGCCATGTGTGCACGACATCACGCAAAGCCCTACGCCCGGGTGGCCTTTCGGGCGTCCGTTACAATTGGGGCATTACTTTCGGTCGATTGCATGGATCAACACGGAGCCATTCCCATGAATGCGCGCGACAGCGACGCTCCTGCGCGCGAGGCGTCGGCACGTCGACGTCAACAGAGCAGCGCCGCCCCGCCTGACTTTGATGCCGCGCATTTCCGGCGCGCGCTGTCCCAGTTTGCCACTGGCGTCACGGTAGTCACCACACGTGCAGAGGGCGGACACGGCAAGCCGGCGTTCGTCGGCGTGACAGCCAGCTCGTTCAATTCAGTGTCACTCGATCCGCCGCTCGTACTGTGGAGCCTCGGCACGCAGGCGAATTCGTTTCCGCTGTTCCACAGTGGCTCGCACTACGTCATCAACATCCTGTCGGCCGACCAGTTGGACTTGTGCAAACGCTTCGCCACGCTCAAGGGTGACCGCTTTGCGAACGTCGACTACACCCTGAGCCCGACCGGCCTGCCGATCCTCGCGCAATCCCTCGCATGGTTCGAATGCCATAACCGCAGCCGTTATGACGAGGGCGACCACGTCATCTTCGTCGGCGAGGTCGAGCGCTGCGGCGTGGTCGATCCGGATGGCGCCCCGCTGCTATTCCACCGCGGCGCGTTCTCATCGCTCAAGCCGATCGGCTAGCTTGTCCCGCGTTTAGCCCTCTCTTGGGCGCTTTGGGGCGCCCGCTCCGCCCCCGCCTTTCCCACCCTTCGCGCCCTCCAGCGGCCGCACCCCGCGCGATTCCATCAGCAGGGCCAGGCCGCCTTCGCGGTCCTTGATCGTGCGCAGGACGATGTTCGAGCGGATGTCCATCACGCCCGGCGTCTTGTACAGCCGCTCGATGATGAACTCTGAGTAGTGCTGCAGCGTGGGCGCCTGCACGCGCAGGATGTAGTTGCAATCTCCGGTGATGATGTAAGCGGCCACGATTTCGGGCCAACTCTGCACGGCGGCCATGAAGGTCTCGTGCCAGCCAGTCACGTCCTGGCGCATCGACACCTGCACGATGGCTTCCAGCTCCAGCCCGAGCGCCGCCCGGCCCAGTTGCGCCCGGTAACCGGTGATGGCGCCGCCCTCCTCCAGCATGCGCACGCGCCGCAGACACGCCGACGGCGACAGCGCCACCCGCTCGGCCAAGTCCTGATTGCTGATGCGTCCGTCTTCCTGCAAGACCTGGAGAATGCGCAGATCGGTGGTATCGAGTTGCATCTGTCGTCGTTCTTTGCGCGATTTCGTTGATACGTTGCATTTTATGCGAATTCATCGAAATCACACGCACGATTATGCAAACCCATTGCGCGTGGATTTCCCTATCATTCCGGCACGGATTCACGCTTTTTCACACGCGTTTTTGTTGACGGAGCCGCCTTGGAACGCACTTTGTGGGACATCAGCCCCGCCCTCTCGACTGCCACGCCCACCTGGCCCGGCGACACGCCGTTTTCGCAGGAAATTGCGTGGAAGCTCGAAGGTGACTGCCCGGTCAACGTCGGGCGCATCACGCTGTCGCCGCACACGGGCGCACACGCCGATGCGCCGCTGCACTACCGCGCGGATGGCGCTGCCATCGGGCAGGTGCCGCTGGATGCGTACCTCGGCCCGTGCCGCGTTATCCACTGCGTGGGTGTTACGCGCGTCGAGCCGGAACACGTGCGCGATGCGCTGAGCAACACGCCCCCGCGCGTGCTGCTGCGCACCTACCAGCAAATGCCGCAGACCACGTGGGACGACCACTTTGCTGCCGTCGCGCCCGAAACCGTCGAGCTGCTGGCCGCGCACGGCGTGAAGTTGATCGGCGTCGACACCGCCTCGCTCGACCCGCAGACCTCCAAGACCATGGACGCGCACCACGCCGTCGGCAAACACGGCCTGGCCATTCTCGAAGGGCTGGTGCTCGACGAGGTGCCGGCCGGGGATTACGAGCTGATCGCCCTGCCGCTCAAGTTCGCCACGCTCGATGCGAGCCCGGTGCGCGCCGTGCTGCGCCGCCTGCCCTGATCCACAGAACCCTCATCGCTTTCTTTGCCCCCGCACTCACATGACCATCACCCGAAACGCCTGCCTCGAACGCGACGCGGCCGACCCGATCGCCCCGCTGCGCGATGCCTTTGCCCTGCCCGACGGCGTGATCTACCTGGACGGCAACTCACTCGGCGCGCGCCCGAAAGCCGCGCTTGCCCGCGCGCAGGAAGTCGTCGCCAGCGAATGGGGCGATGGCCTGATCCGCAGCTGGAATTCGGCCGGCTGGTTTGAACTGCCGCGCCGCCTGGGCAACAAGCTGGCCCCGCTGATCGGCGCGCGCGAAGACGAAGTCGTCGTCACCGACACCACGTCGATCAACCTGTTCAAGGTGCTGGCCGCCGCCATCCGCGTGCAGCGTGAAGACGCGCCGAATCGCAAGATCATCGTCTCGGAAACGCACAACTTTCCGACCGACCTGTACATCGCGGAAGGCCTGGCCGACTTGCTGCGCGATGGCTACAAGCTGCGCCTGATTGATTCGCCGGATGAACTGGAAGGCGCGCTGGGCGACGACGTGGCCATCACCATGCTCACGCACGTGAACTACAAGAGCGGGCACATGTATGACATGGCTACCGTTTCGGCGTTGGCACACAAGCATGGCGCGCTGGCCATTTGGGATCTGGCGCACTCGGCCGGCGCGGTGCCGGTGGACCTGCACGCAGGCGGCGCGGATTACGCCATCGGCTGCACGTACAAGTACCTGAATGGCGGCCCAGGTTCGCCGGCCTTCGTGTGGGTCTCGCCTGCCTTGCGTGATCGTTTCTGGCAACCGCTGTCGGGCTGGTGGGGCCACGCACGGCCGTTCGCGATGGAGTCGCGCTACGACGCCGGCGCGGGCATCGGCCGCTTCCTCTGCGGCACGCAGCCGATCACGTCGATGGCGATGGTGGAATGCGGGCTCGACATCTTCGCGCAGACGACGATGGCCGAACTGCGCGCCAAATCGCTCGCGCTGACGGACCTCTTCATTACGCTGGTGGAAACGCGCTGCGCGGGCTTCCCGCTCACGCTCATCACACCGCGTGACCACGCCGTGCGCGGCAGCCACGTCAGCTACGAACACCCGAACGGTTATGCCGTGGTGCAGGCGTTGATCGCGCGCGGCGTGATCGGCGACTACCGCGAGCCGCAGATCATGCGCTTCGGCTTTACGCCGCTGTACACAAGCTTTGCCGATGTGTGGGATGCCGTGGAGGCACTGCGCGACGTGCTGGAAACCGGCGCGTGGCAATCGGCCCAATTCAACGAACGTACGCTGGTGACCTGAGATGTCGAATCCGAATCAACCTGCAGCATCGGGCTGCCCCATGCACAGCGTGCAAAACACGCAAGGCGAAGGCTGGCATGACGCCCAGCTCGATTTCTCCAAGTCGATGAGCTATGGCGATTACCTCGCGCTCGACCAGATCCTGAACGCGCAGCACCCGCGCTCGCCGGATCACAACGAGATGCTGTTCATCGTGCAGCACCAGACCACCGAGCTGTGGATGAAGCTGATGCTGCACGAGCTGCGCGCCGCGCGCGACTGCGTGCGCAACGACAACCTGCCGCCAGCGTTCAAGATGCTGGCGCGCGTGTCGCGCATCATGGATCAGCTCGTGCAGGCGTGGAACGTGCTCGCCACGATGACGCCGCCAGAGTACTCGGCTATGCGTCCGCATCTGGGGCAGTCGTCGGGGTTCCAGTCGTATCAGTACCGTGAGATTGAGTTCATTCTCGGCAACAAGAATGCGGCGATGTTGAAACCGCATGCGCATCGGCCGGAGCATTACGAGCAGGTGAAGGCTGCGCTGGAAACACCGTCGCTGTATGACGAAGCCGTGCGCTATATGGCGCGCCATGGCTTTGCGTTTGATGCGGACTGCATTGAGCGTGATTGGTCGCGGCCCGTGACCTACAACGCTTCAGTGGAAGCGGCTTGGCTGGAGGTCTATCGCGACCCGACGCACCACTGGGAGCTGTATGAGCTTGCCGAGAAATTTGTCGATCTGGAAGATGCGTTTCGGCAATGGCGCTTCCGGCATGTGACTACGGTGGAGCGCGTGATTGGCTTTAAGCGTGGTACTGGCGGTACCGAAGGCGTTGGCTATCTACGGAAGATGTTGGATGTGGTGTTGTTTCCGGAGCTTTGGAAACTGCGGACTGACCTGTGATTGGCGTGTTTGGTCCATCCCTGGTTTCATCCCCTGCCGGGGCTGACTCACTTTCTTTGTCTTGCCAAAGAAAGTAAGCAAAGAAAGGCGCGCCCGAGATGGCGACCCACTCCTTGAATTTATGTCGCAGAGAGGGAGCGCAGGCAACTCGCTGCGCTCAGACAGGCCTGCACTCTTTTTCCTCTCTGCAACAGAAATTCAAAGCGCCATCTAGGGCAGGAACGTCAACGGCCAAACCGTCTGGGCGCCTGCGCTGACGCCAAGATAAGTTCTCGTTTGCGGCCACCTAAATAGCCGGCTCGGTGACCTTGCCTAGCCTTGCTGCGAACTCGCGTAGTGCTGGCGCTAGTTCGTCGCGAATGCGTTCGGCATCGGCAGCAGTGTATGGCGCGCTGCAGCTCACCACGTACGGCTCGCGCTGGCTCGGGGCGAAGAACGCCACCGCGCAGGCATGGATGGCTGGGTGCCAGTCGCGCAGCGATACGGCATAGCCGTCGCGCACGCCAGCTTTGACGGCATCGTCCGCTGCGGCACCTTCTGCGGCCCATTGCGCGGGCTGTTGCGTGCGCAGCGCTTCGTATAGGCGCTCACGTTTTGCTGGAGACAGCGACGCCAGATACGCGCGCCCCATCGAACTCGATAGCAACGACAGCCGCGAACCCACGCCCAGACCCGACGACCCGCTCATCGATGGGCTGTCGTGGCGGATCGTTTCCAGATAGACCATGTCGAGCCGGTCTCGCTTGCCCAGCGAGATCGACACGCCGTACTTCTGCGCAAACGCGCTCATGTGCGGCCGGGCGAGCTGGATCACGTCGCTCGATGCTAGATACGCAAAGCCGAGCGCTAGCACGCCCGCATCCAACCCATATTTGCCGAGGGCCTCGTCGTAACGCAAATAACCGAGCGAGACCAGCGTGCCCGCCAATCGGCTGACCGTCGCCTTGGGAAAGCCCGTGCGCCGTACGAATTCCTGGTTGCCGAGCAGCGTGTCGCCGGGGCGGAATGCGCGCAGCAACTCCAACCCGCGGGCGAGTGCGGTGACGAAGTTCGGATCGCTCGACTCGACGGGGCTGGTATCGAATTCCGGATCGGGGAGACGCGTTGTGCTCATGGCAAAAAAGCCCTGGAAATCGTCGTGGGTTGCGCTATGATAGCTCTAAATTTCGAAACTGTGTTCCGCATATCGGAACAACAAATGCTCGGAGACTACCGCTGTGACTGCTCGCAACGCCTTCAACTGGGCCGACCCGCTACTGCTCGACCAACAACTGACCGACGACGAGCGCATGGTGCGCGACGCGGCCGCGTCGTATTGCCAGGACAAGCTGATGCCGCGCGTGCTGGAGTCGTTCCGGCATGAAAAGACCGATGCGTCGATCTTCCGCGAGATGGGCGAACTGGGCCTGCTGGGGCCGACGATTCCCGAGCAGTACGGCGGCCCGGGGCTGAACTACGTCAGCTACGGCCTGATCGCGCGTGAAGTGGAGCGCGTGGATTCGGGCTATCGCTCGATGATGAGCGTGCAGTCGTCGCTGGTGATGGTGCCGATCTACGAATTCGGCACCGAAGCGCAAAAGCAGAAGTACCTGCCCAAGCTGGCCACCGGCGAGTGGATCGGCTGCTTCGGCCTGACCGAGCCCAACCACGGCTCCGACCCGGCATCGATGATCACGCGCGCCAAGAAAGTCGATGGCGGCTATTCGCTCTCCGGCGCGAAGATGTGGATCACCAACTCGCCCATCGCCGATGTGTTTGTCGTGTGGGCCAAGCTGCCGAACGATAACGGTGAGGACGAGATTCGCGGCTTTATTCTGGAGAAAGGCTGGAAGGGTCTGTCCGCTCCGGCCATCCACGGCAAGGTCGGTCTGCGTACGTCGATTACCGGCGAAATCGTGCTGGACGAAGTGTTCGTGCCGGAAGAGAACCTGATGCCGGGCGTGCGCGGCTTGAAGGGTCCGTTCACGTGCCTGAACTCGGCGCGCTACGGCATCGCTTGGGGTGCACTGGGCGCGGCGGAAGCCTGCTGGCACATCGCGCGCCAGTACGTGCTGGACCGCAAGCAGTTCGGCCGCCCGCTCGCCGCTAACCAGCTTGTCCAGAAAAAGCTGGCCGACATGCAGACCGAAATCACGCTCGGCCTGCAAGGCTGCCTGCGCCTGGGTCGCATGAAGGACGAAGGCACCGCCGCCGTGGAAATCACCTCGATCATGAAGCGCAACTCGTGCGGCAAGTCGCTCGACATCGCCCGCATGGCGCGCGACATGCTGGGCGGCAACGGCATCTCCGATGAATTCGGCGTGATCCGTCACGTGGTGAACCTGGAAGTGGTGAACACGTACGAAGGCACCCACGACATTCACGCGCTGATCCTGGGCCGCGCTCAAACGGGGATTCAGGCGTTCTTCTGATAGTCACCGCATCTGCACGCACCCAACAAAAACGCCGCGCAATCTCTGCGCGGCGTTTTGTTTTTGTGCAGCTAAAAATCAGCGCACGCAGTCGACGAAGTACCCCATCTGGCCATCGACCTCTTCTTCCACCAGCCCGTGGATGTCGGTCTCGAAGCCCGGGAACAGCTTGTTGAACTCACGCGCGAACTGCAGGTACTGCACGATCGTCTTGTTGAAGCGCTCGCCCGGAATCAGCAGCGGAATGCCCGGCGGATACGGCGTCAGCAGGATGCCCGTGATACGGCCTTCGAGGTCGTCGATGGCGACACGCTCGATCTCGCGGTGCGCCATCTTCGCCCAGGCGTCCGACGGCTTCATCGCCACTTCCATGTTCGACAGGTACATCTCGGTCGTCACGCGGGCCACGTCGTTGGCCTGATAGACACTGTGGATGCTGTCGCACAGCTCGCGCAGGCCGATGCGCTCGTACTGCGGGAATTGGCGCACGAACTCCGGCAACACACGCCACAGCGGCTGGTTGTTGTCGTAGTCGTCCTTGAACTGCTGCAGCTCGGTCACCATCGAGTTCCAGCGGCCCTTGGTGATGCCGATGGTGAACATGATGAAGAACGAGTACAGACCGGTCTTCTCAACGATGATGCCGTGCTCGGCCAGGTAACGCGTGACGATGGCGGCCGGGATACCCGAGTCGCTGAACTTGCCGTCCACGTCCAGGCCCGGGGTGATGATCGTGGCCTTGATCGGGTCGAGCAAGTTGAAGTCTTCGGCCAGGTTGCCGAAGCCGTGCCAGCGCTCGTTGGCCTTGAGCATCCAGCCTTCGCGGTCTTCGATGCCTTCGTCGGACAGGTCGTTCGGGCCCCAGACCTTGAACCACCAGTCGTCGCCCTTTCCATTGCCGCCATTCGTGCCGACGTACTCCTGCTCCACCTTGCGCATGGCGCGGCGGAAGTCCAGCGCTTCGGCAATGCTCTCTTCCACCAGCGCGGTGCCGCCCGGCGCTTCCATCATCGCTGCAGCCACATCGCACGAGGCGATGATCGAGTACTGCGGGCTGGTCGACGTGTGCATCAGATACGCCTCGTTGAAGCGGTACGTATCAAGTTTGCGCGTTTCCGAATCCTGCACGAGGATCTGCGAGGCCTGCGACAGGCCCGCCAGCAGTTTGTGCGTACTTTGCGTGGCGAATACCAGCGCATCCTTGCTGCGCGCGCGGCCGTGGCCGATGGCGTGCATGTTCTCGTAGAACGGGTGGAACGACGCGTGCGGCAGCCACGCTTCGTCAAAGTGCAGCGTGTCGATTTCGGTCGACAGCATGTTCTTGATCATCTCGGCGTTGTACAGCACGCCGTCGTACGTGCCCTGCGTGATGGTCAGAATGCGCGGCTTCTTGTTCTTGGCTTGGCTGGCGAACGGGTGATCGGCGATCTTCTTGGCGATCGTTTCCGGCTCGAACTCGCTCTTCGGGATCGGGCCGATGATGCCGAAGTGGTTGCGCGTCGGCATCAGGAATACGGGAATCGCGCCCGTCATCATGATCGCGTGCAGGATCGACTTGTGGCAGTTGCGGTCCACCACGACGATGTCGCCGGGCGCCACGTTGGCGTGCCACACCATCTTGTTCGACGTGGACGTACCGTTGGTCACGAAGAACATGTGGTCCGAGCCGAAGATGCGCGCGGCATTACGTTCGGACGCGGCCACCGGGCCCGTGTGATCAAGCAATTGGCCGAGTTCTTCCACCGCGTTGCACACGTCGGCGCGCAGCATGTTCTCGCCAAAGAACTGGTGGAACACCTGGCCCACCGGGCTCTTCAGAAACGCCACGCCGCCCGAGTGCCCCGGGCAGTGCCACGAATACGAGCTGTCCTGCGCGTAGTCGATCAGCGCCTTGAAGAACGGCGGCGGCAGCGAGTCCAGATAGTTGCGCGCTTCACGGATGATGTGTCGGGCCACGAACTCAGGCGTGTCCTCGAACATGTGGATGAAGCCGTGCAGCTCGCGCAGCACGTCGTTCGGCAGATGGCGCGAGGTGCGCGTCTCGCCGTACAGGAAGATGGGGATGTCCGCGTTGCGGCGGCGCACTTCAGCGACGAAGCTGCGCAGGTTTTCGACCGCTTCCGGTTCCGGCTTGTCGCTGTCCGGATTGATGAATTCGTCGTCGTCGATCGAGACGATGAAGGTCGACGCGCGGCTCGACTGCTGCGCGAACGAGGTCAGATCACCATAGCTGGTGAGGCCCGTGACCTCCATGCCCTCTTGCTCGATGGCCTGGGCCAGCGCGCGAATGCCCGACCCGGAGACGTTCTCGGAGCGGAAGTCCTCGTCGATGATGATGACGGGAAAGCGGAATTTCATCGTGGTTCCTTGACAGATGAAATAGAAGACACCGCTCCGGAAACTCGGAAACGGACTACAAAAACTAGGTCTTGGGCAGCGTCACACCGTGCTGGCCCTGATACTTGCCGCCACGGTCCTTGTACGAGGTTTCGCACTCCTCGTCGCTCTCGAAGAACAGCACCTGCGCGCAGCCCTCGCCGGCGTAGATTTTGGCGGGCAGCGGCGTGGTGTTGGAGAACTCCAGCGTCACGTAGCCTTCCCACTCGGGCTCGAACGGCGTGACGTTGACGATGATCCCGCAGCGCGCGTACGTGCTCTTGCCCAGACACACGGTCAACACCGTGCGCGGGATGCGGAAGTACTCCATCGTGCGGGCCAGCGCGAACGAGTTCGGCGGGATGATGCACACATCGCCCTTGAAGTCGACGAACGACTTCTCGTCGAAGTTCTTCGGGTCAACGATGGTGCTGTTGATGTTGGTGAAGATCTTGAATTCGTTGGCGCAGCGGATGTCGTAGCCGTAGCTCGACGTGCCGTAGGAGACGATGCGGCGGCCTTCGGATTCGCGCACCTGGCCGGGTTCGAACGGCTCGATCATGCCGTGCTGCTCGGCCATGCGGCGGATCCACTTGTCGGATTTGATGCTCATGGAGCGTCCAGATACCTTGGATGAACAAATGGGGGCAGGCTTCGCGGTGCGAAAACTGTCCCCATTTGGTCATGCCAGCCAGGCGGTCGATCTTTGGCCCGGTTTTGGAACGCGGATTGTACTCCCAAACCCGTGACGGAAAACCCATGACGGCGTCGGCCGTACCCAACGGTTTTCAGGCGCCCGCCCGTCAGTCTGTTCTACTTGTCGAGGCGCCACGGCTCGGCGTAAGGGTCCTGGTAGTAGCGGGCCAGCACGGGTTCCGCTGCCTGAGCATCAAGACTCAACCGTATCCGCCCGTGCTCCGTCGAGTACAGATCCAGAACGGCTTCCGAGCCGGGTATCTGGTCGCCCTCCGCCTCCGCCGCTTCGTGGCGCCGGATGCTCGACCACGGAATGCTGGCGAGCCCCTTGATCAGGATGCCCGCGGAATCCACTCGCACGCGCATTCGGGCGTCCATCGGCGCGGCACCGGCCCATGCCTGCAGGCGCCGCTGGAGCTTCGGCCCAAAGTGCACGCCAAGGTAGCACCCCACGCCCAACAGCGCGATCGCCCTCCAAAGCGCAATACCTGCGTCCACATAACCGCGCCAATGGGCCGGCGGGGCAGCAGAAGCAAAGCGCATCAGTAAAACCCAGCCCGGCCGCATACCCAGCAGCGCCAGGCAGATGCTCAGCCACGGTAGTTGCTGACGAATCTGCGTCACCTGCGCCACGGTCACCAGCGCCTTCGGCAACGGCGCTTCAGGCGAGTCCGGCACATCGACGGTCGGGTCGGTGACGTCGCCCGCAGCCGTCACTGCGCGGCCACCTTCGGCAGATCACCACGAGGGCCGACCACGCCGGCCATCTCCGGCTCGGCGACAAAGCGTTCACGCCCGGTATAGAGCAGAAAGTGCCGGCCAGTGCACCGCGCGAACAGGCTCAAATTCACGCGCTGGGCCATCTGGTAGCCCATCTGCGTCACGCCCGAGCGCGAGAGTAGAAACGGAATGCCCATCTGCGCGCCCTTGATGACCATTTCGGAGGTCAGGCGCCCGGTGGTGTAGAAGATCTTGTCGCCGCCGCCCATGCCGTCGAGCCACATGCGGCCGGCGATGGCGTCGACGGCGTTGTGGCGACCTACGTCTTCGATGAAGTGCAGCAGTTCGCCTTGCGCATCGAACAGCGCGCAGCCGTGTACCGAGCCCGCCTGCTTGTAGATCGACTGCTGCAGGCGGATGGTATCGACCACGCGGTACAGCGTGGACTGCGTCATGCGTGCCTCGGGCGGCAGGTGGATGGCGTCAATCTCATCCATCAGCGAGCCAAACACGGTGCCCTGCCCGCAGCCGGTGGTCACGGTGCGGCGCGCGGTCTTCTCGTCCAGATCGGCAATGCCGGCGCGCGTGGTCACGGCGGCGGATTCGGTTTCCCAGTCGACCTGGATGGAGGCGATGTCTTCGACGCTGCTCACCAGGCGCTGATTGCGCAAATAGCCGAGCACGAGGGCTTCGGGTGCGCCACCTAGCGTCATCAGCGTGACGAGTTCGCGCTTGTCGAGATAGACCGTGAGCGGCCGTTCGCCGGGGATGTAGACGGCGCGCGCGCGCCCCAACTCGTCGAGGACTTCAACCTCGTCGAGCAGCGGAACGGAAGCGTTGGTCAGTTCAGGGCGCAGCGGCATCGATCTCTTCGTTCAAACAAAAATGCGCACGGCAAGCGTGCGCATTGGCATGTGGCTGGTACCTGCCGTCGACTATATGGGCAGGTACCACGTGCGGACGATCAGTTCGCCACGATCACGCCACAGGCCACGCGCCCGCCGGAATTGCCGGTGGGCTGGGTTACGTAGTCGTCCTTGCCAGCGTGAATGACGAGCGCATGGCCGACCAGGCTGGTCGGGCCCGGCGACAGCGTCACGCCGGAAAGAACGATGGAGCCGACGGCTTTGCCGTTGGCGTCCGATTGCAGCATCGGGATGTCGCCAGCGTGGTGTGCGCCAGCGCGCGGGTCACCATGCTGCTGGCCGGTCGGGTTGAAGTGGCCGCCTGCGCTCATGCCGTCAGCCGAGGAGCAGTCGCCCTTCTCGTGCACGTGGAAACCGAACGTGCCGTTGGCGGGCAAGCCGGAAATGTCCACAGCCATGGCAACCCGATTGTCGCCTTGCTGCACCAGCTTCACGCTGCCTTGCACGGCGCTGCCGCTCTTGGGCGCCAGCACGGCCGAAGCCGCCATGGCCGAATCAGCCGCCTTGGCCGTCGACGTGGTATTCGATGCGCAGCCAGCCATCAGGCCGATTACGGCGAGTCCAATCGCAAGTTGCTTCATGTATCACCTCCAGTCAGGGTTCACTCGGCGAACCGGTTCACGGTGCTACCGTGCAACTCAGTCTTGAACCGGTTCTGAGAGCGGACGATTGTACTGCCGGATGATGAATGCGCAACATCGGCGCCGGCTCAGCCTTTCGCGGCTGGTGCCGGCGGCGCGAACGGCCCCGGATCCGCACACGGCGCGCCGGGCTGCGTGTGCGCGCCTTTGCCGCCAGCCTGGTAGGCAGCCGCAGCCTTGTCCTGCGCCTTGCACAACTGGTAGGCAGCCACCTTGTCGCTCCAGGCAGCCTTGGCCTTGGCCAGATCGGCCTGGGCCTGTTGCTCCGGGGTCGGCGCCGGCAGTTTGGCCATCGCCAGCCCGCTCGTCAGGCTCAACGCGGCAGCAAGCGTCATACCTGCGGCGCGCGTCATCGCAAGTGCATGCATGGTGAGGTTCCTTGAATCCATGACGTCAGGGCTTGGCAGGTTGTTCACTGGGGGCTCGCGGCGCGGGCGGCTGAGAACGCTGGGCCGGGATCTTGCCGGCCTGGATGTCGTCGTACCAAAGCTCGTGGTGTTCCTTGGCCCAGGCCTCGTCGACATAGCCCTCACGCATGGCGCGGTAGGCGCCTTCCATGCCGATCGTGCCCATGTAGATATGGCCGAGCGACATACAGATCATGCCCACCGCCGCAATCGCGTGGACGATCTCGGCCAGTTGCATCGTGCTGCGGTAGTAATCCACACCCGGAACGATGCGATCGAGCACCCAGCCGGACGCCGACAGGATCAGCCCAAACAGCACCAAGCCGCCCCAGAACCAGAGCTTCTCGCCGGCATTGAACCGGTGCGATGGCGGCTCATGCGCGCCACCAAACAGACCACCCGCTTTGAGAAGCCATTGCACGTCGATGGCGCGCGGCAGGTTGTCCCGCACCCACATCACAAACGCCACGATGATGCTGACCGTAAACAGCGGCCCAACCAGGTTGTGCAGATTCTTCAGCACATACGTCAGCCAACCGAACAACTGATGGCCCATCAGCGGCAGCAGAAAATGCTTGCCCCACAGCATGACGATGCCCGACACGCCCAGCGTGACGAACGAGATGGCCATGGTCCAGTGCACGTAGCGTTCGGTGGGCGTGAAGCGCTCGATCTGGCGGCCGGTGGGCGCCTCCTTCAGGCGAATCGGCCCCTTCCACATGAAGAAGCCCAGGATGGCCAACGGCACCAGCACCACCAGCCAACCGCCCCACACGGTGATGACGCCGTTGCGGAACAGCCGCCATTTCTGGCCCGTACGCTGGATCAGCACACCGGCTTCCAGCCCGGGAATGCTCGCGTAATGCGCCTGGTCGGAATTGACCTCACGCCACACCGGCGCATTGTTGCCGGGCTGCTCAACGCGGCGTGCCTTCTGGTCTTGCGCCTCTTTGGCCAGATCGCGCTTCTGCACGTCAAACACGTTCTCCGAAACGATGTTGGAGAACGGCTGCGCCGGCTGCACGGCCGGGTTGACGGGGGCATTGGCCGCAGGTGCGCTGGCCGGCTGCTGCGCGCCCGCCCATGCGGCCACGCTGCTCAGCAGCACGGCCATCACAAGGTGTTTCCAGGAAGGGCTCATGGATGAACCTCCGCTTGCGCACGTCATGGCGTCTTGTTGTACTCGTTCTGGTACTGGCCGCGCGTGCGGATCTGGCTTTCCCAGCTCGTGCGGTCGCCGGGCGTCCAGTTCTTCGCCATGAAGGGATCGCCCTCTGCGCCCTTGTAGGCAGGCGTGTCGTCCTTGCGGTGCGAGGCCAATGCGGTCTGCGAGCGCTCGCCGCAAGCGCCAAGCAGGAGCACAACACCCAAGGCGATCAGCAGGCCGGTCGATCGTGCGCGCGGGTTCATGATTTGGCTCCTGGGGTCGAAGCCGGCTCGGCGGGCGCAGCGGGTGTAGCCGGCACTGCCTGGCCACCCTTGCCCTGCGCACCGCCGTATGCCGTGCCCCACCCGAACAACTCCGCGCCCTTCCCCCGTTTCATGACTCGGTTGCGCAGGATGTCGGAAATCACGTCGCCATCGCCGCCGAGCAGCGCCTTGGTCGAGCACATTTCCGCGCACAGCGGCAGCTTGCCTTCGGCCAGGCGGTTGCGCCCGTACTTCTCGAACTCTTCTTCGCTGCCGTTCTTCTCAGGGCCGCCCGCGCAGAACGTGCACTTGTCCATCTTGCCGCGCACGCCAAACGTGCCTTGGCTCGGGAACTGCGGCGCGCCAAATGGGCACGCATACGAGCAGTAGCCGCAGCCGATGCAGACATCCTTGTCGTGCAGCACCACACCGTCTTCGGTGCGGTAGAAGCAGTCGACCGGGCAGACCGCCATGCAAGGCGCGTCCGAGCAGTGCATGCACGCCACGGAGATGGATTTCTCCGCGCCGATCATGCCGTCGTTGATGGTGACCACGCGGCGTCGGTTCACGCCCCAGGGCACCTCGTGTTCGTTCTTGCAGGCCGTGGCGCAGGCGTTGCATTCGATGCAGCGCTCGCTGTCACAGATGAATTTCATGCGTGCCATGTTGATCTCCCCGTCCTTATGCGAACCGCTCGATCTGGCAGACCGTCGTTTTCGTTTCCTGCATCATCGTCACCGAGTCGTAGCCGTAGGTGGTGGCCGTGTTGACGGCTTCGCCGCGCACGATCGGGTGGGCGCCTTCCGGGTAATAACCGAGCAAGTCCTTGCCCTGCCACCAGCCCGAGAAATGGAACGGGATGAAGGCGTGGTCCACACCCACACGTTCCGTCACCAGCGCGCGCACCTTGATCTGGGCGCCAGTCGGCGTCTTGACCCATACGAAATCCTTGTCGCGGATACCCCGGTCGGCTGCGGCCTTGGGGTTGATCTCGACAAAGTTCTCCTGCTGCAGCTCGGCCAGCCACGGGTTCGAGCGCGTCTCTTCGCCGCCACCCTCGTATTCCACCAAGCGGCCGGAGGTGAGGATGATCGGGAATTTCTCGTAAACCTTGTTCTCGATATTGCGCTGCTGCACCGTCTTGTACAGCGTGGGCAAGCGCCAGAAGGCCTTCTTGTCGTCGTGCGTTGGGTACTTGGCCACCATGTCGGGCCGCGTGGAATACAGCGGCTCGCGGTGCTGCGGAATCGCATCGGGGAAGTTCCACACGATGGCGCGCGCCTTGGCGTTGCCGAACGGGTGGCAGCCATGCTTCATCACCACGCGCTGGATGCCGCCGGACAGGTCGGTCTTCCAGTTCTTGCCTTCGGCGGCCTTCTTCTCGGCGTCGGTCAGGTCGTCCCACCAGCCGAGTTTCTTGAGGAAGACATGATCGAACTCGGGGTAGCCCGTGGTCAGATCGGCGCCGAGCGAATGCGATCCGTCTTCAGCCAGCAGGCTCACGCCGTCGCGCTCCACGCCAAAGTTGGCGCGGAAGTTGCCGCCGCCCTCCATCACGTGCTTGCTGGTGTCGTACAGGTTGGGTGAGCCGGGGTGCTTCAACTCCGGCGTGCCATAGCACGGCCACGGCAAGCCGAAGTAATCGCCGGTGAGGTCGTAGCCGGTTTCGGCGTCCTTGCCACCCTTGCAGCGCAGCGTGCGCACATCAAACAGATGCATGTTGCGCATGTGAGCCTTCAGGCGTTCCGGCGATTGGCCCGTGTAGCCAATCGTCCAGTTGCCACGGTTGATCTCGCGCAGGATCGACTCGATCTCCGGCTCGCGCCAGGTCGTGCCTGCGCGCTTGTATTCGGTGATCTTGCAGCCTTTGCTCAGCTCCTTGCCGAAGCCAAGGCGGTCCGCAAACGCCTGCATGATGACGTGGTCGGGCTGCGACTCGAACAGCGGCTCAATCACCTTCTCGCGCCATTGCAGCGAGCGGTTGGAAGCCGTGCACGAGCCCGACGTTTCAAACTGCGTAGCCGCCGGCAGCAGATACACCGCGCGGTTCGGGTTCGGCGGCGTGCCGTCGGCAGAAGGCATGTTGGCCATGGCTGCCGTGGCCGAGGGGTACGGGTCCACCACCACTAGCAGATCGAGCTTGTCGAGCGCGCGCTTCATATCCATCCCGCGCGTCTGCGAGTTGGGGGCGTGGCCCCAGTAGAAGACCGCGCGGACGTTGTTGTCCTGGTCGATCAGGTCATTCTTTTCCAGCACCGCATCGGCCCAGCGCGAGACGGTGGTGCCGGATTTTTCCATCATCGCCTGCGAGGCGAAGCGCCCCTTGATCCAGTCGTAATCAACGTCCCACACCTTGGCGAAGTGCTTCCACGCGCCGGTGGCCAGGCCGTAGTAGCCCGGCAGCGAATCGGGGTTCGGGCCCACGTCAGTCGCGCCCTGCACGTTATCGTGGCCGCGGAAGATGTTGGCGCCGCCGCCCGACTTGCCGATGTTGCCCAGCGCCAGTTGCACCAGGCACGACGCGCGCACGATGGCGTTGCCGATGGTGTGCTGCGTCTGGCCCATGCACCACACTAGCGTGCTGGGGCGGTTCATCGCCATCATCTGCGCAACCTTGAAGACTTGCGCCTCAGGCACGCCGCACACCTCTTCCACCTTGTCCGGCGTCCACTTGGCGAAGACTTCGTCACGCACCTTGTCCATGCCGTAGACGCGGTCGTGGAGGTACTGCTTGTCTTCCCAGCCGTTCTTGAAGATGTGGTACAGCACGCCGAACAGGAACGCGATGTCCGTGCCCGAGCGGATGCGCACGTACTCATCCGACTTGGCCGCCGTGCGCGTGTAGCGCGGGTCCACCACGATGACCTTGCAGCCGGTTTCCTTGGCGTGCAGCAGGTGCAGCATCGACACCGGGTGCGCTTCCGCCGCGTTCGAGCCGATGTACAACGCACACTTGGCGTTCTGCATGTCGTTGTACGAATTCGTCATCGCGCCGTAGCCCCACGTGTTGGCCACGCCCGCCACGGTGGTGCTGTGGCAGATGCGCGCCTGGTGGTCGCAGTTGTTGGTGCCGAAGAACGACACCCACTTGCGCAGCAAGTACGCCTGCTCGTTGCTGTGCTTGGACGAACCGACGAAGAAGAACGAGTCCGGCCCCGTTTCCTGGCGGATCGTCGTCATCTTCTCGACGATCTCGTTGAGCGCCTGCTCCCAGCTGATGCGCTGGTAGCGGCCATCGACGAGCTTCATCGGCGTTTTCAGGCGGTATTCGCCGTGGCCGTGTTCGCGCAGCGCGGCACCCTTGGCGCAGTGCGCGCCCATGTTGATGGGCGAATCGAACACCGGCTCCTGGCGCACCCACACGCCGTTCTGCACCACGGCATCCACCGAGCAGCCCACGGAGCAGTGCGAGCACACCGTGCGGCGCACGACGATGTCGCCTTTGCCCTCGGCGGCCTGGGCCTCGCCCACGACAGATTTTTTCACCAGCGAAAGCTGCGTGGCCGCCAGCCCCGCGCCAACGCCAATGCCGGAGCGCTTGAGGAAGGTACGGCGGTCCATGGTCGGCAATGCGCCGGCCAAGCTGCGCGCCAGACTGCCGGCCAGCGACGAAGCGCCCTGGCGGCGGGCCGATGCGGCCTTGGTGTCCTGTACCGCCGGTTTGCGGGTCAGAAGCATGGGGTCACCTGAAGATGTGGGGTGCGTGAAATGGCGAGCGCGGCTGCAGAGGCAGCCGCGTCAGATCCACGTCGTTTTGTAGTATTTGCGGATGTGTTCGGTCAGGCGGTAGCCGGTGGCGCTGTCGTCAGCGGGCTCGGCCTGCGGCACGGCGGAAGCGGCTGGCGTCTGCGCGAGGTGGCTTGCCGTAGCAGCGGTGCCGGCTGCCGCAGCGGCCACGGCAGCACCCATCAGGAAGCGGCGGCGCGTGGGGGCGGACTCAGCAGACTCCGCTTGGGGGCGGGCGAGAGGGACGGTGTTCGGACTGGGCATGTCAATGCTCCCCGGCTCAGTCAAACCGATGACTGAATGTAATAGGAAATATCCGACACATTTTAGAAGTAACGGCACAGGAAAACCATGCCGAAACACCCTCACCCGGGGATTTTCCTGACGATTTACCGATGAATTTTTTCAATCGACACAAGTTACCCCACCCCGTGGTGACGCGGGCGGGCTCTCGTTCTTGAGCGAGTGCTTATTTCTTAGGCAATCGTCTGACGTACTGTCACGCCAGTTCGAGCGCAAGCCGTTCGATTTCAAAGAAGGCTTTCGCCAAACCCGCCACGTCGGCATAAAACCCGGCGCGCGGATGCTGCAATACAGCATCGCATGCGGTATCCACCCACGGCGCCAAGTGGCGTTGGAAGAAGGCGCGCTGCTCTTCCAAATGGGCAACGGCCGCGTCATCGCCGGCGATCAGGTAACGCATGACCTCGCACAGCGTGGCGAGGTGGTCTTCGGTTTCGGTGATGCCCTCGGCGCGTTCGAGGCCGTAGCGGCGCAAGTCATCGCGCAGCGTCACGAGGGGCTTCTCGTTCAGGAAGCCGGCTTGGTAGTACGAGCCGTACAGAAAGACCTCGGGCTTGCCGACACCGATGAAGAGTTCTGTGTACTCGTCATCGACCTGCGCGGCCGTGACCTGGCCAGCGCGCGCCACGAGGCGGCGCCAAGCCTGGGTGAGCGCACTGCAGGCGGCCGCCTGCGCATCGGCAGGGTCGGTGTCCGCATCGTCTGCCGGGTCTTGCGGGGCAGCGGCAATGCGCTGCAGCAAATCGGCGTCTGCCGCGTGGAAGAACAGCGTCGCCAGCAGGCCGTACAGATCGGCGCGAGCGAGATCCTCGGCGCTGTCGGCGGGCGTGGCGGCGGGCTGGAATTGCAAAGGCTGGGCGTCGGTCATCGGGTTCGTTCGGTTCAGTGTGTGGTGCCGGGGCGTTCGCCGCGCTCCATCATGTCGATCACGCGACAGTCGCCGCACATCTTCAGGCGTTCGGCGGCGGCGCCGGAGAATGCCGGATGCCCGCCCAGCTTGGCCAGCATCGTGGTCACCATCTGCGCGGTCCCAAACGGCTTGTTGCAGCGCACGCAGTGGAACGGCTGCGTTTCGTTGAGCGTGACCGGCTGACGCGCTTCAGCGCAGAGGTTCAAACGCGGCACCAGGGCGATGGCATTTTCGGGGCACGTGGTCTCGCACAGGCCGCATTGGACGCAGTTGCGCTCGATCATGGCCAGCACCGGCCGCTCGGCCTGGTCGCGCAACGCTTGCGACGGGCATGCGCCCACGCAGGCCATGCAGAGCGTGCAGCGTTCGCGGTCCACGGTAATGGCGCCGAACGGTGCGCCGGCCGGCAGCGGGATGACGGCCTCCGTCGCCTTGGCGTGACGCGCGAGATGATCCAGCGCGAAATCGAGCGTCTCGCGTTTGGCTGCGGCCACCGCGAAGGTCGCGGCTGGCATGTCACGGCGGAAACCACGCAGGGGGCCTGACACGTCTGCCGCGTTCAGGCGCGCGTCCAACGCCGCCGCATCCGCCACGTCGATCAGCACCACGCTCGATGCATCTGCGGGCTCACCCAAGCCCTGCAGCACGGCCTGGGCAACGGCAACCTGCTCGGCGAGCATCGCGCGGTACTGCGGTGCATCGTCTTCGGTCAACAGAATGACGATGCGTGCAGCGCCATACGCAAGCGCCGAGAGCCACAGGTCCAGCCCCGTCGATGCCGCGTGAAAGACCTCGACCGGCAGCACATTCACCGGCACGCCCTGCGCCTTGCCCGTACGAGCAGCGCGACCCAACTGTTCGATCAACGTGCGACCGCGCTCACCGTTGTGCAGCAGGACCACGGCATCACGTCCGCCTGCTTGCGCATACGTGTTCAGCAGCGTCTTGAGCTTGCGCCCCTGATAAGACGCGCTCGGATAGGCATACGTCATGGCACCCGTCGGACACGCCGTCGTGCACGCGCCGCAGCCCACGCACAGGTTGGGCGTGACGTGCACGCTGCCGCGCCCGTCCTTCCACTGCGACGCGATGGCCGATGCGGAGCACACCTGCACGCACGCATCGCAGCCCACCTGGCCGTTGCGGCCGTGTGCACAGATCGATTCCTTGTACTGGAAAAACTTCGGCTTTTCGAACTCGCCCACCATCTGCAGCAGCGCGAGCGACGCCGTCAGTTGGCGGCCGGCATTAGCACCGGCATGGAAGTAGCCCTGCGGCGGCTGATGCTGCGTGAAAGCGGGTGCGTCGTTCAGGTCAAAGATCAGGTCGAACTGGCCGGACAGCGTTTGCGGCGCATCGACGCGGGCAAAGTCGATTGCCATCGCTTCGCCGCACGCTTTCACGCAGTCGCGATGGTCACGGCAGAGGTCAAGGTCGATCTGGTAAAGCGCGTCGATGGCGTCTTCCGGGCAGACGTCGATACAGGCGTTGCAATGCGTGCAGCGGTCCAGGTCGATCGGATTGCGGTTGCGCCACTGCACCTCGAACGCGCCGAGCCAGCCTTTCACCTCCGCCAGCTCGCCCGCGTGGACGGGCCAGCGGCGCTCCATTGGCGACGTCAGCGGGCCGAGAGCGCGATCGCGTCCGGTGGCGAGCACCGTCACGCTCAATTGACCGGCCAAGCGCTCGGCCCACGGCATCACACGCTCCGCCGGGCCAACGATCAATAGGTTGCCTTCAGAACGGTAGTCGACCACCGGCACCGGGTCCGGCGCGGGCAGCCCGGCCACCGCCAGCAGCGCCGCCGTCTTGGCGCGAAAGCCGCGCGCATCCCGCTTGGCCCCCGCCGACCAACCGCCCGTCTCGCGCACGTTGACGAAATGGATCGGCGCGGTCACGCCCTCGTGTTGGGCCGCCACTTCGGCAAACAGCGCCTTCTCTTGCGTGCAGGCAACGATCACGTCCTCCGTGCCGTCCAGCGCCTCTGTAAAGGCGCCGATTTCGCGGCGGCACAGCAGGTGGTGCGTCTTGCCCGGCACGTCGACGGCGGCGCCGGACGCGCGCAGGGCGGCGCCGATCTCCGAGACAGCATCGGCGTCAAGCGGCATGGTGTGATTGCAACTGCAGACCAGCGTGGGCATGGAAGTGTACGTATGCGCCCGCGTCTATCGCGCGGGCTGTGGAGACATGGCCGCCTGGCTCGTAGCCGAGCGGTCCTCTTTTTTATTCTACGGACGGCGGCTTAGGGTCGCCATGCGGGGTTGCCTGGGCGGGGTCGTCAACGACGGGCGGCTCGGCAGGTTCGGGCGGCAGCTCGTCCGCAACCGTGGGCGCAGCATCCGACCCGGGTTCGACGCCTGTCGGCGGGGCCACATCGTCCTCCAGCGGCTCAAACAAACGCAAACTCGCCGCATGGCGCAGTTCACGCAGCATTTCGGGTGATATCGGATCGGGCTTCGAATAATCGTCGATGTACGTGTCGAGCCCGTCCATCACGTTGAAGTGCGGATCGGCAAACAGCTTCTTGAGCGCGGCACGCTTGACCGTCTCCTCCACGCCTTGCGCGACAAATGGAGAGAAATCGTCGGCCGGCGTCAGCTTGGCGGCGTCTTCCAGCGTGAGCGGCGGGGGTACCTCGGCTACAGGCGCAGCCGGCGTAGGCTCAGGCGCGGCAACCGGCGCCACTTCGGCGGGCGGCGGCGCCTCCAGTTCGGGCTCACCGCGCCGCTCGGCCGCCTTACGGCGCGACCAGCGCGAGAGGAAAGATTCGTCGCTCACGGTAGCCCCGCTCAAAACTTCGCGCGATCTTCCGGCGACAGGAACGACTCGGGCCGGCGCCGTTTCTTCGGCTCGGGCCGGTAGTTCTCCGCCACGTACGCCTGCAGCCACTCAAGCGCGGCGGCGTCCATCGGCACGTTTTCGACCGTCTCGCCGCCGTCGAGCCAGCGCCCGGCTTCGTTGTAGCTGAGCGAAACCGTATGCGGAATCGCCCTGCCCTCGTCAGCGGTACCCGCCTCGCCCAGGCGCCACAGCACGAACCAGCACGGCGCGGCGGAGGTCACGTTCAGGTAGTAGCCCTCGGCCTCGTCGCGGAACAGGGTGACGGTAAAGCCAGGGGTGAGCCAGCGCTCCTCTTCGTCATTGCGATCGAGGCAGCGCGGCTCAGTGCCGTATTCGCCCAAGTCCGGCACCACGGCCTCCAGCCGCCACTGGAACGGCTGCCAGCGGTTGGCCGTCGGGCGGCGGCACAGCACCACTGCCATCCGCACAGACGGTCGCTCGTTCGGTTGGGGCGCGGCGGTGTCCATGGCTCAGGTGTTCTGCACAACGATCGACGGAAACTTGCTCGTCATGTCCTTCGCCTTCTCGGCCACGGCAATGGCGACGCGGCGCGCGATCTGCTTGTAGACGCCGGCAATCGCACCATCCGGGTCGGCCACCACGGTCGGGCGGCCGGAGTCAGCCTGCTCGCGGATGGACAAGTTCAGCGGCAGGCTGCCCAGGAACGGCACGCCGTACTGTTCGCATATCTTCTCGCCGCCGCCAGCACCGAAGATGTGCTCCGTATGGCCGCAATTCGGGCAGCAGTACACCGCCATGTTTTCGACCACGCCGATGATGGGAATGCCCACCTTCTCGAACATCTTCAGGCCCTTCTTGGCGTCGAGCAGCGCAATATCCTGCGGCGTGGTGACGATCACCGCGCCCGTTACCGGCACCTTCTGCGACAGGGTGAGCTGGATATCGCCCGTGCCCGGCGGCATGTCGACGATGAGGTAATCCAGATCGCGCCAGTTGGTCTGCTTGAGCAGCTGCTCCAGGGCAGACGTCACCATCGGCCCACGCCAGACCATCGGGTTGTCCTGCTCGATCAGGAAGCCGATCGAGTTGGCCTGGATGCCGTGGCCTTCCATCGGCTCCATCGTCTTGCCGTCGGCCGATTCGGGCTGACCCTGGATGCCCAGCATCATCGGCTGGCTTGGGCCGTAGATATCGGCGTCCAGAATGCCGACGTTGGCACCTTCAGCGGCCAGTGCCAGCGCCAGGTTCACGGCGGTGGTCGACTTGCCCACCCCGCCCTTGCCCGAGGCCACGGCGATGATGTTCTTCACATTCGGCATCAGGTGCACGCCGCGCTGCACCGCGTGCGCGACGATCTTCATCGACACCTGCACGCTCACATTTTCGACACCTTGCACCTGGCGCAGTGCGCCGATCACCAGCTTGCGGATCGGCTCGAACTGGCTCTTGGCGGGGTAGCCGAGTTCCACGTCGAGCGAAACCTCGCCGCCATCGACCCGGATATTGCGCACCGATTTGGACGACACGAGATCGCGCTCGGTATTGGGATCCACCACGCCGCGCAGGGCTTCGGTGATCTGTTCGATGGTTACGCTCAACATTGGCTCCAGAGATCTAATGCGTATGGGGGACGGCCCAACAGTGGCACCGCGTGAACTTTGCAATGCATCCGCCACTCTATGTGCTGATTTGCTATTGTATTTTGCCGGCGCGACATTCGCCCGATTCCCCCCAAAAACCGTCAGGCCGCCGGCCATCGGCAAGCCAAACAAGAACCGATCCCGTTATCTCGAAGGAGAACTCATGAAAGCCAAGCTTATTTCCGTCTCGCTCGTCGCCCTGCTGGCGGCCGGCTGCGCCACCGAGCAACAGAACCAGACCGCCATCGGCACGGGCGTCGGCGCGGCTGTGGGCGCGGGCATCGGCGCGCTGGTCGGCAACGGCAAGGGCGCAGCCATTGGTGGCGCGATTGGCGCTGCCACGGGCGCGGCGGCCGGCTACAACTGGGGCGCGATCAAGTCCAAGCTAAGCGGCGACACGGCCGGCACCGGCACGCAGATCACCGAACAACCCGATGGCTCGCTCAAGCTGAACATCCCGAGCCAAGTGTCGTTCGATACCGATAGCGCGGTGATCAAGCCGTCATTCCGTGGCCCGCTGGATAGCGTGGCGCAGACGCTCACGTCGCACCCGGAACTGGCCGCCAACGTGGTTGGCCATACGGACAGCACGGGCAACCCGAACTACAACATGACCTTGTCGCAAAAGCGCGCCCAAAGCGTGGCGAGCTACTTGACTGACCGTGGCGTCGCCCGCAACCGCCTCTCGGCTGAAGGCCGCGGCCAGACTCAGCCCGTGGCCGACAACGCCACCGAGGCCGGCCGCGCACAAAATCGCCGCGTCGAAATTTATTTGAAACCAATTCAGGGGTGACCAGTCATAGAAAACGGGTGCCGCTTGCCATACGTTGCTGGCTCGCGATGCATGGCTGACCTCCCGGGCGGCGCCTGATTTCTCCTCCTTTTCCGTTGTGGAAAGCTGCGCCGGTTTCAGACCGGCGCTTTTTTTTGCCTCGTGAAACCTGCGGCATCGTGCCGCATGGAATGTGCCCGCCAACCCGGTGCATTCACTTGTGACCGGCCTGGTGCTGCCGGGCGCGCTAAAATACGCGTTTCTCCGCGCGCCGCCCGCCTTTTGCGGCCCGCCCGCACTCTTCTGGCCTGCCCATGTCCGAACGTCGCATCCTCGTCACTTCCGCCCTGCCCTATGCCAACGGGCCGATCCACATCGGTCACCTGGTCGAGTACATCCAGACCGATATCTGGGTGCGCTTCCAGCGCATGCGCGGGCATGAGACCTACTACGTGGGCGCCGACGACACGCACGGCACGCCCGTCATGCTGCGCGCCGAAAAGGAAGGCCTGACCCCGCGCCAGCTCATCGAACGCGTCTGGACCGAGCACAAGCGCGATTTCGACAACTTCCTGATCTCGTTCGACAACTACTACAGCACCGATTCTGACGAGAACAAGGAGCTGTCCGAGCGCATCTACCTGCAGCTCAAGGAAAACGGCCTGATCGACGTGCGCGAGGTCGAGCAGTTCTATGACCCGGTCAAGGAAATGTTCCTGCCGGACCGCTTCATCAAGGGCGAGTGCCCCAAGTGCGGCGCGAAAGACCAGTACGGCGATTCGTGCGAAGTGTGCGGCGCGACTTACCAGCCCACCGACCTGAAGAACCCGTACTCCGTGGTGTCGGGCGCGACGCCGGTGCGCAAGTCGTCGGAACACTATTTCTTCAAGCTGTCGGACCCGCGCTGCGAAAACTTCCTGCGCGAATGGGTGGCCGACCTGGCCCAGCCGGAAGCCACCAACAAGATGCGCGAATGGCTTGGCGACGAAGGCGAAGCCAAGCTGTCGGACTGGGATATCTCGCGCGATGCGCCGTACTTCGGCTTTGAGATTCCGGGCGCGCCGGGCAAGTACTTCTATGTGTGGCTGGATGCGCCGGTCGGCTACTACGCCAGCTTCAAGAACCTGAGCGCCAAGCTCGGGCTGGATTTCGAGTCGTGGATCAACGAACACTCGACCACCGAGCAGTACCACTTCATCGGCAAGGACATCCTGTACTTCCACACGCTGTTCTGGCCGGCGATGCTCAAGTTCTCGGGCCACCGCACGCCGACCAACGTGTTCGCCCACGGCTTCCTGACCGTGGACGGCGCCAAGATGAGCAAGTCGCGCGGCACCTTCATCACCGCGCAGAGCTACATCGACACGGGCCTGAACCCCGAGTGGCTGCGCTACTACTTCGCCGCCAAGCTGAACGCGACGATGGAAGACCTGGACCTGAACCTGGACGACTTCATCGCCCGCGTGAACAGCGATCTGGTCGGCAAGTTCGTCAACATTGCCAGCCGCTCGGCGGGCTTCCTGGTCAAGCGCTTCGAGGGTCGCGTGAGCGACGCCGCCCTGGGCCATCCGCTGATGGTGCAACTGCGCGAAGCCGCCCCGCAAATCGCTGATCTGTACGAGAAGCGCGAGTACAGCAAGGCGCTGCGTGCCGTGATGGAACAGGCCGACGCTGTCAACGCCTTCGTCGACACCGAAAAGCCGTGGGACCTCGCCAAGGACGAAGCCAACCGCGAGAAGCTGCACGCCGCGTGCTCCGTCGCACTGGAAGCGTTCCGCCTGCTGGCCGTGTACCTCAAGCCGATTCTGCCGACCACGGTCGAGCGCATCGAAGGTTTCCTCAACGTTGAGCCGCTGACTTGGCACTCGATTGATTCGTCGCTGTCGTCGGCCAAGCCGATCCAGCCGTACTCGCACCTGATGACGCGCGTGGACAAGAAGCAGGTGGATGCGCTGGTGGAAGCAAATCGTCAGTCGCTGCAGGCCACTGCTGATGCACCAGCGGCTGGTGCTAACGGTGCCGCCACGATCGAGCCGATGGCCGAGACCATCACCATCGATGACTTCGCCAAGATCGATTTGCGTGTCGCCAAGATCGTTGCCTGCCAGCGCGTGGAGGGCTCGAACAAGCTGCTGCAGCTCACGCTGGACGTGGGTGAAGGCAAGACGCGCAACGTGTTCTCGGGCATCCAATCCGCCTATGCGCCGGAAGACCTCGTGGGCAAGCTGACCGTGATGGTGGCGAACCTTGCACCGCGCAAGATGAAGTTCGGGATGTCGGAAGGGATGGTTCTGGCGGCTTCGGCTGCGGATGAGAAGGCGCAGCCGGGTCTGTATATCCTGGAACCGCATTCCGGCGCGGTACCAGGGATGCGCGTGCGTTGATCACCTAAGCACACGCCAGAAACAACAAGGCCAACCCCACGGGGTTGGCCTTTGTCTTTTGACGCGCCATTAAGTCGGCACGCGATTAGGCTCCATTCAACCGGTTATCGCTACGAGACGTCGTCGTAACGCGCCCATCCGGCCCAAAGTGGACATTGAAGAACGCCTTCTCTGTCGGGCTTTCCATCCACTTGTAGCCCCAGACCTCTTCCTGCTTCAGCTTGAACGCCTCGACCTTGCCCGGCTTCCCCAGCATCCGCCGGACATCGTCCTTGGTCTGCCCAACACGCACGCGGCCGAAGTTCTCGGCGGTCAGTACCTGATCGATTTTCTGTACGTGGCCGTCGGGTCCGATCGTCACCATCCACGTTGAAGTACCTTCTGGCCCGCGCGGATACTCCAGCTGCCGCGTGCCGCCTTCGTTCTCCCAGATCATCTCGGGCTGGCCGGCGGTGGCCTTCACATCGTCCTCGGTGGACTGCCCCGCCACGATGTCCTTGAACAGCAAGTTATCCGGCTTGGCCGATTGCCACGCCCGCTTGGCGGCATCGCCCACACGATCGACGGCCTGATCCACCTTTTGCTGATCGCAGCCGAACAACCCCAGCAATGACGCCAGAATGCCCATGGTGACTCCCACTTGTGCGAGTTGACGACGATGCGGCATGAAACCCTCTCGTTCGAAACATGTATCCGTCGCCATTCTGGCAGCCGGCTGACCCAATTACCAACGCTTGTTGAACAGCACCGAGGCACCGTTGATCGTGCCGCCGCGCGCCACCACAGACCAGCGCCGCGAGAACTGCCACGTCAGTTTGACGATGGAATCGGCGGTGGACAGGCTCTGCTCATAGCCCACCGAAATGCTTTCCGAGATCGCCTTGCCTAGGCTCACCACCTGCGGATCGGTCAGGCCCGAGGTGGACGCCCCGATCGAGAACTCGTCCAGCCCGAAGCGTCGCGCCACATTCTTGCCAGCCACATTGCCAAGCAGGCCGAGCGCAGCGCCGGACATCGCCTGCTGCTGGCCCAGGCCCGCATTCGACGCGCTGTAGCCGAACATCAGCCACGACAGCTTGTCTTCGTCGGGCACGTTGGGCTCGGAGACCAGCTTGACACGCGGCTGGCGCACGGTGCCCGTCACCTGCACGCCGGCTTCCACCTCTTGGTTGCGGCGCATGGCGATGATGTTGAACGATGGGTTGTTGATCGGCCCGATGAAGTTCAGCACGCCTTGGTCGATCGCCAGCTTGCGGCCGAAGGCTTCGTAGGTGCTGCCCTGGCGCACGAAAATCGTGCCGGTACCGCGCAGGGGCACCAGCGGTTCGCTGTGCACGTGCATCTGGCCGCCCAGCGACAGATCGGCGCCGGCACCCTTGAAGCGGAAGTTGTCGCCAAAATCCACATCAATGTCGACGATCGGGCTGAACCGGCCGGCCGGCTTTTCTTCGCGCTTGACGCCACGCTCGGCCTGGTTGCGAGCCGCATCGGCACGGCGGACGATGACCACGTCGTCACCCAAAGCCGGCGCGCCGTCCTTAGGCAAATCGAACAGACCGCGGTCGACCTTGAACTTGCCGGTAATGGCCACGCGGTCGTTGTCGTTGGCAATGCGCGCTTGGCCGGAGAGGACGAGCGTGCGGTCCGGATCGGCAAACAGCTGGAGCTTGTCGGCGACAATGGTGCCGGCCAGGTTCGGATTCGCCTCGCCAAGCTGCACGCGACCCTGCGCCCGCACGGTGCCCTCGCCTCCGTGGAACACCACCTGCTGCAGGTCCACCACGTTCTGGTCCAGCGCCACGCGCACCAGGCCGCCCGTCAGGCGGATGCCCTGGTCGTACAGCGCCACTTCGATGTCCTGGCCGGTCAGGAAGCCACTCACCTTGGGCGCACCCACGGTGCCGGCAAACGTCAGGCTGGCAGCAAGTTGCCCTTCCGTGGCCACATCGGGCCCGAGTAGATCGCCAATGCCCTTGAGGTGCGGCAGGCTGATCGTCAATCCGCCGGTCAGGGGCGAGGCCGGCGATGTCAATGCCAACGCACCCGGTGCAGCATCGCGCGTCAGTCCGATACCGGCGTCGAGGTACGCGTTACCCACACGCGTGGATTGCACGGTGCCGCGCAACGCCAGGCGCATGCCTTCGCCGCGCACGTCCACCGTGGCTTCGGTCAGCCCCAACGGGGTGAAGCCGCGCCCGGCGTTGATCGACAGATCGCCGCTGCGGCGCGCAATGTGCGCGGTGCCGGTGGCCGTGCTGCCAAGGTCCAGATCCCACTGCCCGTCGATGACGAGGTCTGTACGCACGGGGGGTGATTGGCCCGTCCATGTGCGCACCAGCTCCAGCACGCGGGCGATCTGCAAGCCGTCGAAGCGCCCCGCGCTACGCAGATGGCCCTGGTTCGATTCCACCCGTTCGATGTGGATGGGGGTCTGGTCCAGCGTCAGATCCGTGCGGCCAACTATCAAACGACCGGGCGCCACCGACACGCGCACCGGCGCCTTCAATTCCAGATTGGGTGCACCTTGCGCAGACAGCGCAGAGACCGTGCCGTCCCACGTTTCGCCGTCTTTGCCTGGAGCCAGCGCGCCGTCGCCTGCCAACGCGAACTTGAACGGCTGGTTGCGCACATTGCCATCGGCATCGGCGCGGAAACGATGCGCGCGGCGTGTGCCGTCCAGCGTGGCGTGCACCTCGCGCAGCGACAGGCTCGGGCCCGTCACGCGCTGCGCGGTCAGTTCAAACAGCAACGGGCCGTCGATGCCATCCCGCATCTGCGCGCGGCCGTTTGCCAGTTCGATCTTGTTGCCTTGGTAGGCGAGTTGGTTGGCGCGGAAGGTGGCATCGACCTGCGGCCGCTTGATCGTGCCTGACACATCGCCAGACAGACTGAGCGCCCCGCTCACGCCAAGCTGCAAACGCGCAAGCTGCGGCGCATCGACCTCGACGTGCAGGCGATCGCCCGTCGCGCCAAAGCTGCCACGCAGACTGGCCTTGTTGCCGGCCACATCGAGCTTGGCGTCGCTGGGCAACAAGCGTTCACCGCGCAGGTGGACGTTGCCGTCGCCAATCATCGGCAGGCCAGCGTAGTCGCTGTCGCGCACGGCAAACTTGATGGCGGCATCAATGGGCTCGGCCAGCGTGCCGCGCGCATCAAACTCCGCGTTGATGCGGCCCTTGGCCACCTTCGCCAACCGCGACGGATCGAACTCCGCCAGGTTGCCCTTGAAGGCGAACGACTGCGCATCGTCATGCTTGAGCGCGCCCGCCAATGTCAGCCGCGAGCGCCCCAGCGACACCTGGGCGTTCTCCACCGCCACCTGCGTCGCATCAAGCACGGCCTTGGCCTGTGCACGCATATCGCCGCCGGCCAGATCGAGCGCTACGTGCTGGGTGCCGCCCGCAAAATCCACGGTGATGGGGCCGGCGAGTTTCGTCCTCTCCAGCGAGGCATGCAGCGCTTGCAGATCCAGCTGGCGCACGTCGACGCGCAGCGTGCCATGGCCCTTTTTGACGTCCGCGCCGCCGCTCAGCTGCGCCCCGCCGAGCAGGCGCACGTCCAGCCCCGTGAGCTGCTGATCGTCTTCGTTCAACCGCACCTGCGCGCGCAGGGATTGCAACGGCAGCTTCTGCTTGTCGAGTGTGCCGGGCTTCGCGTTGTCGATCTGGATGGGGCCGGCCACGGTCAGCGTCTTGGCCTTGTCGTCAGGCCGCAGATCCGCGTGGATGGACAGCGACGCCTCCGGCGCGCCCGGCGCAAACGCACGCGGGTTCACATGGTCCGCCGAGACAACAGCGCGCGAAAGCGGCAACGCTCCGAATGGCGTGGCATCAATCTGCGCCTGCGCAGTCAGTTGGGCGCCCGTACCGGTGGCGTCGACATGCAACGCCTCCAGCGAGCCCGACAATTGCGCCGACACCGCCGCATCCTGCTTCTGGCCATTCGCCTCGAACTGCGTGGCCAGCGTCGCCGCCCCCGTGAGCGGATACGGCCGCGTACCGGTCATGTGCAGCGTGGCGGCCAGCTTGCCGGCCGGCGTTTCCATGCCGTCGAGCAGCACGTTGTGATGCGTGCCATCCGTATGCAGACTGCCGGCAATCGACTTCAGCTCGGTAGTGGATGTGCCTTCGCGGATGGCGAGGCGGTCCACGGCCAGCCGATCCACATCCAGCGCCAGCGGCAACACCAGTGAATCGGGCGGGCCGCTCGGCGGCGTGGGGGGTGTCGGGTGCAGGATCACCTCGACATTGCCGGCGGTGAGATACGCAAAATGCGCATGCCAGGGGCCGCGCGTGATGGCCCAGCGGCCCTCAACGTGGTCGATGCGCACTTCCGTACTGCCAGCGCGCACATGAAGATCACGCAGTGACACACCTTCGCGCAGCGTGCCGCCCGCCAGCTTGCCGGACACATACGCGTGACCAAAGCGCGTGGCCAGCAACCACAACTGCGCGGTGCCCGCTTGCGAATGCACGGCCCACAGCAGCCATCCGGCCAGCGCGAGCACGATTACCAACACAAGCGTGATCAGGCCGCCGAACCAGCGCAGCACACGGCGCCCGCGGCTGCGTTTGGGCGGAGGCGTTTCAGACGGCGAACGTTCCGGTGTTTGCGACTCTGTCATGGCCATCCTCAGAACGCGATGCCCAGCGATACGCTCGGCCGGAACTGCTTCTGCTGGATGCCGTAGGCCAGGTCCACCTGGATCGGCCCCACGGGGCTTTTCCAGCGCACGCCCAAGCCGACACCGTTGAACCATCGGCGCTCGGTCCAGTTGTCGGTGGCTGCACCGGTATCCCAGAACACGGCGGCGCCCCACTGCGGCAGGAACCAGCGCTGGTACTCCAACCCGCCGGTCACGAGGAACTTGGTCGGCAGCGTGCTCCCGTTGACGTCGTTACCGATGCTCTGAAAGTCGTAGCCACGCACGGATTGCGTGCCGCCCGTGCGAAAGCGCAGTGTGGCCGGCACGCCATCACCGGGGCCAGACGTGATGACGGCGCCCAGCTCACCCCGCGCGACAAAGATGTCACGCTGCCCCACCGGCACGAACTGGCGAATGCGGCTATATGAACGCACGAACGATTGGTCCGTCAGCACGCCCTTGACCGCCGCGCCGATCTGCGTGGTGATGATGTTGCCGCGACGCGGGAACAGCGGGTCGTCGACATCGCGGCGGGTCCAGGCAAAGCCGGGCACCAACGCCTTGCTCAACTGACGCTCGGCGCCGTCAGGGCGCAAGTCGTCGTAATAGAAGTCGACCGTGAACGACGTCTCATAGATGCCGCGCACGCGCGTCTGCTTGAAGCCAGAGCGGTAGCTGCGCGTGTCGGTGCCCGAGGTGTCGGTGCGGTCCATGCTGCCGTAGATGCTGTTGACGTATTGCCGGTCATCAGGCGGCAAGGTCACGCTACCGAACAGGTACTGGCGGCGCTGTTCAATGCGCGCCTGCGTGTCGAGCACCCAGGCCTTGTTGAACAGGTTCAGGTACTGATAGCGCCCTTCGAGCGAGGCACCCGTATCCGTTCCATAACCTACGCCGCTGGTGATGCGGTTGGGTGGGTACTCCCGCACCCGCACACGTACGGGCGCGTTGACCGGGTCTTTGGGGTCGTCGCCCAGGTCAACAATGGCGTTGGAAAAGTACGGCTGCCCTTGGATCGCTGCCTGCAACGCCTGCAAGCGGTCGGCGGAATAATCCTCGCCCACGCGTAGCGGGTTGACATGGTCGATGATGCTGCGTGGATAGCGCGACAAACCCTGCACATTCAGCGGCCCCAGCGTGTACGCCGGACCACTGTCATAGGCGACAGACAAATCCGCCTTGCTCTCGTCGGGGTCGATACGCGCCTGGGAATCCGTCTGCTTGGCCGCGTAATAGCGTTTGCTCTGCAGCGCTGCCAGGCTGTCGTCCTTGGCCTTGTCCCAGCCCGCCTGCCGGAAGGCCGTGCCCTGCGGAAGGCCCCACGCCTTTTTCAGTTCATCGATGCGCTTAGGGTCTTGCGTGATGGCGCCAGTAAAGTCCAGCGCCACGTTATCGATGGTGGTGCGCGGGCCGGGCTCGACCTTCACGTTGATCACATGGTGGTCCGACGGGCCTTCGATTTTCGCGGTGGCCTTGGGCACAAAGTAGCCCTCGGTGGCCGTCAGCTTGGTGACCTGATCGCCAATCGTTTCGACCATGTACTGCAACTGGTCTTCGGTGATGTCCTTGCGGTCTTTGTAGCGCGACAGGTCAAGATGGCGCTCCAGCAGGTCACGGATGGCCTTGGGCGCTTCGATCTTGACGTCATACTCCGCGCTTGCCGGCGCGCAGACGAGCGCCAGCGCGCAGCCGGCAGCGAGTGTGGCCGCATGCAATACGGAACGGGGAAAACGTGACGGTCGCGATGGTCGCTGGGGGCCAATCATCGTGGCAAGCATGGCGCCGCCCCATGGGCCGGCTGAGTCGGAAAGAAGCCGTATTTGACCATACCGATCCTGGCGGGTGCCCAGGCAAATGCAACAGAAGCGTCCTTTCAGACCGATCCGAACGCCCTCGCAGGCGCCGTGCCCGTCAGCCAATACGGTAAAATGCGCTGTTTTCCGCCCGGAGCGTTCCCGTGCGGGCAAGATCACCTAACCTCACCGACTGCCATGGCCCTGTACAAGTCCGAGATCACCCAGTTCCTGGAAGAACTCAAGACCCAGAAGCCCGATCTGGAAGCGCAACAGCGCCAAGGTCGCTCCCTGCTGTGGGACAAGGACCCGATCGACCTGGAAGAGCGCGCACGCGCCAAGACCGCCCGCGTGCCGCAGAAGCCGTACGTCTACTCGCTGGACTGATCGGCCGACCGGCCCTCAGCCCACCAGGCGCATCGCCACATGACCACCACCGCGCAGGACAAGCTACCGCTGCCCGTCGAGTTGCCCAGCGTGGCGCCCGATCAGGACTCCACGCCCGCGCAGGTCGACGGCCTCGCCTTCGCACGGCTCTATGGCGAGCCGCTGTTCAAGCTCCCGCAGGATCTGTACATCCCGCCCGACGCGCTCGAGGTGTTCCTCGAAGCGTTTGAAGGCCCGCTGGACTTGCTGCTGTACCTGATCCGCCGCCAGAACTTCAATGTGCTGGACATTCCGCTGGCGCAAGTCACGCGGCAATACCTGGCGTATATCGAGCAGATCCGCGCGACCAACCTGGAGCTGGCCGCTGAATACCTGCTGATGGCAGCCATGCTGATCGAGATCAAGTCGCGCATGCTGCTGCCGGTCAAGAAGACCGACTCCGGCGAAGAACCCGAAGACCCGCGTGCCGAACTGGTGCGCCGCCTGCTTGAATACGAGCAGATGAAACTCGCCGCGCAGAAGCTCGATACGTTGCCGCAGCTCGGCCGCGACTTCCTGCGTGCGCAGGTCTACATCGAGCAGAGCCTCGCGCCGCGCTACCCCGACGTCAATTCCGACGACCTGCGCGTCGCGTGGGCCGACGTGCTGCGCCGGGCCAAGCTCACGCAGCACCACAAGATCTCGCGCGAAGAGCTGTCCGTGCGCGAGCACATGAGCCAGATCTTGCGCAAGCTGCAGCACGCGCGGTTCATGGAATTCACCGAGCTGTTCGAAGAAGCGATCCAGTCCGGCAAAGGCGCACCCATCGTGGTGGTCAACTTTGTCGCCATGCTGGAGCTCTCGCGCGAATCGCTGCTCGAGATCACGCAGGCTGAACCATACGCGCCCATCTACGTGCGCCTGGCCTATTCACCGACGTAATTCGGCCGACCTAATTGGCCGACATTAAGCGTTAGCTCACCACCACACTGCATGAAAGTCATCTCGTCCATCCAGGAGTTGCGCGACCAGCTGCGCGGCCAGAATCGCGTCGCCTTCGTGCCGACCATGGGCAACCTGCATGAGGGCCATCTGAGCCTGATGCGCCTGGCGCGCCAGCACGGCGACCCGGTGGTGGCGTCCATCTTCGTGAACCGCCTGCAGTTCGGCCCGAACGAAGACTTCGACAAATACCCGCGCACCCTGCAGGACGACATCGAAAAGCTGCAGAAGGAAGGCGTGTACGTGCTGTTTGCGCCCACCGAGCGCGACATGTACCCCGAGCCGCAGGAATACCGCGTCGACCCGCCGCACGACCTGGGCGACACCCTGGAAGGCGAGTTCCGCCCCGGCTTCTTCAAGGGCGTGTGCACGGTGGTGATGAAGCTGTTCTGCGCTGTGCAGCCACGCGTGGCGGTGTTCGGCAAGAAGGACTACCAGCAGCTGATGATCGTGCGCCGCATGGCCCATCAGTTTGCGCTGCCGGTCGACATCATCCCTGCGGAGACGGTGCGTGCGGATGACGGCCTGGCCCTGTCGTCGCGCAATGCCTACCTGACCAACGAAGAACGTGCCGAAGCACCGGAGCTGTATCGCACGCTGCACCAGGTGCGCCAGGATGTGCTGGAAACCGTGCTGCAGGGCCAGGCGTCGCACGAAGAGGTGACCAACAAAGCGATGGACTACCTGCGTGGCCGCGGCTGGCAGCCGGACTACGTGGCAGTGCGCCGCCGCTCCGACCTGCAGGTGCCGACGCCAGACAACATCGCTGCGGGCGAGCCGCTGGTGGTGCTGACCGCCGCCAAGCTGGGCAAGACGCGCCTCATCGATAACCTCGAGATCTGAGCAACGAGGCATCGCCCAACGACAAAGCCCGGCAATTGCCGGGCTTTTTTCATGCTGCCGCCGAGGTCTCGGCCGGCATGGCCTGTGGGGGCGTTTCCCCCAGCCAGTCGAGGATGCCGCGCCACTGCTCGACATCCTTCGCTACGCGCGAGGGGGCCACGTCCCACAGCGTCAGGCCGTGCGCGGCCAGTTGCACGTAGTTCTGGGTATCGCGCAGATAGCCGAGAATCGGCACCTCCAGCCCCTGCACGAAGCGCTGAAGTTGTTCTGCGGCACGCGTGCGCATGTCCACGCGCATGCCGACCACGCCCAGTTTGACGTCGCCGTGGCGGATCGGCTTTTCATCGGCGAGTTTGCGCAGGAAGGTCTGCGTGGCCAGGATGTCGAACATCGACGGCTGCAGCGGCACGATCACGTGGTCCGCCAGTTTGACGAGGTCGGTCAGCCGCCAGCCGTGCAGCCCAGCGGGCGTATCGAGCACGACGTGCGTGGTGCCCTTGGGCGGCTTGGCGATGTGGTCAGCGTTGATATCCCACGTGCTGATGGGCTTGGCGGTGTCGGGGCGCAAGGCGAGCCATTCGCGGGAGGACTGCTGGCGATCGGTGTCGCCCAGCATGACGGCGTGGTCCTGCGCGGCAAAGTAGCCGGCCAGATTGGTCGCCAGCGTGGTCTTGCCTACCCCGCCCTTCGGATTCGCTACAACGGCCACCGGCATGCCTGCCTCCTTGTCGTGCGCTCGTCGAATCGTGTGCCGAATTAATCACTCGGCGAATCACCCCATCCGGCAATTATGGCTCAGCCAGCACGTGGCAGTGCGCCGAAGAGCGCGGCCAGGTCCAGATGCGCCTCGCACATATCCGCCAGGCGTTCGAGCGAGGCTTCGCGCAGTGCGGCGTAGTCCTGCGCCTGCGCGTCGCGCACGCCGGCCCAGGTGAGCAGCGCGCGGCAGGCTTCGGGCGCATCGAACAGCCCGTGGAGGTAGGTCGCGAGGATCTGCCCGTCCGCGGAGATCGCGCCGTCTACACGGCCGTCGTCAAGCTGCACAGCGGGCCGTGCGAGCGCCGGCCCGTCGGTCACGCCCATGTGGATTTCGTAACCGGTGACATCTGCGCCGCCGTGCGCCAACGTGCCGCGCACCTGGCGCAGTTGCTTGGCGCGCTCCAGCGTGGTCTCGAAATCGAGATAGCCAAGGCCATCGACGCTACCCGGCGCACCTTCCAGCCCCTGCGGATCGTGCAGACGCCGCCCCAGCATCTGCATGCCGCCGCAAATGCCGATCAGCTTGCCGCCGTAGCGCAGGTGCCGCGCGATGGCTGCGTCCCAGCCGTTGGCGCGCAGCCAGGCAAGGTCCGCCTGCACGCTCTTGCTGCCGGGCAGGATGATGAGATCGGCGGGAGGAATCAGCTGGCCCGGGCCGATCAGGCGCACGTCTACTTGCGGGTGCGCGCGCAGTGCGTCGAAGTCGGTGTGGTTGGATACGCGCGGCAGCACCGGAATCACCACGCGCAGTGCATCGCCCGCCGCAGCACGCTGCGATGTCTGCACGGCGTCTTCCGCGTCGAGGTGCAAGCCCTGCAAATAAGGCAGCACGCCCAGCACCGGCTTGCCAGTCTGCGCGGTCAGCCAGTCGAGCCCCGGCGTCAGCAGGGAAAGATCGCCGCGAAACCGGTTGATGACGAAGCCGGCCACGCGTGCGCGTTCACTGTCCGACAAGCACGCGAGTGTGCCGACGAGGTGCGCGAAGACACCGCCACGATCAATGTCCGCGACGAGCACCACCGGGCAATCCACCGCTTCCGCAAACCCCATGTTGGCGATGTCACGGTCGCGCAGGTTGATCTCAGCGGGGCTGCCGGCGCCTTCCACGAGCACGAGGTCGTATTGCGCGCGCAGGCGCGTGTGCGATTCGAGCACGGCCGCCATGGCGGTGGGCTTGTACGCGTGATACGCCCGCGCATCCAGATCGCAGCGCGGCTGGCCGTGGATGATGATCTGCGCGCCGGTGTCGCTGTTGGGCTTGAGCAGCACGGGGTTCATGTCGACCGTGGGCGCGAGGCCGGCTGCCTGCGCCTGCAACGCCTGCGCGCGGCCGATCTCACCGCCATCTGCGGTGACGGCGCTGTTGAGCGCCATGTTCTGCGGCTTGAACGGCACCACGCGCACACCGGCACGATGCGCAACGCGGCACAGGCCCGCGACCAGCGTGCTCTTGCCGGCATCGGAGGTGGTGCCCTGAATCATCAGCGTGCCCCGCCACGTGGGCACCGGCACAGAAAACGGAGGCTTTGACATGTGCGGATTATCGCATTCGAGACCACCGGCTCATGGCTAAAATAGCGGGATGTCACGCCGCCTCACACTCGTCCTCGGTGGTGCCCGCTCGGGCAAGAGCCACCACGCTGAACAACTCGCGCTGCAGTGCGCGGGGCCGGTTACGTATGTCGCCACCGCTGGCGAGGGCGATGAGGAGATGCAGTTGCGCGTGGCCCTGCACCGTGCGCGCCGCCCCGAGCAATGGGCGCTGGTCGAAGAACCCACGCGCCTGGCCGAGACGCTCTACACCCACGCGCAGCACGGGGGTTGCGTGCTGGTCGACTGCCTCACGCTGTGGCTCAACAACCTGCTCTTCTCCGGGCATCACGAATATCCGGAAACCGGCCTCATCACCCCGCCCGAAGCGTGGACGACTGAAATCGACGCCCTACTGACCGCGCTGCCGCTTCTGCCGGGCGAAGTCATTCTGGTGAGCAACGAAATCGGTCTGGGCGTGGTGCCGATGGGCGCCATCACCCGTTTCTATGTGGATGAACTGGGCCGCCTGAACCAGCGCCTGGCCGCGCTGGCCGACAACGTGCATTTGCTGGTGGCGGGAATTCCGATGGTGGTCAAAGGGCCGGCACTCGGCACATCACTGTGACGTTGGGCGGCGTGTTGGATTTGCCGTGGGCCCTCGTGGCGCTGGCCGCGCTGGCGGGCGTGCTACTCGATCGAGTGTTCGGTGAAGTCCCGCGCTGGCATCCGCTGGTCGGTTTCGGGCGCGTCGCCATCGCCATTGAACGCATCATGAACCGTCGGCCTGCCGCGCTGGCGTGGTCCCGCATCATCGGGCTTGCGGCGTGGACGATCACCGTGTTGCCGTTCGTG
The DNA here is from genome assembly GCA_039592975.1 of Ralstonia sp. Taxonomy (GTDB): domain Bacteria; phylum Pseudomonadota; class Gammaproteobacteria; order Burkholderiales; family Burkholderiaceae; genus Ralstonia. The sequence goes on along the minus strand of JBCNQE010000014.1, from coordinate 45,901 downwards.
CTGCTGGCGGGATGGCTCGTCGTCTCGGTGCGCAGCGCCTCGCCCTGGCTGGTGATGGCGCTCGATGCCATTGCGCTGTACTTCGCCATCGGCGCGCGCAGCTTGCACGACCATATCGCCCCGATTGCGCTGGCGCTGCGGGATAGGGACTTGCCCCGCGCACGCAGCCTCGCTTCACGCATTGTTTCGCGCGACTTGCGCAATGCCGGTGACGAACCGATCGCCCGTGCCGCCGTGGAATCCGCGCTGGAAAACGGTAGCGATGCCATCTTCGCCCCGCTGTTCTGGCTGGTCGTGGCAGGCGCGCCGGGCGTGGTGCTGTACCGGCTCGCCAATACGCTCGACGCGATGTGGGGTTACCGCAATGCGCGCTTTACCGGCTTCGGCTGGGCAGCGGCGCGCATCGATGACGTACTCAATTGGATTCCCGCGCGGCTGACGGCGATGAGCTACGCGCTGCTGGGCCACACCGTCGATGCGCTGCGCTGCTGGCGTACGCAGGCGCCGCAATGGTCCAGCCCAAATGCCGGCCCCGTCATGGCCGCTGGTGCGGGCAGCCTGCGCGTGCGGCTTGGCGGCACAGCCCGCTATGAAGGCGTTGACGAAGCGCGCCCCGTACTGGGCACCGGCGAACCCGCCATCGCCGAAGACATCACACGCGCACTGACGCTGGTGTCGCGCACGTTGTGGCTGTGGCTCGGTGTGCTGATGCTCATCGCCGCTGTCGCACGGAGTGGGCCATGAGCGGCATCGTCCATGGTGGCAATCTCTCGGCCGCACGTGCGCTGTACGGCGAGCCTGTTGGCGGCTGGTTGGACCTATCCACCGGCATCAACCCGCGTGGCTACCCCGTTCCGCCGATTCCGCCCGACGCATGGCTGCGCTTGCCCGAAGACGATGGGTTGGAGGCACAAGCAGCCGCGCATTACGGCGTGGACGATGCCCGCGCCGTGCTGGCCGTTGCAGGCTCGCAGGCCGCCATTCGTGCGCTGCCAGCTCTGTTGCCGCACGGCCGCGTCGGCGTGGCACAAGTCGGGTACAGCGAATACGCACCGGCCTTTGCGCGCGCCGGGCACGATGTGGTGCAGCTGCCCGAATCCGCCTTCCTGGGCGATCTGCCCAACGATGTCCGCCACCTCGTCGTGGTCAACCCGAATAACCCGACCGCGCGCCTGTTACCGGCCGCGTTGTTGCGCGACTGGCATGCGCGCCTGCATGCGCGCGGCGGCACGTTGATCGTGGACGAAGCGTTTGTCGAAGCCTTCGACATGGGCCCAACGCTTGCGCCTTTGGCAGGTACGCCGGGGCTTGTTGTACTACGCTCGATCGGCAAGTTCTATGGGCTGGCCGGGGCTCGCATCGGCTTCGTGCTGGCGGCGCCTCCTTTGGTGACCGCGCTGCGCGACATGCTGGGGCATTGGACCGTCAACGGCCCAGCCCGCGCCGTCGTGCGCGCAGCCCTGGCAGATACTGCCTGGCAAGCCGCAACCCGCTATCGGCTGCAACACGAGGGCGCAAAGCTGCACACGTTGTTGGATCGCCACGGTCTGACGAACACCGCGACACCGCTCTTTGCCTGGGCACCCACAGCACACGCGCCAGCGCTGCACGCAAGCCTGGCGCGCCTGGGCATCTGGACGCGCCGCTTCGATGCGCCTGTGCCCGGACTGCGCTTCGGTCTACCTGCGGATGAACCCGGATGGCAACGCCTTGACGATGCGTTAGCATCGCTGTCGCATTCCGTTTGACCGCCCCCCCGATGATCGTCCGCCTTCCCCGTCTTGCCGGCCACGTGGCCGCGCTGGGCTTTGCCGCGTTGCTCGCCGCCGTACCAGCACTCGCTGCCATTTCCGTCAACGACGACAGCGGCGCCACTGTCACGCTGCAACGCCCGGCGCAGCGCATTGTGAGCCTGGCACCGCACGCAACCGAGTTGCTGTTTGCCGCCGGCGGCGGCGCACGTATCGTCGGGACTGTGAGCTACAGCGACTACCCCCCACCTGCGCGCGACATTCCGCACGTGGGCGACAACCGCTCGCTCGACCTGGAGCGCATTGCCGCCCTGAAGCCCGATCTCGTGGTGGTCTGGCGCCACGGGAACGCCCAGAAACAGATCGATCGCCTGCGCGCGCTGGGCATTCCGCTGTTCTTCTCCGAGCCGCATCGCATGGGCGACATTCCCCGCTCGATTGAAGCGCTCGGCACGCTGCTCGACACACGCGCCAGCGCCCATGACGCCGCCCAGCAATTCCGCCACCACGTCGACACGCTGCGCAATCGTTATGCGAGCCGGCCGCCGGTGTCGGTGTTCTATCAGGTGTGGGAGCAGCCGCTGATGACGCTCAACGGCCAGCACATTTTCTCGGACATGCTGGCCCTGTGCGGTGGGCGCAATGTGTTCGCCAGCGAGCCACTGCTGGTGCCGACCGTGTCGACCGAGGCGGTCATTGCCGCCAACCCCGAAGTCTTGCTGACGGCCAGCATGGGCGCCACGCAAGGCAATCGCCCCATCGACACGCTCGACGGGTGGAAGCGCTGGCCGCAGTTGTTGGCAGTGCAGCGCGGCAACCTCTTCAGCATCAATGGCGATCTGATGAACCGCTTCGGCCCGCGCCTGGTGGATGCTGCCGCGCAGCTGTGTGAAGACCTGGAACTGGCGCGCACGCGCCGCCTGGGCGCGCAAGCCGCATACGTGCCGCGCCGCTAACCGATCCGCCTCAACGGTTCCAGAACAGCAAGACGGGCACGCCGCCGGGCTGCACGCGAAAGCCGCAGGCCCCGCCCCATTGCAGCGGCCATTGCAGCGTCTCAGCCAGCGGACGCTGCAACCAGTACGCCGCCAGTGCCCGCATGCAGCCCGCATGCGTCACCGCCCAGACGCACGATGCGGGTGTGCTGGCCACGGCATCCGCCCACGTCGTTACGCGCGCCAGCAAATCTGCTGCTGACTCCCCGCCATGCGGATTGCCGTGCACGAGGTCACGCGCCCAGCGATCCACTTCCGCGCGCGGGATGTCGTCCCACTGGCAGCCTTCCCAGGTGCCGAAATCGAGTTCCATCAATTGCGCGTCGATCTCGATGGGCGGCAGTTCGGCTGCCTGCGCGATCGCTTGTGCCGTCAGGTGACTACGTTGCAGCGGGCTGGCCAGCAAACGGTGCGGCGGATGTGCGCTGAGTTTTTCGACGATGGCTGACGGAGGCGGGTCCATCGGCGCATCCAACGGCAGATCGGTACGGCCGTAGCAGAGTCCGGCCGTCATGGCGGGCCGCGCGTGGCGGATCAGGATGAAATCCATGCCAGCAGCCCCCACAGAATCAACACCTCAAACACTTGCTGCGCCATCCCCAGGCAATCGCCCGTGATACCGCCGATACGGCGCACGAAGTAGCAACCGAGCAGCCAGCGCGCGATGATCAACCCGACCACGACTAGTACCGCGCACACCGGCCCGAACCACAGCAGCGGTACGCCGCCAAACACACCGGCCCACACCACATCGCTCCAGCGCATGCGTTGTGCAACGGGCTTGGCCTTGCCTTCGGTGCGCACGTAATCGTGCGTGAGCAAATAGCTGACAGCGGCAGCGCGGCTCGCGGCATGGGCAGCCACCATCGCAACGAGGATCGCCTCACCGTGCGGCGCCATGGCCGTCAGCAGTTGCCACTTGAGCAGCAGCGCCATGCACACCGCAATGGCCCCGAACGCGCCGATGCGCGAGTCGTGCATGATGCGCAGGCGGTCTTCGCGCGTGTAGCCGCCGCCAAAGCCATCGGCGCAATCGGCCAGACCATCTTCGTGGAAGGCACCGGTCAACACCAGCGTGGCGACCATCGACATGGCCACCGCCACGCCCGGCGCCGGCACGGTGCGCGACACCAGCCAATACACCGCAACCGCCACTGCCCCGACGAGCCAGCCGATCAACGGAAAGTAGCGCGCCGCGCGATTCAACCCCGCCTGCGAGAAACCGACCGACGCCGGCACGGGGATGCGGGTGAAGTACCCGACCGCCGTCCACAACGCCTGCCAGTGCTCGCGCAGAGCGTTCATGACGCAGCGCGCTCGCTCACGCCTGCGCTGGCAAACGTCGCCATCTCACGCAGGAACGCCACCGCCGACACAACGAGCGGATAGGCGAGCACCGCCCCGGTGCCCTCGCCCAACCGCAACGACAACGACAGCAGCGGCCGCGCATCGAGTACCTCCAGCAGCGCTCGATGCCCGCGCTCATCCGACGCGTGGCCGAACACGCAGAAGCGCAGCACATCGGGCGCCACACGCGCCGCTACCAGCACCGCCGCCGTGGCGATAAACCCATCGACGAGGATGACCATGCGCCGCTGCGCCGCCTCAATGACCGCGCCCACCATCGCCGCGATTTCGAATCCGCCAACGCAAGCGAGCACATCCAGAGGCTCGCGCACGCCGGCATGTTTGGCCAGTGCGGCTTCCAGCACGGCACGCTTGTGAGCCACGCCGTCATCGTCCAACCCCGTGCCGCGGCCAACGCATTGCGCCACCGGCAAGTCGCACAACCGTGCCATCAGGCACGCAGCGGAGGCCGTGTTGGCAATGCCCATTTCGCCCAGCGCGATAACGTTGGTGCCCAGCCCTGCGTGGTGCGCCACACGCTGCGCGCCCAGCGCCATGGCACGGTCGCGCTCGTCGGCGGTCATGGCGGGTTGCTCTGCAAAGTTGCGTGTGCCGGGGCCGATGGGCGTGTCGACCAGGCCCGGCGTATCGGGCGTCCATAACGGCGCGGCCACACCGGCGTTCACCACTTCCAGCGCAAACCCGTGTTGACGGCAGAACACGTTGATGGCCGCGCCACCCGCGATGAAGTTGAGCACCATCTGCGCGGTCACGGCCTGTGGATAAGCGCTCACCCCCGCGTGAGCGATGCCATGGTCTGCGGCAAAGACCACCGTGGCCGGGCGCGTGAGCACCGGCGATTCAGTGTTCTGGATCAGGCCAATCTGCACCGCCAGCGATTCCAGCCGGCCCAGCGCGCCGAGTGGCTTGGTCTTGCTGTCCACGATGGCCCGCAGACGGGTGTTCAGCGCCGCATCAAAGGAAGGGATTTGCATGTCAGACATCGTCATCAGGATCATCCGGAATCAGTGCCGTGCGGCGGCCGTCCGCCACCTCGGCAATGGGCGTGCGCAACACGCGCGCGCAGTGCTCGGGCGTGAGCACAGTGTCGGCGGGGCCTGCGGTGGTATGGCCTTCGCCGTCCATCAGCAAGGCATGCGTACCGAAGCGACGCGCCAGGTTCAAATCATGCACCGTCAGCACAACCAACCAGCCGTGCTTGCGGCAGCCTTCACGCAGCAGGCGGAGCACGGCAATCTGTTGATGCAGGTCGAGGTGTGCAACGGGCTCGTCCAGCAAAAGCACGCGCGCATCCTGCGCCACCACGGCCGCCATCGCCACGCGCTGGCGCTCGCCGCCGGAGAGCGTGCGCACGTCCCGCTGGGCAAGCGATTGCAACTGCAGCGCTGCAATGGCGGCATCAACGGCGTGTGCATCGGCATCGCCCTCCCACTCCCAGCGCGCGAGGTGCGGGTGGCGGCCGGTCATCACCGCGTCGTACACCGTGATGGGGAAGGTGTCATGCAGCGTTTGCGGCAAGAACGCCCGGCGGCGGGCCATCGGCAACGCGGGCCAGTCGGCAAGCGGCATGCCGTCGAGCGTGACGCTGCCGCCGTCCGGCGCACGCAAGCCGGCCAGCACGGAGAGCCACGTCGATTTTCCCGCGCCATTCGGGCCGACAACGCACCAGAGCTGACCAGCCGTGGCCGACATCGTCAGACGCTCGATCAGCACACGACCATCAACGGTGACTCGCAGATCGTGCAGCGCAAGTTCAGGCGGCGCGTCCATGTGCGCAAATACATCGGATGTGGGCACACGGCGCAGCCAGCTCATCGCCCGCTCCGCATCAACAGGTAGAGAAACGTCGGCACGCCCAGCATGGTGGTGATCACGCCCACGGGCAATTGCGTCGGAGCCATCAGCGTGCGGGCGATCAGGTCCGCGAGCATCAGCAGGCCACCGCCCGCCATCGCCGTGGCGGGCAGGTGGATGCGCACGTCGCGCGTCCACGCCAGGCGCACCATGTGCGGCACCAGCAGGCCGACAAAGGCGACGGAGCCGGCAATCGTCACCGCCACCGCCGTGCACAGCGAGGCCACCACGTAGATCAGTGCACGCACGCGCGCCACGGGCACGCCTAGCGCGCGGGCGCGCGTCTCGCCGGTCAGCAGCACGTTGAGGTCGCGCGCATGCGGCAGCACCACGGCCACCGCTGCAACGAGGGCAACCAGCGCGCCCACATAACGATCGGCGCCACCCAGGTCGCCGACCATCCAGAAAATCATGCCGCGCAGCTTGTTCTCAGGTGCGACGGTCAAGATCAAGGTAATCAATCCAACCCAACCGGAGGCCATCACCACGCCGCCGAGCAACAAGCGCGCGTTCGCCTCGCCGGGCTCACCGCGCCACAGGTGCTGGCGCGCCAACGCAGCCACCAGCGCCATCGACAGCAATGCACCTGCGCCAGCACTGACTTGCACGCCCCACCAAGGCAGGGAAAACAGCATCGCCGTGAGTGCTGCCACCGCGCCGCCGCCGGACACCCCCAGCACATACGGATCGGCCAGCGGGTTGCGCAACAGCATCTGCATCAACGCGCCCGCAAAGGCCAGCAACCCACCGGCTGCAAATGCGGCGCCCGCACGCGGAAGACGCAGTTCGGTGACGATGCCTGCAGCCAAACCATCGCCACCGCCAATCAAGGCCCGCCAAACCTCGGCGGGCGACAGCCGTACGCTGCCGAGCATCAACGACGCCACCAGCACCACCACGCACGCGAGCGCCAGCAGCGACCACAGTCGCCAGGCAACGCTGCGCGCGGGCAGTGCAGGTGTGCTCATCGCTTCGGTTCGTGCTGTTGCCACGACAGGGTGAAGAACACCCCGCGCGACGGTGTGTTGTAGCTATAGGCCGTCTGGTAGCTCTTGTTGAACAGGTTCTCCAAGCGCGCCGACAGTGCCCAATCCGGCGTGATTTGATAACGGCCCATCAGATTCACCGTGCCATAGCCGCCCATCACGTTGGACGAGAACGACGAATCGCGCCGATCCCCACTCGCGTTCCATTCCGCACCCGCAGAGAACGGCCCGAAGGTCTTGCCCAGATACACGCTGCCGAAGTGCCGTGCGCGGCGCGGCAGCACCTGGTTTGGCGTGGCCGACAAATCCTGCGGGTTCTGCATGGTAAAGCTGGCACGCACATCCACGCCATAGATCGCACCACGGTACGAGGTTTCCAGCCCGTTCACCCGCGCGCGGTTGACGTTGGCGGCCGTGCAATTGAAATCCGCATCGCACTGCGAGGTGATGAGGTTGGTGTAGTCGGTTTCGAACACCGTCATGCGCACCAGGCCGATCGCGCCGCTATATTCCACGCCACCCTCCACCGAGCGCGCCTTTTCAGGCTGCACGTTCGGGTTGCCGTAGTTGGGGAAGTACAGATCGTTAAACGTGGGGGCACGGAACGCGTTGCTCACGCTCGCCACCGCCTTCCACTGCGGGGTGAACGCGAAGCCGTAACCGGCGTAATAACTGTTGGCGCCACCAAAATCGGAGTAGCGGTCACGGCGCAGGTTCAACTGCAACTGGTGCGGGCCAAACTTGCCCTCGTAGCCGATGTAGCCCGAATCGACACGGCGCGTGGGCGCGTCATACGCATCGCTGTCGATGGTGGTTTGCGCATGCTCCAGGCCTACCTTGAGCAACTGCTCGGGCAGGAAGGCCCAATCGTTCTGCCAGCTCGCCTGTTGCGTGCGCGTGTTGAAACGGCCGTTCTGGGCGGTGTTCTTGAAGTTGAGGTTCTTGTCGTCGCCTTGCGAGAGCGTCAGGCGCGTCTTCCAATCCTGCGTGACCTTGCCGTCCACATAGGCCGACATCGAGCGCACCTGGTTGTGCGCGATGTTGATGTCGGACGGCTTGGTTCCAAAGCCGGCGTTGTCATAGCTCACGTCGCCCCAGGTCTGGAAGTACGTCAGCCCCGCCTGCCAGTCTGCCGAAAACCGATGCGACAACTGCGCCGACACGCTCTTGTTCGTGTAGTAGTTGTCGCTCGGGTTGGCCTTGGGCGCCTGCTGCGGGTTGATGCTCGAAAAGCCCGTCGTCTTGAGTTCCGACACCGACACCGCAAACGACGTATCGCCACGCTCGCCCAGCGAACCGTTGATGCCCGCCTGCGCGCGCTTCGTGTTGCGCGCGCCGTATTCAATCTCGGCGTTGGCCAGCGGCGCATGCCCTTTGCCGTTGCGCGTGAAGATCTGCACCACACCACCAATCGCGTCCGAGCCATACAACGCCGACACGTTGCCGCGCACGATTTCGACGTGGTCGATCTGGTCGGCCATCAGTTGCGCGATCTGCGTGGTGCCCAGCGTGCCGGAACTCACGCGCACGCCGTCAATCAGAATCAGCGTTTGGTTGGAACTCGCACCGCGCATGAAGATGCTGGCGTTAGAACCAGGGCCACCGTTCTGTGCGATTTCGACGCCGGCCTCACGGCGCAACAGCGTCACCGCATCCGGCGCTTGCGAACGCTCGATGTCGGCACGGCTGATGACCGTGGTGTGCGGCAGCGCGTCGGACAAGCGCTGCTCGCTCCGTGACGCCGTCACCACCGTCGGGTTGAGTTCACCCACTGGCGTGGCCGCCGTCTGGATGTTGGTTTGTGCCAGGGCGGGTGCAGCTGCACCCGCCAAAACCCCCGTCAGCGCGCCCAATTGCGCAAAAACGCGCGCGTGCGTGGCCGTCTGGGTCATCCAGAGTGGCCGTTTTGTAGTCAAGCTCATGTTGAAAAGACAAGAAGCGTCAGCCGGACCCGTTCCCCCGCAGGTCGTTGGCAGCAGGATCTCGATGCGGTTCCCTCCCAGGTCACACATCGGCGTTGAGATCCCCCGTCCTGGCCGGTATCCGGGCTGGCGAAGCGGCGTATCCGCCTTCCCATTCCACAAGGAACAGTGGCTTTCTGGACACACCGCGCGGCGCCCTCTCCCTTCTTGCGAGAGATGCGGGCACACGCGACATTCGCTTACCGTTGCGGGGGCAGCGCAGGTTGGCACATCACTTTGGGTGGGCGCTCCCTGCTTCCCGTTTAACTGCAGATGGTGCTGCGGGCACCAGGACGCCGGGCAGTTTACCGGAAAAGGCCCGCCCCACAGCCCAGCCGCGCGTTGTGTGCGTGCCGTCACCCTATGCCGCCGCACTTCGCGCATCCATATGGAGGACAGGCGCAACAGCAACGATCGGCTAAAATCCCCCCACTCGATTTTGATTGACACCCCATGCTGAACGAACTCGAACACCTTGCCGACAAGTTCGCGCGCGTGCTCCGTCACGCCGATGCGCTCGCGGCCGAGAACCAGCGCCTGCGCGCAGAAGTCGAGCGGCTGAGCGCAGAAGCCGAAGTCTCCAAGACCGAGCGCGACGCCATGGTCGCCGATCGCAGCGTGCTCAATGCCAAGATCGAAGAAGCGCAACTGCGCATCCAATCGATTCTCGACAAGCTGCCCACGGCCACCGACGCCCGCCAGCTTGACCTCCTCGGCCAGGCCGCCGGCGCTGACGACACGACGCCTGCCCCCGCCCCGCACTCGGAGACCTGAGCATGAGCAGCAAGCAAATTGAAGTGAACATCGCCGGGCAGGCCTATAAGTTTGCCGTCTCCGCCGACAACGAAGCCGCCCTGCGTGAAGCGGCCGCCATGGTCGACAACCAGATGACGCGCATCAAGAACGGCTCGAACACCAAGGGCATCGAGCGCATCGCCGTCATGGCCGCCATCAGCATCGCATCGGATCTGCTGTCGATGCAGCGCCAGGCCGCCTCCGATTCCGCCCTGCCGATTGACACCATCCGCGCCAAACTGGTCGAGCTGAATGCCCGCGCCGACGAGGCCCTGCGTCAGTACGGCGAAGCCATTTAAGGCGCCGTTGCACCCCGCGATTGACGCAACACAACGTCTTTGTAACCGGATCGCATCCGGGCTTGGGTTCGGATGCGAAGGGGTGTATAGTGTCACCCAATGGCTACCGGCCAGCTCCCGCAAACCCTTGTAGCATAAGGCTTCAGCGGCTACAGGGTCAGCAAAAAACCGGTTGCCTGCGATGAATCTTCAGACGCATCATCATGCCCACTCGCGTGGTGATACGTCTGACAGTTTCCCTGCCTGGTTCGCCATGGCCATTAATTCCTTGAACCGATAAGCATTTGCTTGGTGCGGGATATGCCGTGTGGGCGAGCGCGTCTTCCAGCGCATAGCGTGCGACGCAAGTCGTATGCTCCCTGTGCCGGTGATGTACCCAAAATGCGGCTTCCGCTGCCACTCTGAACCTCACTTGGGTTCAGGATGCGGGTCTAGCGGCCAAGGTGGGGACCCAACAAAGGCGGTAGTGCATGTACGTGCGCTACCGCCTTTTTCTTTGCGCGCTGCCGTCGTGCCCACGCTTGCCGCGTCGCCAATGGCAAGGCCGTAGCGGTGTTGCTATGCTGCGCACACCGTCACTTCCGTACGCCGCCCGTACGTCCCGCCCGATGGCCGCCCAATACTGGTTGATGAAGTCCGAGCCCGACGAGGCCAGCATCGACACGCTGCAAACCGAAGGCACCCTGCCCTGGACTGGCGTGCGCAATTATCAAGCGCGCAACTTCATGCGCGACCGCATGCGCATCGGCGATGGCGTGCTGTTCTACCACTCGTCGTGCCCGCAGCCGGGCATCGCGGGGCTGGCAGAAGTTTGCTCCACCAGCTACCCCGACCCCACGCAGTTCGATCCCAAGAGCGACTACCACGACCCGGCGTCCAAACCCGAGGCACCACGCTGGATGCTGGTCGACGTGAAGTTCGTGCGCAAATGCGCGCTGATCGACCTGCCCACCTTGCGCGCGCACGAACCGCTTGCCGACATGGTCGTGCTCCAACGCGGCAATCGACTGTCGATCACGCCGGTCACGCCGGCACAGTGGCGCTACATCACAACCCAGTTGATGCGTGATCCTGAGTGAATCCCCTGCGCCCGATGGGTTTTGTTACAAACGTGATGAACGATGCGCCTGGCCGCCGGTCAGACGCATCACATTGCTTTTCTGGGAGAACACAATGAAATCCATCCTGGCCGCAACTATTTTGGGGACCGCAATGATGACGACTGCTTTCGCACAAGCCGCACCGGAGAGGAATCATTCGGGTGTGCTCTCGCTGGACGCTCAGGCCGTGGCCGAAGTGCCCACCGACACCGTCACCCTCACGCTGGGCGCCGAACAGGAAGGCGCGGACCCGGGCGCGATCTCCACCGCGCTGTCGCGCAAGGCAGATGAGGTCATCGCGCAGGCCAAGCGCACATCGGGCGTACAGGCGGAAACGGGCGGGTTCAACATCTATCCGAACACCGATCGCAACGGCAAGATCAGCGTCTGGCGCGGCCGCGCCGAAGTGCGCATCACGTCGAAGGACTTTGCGGCGGCGTCCAAATTGGCGGGCCAGTTGGCCAACCAGATGCAGGTGCAGAACGTGAACTTCACGCTGTCGCGCGAGGCGCGCACGGCGGCAGAAGCCAAGCTGATCGACCAGGCGGTGAATGCCTTCCGCGACAAGGCGCTGACGACGACCAAGCTATTCGGCTACACGAGCTATACGATCCGCGACGTGCATGTGAGCGAGGGCAGCAACAACCCCGGCCCGCGCCCGATGATGGCGCGCATGGCAGCGGCACCTGCATCGTTTGATTCGGCACCGGTGCCTATCGAAGGCGGCAAGGCGCAAGTAACGGTGACGGTTTCCGGCGCAGTGCAAATGCTCAAGTAAGCGACCACGCGCGCATGAAAAAAGCCACCGAGTTCGGTGGCTTTTTCTTTGCGTCGATGCCGTTTCAGGCGTGTGCTTGCGCGTTCGCGCCGTTGCGACGGCCGCGTCGGTACGCCCACACCAGCATCGCGATGCCCGCCAGGATCATCGGCAGCGACAGCCACTGTCCCATCGACAGGTTCATCGCCAACAGGCCGAGGAAGTTGTCTGGCTCGCGTGCGAATTCAGCAGCGAAACGGAACACGCCGTAGCCGAGCAGGAACGCACCCGACACCGCGCCCATCGGCCGAGGCTTGCGCGCATACAACCACAGCAGGATGAAGAACAGCACGCCCTCGCCAGCGAACTGGTAGAGCTGCGACGGGTGGCGCGGCAGCATGTGGTACTGGTCAAACACGGCTTGCAGACCACTCGTGGCCGCCTGCTGCGCGTGCGAGAGCAGCCACTCGCGGTCTTCGCCCTGGGCCTGCGGAAACATCATCGCCCACGGCAGATTGGGCGATGCCACTCGGCCCCACAGCTCGCCGTTGATGAAGTTGCCCAGGCGCCCCGCGGCGAGGCCGCACGGCACCATCGGCGCGATGAAGTCGGTCACCTGCATCCAGGAGCGGCCGCGCACGCGCGCATACACCATCATCGCAATGACCACACCCAGGAAACCGCCGTGGAAGGCCATGCCGCCCTCCCACACCTTGAAGATATCGAGCGGGTGGGCGAGGTACCAATCCGCCTTGTAGAACAGCACATAGCCCAGGCGCCCGCCGAGGATCACACCGAGCACGCCGTAGAACAGCATGTCGTCAAGATCGCGGCTGGTCCAGCCTTCGGCGGCGACGTGCGGCTGGCGCGTGCGCAGCCGGCCAAACCACAGGAACATGATGAACGCCGCCAGATACATCAAGCCGTACCAGCGGATGGCGAGCGGCCCCAGATGCAGGGCGACAGGGTCGAATTGCGGATGGATGAGCATGAATCCGGGGGTCAGGTTAAGTGTTCGTGCCCGATGACCGGGTCGGCACAGCGCGTTGGAGGTAGACCGCGACGCCCGCGGCAGGTTGCACGCGGTGCGTATGGAGGCACCCCACCGCCGTGCGCGGCATGATAGCCGGGAATGGTGTCAGCGCTGCGGCGTGTGCCGTTGCGTCGCGAGCGCGTCTTCCAGCGCGGCGCCAAGCCACTCCATCAGCCGGGCTTCCAGCGTGCGCGTGAGGTCTGCCGCCAGTTGCTCGGTCAGCAGCGACAGGCGCGACTCCAGCGCCTCGCGGCATTGCGTTTCGATCAACGCCGGCCACTCGGTCTGAAAGCGCCACATCACGTGGCCCATCACGCGCGCAGCATCCGTGCCCGACGGCGGCATGGCAGAGGTCGGTGCCAAGCCTTGCTCGCGCAGCGGGGGTGGAACCACATCGGCAGGTTTTGCGTGCGCAGCCGGCGTTGCAACCGGTGCGGCCACGGGCGTGGCGTCATCCAGGTCGACGATTTCCGTCAGAACGGGGATGTTGTTGTCCGCGTGCGATTTGGGATCGGTCATGCGCGCCCCACGTCGTGGTGTTGAATCGGATAGCCCCGATCGCGGTAGAAACGGAAGCGGTCTCGTGCGGCGGCCCGGTCTGCATCGTCGTCACCGACGATCTCGATCAGGCGCTCAAAGCGCGCAAACAGCGGTGGCGGCTCGTACGACAGGTTGACGAGGATGTCGTGGTGCGGCGCATCGTCCAACGGCTCGGACGCGTCGGCTAGCAGGATGGGCGTCTGATCCGCCAGCGGGTGCCGCAAACCGCAATGCGGCAGGAAATCGAGCTGGCTGAAGGTCCACAACTGCGTATCGAACGCTTGCAGGGTCGCTTGATCTCCTACCACGATCACTTTCTGGCCCGCGCCATAAGCCTTGCGCACCAGGCGGCAGGCGTAGGCCAGCTTGCCGGGTACGTTGCTGTGAAAATCGACGCGGGTCATGGGTTGCCTCGGCTTGCTGGGCTCAAGCGCGGTCCATCAGGAAGCGCGTCAGCAGCGGCACCGGGCGGCCCGTGGCGCCCTTGGCTGCGCCACTCTTCCAGGCGGTGCCGGCGATGTCGAGGTGAGCCCAATCGTACTTCTCGGTAAAGCGCGCGAGGAAACAGGCCGCCGTCACGCTGCCGGCCGGGCGGCCGCCGATGTTGCCCATGTCAGCAAAGTTCGACTTGAGCTGCTCCTGATATTCCTCGTCCAGCGGCATGCGCCAGGCGGTGTCGAGCGATTGCTTGCCGGCCGCGATGAGCGAATCCGCCAGCGCATCGCTGCGCGCGTACATGCCGGTGTTGATATGCCCCAGCGCGATGATGCAAGCGCCCGTGAGCGTCGCCACGTCAATCACTACGGCCGGCTTGAAGCGCTCCACGTAGGTGAGCGCGTCGCACAGGATCAGGCGCCCTTCGGCATCGGTGTTCAGGATCTCGATGGTCTGGCCCGACATGCTGGTGACGACGTCGCCCGGCTTGGTGGCGATGCCGCTGGGCATGTTCTCGCAAGTCGGCACCACGGCGATGACGTTCTGCTTGAGGCCCATCTCGGCCACGGCACGCAGCGTGCCCAGCACCGAGGCCGCGCCGCACATGTCGTACTTCATCTCGTCCATGCCCTCGCCCGGCTTGAGCGAGATGCCGCCCGTATCAAACGTGATGCCCTTGCCCACCAGCACGACCGGTGCCTGCTTGGCCGGGCCGCCCTCGTAGCGCAGGACGATGAATGCCGGCGGCTCCTCGCTGCCCTTGGTCACGGCCAGGAAGGCGCCCATCTTCAGGGCTTCGATTTGCTTGCGGCCGAGCACTTCGACCTTGAGCTTGAAGTCCTTGGCGATCTTGCGGGCGGTATTGGCCAGATACGTCGGCGTGCAGATGTTGGACGGCAGGTTGCCCAGGTCACGCGTCAGGTCCATGCCGTTGGCGATGGCGGTACCGCGCGTGGCGGCCACGCTGGCAGCCTTGGCGTCCGCCGCCGGCACAGCCAGCACGACCTTGCGCAGGCCGTTGCCATTCTTGTCGCGCTTGCTCTTCAGTTCGGGGTGGCGCTCGATGAAGCGGTAGCTGGCTTCACGGATGAGCGTGACGGCGGTCAGCACGGCCCAGGCGGTGTCTTTGTCACGGGCGGCGTGTTCGGTCAGCGCCCACGTCACGTTGGCGGCCTTGGTGCCGGCCAGGGCGCGCAGTGCGGTGCGCACGGCTTCAGCGTAGGCGCGATCGGCGAAATCGGCTTCCTTGCCCAGACCGACCAGCAGCACGCGCGCGGCGCCCACACCGGCCACTTCGTGTAGCAGCAGCGAGGTGCCGCGCTTGCCTTCAAAGTCGCCCAGCTTGATCAGGCGGGTGACCAGGCCCTTGGTGGCCACGTCCAGCGCCTTGGCGGCGCCGGCCAGGGTCTGCGACTCGAACAGACCGATCACGAGGCAATCGCTCTTGGCCGCCAGGGCGCCCGCTTTGGCCCAGTCCAGGGCTTTTGTGCTAAATTCCATCGCGCTTCTCTCTATGAGGCGAGTCAACGAAAGCCCACATTATCCGCGATTTTGCGCGAGGGCTCCCTCCGATGGAACCCAGATGGGGCACCTATCGCCCCAACTGCGGTCCCAACCTGGGTCTAGACTTCGCCCCCCATCCCGCACCCGCATGATTTTCGAACAAGCCCTGCGACGCGAGCTGTCCTTCACCGCCGGCGCCGTCTTTCTCGTGCTGCTGACGTTCATGCTGACCACGCTGGTGATCCGCATTCTCGGCATGGCCGCCAACGGCGAGGCCAACCCGAACGACGTCCTGCTCCTCATCGGCCTGGCCTCGCTGGGCTACCTTGCGATTCTCTTGTGCGCCACCCTCTTCATCTCGGTGCTGCTGGTGCTCACGCGCTGGTACAAGGATTCCGAGATGGTGGTGTGGTTCACCTCGGGCATCAGCCTGACGGACTTCATCCGCCCGGTGCTGCGCTTCTCGCTGCCGTTTATCGTACTCGTGGCGCTGCTGGCGCTGTTCGGCTGGCCATGGGCCAACCAGCAGAGTGCGCTGTTCCGTGACCGCTTCGAGCAGCGCGACGTGCTGTCGATGATCTCCGCCGGCCGCTTTATCGAGCCCGCGCACGGCAACTACGTGCTCTTCATCGAAGGCGTCGATAGCGGCATGAAGCACGCCCGCAATCTCTTCGTTGCCAACGCAGAACAAGACAAGATCGGCGTGGCGCTGGCCAAGACCGGTGAGTTCACGACCACGCCCAACGGCGATCGCTTCGTCGTGCTCGACAAGGGCCGCCGCTACGAAGGCACGCCTGGCAAGCTCGACTACCGCATCGTCGAATTCGACAAGTACGGTGTGAAGGTCGCCAACAAGCCGCCGCAAGCGGACGCCAACCTGCCGACCAAGAGCCGCTCGACGGCGGACCTGCTCGCCAATCCCACGCCCGAAAACCTCGGTGAACTGGTCTGGCGCGTCGGCTTGCCGCTGCTGGCGCTGAACTTTGTGCTGATCGCCATTCCGCTGGCCTACGTCAACCCGCGCCTGGGCCGCTACACGCCGATGATCTTTGCCGTGCTGATCTACCTGACGTATTCGAACCTGCTGAACCTGTCGCAGGCATGGGTCTCGCAGGGCAAGATGAATGTGTTCATGGCCTGGTGGCCGATCCACTTGGCGGCCTTCATCTGCGCGATGCTGCTGTTCCGCTTCCGCCATTACAGCGCGGCGGGCCTGAAGGGCATCTTCGCCCTGCTGGGCTTTGCACCGAAGAAAGTGAGCGCGTAATGAAGATGCCGGTCTACGAAAAGTATTTCGCGCGCCAGATCTACGGCGTGTTCGTCTTCATCCTGTTTGCGGTGCTGGCGCTGTTCATCTTCTTCGACATGCTGGGCGAATTGGGCTCGGTGGTCGGTCGCTACACCACGCTGGTCGCGTTCTTCCACGTGATGCTGCAGGCGCCGACGCGCGTGTATGAGGTGATTCCGGTGGCAGCGCTCATCAGCGCCATCTACGTGTTCTCGCAGATGGCGAGCCAGTCGGAGTTCACGATCTTTCGCGTGGCGGGGCTCGATACCAAGCGCGCGCTGATCTCGCTGTTCAAAATTGCGCTGCCGCTGGCGCTGGTGACGTACATCTTCGGTGAATTCATCGGCCCCAAGGCGGAGGAATACGCGCAGAAGGTGCGGCTGGAAGCGCTGGGCGCCACAGTGTCGGCGGGCTTCCGTTCGGGCGTGTGGGTGAAGGACCGCGGCCCGGCCAAGCCGGACGGCACGGGCGGCGAAGTCACGCGCTTCGTCAACGTGGGCAGCCTGCAGCCGGATCAGTCCATCAAGGGGCTGCGCATCTATGAATTCGATGCGGACTACCGGCTGAGTTCGATTCGCGTGGCGCAGCAGGCGCGCTATCAGGGCCACCAGAACTGGCAGTTGAACGACGTCACCGAGACGCACTTTATCGAGTTCCCCCGCAAGGCCGGCTCGGTGACGCCGCAAGACACGGTCCAGGCCGTGCCCGGTGCGCCGGATGCACTCGCGCCCGACTTCCGTGGCGAACAGGTCAAGCTGCCGCAGCAGGAGATGCGCTCCGAACTCACGCCGCAGATCCTCGCCGTGCTGATGGTGACACCCGATCGCATGGCCACGCTGGACTTGTTCCAGTACATCCGCCACCTGCGTGACAACAAGCAGGACACGCAGCGCTACGAAATCGCCCTGTGGAAGAAGGTGGTCTATCCCTTCACCGTGCTGGTGATGATGGCGCTGGCCCTGCCCTTTGCGTACCTGCATGCGCGTGCTGGCGCCGTCGGCCTGAAGGTGTTCGGCGGCATCATGCTGGGCCTGTCGTTCCAGCTGGTGAACAACCTGTTCTCGCACGTGGGCCTGCTCAATACGTGGCCGGCCATCTTTACGGCGATCGTGCCCGGCGCCTTGTATCTCGCGCTCGCACTCGTATCGCTGCGCTGGGTGGAGCGTCACTGATGGCCGCGCGCGCGCTCGTTCTGTTTGCACACGGCGCGCGCGATGCCCGCTGGCGCGAGCCGTTTGATCGTCTGAAGGACCGGCTCACCGCTCAGCAACCGGATATCGACGTCCGCCTCGCCTTTCTCGAATTGATGACGCCCGATCTGCCGGGCACCATCGATGCGTTGGCCGCAAGCGGCGCGCAAAGCGTCACGGTCGTACCGGTGTTTTTCGGCCAGGGCGGCCACTTGCGGCGCGATCTGCCAGCACTGGTCGCGCAGTGTGCGCAGACCCACCCCGCCCTATCCATCCACTGCGCCGACGCCGTTGGCGAGGACGATGCCGTGCTCGACGCCATCGCCGGGTACTGCGTACGCCAACTCGGCTGAGCGATCCCTTACTGCGGTTCGGCGATGCGCGCGAAGCGCGCATGCACGTTGTTCTCGACGTGGAAGCCGTGCGTGTTGAACTCCACCAGCTCCAGCGTTAGCCCGAGGTAGCGACGGGCGAACACGTCTGCGAGATGCGCGCGCATGGCGCCAAACATCTCCGCACAGATCGGCCCAGTCACCGCCTGCGGCCGGCCCGCCTTGATGCGGAACGTCACGTGGATGAACGCGTCGTCTTCCGCACCATCCGCCATCCGATAGTGCTCCAGCCGCAAAGCGCGCGTGCGGATGCCCCCGATGGGAAACGCATTCGCATGGCCAATGAGGACGTCATTGAGCACGCGCATCAGCTCCGGAATGCGCGCATCGGCTTCGACATTGGCGGTGTATTCAATGATGACGTGCGGCATCGCAGGGCGCTCGAAGATGGGATGAAGTGATTAACGCGCCACAGCGGCTTCAGTGGACAGCGCCGTCTCGAGTGCATCCACTACCCGCGCCAAACGGCCGAGCGACGGGGCACGTTGAACGCACACATCCCACTCGGACGGCGCCGATGCCAGCCGATGCAGGGACAGCGTCCCCTCGGCAATCTGGGCACCGATCAGCCGCTCAGGCGCAAACCCCAAGCCAAAGCCCTCGGCCACCAACGCGTGCTGCAGCGGTACCGATTGCACCTCGGCGGCCACGTTTGGGGTCAGGCGGTCGGCCTCGTAACGGCCCAGCAGCCAGGCCCGCATCTCGCAGCCGGCGGGGTTGAGCACCCAAGCCTCGTCACGCACCTGCGCCATCGACAGCGCGTGCGGCAGCTTGCGCGCCGGCGCGGCAATCAGACCGACGGGTTCGGTGCCGATGACGCGGATGTCCGCATCCGTGTGTTGGCCTCGCGCGCCGGACGGCGCCAGCCACAGCGCCACATCGAGCTCGGCGCGTTTGAGGCGTTCGCGCAGTACACCACCCCACTCGCAACTCAGGCGGAACGAGACGGCCGGATAGCGCTCCCGCAGCCCCGACAGCAGTCGCGCAAACCGGGCATCGCCCACCGCGTGGCTCACCCCCACGCGCAGCACGCCCTCGGGTTCGCCGCTGGCGCGCACGCTGCCACGCAGCGCCTCGAACTCGCCAACGATGGAGCGGCAACGCGCCAGCACGGCCTCGCCCTCGGCCGTAAGCCGGAAAGGCTTGACGCGTCGATCAAACAACACGGTATCGAGCGCGCGCTCCAACCGCTGAATCTGCTTGGTGACGGCCGGCTGCGTGAGCGGCAAGCGCTCGGCCACACGGGCAATCGAGCCGGTCTGCGCCAACAGCACGAAGGTACGCATTTCCTCAAGCATGGCAACATTCCCAATCGTTATGTTCAGCCTGAACAAATTGAATTGGATTCATATTAAGCGACGCACCACAGTATCGCCAGACGCCCTTTCGCGTTGTTTTTCCCTCCCACCAACCGCGAGACCACCATGAAAGCTCTGGCACTGACCGACGCCTACGGCATTGATGCCCTCCGCCACATCGAGCGCGACGACCTCACGCCCGCTCCCGACGAAATCATCGTGCACACCCGCGCCGCCTCGCTCAATTACCGCGATCTGGAGATCGTCTCCGGCACGTTTTTCACGCGCTTTCCGTTGCCGCTGATTCCGCTGTCTGACGGCGTGGGTGAAGTGATCGCCGTCGGCAAGAACGTCACGCGCGTGCGCCTTGGTGACCGTGTCGCCGGCACGTTCTGGCAACGCTGGGACGGCGGCGATTTCCGCAACGCCGACACGCGGCGCATGCTCGGTGGCCCCATCGACGGGTGGCTGGCTGACACCATCCGCCTCGACGCGGGTGGTGCGGTGGTCGTGCCGCCGCACCTGAGCGATGCCGAGGCCGCCACCCTGCCCTGCGCGGGTCTAACCGCATGGCACTGCCTGATCGAAGCGGGCGCCCTGCAGCCGGGCGAAACGGTGCTCGTGCAGGGCACGGGCGGTGTCTCGGTGTTTGCGGTGCAGTTCGCGCTGATGGCCGGCGCGCGACCCATCGTGCTGTCGAGCAGCGACGCGAAGCTCGAACGCGTGCAGATGCTGGGCGTGCCCGAATCCGACACGGTTAACTACCGCACCACGCCTGAGTGGCACGAAGCGGTGCTCGCGCGCACGGACGGCCGTGGCGTCGATCACGTCATCGAAGTGGGAGGTGGCGGGACGCTACAGCGCTCGTTGAAGGCGCTGCGGGTGGGCGGACAGATTCACCTCGTGGGCTATCTGGCCGGGCGTGAAGGCGGCGTGAATCCGCTGGAAATCTTCGCGCGCAAGGCGGTGATCCGGCCGGCGTCGGTCGGCTCGCGTGCGTCGTTTGAAGCGATGAACCGGGCACTCGCGGTGCACGGCCTGCACCCGATCGTCGATCAGGTGCTGCCGTGGCAGGACGCAACTGAGGCGTTCCGCGCGATGGAAGCCGGAAAGGTCTTTGGAAAGCTGGCGCTGGCGTTTTAACCCGCGCTCAGGCGGCCAAAACGTGGCGCGCGCTAACGGGCGCTTCCGGTGCAGCCGCCGTGGCACGCGCGGCAAACGCGTCACCAATCATGAGCAGGCTTGGGTGATCAGGATTGATCCACCCAGCCGCCGCGCCATCGGCCATCTGCTGCAGCGTGAAGCACGCAGAGCGCTGCTCGGGCGTAGTAGCAGCCTCCACCACCCACGCGGGCGTGGAAGGCGCACGGCCACGGGCGATCAGGTCCGCCGCAATGGAAGCTGCCTGGTCGCGGCCCATGTAGTAGACGAGCGAATCGGCCTGGGCGGCAGGCTCAGGCGTCACGCCCTCGGGTTGCGGTGTGTCCGGATCGGCCGCCTTGGCTTGGGTGACGAAGGCCACGCTGCGGGCAATGCCGCGCTTGGTCAACGGCTGGCGAATGGCAGATGCGGCCGCCAGCGCTGCGGTGATGCCCGGCACGACTTCATACTCGATGCCGGCCTGCTCCAGCGCCTGCAATTCCTCGTCGGCGCGGCCGAACAGCATAGGGTCGCCGCCCTTGAGGCGCACCACGCGCTGGTACTTGGTCGCCAAATCCACCAGCTGGCGGTTGATGAAGCGCTGCGCAGTCGAGCGCTTGCCGCAGCGCTTGCCGACGGCAATCAGCACCGCCTGCGGGCAATACTGGAAGACCTCGGGCGAGACCAGTGCGTCATGCAGCACGACCTCGGCTTCGCCCAACAACCGTGCGCCGCGCACCGTGATGAGGTCCGCAGCACCAGGGCCCGCACCGATCAAGCTCACGCGGCCCAGCGTCTTGGGGGTTTTCGCTTCCATTTGCCTAGCTTCCTTTGCTTTTTCCTGCGGGGCGCAGGTTACCGCACCCCGTCGTCATTAGGAAAATGCACGGATCATGCCTGCGGCCACCGTGTGGTGCGTCGCTTCGTCCACCAGGATGAACGCACCGGTGGCGGGGTTGTCGCCATAGGCATCGCACACGATCGGCTTCTGCAGACTGATGTTGACCGTACCGATGTCGTTCAGCGCAATCTGCTTGCGACCAGTCTCGTGCGACAGCGTGTGCACGTCCAGCACGCGCTCGACTTCCGACACGCGTGCGAACACGGTGGCGGTGGTGTGCTTGAGCACGTATTTGCGGGCCGGGTTCAGCTCGTGTTCGTCGAACCAGCACAGGTCGGCGTGCAGCTTCTTGGCGGCGTTGGCGGCGGTGGTCGGGGCGGCAACGATGGTGTCGCCACGCGAGATGTCCACGTCGTCCGCCAGGCGCACGGTGATGGTCTCGCCCGGGCCGGCGGCTTCGGCCGCCCCGTTGGGCGTCAGTACTTCAGCGACCGTCGTTTCGCGGTTAGCTGGCAGCACGCGCACGGCTTGGCCAACGCGCACGGTGCCGGCTTCCACGCGGCCCATGTAGCCGCGGAAATCATCCGCCTGCGACCCATCCTGGCGCGCCACGAACTGCACCGGGAAACGCAGCGCATCGTCGCCCACCGGAGCGGTCTCTTCCACCTTCAGGTCCTCAAGCAGCGCCAGCAGCGGCTCACCCTGGTACCACGGCATGGCTTCGGACGCGTGCACGATGTTGTCGCCGCGCAGGGCCGACACCGGCACGTAGCGTACGTCGCGCAGGCCGAGTTGTGCGGCCAGTGCGTCGTAAGCGATGCGGATTTCGTTGAAGCGGGCTTCGCTGTAGTCGACCAAGTCCATCTTGTTGACGGCCACGATCACGTGCTGCAGCTCCAGCAGCTTAACGATGGCCGAATGGCGCTTGGTCTGGGCCAGCAGCTCGGCCTTGCCGTCAACCGTTGTCACACGCGTGGCGTCGATCAGGATGATGGCGGCGTGCGCAGTCGAGGCACCCGTCACCATGTTGCGCGTGTACTGCTCGTGGCCCGGCGTGTCAGCAATGATGAACTTGCGGCGCGCGGTCGAGAAATAGCGGTACGCCACGTCGATCGTGATGCCCTGCTCGCGCTCGGCTTCCAGGCCATCGGTCAGCAGCGAGAAGTCGATGTCTTCGCCGGCGGTGCGCTTGTTCTTCGCTTTGGTCAGCGCTTGCAGCTGGTCGGACAGCACCGCCTTGCTGTCGTACAGCAGACGGCCGATCAGCGTGCTCTTGCCGTCGTCGACGGAGCCAGCCGTGATGAAGCGCAGCAGCCCTTGATGCGATGTTTGCTTGCTCATGATTAGAAATACCCTTCCTTCTTGCGCTTTTCCATCGAGGCTTCGCTCGTCTGGTCGTCCATGCGCGTGGCGCCGCGTTCAGTGATCTCGGTAATGGCCGTCTCGGCGATGATCTCGGCCGGCGTGGCAGCCGTGCTTGCCACCGGGCACGTGCAGCTGATGTCGCCCACGGTGCGGAAGCGCACCGACAGGACTTCGCTCACATCGCCATCGGCCTTGGGCGTGATCGGCGTCACCGGCACCAGCAGGCCGTTCTTGCGCACGACTTCACGTTGATGTGCGTAGTAGATCGGCGGCAGGGCGAGGTTCTCGCGGGCGATGTACTGCCACACGTCGAGTTCCGTCCAATTGGAGATCGGGAACACGCGCATCTGTTCGCCTTGCGCCATGCGGGCGTTGTACAGGCTCCAGAGTTCCGGGCGCTGGGCCTTCGGGTCCCACTGGCCGAATTCATCGCGGAACGAGAAGATGCGTTCCTTGGCACGGGCCTTCTCTTCATCGCGGCGGGCACCGCCCATCAGGGCGTCAAAGCCATGCGATTCGATCGTCTCCAGCAGCGTGACGGCCTGTGCGGCGTTGCGCGAATCGGTTTCCTTGCGCAGGCGGACCGTGCCGCGCTTGATGGAATCTTCCACATGGCCGACCACCAGACGCGCGCCCAGTTCAGCCACGCGCTGGTCGCGGAACTGGATCACTTCCGGGTAGTTGTGACCCGTGTCGATGTGCACCAGCGGGAACGGCAGTTCGATCTTGCGATCGCCCAGGCGGAAGGCCTTGAGCGCCAGGTGCAGCATGACGATCGAATCCTTGCCACCGGAGAACAGCAGCGCCGGGTTGCGGCACTCGGCCACCACCTCGCGGATGATGTAGATCGACTCAGCTTCCAGCCAGTCGAGGTGCTCGTTCTGCACAGGCGTCAGTGCCGTGCCGGGGATTTCGCTCATGACTCCCATGTTCCTTTCCTTAGCTCTTTTGCGACAGATTCGTCGCATGCAGACCGCATTCTTTGCTGTCGCGCGATTCCCACCACCAGCGGCCGGCGCGCACATCTTCGCCAGCGCGCACCGCACGCGTGCAGGGCTCGCAGCCGATGCTCGGGTAGCCCTTGTCGTGCAGCGCGTTGGTGGGCACGTTGTGCTGCTCGAGGTAGGCCCAGACTTCGGCCTCGGACCAGTCGAACAGCGGGTTGTATTTGGCGATGCCGCGGGCGTCGTCGTCTTCGGCAAACGGCAGGTCGGCACGGGTGACGGCCTGCTCGCGGCGCTGTCCAGTCAGCCATGCGCGGGCATCCTTCAGTGCGCGGTTCAGCGGCACCACCTTGCGGATGTTGCAGCAGGCCTTGCGCAGTTCGATGCTGTCGTAGAACGCGTTTTGGCCGTGATCGCGCACGTAGGCTTCCACCGCGCGGGCGTCCGGTGCGTATTGCTCAACCGAATAGCCGTAATGTTCGCGGATGCGGTCGAGCATCGCCAGCGTTTCAGCATGCAGGCGACCGGTCTGCAGCGTGAAGATCGGCAGATGCGCGCGCACGGCCTCGGGGCTGCGCAGGATGGCATCGGTCACGACCATGTCTTCGGCGGCCAGACTGGTGGCGAACTTCGCCACGCCATGCTTGGCGGCAATCTCGGCCAGGCGCTCGAACAGCGCGGCTTCCTTCGCGGCCAGGGCTTCTGCGGCGCCGGTGTAGACGGGGCGCGTCCACAACACCGGGCGCCCGATCACGGACACCGGCACTTCGGACACAGCGATATCTTGGGTCTCGCTCATGCTGCGCTCGCCTCGGCAGCGCGTTCGCGGCGGAACAGCGGACGCGGCTCGTCGACAGCACCTTGGTAACGCACGCTGATCTCGCCGAAACCGTTCAGCGCATCGTCGATGTTCTTGTCGGCGCGCACGGCATAGGCGTCGAAACCGCAACGGCGCATAAAGTCGAGCTGGTCGCGCAGCACGTCGCCGATGGCGCGCAGTTCACGCGTGAAGCCCAGGCGCTGACGCAGCAGGAATGCCGTGCTGTAGCCGCGGCCGTCGCGGAAGACCGGGAAGTCCACCGCCACCAGCGGCAGGCTCGCGAGGTCAGCTTCCAGCGCGAACGGCTCGTCGTCCGGTGCCAGCCACACGGCCAGCGTGCCGGCGCGGGCGCGCACCAGCAGCGCATCGCGATTGGCTTGCCAGAAGGCCAGCGGCACGATGGCGTGCGCGGCGGCATCCACATCGGCTTGCGTCAGCTCACCACCTTCCGGAGCGCGTAGCACAGTCCACTCGTCGGCCACGATTTGCGGGGCACCGTTTTGCAACTTGATGATCTTGCTCATGTTCGTTTCCTCGGCATTCCCTGGCAATTAAGCTTCTTCACGGGCGTAGACACGTTCCTTGAACGGGGCCATGCCGATGCGGTGGTAGGTGTCGATGAACAACTCGTCTTCCGTGCGATTGGCGACGAAGGTGTCGATGATGCGTTCGATCACGTCGGGCATCTCTTCCGCCTTGAACGACGGGCCGATGATCTTGCCGATCGCCGAGTCGTTGCCCTGCGCACCACCCAGGGACACCTGGTACCACTCTTCGTCGTGCTTATCGACACCCAGGATGCCGATGTTGCCGACATGGTGGTGGCCGCACGAGTTGATGCAACCCGAGATGTTGAGCGACAGCTCGCCCAGGTCGTGCACGTAATCAAGATCGTCGAAACGCGCTTGAATCGCCTGCGCGATGGGGATCGACTTGGCGTTGGCCAGCGAGCAGAAATCGCCGCCCGGGCAGGCGATGATGTCGGTCAGCAGGCCGATGTTGGCGGTGGCCATGCCGTGTTCCTTGGCGAGTTGCCAGAGGTCGAACAGATCGCGCTTCTTCACGTCCGGCAGGATCAGGTTCTGCTCGTGCGCCACGCGCAGTTCGCCAAAGCCGAAGCGCTCAGACCAGTCGGCCACCAACGCCATCTGCTCGGCCGTCGCATCGCCCGGGGGCAATGCCGCACCCGGCTTGAGCGACAGCGTGACAGCGGCATAGCCCGGCACGCGGTGCGGATGCACGTTGCGGCTCACCCAGCGCGCGAACGCCTTGTTCTCCAGCAGCGCATTTTCATAGGCGGCATCGGTGTCGGCCAGCTTTTCATACGCGGGCGGCGCGAAGAACTGCGCCACACGGTCGAACTCGGCCTGCGTGATGGTCGACGGGCCATCCTTGATGTGCTGCCACTCTTCTTCCACCTGGCGGGCAAACTCTTCCGCGCCGATGGCCTTCACGAGGATCTTGATGCGCGCCTTGTACTTGTTGTCGCGGCGCCCATAGCGGTTGTACACGCGGATGGCGGCCTCGATGTACGACAGCATGTGCTGCCACGGCAGGTCTTCCTTGATGATCGCGCCGAGGATCGGGGTGCGGCCCATGCCGCCGCCGGCCAGGATGCGCAGCAGCGTCTGGCCGTCCTTCTCATAGGCGTAGACGCCGATGTCGTGCAGCTGCGTCACGGCGCGGTCTTGGCGCGAGGCCGAGATGGCGATCTTGAACTTGCGCGGCAGGAAGGCGAATTCGGGGATGAACGTCGACCATTGGCGCAGGATTTCCGCCAGCGGGCGCGCATCGATCACTTCGTCCGGCGCCACGCCGGCAAACTGGTCGGTCGTGATGTTGCGGATGCAGTTGCCCGAGGTCTGGATGGCGTGCATTTCCACCGAAGCCAGCTTGCTCAGGATGTCCGGCACCTGCTCCAGCTCGATCCAGTTGTACTGGATGTTCTGACGCGTGCTGAAGTGGCCGTAACCGCGGTCGTGCTCGGCAGCGATATGGCTGAGCATGCGCATCTGGTTGGCACGCAGGTGACCGTACGGAATCGCCACGCGCAGCATGTAGGCATGGCGCTGGTAGTACAGACCGTTCTGCAGGCGCAGCGGCAGGAACTCTTCTTCCGTCAGCTCGCCCGAGAGTCGGCGGCGCACCTGGTCGCGGAACTGCTCCACGCGGTCGGCGACAAGGCGGTGATCGTAAGCGTCGTATTGGTACATGACTGTTCAGTCCAATCCGGTCTGTGCCGGCATGCGATTCAATTTGGGGGAAACGGTGCTGTGTGTGGCGGCTGCTGTCGGCGTCAGTGCGCTCAGCGACAGCAGCAACAACCAAGCAGGGTCGGCATGATAGTGCGAACGTTGCGCATCACGACACCAGCTTGATGGCCGTGACCGTCAGCGTGGCGGCAAGCGCGCCACGCACCAGACGTTCCGGCAGATTCTTTGAGAGGCGCGCACCCAGCCAGATACCCGGGATGGAGCCCACCAGCAGCGAGAGCAGCAGATTCCAGTCGATCGTGCCCAGATACATATGGCCGAGACCCGCCACGGCGGTCAGCGGCACGGCATACGCGATGTCGGTGCCGGCCACTTCGGCGCTCTTCAAATCGGGGTACAGGATGAGGATGAGCGTCGCGCCCACGGCACCCGCGCCAATGGACGACACCGTCACCAGCACGCCGAGCACCACGCCGACGATCACCGTGGCCACGGCCAGCGTGGTGCCTTGCAGGCGGTAGCGCGGGTTGCGGGCCAGCCAGCCCAGCACGCGCTGGCGGAACAGCAGCGAAATCACCGTCAAGATGACCGACACGCCAATCGTCACGCGGATGATGTGCATCCACTCGGCATCGAGGTTGCCCACGCTCTTGAGCACCAGCACCGTCACCAGTGCGGCGGGCAGGCTGCCCAGGCAGAGGCGCTTGACGATGTCCCAGCGGATATGGCCGTGGCTGCGGTGCGCGATGGTGCCGACGCCCTTGGTGAGCGAGGCAAACGCCAAGTCAGTGCCCACTGCGGTAGCCGGCGAGAAGCCGAACATCAGCGTCAGCAGCGGGGTCATCAGCGAACCGCCGCCCACGCCCGTCAGGCCGACCAACAGGCCGACCAGCAAACCGGAAACCGTATAGGCAAGCGTCATAGCGCGACAGAAAAGGGACAGTGAGGGCGTGTTATCACGAAGTTCGAGCATCGTAATGAACTGGCCTCATATCCCAAACCAATAAAAAATTGTTTGTTTATATGGGCTCGGTTATAAGTAACGATCTGATCGCTCGCTTTTCTTCGCATCCGATCGCCAGCCATGAACCTTCACCAATTTCGCTTCGTTCGCGAGGCCGTGCGGCAGAAATTCAACCTGACCGAAGCGGCAAAAGCGCTCTATACATCACAACCAGGCGTCTCCAAGGCCATCATCGAGCTCGAGGAAGAGTTGGGTGTGGATATCTTCACCCGGCACGGCAAGCGCATCCGGGGTCTCACCGAACCCGGGCGGCGCATCCTGGCCTCGGTCGAACGCGTGTTGGAAGAGGTCGAGACGCTGAAACGCGTCGGCAAAGACTACGCCGCGCAGGACCAAGGCAACTTCACCATCGCCACCACGCACACGCAGGCCCGTTATGCGCTGCCGAAGGCGATTGCCGAGTTCACCCGCAAGTACCCGAAGGTGCGTCTCTCCATTCAGCAGGGCACGCCCGCGCAGATCGCCGAGATGGTGCTGCATGATCAGGCCGACATCGCCATCGCCACCGAAGGCATGTCGCACGTCAAGGACTTGATCTCGATCCCCGGCTACCAGTGGCAGCACGTGGTGGTCACGCCACCTGATCACCCCCTGCTGTCGCGCCAGCACCTGACGCTGGAAGACCTCAAGGGCTACCCGATCATCACCTACGACCAGCACTTTGCCGGCCGGCCCAAGATCGACCATGCGTTCGAGCTGCGCCAGATGAAGCCGGACATCGTGCTGGAAGCCATCGACGCCGACGTCATCAAGACCTACGTGGAAGTTGGCCTGGGCGTGGGCATCGTGGCCGGCGTCGCGTTCGATGCGGAACGCGACCGCAATCTGCGCGCCATTCCGGCGGGGCACCTGTTCGGCACCAACGTCACGCACCTGGGCATCAAGCAAGGGGCGTACTTGCGTGGCTTTGTCTACACCTTCATCGAACTGTTTGCGCCGACGCTTACGCGCAAGCTGGTCGAACAACTCATGTCCGGCGATCACGAAGCCTACGAGCTGTGACGTTCGCCTGAACCTCGCCTGAAATTTCCGGAGACCTCATGACGACCCGACGTCGCCTGCTGTGTAGCATGGCGCTCTTTGCTAGCGCCGCTGCCCTCGCCTTGCCCGCCCACGCCGACATTCGCGTGGGCGTAGTGCTGTCGACCACCGGCCCCGCTGCGGCCATCGGCATCCCCAGCAAGAACACCGTGCAGATGTGGCCCACGACGATCGGCGGCCAGCGCGCGCAGGTCATCATCCTGGACGATGCATCCGACCCATCGATGGCGGTACGCAACGTGCGCAAGCTGATCGCGGAAGACAAGGTGGATGTGATCGTCGGCCCGACGATTGTGCCGACGGCACTGGCCTCGCTCGATGCGGTGGCCGAGGGGCAGACGCCGATGGTCACGCTGGCCGCGTCGGCTTCCATCGTCGAGCCGCAAGACGCCAAGCGTCGCTGGGCGTTCAAGATGCCGCAGAACGATTCGCAGATGGCCACGCTGGTCACGCAGCACATGGCGGACAGCGGCGTGCACACCGTCGGCTTTATCGGCTTTACCGATGCGTACGGCGAGAGCTGGTGGCGTGAGTTCTCGAAGCTGGCGGACGTACGCAAACTGAAGGTCGTCGCCAACGAGCGCTTTGCCCGCACGGACACCAGCGTCACCGGCCAGATTCTCAAGCTGATGGCTGCCAAACCCGACGCCATTCTGATTGCCGGGGCCGGCACGCCCGCCGCCTTGCCCCAGCGCACGCTGGTCGAACGCGGCTACAAGGGCCGCATCTACCAGACGCACGGCATCGCCAGCACGGAATTCCTGAAGGTGGGCGGTAAGGACGTGGAAGGCACGCTCTTCCCAACCGGCCCGGTAGTCGTGGCGCGCGAGTTGCCGGCCGGGCATCCGGTACGCAAGGTCGCCGTGGAATTTGCTGATCGTTATGAAGCCAAGTACGGCCCGAACACCGTCACGCAATTTGCGGGTGACGCGTGGGGCGCGTGGCAACTGCTCGACAACGCGACGGCCCGTGCGCTGAAGACCGGCGCCAAGCCCGGTACCCCCGCCTTCCGCGCCGCGCTGCGCGATGCGTTGGAAACCACGCGCGACCTGACCGTGCCCAACGGCGTGCTGAACCTGAATGCCCAGGATCACCAAGGCTTCGACCAGCGCTCGCGCGTCATGGGCATCATCAGGAATGGCCGCTTCGCCTACGCCGGTCCGAAGTAAATAAAGAGACAACGAGACACACGCCATGACACGCATCGCCTTCATCGGCCTCGGCAACATGGGCACGCCGATGGTCCAGCACCTGATTGCCGCCGGCCACACCGTGCGCGCTTACGTGCGCCGCCCTGAGGCCGCCGACAACGCCCGCGCCATCGGCGCCGAGCCGGTTAGCACGCCTGCTGAGGCCGCACGCGACGCCGAAGTCATCTTCACGAACGTCACCTCCACCGCCGATGTGGAAGGCGTGCTGCTGGGGCCGGATGGCGTCATCCACGGCGCACCGCGCGGCGCGGTATGTATCGACCACAGCACGATTTCCGCCGTGGCCACACGCCGCATTGCGGCCGAACTGGAAGCCGCTGGCCTGGAATTCCTGGATGCACCGGTTTCCGGCGGCACCATGGGCGCGCAGAAGGCCACGCTGTCGATCATGGTGGGCGGCAAGCCGGAGGTGCTGGAGCGCGTGCGCCCGCTGCTGCAACTGCTGGGCACGACCATCACGCACATCGGCGGCCACGGTTCGGGCCAAGTGGCCAAGGCGTGCAACCAGATCGTGCAGGTCATCAATATCCAGGGCATTGCCGAGGCCATGCTGTTTGCGCAAACCCAGGGCACCGACCCGTCGCGCGTGCTGGCCGCCATCAGCCCGGGCTTTGCGGGCAGCCGCATGCTCGACATGATGGGCCCCAAGATGGCTGAACGTAACTTCGCCGCCGGTATCGAGGCGCGCCTGCATGACAAGGATTTCGGCCTCGTGCGCGAGATCGCCCACGAACTCGGCCTGCAGATGCCCGCGATGGAGCTGGTGGCGTCTCAGCTCAACACGCTTGTCGCCAATGGGTGGGGGTATGACGACACGGCGTCGCTGCTGCGCGTGCTGGAGGCGCAGAACGCGCGCACGCAGGATGGATCCTCATCGGCTGAGCCCGCCTTGTGAGGTCTGGCAGACTTCTGGCATAATTGCTGGCTCATCGCACCTGCCCGGGTGGTGAAATTGGTAGACGCAGGGGACTCAAAATCCCCCGCCGCAAGGCGTGCCGGTTCGATTCCGGCCCCGGGCACCAGATTCCGAGCCGCTTCTGTTCACGCAGAAGCGGCTTTTTCATTGGGCGCGCATCTGCCGCCTACCCACAACGCTCCCCCCGTAGCCGTGGGATAATGGCGTTTTGCCCGGGCGTGGCTCAAGAGGTTGTTCGCACCGGCGCGCGAGGGCCTGTATCCGCGTGGCCCGTTCAGTTTTGAACCTTCTTCAGCACCCCACCATGCCCACCTACCGTTCCAAAACCTCCACCGCCGGCCGCAACATGGCAGGTGCGCGCTCGCTGTGGCGCGCCACCGGCATGAAAGACGAAGACTTCCAGAAGCCGATCATCGCGGTGGTCAATTCGTTCACGCAATTCGTGCCCGGCCACGTGCACCTGAAGGATCTCGGCCAGTTGGTCGCGCGTGAGATCGAAGCCGCGGGCGGCGTCGCCAAGGAATTCAACACCATCGCCGTGGACGACGGCATCGCCATGGGCCACGACGGCATGCTGTATTCGCTGCCCAGCCGCGACATCATTGCCGACTCGGTCGAATACATGGTCAACGCGCACTGCGCCGATGCCATGGTCTGCATCTCGAACTGCGACAAGATCACCCCGGGCATGCTGATGGCCGCGATGCGCCTGAACATCCCCGTGATCTTCGTGTCGGGCGGCCCGATGGAAGCCGGCAAGACCAAGCTGGCCAACCCCGTCACCAAGGCCATCGAGATCAAGAAGCTCGACCTGATCGACGCGATGGTGATTGCCGCCGACACCAAGTATTCCGACGCGGAAGTGGCGGAAGTCGAGCGTTCGGCGTGCCCGACCTGCGGTTCGTGCTCGGGCATGTTCACGGCCAACTCGATGAACTGCCTGACCGAAGCGCTGGGCCTGTCGCTGCCGGGCAACGGCACCGTGGTCGCCACGCACGCGGACCGCGAACAACTCTTCAAGCGCGCCGGCCACCGCATCGTCGAGCTGGCCCGCCAGTACTACGAGCAGGACGACGAACGCGTGTTGCCGCGCTCGGTCGGCTTCAAGGCGTTTGAGAACGCCATGACGCTCGACATCGCTATGGGCGGCTCGACGAACACGATCCTGCACTTGCTGGCGATTGCGCAGGAAGCCGGCATCGACTTCACAATGAGCGACATCGACCGCCTCTCGCGCGTCGTGCCGCAGCTGTGCAAGGTCGCGCCGAACACGAACAAGTACCACATCGAAGACGTGCACCGCGCGGGCGGCATCATGGCCATCCTGGGCGAGCTGGACCGCGCCGGCAAGCTGCACACCGATGTGCCGACCGTTCACACGCCCACGATGAAGGACGCACTGGACCATTGGGACATCGTGCGTACGTCGGATGAAGCCGTGCAGACGTTCTACCGCGCGGGCCCGGCTGGCATCCCCACGCAAGTGGCCTTCAGCCAGAACACGCGCTGGCCCAGCCTGGACCTGGACCGCGCCGAGGGCTGCATCCGCTCGTATGAGCACGCGTTCTCGAAGGAAGGCGGCCTGGCCGTTCTGCGCGGCAACATCGCACTCGATGGCTGCGTGGTGAAGACGGCCGGCGTGGACGACAGCATCCTCGTGTTCGAAGGCACGGCGCACGTGACCGAGTCGCAAGACGAAGCGGTGGAGAACATCCTCGCCGACAAGGTCAAGGCCGGCGATGTGGTGATCGTGCGCTACGAAGGCCCGAAGGGCGGCCCAGGCATGCAGGAAATGCTCTACCCGACGAGCTACATCAAGTCGAAGGGCCTGGGCAAAGCCTGCGCGCTGCTGACGGATGGCCGCTTCTCGGGTGGCACCTCGGGCTTGTCGATCGGCCACTGCTCGCCGGAAGCGGCTGCGGGCGGCGCGATCGGTCTGGTGCAAAACGGCGACAAGATCCGCATCGACATCCCCAACCGCACGATCAACGTGCTGGTGTCGGATGAAGAACTCGCACGTCGCCGTGAAGCGCAAAACGCCAAGGGCTGGAAGCCTGCCAAGGCGCGTCCGCGCAAGGTGTCCGCGGCGCTCAAGGCCTACGCCAAGCTGGTCATGTCGGCCGACAAGGGCGCGGTGCGCGACCTGTCGCAGCTCGAGGACTGATAGCGCGACGGCGCCATGCGCCCCACTGCTGCTGAAGCCGCTCTTCGGAGCGGCTTTTTCTTTTCGAACGTCTCCAGCGGGCTACACAAGATGTCACCGGTATGTGCATCGAACTCCCTGTAGCAGCGGCTGTCTAGCGTCTCGCCCCCCCACCTTGACCGCAGGTTCCCCATGATGAGTGTCGGCCCGTTCTCAGTGCACGTGATTGTTGTGGTGCTGGCAGCCTTGATCGCGTGGCTCGTTGCGCGAGCGATGCAGCGCGTTGGAGCAGACGCCCCGCGCAAGACGGCGGCCAATCTGCTGCTCGATGCGTTGCTGGTCGGCCTGCTTGCCGCGCGCATCGGCTATGTCGCGCGCTGGTGGCCGGAGTACGTTGCTGCCCCGCGGTCCATCATCGCGATCGGTGATGGTGGGTTCGACTGGTGGATCGGCCTGCCGGCCGCCGTTGCGTTCGTCGTCTGGAAATCGCGCCACGCGCGCGTATTGCGCCGGCCAGCCCTCATGGGCATTGCCGCCGGCATGCTGGCGTGGGCGGCGGCACAAGGCACCTTGGCGACGCTCCAACGCGCTACGCCATCGCTGTCTGCGCTGCAGCTTGAAGGCATGGACGGTGGCGCCGTGTCGTTCGACAAACCCATCGGTAAACCCGTGGTGCTGAATCTGTGGGCCACCTGGTGCCCACCCTGTCGCCGCGAAATGCCGATCCTCGCCCAGGCGCAAGCCAGCTACCCCGAGGTCGTGTTTCTGATGGTCAATCAGGGGGAGCAGGCAACCACGGTGCAGCAGTTCCTCACACAGCAGGGGCTGGCGTTCAACCACGTGCTGCTGGACCCGCTCTCGGAAGCCATGCAGACCTTCGGCTCGCGCGGGCTGCCGACCACGCTGTTCTTCGATGCGCAGGGCAAGCTGGTCGATTCGCACATGGGTGAGATCACCGCCGCGCGCCTCAAAGACGTGGTGGAGCATCGCCTCCAGCCCTAAGACCCAATGTGGGCATGCCGAGCCAAAAAGGGCATCGCCAAATCAGTCGATTCCGATATGCGTTACGACATGTGTCTTCTACAGTCGCCCGCATGAAAACATCATTCCGACGCTTCGTGAGCATCGTGCGCCACGCCGCCAGCGATGCCGTCAGCCCCGCGCGGTTCCAGCGCAATCTCGACCTCGCAACACTGGCGCTGATCGTTGCCAGCGTGCTGGTCGTCATGGCCGACAGCGTGAAGGACCTGCACGCCCAGTACGGCGATGCACTGTATGTGGCCGAGTGGGCGTTCACGCTGCTGTTCACTGCGGAATATCTGTTCCGCCTGCTGACCGCACCCAAACCGGTCGCCTATGCGCGCAGCTTCTTCGGCATTGTCGACCTGGTATCCGTGTTGCCGACCTATCTCGCGTTTTTCTTCCCCGGCCTGCACGCGCTGATTGATGTGCGCCTGCTGCGGCTGCTGCGCGTGTTCCGCATTCTGGGGCTGTCGATTTATCTGGAAGAAGGACAGGCGCTCATTCGCGCGCTCACCCGCGCACGTCGCAAGATCTTCGTCTTCATCGGCGGCATGTTCGTGCTGGTGGTGATCCTGGGCACGGTGATCTATCTCGTGGAAGGGCCAGAAAACGGCATCACGAGCATCCCCGTGGGCGTGTACTGGGCGGCGGTCACGATGAGCACCACCGGCTACGGCGACCTGACACCACAAACCCCGCTGGGCCGGCTGATTACCTCATGCGCGATCCTGCTCGGCTACGGCATCATCGCGTTCCCGACCGGCATCATGGGGGCGGAGCTCATTGCGACGGCGCTGGAGCGCAATCGGTCATCCGCACCATCGGCAGACACCCCCGATACGCCGCGATGTCCGTACTGCGGCGGGGCGGTCTCCGTGGCAGCGCCCTCCGCTGCTTGCCAAGCACCGGACACCACACCGCCGCCCAGCCCCCCACACTAACGCGCCCCATTCACCCCGGAAGGCCAAGCCATTGCTTGGCCTTTTTGCTTTTTTGCGCGGTGACCATTCAAGGCCGCACCACAGACGGCATCGGCCCATCACATATGTCACACTGTGATATATTCCGCCGAAACCCGCTCCATCACACCATGTCAGCCGCCCCACCCCGCCTGTTGTCCAAGCAGGATTTCGAGACCCTGTCCGATTTCCGCTACCACCTGCGCCGCTTTCTGCGCGCGTCTGAAAATCTGATCCAGTCCAAGGGGATCACACCGCTGCAATATCAGCTTCTGCTGCATATCAAGGGTTTTGCCGGCCGCGAGTGGGCCACGGTGGGCGAATTGGCCGAGCGCCTGCAAGCCGCGCCGCACGGCACAGCGGCACTCGTGACGCGTTGCGAAGAGATCGACCTCGTCGAGCGCCGCCCGAGCGATGCCGATGCGCGGCAGGTGGAAGTCCACCTCACAAAAAAAGGCGAGCGCCTCGTCGCCCTGCTCGCCGCATTGCATCAGAGCGAGCTAGCCGCCTTCAGCCGCGCCTTCAAGATTCCCCACCTCGATCCGTAGGCGGCCATGCAAACCCTTGAACACCGGCGCGAGTTTCGACGGATACCACGTTGTCCCGCACCGCCGCGCTGACGCTAGCTCACCCGGCGACATGCCGGTTGCGTCCACTTTCCTTGGCGCGATACAGCGCCTGATCCGCGCGCTTGAGCATCTCCGATGCGGTATCGCCCGGCCGGCAGGCGGTCATGCCCATACTGACGGTCATGGTCAGCCCGGTCGGAAACGTCTCGTCCGATTCGGCCACAGCGGCGCGTAGACGCTCCGCCGCTTCGGCGCCGGCCTCCAGCGTGGTGCGGCCCATGACGACGGCGAACTCCTCGCCGCCTAGCCGGCCCACTAGGTCACTGCTGCGCAGCACGCTCGTGGCCAACGATGCGAAGCGCTGCAGCGCGAGGTCGCCCACCGCGTGGCCCCATGTGTCATTGATGCGCTTGAAGTGGTCCAGATCGGCAAGCACCAGCACCAGCGGCTCGTTGCGGTTGTGGGCGCGCATGAGCGCCGTGTCGAACAACGCCAGAAAGCGACGCCGCGTCAGCACACCCGTCAGATGATCAAAGTGCGCCTCGTTGGCGAGCGCGCTGTTGGTACGCTGCAGCCGCTGGTTGAGGTGACGCTGCAGGCGGTGGTGCTGCCGCTCGCGCGCCAACGACCACACCACCAGGGCAATGGTCAGCAACACGCTCAGGAACAACACAAAAGCGATCGTGCGATTGCGGTCATGCGTTGCCATGTGCTGACCCCAGGCGGGCAGCGGTTCCAACACCATGACGGTGAGGTCCGCACTGGCGTTGCGTGAAATCGTCAGCGAGGGCATCGCACTGCCCTCGCGCCACACAAGCGCATCGCGCACCTCGGCCGGCACCCATTCGGGCACGCTGCGCTGGGCTTGCGCGGTGGGCAGATACGGCCACGCCTCAACATCCACTCGCCGGTAGGCGTCGTAGCGATCGCCCGGGCTCATGCTCCGTACGCGCGCCGCTGGCAAAGCCTTGCCCACCAGAGACGTATCGGTGGACAGAATCACCAGCCCATTCGGATCCGTCACCAGAGACGTCGGATGCGACACCCAATGCTGCAAGCGCGTCAGGCTCACCTTGATGCCCATCGCTGCAACAAGGTAGCCCCCGTCGTCATACACCGGCGCGGCAAAGAACAAACCCGGCACGCCCGTCACCCGACCGACGGTGAACTGCTCGCCCAGGCCACCGAGCATCGCCTCCTTGAGATAGGGCTGCATGCTCGAATGCACGCCGAGGAACGAATCGGCGCGGCCCGCGTTATTGGCCATCACCACGTAGCCACGCTGGTCGATCACCCACACGTAGTCGAGCCCCAGATTGCCGGCGGTCGTGCTGAGGAATGCGCTGCTGTCGACTACCTCTTGGTGCGACATCGCCTCTTTGGCGCGCGACCCCTGGTCCATCAGGCTCCAGCGCCGCGTGTCGACACGCGCCACGGCCTGCGGGACGGCATCGATCTGCGCAAGCGTTTGCGGAATCGCCCGCAGCAGTGCCACATCGGCGGTGACTTGGTTGGACATGCCCTCGGCCACTTGCGCCGCGAGTTGGCGCCGGGTATCAACCATCTGCCGTACGTCGTGCGCGGCCATGGCCCCCGCCACCATGTTGGCGGCAAACCAACACAGCGCCACCCCGATCGCCGCCCCGGCCAGCACAAGCGCCAGCCGCACGGCACGCATACGCCTGGCAGGCGCAAGAGTCGGGGTGTGCGATGTGGGCGCGTTCATCTCAGGGCTCGTGGCGCAGGAAATCTGCCACGGTCGGATAGCGCAGCGCCACACGCAACTCGCGCGTCAACCGGGTGTTGCGCAGCCGACGCGACTCACTCATGAACGACAACAGCGTCGGTTCGATCTGCTCAACGGCTTGCGCCCGCGAAATGCGCGGCGGGCGCTGCAAGCCGCGTG
Organism: Ralstonia sp.; assembly: GCA_039592975.1. Classification (GTDB taxonomy): domain Bacteria; phylum Pseudomonadota; class Gammaproteobacteria; order Burkholderiales; family Burkholderiaceae; genus Ralstonia. The sequence continues at coordinate 8,241 of JBCNQE010000014.1, read as the reverse complement.
CATCGGCCACGGCATCGAAGTAATCGCCCATGCGCAGCTCAGACGCATCGCTGGCGTGCAGCACGCGCTGCGGCTTTCCACGAAACAACGCGGCAATCAATGCGCGTGCCAGATCATCGGCGTGGATATGGTTGGTGTAGACGTCGTCTTCCACGCGCAGGGCGGGCGTGCCGCGCTCCAGCCGGGCAACCGGCAAGCGCTCGGCCGCATAGATGCCAGGGATGCGCACGATCGACGTGCGCCAGCCGCCGCCCGCGCCAAACCAGCGCACGCGCCGCTCGGCGGCCACGCGGCGCTGCGCACGGGCGGTGGTGGGGTTCACCGGGCGAGATTCGTCCACCCAGGCACCGCCCGCATCGCCGTACACGCCGCTGGTGCTGGCGTACACGAACGCCCGCGCTTGGAGGCGGGTTTTCAAGCGGCCCGTCAGGCCAGCCGACCTGCGCGCCCGCTCGGGTAAAATGCGACGTTTTGTGGCTCGAGGCAGTTGAGCCGGACGCGCCAACTTATGCAGCAATGCAGCGGTACGCGGGTCATCATTGCCGGCAGTCGGCGGCGGTGCCAGATGCAGCACGCGCGGGCTTAAACCCCGCAGGCGGCGCAGTGAAGCGGCATCGTCCAGGTTGGCGACCACGGGCACGGCACCGGCTTCCCGCAACGATGCGCGCCCCGCCTCGCGCGAGGTGACGGCAAAGACGCGGAAGCGCGTGCGCAGCATCGTCAGGCAGCGTTGCCCAACATCGCCGCAGCCGACGATCAGCACACGCGGAAGCCCCAGGCGTGGCATAGGTTTGGATGGCTGGGCGATTGCGTGGCGCATCATCGGGCGTGCCGCCATCGCTTGGCCGGACGGGCGACCAGACACTCTTTTCAACATATTCGGAATTGTAGTATGGCTTACCAGATCAACGTGCTGCCCAGCGGCCGCCAGTTCCAGGCCGAAGACGGCGAGACCATTCTTGCAGCAGCGCTGCGCCAGGGCATCGGCCTGCCGTACGGCTGCAAGAACGGCGCATGCGGCTCGTGCAAGGGCCACGTGCGCGAGGGCTCCATCGTGCAGGGCAACCACTCGCCCAACGCGCTGACGGCGCAGGAAGCCACCGAAGGCCGCGCGCTGTTCTGCTGCGCCACGCCCGCGACGGACGTCACCATTGAAGTGCGCGAAGTGCAAGGCGCCGGCGATGTGCCCATCAAGAAGATTCCGTGCCGCGTGGCCTCGCTGGAAAAGGCCGCGCCGGACGTCACCATCGTCAAGCTGCAACTGCCGGCCACCGAGCGCATGCAATTCCTGGCCGGGCAGTACGTGGAATTCATCCTGCGCGACGGCAAGCGCCGCAGCTACTCGATCGCCAACCCGCCGCACGAAGAAGGCCCGATCGAGCTGCACATCCGCCACATGCCGGGCGGCGCGTTCACCGACTACGTGTTCGGTGCCAAGGAAGGCGCCCCGGCCATGAAGGAGCGCGACATCCTGCGCTTCGAAGGGCCGCTGGGCAGTTTCTTCCTGCGTGAAGAGTCGGACAAGCCGATCATCCTGTTGGCCTCGGGCACGGGTTTCGCGCCCATCAAGGCCATCGTCGAGCATGCGCAGTTCATCAAGAGCACGCGCCCGATGACGCTGTACTGGGGCGGCCGTCGCCCGCAAGACCTGTACATGCACGCCAAGGCGGAAGAATGGGCGCGCACGATCCCGGGCTTCACCTACGTGCCGGTCGTGTCCAACGCCCTGCCCGAAGACGCCTGGACCGGCCGCACCGGCTTCGTGCACCGGGCCGTGATGGCCGACCACCCCGATCTGTCGAACCACGAGGTCTACGCCTGCGGCGCGCCGGTGGTGATCAACTCGGCCCGCGCGGACTTCGCCGCCCAGTGCAAGATGCACCCGGACGCGTTCTTCGCCGATTCGTTCACCTCCGAGGCCGATCTGCACCCGGCTGGCTAAGGGCAGGCTGACCGTTGCACAAATCCAAACCAAGCCGAAATTTCGTTTTGACTTGACTTGGCATCCGTCTTATTCTTGCGCCCTATGACCCAAGCCCTGCACCTCCGACGCCGCCGTACGTTGCTCCCTCCGGGAAGCCGCGCGGCTGTCTGCTGATTGCATATCGGGTTCACAGGATTCGACGATCACAAGGCCACGGGGCAACCCCCGTGGCCTTTGTCTTTTTCCAACCAGCGCTTTTTCGACGTTTTCATCTTCCTGCCGCCTTTTTCTGGAGCTTTGCCATGGCGTTTGCTGACTACCCCGTCCAGTCCCTGATGTACATCACCAACCGGCCCGAGATCGTCTTCACCGAAGGCAAGGGCTCGTGGCTGACGGATCACAACGGCAAGCGATACCTCGACTTCGTGCAGGGCTGGGCGGTCAACTGCCTCGGCCACTCGAACGACGGCATGATCGAAGCGCTCAACGCGCAGGCCAAGAAGCTGATCAACCCGAGCCCGGCCTTCTACAACGAGCCGATGGCCAAGCTGGCCGGCCTGCTAACCGCGCACAGCTGCTTCGACAAGGTGTTCTTCGCCAACAGCGGCGCCGAGGCCAACGAAGGCGCCATCAAGCTCGCCCGCAAGTGGGGCAAGAAGCATAAGAACGGCGCCTTCCAGATCATCACGTTCGACCACAGCTTCCACGGCCGCACGCTCGCCACCATGAGCGCATCGGGCAAGGCCGGCTGGGACACCATCTTCGCGCCGCAGGTGCCGGGCTTCCCGAAGGCCATCCTGAACGACATCGCGTCGGTGGAAGCGCTGATCACAGACGAGACCGTCGGCGTGATGCTTGAACCGGTGCAAGGCGAAGGCGGCGTGCTGCCCGCCACGCCGGAATTCATGCAGCAGTTGCGTGCGCTGACCAAGAAACACAAGATCCTGCTGATCGTCGATGAAGTGCAGGCGGGCTGCGGCCGTTGCGGCACCCTCTTCGCCTACCAGCTCTCGAACATCGAGCCGGACATCATGACGCTGGGCAAGGGCATCGGCGGCGGCGTGCCGCTGTCGGCCCTGCTGTGCACGGATGAAGTGGCCAGCTTCGAGGCCGGCGATCAGGGCGGCACCTACAACGGCAACCCGCTGATGACGGCCGTCGGCTGCTCGGTGATCGAACAGCTGCTGGCCCCGGGCTTCCTGGACGGCGTGCAGGAGCGCGGCGCCTACCTGCGCAAGCAACTGCTGCAGCTGTCGGAAGAATTCGGCCTGGCCGGCGAGCGCGGTAACGGCCTGCTGCGCGCTCTGCTGCTCGGCAAGGACATCGGCGGCCAACTGGTGGAAGCCGCACGCGAGATGAACCCGACGGGCCTGCTGCTGAACGCGCCGCGCCCGAACATCCTGCGCTTCATGCCCGCGCTGAACGTGACGACCGAAGAGATCGACACGATGATCGGCATGCTGCGTACGCTGCTCAAGGCGCACGCTTAAAGCTAGACGCATCACCCAGGGCGGCGCGCAATGCGCTGCCCTTCACTGCTCCTCCGCTGTTTCCCATCCTGAGGTTTGCCATGGCCGCAACGCTTGTTGTTCCGGCCACGGGGATCGTTTTGTCTGACGATCCCGCGTGGCTCCCGCTGGACCAGATCTACGGTTTTCTCTCGCAGGAAACGCATTGGGCGCGTGGGCTGCCCCGCGCGGTGTTCGACCGATCGATCGCCAACTCGCTGGCCTTTGCCGCCTACCAGCGGAACGACGATGGCACGCATGGTGATCTCGTCGGCTTCGCGCGCGTCATCTCGGACCACGCCACGTTTGCTTACCTGTGCGATGTCTTCGTGCTGCCGGCATGGCGCGGCAAAGGTGTGTCGCACGCGCTGATGCAGTTCATGCGCGAACACCCCGAGCTGCAGGACCTGCGCCGCACGGTGCTGGTCACGACGGATGCCGACTGGCTCTACCGCAAGCACGGCTTTACCGATGTACCGGGCAGCAGCGGCTTCATGCAGCTGCATCGGCCAAACGTCTATCAAACATGAGAGCAACATGCAGCGCTATCTGAACCCTAGCAAGTACATCGATTTTGAAGACGCCGAGGTCCGGTCAACCGCTGAGATTCTCGCGCGTGGCGCCACATCGGAACACGATCTGGTGCGCCGGTGCTTCGAATTCGTTCGCGACGAGATTCGCCACAGTTCGGACTTCAAGCTCAATCCTGTCACGTGCAAGGCCTCCGATGTCCTGCGGCACAGAACAGGTTACTGCTACGCCAAGAGCCACCTGCTGGCGGCGCTCTTGCGCGTCAGTCACGTTCCGACAGGCCTCTGCTACCAGCGACTGTCCGTGAGCGGCAGCGGAGCCCCCTACTGCCTGCATGGACTGAACGCCGTCTACCTTCAGGACTTTGGCTGGTATCGACTGGACGCCCGAGGAAACAAAGCCGGGGTGAACGCGCAATGCTCCCCGCCCGCAGAAGCCTTGGCATTTCCGGTGCTCGAACCGCAGGAGCGTGATTTACCGGAGATATGGACTGACCCGCTGCCGGTCGTAGTCGAGACACTGGAACGCTACGAGCGTTACGACGAGGTCCTCGCGAACCTGCCTGACATCGAACTCGTGAACTGATCGAGCCTTGAACACAAGAACCGATAGGCAAAGAAAAAGCCCCGCAACTGCGGGGCTTTTTCATGACGCTTGGGATGCTTACTCGCCCAGGTAGGCAGCACGCACCTTCGGGTCGTCCAGCATCTGCTTGGCTTCGCCGCTCATGGTGATGAGACCGGAGTCCATCACGTAGCCGCGGTGCGCTGCCTGCAGCGCCAGGCGCGCGTTCTGCTCAACGAGCAGCACGGTCACGCCTTGCGCCGAGATGTCGCGCACCACCTCGAAGATCTTCTCCACCATGATCGGCGAGAGACCCATCGACGGTTCGTCCAGCAGCAGCAGCTTCGGTTGGCTCATCAGCGCACGCGCCATGGCCAGCATCTGCTGCTCACCGCCCGACATCGTGCCGGCCAGCTGATTGGCACGCTCTTTCAAGCGCGGGAAGATGCCGAACATACGCTCGATATCGAGCTTGATCTGTGCATCGTCGTTGCGCGTGAAGGCGCCCATCTGCAGGTTTTCGGTGATGGTCATGCGCGCGAACACGCCGCGGCCTTCCGGCACCATCGCCAAGCCCTGCTTGAGCAGGTTGTAGCTCGGCACGCCCTTGATGGACTTGCCCAGATACTGCACGTCGCCGCCCGCCCAGCCTTGCAGGCCGGTGATGGCCTTCATGGTGGTCGTCTTGCCGGCACCGTTGGCGCCAATCAGCGTAACGAGTTCGCCTTCGCGGATCTCCAGATCCACGCCCTTGACTGCCTGGATGCCGCCGTAGGCGACCTTCAGGCTGTCGATCTTCAACATCACTGGTTTCATTGTTCCGTTCCTCCGCATCAGTGCGCCGATGCGCCGAGGTAGGCCTCGATCACGGCCGGGTTGCTCTGCACTTCCTGCGGCAGACCTTGTGCGATCACCTTGCCGTAATCGAGCACGGTCAGGCGGTTGCACAGGCCCATCACGAGCTTCACGTCGTGTTCGATCAGCAGGATGGTCTTGCCGTCGGAACGGATCTTGTCCAGCAGGCCACGGAGTTCTACTTTTTCCGTGGCGTTCATGCCGGCAGCCGGCTCGTCCAGGGCCAGCAGCTTGGGCTGCGTGGCAAGGGCGCGCGCGATTTCCAGACGACGCTGGTGACCGTACGACAGGTTGCGCGCCGTGTAGTTGGCATACTTGCCAATGCCGACGTACTCCAGCAGGTCGTGCGCCCAGTCTTCGATGGACGCTTCTTCCTCACGCGCAGCCTTGGTGCGGAACACCGCGCCGAGCAGGCCGGCCTTGGTGCGCACGTGGCGGCCGACCATGACGTTTTCCGCTGCAGTCATGTCGCCGAACAGGCGGATGTTCTGGAACGTACGGGCGATGCCAGCCTTGGCCACTTCATGCACGGCGGTCGGCTGGTAAGGCGTGCCACCCAGCACGAAATCACCGGCATCCGGCGTATACAGGCCCGTGATGACGTTGAAGAACGTGGTCTTGCCGGCGCCGTTCGGGCCGATCAAGCCGTAGATCTCGCCTTCGCGGATCTCCAGGTTCACGTCGGACAGTGCCTGCAGGCCGCCGAAGCGCTTGCTCACTCCTCGGATCGAGAGGAGGACGTTGTTGTTGCTCATGTTGCGTGCCTCCAATCAGATGCGGGACAACCCACCGACCCGCGCTTTCTGCGGACGGTCTTCCTTGCGCGGCGAGGGCCAGAGGCCCGCAGGGCGATACAGCATCACCACCACCATCGCCAGGCCGAAGAGCAACTGACGCAGCACTTCCGCTTCCACGATCACATGGCCGAACAGCTTGTTCTGCAGCGGCTCAGCCAGGGCACGCAGCAGCTCCTGGAAGCCCACCAGCAGAATGCCGCCCAGGATCACGCCCGGGATATGGCCCATACCGCCCAGCACCACGATCGCCAGGATGTAGATCGACTCCCACAGCACGAACGATTCCGGCGACACGAAGCCCTGGAACGACGCGAACATCGCCCCCGACACGCCACCGAACGAAGCGCCCATGGCAAACGCCAGCAGCTTCACGTTGCGGGTGTTGATACCCATCGCCTTGGCAGCGATTTCATCTTCACGAATGGCAACCCATGCACGACCGATACGCGAGTTCTGCAAGCGCAGGCACACGATGATGATGATCGCGGCCAGCAGCACGAACAGGTAGTAGTACATGTAGACCGAGTCGAAGCGGATGCCGAAGAAGTCGTGGCGCTTCGAGAAGTCAAACCCGAGGATCTTGACCGGCTCGATCAGGTTGATGCCCTTCGGACCGTTGGTGATGTTCACCGGACGGTCGAGGTTGTTCATGAAGATCCGGATGATTTCACCAAAGCCCAGCGTCACGATGGCGAGGTAGTCGCCGCGCAGCTTCAGCGTGGGCGCACCCAGCAGGATGCCGAACAACGCCGCCAGCCCCGCGCCCAGCGGAATCACCCACCAGACGATGAGGTGCAGCCCGTTGGGGAACAGCTGGTGAATCCACTCGAACTGGTTGGACAGATGCGGCGAGCCCAGAAGCCCCATCATGTACGCCCCCACCGCGTAGAACGCGATGTAGCCCAGATCGAGCAGGCCGGCAAAGCCCACCACGATGTTCAGGCCCAGGGCCAGCATGATGTAGAGCAGCGCGAAGTCAAGCACGCGCACCCAGTAGTTACCACCTGCGGCACCGACGATAAACGGTGCGAACAGGGCCAGAATCAGGAAGCCGTAGAGCGCAGCGCGCGTCTTCTTCGGAGCCTTGAATTCGGTTGCAGTTTCTGTCATGGCGCTCCCCTTTCTTATGCGCGGTCCGCAACGCGTTCGCCCATGATGCCGGACGGGCGGAACAGCAGCACGCCAATCAGCACGATGAATGCGAACACATCCTGGTAGTTCGAACCGAACACACCGCCAGTCAAGTCACCGATATAACCGGCACCCAGTGCTTCGATCAGGCCCAGCAGCATGCCGCCAACCATGGCGCCAGCCAGGTTGCCGATGCCGCCCAGCACTGCGGCGGTAAACGCCTTCAGGCCAGGGATGAAGCCCATGTAGAAGTGGGCATTGCCGTAGTTGGTCGCCATCATCACGCCCGCGACCGCTGCCATGGCAGCACCGATCATGAACGTGGCGGAGATCACGAAGTTCGGGTTGACGCCCATCAGGCCTGCCACACGCTGGTTCTCGGCGGTCGCACGCATGGCGCGGCCGAGCTTGGTGCGGTTGACCAGCAGGATCAGCCCCACCATCACCAGGATCGACACCAGGATGATGACGATTTCCTTGCCCGTGATGGTCGCGCCCGTAGAGCCGATATCAATCGGGCTCGAAGGCAGCAGTTGCGGGAAGGTCAGCGGGTTGCGCGACCAGATCATCATGGCCAGGGTCTGCAGCACGATCGACACGCCAATGGCGGTGATCAGCGGCGCCAGGCGCGGCGCATTGCGCAGCGGCCGGTAGGCGACCCGTTCGATGGTGTAAGCCACGATGGCGCAAACCGGCATTGCAAACAGCAGTGCAAAGACGAGCGTGAGCCAGTCAGGCAGATTGGGAAAGTACTTTTGTAGGAAGTTGATGGCGGTCAACGCGGACATTGCACCGACCATCAGGACATCGCCGTGGGCGAAGTTGATGATGCCGAGAATACCGTAGACCATGGTGTAGCCAAGTGCGATCAGCGCGTAAATGCTGCCGAGCACCAGACCGTTCACGATCTGCTGGATAAAGATATCCATGA
>JBCNQE010000013.1:0-158700 GCA_039592975.1 Ralstonia sp. | reverse complement strand
TCGCTAACCACTCAACGACCCGCAAACCCGCACCACATCTACTTCTCTACCGCCTCGACCACCCCGCCGTCGCTTTCGTTTCGGCGCTGTCGTCTGCAGCGAGGGGCGAACTATAGGCACCTTTTCGGGACTTGGCAACACCTTTGTCATGACGGACTGATGACGGGTTCATGAAAAATGCCTGCAAACCCAGTCTGAGCCTAGGATTGCGCGGCAAAAGTCACTTCAAAATCGCCCTGCGGATACTCGAGACGGTTACTCGGGTATTCCCTAAATCACTCCGCCAGAGCCCTCTTACTGGTGCTTGAACGCCGGCGCACGCTTCTCCAGGAAGGCGTGCATGCCTTCTTTTTGGTCTTCCGTGGCAAAAGTGGCGTGGAAGAGGCGGCGCTCCAGGTGCACGCCCTCGCTGAGCGAGGTTTCGTAGGCGGCGTTGATCGACTCTTTGATCATCATGACGGCGGGCAGGGAGAAACCGGCGATGGTTTCTGCGGCCTGGATAGCTTCGTCGAGGAGCTTGTCGGCGGGGATGACGCGCGAGACCAGACCGGCGCGCTCGGCTTCTTCGGCGCCCATCATGCGGGCGGTCAGGCAGAGGTCCATGGCCTTGGCCTTGGAGACGGCGCGCGGCAGGCGCTGCGTGCCGCCCGCGCCGGGCATGGTGCCGAGCTTGATTTCGGGCTGGCCGAACTTGGCGGTGTCAGCCGCCAGGATGATGTCGCACATCATGGCCAACTCGCAGCCGCCGCCCAGTGCGTAGCCGGCCACCGCGGCGATCACCGGTTTGCGGATGCGGCGAATGGTTTCCCAGTTGCGCGTGATGTATTCGTTCTTATAGACGGTGGCGAACTCGTAGTCGGCCATGGCGCCGATGTCTGCGCCGGCGGCGAACGCCTTTTCACTGCCGGTGATGACGATGGCGCCGATGTTGGCATCGGCATCGAAGGCGAGCAGCGCGGCGCCCAGTTCATCCATCAGGGCATCGTTGAGGGCGTTGAGCGCCTTCGGCCGATTGAGCGTAACAAGACCAACACGACCGCGCGTTTCGACCAGAATGTTTTCGTAGGACATGGAAGCTCCAGTTGGAATGGATGTAATATTAGCCGACCAACCGGTCGGTTAATGAATTAGCCGATGACCGAGGAGGAGACAAGATGACTAGCCCGACCATTCTGCTTGACTGGCACGATCATGTGGCGACCATCACGCTGAACCGGCCCGACCAGCTCAACAGTTTCACGGCCGGCATGCACCGGGAACTGCGCGACGCGCTGGACAAGGTGGAACGCCAGAAAGCCCGTGCGCTGATCCTGACCGGCGCCGGACGCGGCTTCTGTGCGGGGCAGGATCTCTCCGAACTCAATTTCACGCCTGGGCAGATGACGGACCTGGGCCAGCTCATCGACGAGCAGTTCAACCCGCTGGTGCGCCGTCTGCGTGCCCTCCCCCTGCCGGTGATTGCTGCGGTCAATGGTGTGGCCGCCGGCGCGGGTGCCAACCTGGCGCTGGCATGCGACATCGTGATGGCGGCCGAAAGCGCCTGCTTCCTGCAAGCGTTCGTGAAGATCGGCCTGCTGCCGGATTCTGGCGGCACGTGGTTCCTGCCGCAGCGCATCGGCGTGGCACGCGCGATGGGGCTGGCAATGCTGGGCGAGAAGCTCGACGCCAAGACCGCGCTGAACTGGGGCCTGATCTGGGGCGTCTATCACGATGCCAAGATTCTCCTGACTGAAGTGCAGGCGATGGCCGAGCACCTAGCCAAGCAGCCGACGCGGGCGCTAGCCGCCATCAAACGCGCCATGCATGCGGCGCCTACGCAATCGCTCGATGCGCAGCTCGATCTGGAGCGCGACCTGCAGCGCGAGCTGGGCAATTCGCACGACTACGCCGAGGGCGTGAACGCCTTTCTCAACAAGCGCGTGGCGCACTTCACCGGCGAATAGGGAATCCGGATGACCGAGACCGCCCTCCACGATGCCCAGGCGCTGGCCGAAGCCGCCTGCAAAAGCATGTTTGACGCCGATGCCTGCTCCCGCTGGCTCGGCATGCGCGTGGAGGCGGTCGCGCCTGGCTACGCCTGCCTTTCGATGACGGTGCGGCCCGAATTCCTCAATGGGCATCGCACATGCCATGGCGGATTGATCTTCACGCTGGCAGATTCGGCGTTCGCGTTTGCCTGCAACAGCCACAACCACAACACGGTGGCGGCCGGCTGCAGCGTCGAATTTCTGCGCCCGGCGCATGGCGGCGATGTGCTCGTCGCGGAGGCGACCGAACAGGTTCTGTCTGGCCGGCATGGCGTGTATGACGTGCGCGTCTCCAACCAGGCCGGCGAGGTGGTGGCCATGTTCCGGGGTAAGTCTGCGCAGATTCGCGGCCACGTCATTCCTGATCCTGACCGCCCAGAGCCCTAGTTCGCCCTCTGCTCTGTATAGAGCCCCCGATTGCGCCACAAGAGGACGCCGCACGACGGCGCCCCGAAGAGGAGACCCGCATGCGCCCCCGCTCGACCGACCTGCCGCTCGACCCGATCGAGACCGCCAGCCGTGACGCCATCCAGGCGCTGCAGCTCGAACGGCTGAAGCACAGCCTGGCCCACGCGTATGAGAACGTACCGGCGTATCGGGCCAAGTTTGATGCGGCGGGCGTGCACCCGTCGGATCTGAAGTCACTGGCGGATCTGGCGAAATTTCCGTTCACCACCAAGAGCGATCTGCGCGACAACTATCCGTTCGGCATGTTTGCCGTGCCGCAGGATCGGATCGCACGCATCCATGCATCATCGGGCACGACGGGCAAACCCACCGTGGTCGGCTACACGCTGGCGGATATTGATACGTGGGCCGGGCTCGTGGCGCGTTCGATTCGCGCGGCGGGCGCACGGCGCGGCGACAAGGTCCACGTGAGCTACGGCTACGGCCTCTTCACGGGTGGCCTGGGCGCGCACTATGGCGCCGAGCGCGCTGGGCTGACGGTGATCCCGTTCGGCGGCGGCCAAACCGAGCGCCAGGTGCAGCTGATCCGCGATTTTGCGCCGCAGATCATCATGGTCACGCCCAGCTACATGCTGGCGATTGCGGATGAATTCGAGCGCCAAGGCATGGACCCGGCCGCATCGAGCCTGCAGATCGGCATCTTCGGTGCCGAGCCATGGACGCCGGAGATGCGGGCGGCCATCGAGGCTCGCATGGGGCTGTCGGCTGTGGATATCTACGGTCTGTCGGAAGTGATGGGCCCGGGCGTGGCCAGCGAATGCGCCGAAACCAAGGACGGCCCCACCATCTGGGAAGACCATTTCTACCCCGAGATCATCGACCCGAACACCGGCGAGGTGCTGCCCGACGGCGAGTTCGGCGAACTGGTCTTCACCTCACTGACCAAGGAAGCGATGCCGGTGGTGCGCTATCGCACCCGCGATCTGACGCGCCTGCTGCCCGGCACGGCGCGCCCGGGCTTCCGCCGCATGGAGAAGATCACCGGCCGCTGCGACGACATGATGATCGTGCGCGGCGTGAACGTGTTTCCCTCGCAGATCGAGGAATTGATTCTCAAGCACGTGGCGCTGTCACCGCACTACCAATGCGTGCTCAGCAAGGAAGGACCGCTGGATACGCTGACGGTCCGGATCGAAGCGGCGCTGGGCACACCAGCAGACGCGGCCCAAGCGGCAAGCAGCCTGCTGGCACACGACATCAAATCGTTGATCGGTGTGACGGCCGCGATCGAGATTCTGGAGACCGGCGGGATCGAGCGCTCGGTCGGCAAGGCACGCCGCGTGGTGGATTTGCGGCGCGGCTAACCCTTGCGACTATCGGGTGGCGACGCCGATGCTGCCACCCTTCGGCACCAGCACCCACAGGCGGCCAGCCTGCTTCATGCGGCCAGCCAGATCGCCGGCGTTATCGCCATGGCCGAAGTAATAGTCGGCGCGCACGGCACCGCGAATGGCCGAGCCGACGTCTTGCGCGAACACCAGCTTCTGGATCGGCTCGGTCGAGAGCGGCTTGGTCGTCGACAGGAACACCGGCGAGCCGAGCGGGATGTACGTCGGGTCCACGGCAATCGAGCGTTCATCGGTGAGCGGCACGCCCAGCTTGCCGATGGGGCCGCCCGTGTTGCCGGGCGTTTCCGCAAAGAAGACGTAACGCGGGTTGATGTTCAGCATCTCTTCCACGCGGCCGGGGTTGGCACGCGCCCACGCCTTGATGCCCTGCATGGTGGCCTGCACAGGCGTGATCTCGCCCATATCGAGCAGCCAGCGCGCAAACGAGCGGAACGGCTGGTTGTTCGTGCCGCCCACGCCCAGGCGCATGATGCCGCCCTCCTCCAGTTGGACCTGCCCTGAGCCCTGGATCTGCAGGAACGCCGCTTCCACCGGATCATCCACCCACACGACTTCCTGCCCCTGCAGCGCCGGGCTGTGGATAAGCTGCGCACGCGCCGGCAGCGTCTTGCCGCGCCATGCGGCGGGCATGCGATACAGCGGCGTCTGATAGATGCCGTGGCGAGTACGCGAGCCGCGCAGCAGCGGCTCGTAGTAGCCGGTGATCAGGCCACTGTCGGTGCCGTCGTCTTTCACCACGCGGTAGGGCGTGAAGTTGTCTTCAAAAAAGACACGCATGGCGATCGGGTCGCCGGCGTCGACCATCAAGCCGGCAGAACAGACACGCGACCAATCAGTGCGGCGCTTCATCGCCTGACAGTTCGATTGCAGCGCAGGCCAGGCGGAGGCGAGATCATCGGCGGTCCAGCCGGTCACATCCGCCCAGGTGGCCGGGGCTAGGTGCCCGCCCAGCGTGGCGGTGGGCGGTTGCGACGTTTCGACGCGCGGCGGCGGCCCACTCGTACACGCAGCGAGCAAGGCGGCAACCAGGGCCGTCGCCAGCCCCGCCCATCGACGGAAATTGGCGGTACGAGCGTGTGTCAATGCGTCCAAGGTTGCTGCTGTCATGCCTGTTCCATCCTGTCCGAAGGGGTAGCGGGCTTGGCTACAATGCCCCGCATCCGCGCACTCCGTCGTCGACCATGAGCGAATTCTTTGAAAACCATCCGATGATGCTGTTCGGCCTGGAGGCCGGCGTGGCGCTGTTCCTGCTGATCTTCATCGTGATCTGGACGATGTCGGGCGCCAAGAAGCACCCCCGCCCACTGCGCGCCCCGCCCAGCCATCCTTCGCGCCAGGCAGAGGCCGCAAAGCCTTCGGAATCGACCGGGACCGCGCCAAAAGATTCGCAGCCGCCGAAGGCTTCATCGTAATCAGTGCAGCATGCGCGGCATCACCAGCGCAAACTCGGGGATCGGCGCCTCGAAGCGGTGACCGTCCTCGGCCACGCAAAAGTACTCGCCGCGCATCGTGCCCACGGGCGTTTTGATGGTCGCCCAGCTTGTGTATTCAAACGATTCGCCCGGCGGCAGCAGCGGCTGGTGGCCGACCACGCCCAGGCCGTTCACCTCCTGCACCTGCTCTTCGGCATCGGTAATCACCCAATGGCGCGAGATCAGCTGGCTCGGCACATCGCCGGTGTTGCGGATGGTGATGGTGTAGGCGAAGGCGTAGTTGCCCTGCTCGGGCTCGGATTGCTCCGGCAGATAGCGCGTCCGGACCTGGACGGTGAGTTCGTAGCTCGGCATGTCGATCCACAATAAGAATGGCGCCCATTGTGCGGCATGGCTGGGGCAGCCACAAGGGACGACCACGGGGACGAACGGGCACGGCCGACTGGCTGATCCCGGCTAAAATAGCGGCCTTCTTCGCGTACTTGCGCCTTATTCGCCTCTCATCATGCCCGCAGCCATCGATCCGTCCGGTTTCCGTATTGCCCCGTCCATCCTGTCCGCCGACTTTGCCCGCCTGGGCGAGGAAGTGCGCCGCGTGCTCGAATCGGGCGCCGACTGGATCCACTTTGACGTGATGGACAACCACTACGTGCCGAACCTGACCGTCGGCCCGCTGGTGTGCGAGGCCATCCGCCCGCACGCGCAGAAGGACGGCAAGCCGGTGCCCATCGACGTGCACCTGATGGTGAGCCCGGTGGACCGCATCGTTCCCGACTTCGCCAAGGCCGGCGCGGATCTGATCACCTTCCATCCGGAAGCGTCTGAGCACATCGACCGCTCGCTGGCGCTGATCCGCGACAACGGCTGCAAGGCAGGCCTGGTGTTCAACCCGGCCACGCCGCTGCACTACCTGGACCACGTGATGGATCGCCTGGACATGGTGCTGATCATGTCGGTCAACCCGGGCTTTGGCGGCCAGTCGTTCATCCCTGAGGCGCTGAACAAGCTGCGCATCGTGCGCCAGAAGCTGGATGCGTACCAGGAAAAGACCGGTCGCAAGATCCTGCTGGAGATCGACGGCGGCGTGAAGGCCGACAACATCGCCGAGATTGCCAAGGCAGGCGCCGACACCTTCGTCGCCGGCTCGGCCGTCTTCGGCAAGCCCGATGCGGACGGTGGCTACCGTGGCACGGTGGGCGCGCTGCGCCAAGCGCTGGCTGGCACCGGCGCGTGATGAGCCACCCCATCCGCGCCGTCATCATCGACCTGGACGGGACGATGGTCGACACGGCGGGCGACTTCCACGCCGCCATCAACGCGATGCTGGAAGCGCTTGGCGCCGCGCCGGATATGTCGACCGAGGAAATCGTCAGCTACGTCGGCAAGGGCTCGGAAAACCTCGTGCGGCGCGTGCTCGACGCGCGTCTGCCGCCCGCCCAGGCCAACAGCCGCTTCGCCGAGGCGCTGGAGGCGTACCAACGGGCCTACATCGCCATCAACGGCCAATACGTGAACGTCTATGACGGCGTGCGCGAGGGGCTGGCGGCGCTGCGCGACATGGGCCTCGCCCTGGCTTGCGTGACGAACAAGCCACACGATTTCACGCAGCCGCTGCTGGCGCAACTCGGTCTGGACGCGTATTTCGACCTCGTCTACCCCGGCGACGCCTTTCCGTACCGCAAGCCCGATCCGTACCCCATGCTGCGGGTGGCGGAGGCGTTTGGCGTGCAGCCGGCCGAAGTTGTGGCGATTGGTGACTCCGAAAACGATGCCCGCGCGGCCCGTGCCGCCGGCATGCGGGTGCTGGCGGTGCCGTATGGCTACAACCACGGCCAGCCTATACAGGACGCCGGAGCCGATGCTATAGTCGGTTCTCTTTTTGCGGCAGCGCAATGGATTCAGCCTTACGCTGAGCCCCACAACGCAACATCTGCCGCGTCCAACTGACGATCCATGTTCCTGAATCGCAAACGCATCTTTGCTCGTGGTGACCGGGGGGCCTGGCCCTGGCGACCCTGGCACGCCCTCGCTCGGGCGTAAGCGTTTGCACGGCTGCTGATCGTTCTTCCCCCGGTTTCGGCGCGTTCTGCCTAAACCACCGCTGTATCTCCCGCCCCAAACGCTGACCGCCCGCCGGTCTTCCGTTGGCCACCACGTTGGCTTGCGGACGACCCTTGCGGGACCGCACGGCTTTTTGCGTTCCCACCGCTGATGTTCTGCTAACGTTCCGACGGCGCAACCGCGTTTGCCGTGGAGCGAGCGCATGCCGATGGGCGCACACCTATTCGGCGCACTGACCCGACCGCTCATGACCGAACTCGAATTCAAATCGCTGGCCGACCAGGGCTACAACCGCATCCCGCTGATTGCCGAAGCACTGGCCGATCTGGAGACGCCACTCTCGCTGTACCTGAAGTTGGCGCAATCGCACGACCGTGGCACCAACACCTTCCTGCTGGAATCGGTGGTGGGCGGCGAGCGCTTTGGGCGCTACTCCTTCATCGGCCTGCATGCGCACACGCTGCTGCGCGTGAAGGGCAATCACACGGAAGTCGTGACCGACGGCAAAGTCGTCGAGACGCACGACGGCAACCCGCTGGACTTCATCGCCGCCTTCGAGCGCCGCCAGAAAGTGGCGCTGCGCCCGGGCCTGCCGCGCTTCTGCGGCGGCTTGGCCGGCTACTTCGGCTACGACGCCGTGCGCTTCATCGAACCGCGTCTGGCCGAAACCACCCCGCCCGACGACCTCCAACTGCCCGACATCCAGCTCATGCTGTGCGAAGAGCTGGCCGTGATCGACAACCTGTCGGGCAAGCTCTATTTGATCGTCTACGCCGATCCGTCCAAGCCCGAGGCGTACTCGCGCGCCAAGCAGCGCCTGCGTGCGCTGCGCACCAAGCTGCACCAGCCGGTGGATGTGCCCGTCACGTCGTCGTCGGTGCGCACCGAGACCATCCGCGAGTTCGACAAAGCGGACTACATCACCGCCGTGCTCAAGGCCAAGGAATACATCGCCGCCGGCGACATGATGCAGGTGCAGATCGGCCAGCGCCTGGTCAAGCCGTTCCGCGATGCGCCGCTGTCGCTGTACCGTGCGCTGCGCTCGCTGAACCCGTCGCCGTATATGTACTTCTACAACTTCGGCGATATGCAGATCGTCGGAGCCTCGCCAGAGATTCTGGTGCGCCAGGAAGAGCGCCGTGTGCCGGTTAGCCAAAACAACGGCAATGGCAACGGCACGGACGAATCCGCCCGCATCGTCACGATCCGCCCGCTGGCCGGCACCCGCCCGCGCGGCAACACGCCCGAGCGCGATGCCGAACTCGCCACCGAACTGCTCAACGACCCGAAAGAAATCGCCGAGCACGTCATGCTGATCGACCTGGCGCGCAACGACATCGGCCGCATCGCCGAGATCGGCTCCGTCAAGGTGACGGACCAGATGGTCATCGAGAAGTACTCCCACGTGCAGCACATCGTCAGCTCGGTCGAGGGGCGCCTGAAGCCCGGCATGACCAACATGGACGTGCTGCGCGCGACCTTCCCGGCGGGCACGCTGTCGGGCGCGCCCAAGGTGCGCGCGATGGAGATCATCGACGAGCTGGAGCCGGTCAAGCGCGGCATTTACGGCGGCGCGGTGGGCTACCTGTCATTCTCGGGTGAGATGGACCTGGCCATCGCCATCCGCACCGGCATCATCAAGGACGGCAACCTCTACGTGCAGGCCGCCGCCGGTGTCGTCGCCGATTCGGACCCGGATGCCGAATGGAGAGAGACCGAACACAAGGCGCGCGCCGTGCTGCGTGCTGCCGAGCAAGTGCAAGACGGCCTCGACGCCGATTTCTAAAGGTTAAGGAGCCCAACATGCTTTTGATGCTCGATAACTACGACTCCTTCACCTACAACATCGTCCAGTACTTCGGCGAGTTGGGTCAGGACGTGCACACCGTGCGCAATGACGAGATCACGATCGAAGAGATCGAGAAGCTCAACCCCGAGCGCATCTGCCTGTCGCCCGGCCCGTGCACGCCGACGGAAGCCGGCATTCTGGTGCCCGCACTCAAGCACTTTGCAGGGCGCGTGCCCATCCTGGGCGTGTGCCTCGGGCATCAGGCGATTGCCGATGCGTTTGGCGGCCGCGTGATCCGCGCGCAGAAGGTGATGCACGGCAAGGTCGACACCATTGAGAACACCGGCGTGGGCGTATTCGCCAATCTGCCGCGCCACTTCAAGGTGACGCGCTACCACTCGCTGGCGATCGAGCGTGAAACGTTGCCCGATTGCCTGGAAGTGACCGCCTGGACGGCCGACGGCGAGATCATGGGCGTGCGCCACAAGACGCTGCCCGTGGAAGGCGTGCAATTCCACCCGGAATCGATCCTGTCGGAACACGGCCACGCGCTGCTCGGCAACTTCCTGAAGGAACGCGTCTGATGCGCCGCGCGGTCGCGGTCATGGTGGCGATGATGGCCAGCCTGCCGGCGATGGCCGGTACGCTGGAAGCCTGTCGCGCCGCTCAAGGCGGCAACGTTGCCCAATGCGTGCAAGCCGCGCGCAAAGCGGCGCAGACCGAACTGGCCGCTGCGGAATCCACGCGCCGCACCGCACTACGCGCCCGCATCACCGCCAACAACGGCACGGACAAAGGCGCCGCCATGGCCTTCGACCGCACCGTGCGCGCCCACCAACTCTATCGGCAGGCCGAATGCGACCTGCAACGCCGCCTGGCCCGCAGCACCGCCGACGCCGACCTGGCAGAAGCCGCCTGCGAGGCCGATCTCTCGCGCGAGCGCATCGGCGCCCTGCGCGAGGCAGCACAGCCGGCCACCCCGGCAGCCGCTCCGGCAGCACCCAACTGAACACGGAACGACCATGCCCATCACTCCGCAAGAAGCGCTGACGCGCTGCATTGAACACCGCGAGATCTTCCACGACGAGATGCTGCACCTGATGCGGCTGATCATGCGTGGCGAGATGTCGCCCGTCATGGCGGCCGCCCTCACGATGGGGCTGCGCGTCAAGAAAGAGACCATCGGCGAAATCGCGGCCGCTGCCACCGTGATGCGTGAGTTCGCCACCAAGGTGGAAGTGCCCGCCGAGGTGTCGGATCACTTTGTCGACATCGTCGGCACGGGCGGCGATGGAGCAAACACGTTCAACATCTCCACCGCATCGATGTTCGTGGCGGCGGCGGCCGGTGCGCGCATCGCCAAGCACGGCGGACGCGGCGTCAGCTCCAAGTCGGGCAGCGCGGACGTGCTCGAAGCGCTGGGCGTGAACATCATGCTCACGCCCGAGCAGGTAGCCGAGTCGATCGAGACGGCAGGCATCGGCTTCATGTTTGCGCCCAACCACCACCCGGCCATGAAGAACGTCGCCCCCGTCCGCAAGGAGCTGGGCGTGCGTACGATCTTCAACATCCTCGGGCCGCTGACCAACCCGGCCGGCGCGCCGAACATCCTGATGGGCGTGTTCCATCCGGATCTCGTCGGCATTCAAGTGCGCGTGATGCAGCGCCTGGGCGCGAAGCACGCCGTGGTCGTCTACGGCAAGGACGGCATGGACGAGGTGTCGCTGGGCGCCGCCACGCTGGTCGGCGAGCTGAAGGACGGCGTGGTAACCGAGTACGAAATCCACCCGGAAGACTTCGGCCTGCAGATGGTCTCCAACCGCAGCCTGAAGGTGGCCGATGCCGAAGAATCCAAAGCCATGCTGATCGACGCGCTGGAAAACAAGCCCGGCACGCCGCGCGAGATCGTTTCGCTCAACGCGGGTGCGGCGCTGTATGCGGCCAACATCGCCGGCTCCATCGGCGACGGCATGAAGCTTGCGCGCGAAGCCATCGCCAGCGGCGCAGCGCGTGCCAAGCTCGACGAGCTCGTGCGCGTCACCAACCAATTCAAAGCCTAAGCCCGTTCACCCATGTCCGACATCCTGAACAAAATCCTGGCCGTGAAGGCCGAAGAAGTGGCCGCCGCGCGCAAGCATCGTGATCTGGCCAGCGTGCGCGCCGAGGCCGAAGCCAACCGCACCGACAGCACCCTCGCCCCGCGCGGCTTTGCCAAGTCAATGCGCGACAAGATCGGCGCCGGCCACGCTGCCGTCATCGCCGAGGTAAAAAAGGCCTCGCCGTCCAAGGGTCTGCTGCGCCCGAACTTCAAGCCCGCCGAGATCGCCCAAAGCTATGCCGAGCATGGCGCCGCGTGCCTCTCTGTCCTGACCGATGAGCAGTTCTTCCAGGGCCATGCCGATTACCTGCGAGAAGCCCGCGCCGCCTGCACGCTGCCGGTGCTGCGCAAGGACTTCATGGTCGACCTCTACCAGGTGTACGAAGCGCGCTCGTGGGGTGCCGACTGCATCCTGCTGATCGTCGCCGCGCTGGACCAAGGGCTGATGGTCGAACTCGAAGCCTGCGCGCTCGAACTCGGCCTGGACGTGCTGGTGGAAGTGCACGACGGCCACGAACTGGACCGCGCGCTGCGCCTGCAAACGCCGCTGGTGGGCGTGAACAACCGCAACCTGCGCACGTTCGAGACCTCGCTCGACACCACGCTCGGCCTGCTCAAGCATATGCCGGACGATCGGCTGGTCGTCACCGAATCGGGCATCCGCACCGCGGACGACGTGCGCCAGATGCGCGCGGCCAACGTCAACGCTTTCCTCGTCGGCGAAGCGTTCATGCGGGCAGACAACCCGGGCGCCGAACTGGCCCGCCTGTTTGTCTGAACCTGAACCCGGATCAGCGATGGCCCGCGAAATTGAACTGAAGCTGGCCGTGCCGGCCGGTGCGCACGATGCGCTGGTCGGCTGGCTCGACCAGCACGCGCAACCGGCAGGTAGCGTCGAGCTTGCCAACGTCTATTACGACACGCCCGACCAGGCCCTGGCGCGCAACCGCGCCGCCCTGCGCGTGCGTCGCCAGGGCAAGCAATGGCTGCAGACGCTCAAGACCGCCGGTGACGGCGGCAAAGGTGGTCTGTCTGCCCGGCACGAATGGGAAGTGCCGCTGCAGGACGATGCGCTCTCCGTCGAGGCCTTCACCGCGAACGACGCAGCGGAAGCCGCCGACTATGTGCGCCCGCACGCCAGCACCCTCGCCCCGCTGTTCCGCACCGATTTCACCCGCCGCCTGTGGCACGTGGCCGCTGATGGCGGCGAGATCGAGATCGCGCTGGATGCCGGCGCCATCCTCATCCCCGGCACCCAGGCGCGCGAGCCCATCGACGAGCTGGAACTGGAGTGGAAGCCGGCCGCCGGCAGCACGCTCAGCGAAGACGTCATTGCCGAACGCCTGCACGCCTGGACGCACACGCTGCGCACCGCCGTGCCCGGCCTGGCCCCGCTGGATGTCAGCAAGGCCCAACGCGGCTATCAATTGCGCGCGAAAGCCACCGGAGGCCAGGCATGAGCCGCCGCGCCAACCCGGCGCAAGCCGCGCTCTTCGACGAGCCCGCTGTCGAGACTGCCGACGCCGCCAACAGTGCCTTCGTCCCCCTGGCCGAGCAGTTCAACGCCCTGCCCGCCGACTGGAAGGCGCTCCTCACGCCCTGCCTCGCGCAGACGGACTGGCCCGCGCTGTGCGCCTTCGTCGATGGCGAGCGTGCAGCTGGCAAGCCGATCTTCCCGACCGAGGTGTTCCATGCGCTGCATCTGACGTCGGTGGACGATGTGCGCGTGGTCATCCTTGGCCAGGATCCGTATCACGGCACCGGCACCGTCGACGGCCGGGAGATTCCGCAGGCCCACGGGCTGGCCTTCTCGGTGCCGGCCGGCATTCGCGTGCCGCCGAGCCTGCGCAATATCTACAAGGAAATTGAAGCGGAATACGGCTCCAAGCTGCCAAGCACGTCCGGCAATCTGGAGGGCTGGGCGCAGCAAGGCGTGCTGCTGCTCAACACGGTGCTGACCGTGGAACAAGGCCAGGCCGCCAGCCACGCCAAACGCGGCTGGGAACGCATCACCGATTGCCTGCTGGAACAGTTGGCGCGCGTCGGCCACAAGCGCGTGTTCATGCTGTGGGGCAGCCATGCGCAGGCCAAGCGCGCGCTGCTACCGGAGGGGCATCTGGTGCTGGAGGCGCCGCACCCGTCGCCGTTGTCAGCGCATCGCGGGTTCTTGGGGTGCGGGCATTTCAAGGCGGCCAATGAATGGCTGGCGGCGCAGAACCAGCCGACGATTGATTGGCTACGGCCGCAGGCGGGCTAAAGCGCAGGCACAACCCTTTGTGCCCCATCGATGGCTGACTGGGATTCATCGATGAGCGTGCGGGGCTCACCGATGACCATCGTGGACTCATGGTTGACTGTCGAGGGCCCAACAATGGCCGCCGGGGGCACATCGATGACCGCCGAGGAGTCATCGTTGACCGTCGACGGCCCAACGATGGCCACCGTGACCTCATCGTTGCACCTAAAAGGGGCATCAATGTCCCTTTTAGCTACAGCACTGGCCCTCAGCGCAGCGACGCCGTCCCGTGTTTAATCCCTCGCCACCCGCAACGCCCGCCCCAACGCCCCACACCGCAACGCAATCTTTGCGGTATCCGCCCGCAGCGCTTGCAAGCGCCGCTCCAGCAGATGCATGGCGGACAGCGAATCCGCTTCCGTCGCCGCATCCACCATGCGCGAGCGCGCCGCCTGGTCAGCGAAATCGGCGGCACCCAGTTCCTGTGTATCGCGTGGGCGCACGCCCCAGCCGCCTTCATGTACGGCTTGGTCGAAGCGTTCCTTGGCACGCGTCAGGCTTTCCAGGGCGGACTCGACGGTCTGCTCGACCAGGGCGCGGGTATCGGCTTCGTCCAGTTCCTGCGCGCGCTGGCGCACCAGGATGCGCACCGCCGCCACATGCGCGGCCACCAGGTAGTTCTGGACGATGAAGCGGTTGAGGTTATCCACAGCGCGGTGGCGGCTCTTGGGCTCGTCGAGCATGCGCGCGAAGGCGGAGATCAGCCCGGTGAGCGCTTCCATGTACTGCTTGCGCTGCACGCGATAGGCAAAGTCGTCTTTTAGTGTGCCGAGCAGCAGGTCGCGCGCGGCTTCGATAAAGCGCCGGTTGGTGCGCAGCACATCGTCCACGAGCTTGGGCAGGTTGCGGTATTCCCAGGCGGGCAGCACGTAGCTGAAGGCGGTGGCGATGGCCGCGCCGAGCAGCGTATCGACCAGCCGCTCGCCGATGGCGTCTTTGCTGCCGGGCAGCAGCAGGTTGATCTGGATGAGCACCTGCACACACGCCGCAATGGCCGTGTACCGATAGCGCACCGTGACGAACGCCGCGCTGGCGGCGGTGGACAGATACAGCACGCCCATCAGAATCCACGTCGAATGGGTGAACCGCAGGATCACCGCCGCGATCACGCAGCCGATGAGCGTGCCGAGCACCCGGTCGAAGTTGCGCTGGCGCGTCATGCTGAACGTCGGCTTGAGGATCACGACAATCGTCAGCAACACCCAATAGCCATGCGAGGCATATGGCAGATGGCTGGTTATCCACAGCCCGGCAGCGACCGCCATCGAGATGCGCAGCGCAAAGCGCAGCACTGGCGAGCGCCACGTGAACTCTTCCAGCACCAGCCGCAGTTCGTACTTCTGGCGCGTGAGGAACGGCGTCATGTCGGGGCGCAGCAGCACCTGCGACAACTCAACCGGCGTGGCCGTCGCGGCATGCAACTGTGCCAGCAGACGGATCGCGCCACGCACGGTGGCGACTGATTCTTCCAGCGCAGCAAACGCCTCTAGCGGCACGGCATGGTGGCCGTGCTGCAACTCGTCCAGCGCCGCATCGATGGCGGCCAGCTCCTGCTCGTACGACATCGGCGTGGGCGATGGCCGATCGCGCCCAACTGCGTAGGCCACCGCTTCGATGTCCAAGCGCATCTTCTCGATCACGTCGCGCAGCAGGCGGAGGATCTCGGCGTCGGCCAGGTATTGGCGCAGCAGCGGGTAGTCGGTGTTGGACGACAGCAGGTACTCGTAGATGTCGAGCATCCGCATATGGATCTGCACGAGGCGCCCGTCGCTGGCGGTGCGGTTGTCGCGGAAGACGAAGTCACGCGCCACCTGCTGTTTGTCGGCCACCGAAATCTGCTGGCGTACGAGCAGGTTGAACTGCTCGTCGAAATCCTTGGCGGCGTCGTAGAAGCCAGCCTTGCGCTCCACGTACACGGCCAGTTCGTACAGGCATTCGGCCAGCACCTGCTCTTTGATGCGGCGCCGCTGCACCCACGCCACCGCCAGCGCAAAGGCCATGTAACCGAGGGCGCCAACGAAGAACTGCGCCGTGTGCTCAACCGCCTCGAGGAAAGCAAATTCCTCGGTAAAGGTCAGCGTCATGACGAACAGCGCCGCAAATTGCAGCGGCATCGTCTTGTTGCCGTAGGCCACCATCATGCCGGCCAGGAAGGTGACCAGCACGATCACCACCGGCAGGATCGTGTTGAACGGCGTGGCCACGGCCACGATAAACGTGATGACCGTGGTCAGCAGCACGCACGCCATCATCTCGTTGAACTTGTGCCGCAACGGGCTGGGCAAGTCCATCTGGCTGGTACACAGCGCACCGATCGACACCACCATCGCGCCCTGCAGGTCCATCACCAGCAGCGCGAGCAGCGTCAGGCCGATCACGCCGGTGGCGGTGCGGATGCCGCGCGAGACGTAATGGCTGTAGAGGAAGGTCCGTGGATCGTGGACGTAGTCCATTGGCTACGCGTGCGGATCAGGCCGATTTGCCGCGCGCAGTACGCGCACCCCGCGCCGCCGCCCGCTTGCCCAGCCATGCGGAGCGCAGCGTGGACGGCTCCGATGCCAGTGCCAGCGTGAACTGCGGCGTGGCGTCGGTGGCGAGCGTCACGCTGAGTTGCATCAGCTCGTCACGGCGGAATACGTGCACGGGCACGGTATCGCCGGCGCGATGGCGTGTGAGCGTCTTGTCGAGCTGGCCGGCCGGCACGCGCAGGCCATCCACCGCGACGATCAGGTCGCCCGCCGACAGGCCGCCGCGCTGCGCCGGGCTGCCGTCAAACACCTGCTGCAGCTTGACGAAGCCGTTCTCTGCGCCGCTCTTGACGCCCAGCGCGAGCGCCGAATCAGCGGCCTTGCGCGTGGCACTCACACCCATCGCCTTGAAGAGCGCCGGCAGCGGCAGGTCGTCGCGCCCTTCGGTCAACTGACGCACCAGCGTGCGCAGGCGCACACCGGTGGTCTCTTCCATCAAGGTGATCAGGCCGGCTTCGGTCACGCCGCGCTGCACGTGGCCGGCGGCGTAGAAATCGCGACCGTACGTGACCCACAGGGCGCGCATCACATCGTCAAGCGAGCGCTCGCCGTCGGTCTGCGTGCGGATCGTCAGGTCCAGCGCCAGCGCCACGAGCGAGCCCTTGGTGTAGTAGCTGACGATGGCGTTGGGGGCGTTCTCGTCCTGGCGGTAGTACTTGGTCCACGCATCGAACGAGCTTTCGGCCACGCTCTGCTTCAGGCGGCCGCTGCCGCGCAGCACGCCGTTCCACGTCTTGGCGAGCATCTCCAGATACTGCGCCTCGGAAATCAACCCGGAGCGCACCAGCATCAGGTCGTCGTAATAGCTGGTGAAACCCTCGAACAGCCACAGCAGCGGTGTGTGCACCTCGCGATCGAGCGCGTACGGCACGAAGGTGGCCGGCTTGATGCGCTTGACGTTCCAGGTGTGAAAATACTCGTGGCTAACGAGGCCGAGGAAGGTGCGGTAGCCCTCGGTGGTCTCGTCGCGACCAGCGACGGGCAGATCGCCACGCGCGCACATCAGCGCGGTGCTGGCGCGGTGCTCCAGGCCACCGTAGCCGTCGGTCGTCACCATCGTCATGAAGACGTAGCGGCGGTTGCTGTCGAGGAACGGTGCCGCGGCAGTCTGCGGCTCGAACAGGCGGATCTGCGCTTCGCAGATGCGTTTGAAATCCCGCGCGATGCGTTCCAGGTCGAGGTTCGGTACGCGGCCGGTGAACACGGCGTCATGCTGCGCACCGCAAGCCTCGAACGAGACCAGTTCGAACGTGCCCATTTCGACGGGGTGGTCGATCAGCTCGTCGTAGTCGGCGGCTTCGTACCAGCCGAAGCCGTAGCGCTTGGCGCCAGCCTTGCCGTTGATGCGGCCAGTGGCTTCGCGCAGTGCGGTGGCCACGCGCCAGCCTTTGCATGCATCGCCGGCGGGCGGCTGGATGTCGACTAGGCAACGCTGGTCGTCCGCGCCTTCCACGCGCAGGAACACCGACGTGCCGTTGAAGAAGCCGTGCGTGGCGTCCAGATGCGCGGCGCGCACCGACAAGTCCCACGCGTACACGTCGTACGAAACCGTCAGCGGCCCGGTGCACGGTGCGGCCCACCACGTGTGCTTGTCGACCTTGGTCAGGCGCACCGGACGGTCGGCGGACGATGCTTCGATGCGCACGATGTTGCGGGCGAACTCGCGGATCATGTAGCTGCCAGGAATCCACGCCGGCAGCGAGAAACGCTGGCCCTGCGGGTCCGGCGCATCGACCGTAACGGTAACGGTGAACACGTGCGCCTCGGGCGCGCTCGGGACGATGGTGTAGCGGATCGGCTTCATGGCGGACATTGTAGCGTTGCCGTCGCACGATGCCGCAGGCAAATCGGGCCCCAGCCGATGGATTGAGGCACGCGCCCCAAGAAAAAAGCGCCGGATAAACCGGCGCTTCATGTGTGCGATTGACGACCGCTGATTTACGACTTCTTCAGCGCGGCGAACTTGCGCTCCAGCGTAGCCGCATCGATCAGGCCCGGGGCCCGCGAACCATCCGGGAAGATGATGGCCGGCGTGCCCGTCACGTTCAGTTGCTGGCCGAGCTTCAGGTTGGCTTCCAGCGGCGTGTCGCAGGTGCCGGCGCCGCCCGGGGCGGTCTTGGCCGTCATCCAGTCGCGCCATGCCTTGGCACGGTCAGCCGAGCACCAGATCTGCTTGGCCTTGGTGTTGGAGTCTTCCGACAGGATCGGGAACAGGAAGGTGTAGACCGTGATGTTGTCGACCTGCGTGAGCATCTGCTCCAGCTTGTGGCAGTACGGGCAGTTCGGGTCGGAGAACACGGCGATCTTGCGTGCGCCGTTGCCCTTGACCCACTTCACCGCGCGGTCCAGCGGCAGATCGGACCACTTCACGCGGTTGATCTCGGCCAGGCGCTCTTGCGTGAGGTTGGTGGCGGTCTGCGTGTCGAGCAGGTCGCCGTTGAGGACGTAGCGGCCGGTGGCATCGGTGTAGACGACCTGGCTGCCGAGGTTGATCTCGTACAGGCCAGCCAGCGGCGACTTGGCCACGCCCTTGATGTCGACATTGGGGCCCAGGGCCTTCTGCACACTGGCCTTGACCTTCTCCAGCGCGGGCTCGGCGGCACCGGCGGTCAATACATAACCCGCGCCAATCGCTGCCACAGCCACCGCAGAGGCGATGGCCGCCACCCGAATACGAAACGACATAACAACTCCTGAAACCCCGAAAGCGCCGATGATGCCTCAACCGAGCGCGTGCTTAATCAATAAGCGTTTGATAAATGGCGTCATGCCCACCATGCGCATCCCCGCGTTGCGTACCGTGCGGGGCAGCGCGCCCGGCAGGGCGAACAGCTTGTGCAGGCCATCCGTGGCGGCCGTGAGCGAAAGCAGGTCTTCGCGGCGGGCACGCTCGTAACGGCGCAACAACCTCAGATCGCCATGATCGCGCATGGTTTCACGTTCCGCCATCACCTTGCCGATTTCTGCGACATCGCGCAGACCGAGGTTCATGCCCTGACCCGCCAGCGGATGAATCACATGGGCCGCATCGCCCACCAGCGCCACACGGGGTGCGACGGCTCGGCTGGCGTGCTGCAGCACCAGCGGAAAACCCTGCGCCGGCGTGATGTTCGACAGCCGCCCAAACCGCGCGGCGATTGCGCCACCCGCAGCGGCCTCCACCGCGCGGCACAGCGCCTCGGGCGACAGGGCCAGCAGTTCGCGCGCGTGATCTTCGCTGGCCGACCACACCATCGAGACCCGGCGATCCGGCAGCGGCAGCATGGCGAGGATCTCACCGCGTGCAGGGGTGTTGTCATCGGCGGCGGCCAGGTCTGCAGCGGAGGTGCCGAGAAACCACTGCCACGCGGTGTCCTGATGCCAGTGTTCGGCCTGGAAGTTGGCGACCACGCCAAGCTGGCGATACGGCTTCGCTTCGGCCTGGATGCCGGCCTGCTCGCGCACCCAGGAGTGCTTGCCGTCGGCGCCGATCACGCATTCGGCGCGGATCACCTGCCCATCGGCCAGCGTCAGGCGCACGGCGTCGGCTTCCATCTCGAAGCCGGTGGCGGCGTGCGGGAAGGTCTGTACGGTGTGCGCGAAGCGCAGCGCCGTTTCCAGCGCACGCTCGACCAGCGACGATTCGGCAATCCACGCCAATTGCGGCGCGCCGGCGGCGTAGGCAGAGAAGTGCAGATCGGGGTGAGCGTGCTCGCCGCGCGCGGCTGCGTCGTCGCCGAAGATGCGCATGTCGTGCACCGGTTGCACGCGCGTCATGTCGAGCGCGGGCCAGGTGCGCAATTGCTCCAGCAGCGCCTGCGAGCTGGACGAAAAGGCGTAGACACGCGCATCCCAGGCATCCGGCGCTGCGGCGGAGGTGGACACTGCGGAGGCCGGCGCGGGCGGCGCAATATGCGCGACGCGCAAGCCGATCTGCGCCAGCCGCAGCGCGCAGGCACGCCCGACGATACCGCCGCCCACCACGGCCAGGTGGTAAGCCGGGGCTGCCTTGGAAGAGGAAAACGCGGGTGTATTCATGGTGCGCCGATTATAGCGGCGGGGGGTGTGGCGGCTTTGTGGCCGCGCAAATGTGTCGCGACTGACACGTGGCGCCTCCCCGCATCGCTCGGGGTTTACGCGTACGAGTACGCACGCGCGACGCATTCATCACCTGAACCCATTGCTGCGCACAGCGCATATTCCGGCGGCCGATGTGTCACCTGCATCGCATAAGTGCCATACCCTCCGCTTGACCGCAAACCCGCGAAGTGACGCCATTTCCACCTTGGCGGGGCCGCTCAAGTCATCCCGCGGGATGGACGATAAAAATGGGGTAATTCGACGTTTTGACCCGGCCGGCCCGCCGATACAGTGCGGGTCCGATCCACGCATTTTTCCATCGTCATGTGGACCTTTTCTGAACGCGCCGGCGCGTCGCTCACGCTGGTTGCCCTGCTTGCCGTGACGGGCTGTGCGCAGTTGTCGGCACAGGCGCCCGCCACTGCCGCGCGCACCGCGCCCACCGGCGAGGTGCTGACCTTCACCATCCCGCCCGACGCGCTGGGTGCCCATGACCCGCAATTGACGAGCGTGCTGACCAAAGCCGGCGCGCTGGCCGCCGCGCAGAAGCGCCCGGCAACGATCCAAGTGGCGGCACTGACGCAGGATTTCCGCTATCTGAACCAGGCGCTGTGGAACGGCGTACCCGCCCAGCGTGCCAACTATGTCCGTCTGGAAAACCTGACCGTCAGCGCCAGTCAGCCCTACAGCGTGACGATCCGCACGCAGGATTAAGAGGAACGTCATGCGTATGACCCATCTGCTCTTCCCGCTCACCGTCGGCCTGCTGGCGGTACCGGCCGCCTCCGCATTCGCCGCACCGCCCGATGCATTGATGCCGGCGACGGCCGCTGCGCCGGACAAGGTGTATCCGCCCCTGCCCACGCTGGCGATGCTGCCGCCGGGCGGTGGTGCGGAGGTCGAAGCCGCGCCGGCGGCCCACACGCGCGGCAGCAAACGCAAGGTCGTGACGCCCCAATGGCGCAAGGCGACCGAGCCGGTGCCGCGCATGGTGGTGTCGGAGGCGTCGCACACCTATCTGGCCGGCATCGAGCGCCAGCTCGAAGTGGCCATACAGAAGTAACCCCACAACTTGCCCGCCGGAGCCGCCATGACCATCGCCCACATCCACCGCAACTGGCGCCAACTCGGCGTGGCTTTGATGCTGGCGCTGGGCAGCCTGGCTGCGCATGCGGCCGGCGATTGCTTCGAGCAGGCCGGCAGCTACCAGGGCGTGAACCCGACGGTGCTACGCGCGATCGTGTGGTTTGAATCCAAGGGCAACGCCAGCGCGGTGCACCGCAACGCCGACGGCTCGGTCGATATCGGGCAGGCGCAGATCAACTCGATCCATTTCGGCACGCTGGCGCGCTATGGCGTGCCGCGCCACGCACTGACCGACGCGTGCGTGAACGTGTTCGTGGCGGCGTGGCTGCTCAAGCAAAAGATGGTGCGTCATGGAAACACGTGGCGGGCCATTGGCGCCTACCACTCCGAGACGCCCACGCACCGCGACGCCTATGCGCGCAGCATCCAGCGGGTGTTGCTGTCGTGGGGAGAATTGCGGGCCGACCGCTGAGAGCCGCTAACAAAACCGCCCTGGCTAGGCGTGCCGACGCAGACAGTACAAGTAGTACGGCAAGGAGGCGCAACGACGCCAGGGCGGTTTTGTTAGCGGCTCGAAATCGGGTCCGGCCTGAG
This sequence comes from Ralstonia sp., assembly GCA_039592975.1. Classification (GTDB taxonomy): domain Bacteria; phylum Pseudomonadota; class Gammaproteobacteria; order Burkholderiales; family Burkholderiaceae; genus Ralstonia. The sequence goes on along the minus strand of JBCNQE010000013.1, from coordinate 136,912 downwards.
GGGCGGATCAGTAGTACGAAACGGTCGCGTACGCTTGGCGCGCGCCAATGGAGCGGCGCGGGCCGCTCGCCAGGCGCGTCAGCGCATCTTGGCGCGGGCAGACCAGCGCGCGCACGCGGGCGTCGTTGGCCAGGATGCGCATCATCAGGTCGCGCTTACGCTGCAGTTCGTCTTGCGACAACACTGAACGCTGGCCGTGGCCCAGGCGCTCCATGTAGACCGCGCACTCGCGTTCCAGCGCGCTCACGCCATCCCAGTCGCCCATCTCTGCGGCATCGACCATCTCTTCAGACAAGCTGGCGATCGCCTCGTAGCAGGCGAACAGGCCGACGTTATCGGAAACCGTGTCGGTCTGGCGGGCGGCGGTGGCGACGGTCCAGGACATGCTGTGCTCCAGAATCTTGTTGTTTGCCAGACTTCTGCAATAGGCATGCCCGGCGTGCACGCAGCCGCTTCGCGCTCGCGCAAAATGGCCGCCAAGCCTTTCCCGGCTTGGCTTCGCAGAATACGGAGCGATTTCGCCAAGCCCCGCCACCCGCCCGAAAAACCGCCGCCCCGAACGAAGTTGTTACGTTTTTGGAACGTAACGCGTAACGGGCCCGTAACGCGTTTCCTGGCGGCCATCGCAGTCCATCCGGAATCCGCCTTGCGTCCTCAAGGTGTCTTCCTAGAATGCGAGCATGGCGCGCCGCAGTCGGGCTGCGGGGCCGCCTGAGTCCGCCTGTCTTCGATACGGCCGGCCATCTGCCCGCCCGTTCCCGACCCTCCATCCGGGCCCAGCCCTGACCTCCGCCACGCCGGCCGACGGCACCGCCTGGTGCGTCATCGTCAATCGCGTCGGATGGAGGAAACCATGCCCTATCACCTGGAAGGCAGGCTGCTCGAAGTCTGCAATTGCCGTGTGCTTTGCCCATGCTGGATCGGCGAAGACCCCGATTTCGGCACCTGCGACACCATCGTCGCGTGGCACATGGACCGCGGCACGGTCGACGGCGTGGATGTGTCCGGTTGCACCATCGCCGCTGTCGCGCACGTGCCGGGCAACATCCTGGAGGGCAACTGGACCGCCGCGATCTTCGTCAACGACTCCGCATCGGAAGCGCAGGAGAAAGCGCTGCTGCAGGTCTACACCGGCCAGGCCGGCGGGCCGATTGCTGAACTCGCCAAGCTGATCGGCAAGGTCGTCTCGGTCGAGCGCGCGCCGATCACGTTCGACATTGTGGGCGCCAAGGGCACGCTCAAGATCGGGGCCGACTACTACGCCGAGCTGGAACCCTACGTGGGCCCGACCGGCCAGCAGACCACGCTGTCCGACACCGTGTTCTCGACCGTGCCCGGCGCGCCGGTGTTCGTGGGTAAGGCGCCGGTCTACCGCTCGAAGAATGCGGCCATCGGCATCAACGTCGACATCAAGAACCACAACGCGCTGCAGAGCACCTTCCTGTTTGATGCGTGAGTGCAACAACGGCCATGCGCGTCGCAGCATCACGCCATCAGCGCGTCTTCCTGCCGGTGCTGGCGGGCCTGGTGACGCTTGCCTGGCTCACGCTCTGGCTGTGGGCGCGCAGCCCGTATGGCCGCTATCTCGATCATGGTGACTGGTTGGCGTCGGGCCCGGCGGCCTGGCTGTGCCGGGCGGTGCCGGCGGGGTCGCTCGTCGTGCCGGCGGCACTCTATGCGCTGGCCTGGACGCTGATGATCCTGGCGATGATGCTACCGACCACGCTGCCGCTGTTCCAGGCGTTTGACCGCGTTGTTGCGGGGCGGCCGGACCGTCCGCGGTTGTTGACCTGGCTGAGCGTGGGCTACTTGGCCGCCTGGAGCGCGTTCGGCCTGCTGGCGCACGGGCTGCATGCGCTGCTGCTCGCGGGGGTCGCGCAGGTGCCGCTGCTGGGCTGGCATGGCTGGCTGATCGGCGCGGCCACGCTGGGGGGCGCGGGAGCATTCCAATTCAGCGCGCTGAAGTACCGGTGCCTGGACCAATGCCGCTCGCCATTGAGTTTCGTCATCAGCCATTGGCGTGGCCCCACGCCGCAGCGGCAGGCGTTTCTGCTGGGCCTGCAGCATGGGCTGTTCTGCGTGGGGTGCTGCTGGGCGCTGATGCTGCTGATGTTCGTGGTCGGCGCCGGCAGCCTGGGCTGGATGCTGGCGCTGGCGGCCGTCATGGCCGTCGAGAAAAATGTGTCTTGGGGACGGCACCTGTCTGCACCGCTAGGCGCGGCGTTGCTAGCCGGTGCCGTCATGCTGGTTGCCACGCACCTCTGGGGCGCGACGCCCATCGCATGAGACCGCCATGAACCCCGCCAACGACAGCCCCATCGCCCTGCGCACCGTGCTGCTGACTAGTCTCACCATGGTGGCATTCGCTTCGAACTCGCTGCTGTGCCGGCTGGCGTTGCAGCACGCGGCCATCGATGCGGCGAGCTTTTCCAGCATCCGCCTCGTATCGGGCGCCGTGATGCTGGCGGTTCTGGCGCGCATCGGCGCCGGTCGGGCGCCCCCGGCACGCGTGGATTGGGCCGCCGCAACCATGCTGTTCGCCTACGTCGCATTCTTCTCGTTTGCGTATCTGACGCTGAGCGCAGGCACGGGCGCGCTGATCCTGTTCGGCGCCGTGCAGTTGACGATGCTAGCCGCCGGCCTGCATGCGGGCGAGCGGTTCGAGCCGCTCGGCTGGGCGGGCTTTGCGCTGGCGCTGGGCGGGCTCGTCTACCTGGTATCGCCCGGTGTGACGGCGCCCACGCCGCTGGGCGCGGCACTGATGACCGTTGCGGGGGTCGCCTGGGGCGTGTATTCGCTGCGCGGGCGCGGGCTGGACAATCCGCTCGGTGCCACCGCCGGCAACTTCCTGCGCGCGGCGCCCATGGCGCTTGCCTTGAGCGTCGTGCTGGTCGGCCACGCACACGCCAGCCCGGCCGGCGTCCTGCTGGCGCTGGCTTCTGGCGCGCTCACCTCGGGCATCGGCTATGTGATCTGGTACGCGGCGCTCAAGGGACTGACGGCAATCCGCGCGGCGGCGGTGCAACTGTCAGTGCCGCCCATCGCGGCATTCGGCGCGGTGCTGTTCCTGGCTGAGCCGCTCACGCCGCGGCTGGCCATGGCATCGGCGGCCATCCTCGGGGGGATTGGGCTGGTGCTCGCCAGCCGTACGCAGCACAAACGCGCAGAAGCCGCATCCCAGGGCTAAGCGCACCCCCGGAGCGGTTACAATCACGGGTTTCCAGCCCTGCCTGCCCGATGGTGCGTGACGGGGCCAACTCCCTGATTCCAAAGCCTTTACCATGAGCCTCCAATGCGGCATCGTCGGTCTGCCGAACGTCGGCAAGTCGACCCTGTTCAATGCCCTGACCAAAGCCGGCATCGCCGCCGAGAACTACCCGTTCTGCACGATCGAGCCCAACGTGGGCGTGGTGGAAGTGCCGGACGCGCGTTTGGCCGCGCTGTCCGAGATCGTCAAGCCGGAGCGCGTGCTGCCAGCCGTGGTCGAGTTCGTCGACATTGCGGGCCTGGTGGCGGGCGCATCCAAGGGCGAAGGCCTGGGCAACCAGTTCCTCGCCAACATCCGCGAAACGGACGCCATCACCCACGTCGTACGTTGTTTCGAAGATGACAACGTGATCCACGTGGCCGGCAAGGTCGACCCGATCGCCGACATCGAAGTCATCAACACCGAACTCGCCCTCGCTGACCTGGGTACGGTCGAAAAGGCCCTGCAGCGTTACACCAAGGCCGCCAAGTCGGGCAACGACAAGGAAGCCGCCAAGCTGGTCGCCGTGCTGGAAAAGGCGCAAAAGGTGCTGGACGAAGCCAAGCCCGTGCGCGGTCTGAACCTGACCGACGAGGAATGGGCGACGCTCAAGCCGCTGTGCCTGATCACCGCCAAGCCGACCATGTACGTCGCCAACGTGCGCGAAGACGGCTTCGAGAACAACCCGCACCTGGACGCCGTGCGCGCCTACGCTGCGCAGACGAATTCGCCGGTGGTGGCCGTGTGCGCCGCCATCGAAGCCGAAATCGCCGATCTGGACGACGCTGACAAGGCGGAATTCCTGGCCGACATCGGCATGGAAGAACCGGGCCTGAACCGCGTGATCCGCGCGGCGTTCAAGCTGCTGGGCCTGCAGACGTACTTCACCGCCGGCGTGAAGGAAGTGCGCGCCTGGACTATCCACATCGGCGACACGGCTCCGCGTGCTGCTGCAGCCATCCACACGGATTTCGAACGCGGCTTCATCCGCGCCCAGACGATCTCGTACGACGACTTCATCCAGTACAAGGGCGAACAAGGCGCCAAGGAAGCCGGCAAGATGCGCGCCGAAGGCAAGGAATACATCGTCAAGGATGGCGATGTGCTGCACTTCCTGTTCAACGTCTGAGCAGGCGAGCGCAACGAAAAAGCCCCGCAATGCGGGGCTTTTTCATGGGCAACGCGCAAGCCAACGGTCTGCCGTCAGTCCAGCTCCGCCCCCTTCAGCTCGGGGATGAGGAAGCACGTCGCCAGCATGTCGAGCACATAGATGCCGGCCAGCAGCGCAATCGCCACCGGAAACGAATACGCCGCCGCCAGGCTGCCGATGGCCACCGGCCCAAACCCGCCGATCGCGCGGCCAATGTTGAACAGCACGTTCTGCGCGGTCGCCCGAGCGGCCGTGGGATACGCCTCCGAGATCAGCGCGCCATATCCGCCGATCATGCCGTTGACGAACATGCCCATGACCGCACCGGCCCACAGCATCGCGACCGGGTCGGTCAGGCGCGCGTAGGTCAGCACCATGGCCACGGCGCCGGCCTGGAAGATCAGGAAGGTCGGCTTGCGCCCGATGCGATCGGCCAGATGGCCGAACACGCAGATGCCCGCCATCATGCCCAGCACCGTCACCGAGGTCCACACGGCAGACTTGGTGAGCGAGAACCCCAGCGTCTTGCCCAGGTAGGTGGGTAGCCAGATCATGATCCCGTAGTAGCCGAAGTTCTGGACGGCGCACAGGATGACGATGCCTACGCTGGTGCGCGTGGTGCGCGCATCGGCCACCAGAAGCCGGAAGGCATTGGACTTCTGGCGCGCCGCAGCCCGGTTGCGCACGAAGACCTCCGGCTCGTGCAGCTTGTTGCGCACCAGCCAGGCAACCAGCGCAGGCGCCATGCCCAGCACGAACATGCCGCGCCAGCCGATGAACGGCAGCAGCATCGGCGTCAGCAGCGCGGCCAGCAGCACGCCCGACTGCCAGCCCAGCGCCACATACGAAGACACCCGCGCCCGCTTGTGCGCCGGCCACGCCTCGGCCGCCAGCGCCATGCCGATCCCGAACTCGCCGCCCAGGCCGATCCCGGCGATGGTTCGATAGACGAGCAAATCCTGAAAGCCCTGAGCGAATGCGCACAGGCCCGTGAACACGGCAAACAGCACGATGGTCCAGGTGAGCACACGCACGCGGCCATACACATCGCTCAACGCGCCGAACACGATGCCGCCGGCCACCGCGCCGATCAGCGTCCAGGTCACCAGGGCGCCGGACTGGCTGGGCGTCAGCGCCAAGGCCGCGCTGATCGCGGGCAGCATGAAGCCCAGGATCAACAGGTCGAAGCCGTCCATCGCATAGCCGATGGTCGAGCCGGCCAACGCTTTCCAGGCGTAGGCCGAGGTCTGCGCGGGATGCGACGCCGGAATACCGGCGTCCGCCGTTGATGCGCTCACGTTCGCTTCCATCGGATCGCTCCTACAACACCTTGCGCAAAAACTCCCGCGTACGCTCATGCTTGGGCGCAGTAAAGATCTGCTCCGGCGCCCCCTCTTCCATGATCACGCCCTGGTCGATGAAGAACACGCGGTCCGACACTTCCCGCGCGAACGCCATTTCGTGCGTGACGACCACCATCGTCATGCCTTCTTCGGCCAGCGACTTCATTACCTCCAGCACTTCGCCGACGAGTTCCGGGTCCAGCGCAGAGGTGGGTTCATCGAACAGCATCACCGTCGGTGACATCGCCAGCGCACGGGCAATGGCCACACGCTGTTGCTGACCGCCCGAGAGCTGGCTCGGGAAGGCGTCGATCTTGTCGAGCAGGCCGACCTTGCGCAGCAGTTGCTCGGCCACGGTGACGGCCTCGTCGCGCTTCATGCGGCGCACCTGCATCGGCGCCAGCACGAGGTTGTCGAGCACCGACATGTGCGCAAACAGGTTGAACCGCTGGAACACCATGCCCACACTGGCGCGCATCTTGTTCATGTCGGTCTTCGGATCTTCCACATGGAAACCGTTGACCAGCACCTCGCCACCCGAGACCGTTTCCAGCCCGTTGAGGCAGCGCAGGAAGGTGCTCTTGCCCGAGCCCGACGGGCCGATCACGCACACCACTTCGCGCTCTTCGATGCGGCAGGTGATGCCGCGCAGCACATGCGCGTTGCCGTACTGCTTCTGCAGGTTGTTAACGACGATCACTTTTGCCGTACCTCGCTTCCAGATGTTGAACCCCGGCCGACAAGACCAGCGTGATGGCCCAGTAGATCAGGGAGATCGTCAGATACGGCTCCCAGTAGCGCGCATACGCGCCCGACACGGTGCGTGCGGCGTAGGCGAGTTCCGCCAGGCCGATGGCCGATGCCAGCGACGAATCCTTGACGATGGCGATGGCGTTGTTGCCCAGCGGCGGCAGCATGCGGCGGAAGGCCTGCGGCAGCACGACCTTTCGCAGCGTCTGCATGTAGGTCATGCCCAGCGAGCGCGACGCCTCGGCTTGGCCGCGATCGATCGACTGGATGCCGGCGCGGAAGATCTCCGACACATACGCCCCCGCGTTAAGCGAGATGGCGAGTACCGCCGAGGTGAACGCGCCGTACTGCTGCCGCACTTCCCGCGCCACATCACCGCTGAGGATCAGGCCGTCCGCCGGGTTGATCAGCACCGGCATCAGTGCAAAGTGGATCAGCAGGATCTGCACGAATAGCGGCGTGCCGCGAAAGAAGCTGACGTAAAAGCGCACCGGATATTGCACCGCATAGCGCAAAAAATACTTGTGGAAGCCATGACGTGCCTCGGCGAGCCGGCCAACACCGAGCACCAGCCCGAGCAACGTGCCGGCGATCACGCTGATCACCGTGCACTTGAGCGTCATCAGCGTGCCCTCGACGAAGAGCGGCGCATATTCGCTGATGATGTCCCACTGGAACCCACCCATAAGGAGCCTTCCTACAAAGCAACAGAATCAGAATGAAACGAGCCGGCAGTGCCGGCTTCGTCAAAGCGTGGTCAACGGTGTGTGCTTATTGCTGCGGCAGCGTCGGCACGTTGTCGTCAAACCACTGCTTGTAGATCTTGGCGTAGGTGCCGTCGGCAATGACCTTCTTCAGGCCGGCGTTGACCTGATCGAGCACGACCTTGTTGCCCTTCTTGACGGCGATGCCGAAGTACTGCGGTTTGAACTTCGCGTCTGCCACCAGGCTGAACTTCTTTTCCGGGTGACTCTTGACGTAGAACTTGATCACGCCCGCATCGCCCACCGCGGCATCCACGCCACCGCGGTACAGCTCTTCGAGCATCAGCGGCGTGTTGTCGAAGCGCTTGATGGCCGAGCTCGTGCGGCCCAACTCTTCCGAGACAGCCGTGTCACCGGCGCTCGATGCCACCACGCCGACCTGACGTGTCTTCAGATCTGCCAGACCGCTGATCTTTGCGCTCGGCGCGGCAATGATCACCTGACTGGCCGGAAAGTACGGCGCCGAAAAATCCACGGTCTTCTTGCGCTGCTCGGTGATCGTGAGGCCCGAAATGATGATGTCGCGATCCCCCTGGGCGAGCGCGGCAAAAATGCCCTCAAACGGCGAGTTGACCAGCTTGACGTTGAAGCCACCCGCCTTGCCGATGGCCTTGATGAGGTCGATGTCGAAGCCGGTCAGTTCCTTCTGCGGGGTTTCGAACTCGAACGGGCGGTAGGTGCCACCCGCGCCAACGGTGTAGGTGGGCTCCGCCGATGCGCCGCCCGGCGCCATGGCGAGGGTGGTCAGAACAGCGGCGGCAGCCATGACGAAACGCTTTGTCAGCATGATGGGCAGTCCCAGCGGGGCGGGTGAGAAAGAGGCTGATGATACTCCTCGACTGCCTGTGAGAAAGCGCCGGCCAAGCCTGCTCCGATCGCCCGGCCTGATCGCAAACCTAGCCGCAAATCGGGCCAAAACCCACGTCCAGCCTGCCAAACGCCGTTGCAACATTGCAGCCGCGGAGCATCACTTTTTTACACGCCAGATTGGTTGACGAGGGCCGCCAGTTCAGCCCGCCGCGTGTGTCCCGCCGCCAATCACAAGGGGCGGGCACGCCGCTTGCTGCCAAATGGGAGATACCCGTGCCGCTCCATCAAGTGGGGCGCGCCAGTTCGGCGTCTCCCGCCTTCAACCATGAGTCTGTTTCCGCCCATGATCGCCGACGTCGATGCCTCCGCCGAGCTCGACCGCGATGCCGCCATCCAATCGCGTGGGGTACTCCTGTGCCTATCGGAGCCTGACCTGCGCATCCGCCAGGCCAGCGAAAACCTGGAACCCGCGCTCGGCATGCCGCTCGCGCGGGCGTTGCATGCGCCCGTCGAACAGGTGATCGGCGCGGCCGGCCGCCAAGTGTTGGAGCGTGCTCTGGGCGCCCACCGGATCGACAATCTCCCCTTGTATTGCGGCACGCTGCAGACACCCCAGGGCGATGCGGTCGATGCGGTCATCCACCGGCACCGGGGCGTATTGATCCTGGAGTTGGAAGCCGCCATCCAGCCGACGGATGGCGCCTTTGCCTCGATGTATCCGCTGGTACGGACCTTTGTCAGCAGCTTGCAAGCGGTCAGTCGGGTCGACACGCTGGCGGAGTTGGCCGCCCGCGAGGTGCACCGCCTGACCGGCTTCGGCCGCGTGGCGGTCTATCGCTTTGACGCCGATGGCTCGGTACGTGTGCTGGCCGAAGCCCGCGACGCTACGTACGAGTCGCTGCTCGGCACGCACCTGCCCGGCACGGACCTGACGCCTGAAATCCGCGACATGTACGGGCGCAACCCGTTGCGCCTCGTGTCCGACATCGACGACACGCCGGTGCGACTCTTCCCTGCCGGGGTGCCCGTTTCTGGGCGGGCCACCGATCTGTCCTATGCCGGCCTGCGCGCTGCCTCCGACAGCCAGCGCGAAACCATGCGCCGCATGGGCGCCATGGCCTCGCTCACGCTGGCGTTGACCGTGCGCGGCCGGCTCTGGGGCTTGGTCGCGTGCCATCACGCCACGCCGCGCACGCTGCCGTTCGAGGTGCGCATGGCGTGCGAGCACCTGGCGCAGATCTTGTCGCTGCAGATCGAGGCCAAGGAAGACCGGGAAGAAATCGCCTACCGGCTGGAGCTGCGGCGCATTCTGGTGAGGCTGCTCGCGGCCATGGCGGATCGCGACAATTTTCAGGATGGCCTGCTTGAACATCCGGCCGATCTGCTGCGCTTTGCCTCGGCCAGCGGCGTGGCCATCGTGCGGCGCGGCGAATGCACGCGCGTGGGCGCGACGCCCGACGCCGACAGCATCCTCCACCTGACCGAATGGCTTGCGCAGCAACACCCGCGCGATGTCTTCCATACCGACCGGCTAGCCGCCGAGTATCCGGCCGGCGCGGCGCTATTGCCGCAGGCGGCGGGCGTGCTGGCCGTGCAGGTATCGCAACTGCATCAGCACTACATACTCTGGTTCCGCCCCGAAACCCCGCATACCGTGCGTTGGGCCGGCGGCGCCACCGCGCCCGGCGTCGGCCCCCGCGCCGCACCGGCGCTCGGCCGCACGCACCACTGGCAAGAGCACATCGCGCACACCGCGCGCCCGTGGCGACCGAGCGAACTGGATATGGCCGCCGAATTCCGCTATGCCGTCCTCAACATTGTGCTGCGCCGCGCCGAGGAAGCCGCCGAACTCGCTGGCGAACTGCGCCGCGCCAACCACGAACTGGAGGCCTTCTCGTATTCCGTCTCGCACGATCTCCGCGCCCCGCTGCGCCACATCGCCGGGTATGCGGAGCTGCTGGGGGAGATGGAGGGCGACCACGTTTCTCCGCGCGGGCGACACTTCCTGCAAACGATTTCGAACTCCTCACGCTTTGCCGGCAAGCTGGTGGACGACCTGCTGACGTTCTCGCAAATGGGCCGGGGGGCCTTGCGCTTGGCTGACGTCGACCTCGCCCAACTCGTGCGCGGCATTGCACGTGACCTGTCCACCGATGCGCAGGACCGGCAGATCGAATGGGACATCGCCACCCTCCCCATGGTGCGGGCCGACCCCACCTTTCTGCAGTTGGCAGTGCGCAACCTGCTCGCCAACGCCGTCAAATACACGCGCGACCGCGTCCCGGCGCATATCCGCGTCGACGCCGAGCAAAGCCCCATCGAAACCGTCGTGCGCATTGCCGACAACGGTGTGGGGTTCTCGATGGAATACGTGGGCAAGCTGTTCGGCGTATTCCAGCGACTGCACCGCATGGAGGAATTCGAGGGTACCGGCATCGGTCTGGCCAATGTGCGACGCATTGTCGAGCGCCACGGCGGCCGCACCTGGGCCGAAGGCGAGCTTGGCCGTGGCGCCACGTTTTACTTTGCCCTCCCGCGCACACCGACGCTGCGAGGGCCGATTGACACGGGTGCCCGCGCACCCGTTACCCGCGACGCCTGATCGCTCTTTCCATGCCAAAAGCCATCATGCTCAAACCCATCCTGCTCGTTGAAGACAACCCGAACGACCTCGAGCTGACCTTGCTGGCGCTGGAGCGCAGCCAGCTTGCCAACGATGTGGTCGTCACCCGCGACGGCGCCGAGGCGCTGGACTACCTGCATGCGCGCAGCACCTACGCTGGCCGCGTCCCCGGCAATCCCGCCGTGGTGCTGCTCGACCTGAAGCTGCCCAAGGTGGACGGGCTGGAGGTGCTGGCCAACATCCGCACCACGCCGTCACTCAAGAGCCTGCCGGTGGTCATGCTGACGTCTTCGCGCGAAGAGACGGACCTGCTGCGCAGCTACGAACTCGGGGTCAATGCCTACGTGGTCAAACCGGTGGAATTCCGCGCGTTTGTAGACGCGATTGCCGACCTGGGTGTGTTCTGGGCGGTGCTCAACGAACCGCCGCCAGGGTCCACGCGCACCCGCCGCGCCATGCAGGCCACTGGCTAGCCCTGCCCTCTGGAGCCCCTCGCCCCCATGCCCAACCTGCAATTGCTGATGGTCGAAGACAACCCGCTCGATGCGGAGCTCACGCGTGCGCGGCTGGAAACCGCCAACCTGCCCGCCGATACGGTTCTGGTCGACAACGAAACCGACTTCGTCGCGCAACTCAGCGGGCGCACCTTCGACGCCATCCTGGCCGACTACATGCTGCCGCAGTTCACCGGCGCAGAAGCGCTGGACATTGCACGACGCATGGCGCCGCAGACGCCGTTCATCTTTGTGTCGGGCGCATTGGGGGAGGAGCATGCTGTCGACATGCTCAAGCGCGGCGCCACCGATTACGTGATCAAGCAACGCCTGCAACGCCTGCCGGTGGTGCTGCTGCGTGCCCTGGCCGAAGCCGCCGAACGCCGCCAGCGCATTGCCGCCGAAGCCGCGCTGCGCGAAACCGAAACGCACTTCCGCCTGCTGGTCAACGCGCTCAAGGAGCACGCCGTGCTCTCGCTCGACCCGCAGGGCATCGTGCGCACCTGGAACGCGGCGTCGCACGGCATCCTAGGCTACGCACGCGAAGACATTCTCGGCAAGTCAGCCGAGATCCTGTACCCGCAGGCCGCGCGCGAGGCGGGCGACTTCCAGCGCAAGCTCGAGCGCGTGCGCCAGGAAGGCAGCATCAGCGACGACCGCTGGATGCTGCGCAAGGACGGCACGCCGTTCTTTGCCTCCAGCGTGGTCACCGCCATCCACAACGAGGCGGGCCAACTGATCGGCTTCTCCAAGATCATCCGCGACGCCACCGAAGAACGCATGGCCGCCGACGCCCTGCGCCGCGCCAAGGAAGAAGCCGAAACCGCCAACCACGCCAAGGATCACTTCCTCGCCGTGCTGTCGCACGAGCTGCGTACGCCGCTCACGCCCATCCTGACTGCCGTGCATCTGCTCGAGCTGCGCCAGGATCTGCCGGCGACCGTGGTGGCGCAATTGGAAGTCGTCCGCCGCAACGCGGAGCTGGAAGCGCGCCTGATCGACGATCTGCTCGACATCACCGGCATTGCGCGCGGCAAGCTGGCCGTGAGCTTTGCACCGGTCGATCTGTACCCGCTGCTGGAAAGCACGCTGGAGATGTCGCGCAGCGACATGCAAGTCAAACGCTTGTCACTCAAGACGCGCTTCGAGGCGCGGCGCAGCCGGCTGTTTGCCGACGGCGCGCGCATCCAGCAGGTGATCTGGAACCTGGTGCGCAATGCGGTCAAGTTCACCCCAGCTGGCGGCGCCATCGAAGTCCGGGTGTGGAACCCTGGGCCGGCCACCGTGGCGGTGTCCGTCAAGGACACCGGTATCGGCATCGAACCTGAAGCGCTGCCGCGCATTTTCTCGGCGTTCGAGCAGGCCGATGCGTCGATCACGCAACGCTTTGGGGGGCTGGGTTTAGGCCTGGCGATCGCCCATGCGCTGGTACAGAAACACGATGGCACGCTCACCGCCGAAAGCGCGGGCCGGCATCAGGGGGCGACCTTCACGCTCATGCTACCGGTGGCCGCCGAACTGACGCAGCCGGAAACCCCACCCGCGCCGGCCATGCCCCTCACCCAAACCACGCGCGGGCTGCACGTATTGCTGGTGGAAGACAACGCCGACACGGCGGAAGCCATGGGGCAGGTGTTGGAGCTGCTCGGCCACACCGTCACCACGGCCAATGGCGCGCGGACTGCCATGCAAGCGGCCGAATCCGGCACGTTCGACCTGCTCATCAGTGATATCGGCCTGCCGGACGGAAGCGGCCTGGACGTGGTGCACGTATTTGCCCAGCGGCAGGCGGCGCCGTCGATTGCCATTACGGGCTACGGCATGGAAGAAGACATCGCCCGCTGCCGGGAGGCGGGCTTCACGGATCACCTGACCAAACCTGTGGACTTCAAGCGGCTTGAACGGCTGCTGGTTGGCTACCTGGCCGCCCGCGATGCCGGCGCGGCCCAGGCCAGTGCTGGCTGACACGGCGCGCCAGAATGCCGCACCGCACACGCTATCGCTATCGCTATCGGCGCAACAAACCCCACGCCGCAGGCATCAGCATGGCGCCCACCACCGCGGCGGTCCACGCCATGATCTGCCCGTCGGCATAGAGGTGCGCGAACTGGCCGGCGTAGTAGCCGAGCAACGCGCCAATCCCGCCGGTCAGGAGGGCCGCAAGCCACCCCAGGCGCTTGCCAGCCGGATGTAGCCAACGTGCTGCCACGCCCACTGCCAGCCCGATCCAAAGCGGCCCGATCCACCCCATTGCATTCTCCGTAGTGCCGTGTCGGTTCAATTGGACGCGTACCTTAGCGCAAGGCGGCGCGGAAGGCCACGGCAGGGCGGTACCCGTCGCGTGACGCATAACCTACATTCGCCAATTCACCCTCGCCGCGTTTGACCTGCATCCTGTCGAGGTGGAGGGCCGGCGTTATAATTCACACGGCTCAAAATTCGTGCCGTCCCCATCCAACCGGCCGCCCCACATGCAGTTGCTGACCCTCGGAATCAACCACCACACGGCGCCGCTTTCCCTGCGCGAGAAGGTGGCGTTTCCGCTCGAGCAGGTGGGGCCCGCGCTGGGCACGCTGCGTCAGCACCTGCCGCAGCGCAAGAGCACGGCCGAGGCCGCCATCCTCTCCACCTGCAACCGCACCGAGATCTATTGCGCCACCGACGGCAACCTGCCCGAGGCGACCGCGCACGAGCACGCGATCCGGTGGCTGGCGCAGCACCACAACATCGACCCGGGCGAACTCGCGCCCCACGTGTATTCACTGGGCCAGTCGCTGGCCGTGCGTCACGCGTTTCGCGTGGCCAGCGGGCTCGACTCCATGGTGCTGGGTGAGACGCAGATCCTCGGCCAGATGAAAGATGCCGTGCGCACCGCCACCGAAGCGGGCGCCCTGGGCACGTACCTGAATCAGCTATTCCAGCGCACTTTTGCGGTGGCCAAGGAAGTGCGCGGCACGACCGAGATTGGCGCGCATTCTGTATCGATGGCCGCCGCCGCCGTGCGACTGGCACAGCGCATTTTTGAATCGATTGTCGAGCAGCGCGTGCTGTTCATCGGCGCCGGCGAGATGATCGAGCTGTGCGCCACGCACTTCGCCGCGCAGCAACCGCGCGAGGTGGTGATCGCCAACCGCACGCTCGAGCGCGGCGAAAAGCTCGCCGAATCCCTGTCGAACCAGGGCTTGAACGCCCGCGCCGTGCGCCTGGCCGAGCTGCCGACCAAGCTGGCCGAATTCGACATCGTCGTCTCGTGCACGGCCAGCACGCTGCCCATCATCGGCCTGGGTGCCGTGGAGCGCGCCATCAAGCAGCGCCGCCATCGCCCGATGTTCATGGTCGACCTTGCCGTGCCGCGCGACATCGAGCCGGAAGTCGCGCGCCTGTCCGACGTATTTCTCTATACCGTGGACGACCTCGGCGCCATCGTGCGCGAAGGCAACGCGCTGCGGCAAGCCGCCGTGGCGCAGGCCGAGGCCATCATCGAGACGCGCGTGCAGAACTTCATGCACTGGATCGACGCGCGCAGCGTGGTGCCCATCATCCGCGATCTGCACGCGCAGGCTGAGACCCTGCGCCAGGGCGAACTGGAACGCGCGCAGCGCATGCTCGCGCGCGGCGACGACCCGGCGCTCGTACTCGAAGCGCTGTCGCAGGCGCTCACCAAGAAATTCCTGCACGGCCCGACGCACGCGCTGAACCACGCGCAAGGCGACGGCCGCGAACAGCTCATCGACCTGCTGCCGGCGCTGTTCCGCCAGTCCAGCCACTCCGAGCGCTAGCGGCGCCCGATTCCGCCCTTCGCCTTGCGCCCCCGCCGGGCGCGTGTCCTGTGGCGCGATATCATGCGCCGCCCTGCCTTTAGCCGCCTTTGGCCCCTCTTCCGCGACTGCCCGAATGAAGCCCAGCATGCTGTCCAAGCTCGACCAGTTGGCCGAGCGCATTGTCGAAATCAACGCGCTGCTCGCGCGGGAAGACGCCACCGCCAATCTCGACCAGTACCGCAAGCTCACACGCGAGCACGCCGAGCTGGAGCCCGTCGTCGCGCAATTCGCGGCATGGAAGCAGGCCGAAGAAGACATCGCCACCGCGCAGGAGCTGCTGGCCGACCCCGACATGAAGGCGTTTGCCGAAGAGGAACTCCGCGCCGCGCGCGAGCGCATGGAATCGCTCGAAGGCGACCTGCAGCGCCTGCTGCTGCCCAAAGACCCGAACGACCACCGCAACATCTTCGTGGAAATCCGCGCCGGCACGGGCGGGGACGAATCGGCTCTCTTCGCGGGCGACCTGCTGCGCATGTACACGCGCTTTGCCGAGCGCCAGCGCTGGCAGGTGGAAATCGTGAGCGAATCGGCGTCCGACCTGGGCGGCTATAAGGAAGTGATCGCGCGGCTGGTGGGCGAAGGCGCGTATTCGCGGCTGAAATTCGAATCGGGCGGCCACCGCGTGCAGCGGGTGCCGGCCACCGAGGCGCAGGGGCGCATCCATACGTCGGCCTGCACCGTGGCGATCATGCCCGAGGCCGATGCGCTGGCCGACATCCAGATCAACCCGGCGGATTTGCGCATCGACACCTTCCGCGCGTCCGGCGCGGGCGGGCAGCACATCAACAAGACGGATTCGGCCGTGCGTATCACCCACCTGCCGACCGGCCTGGTGGTGGAATGCCAGGACGACCGCAGCCAGCACCGCAACAAGGACCGCGCCATGCAGGTCCTGGCCGCGCGCCTCAAGGACCGCCAGGAGCGCGAGGCCCAAGCCAAGGAAGCCAGCGCGCGCAAGAGCCTGATCGGCTCGGGCGACCGCTCCGACCGCATCCGCACGTACAACTTCCCGCAGGGCCGCGTGACCGACCACCGCATCAACCTGACGCTGTACAAGATCGACGCGATCATGGACGGCGATCTGGATGAGCTCGTGGGCGCGTTGGCCGCTGAGCACCAGGCCGAACAACTCGCCGCGCTGGGTGAAGACGCTTGATCGCCTGATCGCGCCGGATTGTTAAAAAGCGCGGGCTTCGTAACATCCGCTTGCGTTTGATACAGCTTTGCGCGGTGGCGCGCCGGCCACCCGTTCCTATAATCGATTTCGATCGCGCCGAGTGCGCCGCCGGTCGCATCCGGTAGTGCCTCTTCCCCGAACGGGGCGCGGCAACCAACACAACGATTAGGAGAATCGCAATGCGTACGCAACTGCTGGCCATCACCGTCGCTACCACGCTTGCCCTTGGCCTCGCCGCGTGCGGCAAGAAGGATGAAGCCGCCGACCAGGCCGCGAAGAGCGCAATGGAACAATCGAAGGACGCCGCCAAACAGGCTCTCGACAACGCCGGCACCGCTGTGACCAAGGCTGCCGACGCCGCCAAGGTGGAGCTCTCGCAAGCCGCGTCGGATGCACAGGTCTCCGCTTCGGGCGTGCTGTCGCAGGCTAAGGACGCCGCGAAGGAAGCGGCTGACAAGACGGCCGACGCCGCCAAGGTTGCTGCAGACAAGACCGCTGCTGCCACCAAGGACGCCGCCAACAAGGTCAAGGACGCAACGAAGCAGTAAGCGCCCTCACCTCGCATCGACCCGCTCACGGGCTCGCGCCATATCGGCCGGGCCCGTGTTATTTTGTGCGCCCGATCTTCGCTGCCAAGCCGCTGCCGTGTCGTCTACTCCTGTCATACCGCCCGAAACCCTGGCTCGCGTGGCCGATGCATTGAGTGTGCTTGCACGCGCCGGCCTGCCCGCGCTGGAAGCACGCATGCTGGTCTCGCACGTGACGGGCCTGTCGCGCGTGCAGCTCATCACGCAAGACGCCTACCCCATCGACGAAGCCGCCCGCGCGCAGATCAGCGACCTCGCCACGCGCCGCCTGGCCGGCGAGCCCATGGCCTATCTGCTGGGCGAGCGTGAATTCTTCGGCCGCACGTTCAGGGTGACGCCGGCCGTGCTGATTCCGCGCCCGGATACCGAAGTGCTGGTCGAGCAAGCGCTGGACCGCCTCGAAGACCGCGACGCCCCCGCCGTGCTGGACATGGGTACCGGCAGCGGCATTATCGCCATCACCGTCGCACTGGCACGCTCCGATGCGCGGGTGTGGGCGACCGACGCTTCCGCCGATGCGCTGGCCGTGGCGATGGACAACGCCCAGACGCTGGGCGCCACCAACGTGCGCGGGGCACTGGGCGACTGGTACGGTGCGCTGGCCGAAGCCGATGCACCGCCCGCGTTCGACCTCATCGCAAGCAACCCGCCCTATATCGCGGCTGCGGACGAACACTTAGCCCAAGGCGATTTGCGCTTCGAGCCGGCCAGCGCCCTCACGGACCACGGCGATGGCCTGCGGCATTTGCGCGCCATCATTTCAGGGGCGCCGGCTCGACTGACCGCAGACGGCTGGCTGCTGCTCGAACACGGCTACGACCAGGGTGAGGCCGTGCGCGCGCTGCTCGCAGACGCGGGTTTCACCAACGTGTTCACTGCGCGGGACCTGGGCGGCAATGACCGCTGCAGCGGCGGCCAATGGCTGGATCAAAACGCCGAGAGCGTTCCTCGCTAAAATAGACGGGTTTTCCAATGCGGATGCGGCGCCCGCTGCTCCTCAATCGCACTCCCAATCGAATCGAGTCCCCCATGAGCACCACGCACGAAAAAATCGACCAGATCGTCAAAGGTCACCCTGTCGTCCTCTTCATGAAGGGCACGGCGCAATTTCCGATGTGCGGCTTCTCGGGCCGCGCCATCCAGATCCTGAAGGCCTGCGGCGTAAACCAGCCGCACACCGTCAACGTGCTGGAAGATGACGAAATCCGTCAGGGCATCAAGGAATACGCCAACTGGCCGACCATTCCGCAGCTCTATATCAAGGGCGAATTCATCGGTGGCTCGGACATCATGATGGAGATGTACCAGAGCGGCGAACTGCAGCCGCTGCTGGCTGCCTGATCGGCGATCACTGATCGCCAAACGCGTCCTCGTTTCAGCGTGACCTCGCCCCAGCCAAACCCGACCGATGTGGCGCGCGTGCGCCGCATCATCGTGGCGATTACGGGAGCGTCGGGCGCCATCTATGGCGTGCGGCTGCTGCAGGTGTTGCAGGGCTTGCGTGAATCAGCGGGGGTGGAATCGCACCTGCTAATGTCGCCTGCAGGGCTGATGAACGTGCAGCACGAGCTGCACATGGCGCGCGAAGAAGTGGAAGCGCTGGCGCACGTGGTGCACAACGTGCGCGACATCGGCGCCACCATTGCCAGCGGCTCGTTTGCGGCCGAAGCGATGGTGGTGGCGCCGTGTTCCATGAAGACGCTGGCGGCTGTCGCGCATGGGCTGTCGGACAACCTCATCGCCCGTGCGGCGGACGTCACGCTCAAGGAGCGCCGTCGCCTGATCCTGATGGTGCGCGAAACGCCGCTCAACTTGGCGCACCTGCGCAACATGACGGCCGTGACCGAGATGGGCGGCATCATCTTCCCGCCCGTGCCCGGCTTCTACCAGCGCCCCAAGACGATCGACGATCTGGTCGACCATACGGTGGGGCGCGTGCTGGATCTGCTGGGCTTGCCGCAGACGCTGGCGCCGGGCTGGCCGGGGCTGCGCTCAGCGGACTAAGCCCTCACGCCTTCAGCGGTGGCGGTAGTTGAAGTACACCGACGGCCCGCCCCAATAACCGCCGTAGTAAGCCGGATAGGCCGGCGCCGCATAGACCGGTGCAGGCGCAACCGCCACTGGCGCGGGATACACCGCACAACCCCCAAGCGTCGCGGCCGATAGTGCAAGAAGCGAGGCCAGAGCCACGATTTTCATGATTCGCGTCCTTCGGCCCCTCCAATGGGGCCATGTGGACGTTATAAGCACTGCCGGGCGACGCCGGGGTCATGCGTCTGTAAGGGATGTAACGGAAGGCTACGGACATGTGTCCGTAAGCTCACTGCTGTGACGGCAACTTCCCAGCGCCAGGCTTGCCGCCCACGGCAGGCGCAGAAGCCGCCACACCGGACGCCGGCTTGGGCGCGTTCGGGTCCACTTCTGCGCGCATCTGATCCATCACCGCACCGGCACGCGGCGCCCAGAGAAATTCCACCGTGCCGTTCTGCGGTTCTTCGGGAATCGCATACATCGTCACGATGGTCTGCGGGCCCGCCCAGCGCGCGCGCAGCGAGTCGACCGTCTTGCCGGACTTCAGCTTGAGCGGCGCCTTGCCCTCTTGCGCGGGCTTACCGTAACGACCCGACAGCGCCTGGAAGACGCGCTGTTCGGTGTCCACGCCGCGCGTCGGCACAAACAAGCCGGCGACCTTGCCCTGGTCGATCAGCAGCACCGCCTGGGGGCCATCCATCAATGCAGGGCGCTTGGCCTGCGGCACGCCCAGTGAGCGTGTGCGGCCGTGGGATTCCAGCGCATCGGAGCAGTATTCGGCGACATCCTTGCCGCCGTTCGCGCGGACGTCCTCACACGAAGGCAGCTTGGGCAACGGTTTGCCGAGCGGGAAGGCATCGAGCAGCACAGCCACGTCACCCGGGTCACGCTCGACATTGGCGGGGGCGGCGGCCTTGGGTGCATCTTTGGCGGCAGTGGCGGCAAATGCCGCCGGCGCGAGTAGCACGGTCGAAACAGCAAGCGCTACGGTGCGGCGCGTCCAGCAAGTCATGCAGAACTCCAGGGAAGACAAGAGCCGAGAGTGTGCCACGCAGGCACGAATGAAGCGGTTCTGACCGGGCCACAGCGCGCGCGTTCCCCTCCGCCGGACGATGGATGCACCAAAAGGGCAAACAAGGGACAGGTTTACACGCCGATTGACGTGGATTGTTGAGGGATGCTGGCCAGAAACATTATCAAAATGTTGCCGGTTTTGATCTCGTAAAGGTCAGGCGGGTAGAATCTCCGCGGCACAGACGAATGACCGGCGGGCCCCAAGCATCACCTTCTTCGGGTGCGCCGCATAGATGCGATCTCATTTTGAACACCCCCTACGCTGTTCCTCCCCATTCCCCCGCCACCCAGCAAGCACCTCGTGCGCGGTCGGTGACCGGCCTTGCGAGGTTGGCCGTGGGCCTGCTGGCACTGGCGTCCGCGCAGGCCGCATTGGCCTTCGGCTTCAACGATGTGGCAGTGCGCGCCAAGCAACTGGCGACCAAGCCGTACCAGGCGCCGGCCGAGACCCTGCCGCGCCAGTTGCGTGAACTGCGCTACGACCAATACCGCGAGATCCGCTTCAAGTCGGATCAGGCCTACTGGCGCAAGGACAAGCTGCCGTTCGAGCTCGGTTTCTTCCACGAAGGCTCGTACTACGATCAGCCGGTGAAGATCAACGAGGTGTCGCCGGCTGGCGTGCGCGAAATCCGCTTCGACCCGCGCCTGTTCGACTACGGCCCCGTCAAGCTGGACCCGAAGCAGCTTCAGCACCTGGGCTTTGCCGGCTTCCGCGTGCATTACCCGATGAACACGCCCAAGTACAAGGACGAAGTCATCGTCTTCCTGGGTGCGTCGTACTTCCGCGCCATCGGCAAGAACCAGGTCTACGGCCTTTCCGCGCGCGGTCTGGCCATCGACACGGCGCTCAACTCGGGTGAGGAATTCCCGCGCTTCTCCGATTTCTGGATCGAACGCCCTGCCGCCAACGCAAAGGAGCTGACGATCTATGCGCTGCTGAATTCGCGCCGCGCCACGGGGGCGTATCGTTTCGTCATCAAGCCGGGCACCGATACGGTGGTCGACGTGAAGGCGCAGGTCTACATGCGCGAGAACGTCAGCAAGCTGGCCATCGCGCCGCTCACCAGCATGTTCTTCTTTGGCGAGAACCAGCCGGCGGCCAACCTGGACTTCCGCCCCGAGGTGCACGATTCCGACGGCCTGTCGGTGCTGTCCGGTACGGGCGAGTGGATCTGGCGCCCTCTGACGAACCCGAAGCGCCTGCTGGTCAGCTCGTTCTCGACCACCAACCCGGGCGGCTTCGGCCTGATGCAGCGTGATCGCGCGTTCTCCAGCTACGAAGAGATCGGCGACCGCTACGAAATGCGCCCGAGCGCCTGGGTGGAGCCCGTCGGCAAATGGGGCGCGGGCCGCGTGGAACTCGTGCAGATTCCGACGCCGGACGAAACCAACGACAACGTGGTCGCCTATTGGGTGCCGGAGAATCCGCCCAAGCCGCAGCAGCCGTTCAACCTCGAATACCGCATGCTGTGGCAGAAGGACGGCGACAAGAAGCCAGCGCTGGCCTGGGTCACGCAGACGCGCCGTTCGCACGGCTGGACCACCAAGCGCCCGGATGAGCGCAAGCCTGACGACACAATCGCCTTCGTGGTCGACTTTGAAGGCCCCGCGCTGGCCAAACTGGCCCCCAATGCACCGGTGGAGCCGGTGTTCTCGGCGGATGCCAACGGCAAGATCGAATCGATCTTTGGCCAACCCAACACCGCGACCGGCGGCTGGCGCGTGACCGTGCGCCTCAAGCGGGTCGACGACGACAAACCAGTCGAACTGCGCGGCTACCTGCGCAGCGGCGGTACCGGACTTTCTGAGACGTGGAGCTATCTGCTACCTCCGGGCTGAACGCCCAAGCTGGCGGCGCTGCTAGCGCCGCCGCCTCCACCGGCTCGGCATCGGCGCAGGCCGTTGCCGAGCGCTATCTTGAAGCGCTGCCTCTGGCGGCCGACGCGCGTGCCACGCTGCTGCGTGACGCAGGCGTTACGGCCGGCGACGACGATGCCGCAGCGCTCGCCAAGCTGCACCGCGCGCTCGCCAAGCTCGATCCGGCACAAGCGCATTCACTCGAAGCCGACGCCCCCGCTTATGCGTCCGTCGGGTCACGCCTGGATGCCGCCTATGGCACCGCGCGCGTCGATGCTGCGTCGACCACCCCGGCGGCCGAACCCGCGCCTCCGCTCGAACACGACAGCGAAGGCCGTATCCACCTGGATACCGGCCCCACGCCCGCGCGCCGCTCGATGGTGCCGTGGCCGTGGGTGCTCGGGCCGATCTGGCGCATGCGCAACGCTTTCGACCGCTGGCAGCACGGCGGCAAGGCGCCTGTGCCCTACGAGAAACCCGATTCGCCGGACCCCAAGGGCATCTGGCGTTTTGTCGGCGCACGCCGCCGCCTGACGCTGCTCGCGCTGATGATCGCGCAGACCATCGGCGCCACCTGGGCGATGAGCACGGTGCTGCCGTATCACGGCGCCGATTGGTTGGAAGCCATCATCATCGTGCTGTTTGCGGTGCTGTTCTGCTGGGTGTCGGCGGGGTTCTGGACGGCCATCACCGGCTTTTTGCTACTGGCGTTCCATGGCGATCGCTTCGTCATCTCGCGCCGCGCCGCGCCCGATGCGGTGATTCCGGACGATGCACGCACCGCCATCGTCATGCCCATCTGCAATGAAGATGTGCAGCGCGTGTTCGCGGGGCTGCGCGCGACGTATGAATCGCTGCAGCGCACCGGCCATCTGGAGCACTTCGATTTCTTCGTGCTGTCGGACTCGGGCGACCCCGACATCCGCACCGCAGAAGCGGATGCCTGGCTGCACATCTGCCGCGCGCTCAATGGCTTCGGCCGCATCTACTACCGCTGGCGCCGCCACCGCGTGAAGCGCAAGAGCGGCAACATCGACGATTTCTGCCGGCGCTGGGGTGGCAAGTACCGCTACATGATCGTGCTCGACGCCGACAGCGTGATGAGCGGCGATTGCTTGACGCGTCTGGTGCAATTGATGGAAGGTGCGCCCTCCGCCGGCATCATCCAGACCGCACCGCGTGCAGCCGGCCGCGACACGCTGTATGCGCGCATCCAGCAGTTCGCCACGCGCGTGTACGGCCCGCTGTTCACCGCCGGCCTGCACTACTGGCAGCTTGGCGAATCGCACTACTGGGGCCACAACGCCATCATCCGGCTGGACCCGTTCATCAAGCACTGCGCGCTGGCGCCGATTCCGGGCAAGGGCTCGCTGTCGGGCGAGATCATGTCGCACGACTTTGTCGAAGCCGCGCTGATGCGCCGCGCCGGCTGGGCCGTGTGGATCGCCTATGACCTGGACGGCAGCTACGAAGAGATGCCGCCCAACCTGCTCGACGAGCTGGGCCGCGACCGCCGCTGGTGCCACGGCAACCTGATGAACTTCCGCCTGTTCGGCGCGCCGGGCTTCCACCGCGTGCACCGTGCGGTGTTCATCACGGGCGTGATGGCGTATCTGTCGGCGCCGCTGTGGTTCCTGTTCCTGTTGCTCTCCACCGCGCTGCTGGCCAAGCACACGCTGATCGCACCGGAGTACTTCACGCAGCCGCATCAGATCTTCCCGATCTGGCCGGAGTGGCACCCAGAGAAGGCCGCCGCGCTGTTCTCGGCCACCGCTACCGTGCTGTTCCTGCCGAAGATCCTGAGCGTGCTCGTGCTGTGGGCGCAGGGGCCGAAGCGCTTTGGTGGCGCGATCCACCTGGCGCTGTCGATGGCGATCGAGGCGGCGTTCTCGGTGCTGGCCGCGCCGGTGCGCATGCTGTTCCACACGCGCTTCGTGACGGCCGCGTTCCTCGGCTGGAAGGTGCATTGGAAATCGCCGCCGCGTGAAGACGCACAGACGCACTGGGGTGATGCCGTGCGCCGCCATGGCCTGCATACCGTCATCGGCATCGTCTGGGCCGCGATCGTGTACTGGCTGAACCCGAGCTTCCTGTGGTGGCTGTCGCCCGTAGTAGGCGCGCTGATCGTGTCGATTCCACTGTCGGTGCTCTCTAGCCGCGTGAGTCTGGGCCGACGCATGCGTCGCCTGCGCCTGTTCATGATTCCCGAGGAAGTGCGCCCGCCGCGCGAGTTGCGTGCCACGCGCAAGCACCTGCGCAACGCGCCGCCGATGCCGGACTTCCGCCAAGCCGTGGTGGACCCCGTCACCAATGCGCTGATGTGCGCGATCGGTACGGCACGCTTCCCGCATGACAAGCGTCTGATTGCGGTGCGTGAGGCGACCGTACGTCACGCGCTGGAAGTCGGCCCCGACAAGCTCACCGGCAAGCAGAAACTCGTGTTGCTGTCGGACCCGTTCTCGCTGTCGGCGCTGCACCTGGCGGTGTGGTCGTCGCCGGAGCAACGCGCGGCGTGGCAACCCGCAGAAAGCTGAATCGCCGCGACCGCTGCTGCAAACGTGACGCCCCACCCGCTTCTTACCGGTGGGGCGTTTTACTTTCCGTTACATCGGTAGGAATTAGGTATCACCTGACTCGGCTTGGCGTTCATAGAATGACCTCAACGATTTGACGCACGAAGCCCACGCAACCGTCCCGCAACGGCCTCGCAACTTGCCAAGGAGAAGCATCATGAAACGCACACTGCTCGCATTCGTTCTGGGTGGCGCCGCGCTGTGCGCCTCGACGGCAGCGCTGGCGCATGTGGATGTCGGCGTGGCTATCGGCGTGCCTGCGCCGGTCTACGTGGCACCTGCGCCGGTCTATGCCCCGCCGCCGGTGGTGTACCGCCCGGCTCCGGTGTATGCGCCGGCACCCGTGTATTACGGTGGCGGCTACTGGCGGGATCGCGACGACTGGCGCGAACGTGAATGGCGCCGCCACGAGTGGCGTGAGCGCGAATGGCGCCACGACCATGGCTGGCACCGCGGCTGGGATCGCTGATCCCACGCACCCAGCCTACAAGTTCTTCCCAGCCCGGGCCGCTCATACGAGCGGCCCGTTGCTTTTGTACGCGCCCCTGCCTGCATACGTCGCAAACCGACCTATGCTGAGCGTAGCGGCCACACGCAATCCCGCCGCTGGCCGCACTCCATACGGGAGGACGCCATGTCGATCGCCAGCACCCTCGACGGCTGCCTGCGCAACAAAGGCTGCCTGTACGAGGTGATTCGTCATCCGCATACCAACACCAGCACTGAAACTGCGCAGTCGGCGCATGTCCCGGGCGACCGTCTGGCCAAGACGCTCTTGCTCGAAGACAAACTCGGCTACGTGGCGGCCGTGCTGCCCTCCACCTATCACCTGCATCTCTCTGAGCTGCAAAGGGAATCCGGTCGCTTCGACCTGACCCTGGCCGATGAATCGGAGCTGCGTGAAGTCTTCAAGGACTGCGACGCAGGCGCCGTACCGCCCGTGGGCATGGCTTATGGCATGCCCACGTACCTCGATAGCAGCCTGATGACCCACCGCGACGTCTACTTTGAAGCCGGCGACCACGAAAACGTGGTGCACATGGACATGGACCAGTTCATGGCACTGATGCGCGATGCAAAAACCGCGCGCTTCGCCTATCGGATGCAGGGCATCCTGTTCTGAGCACTGGCACGCAGGAGGCCATCATGGCCGACGACGTCATCATCACGGCCCGCAACAACGGGCCGTATCACATCAAGGGGAATTTCCACATCGTCACCCAAGGCGGGCGCGAGTTGATGGTCGAGGGTGACCAAGTGTGGCTGTGCCGCTGCGGGCACTCGCTGAACAAGCCGTTCTGCGATGGTTCGCACAAGCGCGCCGAGTTCGACAGCAACCTTGATGCGCCACCGCCGCCAGTGGAGGCGGATCGCTCCCCGTAATCGAAAACGCGGCGAGAACGCGGGCCCGAAGACCCGCGTTTCCGTGCTTACCGCGTGACGGGCTTGTAGCGGATACGCTTGGGCTTGGCGCCCTCTTCGCCTAGACGCTTCTTCTTGTCGGCTTCGTATTCCTGGTAGTTGCCCGGGAAGAATTCGACGTGCGAATCGCCTTCAAACGCGATGATGTGCGTGGCGATCCGGTCGAGGAACCAGCGATCGTGCGAGATGACCATCACGCAGCCGGCAAACTCCAGCAGCGCATCTTCCAGCGCACGCAGCGTTTCCACATCGAGGTCGTTTGACGGCTCATCCAGCAGCAGCACGTTACCGCCCGAGATCAGCGTCTTGGCCAGGTGCAGGCGCCCGCGTTCACCGCCCGAGAGCGTGCCGACGTGCTTCTGCTGGTCACCACCCTTGAAGTTGAAGCGGCCGATGTAGGCACGCGACGGCGTCTCATACCGGCCCACCGTCAGGATGTCGGAGCCGTTCGAGATTTCTTCGAACACGGTCTTGTCGGCGGACAGCGCATCGCGGCTCTGGTCCACGTAGGCCAGCTTGACCGTCGGGCCGATCTTGATGGTGCCCGAATCCGGCTGCTCCTTGCCCGTAAGCATGCGGAACAGCGTCGACTTACCCGCACCGTTCGGGCCGATGATGCCGACGATGGCGCCCGGCGGAATCGTGAAGCTCAGGTCGTCGATCAGCAGGCGATCGCCATAGCTCTTGCTCACGTTCTGGAATTCGATCACTTCATTGCCCAGGCGCTCGCCCGCCGGGATGAAGATTTCCTGCGTTTCGTTGCGCTTTTGGTATTCCTGGCTGTTCAGTTCGTCAAAGCGGGCCAGACGCGCCTTCGATTTGGCCTGGCGGCCCTTCGGGTTCTGGCGCACCCACTCCAGTTCCTTCTTCAGCGCCTTCTGGCGGGCCGATTCGCTCGACTCTTCCTGCTTCAGGCGCGTCTCTTTCTGATCGAGCCACGAGCTGTAGTTGCCCTTCCAGGGGATGCCGTGGCCGCGGTCGAGTTCGAGAATCCACTCGGCGGCGTTGTCGAGGAAGTAGCGATCGTGGGTGACGGCCACCACGGTGCCCGGGAAGCGCGTGAGGAACTGTTCAAGCCAGTCCACCGATTCGGCATCCAAGTGGTTGGTCGGCTCGTCGAGCAGCAGCATGTCGGGGCGCGAGAGCAGCAGCTTGCACAGCGCCACGCGGCGCTTTTCACCGCCCGAGAGGTGTTCGATCTTGGCGTCCCACGGCGGCAGGCGCAGCGCGTCGGCGGCGATTTCCAGCTGCAGCTCGACGTTGTCACCCGACCCGGCGGCGATGATGGCTTCCAGGCGGGCCTGCTCCTCGGCCAGTTTGTCGAAGTCGGCATCCGGCTCGGCATAGGCAACGTAGACGGCTTCGAGCTGCTTCTGTGCGTCCATCACCTCACCCAGGCCGCTTTCGACCTCTTCGCGCACGGTCTTGGCGGGGTCGAGCTGCGGCTCCTGCGGCAGGTAGCCGATGTTCAGGTTGGGCATCGGCGTGGCTTCGCCTTCGATGTCCTTGTCGAGGCCGGCCATGATCTTGAGCACGGTCGACTTGCCCGAGCCGTTCAGGCCCAGCACGCCGATCTTGGCGCCCGGGAAGAACGACAGCGAGATGTCCTTGAGGATCTGGCGCTTGGGCGGAACGATCTTGCCCACGCGGTTCATGGTGAAAACGTACTGTGACATAGGTAGAAGGCGGGCTTGGAAGCGGGGGAAAACGCAGAAAGAGGGAATCCGCGGAGTGTAGCAAAGCCAGGGGGCCACGCCGCGCGGGTAAAAGAAAAGGCGCCCACCAGGGGCGCCCTTCCGATGCAACGTGAGACAAGCCCCGTTACATCGTCATCATGTTGGCGTTCATGTTGTGCATGACCCACAGCGAACCGACGATCACGATCGCCAGGATCAGCAGCGTGAACAGGAAGGCCATCACGTTCCAGCGCTGGGCGGACGAGCCGTCCAAGTGCAGGAAGTAGATCAGGTGCACGACGATCTGCACGACCGCCAGGGCCATCACCGTCACCAGCACGGTGCCGTGCGAGTAGCCGCCGTCCATCACCATCTTGAACGGGATGGCCGTCAGGATCACCGCCAGCACGAAGCCGATCAGGTAGCCCTTGACGGTGGCATGGCCGGCGCCGCCGGCAGCGTGGCCGTGAGCGTCACCGTGGGCGACGGCGGCCGTTGCGTTGGTCTGTTCCATTTACATCGCTCCCAGCAGATACACGACGGTAAACACGCCGATCCACACCACGTCCAAGAAGTGCCAGAACAGCGAGAGGCACGCCAGACGGGTCGATTGGGTCTGCGTCAGGCCCTTGGCCGAGATTTGCCACACCATCACGGCGATCCACAGCAGGCCGCTCGCCACGTGCAGGCCGTGGGTACCGACCAGCGTGAAGAACGACGACAGGAACGCGCTGCGGTTCGGGCCCGCGCCTTCCACGATCAGGTGGTGGAACTCATACAGTTCCATGCCGATAAACGCGGCACCCAGCAGGAAGGTGATGCCCAGCCACGTCAGGACCAGATCCTTGCGGCCGTTCTGCAGGCTGACCATCACCATGCCGTAGGTGATCGACGACACCAGCAGGATGCCGGTTTCCACCGCCACGAACGACAGATCGAACAGCTCCTTGCCCGTCGGACCACCTGCGGTCGCGTTGCGCAGCACGCAGAACGTGGCGAACAGCGACGCGAAGATGATCAAGTCGCTCATCAGGTACACCCAGAAGCCGAAGACCTTGGTGTCTGCGACATCGTGGTGGTGCGCATGGTCATGCGCGTGGTCATGGCCGTGCGCGTGAGCGTGCGCGGCGTGACCGTCTAGAACATTGGTAGCCATGGGGGTTTAAGTCCGTTTAAGCCTGCGAACCGATACGTTGGAAGTAGGCCGACTCGGTCTCGTGGACCTCGTGAGCGGGCACGTAGTAATCGACGTCATCGTCGTTACTGCGGAGGATGAAGCTGCCGATCATGCCGACCAGACCCAGCACGGCCATCCACCAGATGTGCCAGATCAGCGCGAAGCCCAGCACGATCGAGAACATGCCGATGAAGAAGCCGGCGCCGGTATTCTTCGGCATGTGGATCTTCTCGTAGCTGGCAGCCACTTGCGTCGGCACTTCACCGCGCGCCTTCATGTCGGCAAAGGCGTCGATGTCACGCACCACCGGCAGGACCGGGAAGTTGTAGTGCGCCGGCGGCGACGACGTCGCCCACTCCAGCGTACGGCCGCCCCACGGGTCGCCCGTCACGTCAGCCAGCGCATGACGGTTGCGGATGCTCACGAAGATCTGGATCAGCTGCGAAGCGATACCGCAGGCGATGATCGCGGCGCCGATCACGGCAACGATCAGCCACGGCTGCCATGCCGGATTGTCGGTATGGTTCAGACGACGCGTCATGCCCATGAAGCCCAGCACGTACAGCGGCATGAAGGCGGTGTAGAAGCCCACGAACCAGCACCAGAAGGCACGCTTGCCCCACTTCTCGTCCAGCTTGAAGCCGAAGGCCTTCGGGAACCAGTACGTGATACCGGCCAGGTAACCGAACACCACGCCACCGATGATGGTGTTGTGGAAGTGAGCGATCAGGAACAGGCTGTTGTGCAGCAGGAAGTCGGCGCCCGGCACGGCCAGCAGCACGCCGGTCATCCCGCCGATCACGAAGGTGATCATGAAGCCAATCGTCCACAGCATCATCGAGTTCAGCTCGACGCGGCCGCGGTACATCGTGAACAGCCAGTTGAAGATCTTCACGCCCGTCGGGATCGAGATGATCATCGTCGCGATACCGAAGAACGCGTTGACGTTCGCACCCGAGCCCATGGTGAAGAAGTGGTGCAGCCACACCAGGAACGACAGCACGGTGATGCCGGCGGTTGCCCACACCATCGACGTGTAACCGAACAGCTTCTTGCGCGAGAACGTCGAGACGATTTCCGAGAACATGCCGAACGCCGGCAGGATCAGGATGTACACCTCGGGGTGGCCCCAGATCCAGATCAGGTTCACGTACAGCATGGCGTTACCGCCTAGCTCGTTCGTGAAGAAGTGCATGTCCAGGTAGCGGTCAGCGCCCAGCAGTGCCAGCGCCACGGTCAGCACCGGGAAGGCAGCCACGACCAGGATCATTGCGCACAGCGACGTCCACGTGAAGATCGGCATGCGCATCAGCGTCATGCCCGGCGCGCGCATCTTGAAGATGGTCGCGACGAAGTTCACGCCGGTCAGCAAGGTCCCCAGGCCGGAGATCTGCAAGGCCCAGATGTAGTAGTCGACCCCCACGCCCGGGCTGTAGGCCAGCTCCGACAGCGGCGGATATGCCAGCCAGCCGGTGCGAGCAAACTCACCCACGCCCAGCGACACGTTGATCAGCACCACACCTGCAGCGGCCAGCCAGAACGACAGCGTGTTCAGGAACGGGAACGCCACGTCGCGCGCGCCAATCTGCAGCGGCACGATCAGGTTGATCAGGCCCGTCATCAGCGGCATGGCCATGAAGAAAATCATGATCACGCCGTGCGCGGTAAAGATCTGGTCGTAGTGCTCAGGCGGCAGATAGCCGGCGCCGCCGCCCGAGGCGACCGCCAGTTGCGAGCGCATCATGATGGCGTCGGCAAAGCCGCGCAGCAGCATCACGATCGCCAGAATGCAGTACATCACGCCGATCTTCTTGTGGTCGACCGAGGTGATCCACTCATTCCAGAGGTAGGTCCACTTCTTGAGATAGGTGATCAGGCCAAACAGGCCCGCGCCACCCAGCAGAATGGCCGACACCGTCACGACCACGATGGGCTCGTGCAGCGGAATGGCCTCCAGACTCAACTTGCCAAACATCGTCAACTCCTAGGAATTCGTGCGCGCTGCAGTTGCAGCGGCGGGCGCCGGCAGGGCGGACTGCACCGGGGCCGGAGCGGAAATGGCGTCGGCCGTCTCGACGGTGCAGCTGGCACCGCCAATGGCTTCATCGAGCGTCAGGACCTTGTCCGAGTCGCCCATGTATTTGTGCAGGATGCTGTGATACAGCGTCGGGTCCACGTTGGCGTACGCCGCCGGCGGCACCTTCTCGCTCGGCTTGGACAGCTCGGCGTAGCCTTCCTTGGTCAGGTTCTGCGACGACTCGCGAACTTGCTTGACCCAGGCGTCGAACTCTTCGTTCGTCATGGCCGTCGCCTTGAACTTCATGCCCGTGAAGCCTTGGCCGCTGTAGTTCGACGACATGCCGTCAAACACGCCGGTCTCGTTGGCGATCAGGTGCAGCTTGGTCTGCATGCCCGCCATGGCGTACACCTGGCTGCCCAGTTGCGGGATGAAGAACGCGTTCATCACCGTGTCGGACGTGATCTTGAAGTTGATCGGCGTGTTGGCCGGGAACGCGAGCTGGTTGACCGTCGCGATCTTCAGTTCCGGATAGATGAACAGCCACTTCCAGTCGAGCGAGACGGCCTCGACGGTGATCGGCTTCACGTCGGATTGAATGGGCTTGTACGGATCCAACGCGTGCGTGGACTTGTACGTGATCCAGCCCAGCACGACGATGATCAGGCACGGGATCAGCCACACCACCGCCTCGATGGCGTTGGAGTGCGACCAGTCCGGCTCGTAGCGGGCCTTGGTATTGGTGGAGCGGTACTTCCACGCAAACACCAGCGTGAGCACAATCACGGGAATGACCACCAGCAGCATCAAGCCGGTTGCCACCAGGATCAGCGTCTTCTCCTCCGCCGCGATCAACCCCTTCGGGTCCAGGACCGTCAGGTTGCAGCCCGCAAGCAGGAGCGGGAGGCTTGCGGCCAGGAGCCGCTTCATATGTGGAACGAGTGTGTTCTTCATGTCTTGCACAATTGCGCCGGCGATGCTTCCGGCCATCACGAGAGCCACGCGGCCCAGATGGCAGCCGCAGGCGGAAAAACGCAGGAAATGAGAAAGACCGTGCTACCGACACCTCGGGACTTGCCGGGGTGCTGCAGCGGATCTTTGATCACATCAGGCGCCGGTCAGGGAGAAGCTGAAACCAGCGCGCCCCGGTGGCGAGGCGGGCTCTGCTCATGGCGGGCATGAGTGAAGCCGAACGCCGCCGCATCGCACAAAGCGATGGACGACCGAAGGGGCGCGGATGGAGTCGGAGCAGGCACTACGTCATGCGCCCGTTGGGCGAGCGCGGTTGGGAGTGGAATGCGGGCGCGATCTTACCGCCAGACGGCGCTCGGGAACGCGCAATTTGCTCAGGCAAATAGAAATCCGGGCCGATTGACAAGTGACGCCCACGCTGTCCGACAAGGGTTTACGCGGCTTTGCGGGTAAGCAAATCGAAAGTGCCTGTTGTTGCACTGCGACAATCAGCCACAGTGGCGCGCACCCGACGGCGACCCCAAATGTGCGCCCCAGTTGGGCACAAAGAGATGCATCGGGCGCATCTTTGCCGACTGTTTGCGGAGAATGGGCCGTCTGGGCGGCCCTCCATTCGGTTATTGCGCCAAGAGCCCCGCAATGCGTACCAACACCAGCCCAGCCGCCACCACGAGATACCCGCGCAGCACAAACATCCACGTGCGCTTGAGCGGCGTCCAGCGGGCCGGCGTCAGTTGCTCCAGCGGGGGCATCGTCCAGCGATCACGGTCCAGCACGCTCACGCGTTGGGGGTGCTGCGGCCGGCGCGATTGCCGACCGCGCCGCTCGATGCGCCAAAGCACCGACGACATGACGATGGCAATGAGCGAACCGCCAATCAGGATCGCGCCGATCTCGAACTCGCTGATGCCGGGAAACAGCACCGCAGCCGTCAGGATGACGGAGAGCATCACCAGCACCGCCACCACGCCGCCGGTGAAGATGTTCATGGCGCGGCCGTTCGTCCATGGGCCCAGCACCGCCTTGTCGTTACACAACAGCAGCAGAAACACCGTGGCGCTCGGCAGCAACACGCCGGCCAGTGACTGCACCGCGTTGGTCAGCAGCCCGAGCGGCACACCGGGGGTCAGCACCAATCCGGCAGCCAACAGGGTCAGCCCGAAGTAGATCGCGTAGAAGCCCTTGGCCTCGGTCGGCTTGCGATGCAGCGAGTGCCGCACGGCAAACACATCGCCAATCGCATACGCCGTGGACAGCGACACCGCGCACGCGCCGATGATGCTCGCGTCCAGCAGCGCAATCGCAAACAGCACGCCGGCCCAGCGGCCCGAATGGGCTTCCAGCCCTTTCGCCGTACCCAGCGCATCGGTGTAGTTGCCGAACGCGGGCGTGCCGTGGAAGGCCTGCGCGCTGAAGGCGATCATCGCCACAGCACCGGCAATCACCAGCACGATGCCCAGCCACAGGTCCGCCCGTTCATAGCGGATGAAGCGCGCGGTGATGCGCTTGTCGATCACGTAGCTCTGCTGGAAGAACAACTGCCACGGCGCCACCGTCGTCTCCACGATGGCGATGATCAGCAGCATGATCTCCGCCAGCGGCGCACCAGCCGGTAGCGCGGGCACGAAAAAGTCGCGCGCCACCTGCCCCATCGGCGGATGCACCATCACGAACACGGGAATCAGCGTGAGGCTGCCTGCCACCAGTGCCAGCGCAAAGCGCTCGAAGCGGCGGAAATCTCCGGTGGACGCCGCCAGCATCACCAGCGCCGCCGCCGCGCACACGCCCCAGTGGCGCGGAATGCCGAGGTACTCCAGCGCCAGGCTGATGCCGATGAACTCCGTCACCAGCGTCAGCGCATTCACCAGGAACAGGTCGATGACGGAGAAGCTGCCCCAGAACTTGCCGAAGCGCGCAAAGATGAGCCGCGCATGGCCCACGCGCGTAACGGCGCCCAGGCGCAGCACCATCTCCTGGTTCACGTACAGCACGGGAATGAGCAGCAGCAATGTCCACAGCAGCGTGGTGCCGTAGTTCTGGCCCGCCTGCGTGTAGGTGCCGAACGCGCCGGCATCGTTGTCGCCGACCATCACGATCAAGCCAGGGCCGAGGATGGCGAGCAACGTCCGCAGGCGCGCTCGCCAGCTATCCCGTGCGTCGGTGTCATGGTGGGCGATGGTGCCGAGCGCACCGCGGATGTCGCCCACGTGGGCGTCGTCGAGCGCGGCATGACGCGGTGGTGCGTCGATGCCCGAAGCGAATTGGGTCATATCGACCTCCGTGTGTTGGTGTTGTTGGGTGCCCCGCGGGGGCCTACCAGTAGGTGCGCGACAGCCGGATGGCGGCCGCGGCGTAGCCGTGATTGGAGAGCGGTTGGCCGTCGCCAGCGTGCCGATTGAGCGTGGCGGCCACGTCGCTGGCGCGTTCAGGCGCACCGACCCGGGCCTGCACGAACGGCGAGCTGAACGGCAGTGCAATCGCCGAGAAACGACGGGCGGGGATGTGGAATTTGCGCATGGGTCACTCCTTGCCGCACAGGCACCACCGGTGCACGGCATGCGGCAACTGCCACGACTGGGCGTGGCGTGTTCAAACATTCAAGGAGCGATGCGGACACCGCTGCCTTGCCTGGGCGGCAAGTCAGCAGCAGGGAAAACCGTGCGGCGGACTCGCCTAGTGGGATATCGATGAAGGTGTTGGATAAGGTCGACTCGGACTGTCCATATGGGTCCTCCGTAGGCTTAGAACGCCGCGTGGGCGCGAATGAAAAAACAGGGCCGGCCCGCGCGAACGTAGGCATGAGCCGACCTCGGCCCTCCCAGCAAACCACGCGCGCAAACGCGCACGCGGCCACATGGCCGTATCAGTAAAGCTGTCGAATTGAGGGAAGCGACTTGCGCAGAGAACCCACGCAAGTGCCACTACCCGCCGTGCAATGCGGCTAGGCAGTGGTGAGGCGCGCAAGCGACGCGCCGAGACTGTCTAGCCGTTCAATGTGCGATCGAAGATCGACTAGAACAACTGTCCATGGAGAACATCTCCGTAGCGATAACGGGGCGCAGAGTAACAAAGTGGGGGCGGAATCGGCAAGCGCCTTTTGCCGCGCGGAAGGCTGACGCAACGGATGCTGTGCGAGCGTACAGCGCGAAAGAAAACAGCCTCCGCAAGGGGCCGTTTCGTGATGCGCATTGGCGAACAGTTCGGCCACGATCAAGATGACGAGCGCCCAAGCCGGCCCGCTTGGTCACCCGATAATGGAAAATCGGATATGCCGCATTGATAAAGATCAATTTTGCGGCATTATATTTAGCACCCCCGATTTACACAGTGCGCCCAGCCACTTAATCCAAATGGTGGCTTGATTTTTATTCCAGCACTCCGCTTCTCACGCCAGCCATGGGCGAAATAAAACGAATTAAAAAACTTTCAATGGAATTGTGAATCGAGCCATGCCAGACTCGCGCCGCGACCGGTTTTCTGCGGCGTGAAACCGCGCCGGCCTCTTCCGCGGCATACCAGGCATCTGGCGCCAGTACGGGCTTCCCGGTCGTCCTCAGGGCTTTTCAGCTCCTCGTCCTCACATTCGCACCCCGCCCATTTGCGAGCGGTGAATGGCACATTTGATGCCGCCTGCCTGGCAGGCGTGTTCGGCCGGATAGTCATTTACCGTCGGGTATTTGATCCGGATTTTGTGCGGGTGCCACACGATAATGGAGACAATATGGACACAACCAGGTGGCAGGAAGATCTGCTTGCGGACATGAACAAGCTATCGTGCACGCGCGAGGCATTCCGGCGCGTGGAGCGCGCGGCGCACGCGCTTGGCTTCGACCTGTGCGCGTACGGTGTGCGCATGCCGCTGCCGCTGTCGCGGCCGCGCACCACCATCCTCAGCAATTTCCCGTCCGCCTGGCAGACACGCTACCAAGAGGCCAACTATCTCGAGCTCGATCCCACGGTCGCGCACGGGCGGCGCACGACGGTGCCGCTCGTGTGGTCCGACAGCGTGTTCGCGAACACGCCCGAGTTCTGGGAAGAGGCGCAGGCGGCCGGCTTGCGCGTGGGCTGGTGCCAGTCCTGCTTCGGCGCCGACGGCGTGGGCAGCATGCTCACGCTCGCGCGCAGCGCTGGGCCAATCTCGGCAAGCGAGCTCGAAAGCCAGGAGCTCAGGATGCGCACGCTCGTCAGCGTGAACCACATGGTGTTTTCGCGCCTGCTCGGCGGCGGCTCATCCGCCGTTCTCCCGGAAAAGCTGTCCCGCCGCGAGACCGAGATCCTGCGCTGGGCGGCGGACGGCAAGACATCGGGCGACATCGCCGACATCCTGTACCTGTCCGTGGACACCGTGAACTTCCACACGAAGAACGCTGTGCGCAAGCTCAACGCGCCGAACAAGACCGGCGCGGTCGTGCGCGCGGCCATGCTCGGTCTGCTGCATCCCTGAACTTACGCCGCGTCGCTCAGGCGCACGTCGGTCACTGAAAGCAGCCGCTGCCCGCCGACGAGCGCGCCCGCGGCCTCGACCAGCGCTTGCCGGTGCGCGTCGCTTACCGCGATGCCCGCCTCGGGCAGCTTGCCGGCCAGATACTCGAGCAGCACGGCGTCATCGAGCCGGTAGTCCGGAACTACGCCGCGGTGCAGGTGCCATGCCAGCGCGGCGCACGCACAGGTCAGCAGCGTGATATAGCGCTCGCTCAGCTGCATGGCCGTCACCGAGTCCGGCGCAAGCGCGGACTGCGCCATCGCGGCATCGCAGTCGGCAAGCCAGGCCCGCACGGCGGTCTCGAGCGCCGACAGCGCCGGCGCCACGGCCGGCGGCATCTCGTGTGGCGTTTTGCGCATCGCCTCGCGCATCGCAAAGAACGCCGGCAGCAGGCAGTCTTCCCCGCCGGCGCCAAGACGCAGGTCGGACTGCGCCGGCCAGCCCTTGCAACTGCCGTCGCGCCACAGCAGCACGGCGGCCTTGTCGAGCCAGCCCGCGCCGGGCCCTTCGGCCAGCCGCTCGCGCAGCTTCGTGCAAAGCGCGCGCAGCTGTCCGGCGATCAGGCTCAGGTTGACCTGCGTGCTGCCGTCGAACAGGCTCACGACCTGGCTGTCGCGCATCTGCTTCTGGAACACGCCCCACGGATATTCACTGCGCACGTAGTGACGCGCGCCGAGCACTAGCGCCAGTTCGCGGCCGATCGCCTCGGTCTCGCTCGGTACATAGAACTTCGCCACGGCCGACAGCACGCTGAGCTCGGCGGGCCGGGCCGTGATCGCGCGGCAGGCCACCTGGGCCACGACGTCGGCGACGAGAATGCCGGCATAGCAGCGGGCCAGGCGCGCCCGCACGGCCGGAATGTCGATCGCGCGCTTGCCGTAGAGCTCGCGCGTGCTCGCGAAGCGGAACGTCAGGCGGAACATCGTATCGACCGCGCCGAGCGAAAAGCCCGCGCACAGCACGCGCGAGATCTGCAGCGTCTTGAGCACGGTCGGCAGCGCGCCTTCGGGGCACGGCAGCAGCGCGTCCGCGCCGCATGGATACGCCTCCAGCCGCAGCCCGCTGATATCCGCGCCGCGGATGCCGAGCGTGCGGATCTTGTCGAGCGGCTGCCACCCCGGCGCATCCGCGCCATCTGCGCCCTCCGGCTGGCGCAACCGCAGCAGGCCGAGCCCGGCGCCGCCGTCCTCGCGTTCAACGCGGCACAGCACGGTCAGGCAGGCGCCGCGCGTGGCATTGTTGATGAGCCATTTGGTGCCGTCGGCCACGAAGCCCTGCCCCTGCGCGCACACCCGAAAGCCCGTGGACAGGATATCGCTGCCATGCTCCTTCTCGGTCAGCGCGAGGCACGCGAGCCGGCCCTCTCTGAGCAACGCCGCCGCGTCGCGCTGCTGCGCGGGGCTGCCGGCAAGCCAGACCGGAATGCTGCCGAGGAACGCCTGCCCGAACGCGATGGCCGTGGTGAGATCGCGCCGCGAGATAAGACGCGACATCAGCATCGCCTCTTCCAGCTCACGCAGCCCACCGCCGAACGGCTCCGGAATCAACTGCTCAAAGCAGCCCAGCGCGTGGAGCCGCTCGAGATGCGGCTGCGGAAACGCCTCCTGCTCATCGAGCGCGAGCGCGCTGTCAAAGCGGATCGCCGCTTGCGCCTGCAATGGGCTGCCCAGCGCGGCCTCCAACGCCTCGCCGGACTGTATTGCCTTGGGGTCCATCAAAACTCTCCTTGCATCAGGGGAACGCCTTTGTTGAAAGGCATGGGTTGGGGGGCGCTCAGGCCGGTAGGACGAGTACATGGGCTGTGCCGGCGTCCGCCGCGCACTGCACGCGCCAGCGGTTGGCGTCGGCCGCCTGCGCCGGCAGCGCGCCATCGTCCGGCCCCGCGCGCCACAGCGGACGATCGGGCGCCTGCCAGCCCGCCAGGTGCAGCGCCCCGGCGAAGCGCGCGAAGCTGCCCTCGCCCATCGCCTTGAAGAGCGCCTCCTTCAGGCACCAGAGATAGGCGCGCGCCGCTTCCTGCGTACCGGACAGCGCCTGCTGGACAACGCGCACCTCGGCGGGCCGCAACAGCGCCTCGAGGCTGCGCGCGCGCAACGCCTCGAAGCCCTCGAGGTCGACCCCGACCGGCATCGCGCCGACGGCCGCCATGGCCAGGCGCCGGCTGTGGGTGATCGACACATAGAGCGGCAGGCCCTGGAACCCGGGGCGTCCTTCCTCGTCGTTGACGATCGGCCACGTGGACGCGGGCGCCGCCGCGCGCGGTGTCACGCGCGCGAGCAACAGGCGCAGCGCGTGCTTGGCCGCGAGGCGTCCACCGAGCCATTCGATGCGGCGCTTGCGCAGCACAAAACTCTGCAGCCGCGCGAGCTCGCCCGCATCGAGCCACGCGCTCGCGTGCCAGCGCTCGCAGTCCGGGCCTGGGCAGTCGGCCGCCAGCGCTTCGAGATCGATGCGCCAGCAGCACAGCGCGTTGTCCTGCGCCATGCCGGGCAACGCGCCGAGGCTCGCCGGCGGCTCAGACATTGCGCTCGAAGCCCGGCGGCACCGGCATGCCCGCGAGCTGGCTCGCGACAGTCGCCATGCGTCCGAAACGCTCCTGCAGACTGCGAAAGAGCGGCAACTGCATGTCGCGCTCGAAGTCCGCCAGGCTGCTTACGTGGACGATCTCGAAGAAGTCGCAGTCCGCGCCCTCGCCCGCCTCGTACACGTGGAAGCGCAGCACGCTCGGCAGGTCGCGGCAGGCGGCATAGTCGACGTCCTTGACCCAGGCAATGAATGCCTCGCGGTGGGACGGGTCCAGCAGGCGGATGCGGTCGATCAGGATTTGCATGATGTGGTCTCAGTGGCGGGTATCGGATTGCGAATCGGATTGCATGTCGGACTGCGCGCCGGTGGGCTCGATCTCGACCGCGCCCGATTCGCCGTCGAGCGACACCCAGTCGCCCGTGCGGATGCGCGCGGTCGCGTTGCCCGTATTGACCACGCATGGCAGGCCAAACTCGCGGGCGACGATCGAGCTGTGCGAGAGCATCGAGCCCACGTCCGTAACGATGCCGCCAGCCAGCGCAAAGAGCGGTGTCCAGGAGGCATCAGTGAAGCGCGTCACGATGATCTCGCCCTTCTGCAATTCGCCCGCCTGCGCGTCAACGTCGTGGATCACACGCGCCTTCGCGTGCACGCGCCCGCGCGACGTGCCGAGGCCATGCAGTGCGCCTTGCGCGGGGCCGTCTGCCTGCGCGCCACGCGGCCGCGC
The DNA here is from genome assembly GCA_039592975.1 of Ralstonia sp. Classification (GTDB taxonomy): domain Bacteria; phylum Pseudomonadota; class Gammaproteobacteria; order Burkholderiales; family Burkholderiaceae; genus Ralstonia. The sequence goes on along the minus strand of JBCNQE010000013.1, from coordinate 97,611 downwards.
GCTCGCCTGGCCGAAGAACGTAAGCGGCGGTTCGTCGTCGCGCACGCGCGCTTCGTGCAGCCGACGTGCGGCATCGATGCGCGCGCGCGGGAAACACTCGGCCGCGCTCGCGTCGCCGTTCGCGTACGCGCACAGGTCGGCGAAGTCGAGGTACGCGAACTCGTGCTCGCCGTGCAGCACGCCTTCGGCCTGAAGGCGGCGGGCCAGCTCGACGAGCACCCGGCGCACGAGCCAGATCGAGGTGATCATGCTCATGCGCGTCTCCTCGCGCAACTCGCTGCAGCCGCAATAGAGACGGATCACACGGCGCACGACGGCGCGCTTCCACGCTGGTAGCCGACGCAGCAGTGCCTCGGTGTCCTCGCCGCCACGGGCCGCTTCTGTCGCGACGGTCAGGCGGTCTTCGACGGTGTTGCCGCGCTCAAGGTAGATCTTGAGGATCTGGAACACGTAGGTCGGATCGTCGATCCAGCGCGGGTGGGAGAGCTCCATCTCCTGCCGTGCGCGCACGCCGTTCTCGCGCAGGAACGGCGCGAGCTCCGCGCGCAGGAAGATGGCGCCCTCGGCGTCGCGGCCCAGCGCCGCATGCAGTTCGCCGGCCGGCAACGTGCGGATCATCGCTTCGACGCGCGGATAGCGCTCCAGCGACTGGCGCAGCGTCCAGATGTCGCGCGCGCTGCGGATCGTGCGCAGGTTCGACATATCGCCCTTGAGCCGATTCTGCAGATGCGTGCCCACGCCCGGCAGCCATGCGTGACAGAGTTCCTCGAGCAGGCCGTACGTGGCGAACGCGTTGATGTAGAACGGCAGGTAGCCGATGTGCATCGCGCGGAAGTAGTCGAGCGCGTGCGTCAGTTCCTCGCGCAGCTGGTCGAGGCCCATCGCCGTCAGGTCCTGCGCCGCCGCGCGATCGAACTCGCGATAGCGCGACGCGACCATCCGCGCCGCGCGCGCCTTTGCCCCCGCGAGCTCGCCGAGCGTCTTCCAGACCCAGTACGCGCACGAGCGCAGCCGCGAGCCGCGATGGCGGTCCCCGTACGGATTGCGGTAGCCGGTGAGATCCACATCCTCGCTCGCGAAGCGGGCCAGGAACGGCTGCTGATCGAACCCCGCCGGCGTCTGCGAAAGCAGGTAGGCCGTATAGGCAACGTTGAGGTAGACGTGGCCCTTGTAGTAACCCATGTACTCGTCAGGATCGCCCAGGTCCAGCAGCCCGATGCCCGTACCGCACGCGCGGTGCACCTTGTACTGGTAATGCCGCGCGAACGAGATGCCGAGCGGCGTCATGCGACCCGTGAAGATCTCGCCGATATCCATGCGCGACCACAGCGCGCGTTGCGCCACATCAGGCGTGGGCCGGCCCTGGTGTGGCGTGGCCGGCTCCGCCACGCTCGTGATCGGACGGCTTTGCAGCAGCCACGTGGTGTCGCCGTGCTGCGCCCATTCGATGTCCTGCGGCCCGCCGAAGAGCACGTTGCAGCGCTGCAGCAGCCGGCCGACCGCGCGGGCGCGTGCGGCGTCCAGCACCGGTGCGTCGCACAGCGCCGGCGGTACGTCCTGCTCGACGACTCGCGCCGCGCCCGCGTCCCACTGCACGGCCGATGGCTTGGGCCGGATCGACTGCTCCACGATGCCGAGCCCAGTGGCGTCGATGCGGTAGAGGTCCGAGCTCACGCGCCCCGACACCAGTCCCTCGCCGAGCCCGTAGCAGGCCTCGACGAGCCAGGCATCGTCGCGCCCGCTCACCGGATCATGCGCAAACGCAACGCCCGCGCGCTCGGCCGGCACCATCGTCTGCACGACGACCGCCATCGCGAGCGCCTCGTCGGCCGCCGCCGCGCCGCGCTCGCGGCGGTACGCCAGTGCGCCGGCATTCAGCAGCGATGCCCAGCAGTCGCGCACGCTGTCCAGCACACTGTCGGCGCCGCGCACGTAGAGGAAGGTGGCGTACTGGCCCGCGAACGAGTGCGCCACCGAATCCTCGCCGAGCGCCGACGAGCGCACGGCCACCGGCACGGCGCCCAGCGTGGCATGCGCCTGCAGGATCTGCTCCGCCGCGCCCGGCGGAAACGCGGCGCGGCGGATGCGCTGCGCGATATCGGCGAGCGCCGCTTCGTCGCCGCGCGCCCATGCCTGCGCCAGATCGAGGTCGTTGTGGGCAAGAAAGCGCCCGAAGGCGGCAGCGGGAATGCAGAACCCGGCTGGCACCGGCAGCCCAGCTGCGTGCATGCGGGCCAGACTCCATCCCTTGCCGCCCAGCGCGTCCGCGCCAAGCGCCAGCGCCGTGTCGAAACCGAGCGCCCAGATGCCGCCGGCACCACCCGCCTCACCGGCATCACGCACATCACGCGCGGGCAACGCCTCGCGCGCCGGTTCGTCGGGGCCGTTGCAAGGGCGCGGCAAGGGTTCGAGGGTCAGCGTATCCATGGGGCGCTCCGGTGGAGAAGGTTCGGCAAAAAGGTGTCGCGGCGCGTCACGCAACGCTCGCGAGAAAGGCGAAATAGCTCTCGCCGGGCAGCACGCGCCTGTCCTGCACGTTGGCAAAGCCGTGCCCGCGCAGCAGCCGGGTGAGCGTCTCGCGCTGCGGCAGGCCGTCCTCGGTTTCGGAGAGCGCCCACCACAGATGCAGCGCGGCGATCGCGGCGCTGCCACCGCGGCAGCTCGTGGTCAGCAGCAGGCGCCCCTGCGGCCGCAACAGCGCCCGCACCTTGCGCAGCAGCGCCGCGCGGCGCTCACCGCTGAAGTAGTAGATGTTGTTGTGCAGCGTGATCAGGTCGAAACGCTCAGACGTCTCGAAGCCGAGGATGTCCGCATGCTCGATGCGCAGGTCCGCGCCGCCATACCCGCTTGCGGCAAGGTTGCGCCGGGCCGCATCGGCGACCTCGGCCTGGTAGTCGAGCGCGACCACGTGCAGTGCGGGTCGCCGCGACAGCATGTAGCCGACGTAGTGGCCGGCGCCGCAGCCGATTTCGAGCACCGAGGCATCCGTGGCAGGCATCGCCTCGAACGCCCAGTCAATCGCCTCTTCGACGAGCGGCTCGAGGATGCGCGAGGCACGCGCGATCAGGTCGCCGTCCTGGTCGGCCAGCGTATAGGGGCGCGACTCGCGCAGCCGCTGCGGCGCCTGCAGGATCGCGTCGTAGTGATAGCGGCTCACCTCCTCGAACAGCGCGCCGAGCGTGGCGTTGCCGCTTTGCGCGAGCGTCCGCGACAAGCGCCCCCGCAGCCGGTAGCGGCCATCGCGGCGCGCGATCTCGCCCGCCTTGACGCCGCACTCCAGCCACGCTTCCACGGCCGGCAGTTGGCCCGGACCGAGCGCCATGTGGCGCGCGATGGCCTCAACGCCGCTCGGCTCGCGCGCCAGCAGCGCGAGCACACCGTTGGCGCCTGCCGACGTAGCAAACGCACTGCGATAGAGATGATTGGCCTGTCCGCCCAGGCGCAGCATGGCGGGCAGGTTTTTTTCGAAGATCAGCTTGCGCAGCGTAGCCAGGTTCATGGTGTCGTTGTCTGTCGATGAGTGAGGTCAGCCGGGGCACCGGCGCGCGAGTCAGCGGAACAATCAGAAGTACCAGTCGAGACCGAGCTGCGCGACGCGCCCCTGGCGCCAGTACTCGCTCGCGATGCCATCGCGCCGCCCGGTGCCCGTGAGCGGCGCGGCCACGCTCGCGCGCAGCACGACATTGCGCTGCGGCGTGTAGCGCATCGCGAGCGTGAGCTGCTGGCCGTGGTCGGTCAGGTTCACGAACCACAGCCCGTCCACATGTACGAGCGGATGCGCCTGGTAAGAGACCGAGGCCCCGAGGTACTGCCTGCCCGAGCCCATCCACGGCAGGTCGGCCTGGCGGCTGATCGGCGTCTGGTGCAGGTACTCAAGCGTGCCGATCGTGTTGGGCGCGAGTTTTCGGCTGGCCCCGAGCACCGCGCGGTGGCCCCAGCCGCCGCGCTCGTTGTCCTGTCCGCTGTCCTGTCCGGTTCGCGAGCAGCTGTCCGCGCGGCTGTCGCGGCCGCGGAACGCCAGCGCCTCGCCATACCAGTCCACGTCGGCCACGCCCGTGACGAGCCCGCCCGCCGACACGAGATCGCAGTTGCGGCGCTGGCCGACAGCGAAGAACGACTTGCTCGTCTCGCCGCCATACTCGATTCGCTGCAGCCACTTCGCGCGCGTGGCGCCACCGCCGTCCTGGCTTCCGCTGACGATGCTCTGCGTGCTCACGCGATCGGTCACGTAGTAGTCGAGCCGCACCGCGTCCACGCCGGCCTTGTAGAGACGCTCCACGTCGCCGGGAAGAAATGGCGCGTAGGTATCGGCCGGCGACCACAACCGCGAGAGCGTGAGGCTCACCGGCTGGCGCCCGACCGTCAGGCGTGCGCGCGCGAAGCTCGCCTGCGCATACAGCCAGTCCATGCCCAGCGACTGCAGCGACTTGTCGTTGCGCTCGCGCAGCGTGAGGCTGCGGATGCGGTCGGCCTGGCCCTGGTTCTCCACAAGCGACTGCAAGAGCCATGGCCGCGAGGTGCGCCAGTCTTCCACGTTCACATGCGCGACACCGCGCAGCGCGCCGTAGGTGGCCTCGGATGTAAGACGCAGCGTCGCCATGCCCGCGTAGGCGCCACGGTCGTCGTCGCCCGGCCGGTTCGCAACTGCGCGGTACTGGAACACGCCGCCCCAGTCGACCTCGGGCCGGGCCGGGCGGCCAGCGTCGGCATCCCCTGCTGCACCCGCTGCCTCGCCGTTTCCGGAAAGCCCGAGCGCGTCGAGCACCGCCGCATCCTGTTGCGCGGCGGCGGGGGCCATGCCGCCGAGCACGAGCAGCAGCATCACGGCGCCCCCGCGCGCGAGCCGGCCCACGAGGCTAGACCAGCGCATCGATCCGCAGCGTGGTCTGCTTGTCGGCGACGATCCTGCCGTCGCGCAGTGAAATCACACGCCGGCCCCGCTCGATGACCTGCGGATCGTGCGAGCTGAACACGAACGTGATGCCCTCCTCCTCGTTCAGCCGCACCATCAGGTCCATCAGGTTCTTGGCCGATTTCGAATCGAGGTTGGCGGTAGGCTCGTCGGCGATCACGAGCCGCGGGCGGCTAGCGATTGCACGCGCGACCGCCACGCGCTGCTGCTGGCCGCCGCTCAGCTGGTCGGGAAAGCGGTCTGCGAGCTCGCCGAGGCCAAGCTGCCCCAGCACCTCGCGCGACACGCGGCGGCGCTCGGCGGGCGGGCGGCCCTGGAACTCCATGACCATCTCGGTGTTCTCGGCCGCGGTCAGCACGGGCATCAAGTTGTACGCCTGAAACACGAAGCCGATCTCATCGCGCCGAATGCGCGCGAGCTCGGTCATCGACGCCTGCGACAACGGGCGCTCATTGAACGTCAGTTCACCGGCCGTGGCGGTGTCGAGCAGGCCAATGATGTTCAGCAGCGTCGTCTTGCCGGAGCCGGACGGCCCCGCGATCACGGCGAAGTCGCCATGGCGAACGCTCAGGTTGATGTCGGAAAGCGCGCTGACCGACTGTTGCTTGCGGCGAAAGACCTTGCCGATGCCGCTAAGCTGCACGATGGGCGCGAAGGCGTCTTGCTCAGCCATGTTGACTCGATTGAAGTGGAGAAAGCCGCCCGGCACGGTAGGCCGGGTAGACCGTGACGATGACCGTCAGCAGAAACACGAACCCCGCGCCGGCGAACAACTTGTGCGGCTGCAGGTACGAATAGAAGCGGTCTGGCAGCAGCACGCCACCCGCTTCGAGGCTCGTGCCGAAGATCTCGCGGAAGTTCAGGCCCTCGGTGGCGAAATGCAGATGCGCGGCATAACCAAGTGCGAGCCCGAGCGCGACGCTGAGCACCGCGAGATACAGCGCCTCGCGCAGCACCACGCGCGTGACGAGCAACGGACTCGCCCCGAGCGCGAGCATCACGCTGAACTCGCGCGCACGCTTCATCACCGACATCACGATGGTGTTGAGGATGCCGGCCGCGACGACGATCATCACGATCACCATCAGCAGGTACATGCCGGCGGCGTCCAGCATCACGGCCGAGTACAGCTCCGGCGCCGCCTCGTTCCAGCGGCGCACCTGCAGCGGCTGTCCCTTCGCTTCGACGGGCAGCAGCGTGCGCAGCGCAGCGGCGGCCGACTCGAGTGCCGCGTCGAGCCCCGATTGGTCGTGCAGGTAGAGCGCGATCTCGCTGACCCCGTCGCCCGCGCGCGCGAGACGCTGCGCTTGCGCAAGCGGCAACTCGACCCAAAACGCATCGAGCTCGACCATGCCCGTATGGAAGATCCCGGCAACGCGGTACGCCGCCCGCGCAAAGTCCTGGCCCGTGGCGGGCTTGACCGTCAGCGTTACGCGGTCGTCGAGCCCCACGCCGAGCGCGCGAGCCAGGCGCGAGCCGATCACGACGGGCGGCAGTTGGCCGTCGGGCGTGTGCGCGGCGCTCGCGTCCAGCGGCGCGCCCTGCACGATGGCCTTGTGGTCCGCGATGCCCGACACCTGCGTCTCGAGCCCGGGCACCACGCCAGACGCCGTGACGGCCACCGTATTGCCGCCCGACTGCACCATCGCGTTCAGACGCAGGCGCGGCACCGCGTGGCGCGCCTGCGGCAGCTTCTCACGCAGGCGCGCGGCCAGGTCCTCGCCATTGGCGACGAGCCGGTCCAGGCCCGGGTTGTCGGCATAGCCGCGCTCGGACACGAGCAGATGACCGAGCCCCATGCGCACGCCAACGTCGATCATCGCTTTGTGCCCGCCCTCCGAGAGCCCCTGGAAAATCGTCATCAACGCGACGGTGGCGACGACGATCAGGGCCGTCAGCACGCTGCGGCGGCGGTTGCGCAGCAGGTTGCGCAGCGCGAGTCTGTGTTCCATGGTCATTTGACGGACAATCCTTGCGCGGCGGGAATGCGCGTGGCCACTGCGGCCGGCACCAGCGCCGCCAGCAGGTTGATGAAGAACAGGCACACGAGCGGGATCAACGCGCTCTCCGGCGACAAGCTCGCGCGCAGTACCGGCGCAACGCTCACCCCCGACATCGAGAACTCACCGAACGCCGACACGTCCAGGCCGTGCGTATGCAGCCATCCCTGCGCGACGTAGCCGAGCCCAAGCCCCACCAGGCACGCAAGCGCCGTGAGCCAGAAGGTCTCCAGCATCACGAGGCCCATGATGTTGCGCGGCGCCTGGCCGAGCGCCTTGAGCAGGCTGAGTTCGTGCTGGCGCTCGAGCACGCCGACGAGCATGGTGTTGAGCACGCCAATGCCGGCGACGAGAAACACGATGAACACGAGCGTGCCCATCAGCGCCCGGTTGGATGCGATCAGCGCCATGATGTCCGGCCGCAGTTGCGACCACGCTTGCACGAGCTGCGGCGCCCTACCCGGGGCCGACAGCGTGCTGCCGAGCGTGGCGGCCACATCGACCGCATCGCGCGGATCGCGCACGCGGATCGCAATTTCGTGCGCCTGCGCTTCGAGCAGCAGCATCTTCTGCAGATCGTCCGCCTGCATCAGCACGCGCGAGCGGTCCGTGGCATCGAGCCCCGATCGCGAGATGCCGACGACTTCGAGATCGAGCGTCGACTGCGCACCGAGCGTGTTCTCGTAGAGCAGGCTCACACGATCGCCCGGCTCCGCACCGAGGTTGTTCGCGAGCTTGCTGCCGAGCACCACGCCGGGCGGCCGCTCGGGACGCGGCGCCAGCTGTTCGGCGATCGCGGCGGACGCGTTCGCGCGGCGCGCGGCATTGGCGTCCGCGGGCCGACGCGTGCCACGCTCCAGGCGCGCGAACGCGTCATCCATTGCGGCCTCGGTCAGGCGCCGGTCCTGCTCGGCCTGCTCGGCCGACAGCGGCTTCGCGGTTTTCCAAGGCGTGGGCTGCTCGGGCACGAACGCGCCGCGCTCCAGCGTGCGGTGGATCGTGGTGACCACGCGCTCAGCGGCGGGGTCGATGCCCATCAGGTGCACGCCGCTCGAGCGCTGGCCAAGGCTCAGGTAGCCCCATGCGTACAGCCGCCTGGCGGCCTGCTCGACCTGCTGCGGCTCGCGCAGCCGCGCGAGGTCGTCGGCGCCCGCAGGCACCGTCTTGAGCACCTGGCGCGTGGCCAGGTAGTCGGGATGATGGACCTGGATATGGCCGACCTCGCCGTCGACGGTGCCACGGATCAGGTCCAGGCTCAGGCCGTCCATGATGCCGAGCGTGGCCATGCACAGCGACATGGCCAGCGCAATGCCAGCACCGGCGACGATGCTGCGCTTGCGGTTGCGGCGCAGGTTCCGCCACGCCATTTTGAAAGTAGAGCTCGTCATCGGGCGTCTTCAGCGGAACGCGCGCTCGGTGAACTCGTCGGCCTTGAGGTCGAGGCCGAAGCGAATGCGCTTGTAGTCGATGCGGGTGTACTCGCCGGGCTGGTCGAACACGTTCATGGTCAGGCGCGTCGGCACAGCCTTGCCGTCCATCACGCGCACGTCCTCGTAGACGAGCGCGCGCACGGGCTTGTCGTCGCCCGCGCGCCGGAAGTACTCCACGCGCTGCGGATAGGCCTGGCCATCGCCGCCCACATAGAGCCGGTAGATCACCTTGCCCCAAGAGACCGGCGCCGTCGGCAGCGGCGAGAGCGAGATCGTGTAGTCGTCCACGGGCTGGCCCGCGGCGTCCTTCCCTGGCGCGCCGGCAACGAGCTCATAGCTGTAATGGCGCGAGAGATCGGTCTCTCGCATGAGGTCGTCGTTGGTGAAGTGGCTGCCCATCCAGTTGTCGCCGAGCATCGAGTTGCCCATCACCGTGATGCGGTTCGTGCGCGGATCGTAGAAGCTGATCTTGTCGCCGACCTTGAGCGTGGCGTTGTCGCGCCACAGCGCGGGGCCAAGCATGCGCAGCAGCACCTTCGAGGCGGGGTTGCGGTCGTCCGTCATCACCATCAGGTCGTACTCGCGCTCGAAGCTCGTCTTCTTGATCTTCATGCTCATGACGGCGGCCGAGGTCTGGCCGCGCAGGATGTGCTCGGCGCCGTGGATCCACTGCGCGAGCTTCTGCTTGTCGGGCTGCACACCGGGCTGGACGCGTGCAGGCGCGGCTGCCGGCGCAGGCGACGGTGGCTGAGCGGCGGTGGCCACGACGGGCGCGGCGCAGGCGAGGCACACGGCTACAAGGCCGAGCGTTCGGATCGATGTCTGAGGCATGGGCATTCCGGTCATTGCGAAAAAACAGGGGCGTCCGCTGCAGGCGGCGAACAGAACAGCGCGGGCTCGCGCCGGTAGCGGCGGCTCGGGCCGCTCGCCTGCAGCGGCGTGCCCACGCGGGCGATGAACAGCAACGGCTCTTCGCAGCCGAGCAACCGGCCGAGCGCCGCGCGCAGGTCCGGGTGCTGCAGCGCAACCGAGAGCGGATGCAGGCTGAGTCCTTGCGCGGTGGCCGCAAGCCACAGGCGAACGATGGCCTCGCCCGCGAGCACGTCGCGGCTCGCGAGCGGGCTGTTTTCCGCCGCAGTCAGCACCACCACGGCCGGACTGCCGCGAATCAGGCGTTCGAGATGCACGCCGATGCGCGCCGACGCGCCCACCGGACCAAACGCCGCAAGCAGCGCCGGATGCAGCAGCACGCGATGCAGCTGGCGGCGCCACGCGGGCATCGGTCCAAACAGGCTCTGGATGTTGATGCCGATGCCGTCCGGCACCGACTGCGCATCGCTGAACACGAGGTGGCGATACGTCTCGCGCCACGCGGCCCGATGCACGAAGTCGCGCGCTGCGTGATGGCGGTAGAACGCGCACAGGCGCTCGTAGCGTTCGCCCGGCTGCACCACGCGCCAGCGCAGACCATCCTCCGCGCCCCCGAGGCTGTGCGGCAGCAGGTTGCTGCGTCCGAGCGCGTAGAGATCGAACGTGCCCCCGTATTCCCCGCGATCGGTATGGCGGTGGCGCAAGGCCGCGGCGAGCCGTGCCAGCAGCGGCGATACCCGCCCAGGCTGGAAGCCGCCGAGGTCGATGCGGACGAGCGGCGACAGGCTGCCGTCCGGCACATCGCAAGGCGCGGACAATAGTGCCGCGTCCGCCTGCCAGCCAGCGAGGCGCAGCAGGTTCAGCAGGATCGTCGCAAAGCCGCCGGCGCTGATCGACATTTCCGTGCGCAGCGCGGGCAGCGCGTTGAGCGCACGGCGCCGGTCGATGCTGATCACGAGCTGGCGCGGCACGGCGAGCCCGCTCACGGGACGCCCTTCGACATCCAGCAGGCTCACGTGCCACGGCTGGCAGTTGTGCGACGACGGCGCCAGCGCGGCGAGCGCCAGCAGATCGGCAAGCGATGTCGGCGGGGGTGGTGTGCGCATTTCTGACGTATGCGCCTGCACGTCACTCATCGCTTCTGCACCAGCTCGAAGCCATGCAGACGCGCGAGTGCGCCGATCTCGCGCACCTGCGCGGTCGTGATGGCCGCCTTGCTGAAGTCGCGCCGCACGCCCGCGAGCCCGAGCAGCAGCGTCTCGCCAGCACACGCATAGACCTTGCCCGGCGCGAGCCGCATGCCGGGCAGGCCGAAGTCCGGCGCCATCGGCAGGTTGACAATGCCGCCGCGGATCACGCGCACGTTCTTATGCACGGCGAGCGACGCTGCGTCGACGTCGCCGGGCACCGCCACGTCGCAGACGAGCACCGGGCGGTCGGTGGCGAAGCACGCGGCATGGAGCACCGCCTGCGCGCTGTTCGATGCGCTCACGACGATGTCCGCGAGCCGGCACTGCTCCACGGCGTCGCCGAGGCGGATCAGTCCTTCGTCCAGCAGCCATGCGGCGAGCGACTCGGCGTCGGGTGGCGTCTCGCCGTCCCATGCGCGCCGCACGCGGACCATCAGCCCGCCTTCGCTGGCCTGGTGGTCTGCAGCATCCACCGCACCCCACGGGCGGCACAGCGCTTCGCGCAGTTCGGCTGCCACCGCAGTGGCGGCGGCGCGCAGCCGTCCGTGCGAGCCCGGGCGGCCAAGCAGCAGCAGGCTGCCGCATTCGCGCGCGAGCAACGCCGCATGCATCTGCCCGATGTTGCCGGCCGCACCGACCACGGCCACGTGCGCGGACGCGAGCCGGATGTCCGACTCGCGCGCCGCGTCGCGCAGCGCAGACATGCTCGTGGCCACGGTCAGCGCGTTGCCCGTGGTCACTGCCGGGTGATCGTGGTCGAAGTCCGTGCAGTTCGCCGTGACGATCGACGTATAGCCACCGAATCCCACGAGGCTGCAACCGTCCTCGCGCGCCTGCCGGTACGCATGATGGACCTGCGCGCGGATCTGCGCGGACTTGTTGAAGCGCATGTCGAGTTCGATGGCCTCGGCGTCCATCAGGACTGCGTAGAGCAACAGTTCCACCTCGTGCCCGAGCGCCGAGCGCACGCGGCGGCTGGCCACGCGCTGCGGCTCGAGCGCGCGCTGCATGTGTCCGCGCAGCTCGGCGAGCTGGTCGTCGGAGAGCGCCGCCACGGCAGGGTCCCACGCGCGCATGCTTTCCGTATCGACCAGGTGCGCGATGAAGCCGACACGCTCGCAGGCGTTCGCGGCGGCCGCGGCACTGCCTTGCGGCGCGGCTGCGTCGGCCCATCCGGCCGCAGCGTCGCCATCTACCTCGGCTTCTGTCTCACCGGGCCCCGACAAGTGGCGCAGCAACGTGGCCGCATCGCCCGCGTCGAGCACCGCACACAGCTGGTCGAGCGCCTCGCAAACGCGCCGGACCTCGTCGCTGCCGAGATACGCAGACGGCTGCAGCCTCAGCACACGGCGGCGCCCGAGCGACGGCAGCACGCGCACGCGATGGCGATGCAGCAGGTAGCCCGCGGCGAGCATGCCCAGCATCTGCTGCTGCGCGAGGCTCGAGAGCACGGCCGACGGGTGATCGGCATAGTCCTGCAGTTCGATCCCCAGCATGCAGCCGCGGCCGCGCACGTCGGCGATCACGCGCGGCCAGCGCTGTTGCAGCGCGCGCAACTCGCCGAGCAGCGTCTGGCCGAGCTGCGCGCTGCGGCCGGCCAGGTTGTCGCGCTCGATGACTTCCAGGCTGCGCTTCGCAATCATCGAAGACATGTCGTCCTCGGCGAAGGTCGAGCTGTGCAGCATGCTGAATTCGGCGTAGTAGAGATCCTTGCGCACAGCCAGCGCCGAGATCTTGGCCAGTCCGCCGCCGAGCGACTTGGCAAACGTCAGGTAGTCGGCCGGCAGCTCGCAAGCGAGGCTCTCCACCGCATTCCCGGTCCGGCCGAGCCCGCACTGGATCTCGTCGGCAATCAGCGCCACCTGCGGATGACGCGCGCGCAACTCGCGTAGCAGCGTCTTGTCCTCAGCCTCGAGTTCGAGCACGCCGCCCTCGCCGCGCAACGGTTCGTAGATCACGGCCGCGAGCGTCGGCGTCGTGCAGCGGACGAGCCGCAACGGTGCAAACTCGAAGCGGAAGTACGCGACGCTGCGGCGCTCCACCTCCTCCAGGAAGTCCTGCGGCGACTCGATGAAGACCGCGGCGCCGTGATTGCGGATGAACGGCAGGCGCGCGTCGCGGTTCCAGGTATGCGCGAGCGAGCCCAGGGTCTTGCCATGGAACGCACGCGGAAAGGCCGCGATCACGGGTTGCGCGTTGAACGCCTGCTGGTTGGCGGCCGCCACGGCGCCCAACAGATCGTCGAGTCCTTCCAGCGGCTCCTGGCCCAGCAGGCGCTCGCAGTCATGCAGGAACGCCGCCTCGATGCGCACCTCGCCGCGCTCAAGCCGCGTCAGCAGCTCGCGTACATTGGCGTTGCACGCATCGGCAAGCGCACCCACGCGCTGCCCGAACGCGTAGCGCGCGTGCTTGAGCGCGGCCTCCACGGCCTCGGTGCCCGTGCTATAGAGCGCGACGCTGTAGTCCGTGCCGGTATGCCGGTGCAGGTAGTCGGCCAGCGCTTCCTTGAGGTCGAGCGAGCGTTTCCGGCACGAGCCCTGCGCGAGGAACGGCCTCCGATGCGCGATGCAGTCCTGCTGCACCGCCGTGATCTCGGGGTGATAGTGGCCGAGCAGCGACGCGCCGAACCCGCCGACCATGTCGAGCACCGGCACTTCCTCGCCGTCCTCGTCGCGCATGTAGAGGTAGTCGCCCTCGGCGCGCGTGTACTCCACGTACACGCCTGCCGCAGCGAGCAGGTCTTCCTTGCCGAGCCCGGCTTGTCCCACGCTGGCTTGCGTCTTCATGATGCTTGTCCTGCCGATGATTGGAATACGCGGCCGAGCTGCCGCATCAGTTGATCCTTGAGCACCTCGTTGCCGCCCGAGAACAGCGTCGACGGCAGCGCGTTGCGTAACTGCCGCTCGATGTCGCCTTCGATCACGCCGCTCGCGCCATGGATATGCAGGGCGTCCAGGCCGTTCTTCACGCTCGCCTCGGACACCAGCAGCTTGGCGATGGCCGCCGTATCCTGCGCGGGCAGTTTCTTGTCCAGCTTCCATGCCGCGTGCAGGCACGCAAGACGCGCGCTTTCGAGTCGCACGTGCATGTCCGCGATCCGGTGCGCGAGCGCCTGGTGGGCAATGAGCGGTTGGCCGAACTGCTCGCGCGCACGGGCGTGCTGCCACGTGCGGCGCAGCTGCCGCCGCATCGCGCCGAGATAGATCGCGAACAGGCAGCTGCGCTCCCATTCCATGCTGGCCTGGAAGATCGGGCCGCCCGAGCCTTCCGCCCCGATCCGCTGCGAGGCGGCCACCCACGTGCCGTCAAAGCGGATGTCGCCCATCGCCGTAGTGCGCAGGCCGACCTTCTCGTGTGGCTTCGCGCTGATGTGCACGCCGACGCTGCGGCTGTCGAGCACGAACGCGCTGTAGTCGAGAAAGCCCCCGCTGTTGCCGGTGCGCGCGTGCACCACAATGAAGTCGCACACGGGTGCGTTGGTGATGTAGCGCTTCTCGCCGTGCAGCCGGTAGCCGTCGCCTTCGCGCGTGGCCGTGCATTGCATCGCGCTGATATCGGAGCCGGCTTGCGCCTCGGTAATCGCATGCGCGCCGATCCGGCCCTCCTCCACGATGGCCGTCAGCCAGCGCTCTTGCAGCGCGGCGTCGCCGAACGCCGCCAGCGGATGCACGCATGCGCACAGGTGCGCGGCGAGCGCGAACAGCAGCCCCGTGTCCTCGCAATGCTCGGAGAGCGCCTCGAGCGCGTAGACGAGATCGAGCGCGCCGTAACCCGCGCCGCCCAGTGCGGTCGGTACCGTCAGCGCATGCACACGCTGCGCCGCCAGCATCTTCCAGCGCTCGGTGCAGAAGCGGCCCTCGCGGTCGCGCGCGGCGAGTCCGGAATCGTGCAGGTCGCGCCCAATGGCGGCCATGTGCACGGCGATGTCCCGATGTCGGGCACTGGTGGAAAAGTCCATGGATTCAGGTCCTGCTCTCTTCGAGCAATACGTGGTAATTGACGCCGCCCGTGCCGAATGCATTGACGGCGGCGCGCCGGGTCAGCGGGCCGGCAGGCCAGTCCGCGGCCTGCGCGAGCGGATCGAAGCCGTGCTCGGCCAGCCGCAGGCCGGCCTTGACCGGCGCGCCGAAGTAGTTGGCGGGCGTCGCCTCGGCGCGCAGTGCGAGCACCGTCTTGATGACCCCGGCGATGCCCGCGGCCGCGAAGCAATGACCGAAGCGCGACTTCAGCGCCCCCAGGCGAAGCGGCCGCGTGCGTGGGCCGTAGACCTGCGCGAGCGAGTTGATCTCGACCTCGTCGCCGATCAGCGTGCCGGTGCCATGGGTCTCAACAAAGTCCACGGCATCGGGGCCGAATTCGACCTGCTCGAATGCACGCCGCATCGACTTGACCTGCCCGTCTGCGTTGGGCGCCACCATCGACTTGCTCTGCGTGCACGACGCCGAAGCACGGATCAGCGCCAGTGCAGGCAGCCCCCAACGCGCGGCGTCTTCGTCGGCACACAGCACGAGCACGCCTGCGCCGTCGCCGGGCGTGAAGCCCGTGGCAGCCTCGGTGAAACTCGCGATGAGGCCCGTGGCAAGCATCCGCTGCGACGCGCACAGCACGAGATCAGCGGTGTTGACCGGGGTTTCCACGCCCGCCACCACGGCGATCCGGCAGCGCCCGCTGCGCAGGCTGTTCACGGCCAGGTCGAGCGCCGCAAGCGAGCCCGCGCATGCGGCCTCGACGGCGACGCAGCGCGCCGGGGCTTGCAGCATGTCGGCCAGCGCGCGGCTGATGCCACTGGCGCTCAAAGCGTCCCATGCGGCAGTGGCGGGCCGCTCGCGGTGCGCCTGCTCGCGCAGTGTTGCCACGGCGGCGGCCTCGTCCATGCCGAATTCGCGCGCCAGCGCCGCGAGCGCGGCCTCGATGCGCGGCAATTCATGGCGCACCGCCACGTGGCGCAGTGGCGCCGGGGTCAGGTTCGAGGCGGTGACGACCAGCACCGGGCCCGCCTCATCCGCCAGCCCTGGCGGCAGGCTGCCGATGGCCTCCCGGCCGGCCGCGCATGCGAGATCGAATGCCAGCGCGCGCGATGGCTCCGCCGACTCGCAGTAGCTCGCCTGATCGATGTAGTAGCTGAGCGGCGCCTGGGGATCGGCGCTGTAGTACGCCGCATGGCCCGCGCGCGAGACCGGTAGCGGACGGAAGCGGTGCGTGGGAGAACGCAGTGCCTCCCAGTAGTCCGCCATGTCCCGGCCATCACCGAAGCGCGCGCCCATCGCGACGACCGCAACGGGTGCAACAAGTGCGGCAGATGCCGGCATGGCGTCGTCGTACGGACGCTTCGCCACGTTTGCAGCGTTTGCCGCGCGCAAAGCAATCCGGTATGGGTTGCCGTCGGTTGCAGCACCCCGCACCGTCACGCTCAGTCCGTCCGGCGCGACCGCCGGCGTGCCGGATGGCCCGCCGTGCTGCTGGATCAACGCGGCCTGCAGCAGCGCTGTCAGAGGCTGCATCGCATAGCCGTAGCCACACGCCTGATGCGCCTGCACGACCGCGTCCGGCGCCGCCTCACCGGCAACGGGGTCCACCCCGTCGAGCACCTGCACCCGTACCGGCGCTTGCGGCCCGCCATCGACTTGGCCATCGACGCTGATTGCATCGATGCACGCGATGGCGCGCGTGCCGGCGAGCTCGGCATCCTGCAGCACGAGCGCACAGGCGCCTTCGCACAGCGCGTCCGCGAGCGGCGCAGGCAGGCGCTCGCGCAGCAATGCCTCGAGCGACGGCGAGGCCAGGCTCTGGGCGCCCAGCAGCAGCACCGTCTGCGCACGGCCGGTGGCGATCGCGTCCCAGGCGGCGAGCAGTCCCTCGATGGCGCTGCGCTCTTGCGCTTCAAGCGCGAGCGCCCGGCCACGCAGCCGAAAGTGCGACGCCACGCGCGCCGGCATGGTGCTCGCCATTTCGCCAACCTTGTCGTGACTGGTGGCACGGAACAGCGCGTCGAGCTTGCGCTTCCACGCCGCACGCGCCCGCTCGGCATCAGCACCGTCACCAGCATTGGCCCAGACCGGCTCCGCCCACGCGACCGCGGCAATGCGCGCGTAGTTCTCGTACTGCCGGTTCATGCCGAGCGCGTGGCAGAAAATCACGTCGGTGCGCTCGCGGTCGATCGCATCGGCATCGAGCCCGGCCTGCGCCAGCGCATCGCGCGACAGCGCCAGCAGATCGAGCTGCACGTCGTTGATGGAATGGCGGTAGATCGGCGGAATGCCGAAAGCGCCCGGATCCGCTGACGATGGCCCGAGCCGGCGCGAGGCCATGGGCGTCTGCGGCCCCCGCATGCATCGCCACAGCGCCTCGACACCGTCCGCGTGCGGATAGCGGCAGGCCATGCCGGTAATCGCCAGTGCGGTGCCCGCACGCGTGGCGGCGTTCATTGCCCGGTCCCCTGCGACAGTTCCCGCTGCAGCGCGCGATAGTCGATCTTGCCGTTGGGCGTGCGCGGCAGCGCGTCGCGTCGCGCGATGTGGTTCGGAATCATGTAGGCCGGCAGCAGGTCCGCGCAGAAGCGCCGTAGCGCGAGCGGCGCGACGGCCTCGCCCGTGCCGCGCGGCGCGTACCACGCGAAGAGGCGCGCGGCCGCGCCCGGCTCGTCCGCATGGGCGAGCACCGCCACCTCATGCACGGACGCATGACGCGCGAGCGCCGCTTCGATCTCGCCCAGCTCCACGCGATAACCGCTGAGTTTGAGCATGCGGTCCTTGCGGCCACGGTAGACGAACGCGCCATCGACGATCTCGCCGTGGTCGCCGGTCGCGTGCATGCCCACGCGGTGATTGGCCGTATTCGGATCGGTGTCGCGCCGCCAGTAGCCAGGCGTGACGCACGCACCGCGCACGCAGATCTCGCCGATCTCGCCGGGGGCGGTCACGGGCTGCCCGTGGTCGTCGCGCAGCCAGACCTCGGTCGCGCGGATCGGCGTGCCGACCGGCAGCGGCGCGTCGCTGTGGAGGTCGGCGTCCGTGACGCGGTGGTACAGGCAGACGTTCGTCTCGGTCGGCCCGTAGAAGTTGTAGAACACGCAGGCGGCCGGCAGCTGCGCCACCATCGCACGCAGCTGCGGCTTGGGCATGACTTCCCCCGCGAACACGACATTGCGTAGCGTGCACGGCGCGATGCCGCGCCACGCGTCCGCCCGGTTGAGCAGCGCGAGCATCGACGGCACGCAGTACATCGTGGTGATGCCGTGGTGCGCGATCAGCCCGGCCACCTGCGCCACCTGGCGCGTCTGCGCTTCGCTGGTCACGTAGAGCGCAGCGCCCGCGCGCAGGCTCGCGAAGAGATCGAACGTGCTGAGGTCGAAGTTGAAGCTGGCGAAGTTCAGTAGGCGGTCGGCAGCCGTGAGGCCGAGCGTGTCCGCGCTCCAACCAACGAAGTTCGCAAGATTGCGGTGACTGAGTTGCACGCCCTTGGGCTGGCCCGTGGAGCCGGACGTGTACAGCATGGCCGCCACGTCGTCGTCCTCGCATGGGGCGGCGATGGTCATCAGGTTGTCCGCCCCGCCGGGCAGGTCCACCAGATCCGCCAGGTCCGCCTCGAGCTGCTGGACGACACCGCGCGCGGCGCTCATGGCGTGCGGCGGGATCTCGAGCGGCGCATCGTCGACGACGAGCAGGCGCGAGAGCGGTGCCGTCGTGGCATGGGCGAGCCAGCGCGCCGCGTGCGCGCTGTCGGTGATCAGCACCGTGGCACCCGCATCGGCGACGATCGTGTCCGCGCGCTCCACAGGCTGCGCGCCGTCGAGCGGCACGTAGCGGTTGCCGGCAAAGAGCGCCGCGAGGATCGCCAGCGCGTAGCCGTTGCCCTTGTCCATCCAGATCGCCACCGGCTGGCCAGGTGCCGGCAGCAGGCCGCTCGCGGCCAGCCGCGTGACCCAGCGCGCGGCCTCGCCATAGCGCACGCCCGCGCCGCCGAGCAGGAACGGCGCGTCGGGGCGCTCGTCGGCGTGGCGCAGCAGCGCATGGTGCACGAAGCGGTCGGGATCGGGCGCGGTCATGGCCGTCGCAATGCGTGGTGCGGTCATTGCGGGAGTAGGCCGTTCTCGTGCGCGGATTCCGTGAGGATTCCGATCGCCTCGTCGAGGTCCGCGCGCGTATGCGATTCGAGCACGCTGATGCGCAGGCGCGCGTCGCCGACCGCCACGCCCGGGAACACAACGGTCTGGCAGAACATGCCGCGCCGGCGCACGGAGCGGCCCATCGCCATCGCGCGGCGCTCGTCGCCGATCACGATCGGCACGATCGCACTCGCCGAATGCTCGGTATCGAAGCCGAGCATGTCCAGCGACGTCTTGAGATAGCGGACGTTGTCCCACAGCCGTGTAAGTCGCTGCGGCTCGGCCTCAAGCACATCCAGCGCCGCGATCAGGCCCGCGGCGATGGCTGCGGGAATCGTCGCTGCGAAAACGTAGGCGTTGGCGTAGAAGCGCAGGTAGTCGATCACCTCCTTGTCGCCGACAACGAAGCCGCCCTGCCCCCCGAGCGCCTTGCTCATCGTGCCGACCTCGAGATCGACGGCGCCCTTCATGCCGAAATGCTCGGCTGTGCCTGATCCCGTGGCACCGAGCACGCCGGTCGAGTGCGCGTCGTCGATCAGTAGCCTGGCGCCGTACTTGCGCGCAAGCGCCGCGATGCCGGGCAGATCAACCACGTCGCCATGCATGCTGAACACGCCGTCGGCCACGATGAGCCGGCCGCCCGGGCGGTCGTCGCAGCGCTGCAGCACGGCCTCGAGCGCCGCCATGTCGTTGTGCGCGTAGATCTTGCGCGCGGCGCCGGACAGCTTGCAGCCGTCCTGGATGCTCATATGGTTGTACGCGTCGGTGATCGCGACATCGTTGGCGCCGAGCAGTGCGGAGATCGTGCCGAGGTTGGCCGAATAGCCGGACGGGAACACGATGCAGTCTTCGCGGCCCTTGAAGCGCGCGAGGCGCTGCTCGAGTTGCAGGTGCAGGTCCGTGGTGCCGCCGATCAACCGGCTGCCCGTGTTGGTGGCACCGTATTCGCGCACAGCGTGCGCCATCGCGTCCAGCACGCGCGGATCGTTGGCGAGACCCAGGTAATTGTTGGAGGCGAACAGCAGGAACTCGCGTTCGTGGCCTGCCAGGCGGTCGAAGATGCGCGCGCGGTTCGTACAGAGGCCGCTCGACGCCATGCCGTACCAGAACTCGCCGGCCGTCTCGCGCTCGCGCAGAAAGCGGCCGAAGCGTCGTGTCTTGGCAAAGAGGTCGGACTCGCCCGAGGCGATGAAGTCGCGCATCGTGAGGTTTGCCGCCTCCGATGCATGACCGTTGCACGCCTGCGGCTGCGCGGCATCCACGTGCGCGCCGTTGGTGTCGCGCGGGGCAGGCGCCGCCGCATCGAGCTCGAACGCGGCGAACCCATCCAGCAGCGCACCCAGCGTGTCGAACTGGTCCGCGCTGACATGGCCGGCGCCGCGGAACCGTTTCTTCAGGTCGGCAACGATCTCGGCCAGCATGATCGAGTCGATGCCCAGTTCCTCCTGCAGCAGCGCATCGGGGTCGAGATCGGACTCGGCATACTGCGAGTGCGTGCGCACCACATCGCGCACCACGGCGGCTTTGTGGGCGATATCAAGCAATTCGGCGTTATTCATGGGGCCTTTTCGCAGGTCGGTGGTGACGTCAGTCGACGATGGCGGGAGTCGCGGAGTCCGGCACGGCCGTCTCGACGACGGGGCGGATGACGGCGTGTCCGGCGTTCGTGCGCATCGCATCGCGGGTCAGGCTGTCGCGCATCTTCAGGTAGTAGGCGTTGACCTTGTCGAGCGGAATCAGCTTGTTGGCCTGCAGGTGCGAAATGCGGGGTTCCTGACCGCGGATCGCCTTCATGTCCTTGGCCTGCTGGATGTACCGCTCCATGCGGCACATGAGCCAGGGCCGCACGCGGCGCCACACGGGAATCGGCAGCGGCTTGATCATCGGCAACAGCAGGTCGCGCTTGGGCTCCTGGTAGCAGACGCAGACCCAGCAGTTGTCGTCGTCCACGGGCGTGGCGATCAGGTACACGTCGAACACGTCGTTGCGGATCTGCACCATGTTCGGCATCTGCACGTCCACGCCGATGCGCCAGCCGCGCTTCCACGGCAGCATCGCGTGCAGCGTCTCTTCCGCCGTGCGTTCGTCGTCCGCGCGCAGCACGAAGTTGCTGCTGATCAGCGTGCCGTTGACCTCACAGCGGAAGTCGTCGATGCGACCGCCCTTCGGGTCCCAGATGTTGAGGGCCGAGCCCTTGTGCACGAACGGCACGTGATAGACCTCACACACGCTCTCTACGTAGCGCGTGTAGTGCACGGGCGCCTCCCAGCCGTAGCGGGACGTGAAACCCTTGTACTGGCTGAAGTTCTCAAACATCGGTACCTCGGGCAACGCCTGCGGATCCTCGGCGGTGCCCGTCCAGAACCAGATCAGCCCGTGCTGCTCGCGCAGCGTGTAGGAGCGCACGCACATCGCCTTGGGCACCGTGCCGTTGCGGCCCAGCACCGGCATGTGCACGCACTTACCCTGCTGGTTGAACTGGAAGCCGTGGTAGGGGCAGGCGATGAGATCACCGTGCTGCTTGCCATGGGAGAGCGGAATGCCCTTGTGCGGGCAGCGGTCGTCCAGGCAGACCACCTTGCCGCTGGTGTCGCGATAGACCACCAGGCGCTTCGAGAAGCGGGTGATGCCGACGGGCTTCTTGCGCACGTCCTCGCTGCGCAGGATGGCGTACCACTGGTTTGGGATCATTGCATGACCTCGACAGGTTGAAGGCTGGCCTGCAGGCGCCCGACCAGGCGCGCGAGCATCGAGACGTTCGCGAAGTTGTCCGGATGGACCTCCGTGACCGGGATGGCGATATCGAACTGGCGGTGAACGAAGTCGACCACGTCGAACAGCGCGGCCGAATCGAGGATGTTGAGTTCCAGCAGCGGCGTGTCGGCAGCGATGCGTGTGCCGTCACCGAGAAAGCTGTCGCTGATGAACGCGATCAGCGCCGCGCACACGTTGTCAGGCGATGCCATGGCAGACTCCCTGCGAGGGTTGCGAGTTTTGCGAGGTTTGCTTCAGGTGCCAGAGCCGGTGAACCTCGCGTGCGAGCAGCTCTGGCGTGTTGTGGAGGTAGAGCGAATCGGGGGCCACGCCGATGCCGTGCGTCTGGTCGAGTTCGGAGAGGATCTCGAGCGAGGCGACCGAATCGAGCGCGAGCGCCGCAAAGCTGTCATCGGGCCGGATCTGCGCGGGGTCTGCGCGCGTGATGCGGCCGATCTGGGAGACGAGCCACGCGCGCACATCGGCAACGGTCCAGGCGCCCGCGCCAAGTACGGCAGCAGCCTCCGACGCGGGCGCCGCGTTCACATCGCGCCGATCGTCGCAGCGGTGCCAGACAGGCAGGTCGCCAGCCAGGAAGTCACGGCGAATCGCCATGCGCTGGAGCTTGCCCGAGGACGTGACGCGGATCGTCTTGCGCGGCACGAACAGGATCACCTCGGCCCTGATGCCGAAACGATCGATGAGGCCGGCGTTGATACGGCGCGCCACGTCGTTGTGGTTGGCGAGCGTGCGTGGGCATTCAGCCGCGATGGCGGCTACCTCGGCGCCGTCCACCGTCAGCGGAAACGCGGCAAAGCGGCAGTTGACGAGCTCCGGCGCCGCGAGCGCCGCGGTCTGCTCGATGTCCTGCGGGTAGTAGTTAGCGCCACGGATGATCAGCAGTTCCTTCACGCGGCCGGTCACGTAGAGTTCGCCGCCGTCGACGAAGCCGAGGTCGCCGGTGCGCAGGTAGTGGCGGTCGCTGCCGGCGAGCGTCCGGTGGAACGTCTGCTGCGTGCTGTCGGGGTCGTTGAGATAGCCCTGCGCGACGCTCGGGCCGCTGACCCAGATCTCGCCGATCTCGCGCGGCATGCGCTCGCGGCCCGCTTCGGGTTCGACGATGCGCAGGTCGAGACTCGGATGCACCCGGCCGCAACTGACGACCGATTGCGTGCCGCTTGCCTCGGCATCCTGCTCGCGCACGAGACCGCGGGCCAGCGCGCGCGCATCGACGTGCATCGCGCGCGGCGCCTCGGCATGCGGCTTGCCCGAGACCATCAGCGTGGTTTCCGCCATGCCGTAGCACGGATAGATGGCCTCGGGCCGGAAGCCCGCGACCGCAAAGCGACTGGAGAACTCGGTCATGGTGCGGTGGCTGATCGGCTCTGCGCCGCAGAACGCGATGTTCCAGCTCGACAGGTCGAGCTTCGCCAGGTCGCGCTCGCGCACATAGTTCACGCACAGCTGGAACGCGAAGTTCGGCCCGCCGCTGCTCGTGCCGCGGAAGCGGCTGATGGCGTCGAGCCAGCGGAACGGATTGCGCACCAGCAGGCTGGTGGGCATCAGCAGCGCGGGAAAGCCGACGTGCGTAGGCTGCAGCACGCCGCCGACGAGACCCATGTCGTGATACGGCGGCAACCAGATCACCGAGCGGCTCGCGCCACGGCGGTGGTTGAAGCACTCGGCGATCAGCGTCGAGTTCTCGACGAGATTGCGGTGGCTGACCATCACGCCCTTGGGCCGGCCGGTGGAGCCCGACGTGTACTGCAGCATCGCAATGTCGGACGCATCGGGCGTGCACGTGTCGAGGCTCGCGTCGGGCGCGGTGTCGAGATCGGAGAGCGCGCACCAGCGCACGTGCGCGAGCGTGCTGTCGTGCCGCAGCGGGGCGAGCGCGGTGTCGAGGCACTCGCGGTCGGCCAGCACCGTGCAATCGCGCAGGTCCTGCAGGATGAGGCGGATGCGGTCGGCCTGGAGCGTGTTGGCGGGCGGGAAGGTCGGCACCGCGATCGCACCGGCCGCGAGACAGCCATAGAACGCGGCCGCGAACGCCTTGCCCTGCGGCACCGCAATCACGATCTTCTGCTGCGTGTTGGCGTGCGGCGCCAGTGCGCGGAACGCCTGCGCGTAGCGGGCCACGCAGCGTGCGAGTTCGCCGTGGGTAACAAGCTCCTCGTCGCTGTCGTCGGCGGGCAGGAAGTGATAGGCCAGCGCGTCCGGCTGTTCGTCGGCGTTGCGCCGAATGGCATCGACGAAGGTCCAGTGCTCCGGATACCGGACGTCGGCGCCGGCGGTCAGAAGTTCGGTCGGTATGCGGTCCATGGGCGGAAGGCGAAAGCGCAAGGGGTCGTAGGGATCGCTGCGGCGTGTGCCGTGCCAGCGGGTGTCAGGCCGGTTCGAGGTGCGCGGACAGCGCGTCGTGCCCGGTCCATGCGGCCGGCAGCGCGTGGGCATCGATCTGGCAGGCGATCAGGCTGTCGCTGCCCGAGACCACCGGCACGCCAACGCGCCGTGCGCTGAAGCCGGCTTTGCGCAGCAGGCGTTCGACGCCAAGCGGCGAGACCGTAATCACATGCGCGGCGCCGCGCCCGGCTGCAACGGCGAGCGACTCGGCGAGCAGGCGCACGGCCAGGGGCGAGGAAAGGTGACCGAGCGCATTGCCAGCCTGCGCATCGTCAGGCGGCGTGGCCGCGAAGCGGGAGAGTTCCCACACGTGCGCCGATGCCGGCGGCGCTTCGCCATCGAGCAACTGCGGAAAGATCTCGCTGAGCAGATAGGGGCGTGTCGTAGGCAACAGGCGGGCAATGCCGGCAATCTCGCCGCGCACCTGTGCCGCCACGTAGAAGGTATCGGGCAGGTCGAACTGATCCAGCTCCAGGCCATCGGTGCCGCCGAGCAGACGCCAGCCAAGCTGCTCGACAAAGACCTTGTGCCGGTAGCGGCCGATGCGCTGCATCAGCCCCGGCCCAAGTTCCCGCGCGGTTCCCGAAACGATGTCCAAGACATTCCCCTCTCGATGAAAGGGTTAGATTGAACAATGGGCACTACGGGTCTGGTAACTACCAGAAGTGGTGGACCTGTGGGCCCGGGGGGGCCACTAGGCTTGGCCGCTGTGGCGTTGGCGCACGCGCGAGGTCATGGGCTGGAACGCTGCGCTGGCTGATGTGGGGTGGATGGCGGCATCGCCGCGTTTGGCCACGCGGCGGATGCCTCGCGCCGCGAGCAAGGTGTCCTTGGCGAGCGGCACCCGTGGGCAGCGCTGGACAACGCTGGAATAAAAAAACCCGTGAAGCCTGACGCTATCACGGGTTTCAAGACATCCAAGGATGCCCTTGGATAGGTATTTGGTGCCGGCTGCAGGACTCGAACCCGCCACCTGATGATTACAAATCAACTGCTCTACCAGATGAGCTAAGCCGGCAAAGAAACGCGATTCTAACCTAACGCGCGTTACTTGACGACCTTCAATGCGGGCTTGCCACCAATTCGTGGCACATTCGGCGGCGGCTCGTCGTCCGGGCCGCCTTCCGCTTCTGCCGGAACGGGCGTCGGTGCTGATTCGGCATCCACCGCAGCCAGCTTGGGCGGCGGGTTGCTCTCACGTTCCGTGGCAGCCTGCGTAGTGGGCGCGCTGCGCTCGACCGGGAACGCCATGCCCTGCCCGTTCTCGCGCGCATACACCGCGAGCACGTTTTCCACCGGCACTTCGATCTTGCGCGACACGCCCGAGAAGCGCGCGTGGAACGAGATCCACTCGTTGCCCATGTCGAGCTGGCTGGTCGCGTCAAAGCTCACGTTCAGCACGATCTCGTCGTTTTTGACAAACTCGCGCGGCACGTTGGTGCTGTTGTCGACGAAGACAGCGATGTACGGCGTGAAGCCGTTGTCCGTGCACCATTCGTAAATGGCCCGGATCAGATAGGGCTTGGTGGAGGTTTCCGACATGATGAAATCAGTAACCGCAGGTGCGGCCGCTCACGATTCAATCCGAGCGGCCCGCAACCCGGCGGCAATCAGCGGCGCATGACCTTTTCCGACGGCGTCAGCGCTTCAATATACGCCGGACGGCTGAAGATACGCTCCGCGTATTTCATCAGCGGGGCAGCGTTCTTCGACACTTCAATGCCGTAGTGGTCCAGGCGCCACAGCAGCGGCGCAATCGCCACGTCGAGCATCGAGAACTCTTCGCCCAGCATGTACTTGTTCTTCAGGAAGATCGGGGCCAGTTGCGTGAGGCGGTCACGGATAGCGGCGCGGGCCTTCTCGTGATTCTTCTCGGCAGCCTTGCCCTTTTCGTTCTCCAGCACGGACACGTGCGTGAAGAGTTCCTTTTCGAAGTTGAACAGGAACAGACGAGCACGCGCGCGCTGCACCGGATCGGCCGGCATCAGCTGCGGGTGCGGGAAGCGCTCGTCGATGTACTCGTTGATGATGTTCGACTCGTACAGGATCAGATCGCGCTCGACCAGGATGGGCACCTGGCCGTACGGGTTCATCACCGCGATGTCTTCCGGCTTGTTGAAGAGATCGACGTCGCGGATCTCGAAATCCATGCCCTTTTCGAACAGGACGAGGCGGCAACGCTGCGAGAACGGGCAAGTCGTGCCCGAGTACAAGACCATCATGGTTGTAGTTCCTTGGCGCATGGGCCGGGGGCGGCCCGATGACGGTACAACCGGGCGGCAAATGGCGCCGCCACGGCAAAAAAGCGAAAAGGCAAAGGGCTAGGACCAGTTCTTCACCGGCCTAGCCCTTGCCCGGAAAACAGCGATTTTACTTGATGTCCTTCCAATAAGCCGCATTCAGGCGCCAAGCGAGCACGAAGAACACGCCGATGAACAACAACACCCACACGCCCAGGCGCTTGCGTAGGTTGCCGGCGGGCTCGGCCATCCAGTCCAGATACGTGACGAGATCAGCCACGGCTTGGTCGTATTCGACGTTGTTCAGCTTGCCCGGCGTGACTTGTTCGAAGCCGACCAGCTTGTGCTCCGGCTCACCGCCGTGCTCGGACTTAACCGTCTCGTACTTCGGCACGCGCTGGCCTTGCAGTTCCCACAGCACGTGCGGCATGCCGACCTTGTCGAACACCAGGTTGTTCCAGCCGGTCGGACGCGTGTCGTCGCGGTAGAACGTGCGCAGGTACGTGTAGAGCCAATCGCTGCCGCGCGCACGCGCGATCACCGACAGGTCCGGCGGGACGGCGCCAAACCACTTCTTGGCGTCTTCACGGTCCATGGCGATGTGCATCGTGTCGCCGACCTTGTCCGACGTGAACAGCAGGTTCTGCTTGATCTGCTCTTCGGTCAGGCCGATGTCTCGCAGGCGGTTGTAGCGCATGGCGCTCGCGCCATGGCAGTTCAGGCAGTAGTTAACAAACAGCTTGGCGCCGCGCTGCAACGCGGACGTGTCGCTGGACTGGTTGGGCGCCGGATCGAGCGGCACGCCGCCCTCGTTGGCCATGACCGACGATACGGGCGCGGCAAACACGAGACCGGCCAAGGCGAAAATCGCAAGCAGCTTTTTCATTCTTGTGTCCTTCATGGGTCCTGGTGCGGGGGCTCGAATCAGTGCGGCGTGAACGTGACGCGCTCAGGCACTGGCTTGAACGTCCCGATCTGGCTCCAGATGGGCATCGCGAGGAAGAACGCGAAGTACAGAATGGTGCCGATCTGCGAAATGATCGAACCGACCGGGCTCGGCGGCTGAATGCCCAGATAGCCCAGCACCGCAAAGGCGATCACGAAAATCACCAGCAGCACCTTGTGGAAGCCCGGGCGATAACGGATCGACTTGACCGGCGATTGGTCCAGCCACGGCAGGAAGAAGAAGATCACCACCGAGCCGCCCATCACCACCACGCCCCAGAACTTGGCGTCGATGAAGGCAAAGCCCAGCGCCAGAATCACCGCCACGGCCACGGCCACACCCTTCACCTTCATGCTCTTCGAGCGCACGAACAGCAGGCCCAGCATGATGGCGATGAAGCCCCACAGCCACGGCAGGAAGTCCGACGTGGTCGCACGCAGCATCGAGTAGAACGGCGTGAAGTACCACACCGGCGCGATGTGCGGCGGCGTCTTCAGCGAATCCGCCGGGATGAAGTTGTTGGCTTCCAGGAAGTAGCCGCCCATTTCCGGCGCGAAGAACACGATCGCGCTGAAGATGAACAGGAACACCGCCACGCCCACGATGTCATGCAC
Source organism: Ralstonia sp. (assembly GCA_039592975.1). GTDB lineage: Bacteria > Pseudomonadota > Gammaproteobacteria > Burkholderiales > Burkholderiaceae > Ralstonia. The sequence goes on along the minus strand of JBCNQE010000013.1, from coordinate 70,148 downwards.
CGAGTAGTACGGGTGGAACGGAATGCCATCGAGCGGAATGCCGCGCTCGTCCTTCTTGGCCTTGATCTCGACGCCGTCCGGGTTGTTCGAGCCCACTTCGTGCAGCGCGATGATGTGCGCCACCACCAGGCCCAGCAGCACCAGCGGCACCGCAATCACGTGGAACGAGAAGAAACGGTTCAGCGTCGCGTCCGACACCACGTAGTCACCGCGAATCCACAGCGACAGGTCCGGGCCGATCAGCGGAATGGCGGAGAACAGGTTCACGATCACCTGCGCGCCCCAGTACGACATCTGGCCCCATGGCAGCAGATAGCCCATGAAGGCTTCGGCCATCAGGCACAGGAAGATCAGGCAGCCGAAGATCCACACCAGCTCGCGCGGCTTACGGTACGAGCCGTACAGCATGCCGCGGAACATGTGCAGATACACGACGATGAAGAACGCCGATGCGCCGGTCGAGTGCATATAGCGCACCAGCCAGCCCCACGGCACCTCGCGCATGATGAACTCCACGCTCGCATAGGCGACGGGGATGCCGGCGGCGTTGAGCGTGCCGTCCGGCTTGTAGTTCATCACCAGGAAGATGCCCGTGACGATCTGGATCACCAGCACCAGCAGCGCCAGTGAGCCAAAGAAATACCAGAAGTTGAAATTCTTCGGCGCGTAGTACTCCGACAGATGCGCCTTCCACAGCTCCGATGCCGGGAAGCGTGCGTCGATCCAGCCCAGCAGCCCGGTTGTCTCCACCTTCTTCTCGGCCATGATCAAGCCTCTCCTTTCTCGTCTTTACCGATCAGCAGCTTCGTGTCCGACAGGAACATGTACGGCGGAACGTCCAGGTTCTGCGGCGCCGGCTTGTTCTTGAACACGCGGCCAGCCAGGTCGAACGTAGAGCCATGGCACGGGCAGACGAAGCCCGGGTCACCGGCCAACTGCACGTTGGCGCCTGCCGGGAACGGACCAGACGGAGAACAACCGAGGTGGGAGCAGATACCGACCACGACCAGCAGGTCCTTGTGTTCGGCGCGGGAGCGGGTTTCGTTCTTGCAGTAGTCCGGCGTCTTCATGGTGAAGGGCACGTCGGACTTGGGGTCAGCGACTTCGGGGTCGGTCTTCTTGAGCGATTCCAGCATCTCGGGCGTGCGCTTGAGCAGCCAGACCGGCTTGCCGCGCCATTCCACCACCTTCATCTGGCCGGGGGCCAGGTCGCTCACGTCCGCCTCTACGGGCGCGCCCGCTGCACGAGCCTTTTCAGATGGTGCGAATGTGCAAACGAAAGGGGCCGCAACTGCAACCCCTCCCACACCACCAGCCACGGACGTCGCAATCAACAGATTACGGCGCCCCTTGTCCACGTTTTGCTGCTCACTCATTCAAGACCCCAGCGTGAGAAATCAAGATCGGTTCGCGTCAACCAAAAATTATACCCGAGCGTACCTGACCAACAATACCGGTCGCGGGGCACACTGCTTGCGGATATAGTTGACGCACCGACCTCCCGCCAGCCCTTAGCCGGCGCGGCTTCGGAGTGTCTCCCATAAACTCGCTTTCTACAATTCAGGTCAACCAATCAGTAGCTTGACCGTTTGTGTCGAATCAAACAATCCGGAGAAAACCGATGGCACTGATGCAAGACTTCAAGAAGTTTGCGATGCGCGGCAACGTGATCGACCTGGCGGTGGGTGTGATCATCGGGGCGGCATTTGGGAAAATCGTCGAGTCGTTGGTCAACGATTTGATCATGCCGCTGATCGGGCGCGTCATTGGCAAGCTCGATTTCTCGAATCTGTTCGTCGCGCTGGCCGACGTGCCCCCGGGGGTGCCAAACACGCTGGCCGACCTGAAGAAGGCGGGCGTGCCGGTCTTCGCCTACGGCAATTTCATTACCGTGGCGGTCAACTTCCTGATCCTGGCGTTTATCGTGTTTCTGATGGTGCGCGCCATTACGCGGGTGATCGACGCCAACCCGCCGGCCGCCCCCGCCGAGACGCCGGAAGACACGGTGCTGCTGCGCGAGATTCGCGACAGCCTGAAGGCCAAGCAGTAAACGGAGGCGGCGTCAGACCGGATTCGGAATGTCGATAAAGGTGTGACGCACGCCAAAGCGCTCGGCGAGGTGGTTGCCGAGCGCCCAGACGCCGCCACGCTCGGTGGCGTGGTGACCGGCCCCGATATAGGCGACGCCCGATTCGCGCGCCAGATGCGTGGTCTGCTCGGAGGCCTCACCGCTCAGGTAGACGTCCACGCCGGCGGCCACGGCCGCATCAAACCAGCCTTGCGCGCCGCCCGTGCACCAGCCCACCGTGCGCACCGGGCGATCCGCCTCGCCAATCACCAAGGGCACCCGATCCAGCCGCGCCGTCACGGTTTCTGCGAAAGCGCCCAACGTGGTTGCCTCCGGCAGCGTACCAATCCAACCCAATTCATCGTCGCCAAAACGCCCCTGCGGCGCGACGCCCAGCAAGGCGCCCAACTGTGCGTTATTGCCCAGCTCCGGGTGAGCATCCAGCGGCAAGTGATACGCAAACAGGTTCAGATCATGCGCGAGAAGCCGCTTCAGGCGCGCGTGCTTCTGGCCAACAACACGGCCGTCCTCCCCCCTCCAGAAGTAGCCGTGATGGACGAGGATGGCGTCGGCATGCGCGTCGATGGCGGCCTCGATCAACGCGAGACTGGCGGTCACACCCGTCACAATATGGGTGACGGTTTCACGCCCCTGGACCTGCAGACCGTTGGGGCAGTAGTCCCGAAAACGGGCCGCCTGCAACAGGTCGTTCAAGTACAATTCAAGTTCTTTTCGATCCATTTCGACTCAATTTCGCCCTATGTTGCGCCGCTTTTGGCTGTTTTTTGCGCAAGCCGTCACGGTCGTGCTGGCCGTCTGGTTTGTGATCGCCACGCTCAAGCCCGAGTGGCTGCAGCGCGGCAAGCTGGCAGTACAGTCCGGCTCGCCCATCGTCGCGCTCAAGGAAGTCGCGCCGATCGGCCATGGCGGCACTTCCAGCAACTCCTACGCGGAAGCCGCCAAAGTGGCGATGCCGGCGGTGGTCAACATCTTCAGCAGCAAGAACGCGCCGAAACGCGGTAGCAACCCACAAGCCAGCGCAGATCCGTGGTTCCGCTTCTTTTTCGGCGATCGCGCGCCTGAACAGCGCCAGGAACCCACGGCGAGCCTGGGTTCGGGTGTGATCGTCAGTTCGGAAGGCTACATTCTAACGAACCATCATGTGGTCGACGGCGCGGACGAAATCGAAGTCGCCCTGACCGACGGCCGCAAGGCCAACGCCAAGGTAGTCGGCTCCGACCCCGAAACCGACCTGGCCGTTCTCAAGATCAGCCTGCCGAACCTGCCTGCCATCACACTGGGCCGCCTGGAAAACGTGCGCGTCGGTGACGTCGTGCTCGCCATCGGCAACCCGTTCGGCGTGGGCCAGACCGTGACAATGGGTATCGTCTCGGCCCTCGGCCGCAGCCACCTGGGCATCAACACCTTCGAAAACTTCATCCAAACCGACGCGGCCATCAACCCCGGCAACTCGGGCGGCGCCCTGGTCGACGCCGACGGCAACCTGCTGGGCATCAATACCGCCATCTATTCGCGCTCGGGCGGCTCGCTTGGTATTGGCTTTGCGATTCCGGTGTCGCTGGCCAAGCAGGTGATGGAGTCCATCATCTCAACGGGCAGCGTGGTCCGCGGCTGGATCGGCGTCGAACCACAAGACGTGACGCCGGAGATTGCGGAGTCGTTCGGCCTGTCTCGCAAGGATGGCGCGCTGATTGCCGCGGTAGTCCAGGGCGGCCCTGCGGATCGCGCCGGCCTGCGTCCGGGCGACATCCTCACCAGCGTCAACGGCGAATCGATTCTCGACACCACGGCGCTGCTCAATAGCATCGCGCAACTCAAGCCAGGCGCAGAAGCGAAAGTGACGGTGTCGCGCAAGGGCAAGTCTGTTGAGTTGACGATTCTGGTCGGCAAGCGCCCACCGCCGACACGGCGCAACGTGCCGATGCCTTCGCCGGACGAAGAAGAACAGTAAGCGCAGGATTTGGAACACACAAACGGCGGCCACATGGCCGCCGTTTTTTATTGGTGCGCGGCACGAAATTGGGCCGGCAACCCTTTAGAGAGCTGTAGCCGTCGAAGACGCCATAGAAGGCAGCCAAACGAACGCCAGCCACAGCCCCCGTCTAGGCGCAGCCTCCCCGCCTTGCCAAACGCGTCTGACTCCGCTTGACCTCCCTCGGAAGCTGCAGGCAGCACTCCGCACCACACCCCCTATTGCCACATTCCCGGCGCAGCCACACGATCGCTCGACCTCAGGGCGACGCAAGCGGCACAGATGGCTCACGCTGAAGCCATTTCGAATATCGCGCACAAAGAAAAACGCCGACCCCTTTCGGGATCGGCGTTTAACCGTTTAATTCGATGCGCCCTTACGAGCGCGTCAAATTAGAACTTGTGACGCAGGCCGACGGTAGCGCCGAACTGGTTGGCATTGCCAACACCAGCAGCCGGGCTCGAGAACACGTTGGTGCCGCTCGACAGAGTCGTATTGGCATACGAATCAGCTGCGTTCAGACCCAGCACGCCCAGGCCCGAGCCGTTGCTGTTCTTAGCATAGGCCAGGTTGAAGTAGGCGTCGGTGCGCTTCGACAGAGCGTAGTCGGTGCCGACCACGAACAGCCACGGGTTGCCCGCGTTGCTGTTCTTGAACTGTTGGTAGTAAGCCGTGCCGGTCAGCGACAGAGCCGGGGTAGCTTGGTAACCCAGGCCAGCCCAGTACAGGTTCGAACGCAGGTTGCCATTGCCAGCAACGGTTGCGTAGTTAGCCTTGTACCAACGGTAGCCAGCGTACAGCTTGGCCGGGCCGAAGGCGTACGTACCACCAATCGTGGCGCGTTGTTCCTTGTTGTCAACCGTACCAACTGCAGTGCTGTTCGATTGGTCGTACACAGCGCCGACTGCGAACGGGCCACCAGCGTAGTTCACGCCCAGGCTCCACTCGCGACCCAGCTTGTTCAGGCCAGCTTGCTCGTTGCCATCACGGTTGAACGAGTACAGGGCCGAAACACCCAGGCCACCGAACGTGCCAACGTACTTGACGGAGTTGTCAGCACGGCCCGAGAAGTAGGCGTCTTGCGAAGCCAGCGAGTAACGCGTGGCGATTGCCATCGGGTCATAGATCAGCGAGAAGTCGTACAGCAGGTTTTGCTGACGGCCCAGAGTCAGTTGACCCCACTGGCCTTGCAGACCGACGTAAGCGTTACGACCGAACAGACGGCCACCTTGGGCCGACTTGCCGTCGTCAATGCTGAAGCCGCTTTCCAGGTTGAAGATACCCTTCAGGCCACCGCCCAGGTCTTCAACGCCACGCAGGCCCCAACGCGAACCCGACAGACCGCCCGAATCCAGGCCAACGCGCGAAGCGCCGCCGGTCAGGGTGGCATTCGGCACCTTGTTTGCGTACGTCAGACCAGCGTCGACCACGCCGTACAGGGTCACGGAGGATTGTGCATAGGCGCCACCGGCGGCCAGAGCTGCAACAGCAGCTGCAAACAGTTTCATCTTCATATCGACACTTTCCTTGTCAACTGATTGGGAAATCTTGACTGTCCTTATGGACGACGCAGATACCTCACGTCTGACCGCATTATGTGCCAGCGTTGACAGATTCCGGAAACCCTTTTTGGCTCTGGGAGACGATTTGCGGCCAAGTTGTTGCTCATGGGCAACACGCAAAAGGGCCCCTCGAGCGGGGGTCCCGACCGGCTTTTGGCGCGATGGTGCGGGGGTTGGCGGGCGATCGCAGGGCACTCCCGCGCAACAAATTTGGCGCTTCGTGACAGTTCTAAAATTGTCGCCTTCGCACCACGCCGTCACTTAAAAGTGACTATTTAATCTCTTTATTGACGGCCGAGCGACGCGTGCCATCGCTTTAGGAAATCGGCACGGCGAAGCTGATCTTGATGAGCGAGTAAACCCGGTCCAACGGGAATCGGCCGGTGGGTATTGCCGAGTTCGGCCAGCAGGCGCTTGGCGGTCAGGCCGGTTTCGACGTCCTGGCGCAGGGAGAACAGGAATGCCCGGTCCGCCATCACGCTTTGGCCATCGCGCGACAGCATGAAGTCCAGCCACAGGCGCGCGGCATTGGGCCGGGCGGCTCGGCGGGCAATGAAGGCGACGCGCGTGGCGACCAAGGTGTAGTCGGTCGGCATCTTCACGGCGAGTGCCGGGTTGCGATCGGCGTAGCGGGCGGCGTAGGAGCCGATCACGTCGTAGGCGAGCAGGCTCTCGCCGGAGGCGACGCGCTCGAGCATGGCGGCCGTGGTGATGTACAAGTTGACGTTGACGCCGCCCAGTGCCTTGGCAACGTCCCAGAACACGGGTGTGGTGCGCGCATCTTCGGCGGCGAAAAGGAAGGCGGAGCCGGAGTGCTCGATGTCATACGACGCCACGCGGCCGCGCAGAAAGTCGCGATGGCTGTTGAGGATGCGGGCGAAGTCGGCGTGGGTGGACGGGATCAACTCCGACGGCAACTGGCGCGCGTTGTATACGAAGACGATCGGCTCGTAGCTCGTGCCGTACGCTTCGTTCTTCCAGATCGCCCACGAAGGCAGGTAGGGGCGCTCCGGCGAGGCATACGGCAGCGCGTGTCCGTCGTTGACGAGCTTGAACTGCTCGGGCATCGCCGAGCTCCAGACCACATCGGCGCCCGGCGATTTGGCGGCGAGTTCAGCCAGGAAGCGGCGGTAGATGTCGTCGCTGTTCTGCTCGCGGTAGTCGACGGTGATGCCGGGGTAGCGGCTCTCGAATGCGCGGATGAGCGGATGCGCGGCGGAAAAATCAGTCGTCGAGTAAACAGTGACGCGGCCTTCCTTGCGCGCGGCGTCGACCATCGCGCCGTAGTCGTGTGGATAGTACGAAGGCAATTCGGGCGCGGGACGGCCCAACCACTGTGCGCTCGCCTGGCGGGCGCCAAACGATACGGCGCCACTTGCGGCCAGCAGCGCGGCGGTCTGACCAAGCCAGCGGCGACGGGAATTCGATATGGACGACATGGAGCTCGGGCCGCATCGAATAGGAAGGGTGATCGGGATGCGGGCGCCACGCATTATCATGAAAAAGCGGATCGAACGATATTGAGAGACACCCGATGCGGATTTTGCTGGTGGAGGACGAGGAAGACTTGGCAGCGTGGCTGGCACGCGCGCTGGCGCAAAGCGGTTTCGTGGTCGAGCGCGCTGCCGATGGCGTGCTGGCCGAAGCGTTTCTCGGCTCCGGAGAATTTGATGCGGTGGTGCTGGACCTGCGCTTGCCGCGCAAGGATGGCTTTGCCGTACTGGCCGACATGCGTGCGCGCGACGATCGCACGCCGGTGCTGATCCTCACCGCACAAGGCGCGCTGGATGAGCGTGTGCGCGGCTTGAATGCGGGCGCGGACGACTTTCTCACCAAGCCGTTCGCGCTGTCTGAGCTGGAGGCGCGGCTGATGGCACTGATCCGCCGCAGCCGCGGCCGGGCGTTTCCGCGCTTGCGTTGCGGGCCGCTGGAGTTCGACACCGGGCGCAAGGCGTTTCTGCTCTCGGGCGAGCCACTGTCGCTCACGCCGCGCGAACATGCTGCGCTCTCGGCGCTGCTGCACAAGACCGGCCAGCCGATCGCCAAGGTGCACTTGTTCGACAAGGTCTTCAATCTCGATAGCGATTCGAGCCCCGACGCAGTCGAAGTGGTGGTGCACCGGCTGCGCAAGAAGCTGGCGGGCACAGGCGTGCAGATCATCACCGTACGCGGACTGGGCTACATGCTCGAAGCCGGTGCCAGTGATGCGGGCGATGCCGGCGCCGCCGACAACACCACCGCATGATGCGACGCTTCGCCCGGCTGCCGCGCAGCCTGAAACTGACGCTGCTGTGGCTGCTGCTGCCGGGGCTGGTCGGCGTGCTGGCCATCGACATCGTTTCAGCATTCCAGGCGCTGCGTGGCGCGACCGACCGCGCGTACGACCGCGCGCTGCTCGGCTCGGTGCGTGCCATCGAGAACGGCGTGACGATCGAGCGCGGGCAGGTGCAGGTCAACGTGCCGTACGTGGCGCTTTCCATGTTCGAATCGACGGCGCAGAGCAGTGTCTATTACCGCGTGGCCTTTGAACCGGTGCCAGGCAAGCCTGCGGAAGCGGCGCTGACCGGCTATGACGACCTTCCACTGCCCGCAACACGCCTGGAAAACGACACCGAGTTCTTCTACGACGCGACGTATCACGGCGAGCCGGTGCGCATCGCCGCCGTGGCCAAGCCGTTGTACCAGCCTGGGCTGCCGGCGCGCATCGTCATCCAGGTGGCCGAGACCATCGAAACGCGGCGTGCGCTGCAGCAAGCCGTCTGGCGCGGCACGCTGTTGCGCGATGCGGCACTGGTGGCAGTAAGCGCGGCGCTGCTGTGGCTGGGCGTGACCGTCGCACTGCGGCCGCTCAATCGCCTGGCGCGCAGCATTGGCGTGCGCGCCTCGGATGACCTCCGCCCGCTCGATGCCACAGACGTGCCCACCGAGGTTCGCCCGCTGGTGAAGGCAATCAACCACCACATCCATCGCTATGAGGAACTGGCCGAGGCGCAGAGCCAGTTCCTTGCCGATGCCTCACACCAGTTACGCACGCCGCTGGCCGTGCTGCTTACGCAGGCGGAATACGCCCTGCGCGAGACCGATCCGATGCGCGTGCGCGAAAGCCTGTCGGCCATCATCGCGCGGCTGCAGTCGACCAACCGCCTGACCACGCAATTGCTGGCCCTTGCCCGCGCACGCCACGCGGGGCAGGACACGCCGCCCGAAACCTTCGACCTCTGCGACCTGGCGCGCGACGTGGTGCTCGATGCGCTGCCGCTGGCGCGCGAGAAGCAGCAGGACCTCGGCTGGGATGACGGTGGCCACGGCAACAACGACACGCGCCTGACTGTCACCGGCTACCCGGCGTTTCTGCGCGAGGCGCTCTCCAACCTCGTGCATAACGCGATCCGATACACGCCGGCAGGTGGACGGATCACCGTGCGGGCGACGGCCGATGGCGATGCGGCGCTCGTCTGTGTGGACGACACCGGCCCGGGCATGAGTGCCGACGAACGCACCCATGCATTCCAGCGCTTTCGCCGTGCGCACGAGGGAGGGAATCGTCCGGCGAAGTTGAAAAATGCGCAAAAGGATGGCCGCTACGCCGCCGAGGGCTCCGGTCTCGGCTTGGCGATCGCGCGAGCGTATGCTGCACGCAGCGGCGGGCAGATCGAACTGGCCGATGGCGAGCCTAATGGCCATGGCGGCGTTGGCCTCTCCGCGCGGATTCGCGTGCCGCTGACGACCCAGATCGCGGCACCTGAGCATGCTGCAACGCAGCAGCCACAATGAAAGCGTGACGAAAGCGCGCGACTTCTATACTGCGCCGCACCTGGGGCCCTCCGTCTGAACTGCACACAATAAGCAGTCGGCCCCACACCATCACAAGCAAACAGGAGACAAACCCATGCTTCGTGGCCGCTTTCTGCCTGCGCCCATCGCGCAGACCGCCCTCGCTTCCATTGCTGTTGCCGCGCTGACCCTCAGCAACGCCGCCTTCGCGCAGGTTCCGGCAGGCTATCCAGCCAACTACGCCGACACCATCGCGGCCGCCAAGAAAGAAGGCAAGGTCGTGGTGTACGCAACCACCGACACCAAAGCAGCTGATCCGCTGATCAAGGATTTCGAGTCACTCTACCCCGGCGTGAAGGTCGAGTACAACGACATGAACAGCAGCGAGCTGTACAACCGCTTCATCAGCGAACAGGCCGCCGGTGGCGCCTCGGCTGACATGATGTGGAACTCGTCGATGGACTCGCAGCTCAAGCTCGCGCAGACCTACGCCTTGAAGTACGACTCGCCCGAAGTGCCGAACCTGCCGAAGTGGGCCGTCTACAAGGGTCTGGCCTACGGCACCACGTATGAACCGGCCGTGTTCCTGTACAACAAGCGTCTGATCAAGGACAGCGAAGTGCCGCAGACGCATGCGGACCTAGCCAAGCTGGTCGGCGGTCAGGCAGACCGCTTCAAGAACAAGGTCACCACGTACGACATCGAGAAGTCCGCCGTGGGCTTCATGATGGCGGCGCAGGACAACCAGGATTCGCCGCAGTACTTCGACTTCATCAAAGCGGTGGGTCCGAACCTGGTGCTGCAGTCGTCCACCGGCACGATGATGGAGCGCGTGGCCTCGGGCGAAAACCTGATCGCCTACAACATCCTCGGCTCGTATGCGCTGGCGCGTGCCAAGAAGGACCCGTCGATCGGCATCGTCTATCCGAAGGACTACACGCTGGTGGTCTCGCGCGTGGCGATGATCGCCAAGAAGGCGAAGAACCCGAACGCGGCCAAGCTGTGGCTGGACTACATCCTGTCCAAGCGCGGCCAGGAGATTCTCGCCAACAAGTCGGACTTGCACTCGCTGCGTGAAGACGTGACGGGCGAAGCCACTGCCGCCGGCCTGAAGAAGATCCTGGGCAACACGATCAAGCCGATTCCGGTGGACGATTCGATCCTCACGTTCCTGGAGCCGAAGAAGCGCCTGGACTTCATCAAGCAATGGCGCACTGCCGCCGGCCGTTGATCTGCTGACTGGCTGATCGCGACTCACTTCATCTGACCGACCTGCCGGCGCCATCCGTTTCTGGCGCCGGCCCCTCTTGGAGGCACCATGCGTTCCCTAGCGCAAGACCGTGCCGCCGCTGCCCAAGCCCTCCCCAAGCGCTCGCCCTGGACGCGTGTGGGACAGGCTTTGCCGCGCGGCGTGGTCATCCTGCTGACGGCGCTGGCGATTTTCACGCCGCTGGCGCTGATCTTCTACCAGAGCTTTCTGTCCGCGCCGTTCTTCATGCCCGACGCGTTGGCCGGGCTCGATGCGTACCGCTTCATCTTCGAAGATGCGGACTTCTGGCACGCGTTTGAAAAATCCGCTGCGCTGGCCTTCGGCCTGGCGGCGATCTCGGTGCCGCTGGGCGGCATCCTGGCCTTCCTGATGGTGCGTTCCGACCTGCCTGGCCGCCGCATCCTCGAACCACTGCTGATGATCCCGGTGTTCGTCTCGCCGATGGTGCTGGCGTTCGGCTACGTGGTGTCGGCCGGCCCGGTGGGCTTCTACACCGTGTGGTTCAAGGAGCTGTTCGGTGGTGCGCCGTGGAACGTGTACTCGTTCACCAGCATCATCATCATCGCGGGGCTCACGCACGTGCCGCACGTATATCTGTACGTTTCGTCGGCGCTGCGCAGCCTGGGTTCGGACGTTGAGGAGGCGGCGCGTATCGCGGGCGCTTCGCCGCTGTCGGTGGCGCTCAATGTGAGCCTGCCGATGGTGCGCCCTGCCCTGCTGTACGCCGCCGTGCTGGTGACGTTCCTGGGCTTCGAGGTGTTCGGCCTGGTGCTGGTGCTGGGCGATCCGGAAGGCCACCTGGTGCTGGCGACGTATCTGTACAAGCTGACCAACAAGCTCGGCACGCCGGCGTATCACCTGATGGCGGCCGTGGCGGTCTGCCTAGTGATGGTGACGTTCCCACTGGTGCTGTTGCAGCGCTACATGCTGAAGTCGGCCAACCGCTTCGTCACCGTCAAGGGCAAGGTCACGCGCAGCCGTCCGCTGCCGTTGGGTTCGTGGCGCTGGCCGGCGTGGGCCGTCGTGGTGCTGTGGTTCTTCGTGACGGTGGTGGTGCCGCTGTCGGGCATCGCGCTGCGCGCCTTTGTGTCGAACTGGGGTGAAGGCGTGTCGCTGGTGCAGGCATTCTCGACCACGGCGTTCCAGCAGATCTTCGACCAGCCGCAGTTCCTGCGCGCGATGGTCAACACGGTGCTGATCGGGGTCATCGGCGGCGCCATCGCCGTGGCTTGCTACACCTGCATCGGCCTGGCCATGCACCGCAAGCCGGATGGCTGGACGCGCTTCCTCGATTACAGCGTACTGGTGCCGCGTGCGGTGCCCGGCCTGCTGGCGGGTCTGGCGTTCCTGTGGGTGTTCCTGTTCGTGCCGAACTGGATCGAGACCGGCCTGACCGACAGCAGCATCCCCTTCGCCAACTGGATCATCGAGCACGTCGTGCCGAGCCTGCGCGACCTGCGTAGCACGATCTTCAGCGTATGGATCGCCTACACGGTGGTGTGGATGGCCTACGGCCTGCGCCTGATCTCGGCGGCCTTGCTGCAGGTCGGTCCGGAGCTGGAAGAAGCCGCGCGCTCAGTCGGCGCCAGCCGCGCCCGCACCACGCGTGACGTGACCGTGCCGCTCACGCGCTACGGCCTGCTCGGCGCCTGGCTGCTGGTCTTCCTGATTTTCGAGCGTGAGTACTCGACCGGTGTGTACCTGCTCTCGCCGGGCACCGAGACGATCGGCTCGATGCTGGTTTCCCTGTGGGCGGGCGGCGCCATCGATATCGTCGCCGCGCTGTCCTTCGTCAATATCGTGCTGGTGGCCGTGGGCCTCGGCATTGCACTGCGTTTCGGGGTAAAGCTCCATGATTGAACTCACCGTCAACAACCTGCACCTGCAATACGGCAACAACCCGGTCCTCAAGGGTGTCTCCATGCAGTTGCGCAAGGGCGAAGTCGTCTCGCTGCTGGGCCCGTCCGGTTCGGGCAAGACCACGTTGCTGCGCGCCGTCGCGGGCCTCGAACAGGCCAGCCAGGGCACCGTCCAGATCGGCGACCGCGTCATGTTCGACGGCGCCAAGAAGCTCGACGTGCCCGCCGAAGGGCGCAACCTGGGCCTGGTGTTCCAGTCGTACGCGCTGTGGCCGCACAAGACCGTGGCCGAGAACGTCGCCTACCCGCTCAAGCTGCGCAAGACGCCGTCCGCGCAGATCAAGGAACGCGTGCAGGCCGTGCTGCAGCAACTGGGGCTCGGCCATCTGGGCGAGCGCTTCCCGAGCCAGCTCTCCGGCGGCCAGCAGCAGCGCGTGGCGATTGCCCGTGCGCTGGTCTACAACCCGCCCGTCATCCTGCTCGACGAGCCGCTCTCCAACCTCGACGCCAAGCTGCGTGAAGAAGCCCGCGCCTTCCTGCGCGAGCTGATCGTGCGCCTGGGCCTCTCGGCGCTGATGGTCACGCACGACCAGAGCGAAGCGATGGCCATGTCCGACTGCATCCTGCTGCTGAACAACGGCGTGATCGAGCAACAAGGCACGCCGGAAGAGATGTACGGCGCGCCGCAAACCCTCTTCACCGCCGAGTTCATGGGCAGCAACAACCGCGTCAACGGCAAGATCGCCGAAGTGCGCGACGGCATGGCCCGCTTGGTGGATGAAGCGGGCGGCTGGTCGCTGTGGGGTGTGGCGCGTGGGGATCTGAAGCCAGGCGCGTCGGCGCACGGTGTGATCCGCCTGGAGCAGGTACGTGTCGGCCAGGACAACGCCGACAACACCATCCACCTGCCGCTGGCCACCCGCATGTACCTGGGTGACCGCTGGGAATGCCTGTTCCGCGCCAGCGGCGCCGCGGGCACGGGCCTGCGCGCCTACGCCAGCAGCGCGCCTAGCGACGGCCAATACGCGCTGACCTTCCCACGCGAGCAGTTCTGGTTGTACGCGGCGTAAGCGAGTTTCAACGGCAACAAAAAAGGCAGCCTCGGCTGCCTTTTTCCTTGGTGCGATTGTGCGATCGGTGGATCAGTCCTTCACCACCGGCAGGTGTTCCGAGTCCGCCTCGGGCGCCACCGTCTTGCGCAGGAAGATGGCCGCCAGGATCAACCCCAGCTCGTACAGCAACCACAACGGCACGGCCAGCAGCAATTGCGACATCACATCTGGCGGCGTCACAACGGCCGCGATGATGAACGCTCCCACTACCACATAGGGCCGCGCCTGACGCAGCTTCTCCAGGGGCACGATGCCAAAGCGCACCAGCACCATCACCACCACCGGCACCTCAAACGTGATGCCAAAGGCGAGGAACGTGGTCATCGCAAAGCTGAGGTACTTGTCGATGTCGGTCGACATCTCCGCCCCCAGCGGCGCGTTGTAGTGCGCCATCACCTTGAACACCGTCGGGAAGACGAGGAAATACGCAAACGCCACACCGCACAGGAACAGCAGATAGCTGCTCACCACCAGCGGCATGATCATGCGCTTCTCGTGCGCGTACAGCCCCGGCGCCACAAAGCGCCAGACCTGGTACAGCACCCACGGCAGCGCGATCAGGAAAGCCGCGAGCAGCGTCACCTTCATCGGCACGAAGAACGAGCCAGTGACGTCCGTCACGATCATGTGGCCGTTCTTGGGCAGAGCTTGAATCAGCGGCCGCGAGAACAGGTTAAAGATGTCCGGCGCCCAATAGACGAGGCCCAGGAAGATCAACAGCACGCCCGCGCCGGCCTTGACGATGCGCTCGCGCAACTCGACCAGGTGCGAGATGAAGGTTTCCTGCGCGCCGTCCTCGGGCGATTGCGGATCGAGTGGAGCGGCACTCATGTCGGCTGGAAGGGGATGCGGTCAGGGCGCCGCACCACAAACCGGGGCGGCGCCGAGAAAATCATTCGAAGAAAGAACGCGCGCGCGATTGCGCGGCAACGATGGGCGGGCGATGACGCTTCACACGTGCCGCCCCCGATTGTGCCCACATGCGCACGCCCTGCTTCTGGCGGTACCACTTGGGCATCGAGAGCTGCTTGTTGCGCCAGCTGTTGCGGCCGTTGCGCGACTTGCCCGGTGCCGGGCGCCAGTCCGGCGTGGAGGCAGCCGTCTGCTGTGACGGATCACCCAGCGCCTCGTTCAGGCGCTCGTTAATCTCGCTCGTGTGCTTGCTGACCTCCTGGTGGATGGTCTGCTCGACATTGCGCGCGGCCTGCTCGAACTCCGTGCGCATCTTGCGCAGTTCTTCGAGTTCGATTTCGCGGCTCACCTCGGCTTTCACATCCGCGATATAGCGCTGTGCGCGGCCGAGCAACGCACCGGCCGTGCGCGCCACCTTGGGCAGGCGCTCCGGCCCGATGACGACAAGCGCCACCATGCCAATCAGCGCCAGCTTGGAAATGCCGAGATCGATCATCGGTCAGCGTGCGCCGGTGCTTAGCCTTGCTTGGACTTGTCGCGCGCTTCGACGTCGATCGTCGTCGCGTCGTGCAACTCGCGCGGCGGCTGGCCGGCGGTCTGTTGCGGCTGTTGCGAACCTGCCGGCTTATCGTCCGCGGCGCCTTCCTTCATGCCGTCCTTGAAGCCCTTCACGGCACCACCGAGGTCCGAACCGATGTTGCGCAGCTTCTTCGTGCCGAACACCATCATCACGATCACCAGCACGATCAGCCAGTGCCAAATGCTAAAGGAACCCATGTCCTACTCCCACGTGAAATACAGCAAGCGGCGCCGCAGCGGTGGCAGCGCCATTGGTTGATGTTACTGGTTGGCGTACATCGGCTTGCCGTCGTTCAAATACAGCCAGCCCTTCACAATACGATACAGCATCCAAATGCCCAGAACCCACAGGATGGCAAAGCCGATCAGGAAGAATGCCAGCAGAAGGCCGATGGCTCCCCATAATACGGACCACCAGAACGATCGGATCTGCCAGCGGAAGTGCGACTCATACAGCGTGCCGCGCACATCATCGAGCTTCACGTAGTTGATGATGATGGCGATCAGGGCGGTGCAGCCGAATGTGAGCCAGTAAATGGCGTACAGCGCATACAGAACGTGGGTCAATCGCCGCAATCCGGCCAGCCGCTCCGTCTCTTCTGTCACCACCACTGCTGCTCCGTATTTGTCCACGCTGCCTCCCTGTGGCGATTCGTCACCGATCAGTCACCTGCGGCCTTATTCACCTGCCGCATCCCGTGCCTGCGACTTACGCAACGCCTTTTCTTCCAACCCAGAGAGCCCTTCGCGACGTGCCAGTTCGTTGACGACATCATCCGGTGTCAGGTCGAAGTGTGACAACAACACCATGGTGTGAAACCACAGGTCGGCCACTTCGTAGACGACCTTGCTGCGTGCCTCGTCGGTCATGCCGGCGGCGCGGGCATCCTTGGCGGCCATGACCGTCTCGGTCGCCTCTTCGCCGATCTTCTTGAGGATGGCGTCGTCGCCCTTGTTGAACAGGCGGGCGATGTAGCTCTTGTCCGGGTCGCCGCCGTTGGCGAGCTTGCGGGATTCAAGCACCTCGCCCAGGCGGCGCAGGGTGTCACTCATGGTTGTGGCCGGGCTTGCCGGCGTAAATGTCGTCGGGGTTCTTGAGCACGGGCTCGACGGTGTGCCAGTCGCCGTCTTCCACGTTGCCTTCGAACTTCTGGAAGAAGCAGGCGTGGCGGCCAGTATGGCAGGCGATACCGCCCACTTGTGTGACACGGAGCAAGACCACGTCTTCATCGCAATCCAGGCGGATCTCATGCACCTTCTGGATATGGCCGGACTCTTCGCCCTTGTGCCACAGGCGCTTGCGCGAGCGCGACCAGAACACGGCTTCGCCGGTTTCGACGGTCTTCTGCAGCGCCTCGCGATTCATGAAGGCGAACATCAAGACGTCGTTGCTGCCCTGCTCCTGCACGATCACCGGCACCAAGCCGTTGTCGTCCCAGTGGACCTTGTTCAGCCACTTCTTGCTCATAATCAGATCCGTACCGGAATGCCTTGCTCGGCCATGAATTGCTTGGCCTGGCCGACGGTGTATTCGCCGTAGTGGAAGATGCTGGCGGCCAATACCGCATCAGCGTGGCCGAGCTTGATGCCGTCGGCCAGATGCTGCAAGTTGCCAACGCCGCCGGAGGCGATCACCGGAACCGGCACCGCGTCGGACACGGCGCGCGTGAGTTCGAGGTCGAACCCGGCCTTGGTGCCGTCGCGGTCCATGCTGGTGAGCAGGATTTCGCCCGCGCCGCGCTGCGCCATTTCGCGCGCCCATGCCACGGCGTCCAGCCCCGTGCCCTTGCGGCCGCCGTGCGTGAAGACTTCCCAGCGCGGCGCTTCGCCCTCGGCCGAGACCTTCTTGGCGTCGATAGCCACGACGATGCACTGCGCGCCATGGCGGGCGCTGGCGTCCGAGACGAGTTGGGGGTTCGACACGGCCGACGAGTTCATGCTGATCTTGTCCGCACCCGCATTGAGCAGCCGGCGCACGTCTTCCAACGCACGCACGCCGCCGCCGACCGTCAGGGGAATGAACACCTGTGACGCCACCGCTTCGATGATGCCCAGCATCAGGTCGCGGCCATCCGATGTGGCAGTGATGTCGAGAAAAGTGATTTCGTCGGCGCCCTGCTCGTCGTAACGGCGCGCGATTTCAACGGGGTCGCCCGCGTCGCGCAATTCGACGAAGTTGACGCCCTTGACCACCCGGCCGTTGGTCACGTCCAGGCAGGGGATGATTCGTTTGGCTAGCATGATGAGTCGGGTGCCGCAGCACCCGTTGAGCGCAGCTGATTGAAATGAACGATCAGGCCGCGCCGAGTTTGTCCGCGAGGGCTTGCGCTTCCTTGAAGTTCAGGTCGCCCGAGTAGATGGCGCGACCGCAGATCACGCCCTCCACGCCATGTTCCTCAACGGCACACAGATGGTCGATGTCCTTCAGGTTGGACAGCCCGCCGCTGGCGATCACCGGAATCTTCACCGACTGTGCCAGCTTGACGGTGGCATCGATGTTGATGCCCTGCAGCATACCGTCGCGCCCGATGTCGGTGTAGATGATGCCTTCGACGCCGTAGTCTTCGTACTTTTTAGCGAGGTCTATGACTTCGTGGCCCGAGAGCTTGCTCCAGCCGTCGGTCGCCACCTTGCCGTCCTTGGCATCGAGCCCGACGATGATGTGGCCGCCGAATGCCGTGCATGCGTCCCGCAGAAAGCCCGGGTCCTTGACCGCTGCCGTACCGATGATGACGTACTCCAGGCCGTCGTCGAGCCAACGCTCGATGGTGACCAGATCGCGGATGCCGCCGCCGAGCTGCACGGGAATCTCATCGCCCACCTCGGCGAGGATGGCCTTGACGGCCGCCTCGTTACGCGGCTTGCCCGCGAAAGCGCCATTCAGGTCGACGAGGTGCAAGCGGCGTGCACCCTGCTCGACCCAATGCCGCGCCATGGCAGCGGGGTCTTCCGAGAACACGGTGGCTTGTTCCATATCGCCTTGCTTGAGGCGCACACACTGACCGTCCTTCAGGTCGATGGCCGGGATGAGCAGCATAGTCGTAACGACAAAGTTGAGGGGGTGGGGTTAAACGGGCAAAAAAAGCGAGCAAAAAAGGCTTCGGTTGCGACTGTGAGGCCGGTTCACGGATTCCAGTGCACGAAATTCCGGTAGATCTGCAGGCCGGCCTGCGCACTTTTCTCCGGGTGAAACTGTGTGGCAAAAATATTATCCCGGGCGATGGCGCAGGTAAACCGCACGCCGTATTCGGTCTCTCCAACCGATTCCTCGGCATTGGCCGGGCGCGCGTAGTAACTGTGCACGAAATAAAAGTAGCTCTGATCAGGCACGCCTTCCCAGAGGGCGTGAGCCCGGCTCTGGTGCACACGATTCCAGCCCATCTGAGGCACTTTGTACCGGGAACCGTCCGCTTGCAACTGGCCGTCGAGGTCAAAACGGACCACCTCGCCCTTGATCAGGCCAAGGGCCGGCGTGTAGGACTGGCCGACGCGCGCCTCGGAGCTGCGCTCCAGCAGCATCTGCTCGCCCACGCACACGCCCAGCATCGGCTTGGTGCGGGAGGCCTCCAGCACGGCCTCGCGCAGGCCGGACTCGTTGAACGCGGCCATGCAGTCGGGCATGGCACCCTGCCCCGGCAGCACCACGCGGTCTGCCGCGCGGATCTCGTCGGCTTGCGCACTGATGCGCACATCGGCCTCCGGAGCGACGGCCATCAGGGCCTGCGCCACCGAGCGCAGATTGCCCATACCGTAATCGACGATTGCGATCTTAGTCATGACTTCACTTATCAAGCCCGCAGGACGGGCAACAGGGTTTTCAGCCCGTCAACAATGAATTCCACGGCCAGCGCCGCCAGGATCAGCCCCATCAACCGCGTACCGACGTTGATGCCGGTGCGGCCGATGACCCGGGCGATCGGCTCGGCGGCACGGAGCACGATCCATACCACAGCAGCAATCGCCACACCGACACCGGCCAGAAGCAGCAGCTCCCACCAGTGCTTGGTCTTGCCCGCATACACGATCACCGTGCTGATCGAGCCGGGGCCCGTGAGCAGCGGAATCGCCAGCGGCACGACGGCAATGCTGGCCTTGGCGCCGGCCTCGTCCTCTTCTTCGGGCGTGGCCTTGGTGCGGCTGGTCTGCGCGTTGAGCATGTTCAGCGCGATCATGATCATGATGATCCCGCCGCCAACTTGCAGCGAACCGACCGAAAACCCGAAAAACCCGATGATCTGTTCGCCCAGCAGCGCCGACAGGCCGATCACGATCGCCACCGAAATGGCTGCAACCTTGATGGTGCGTTGCTTTTCTTCGTTCGTCTGACTCTCGGTCAGACTGATGAAGAATGGGATCGCGCCGATCGGGTTGATCAGCGCGAGCAGCGAGAAAAAGCTTTTGGTCAGATCCATGGGATCGGCTGGCCGGGTCGTGGATTCAGGATCGCTCGGCCAGGCCGATGCGGTGGATCAGAGCGCGCCCTTGGTCGACGGAATGGTGCCGGCGGCACGCGGGTCCAGCTCGACCGCCATGCGCAGTGCGCGGCCAAAGGCCTTGAACACGGTCTCGATCTGGTGGTGCGCGTTGACGCCGCGCAGGTTGTCGATATGCAGCGTCACGCCGGCATGGTTGACGAACCCGCGGAAGAATTCGATGGAGAGGTCCACGTCAAAGTTGCCCACGCGCGCCCGCGTGAACGGCACGTGGAACTCCAGGCCCGGACGGCCGGAGAAGTCGATCACCACGCGCGACAGGGCTTCGTCCAGCGGCACGTAGCTGTGGCCGTAGCGCACGATGCCCTTCTTGTCGCCGACAGCCTTGGCGACGGCCTGGCCCAGCGTGATGCCGACGTCTTCCACAGTGTGGTGATCGTCGATATGGGTGTCGCCGGTGGCCGAAACGTCCAGGTCGATCAAGCCATGGCGAGCGATCTGGTCGAGCATGTGGTCGAGGAAGGGGACGCCGGTATTCAGCGTCTGCTTGCCCGTGCCGTCCAAATCAAGGGCGACGCGGATCTGCGTTTCAGAGGTGTTGCGAGTGACCTCGGCACGACGGCTCATGGGGCTTCCTGCAGCGATGCGGCAAAGGCATCGAGAAATTGCGCGTTTTCTTCGGGATTGCTGACCGTCACGCGCAGACAGTTGGCCAGCAATGGGTGCATTTTACTGACGTTTTTGATGAGAATCCGCCGATTGAGCAGGCGCTCGAACAAGGTGGCAGCATCCGGCACGCGCAACAAGATGAAGTTGGCGGCGCTCAGGAAAACTTCAACGCCCGGCTGAGCGGACAACGCGTCGATCAGCTTGGTGCGTTCGGCACGCAGGGTCGCTGCCTGGGCATCGAGCACGTCCAGGTGGTCGAGCACGAATTGGGCGGTCGCCTCGGTCAGCACGTTGATGTTGTAGGGCGGGCGCACCTTGTCCAGTTCGGCGATCCACTTGGGGTGGCCGGCGACATAGCCCAGGCGGATGCCGGCCAGGCCCAGCTTGGAGACGGTACGCATCACCAGCAGGTGATCGAAGTCGCGCAGGCGCGGCATCCAGCTGTGCTGCGCGAACGGCTGGTAGGCCTCATCGACCACCACCAGGCTCTGGCACACCGGGCCACGCGCGGCGCGGATGATGGCATCCATGTCCGCCGCGTCGAACAGGTTTCCGGTCGGGTTGTTCGGATAGGCCAGGTAGATGACGGCGGGCTGGTGCTCGGCCATGGCAGCGAGCATCGCTTCGCGGTCGAGCGTCAGATCCGCCTTGAGCGGCACGCCGACAAACTTCAGCCCCAGCAACTGCGCCGACATCGCGTACATCACGAAGCCCGGCACCGGCGCCAGCACCGTCGCACCCGGCTTGGCCGCGGCAATGGCGATCAGGCTGATGATCTCGTCCGAGCCGTTACCCAGCAGCACTTCGGCGCCGGCCGGCACGTGCATCACGCGCTTGAGCTGCGCCTTGAGCGCGTCGGCGGTCGGCACGGGGTAACGGTTGAGCGCGACATCGGCCAGCCGCTTGCCGAGCGCATCGCGCAGCATCGCGGGCAGCGCGTACGGATTCTCCATCGCGTCCAGCTTGACCATGCCTGTCGCGTCGGGCACGTGGTACGCGCCCATGGCACGCACGTCGTCGCGCACTATGTGGGCGAGCAGGTCATCCAGAGAGGCTTGGGCCGGAGCGGTGGCGGTCATCGTGTGCAGCAGGCGTTATTCGGACTTGGTGGTCAGACGGTACTCGGCGCTGCGGGCGTGGGCCTGCAGGCCTTCGCCATAGGCCAGTTCGGCGGCAATCTCGCCCAGCATCTGCGCGCCGGCTTCGCTCACCTCGATCAGGCTCGAACGCTTGATGAAGTCGTACACGCCCAGCGGCGACGAGAAACGCGCTGTGCGCGAGGTCGGCAGCACGTGGTTCGGACCCGCACAGTAGTCGCCCAGCGATTCACTGGTGTACTTGCCGAGGAAGATCGCGCCGGCGTGGCGGATGCGCTCGGCCCACTGGCGCGGGTTCTCGGCGGAAATCTCCAAGTGCTCAGGCGCGATGTCGTTGGCGATCTCGCACGCCTCTTCCATGTCGCGCACCTTGATCAGCGCGCCCCGGCCCGACAGCGACTCGGCGATCACGTTCCGGCGCGGCATCTCTTCGAGTTGACGATTGATGCTGGCTTCCACCTGCGCGATGAACTCGGCGTTCGGGCAGAGCAGGATCGACTGCGCCAGCTCGTCGTGCTCGGCCTGCGAGAACAGGTCCATCGCCACCCAGTCCGGATCGGTCGTGCCGTCGCAGATCACGAGGATTTCCGACGGACCGGCAATCATGTCGATGCCGACCGTGCCGAACACGCGGCGCTTGGCAGCCGCCACATAGGCGTTGCCCGGGCCGACGATCTTGTCGACGGCCGGGACGGTGTCCGTGCCGTAAGCCAGCGCCCCCACAGCCTGCGCACCGCCGATGGTGAACACGCGGTCCACCCCGGCGATGCAGGCCGCAGCAAGCACCAGTTCATTGCGCACGCCGCCCGGCGTGGGCACCACCATGATGATTTCCTTGACGCCGGCCACGCGTGCCGGAATCGCGTTCATCAGCACCGACGACGGGTACGCCGCCTTGCCGCCCGGCACGTAGATGCCCACGCGATCGAGCGGCGTGACCTTCTGGCCGAGCACGGTACCGTCGGCTTCCGCGTATTCCCAGCTATGCGTGCCGCACTCGAGCTTCTGCTTCTCGTGGTACGCACGCACACGGGCAGCCGCCGCTTCCAGCGCAGCGCGGCGCTTCGGCTCCAGGCCGTCCAGCGCGGCTTGCAGCACGGTCGGCGACAGCTCCAGCGCGGCGACGCTGTCCGCTTCGATACGATCGAAGCGTTGCGTGGCTTCCAGCACAGCGGCATCGCCGCGTGCTTTCACGTCGGCCAGGATCTGCGCGGCGGCGCGGTCGATGGCTTCGTCTTCGCTCGCCTCGAAAGCGAGCACCTGGCGCAGTTGCGCCGCGAACTCGGCGTTGGCCGAATCCAGCTTACGGATGGTCAAGCTCATGCGGGTTCCTTAGTGCGCTCCGTGCGCGCATCCTCGGCGGAGGCACGCTCGAAAGCGTCGAGGATCGGCGCCAACCGCTCGCGCTTCAACTTCAGCGCAGCCTGATTGACGACCAGTCGGGACGAGATCTGCACGATCTCCTCCACCTCGACGAGGTTGTTCGCGCGCAGCGTGCCGCCGGTGCTGACCAGGTCGACGATGGCATCGGCCAAGCCCACCAGCGGGCCCAGCTCCATCGAGCCGTACAGCTTGATCAGGTCGACGTGCACGCCCTTCTTGGCGAAGTGCTCGCGCGCGGTGTTCAGATACTTCGTCGCCACCGACAGGCGCGCGCCCTGGCGCACCGCGTTGGCGTAATCGAAGCCCTTGGGCACCGCCACCGACATGCGGCAGCGGGCGATGTTCAGGTCGATGGGCGCATACAGGCCCGCCATGCCGTGCTCCATCAGCACGTCGCGACCGGCCACGCCGAAGTCCGCCGCGCCGTATTGCACGTAGGTCGGCACGTCGGACGCGCGCACGATGATCACGCGCAGCGCCGGGTCGGAGGTCGGCAAAATCAACTTGCGCGAGGTTTCCGGATCTTCGGTCACCTCGATGCCGGCGGCCTTCAGCAGCGGTAGCGTCTCTTCAAAGATGCGGCCCTTGGACAGCGCCAGCGTGAGCTGATTGGAGGCGGACTGGAATGCGTTCATGGCCTTGCTTACCCCTGGATGCGGCGGATTTTTGCGCCGACTGCCGACAGCTTGTCTTCAATGCGGTCGTAGCCGCGGTCGAGGTGATAGATGCGATCGACCAGCGTCTCGCCCTGCGCAATCAGCCCGGCGATGACGAGGCTGGCAGAGGCGCGCAGGTCCGTCGCCATAACGGTCGCGCCCGACAGGTGCTCCACGCCCGTCACCACGGCCGTCTTGCCGTCGATGACGATATTGGCACCCAAGCGGTTCAGTTCCTGCACGTGCATGAAGCGGTTCTCGAAGATCGTCTCCGTCACCGTCGCCGAACCTTCGGCGATGGCGTTGAGCATCATGAACTGCGCCTGCATGTCGGTCGGGAACGCCGGGTATTCGGATGTGCGGAAGCTCACCGCCTTCGGGCGGCCGGTCATCTGCACGCGGATCCAGTCGTCGCCCGTGGTGAGCGTCACGCCGGCTTCGCGCAGCTTGTCGAGCACCGCGTCGAGGATGCCCGGCGGTACGCCACGCAGCGTCACGTCGCCGCCGGCGGCGGCCACGGCACACAGGAAGGTGCCGGCTTCGATGCGATCGGCAATGACCGTGTGCGCAGCGCCGTGCAGCGCTTCCACGCCCTGGATCACCAAGCGGTCGGTGCCAATGCCTTCGATGCGCGCGCCCATCTTGACGAGCAGGTTGGCGAGGTCGGTCACCTCCGGCTCGCGGGCGGCGTTTTCCAGCACGGTTTCGCCGTCAGCCAGCGCAGCAGCCATCAGCAGGTTTTCGGTGCCGGTCACCGTCACCATGTCGGTGACGATGCGTGCGCCGCGCAAACGGTGCTGGCCCTCGGGCAGCTTGGCTTCGATGTAGCCGTGCTCGATGACGATCTCAGCGCCCATCAACTGCAGGCCCTTGATGTGCTGATCGACAGGGCGCGCACCGATGCCGCAACCGCCAGGCAGCGACACGCGCGCGTGGCCGAAGCGCGCCAGCAGCGGGCCCAGCACCAGGATCGACGCACGCATGGTCTTCACCAGGTCGTACGAGGCTTCCGGCGTGTGGATGTCAGCGGCGTTGAGCGTGACCTCGTGGCCCTGCAGCGCGCCCTCCACGCCCATCTGGCGCAGCAGCTTGAGCATCGTGCGCACGTCTTGCAGGTTGGGCACGTTGTGCAGCAGCAGCGGCTCGGGCGTCAGCAGCGCGGCGCACAGAATGGGCAGCGCGGCGTTCTTGGCGCCAGACACGCGGATTTCGCCCGACAGCGGGCCGTTGCCTTCGATCAGCAGTTTGTCCATGAGCGAGACGTCTCGTCGAGCACTTTGGGAAGGGCGCTCAGCGAGCGCAAGGTCGGAATCGGATTCAGCGAAAACTTCAGCGGTCACAACAGTGGGATCAAGCTCGGCCATCAGGACTGCCACTCCGCCGGGGTGAGCGTCTTCATGGACAGCGCGTGGATCTCCGCACGCATCCGGTCACCCAGCGCGGCATAGACGAGCTGGTGGCGCTGGATCAGGCGTTTGCCTTCAAACTGCGCGCTGACGATGGTGGCGAAGAAATGCTGGCCGTCGCCCTCGACTTCGAGGTGTTCGCACGGCAGGCCGGTTTCGATGTACTGCTTGACTTGTTCGGGTGTGGGCAACATGGCCTTCCCTCTCCTGCAAAACGTTAGGGTGGTGCGTCGTGGTTGTTTGAGTGACGCATCAATGGCGCAGCTTGTAGCCCGTGCGCAGCATCTGCAGGGCAATCCCCCCCACCACGACCAGCGCGATCAGCATCACGCCGAGGCTCGTCGCCACGGGCACATCGGACACGCCGAAGAAGCCGTAGCGGAAGCCGTCGATCATGTAGAAGAACGGGTTGGCGTGGGACACCGCCTGCCAGAACGGCGGCAGTGAATGGATCGAATAGAACACGCCCGCCAGGAACGTGGCCGGCACGATCAGGAAATTCTGGAACGCCGCGAGTTGGTCGAACTTCTCGGCCCAGATACCGGCGATGAGCCCCAGCGTGCCGAGCACCGCCGCACCCAGCACGGCAAACACGATGATCCACAGCGGTTGCGCAAAGTGCAGATGCGCGAACCACGTCGTCACCAGCAGCACGCCCGTGCCCACGGCCAGACCGCGGATGACGGAGGCGCATACGTAAGCGCCGAACATCTCCCAGTGCGACAGCGGCGGCAGCATGATGAACACAAGGTTGCCGGTGATCTTCGATTGGATGAGCGACGACGAACTGTTCGCAAACGCGTTCTGCAGCACGCTCATCATCACCAGCCCGGGCACCAGGAAGGCGGTGTAGCTGAGTTGATCGAACACCTTCACGCGGTCTTCGAGCACGTGGCCGAAGATCAGCAGGTACAGCAGCGCGGTCAGCACCGGCGCAGCCACGGTCTGGAAGCTCACCTTCCAGAAGCGCAGCACTTCCTTGTACAGCAGCGTGCGGAAACCGACCCAGCGGCCCGGCAGCGTCTCGGGAATGGCGCTCATGCTGCGGGCTCCAGTGCAGTCTCGGGTGTTTGCGGTACGACGGAGATACCGCCCTCGCGGCGCATGATCTGCACGAACACGTCTTCCAGATCGGCCTTGGCGACTTCCATGTCGTCAATCTCGCACCCGGCCTGGCGGCAGGTGGAGAGAATCTGCTCGACCTCGCCGTAGCCCGACAGGCGCAGGCGTACGCTGCGCTCACCGTGGTTGCCGGCCTGCCGCAGCGCTTCGAGCGACGCCGGCAGCGCGCCGCGGGAGAAGCTCAGCACCAGTTGCAGCCCCGCAAATTGCGACAGCAGATTGGCCGTGCGATCGAGCGCCACCACCTCGCCAAACTTGAGCATGGCAATGCGGTCGCACAGGGATTCGGCTTCTTCCAGATAGTGCGTGGTCAGCACGACGGTGTGGCCTTCGCGGTTCAGGCGCGAGATGAACTTCCACAGCGTCTGGCGCAGTTCGACGTCCACACCGGCGGTCGGCTCGTCGAGCACGATCACCGGCGGGCGGTGTACCAAGGCCTGCGCGACCAGCACACGACGCTTCATGCCGCCAGACAGCGCACGCATGTTGGCATCGGCCTTGTTGGTCAGGTCCAGATTGGCCATGACCTCGTCGATCCAGTCGTCGTTCTTAGTCAGGCCGAAATAGCCCGACTGCAGGCGCAGCGTCTCGCGCACCGTAAAGAACGGATCGAACACCAGTTCCTGCGGCACCACGCCGAGCTTGCGGCGCGCCGTGCGGTAATCGGAGACGACATCGTGACCGAGCACGCGCACGCTACCGGAATCGGCACGATTCAGGCCCGCGAGGATGGAGATCAGCGTGGTCTTGCCCGCGCCGTTGGGGCCCAGCAGGCCGAAAAACTCGCCCTGCTCGACAGACAGGCTCACGCCCTTGAGCGCCTGCAACGACTTGTAGCGCTTGCGGACGTCAGCGATTTCGATGGCTTTCATGGCCGACAAAGTGAACTACTCTGCTCATTTTGTGACCGCAGATCGACATGATCGCTGCGGCCCCGAGCACCGCACATGGCGGCGGCAGAGCGACAAACCCAGAATTATAGGGGAACTGCACCAACGGACGCCGGCTCGGCTAGCGGCGCCGTGCCGAGGTCACTGTGAGCGCGGCATCGCGATGCAGGACAAACGCCTCGCACCGGACGCCGCCTCAATGTCGTGCGGGATGGGGGGCTGCGGAAGACGCCGGCGCAATCGCCAGCAGCGACTCCACGCCGTACAGCGTGGCAAGGTTGGACAGCGCCTGCGGGGCGCCTGCGATATCGAGCGCGATGCCGGCCGTCTGCGCCGTGCGCTGCCAGGACAGCAGCACCGCCAGCGCCGACGAATCGACCTGCGACAAGCCCGCGCAATCGACGCGCAGCGTGGCAACGCCCGCCCCGCGCGCTTGGCTAAGCTGAGCCTCGCCCTCGCGCAACACGCGCGGCGCTTCAAGCTGAGTCAGCGGGCCGGACAAGGTCAACATGGCGAAGGGGATGCGTCAGAAAAAGAAACAGCGGCCAGAGTCGACCGCTGTGTTGATTCTACCGGAAGGCCGCTTACTTTGCCGGGCCCTTCTCGAGTTGCGCGTTGCGCTCGTTCAGGAAGCTGACCAGACCGGCGACGCCGCCACGCTTGCTAATGACATCGGCAAACTGGTTCTTGTACGTTTCCGACAGCCACAGGCCACTGATGTTGATGTCATACACCTTCCAGCCATTGCCCGTCTTTTCCATGCGGTAGTCCAGGGCCACCGGCTCGCCGTTGTTGTTCACGGTCGAGCGCACCACCACGTCGGTGTCATCGGCTGCCGCACGGAACGGCTTGTACGACACGGTCTGGTTCTTCACGTTCGACAGCGCGCCGGCGTAGGTACGGACCAGCAGCGTCTTGAAGCCTTCCTGAATCTGCTGTTGCTGCTCCGGCGACGCTTGGTTCCAGAAACGACCCATGGCGATCTGCGTGGTGCGCTTGAAATCGGCGCGCGGCACGATCTTCTGGTCGACCAGCTGATACACCTTGGTCATATTGCCACCGCGCAGCTCGGGGTCACCCTTGATGGTGGTGAGCACATCGTCCACGGCCGACTTGACGGTCGATTGCGCGTCAGCCTCTTGGGCGTGGACCGGAGCGGCGGACATGGCAGCCGTCAGCGCCAGGCCAGCAAACACGGAGCGGAGGAAATTCTTCAACATATCGCGTCCTTCTTATGTGGTTCTTGGTTCGCATACGGCGGGGCCGCTGCGATGATTGGGTGGCTGTTAGAACGGGGCATTCGCGCGCAAGTTCGCGAATCCCTGCCCCGTTTTACGCCTTGTCACCGTTGAGGCAACGTTGTTACGAATGGCCAATCAGCGGCGGAACACCGGCCAATTGGGCGTAAAGCGGTGGTACGGCGAGACCGTCGCATCACCCGTGTCCGGGGACTTTTGGCCGTCCTGGTCTTCCGGCAGATTGCCGTCATAGATCAGATAGCGGCGGCGCTGGAGATACGCGTCGCGCACGAAGGTGTACTTGTCGACGGCAGCCTGCTCCAGCACATTGGTGGCGCCGAGCAGGTTCGCACGCACGTCCACCACCCGCACAGCGGCCAGCGAATACGTGATCGCGCTATCGTTGAAATACGTGAGCGGATCCATCTGCCAGTCGACCAGGAAGCCGGCGGTATCACGCACCGTGCTCGGACCCAGCAGCGGCCACACGACGTACGGACCGGCCGGCACACCCCAGACGCCCAGAGTCTGGCCGAAGTCTTCCTTGTGCTTGGGCAGGCCGGCGTCCGACGCGATGTCGATCAGGCCACCCAGGCCCAGCACGGTGTTGATCGCCACGCGCATGGTGTCTTCCAGCGCGGCGGTGCCCTTCAGCTGCAGGAGGTTGTTGACGGCCGAATAGACATCGCCCGCGTTGGAGAAGAAGTTCGACACCGCCGTGCGCGCCGGCGACGGCACGACGTCAACGTAGGTTTGCGCAACCGGCTTCAGCACGCCCTTGTCGAGGTCTTCATTGATGCGGAAAACTTCGCGGTTGAAGGGCTCGATCGGGTCGGCCGGATTGGCATTCGGCCCTGTGGCGCACCCCGCCAGCAACGAGGCGCCCGCAGCCACTGCCAGCGCAAAACCGCGCAGCGTATGGATAGATATTGTTGTTTTCATGGTTTATTGACTCCCACTGCCCCCAGCGGGCTTGGCGCCGCTGGCACTGCCGCCATTGCTGCTGCCGGCGCCGGCATCGGCCGCCTTGCTATAGAGGAACTGGCTGATCAGGTTCTCCAGCACCACTGCCGACTGCGTCATGGTGATCTTGCTACCGCCGGCCAGCATGGCCGAATCGCCGCCCGGCTCCAGGCCTACGTACTGCTCGCCCAGCAGACCCGACGTCAGGATCTTGGCCGAGCTGTCTTTCGGAAACTGGTAGCGCTGATCCATGTCGAGCACCACAGTCGCCTGATAGGTCTTGTCGTCAAACAGGATCTGCGACACGCGCCCCACCACCACGCCAGCGCTCTTGACGGGCGCGCGCACCTTCAGGCCGCCGATGTTGTCGAAGGCGGCCTTCACCTGGTAGGTCTTGGCAAAGGAGAACGCGCTCATATTGCCGGCCTTGAGCGCCAGGAACAGCAGCGCCACGATACCCACCAGCACGAACAGTCCGACCCAGAAATCGAGGAGGCTCTTACGCATGATCTTTTCTCTTTGAACGACAGCTAGAGGGGCGACGTTTAGCTGAACATCAGCGCCGTCAGCACAAAATCCAGCGCCAGCACGGCCAGCGACGCAATCACCACCGTGCGCGTGGTGGCGCGCGACACGCCTTCGGGCGTCGCCTTGGCCTCGTAGCCCTGGAACAGCGCGATGAAGGTCACGGCTACGCCAAACACCACACTCTTGATGACGCCGTTGACGACGTCGTCCATCACATCCACGCCAGCCTGCATCTGCGACCAGAACGCGCCAGGATCCACGCCGATGAGGCCGACGCCGACAAAGTATCCGCCCAGAATACCGACCGCGCTGAAGATGGCGGCCAGCAACGGCATGGCGATCAAGCCCGCCCAAAAACGCGGCGCCAGCACACGGGCCAGCGGATCGACGGCCATCATTTCCATGGCGATCAACTGCTCGCCGGCTTTCATCAAACCAATTTCGGCGGTGAGCGACGTGCCGGCGCGGCCGGCAAACAGCAGCGCCGTCACCACCGGCCCCAGCTCACGCACCAGCGACAGCGCCACCAGCAGGCCCAGCGCCTGCTCGGAACCATAGCGGTTGAGCGTGTAATAGCCCTGCAGCCCCAGCACGAAGCCGACGAACAGCCCCGACACCGCGATGATGATGAACGAATCGTTGCCGATGAAACGCAGTTGCTCGATCACCAGGCGCGGACGGCGCAGCACATCGCCCGACGCCGCAAACAGCGTGGTCAGCATGCGCGCACCATAGCCAAGGCGGCTGATGAGCGAGCGAACCAGGGAGCCGATCGTCGCGATCATTGCGCGCCCCCATTCTTGCCCAGGCCGAAATCATCGGCCAACGACACGCCCGGATAGTGGAACGGCACGGGGCCATCCGCCTCGCCGTGCACGAACTGGCGCACGAACGGGTCGGTGGAAGCCATGAGGTCTGCCGGTGCGCCCTCGGCGGCGATGCCACCGTTGGCGATGAAGTAGACGTAATCCGCAATATGGAACGTTTCCTGCACATCGTGCGAGACGATGATGCTGGTCGCGCCCAGCGCGTCGTTCAGCTTGCGGATGAGCGAGGCGGTCAGGCCCAGCGAGATCGGGTCCAGCCCGGCAAACGGCTCGTCATAGAGAATGAGCGACGGGTCCAGCGCAATGGCACGCGCCAGCGCCACGCGCCGGGCCATGCCACCGGAAATCTGCGACGGCATGAGATCGCGCGCACCGCGCAGGCCGACGGCGTTGAGCTTCATCAGCACGAGATCGCGGATCAGCGGCTCGGGCAGCTCGGTATGTTCGCGCAGCGGAAATGCCACGTTGTCGAACACGGACATATCGGTGAACAACGCGCCGAACTGGAACAGCATGCCCATCTGGCGACGCGCCGCATACAGCGCGGGCTTGTCCATGGCGCCAATATCCTGGCCCAGCACGCGGACCGTACCTGCCGCAGCGCCGACCTGCCCGCCAATCAGGCGCAGGATCGTCGTCTTGCCGCAGCCCGACCCGCCCATGACCGCCACCACGCTGCCCTTGGGCACGCGCATGCAAAGGCCGGACAGGATGCGCCGTTCGCCAGGCTGGTAGGCGAAATCGACCTGGTCGAGCTCGACAACGGCAGTGGAAGGCTGGGTGGACACGGTGGCGTTTGGGTACGGGAGGCTCGGTTATCTCAGCGGCGAGGATACACGCCGCGTCTTATTGTGTTCGCTAGCCGTACCGGTTCCGGCACGGGCCGCCATTATAGGTGGAAACCCGCGTAGCCCGTCAGTCACGCAATGCTTACCGACAGTTTGTGTGGCTGAAGCGCTGCGTAGCGGTCTTCCCGTCTTGCGGACCGCTGAAAAGCCTGCACACAGCGCGCTCAGGTGGTGATCTATTCGCCGCGGCTCAGGCGCAGGTCGGCTTGGTGGACCAGTGTCTGCCAATGGTTGGCATCTCGGCGGATGGCTTGGGCGAAGGGTTCGGGGGCATCCCACTCAGGCTCGAAGCCGCCTGCGCGCAGGGTGGCGCGGACGTCGCTTGCAGTGAGCGCGCGCCGAAGTTCACCGGCCGCACGGATCGACAGGACCTTTGGCGTGCGTGCCGGCATGAACACGCCCACCCAGGCACTGCGGTCGAACCCCACCAACCCGGCTTCGCGCAAGGTCGGAACATCCGGCGCAAAGGGGGAACGTGCCGCGCCGGTCACCCCCAGCAAGCGCAACTGCCCGCTTGCCACGCCCATCGCCAGACTCGGAAAGCTGGAAAAGCACGCTGTCATGCGTCCAGCCAACACCTGCTGGACCACCCCAGCTTCGCCTTTGAGCGCGACGTGCGGCGCGTGAATCGCGTAATCGCGGACGAACTGCTCGGCCACGAGGTGTGACCACGTGCCGAGCGCCTCCGAACCGCAATTGACACTGACGGATTCCGCACGCGCCAGGGCCACCAGATCGGCCACGGAGCCGATCGGCAGGCGAGCATCGACGGCTAGAAAGAGCGGCAGCGTCGCCACCATGGCGACCGGCAGAAAGTCGCGCAACGGATCGTAGGGCGCGGGCTCCAGCGCGGGCTGCGTGACGAACGTGGTTTGGTGGAGCAACCAGGTGTGGCCATCGGACGTGGCGCGCGCGACCGATTCACCGGCTGCCATGCCGTTGGCAGCGGGGCGATCCTCGACATTGGCCGGACGGCCCAGTTGCTGCTGCAGTTGCACGGCCAGCGCCCGGGCGAGTGCGTCAAATACGCTGCCCTCCGCAGCCGGCACAACAAGGCGCAGCGGCTGCGACGAATAGCCCAGCAGTTCGGCACGGGCCGGTAGCGCCAACACGGCAGGCAAGGCCGCAAGCCAGGCCAGGGCGCGGCGTCGGCGCATGTCCGGTGCGCCGGAGACATCTGCGGGCACATTGCTGGCGCAGGCTTGCATGGGGCTGGGGGGTCTCGGGGAAATCTCATTCTAGAAATCTGCCCATCCGCCCTGCACTCATGTAAACCATGTCGATGTAAACCATGAAGCGACGGCCAGCTCCAAAGAAAAAGGCTCGCCGAAGCGAGCCCTGGGTCAGCCAGTCAACCGCGTGGTCAGCGCGGCAGTTCCGAATGGCCCATGAGAAACGCGTCGACCGAGCGCGCAGCCTGGCGGCCTTCGCGGATGGCCCACACGACCAGCGACTGGCCGCGGCGCACGTCACCGGCGGCAAACACCTTCGGCACGTTGGTGGCGTAGGCGTTGTCGCCTTCGGTGCTGGCGCGAGCGTTGTTGCGCGCATCCTTGGTCACGCCAAAGGCATCGAGCACGCCGCCGACCGGGTTGGTAAAGCCCATCGCCAGCAGCACGAGATCGGCCTTGAGCGTGAACTCGCTGCCGGCGACTTCGCTCATCTTGCCGTCCTTCCATTCCAGGCGGACAGCCTTGAGGCCCGTCACGCGGCCGTTCTCGCCAATCAGTTCCTTGGTGGCCACCGACCAGTCGCGCTCGCAACCTTCGTCATGCGACGACGACGTGCGCAGCTTGATCGGCCAGTACGGCCACACCAGCGGCTTGTTTTCTTCTTCGGGCGGACGCGGCAGCAGTTCGAACTGCGTGACCGATGCGGCGCCATGACGGTTGGACGTGCCCACGCAGTCCGAACCCGTGTCGCCACCGCCGATCACGATGACGTGCTTGCCGTCGGCGCGGATCGGGTTGGGCGCATCACCGGCCACTTCCTTGTTCTGCGGGATCAGGAATTCGAGCGCGTAGTGCACGCCGTCCAGATCACGGCCCGGCACCGGCAGATCGCGCGGCACTTCCGAACCGCCCGTCAGCACGACAGCGTCGAACTGCTTGAGGATGTCGTCTGCAGCAATGGTTTCGCGCGCGTCGTTGACGATGCCAGCAGGCAGGGTTGCGTTGCCCACCATCACGCCGGTGCGGAACGTCACGCCTTCGGCTTCCATCTGCTGCATGCGGCGGTCGATCTGCGCCTTCTCCAGCTTGAAGTCGGGGATGCCATAACGCAGCAGGCCGCCGATGCGGTCGTTCTTTTCGAACAGCGTCACGTCGTGGCCGGCGCGCGCCAGTTGCTGTGCAGCGGCCATACCCGCGGGGCCTGAGCCGACCACGGCGACGGTCTTGCCGGTCTTGTGCTTCGGCACTTGCGGTGCGACCCAGCCTTCTTCCCAGGCCTTATCGATGATGGCGTGCTCGATCGACTTGATGCCGACCGGCAGTTCATTGATGCCCAGCGTGCAAGCCGCTTCGCACGGTGCCGGGCAGATGCGGCCCGTGAACTCCGGGAAGTTGTTAGTCGAGTGCAGCACTTCGATCGCGGTCTTCCAGTCCTGGCGATACACCAGGTCATTGAAGTCCGGGATGATGTTGTTGACCGGGCAGCCGTTGTTGCAGAACGGAATGCCGCAGTCCATGCAGCGTGCGCCCTGGATCTTGGCTTCGTTGTCCGCCAGTGCGAACACGAATTCCTTGTAGTGCTTTACGCGCGCTTCGGGCGCTTCGTATCCCTCGTTCTGGCGGGGAAATTCGAGAAAACCGGTCGCCTTGCCCATGGTGTCCTTCCTGGCCCGATGCTGCCTGCACAGGCGCATCGAGCTGTCTTATGTGGTTCGTTGTATTCGGTGCGGCGGGTGGCCGATCATTCCATCAGCCGCCCGCCAAGTCGCTTGGAGTCAGCTCAGGCCGCAATCTGCTCGCGGCCGGCTTCCTGCTCGCGCTCGTACATCTCGGTCAGCGCGCGCTTGTACTCGGTCGGGAAGACCTTGACGAAGCGGCGGCGCGCGTTGTTCCAATCGGCCAGCAGTTCCTTGGCGCGCTCGGAGCCGGTGTAGCGGAAGTGCTTTTCCACCAGCGCCTTGAGCAGTTGCTCGTCGAGCACACGCTCGCCGCCCACCTTGTGCCA
The DNA here is from genome assembly GCA_039592975.1 of Ralstonia sp. GTDB lineage: Bacteria > Pseudomonadota > Gammaproteobacteria > Burkholderiales > Burkholderiaceae > Ralstonia. Next base: position 35,782 of record JBCNQE010000013.1, on the reverse strand, counting down.
GGTTGCAGGCGTGTGCGCCTTCTCCTGGTCAGCGGCCGACAGCACGGACTCCAGCGCAACCTGCGCCGTGTTGCAGCGCTTGTCGAACAGGCCGTCTTCGTCATAGACGTAGGCCACGCCGCCCGACATGCCTGCCGCGAAGTTACGGCCAGTGGCGCCCAGCACGACGACGGTACCGCCGGTCATGTACTCGCAGCCGTGGTCGCCGGTGCCTTCCACCACCGTGGTGGCACCGGAGTTACGCACCGCGAAGCGCTCGCCGGCCACGCCGTTGAAGAACGCCTCACCAGCCAGCGCGCCATACAGCACGGTGTTGCCGACGATGATGTTGGCCGTCGGGTCACCACGGAACTCATGCGCCGGGCGCACGATCACGCGGCCGCCCGACAGGCCCTTGCCCACGTAGTCGTTGCCGTCACCCACCAGGTCCAGCGTCACGCCGTGCGCCAGGAACGCTGCAAACGACTGACCCGCCGTGCCCTGCATCTGCACGTGGATGGAATCATCAGGCAGACCTTCGTGGCCGTAACGCTTGGCGACTTCGCCCGAAAGCATCGCGCCCACGGTACGGTTGACGTTGCGCACCGGCTGGATGAACGAGACGCGCTCGCCCTTCTCCAGCGCCGCCTTGGCCTTCTCGATGAGCTGATGATCTAGCGCGCGATCCAGACCGTGGTCCTGCACGTCGACCTGGTAGCACGGCTCGCCTTCCTTCTTGGCCGGCTGGTAGAAGATGCGCGCGAAGTCCAGGCCGCGTGCCTTCCAGTGTTCGATGCCGGCCTTGGTGTCGAGCAGATCTGCGCGGCCGATCAGCTCGTTGAACGAGCGGATGCCCAGCTGCGCCATGATCTCGCGCACTTCTTCGGCCACGAAGAAGAAGTAGTTCACCACGTGCTCGGGCTTGCCCGAGAACTTCTTGCGCAGCACCGGATCCTGCGTTGCCACGCCCACCGGGCAGGTGTTCAGGTGGCACTTGCGCATCATGATGCAGCCCTCAACCACCAGCGGTGCGGTGGCGAAGCCGAATTCATCTGCGCCCAGCAGCGCGCCGATCACGACGTCGCGGCCGGTCTTCATCTGACCGTCAGCCTGCACGCGGATGCGGTTGCGCAGGCCGTTGAGCATCAGCGTCTGCTGCGTCTCGGCCAGGCCCAGTTCCCAGGGCGTGCCGGCGTGCTTGATCGACGACCACGGCGAAGCACCCGTGCCGCCGTCATGGCCGGCGATCACGACGTGATCAGCCTTGGCCTTGGCGACACCCGCGGCCACCGTGCCCACGCCCACTTCCGACACCAGCTTGACCGACACGTCCGAACGCGGGTTCACGTTCTTCAGGTCGTGGATCAGCTGCGCCAGATCTTCGATCGAGTAGATGTCGTGATGCGGCGGCGGCGAGATCAGGCCCACGCCCGGCACCGCGTAACGCAGCTTGCCGATATAGTCCGTGACCTTGTGGCCGGGCAACTGACCGCCTTCGCCAGGCTTCGCGCCCTGCGCCATCTTGATCTGGATCTGATCGGCGGAGGCCAGGTACTCGGCCGTCACGCCAAAGCGGCCCGACGCCACCTGCTTGATCTTCGAACGCAGCGAATCGCCTTCTTGCAATTCCAGATCGCGCTCGACCACTTCGCGGCCGATCACGTCAGACAGCTTGGTGCCCTGCTTGATGGGAATGCCGCGCAGTTCATTGCGGTAGCGGCGCTCATCTTCACCGCCCTCACCCGTGTTCGACTTGCCGCCGATGCGGTTCATCGCCACGGCGAGCGTGGTGTGCGCTTCGGTCGAAATCGAGCCGAGCGACATTGCACCGGTCGCGAAGCGCTTCACGATCTCCTTGGCCGGCTCCACCTCTTCCAGCGGAATCGCGCGCACCGGGTCCACCTTGAACTCGAACAGGCCGCGCAGCGTCATGTGGCGCTTGCTCTGGTCGTTGATCAGGTTGGCGTATTCCTTGTACGTCTGGTACGAATTCGCGCGCGTGGCGTGTTGCAGCTTGGCGATCGAATCCGGGGTCCACATGTGCTCTTCGCCGCGGACGCGGTAGGCGTATTCGCCGCCGGCATCCAGCATGTTGGCCAGCACCGGCGCGTCGCCAAAGGCATCGCGGTGCAGGCGCAGCGCTTCTTCCGCCACTTCGAAGATGCCGATACCGCCCACGTTCGACGCGGTGCCGTGGAAGTACTTGTCCACCAGCTCGCGCGAGAGGCCGATCGCTTCGAAGATCTGCGCGCCGGTGTACGACATGTACGTCGAGATGCCCATCTTGGACATCACCTTGTGCAGGCCCTTGCCGATCGCCTTCGTGAAGTTGTAGACCGCCTTCTCGGCCGTCACGCCCAGGCCCGGTGCCAGTTCGGCCAGCGTTTCCATCGCCAGGTACGGGTGCACGGCTTCCGCGCCGTAGCCGGCCAGCAGCGCGAAGTGGTGCACTTCGCGGGCCGAACCCGTTTCGACCACCAGGCCGGTGCTCGTACGCAAGCCCTTCTCCACCAAGTGATGGTGGATGGCCGACGTGGCCAGCAGCGCCGGAATGGCGGCCTGCTTCTCGTCCACGGCGCGGTCCGACACGATCAGGATGTTGTAGCCCGACTTGACCGCATCGACAGCCTCAGCGCACAGCGAGGCCAGGCGTGCTTCGATGCCTTCCTTGCCCCACGCCACCGGGTAGCAGATGTTCAGCTCGTAAGCCATGAACTTGCCGCCGGTGTAGTGCTCGATGTTGCGGATCTTCGCCATGTCCTTGAAGTCCAGCACGGGCTGGCTCACTTCAAGACGCATCGGCGGGTTGATGTTGTTCAACTCCAGCAGGTTCGGCTTCGGCCCGATGAACGAGACGAGCGACATCACCACGTTTTCGCGGATCGGGTCGATCGGCGGGTTCGTCACCTGCGCGAACAGCTGCTTGAAGTAGTTGTAGAGCGTCTTGTTCTTGCTCGACAGCACGGCCAGCGGGCTGTCGTTACCCATCGAGCCGGCGGCTTCTTCGCCGTTGGCGGCCATCGGCGTCATCAGGAACTTGACGTCTTCCTGCGTGTAGCCGAATGACTGCTGGCGATCGAGCAGCTTGGCGGCCGGCTTGGTTTCGGCGGCCACGTCTTCCGGCTTGGCTTCCAGCTCGTCGAGCTTGATGCGCACGGCATCGATCCAGCTCTTGTACGGCTTGGCGTTGGCCAGGTTGTCCTTGAGTTCCTTGTCGTCGATGATGCGGCCCTGCTCCATGTCGATCAGGAACATCTTGCCCGGCTGCAGACGCCACTTCTTCACGATGCGCGACTCAGGAATCGGCAACACACCCGCTTCGGACGCCATCACGACCATGTCGTCGTCGGTCACGTAGTAGCGTGCGGGGCGCAGACCGTTACGGTCGAGCGTCGCGCCGATCTGGCGGCCATCGGTAAAGCAGATGGCGGCGGGGCCGTCCCACGGCTCCATCATCGCGGCGTGGTATTCGTAGAAGGCGCGACGGTTGTCATCCATCAGCGTGTGCTGCTCCCACGCTTCCGGAATCATCATCATCATCGCCTGGGCCAGCGGGTAGCCGGCCATCGTCAGCAGTTCGAGGCAGTTGTCGAACGATGCCGTATCCGATTGGCCCGGATAGATCAGCGGCCACAGCTTGTGCAGATCGTCACCCAGCACCGGCGACGAGATGCCGCCCGTGCGTGCGTTGATCCAGTTGACGTTGCCCTTGACGGTGTTGATTTCACCGTTGTGCGCGACCATGCGGTACGGGTGCGCCAGTTCCCAGGCCGGGAAGGTGTTGGTCGAGAAGCGTTGGTGCACCAGCGCCAGCGCCGACACCGTGCGCGGGTCAGCCAAGTCCTGGTAGTAGCGGCCAACTTGCTCGCACAGCAGCAGGCCCTTGTAGACAATCGTGCGCGCCGACATCGACGGCACGAAGTATTCCTTGCCGTGCTTAAGCTTGAGCGCCTGGATGGCGTGGCTGGCGGTCTTGCGGATCACGTACAGCTTCCGCTCCAGCGCGTCGGTGGTCATGATGTCGCGGCCGCGCCCGATGAAGATCTGGCGGATCACCGGCTCGGTCTTCTGCACCGTGGGCGACATCGGCATGGTCTTGTCGACCGGCACATCGCGCCAGCCCAGCACGACCTGGCCTTCCAGGCGCACGGTGCGCTCGAGCTCCTGCTCGCAAGCCAGGCGCGAAGCATGCTCCTTCGGCAGGAAGATCATGCCGACGCCGTATTCGCCGGCCGGCGGCAGGTTGATGCCCTGCTTGGCCATCTCTTCACGGAAGAACTGGTCGGGAATCTGCAGCAGGATGCCCGCGCCATCGCCCATCAGCGGGTCAGCGCCGACAGCGCCCCGGTGGTCGAGGTTGTGCAGGATACGCAAGCCTTGCTGAACGATCTCGTGGCTCTTCTTGCCCTTGATGTGAGCGACGAAGCCGACGCCGCAAGCGTCGTGTTCATTGGTCGGGTCGTACAGACCCTGGGCCGACGGGGCCGACGAAGGCGACGGCGCAATGGGGAAAGAATGTTGTTCCACGGCGATCTTCCGAGGTTATCGGTACGACGCGCCGTAGAAGGCCCTCACGATGGTGCGAATGCGGGGCAAAACAACCAATGGCGCGCCGCACCATGAATGCGGGGTGAAACGAATATAAAAGAGCGTTCCGTAACACGCAAAAGGTTTTAAATGGGGTCAGAGCAAATTAATAATTGCACGTTTGCAGTGCGGGTTTATAAATGGGGACAGATTAAATTGGTGCAAACGACTACCCCTGGGAGTACACGCCGCGACACCCGGCTATTCGACGGGCGCTGCGTCCTGCGCCCCCACTTCTGCGGCTTTGCGCGGCGGCCGCCCCTTGGGCAGAGGCGCGACGCGCCGGCCCCCAGCCCGCGCCAGGGTGGCCAGGAACGCCTCGCTACCCAGCGGCCAACCGCTATGCACGTGCTGGCGGATCGTTTCGAGCTGGTCCGACGCAAGCCCCTCATGCCACAGCGTCCGATAGCGGGACTGGCGCTCGAATGGCGTATTCCCAAGCCGCCAATAGCAGTAGTGGTCACTCACCCACGGAATGGATTGGATGCCGACATGATGGCGGTAGGTGCTCCATCGGTCCTCTTCCGGGGTGGCGACCACGCCGCCGCGAACGGCGTTGGACTCGACGTACAACAGCATCGGCAGCACCCACTCCGCCGGGTCCAGCACGGTCGAGCGGAAGCGTCCTTCCCAGAGGGTGCCGCTGCGGTCAGCCGCTGCATTGAAGTACCGCGTATAGCGCCGGCCCACCGCCTGCAGCGTGCGCGACAAGCTGTCCGCCACCTTGGGCGTACCAACCAGGTGCACATGATTCGGCATCAGTGCAAAAGCGTGAATGGCGAAATCGTGCTCGCGCGCGGCCATGCGGAGCGTGTCCAAGTAGAACGCATAGTCCTCATCGGTGCGGAAGACCGCCTGCCGATTGTTGCCGCGCTGCAACACGTGCACAGGAACATCCACAGGACTGAGGCGAGGCAGGCGAGCCATGGGCAAAAAACAGGGGCAGAAAGCGCTCATCCTATCGCGGCCATGTCTTTTCTGTCCCCATTTATTTGTGCAGCAAACGCTTGCGAGACAGTTGTCGCCGCGGTGCAACGAGAATCGGGCGTGTTCCCCGCCGGATTTGCGTGCCGTCAAATCTGCGGCCCCGAGCTGTTCGGGATCACAGCGAAATTGATCCGGCGCAAATCGATCGGGCAACTTCCCCGCGAGACTGACTTCCATCACATCCACGAGACAACAACACAGGGAGCGTTTCATGGCTTTTGTTCGCCTAGCCGCCGTAGCCGCAGCCGCCGGGTTTCTGGCAGCCGCCGTCAGCCCAGCCGCCTTTGCGCAGAGCAACGATCTGCCGGCAGCAACCGGTAACTGGATGGTGCGCCTGCGCGCCGTCAACCTAACCGCCGCCAACAAGTCGGATGCGGTGCCCGCGCTTGCCATCCCGGACGACGCCATCCAGATCAACAACAAGGCGTTCCCTGAACTGGATATCTCGTACTTCTTCACGCCGAACATCGCCACGGAACTGATCCTGACGTATCCGCAGCAGCACGACGTGACCGTCATGCAAAGCGCGCTGGGTGGGCCGACCAAGATCGGCAGCTTCCGCCACCTGCCGCCGACACTCACGCTGCAATACCACTTCACGCCAGAAAAGCGCTTCAAGCCTTACGTGGGCGCGGGCATCAACTACACCCGCATCTCGAATGTGGACTTGCAGGTGCCGGGCGTCGGCCCGCTGGAAATGAGCAAGAACAGCTTTGGCCCAGCGCTGCAGGTCGGCTTCGACTACCGCCTGACCGAACACCTTTACTTCAACCTCGACCTGAAAAAGACCTGGATCAGCGCCGACGTGAAGCTGGCCGGCCAGACCATCAGCAAGGTCAAGGTTGACCCGTGGCTGCTGGGTATCGGCGTGGGTTACCGCTTCTGAGGGAGACGATCAGCAAAACACACTTCTTCTGATCGACTTTCCGACGTGCCGCAGGGGTCGTCGACGGCGGGGGCGCTCGTCGACGGTGGTTGGCACGTTCGGCCCGGCATGCGTTGGGGCGGCCGGGCATTTTTTTTGGGCGCTTACTTTGTGAGCGACACCGGATTGAACTGTGTCACGACACGGCCTTCCAGCGGCTGGGGCCTGCGGAAGTTGTTGGCGTAGAAACCGCGCAACGCTTCGAGCTGCTGGGGCGATGCCGTGATCGGCTGCTTGAGCACGTACCACTCGACGTTTTCCGTCAGCGGCGGCGTGGTCAGCGAACCCAGGTAGTGATAGTAGGCGTCGCTCTGGGGCAGCAGCGCGCCAGCGTCAACGGATGCCACATCGTGTGCCTCGCCCTTGCGTGCGGCTTGCAGCACCGCTTCCAGCGCGGGGTTGGCTGCGCCTGGCTCCAGCATCACACCAATCACGGCCATGCGACCATCCTTTGCGGTGTGCACGAGGTGGACTTCTGCTGGATACGACTTGCCGTTGATGGTGTGCTCGCTGTGCGCGTGGAAATGGAATTGGCGCAGCGTGAAATGGCGGCCGCGGATCTTCACGTCGCCGCCGGGCACGTTCACTTGCAGCGCATGGCCCGTGTCGACCGCGGTGGCTTTGACCAAGCCGTAGTGCTGTTGAATGACGTCCGGCTCATCCTCGTCTGCCGGCACGGCGTCAGCGGGGCGGATGTCGATAGGCGACTGGAAGGCATCATGCACCGCGTGCCACTCGGCCTGGTGCTGATAGTCGAAATGATCGGCCGGGCTAGCGGCGTGGGCACTGAACGCGGACGCGGCCAGCAAGGCGAAAAGAAGACGTGACATCAATTAACCCCGGGAAATGAACCTCACCATCGTAGATTCCGCCCCGGGGCGGGGTCACTCAGAATAGTCCGATATCCGGCTCACACCGCATCGACCGCAAAGATGCGGCGATGCTCCTTGATGGCGTAGCGGTCCGTCATGCCGGCGATGTAATGCGCGATCCAGCGCGGCTGCTCTTCAGGGTTCGACTTCGCCTGATACTGCGGCGGCAACAAGCGGGGATCGTCGAGGAAGGCGCAAAACAAATCATCGATGATGCGCCGCGCCTTGGCGGACATGCGCATCACCAGGTAATGCCGATAGAGGTTGTCGAACAGGAAGCGCTTGAGGACGCGCGCGTCTTCGCGCATCGATTCGGAAAAGGTGACGAGCGCTGGGGCTGCCCGTACATCGTCGATGCTCTGCGGCGCGGCTTCTGCGATGCCGGCACGCGTAGTGGCAATCAGATCGACGATCAACGCATTGATGATGCGGCGAATGGTTTCGTTGATGAGGCGTCGGCCACCCACGTTCGGGAAGGCCGCTTCAGCATCGCGCCGGTGGATCGCCCACAGCGGCACATCCTCCAATTGCTCCAGCGTGATCAGGCCGGAGCGCAGGCCATCGTCGATATCGTGGTTGTTGTAGGCCACCTCATCGGCAAGATTGGCGAGTTGCGCCTCCAGCGAGGGCTGCTGCCCCTCTAGAAAACGCCGGCCCAGGTCGCCCAGCGTAGCGGCGTTGTTGCGCGAGCAATGTTTGAGGATGCCCTCGCGTGTCTCGAAGGTGAGGTTCAGGCCATCGAAACCGCCGTAGCGCTCTTCAAGGCGGTCGACCACCAGCAGGCTCTGCAGGTTGTGTTCGAAGCCGCCGTAGGGCTTCATGCAGTCGTTGAGCGCGTCCTGCCCGGCGTGGCCAAACGGCGTGTGGCCGAGGTCATGCGCGAGCGAGATCGCCTCGACGAGGTCTTCATTCAGGCGCAGGCTGCGCGCAATGGAACGGGCGATCTGCGCAACTTCCAGACTGTGCGTCAGGCGCGTGCGAAACAGGTCGCCCTCGTGGTTCACGAAGACCTGTGTCTTATATTCGAGCCGGCGGAACGCGGTGCTGTGGACGATGCGATCGCGGTCGCGCTGGAACTCGGTGCGGGATGTCGACGGCGGCTCGGCATGCACGCGGCCGCGCGTCTGCGCCGCATGCGCGGCATACGGCGCGAGATGGCCCTCAAGATCGAACGGTGCAGGCGGCAAATCGAGTCGATCGTTCATCGGGCCATCTCTTTGGTGTCAGGCGACAGGAGCTTCGGTGGGGGGACGCAGCACGGCGTGCTGCAAGGTGGAGCGCAGGTCAGCATCGGGCACCGTGGTCACGAAGGCTTCGCCCAACTTGCGCAGCAGCACGAACTTGATCTCGCCGGCTTCGGCTTTCTTGTCCACGCGCATCAGGTCGATAAAACGATCGACGCCCAGATCCGGAGCGACCGTCGGCAGGTTCGCCGCGCGTGTGAGTGCGGTGATGCGGTTGCGCGTGTCGATGTCAATGAAACCCAGGCGATGCGACAAATCCGCGGCCATCACCATGCCGCAGCCGACGGCCTCGCCATGTAGCCATTCGCCGTAGCCCAGGCCTGCCTCGATGGCATGACCGAAGGTGTGGCCGAAATTCAGAATCGCGCGCAACCCCGATTCACGCTCGTCCTGCGCAACAACCGACGCCTTGATGCGCACGGAGCCGCGTACGGCCTCGGCCATCAGATGGGTATCGCAGTTGTTCAGGCCGGCGATGTTCTGTTCGATCCAGGCAAAGTAATCCGCATCGGCAATGGCGCCATGCTTGATCACCTCAGCCATGCCAGCGGCCAGTTCGCGCGGTGGCAAGGTGCGCAGCGTATCGATGTCGGCCAGCACCGCCTGCGGCTGGTGAAACGCACCGATCATGTTCTTGCCCAGCGGGTGATTGATGCCCGTCTTGCCACCCACGGACGAGTCCACCTGCGAAAGCAGCGTCGTCGGCACCTGGATGAACGGTACGCCCCGCATATAGCAGGCAGCAGCAAAGCCGGTCATGTCGCCAATCACCCCTCCGCCCAACGCGATCAGCGTGGTCTTGCGATCCGCCCCCGCCGTTAGCAGCGCGTCAAAAATGCGATTGAGCGTGTCCCATTTCTTGAACGACTCGCCATCGGGCAGCACGACCGTATCGACGGCCTTGCCCAGCGAACGAATGGCCTCTTCAACCTTGGCCGCATACAACGGCGCAACGGTCTCGTTGGTGACGATCACGGCACGCGCACCGCGAATATGGGGAGCAAACAGCGCGGCCTGCGTCAGCAGCCCCGACCCGATATGGATCGGATAGGCGCGATCGCCGAGGTCGACATCAACGGTAATCATGACTGGGGGGAAACTTGCGAGGAGGTGGAGGAACCTGCGGATGGCGCCACAATGCCGGCCATCTCAAGCTGCATCAGCACCATATTAACAAGCTGTGCGACGGTGGGCTTGCCGGTTTCGATAACGAAGTGCGCCACCTCGCGGTACAGCGGATCCCGGATGCTGTGCAGTTCTTCGAGCCGGGCGCGCGGGTTTTCGGTCTGCAGCAGCGGCCGGTTCTTGTCGTGGCGCGTACGCAGGTACAGGTCATGCGGATTAGCACGCAGATAGATGACCGTGCCACGCTGGCGCAGGAAAGCGCGATTCTCGGGCCGCAGTACGGCACCGCCGCCTGTGGCCACAACCACGCCGTTACGCGCGGTAAGCTCGTCGATCACGTGGGTTTCCCGATCACGGAAACCCTTTTCGCCCTCATGCTCGAAGATGACGGGTATGCGAACGCCGCAACGCGCTTCGATCTCGTGGTCGGAGTCGAAAAACGGCAGATCGAGCCGGCGGGCAATGGCCCGGCCAACCGTGGTCTTGCCGGCGCCCATCAGGCCGACGAAAAAAACGTTGGGAACAGACAAAATCGCGTGGAATCAGGAGTTTGAGCCTGATTGTAGTGGCATTTGCACACCATCCCGCACAAACCCGGCCGCAGGACACAAAAAAGCCCGGCGCTCCACATGGGAGCGCCGGGCTTGACGGAGCAAATTCCGGGCGCCGACTACTTCAGCGAGAGCTGATCGGACAGCACGCGCGGCGTCAGGAAGACCAGCAACTCGGTGCGGTCGTTGATCTTATTCGTGCTCTTGAACAGGTTGCCCAGCACCGGAATATCACCCAGCAGCGGCACCTTGTTCACGTCGGTCCGTTCGTTCTGCGTGTAGATACCGCCGATGACAACCGTGCCGCCATTTTCAACCAACACCTGCGTCTGCACGTGCTTGGTATTGATGGCAAAGCCGTTGGTAGTCTGGATACCGACGCTGTCCTTGTTGACGTCCACGTCCAGGAAGATGTTGCCATCCGGCGTGATCTTGGGCGTCACTTCCAGCTTCAGGTTGGCCTTCTTGAACGACACCGAGGTCGCACCGGACGAAGTCGCCTGCTGATACGGAATTTCAGTACCTTGTTCGATCAGGGCCTTGACGTTGTCAGCGGTCACGACACGGGGGCTGGAGACAATCTTGCCGCGGCCGTCGGCTTCCAGCGCCGACAGTTCCAGTGCCAGGAAACGGCCAGCGCCGGCGTTGAACAAGCTCACCGCCACGCTGGCAGCATTCACACCGTTGATGCCGTTGGCCGGGAAGCTGAGCGCCGGACTGTTGTCCCATATTGCGTCTTTCGTCACGGGCGACAAAACGTTGGAGTACGTGTTGCCGTAGCCAGCGCCGTTGGTCTTGGACGCGAAGCCCAGCTTGGCGCCGAGGTTGCGGCTGAACGTGTCATCCGCCTCGACGATACGCGCCTCGATCATCACCTGGCGAACCGGGATGTCGATCTTCTGGATGAAGGACTGCACCTCCTCCAGCTTGCTGGGAATATCCGACACGAACAGCTGGTTGGTACGGGCATCCGACGTCAGCGAACCACGCTTGGACAGGACGCGCGAAGTCGCCCCACCTGCCGCACCACCACCGCCCGCGCCGCCGGTACCCAGCAGCATGTTGCGCACGTCATCCGCACGCTGGTAGTTCAGGCGGAACACCTGGCTGCGCAGCGGCTCCAGCTCCGTGACTTGTTGCTGCGATTCGAGCTCGGCCTTTTCCTTCGTGGCCAGTTCGCCGCGCGGCGCGACCCACAGCACGTTGCCGTTGCGGCGCGATGCCAGGCCCTTCGAGTCCAGCACGATCTGCAGCGCCTGATCCCAAGGCACGTCCTTGAGACGCAGCGACAGGGTCCCCGTCACGCTATCGCTCGTGACGATGTTCAGGTTGGTGAAGTCCGCAAAGACCTGCAGCAGCGAGCGCACATCGATGTTCTGGAAGTTCAGCGACAGGCGCTCACCACGGTAGCCCGGGCCAGAAATCAGCTTGTTCGGGTCTTCCTTGGTCGGACGGACTTCCACCACGAACTGCGTGTCGGTCTGGTACGAGCTGTATTGCCAGTTGCCGCGCGGCTCGATGATCAGGCGTGCGCCGGTGCCATTGTCGGTGGCTCGCATGGATTGCACGGGCGTGCCGAAATCGCTCACGTCATAGCGGCGGCGCAGCGATTGCGGCAGCGTGGCGCCCACGAAATCGACCACGAGGTTCTGACCTTGCTGAGCAATGTTGATGGCCGAGTTGGCCGTCGACAGGTCGACCACCACACGGCCCGCCAGATCCTCGCCGCGGCGGAAATCGACGTTGCGCACGGCCGGACGCTCTGCGCCTGCCACTGGCGTGGGCGCAGAGAAGGTCGGCGCAGACACGGCAGCGGCAACCGGCGCGGCTTCCAGCGTCAGCACGTACTGATTGCCGCGGACTTCGGACTTGTACTGCGTCTGGCGTGCCAGATCGAGCACAACACGGGTGCGATCGCCGATCTGCACAACGTTGGCCGAGCGCAGCAGCTTGCCACCATACTGGTAGTTGGCGCGGCCCTGGGCAAAGCCGGCGCCGAAGAAGTCGATGGCGATGCGAGCAGGCTGTTGCGTGCTGAACTCCACCGGCTTCTGGGCGGGCGCACTCTTCAGCGTGATCGTCACGACGGTGGATTCACCGGCCGAGGCCTGCTCCACCTTTTCGATCGCGTTGCCGGACGCTGCCACGGGCGTCGTCGCAGCCTGCTGCGCCATCGCCTGACCGGCCATGATGAACATGCACAGCGAAAGCCATGCGGCTGCGCCCCCCCGGGCCACTCGGGTTGCCTGCGCGAGGCCGCCCTTCACAAGACGCATCGTCATTGCGCGCTCTCCTGAACTTTCAGGGTAGTCATTTTTTCTTTCCATTCGGCCGTGCCTTCGCGCACCAGCTCACGCAGGGTGAGTTCCTGGTCTCCGATGCGGACGATGCGGCCATAGTTTTGTCCGATGTACTGCCCCACATGCACATGCTGCGTCTTGTCCCCGACAGACAGGACGGCTTCCGCCTCACCGTTGCGCTTCATCGTCCCGAGCAGCTTGAAGGCTTCCAGCGGATAGTCTTCCAGCGGTTCGCGACGGCGATTCGGCTCCGGCGATTCGTTCTGGGCGCGCGAAAGTTCGGCCACCTTCTGCACGCTGAACGGATCAGTTTGCTTGGTGGTCGTGTATTCACGCGGCGCGTAAGGCTTGGGCTGCGGCAGCGGCGGCACGGTCGTACTCACGTGCTGGCGGGCTTCCTGCATCCATTGCTGCAGCTCGTCGTCCGCGTTCGCGCCGCAGGCCGCCAACACGGCAGCCAGGCACAGCGGTGACAAGCGCACGAGATGCGACATCCTGCGGCGGCTCATGGTGGGGCCCTTCATTTGGCGCCTCCCTTGCCGGCTGCGTTGGCCTTGCGTTGGGCGGCCTGCTCATCGGCGTCGAGCGCGCGGTAGGCCTCGGCACGGGCTTCCATCACCATGCTGCCGTCCTTGTTGCCGGTCAGGGCGATGTTCTGCAGAGTGACGATCCGAGACAGCGCCGCAACGTCGGCCGCAAACAGGGCCATGTCGTGGTAGCGGCCATTGACCTTCACCGCCACCGGGATCTCCGCGTAGTACGGCTTGATCACGGCACCGGCGGGGCGGAACAGATCGAACGTCAGGCCGCGTGCAATACCGGCGTGGTTAACGTCAGCCAGCAGCGCGTCCATTTCGGTCTTGTTCGGCAGTTGCAGTTCGAGCTTGGCCACGCGCTGCTCCACCTCGGCCTTCTGCTTGCGCAGCGCTTCGAGGTTCACCACCTGGGCCAGCTTGGTCTGGTACGCGCTCTTCAGGGTTTCCTGCTCGCTGCGCTTGGCATCGCGCTCGTCAAACTTGCCGCTCCAATACAGCTGCCAACCCAGCCCGATCACCAGCACGGCGGCCAGGATCATGAATAGGATGCGGGGCGCGGTCGGCCAGGTTTCCGGCTCGTTCAGGTTCAGGCCACGGAACTGGCTGACCAGGTCTTCCAGCGAGATTTCGGTAGAGAGAGCCATGGTTATTTCCCCGCCACTGCGCTGGCCGCGCCGGGCTTGGCCGGCGTTTCCACCTCAGCTTTCCAGTGGAAGCGGATGGTGAAGTTGAACAGGCGACGCTGTTCCTTGAGGTTGTTCGTCATGGTGGTGGCCACCGACTCGCCGAGTTCCGCCGAGTCCAGCCAAGGCACGGCGCCGATGTTGCGCAACAGGTCCGACACGCGTTCGTTGGATTGCGCCACACCAGACACGGTGTAACGATCGCCTTCCTGCTTGAGCGACGTCAGGTAAATGCCATCCGGCACCTGACGCACCAGCTCTTCCAGCAGCTGCACGGGGCGGTTGCGCTGGTTCTGCAGGCTTTCCACAGCGTGCTGACGCTGCAGCAGATCTTCGATGTCCTTCTTGAGGGTGTTGACCTCAACGATCTGCTTATCCATCTCCGCGTTCTTCTGCGTGAGGATGTCGTTGATACGTTGCGCCTCTTCGGTCTGGTGATCGATCACCATGCCGCCCAGGAACACCACCACAGCGCCCGCAGCAGCTGCGGCACCGAGGCTCATGAACACTTTCTTGCGCTTACCCGCACGCCGCTCGGCGTGATATGGCAACAGGTTGACGCTGGGGAGTGCATTCACGGCAGTCGCGCTTTCATTCGCCATGGCGCCTCCTTATTGCAGCCCGCGCAGGGCGAGGCCCGCGCTGACGATGTACGCCGGCAGATCGCGCTGCAGATACCGCGCGTTGACGTTCTTGGCCGCGCCCATGTTGGCGAACGGATTGGCCAGCGTCGTGTTGATCTGCGTCTGCTGTTGGATGGCAGTCTGCACGCCCAGCAGCGATGCATGACCGCCCGACAGCACGATCTCATCCACCCTGCCGACGCTCGAAGTCGACATGAAGTTCTGGATCGCCTGGCTGATTTCCATCGCCAGCGTCTCGAGCGACGGCTTGAGGAGTTGGCTGCGGTACTCGTCCGGCAGCGTGTTCTTGCGCTTCTTCACCTCGGCCTTGAGCAGGTCGAGCGAGAACAAGCGCGAAATGCTTTGCGTGAGCTGGTCACCCGAGCCGGACAGCGGCTGCTCGTACAGCTCCTTCCAGCCTTGGTAGAACAGCGCGTGCGAATGTGCGCCACCCAGATGGAACATCGCCACCACGGGCATATCGCGCATTTCGGTCTCGGTGGCATCCGGCTTAACCGCCAGCATGTGCGTCATGGCACGCTGGATGGCGTTTTCTTCCACATCCATGACGATCGGCTTGAGGCCGGCCATCTCGGCAGCAGTCACACGCTCCGTCACGCGCTCGGACACCGTGGCTGTCACGCGCACGCCGACCCCGCCTTCGGTTTCGGACGGGCCGATCACGACATAGTCGAAATTGACGTTCTGCGAGGGCGGAAACAGCCGGTTGGCTTCGCTCTCCACCTGCACGAAGAGTTCGTCTTCGGTCAGGTTGTCGGGCAGGCTGACGGTTTGCGATTCCGTCAGGCTGGACGGAATGGCAAGCACGGCATCCTTGCTGCGGATACCCGCCTTGGCAATGGCACGCTTGAGCGCGTTGCCCACTGCATCGATATTGACCAGATTGCCGTCCGCGACGGCACTGCGTTCAATGAGCTCGCTTGCGCATTTCTCGAGACGGAAATCCCCCTGCTTGCCGTTGGCGGACAACTCCACCACCTTGACGCTGGAAGACCCGATATCTATCCCGACGATATTGCGGCGCAGCAGGCCGGACAACAAACCCCGTCGCACAGAGACACCCCACCGTTTATATATTTTTGAACCCAGGCGCCCGATCTACGTCCAACGTGCGCCTTAGCCTGCTTAGATTTGCTGCTGGATTCTCACAAAATCCTTTAGAACAGGCAAACGCTCCGACTGGCCGCGAAGCATTTCGCAGGCGCCGATTCGTAAAGCGTTGTCAAAACCCCACGGTCGGGGGATACCCCTTTCGTCTGACTTGCTTTCCGCTTCGTCTACTTCTAACGGCGGATTCTTGGACACCTTGAATCTTGGGGCGGCAAGCGCACACCCCGTCTACCAGGAGTACCGCATGGCCCGCATAAGTGGTCGGGGCGCTACTGGCGTGACAGCGGTTACGCGCTGTTACGCCCGCACGTCCGGAGGGCGGGAGTCCCGACGATATAATCGCGGCCACGCTGACTGACACCCCCGGTGCCCCTGTAATGGCTACTGCCCAAACCACCCCTGCCTCGCCCAAGCCGCCCAAAGCCCGACGCCCGTTGTGGGCGCGTCTGCTCCTCTGGATGCTCGGCCTGTTCGTTGCCCTGGGGGTCGTTGCGGCGCTGCTGGTGGGCTATGCCCTGCTGGTGGCCGCGCCCAACCTGCCGTCGCTGGACGCCATCACCGATTACCGCCCGAAGATTCCGCTGCGCGTGTACACCGCCGACAACGTCCTCATCGGCGAATTCGGCGAAGAGCGCCGCAGCTTCGTGCCCATCACGCAGATGCCCGACGTGATGAAGCGCGCGGTGCTGGCGATCGAAGACGATCGCTTCTATGAGCACGGCGGCGTGGATTTCATTGGCGTGCTGCGCGCGGGGCTGGCCAACTTGCGCGGCAGCATGTCGCAAGGCGCGTCGACCATCACCATGCAGGTGGCGCGCAACTTCTTCCTGTCGAGCGAGAAAACGTACACGCGCAAGCTGTACGAGATGCTGCTCTCGTACAAGATCGAGGCGAGCCTGACCAAGGATCAGATCCTCGAGCTCTACATGAACCAGATCTACCTCGGCCAGCGCGCATACGGCTTTGCCAGCGCCGAGCAGATCTACTTCGGCAAGAACATCAAGGACATCACCCTGGCCGAGGCGGCGATGCTGGCCGGGCTGCCCAAGGCGCCGTCGGCATACAACCCGGTGGTGAACCCGAAGCGCGCGAAGGTGCGCCAGGAGTACATCCTGCAGCGCATGCGCGATCTGCACTACATCACGCCGGAACAGTACGACCAGGCCATCCACGAACAACTGCCGGTGCGCAGCGAAGGCCACGAGTTCGACGTGCACGCCGAGTACGTCGCCGAAATGGTGCGCCAGCTCATGTACACGCAGTACCACGAAGAGACCTACACGCGCGGCCTGACCGTCTACACCACGCTGCGCAAGGGCGATCAGGATGTCGCCTATCAATCCGTGCGTCGCGGCATCCTGGACTACGAACGCCGCCATGGTTATCGCGGGCCGGAGGCGTTCATCGACCTCCCCGGCGATGCCGATGAGCGGGAACAGGCCATCGATGACGTGTTGCTCGAGCATCCGAGCAGCGACGATCTGCAATCGGCCGTGGTGGTGAGCGTGGCGCCCAAGCTGGTGCGCGCGACCATGCTCTCGGGCGAGACGATCGATCTGGCGGGTGATGGCCTGCGCTTCGCACAGGCTGCGCTGGCCGCCAACGCGCAGCCGAAGATCAAGCTGCGCCCGGGTGCTGTGATCCGCGTGATCCAAGACACCAAGACGCAGAAGTGGTCGATCACCCAGCTGCCGGAAGTGGCTTCGGGCTTCATCTCGGTGGATCCGCAAACGGGCGCGATCTACTCGATGGTCGGCGGCTTCGACTTCAACCGCAGCAAGTTCAACCACGTCACACAGGCCTGGCGCCAGCCGGGGTCGAGTTTCAAGCCGTTCATCTATTCGGCGGCGGTGGACAAGGGCTTCTCGCCGTCCACGGTGATCAACGATGCGCCGCTGTCGATCCCGACCGGCGACACCGGCGGCCAGGTGTGGGAGCCGAAGAACTACGGCGGCGGCTACGACGGCCCGATGACGATGCGCCGCGCGCTGCAGAAATCGAAGAACCTGGTGTCGGTGCGTATCCTGCGCTCGATCGGCACGCAATACGCGCAGCAGTACATCACCCGCTTCGGCTTCGAGGCGGACAAGCACCCGGCCTACCTGCCGATGGCGCTGGGTGCAGGCTCGGTGACGATGCTGCAGATGGCCGGCGCGTACTCCGTGTTCGCCAATGGCGGCTACCGCGTCAACCCGTACATCATCGATCGTGTGGTGGACGCGCGCGGCACCGTCATCCAGCAAGCCCACCCGATGACGGCCAACAAGGATGCCGTGCGCGTGATCGACCCGCGCAACGACTTCATCATGGATTCGCTGCTGCGCAGCGTGGTGGCCAATGGCACGGGCTATCTGGCCAAGCAGAAGCTGGGCCGCAGCGACATGGCCGGCAAGACCGGGACCACCAACGACTCGTTTGACGCGTGGTTCTGCGGCTACACACCCAAGCTGGTCGGGATTGCCTGGATGGGGTACGACAACCCGCGCAGCCTGGGCGACCGAGAAACCGGTGGCGGCTTGGCCCTGCCGGTCTGGATCAACTACATGAGCTACGCGCTCAAGGGCCAGCCCGAAACGGATCGCCAGCCGCCGGAAGGCGTCGTGCAGATGGCCGGTGATTGGGCCTACGAGGAATACGCCAATGGCCAGGGCGTGGCCTCGGTCGGCCTGGGCGATGCACTGCCGGGTGCGCAAGCGCCGGGCGGCGACCAGCAACCGCAGCAGCCGGGCATCAATCTGGCGCCGACGCCGGAGCAGGAGAAACAAAAGATTCTCGACATGTTCCGCGGCAACTGAAACCCGCTGCGCACGAAAAAGCCGCCCTTCGGGGCGGCTTTTCTTTTGGCGTGGAGGCAGCGCTCAGTTGGCGGCCAACGTCACATCCACGTCGGACTGTTGGCTCACATAGCGCGACAGCGCGACGTACAGCTCTTCCTGGCTACGCGTATCAAGCCAGCGGCCGTCATCACCGCGCCGGAAGTGGAAACCGCCCGCGCGTGCGGCCACCCACAGCTCCTGCATGGGCGCCTGGCTGTTGACGATGATCTTGGAGCCGTCATCGAATTCCAGCGTCAGCACGTTGCCGGTGCGGGTGACTTCGATGTCAGCATCCGCCTCGTCGGCGGCAATTTCAACAATGCTTTCGATGCGGGTGAGTTCGGCATCGGCCAGGGCCAGGAACTCCGATTCGCTCAGGGGGGGCATGCTACACTCCAAAATCTTGCGCGGCGGCCGTTCTGGCCCGCGAGCGCCTCGCCTCTCATGTGACTCACATCGCCGCAAGGCCGCAGCCTTGAGGCTCTTTCCGCACCATCATCCGATGATACGAACCGCCGCCATTGTAGCCATTGTCGGCCTGACCCTGACGGTCGCAGGCCTATCCGGCTGTGGGATTCGCGGGCCGCTGTACATGCCCAAGGTGCCGTCTGCACCGACCGCGCCCGAAACAACCGACCCTGGCATCGCCGGCCCGAACGCCGTGCCGCAGCCGCCGGTGCCGGGCACCAAACCCGCCGCGGACGCCGCCAGCGCAGTGCCCGCCAATCGCTGATCCCGCCCTTTTGCTCAACCGGCGCCACGCATCAATCCTGACGTGGCACCTTGAATGTTCCCGCTCATGTCCGAGTCCCTGATCCGCCAGCAAGGCGCGCTGATGATGGAAGGCGTCGCGCTCGACGCGATTGCCGCACAGTTCGGCACGCCCACGTACGTGTATTCGCGCGCTGCGCTCACAGCCAACTATCGCGCCTATGCCGCCGCGTGCGAGGGTCGCAACGCGCACGTGCAGTACGCCGTGAAAGCAAACTCGAACCTGGCCGTGCTGCAAGTGTTCGCTCAACTGGGCGCGGGTTTCGACATCGTTTCCGCCGGTGAGCTCAAGCGCGTGCTGGCGGCTGGCGCACCGGCATCGAAGGTCGTGTTCTCGGGCGTGGGCAAGAGCGCAGACGAAATGCGCTTCGCGCTAGAAGTCGGCGTGGCGTGCTTCAACGTGGAGTCGATTCCCGAGCTGCACCGCCTGAACGACGTGGCGGCATCGATGGGCAAGACCGCGCCCGTGTCGCTGCGCATCAACCCCGACGTGGACGCCAAGACCCACCCGTATATCTCGACGGGCCTGAAGGGCAACAAGTTCGGCGTGGCCTTCGACGAAGTGCTGCCGACCTACCGCGCTGCCGCTGCGATGGCCCATCTGCGTGTGGTCGGCATCGACTGCCATATCGGCTCGCAAATCACCGAGGTGTCGCCGTACCTGGATGCGCTGGACAAGGTGCTCGACGTGGTGATCAAGCTGGACGCCGAGGGCATCCGCCTGTCGCACATCGACGTGGGCGGCGGCCTGGGTATCACGTACACGGATGAGACGCCGCCCGACATCACGGCCTTTGCACGCACGCTGCTGGATCGCGTCGAGCAGCGCGGCTTTGGCGATCGCACCGTGCTGTTCGAGCCGGGCCGCTCGCTGGTCGGTAACGCTGGCTTGCTGCTCACGCGTGTCGAGTACCTCAAGCCGGGCGCCAGCAAGAACTTCTGCATCGTCGATGCGGCCATGAACGATCTGGCCCGCCCGGCGATGTACGAGGCGTATCACCACATCGTGTCGGTACGCGAGGGCGAAAGCGCGCCGGTTGTCTACGACGTGGTCGGCCCGGTGTGTGAATCGGGTGACTGGCTCGGCCGTGACCGTTCGCTGGCGGTGCAAGCCGGTGACCTGCTGGCCGTGCTGTCGGCCGGCGCGTACGGCTTCACGATGAGCTCGAACTACAACACGCGCAATCGCGCGGCAGAAGTGATTGTCGATGGCGACAAGGTGCACCTGGTGCGCGAGCGCGAGTGTTTTGAAGATTTGATCCGCGGCGAGCATCTGCTGCCGCTATAAGCCTGCGTCATCGCACAAAAAAAAAGCCGCGAACATTCGCGGCTTTTTCATGCGCGTCGCATGTGGCTCAATCACGCGCCGGCATCCCGTGTGGCATGGCGCTCTGCCGGGAGCCGCGCCACGCCCACCATACGCGCAGCCCCAGCAGCACCGCCATTACCGCCGCGTAGATCGACACTTCGGCAAAGTCATGCTTGCCGGCCTTGTGCCACCAGTAGTGCAGGATGCCGAGCACGCCCGTTACGTACACGAGACGATGCAGCCACTGCCAGCGCTTGCCGCCAAGGCGCCGCACCATCGCGTTGGTGGACGTGGCGGCCAGCGGAATCATCAGCACGAATGCTGCGAAGCCCACGGTAATGAACGGCCGCTTGACGATGTCTTTCAGCATCGACGCCGGGTCGAGCCCACGATCGACCAGTAGCCAGATCAGGAAGTGGATCACGCCATAGAAGAACGTGTACAGCCCCAGCATGCGGCGCAGGCGAATCAACCAGTTCATGCCCGTGAGCCTGCGCAGCGGTGTGATGGCCAGCGTGCAGCACAGCAGCACCAGCGTCCACGTGCCGGTCGAACGCGTGACGAACTCCAGCGGATTCGGCCCGAACTGGTCAGTCGCGCCCAGGAAGACGATGCGCAAAAACGGCACGAGCGCCACCAGCCACACGGCAATCTTCACAACGCGCAGCACCTTGGGCGAGAGCATGGACGGCAGACGTGTCATCTCGGCCTCAGAAGTTCTTGCGCAGGTCCATGCCCGCATACAGCGGCGCGACCTGATCGTAGCCGTTGAACATCAGCGTCTTGCGCTTGGGCGCGAACAGGCCGCCAAAGCCACCCTTGTCTTCGCCGATACGACGCTCGGTGGCCTGGCTCCAGCGCGGGTGATCCACCGTCGGGTTTACGTTGGAATAGAAGCCGTATTCGTTGGCGGCGGCGATGTTCCAACTGGTGGGCGGCTGCTTGTCGACAAAGCGGATCTTGACGATGGACTTGGCGCTCTTGAAACCGTACTTCCACGGCACGACCACGCGCACCGGCGCGCCATTCTGGTTCGGCAGCACCTGGCCGTAGAGGCCGAAGGTGAGCAGCGCCAGCGGGTGCATCGCCTCGTCCAGGCGCAGGCCTTCGCTGTACGGCCACTCCAACACCGGGCTGCTGATGCCGGGCATCTGGCGCTTGTCGGCCAACGAGATGAACTGGATGTACTTGGCACTGCCCTGCGGCTCCACGCGCTTGATCAGCTCCGCCAGCGGAAAGCCGACCCACGGAATCACCATCGACCATCCTTCCACGCAGCGCAGGCGGTACACGCGCTCCTCCATCGGGGCGAGCTTCATCAGGTCGTCCAGGTCGTAGGTCTTGGGCGTCTTCACCAAGCCTTCCACGCTGACCTGCCAGGGGTGTGGGCGCAGCGTGCCAGCGTACCGCGCTGGGTCGGCCTTGTCGGTGCCGAACTCGTAGAAGTTGTTGTACGTGGTGACTTGGTCGTACGGCGTGGCTTTCTCGACCGTTGTGTAGGCAGGGTTGGGCTTGGCGGCCAGCTTGGCCAGCGGCGCGTTGGCGGCAAACGCTTCGCGCGAGGCCCATGGCGTGAGTGCCGCGCCGGCGGCGCCCATGGCGGCTGCGGCCAGGAAGCGGCGGCGCTGCTCAAAGATGTGCTGGGGCGTGATCTCGCTGGCGGGGATGTCTTCGCCGTGCAGCCAGCGGTCGGTCTTGATCAGCATGATCGGTGGTCCTCGTTGTGCGGGAACGCTGTCCCATGTGCGTTGGTCGTGCCCGCGCCGCCAACCTGACAGCACGGGTCAAAAAAATCTGTGGCGCTATTCCTTCTTGGGCGCCGGCGCTGTGAACTCGCCGTACTGCCGGTAGACCGCCTGCGCCACTTCCAGCAACTGCGTGCGCGACAGCGGCCCCGAGACCGCAAACCCCAAGCCGTGATCGGCCCAGTAGAACGCCATTGGCGGCGCGTGATCGGCGGCCGGGTGGATCGCCTGCAGCACGCGGTTGTCCGGTGCGAGGGTCTCCAGCCGGAACCCGGTGTCGCGGTTGTTTGGCATGCGCCGCAATTGCACGGAGATGCGCGTACCGCCCGGCCCTTCGTACATCAGCATGGCCGTGGGCATATCCGCCGATACGGTCTGGCGCCCGCCGATGAGCCGATAGCCGAGCGGCGTCAGGTCGGGAATGTGCAGTTGTGCATCCAATCGACGCGACAGCCACGTGACGAGATGCGCTTCTTCGTTGGCCGGCACCTCCACCATGTGTTTCGACTCAGGGGAGAAGACAACGTGCGATACGAGCGCATCGTTGGCAAAACGCTGCATCGGCACCGTGGGCTCCAGGGCGCCCCGACCGAGCCAACCCGCGCCAGCGCCAACGGTCAGGCACGCGACGCCCAACGCCAACGCGCCCCAACCGCGCATCGCGCCAAACCCAGTCGGGGCCGGGCGCCGGGCGGCCGTCAGAACCGCTGCCGGAATGCGGCGCTGCGGCACCGGCTCGTTCAGCAGCGGATCCAGCGCGCGATGCAGCTGCATATCGACTTTGCGCCACGCTGCCACCTCGGCAGCAGCGGCTGGGTGCGCAGCCAAGTACGCCTCCACGGCGGCACGGCGTGCAGCGGGCAGGCGGCCGTCGGCGTAGGCGTGGAGTTCGTCGATGTGGATATCGGCAGACATGGTCGGCCTCACTTCACGCGGTGCAGCGTCGGGCTGCTGTCACCGGAGGAACGGGTCGCGGCGCCACCGTCGAGTGCCAGTCGCATGCGCTCGCGTGCGCGCGACAGCCGCGACATCACCGTGCCCAGCGGCACGCCAAGCACATCGGCGGCTTCCTGGTAGGCGAACTGCTCCAGGCCCACAAGCAGCAGTACAGCGCGCTGGTCTTCAGGCAACGTCGCCAGCGCGCGCAGCAGGTCGCGCCGCAGACCGGGGTCCTCTTCGAAGGGGATGTCGGGCGGTGCATCCGTCAGGTCGATCCGATCGGGTCGACGCACGGCATTAAGGTGCAAGCGATGCATGATGGTCAGCAACCACGCGAACAGCCCGTCGCCCTGCCCCGCCGTGCCGAGCGGCCCCAGCCGAGGCCGAAACTGGAAGCGCCAGCGGTAGCGCCAGGCGCGTTCCAGCGTGTCCTGGACCAGATCGTCGGCGCGGCTGGCGTCGTGCACCAGACCGCGCGCATGCCGGCGCAGGCGTGGCGTGAGCGCAATCAGCCGGCTCGCCAGATCGGACATGTCGGCGCGAGCGAGGGCGGTGCGCTTACGGCTTGGCGATGTGCCAGACGTTCATGAAGCCATCGCCGGTCTGGTCGCCGGGCATCTTGTCCTTGCTCCAGAGATAGAGCGGCTTGCCGTGGTAGGCCCACTGCTTCTTGCCGTCGTCGCGGGTGATGATGGTGTAGTCGCCGGAGGGCTGGTCGGCGTCATTGGCGGCCAGCGGCGGCCAGTTGTCGGCGCACTTGCCATTGCAGGCGCTCTTGCCGGCGGCGGCGTCGCGGTCAAACGTGTACAGCGTCATGCCGTGCTGGTCAGTCAGGGTGCCGTTGGTCACCTTGACGGCCGACGGCGTGGACGCCCCCATGCCCATGCTGCTGCAGCCGGCCAAACCGAGGGCGGCGAGCAGGACGGCACCGGCCAACGCCATGCGCGGATGAAACGACTGGGTGGAAGCTGCGGACTGGCTCATCTTGTTCTCCTTGGGTGGAGGGGCACGGGGTTGCGCCCTCACAGAGCAGTAAACACGCTAGGCGCGTCTTTATTCCAGTCCGCCGAGGAATTTTTGTGACTTACAGCTCGCCGTAGCTGTGCAGCCCCGACAGGAACATGTTCACGCCCAGGAAGGCGAACGTCGTCACTAGCAGGCCGACCAGTGCCCACCATGCCGCCATGCGCCCACGCAGCCCCTTCATCAGCCGCATGTGCAGCCACGCCGCGTAGTTCAGCCAGACGATCAGCGCCCAGGTTTCCTTCGGGTCCCAGCTCCAGTAGCCGCCCCAGGCATCGGCTGCCCACAGCGCGCCCAGGATCGTCGCGACGGTGAAGAAGGCAAAGCCGACGGCGATGGCCTTGTACATCACATCGTCCAGCACTTCGAGCGACGGCAGGCGGTCCACCAGCATGCCGTGCTCCTTGAGCAGGTAAGCCGCGCCAACCATGGCCGCCAGCGCGAAGGTGCCGTAGCCGATGAAATTGGCCGGCACGTGGATCTTCATCCACCAGCTTTGCAGCGCCGGCACCAGCGGCCGGATCTCCTGCGCGCCGCGCGACACCGTGTACCACAGCAGAAAGCCCACCGCCGCCGACACCACCAGCATCACGAACGGCCCCAGCGCGCGCGTCTTGTAGCGCTGCTCGTAGTACAGATAGAACAGCGAGGTGATCAGCGTAAAGAGGATGAACACCTCATACAGATTCGAGATGGGGATATGGCCGATGTCCGCCCCCACGAGGTACGACTCATACCAGCGCACCAGCATGCCGGTCAGGCCAAGCACCACCGCCGCCCAGCACAGCATGCTGCCGATCGAGCTACCCGCCTCCCAGCGCAGCACCAGACCCATCCAGAAGAACAGCGTGGACAGGAAGATCAGCGCGCTCATCCACAGGATGGCCGACTGGCTGGCGAGGAAGTACTTGAGGAAGAACGCTTGTTCGGCGCGGGCAAGCTCCGGGCCATTAGCGCCGCTGTACTGCGAGACACCGAACAACGCCAGCACGGCAATGCCGATCATCAGCACGCGCACCGGCTTCCACGTCCAGCCCAGCCATGCGAAGGCGGGCACGGCGGCAACGAGGATGCCGCGCTCGTAGCCATCCATATAGGCGCCGTAGCGCGAGAAGGCGTACCCCGCGCCGGCCGCCAGCAACACGGCGAAGAGCCAGTCGAACCAGCCCAGGCGGCGGAAGTACGACGGGCGCTCCAACGCACCCAGATCAGCGTTCCCCACGGTCGCTGCGGATAGTTTGGGAGGATTGGTAGCGTCCATCACCTGCTCACTTCGTTGAGTTTGGGGCGGCGTCTGCCGCGGGGGCGTCGCTGCTTGTATCCGTGGCGCCCGCGGCGGCGCGGACATCGTGCTTGAGGCGCTCAAACTCGCGATCGAAGTCGAGCGTGCGGCGCGTAGTCGACATGGCGGTCAACACATGCGCGCCGGAAGCGGGAGCGGACGCGCCGGAATGCGGGCGAACCCACAGCCACCAGCGGCGCTCCCGCACGTAAAACATGGAGAACACGCCCAGCACCAGCAGCAACGACCCAAGATACACGATGTTTTTACCCGGCGCACGTGTGAGCTGGAACACGCTGGCCTGCACCTGCTGGAAGTCGGTGAGCTGCAGATACACGGGCGCGCCGTAGAAAAAACTGTCCGAGATCGAGTTGATTGCGCTCTGCAGCCACTGACTGCTGGCGGCGTCGACGGCAGGCGCGGGCAAGCCATCCTGCGCGCGCGCCAGTTGCCACAACTCCCACATCGAACTGTTGATGATCTTCATCAGCACGTCGGCGGCTTTCTCGCGTTCACCTTCGGGCACGGACTTCTGCAGGAAGATGGCCATGGCAGCAAAGCCGCCTTGCGCGTCGGCGGGGGCGTCCTTTGCGGCGACAGCGCCGGCAAACAGGTCGAGCGCGCGCTGGGCGCTTTCCGTCAATTGCTGGCGCAGCGTGGCGCGCTCATCGCCCGGCATGGACAGCAGCGCAAAGCGGCGCGCCGCCTCGGCTCGCAACGCCGGGTTCTGCAGCGCGGCACGCAGGCGCATCCACTCGTTCACGGTGCCTTGCGCATCGGCGGGAATGCGCAGATAGCGGAACGGTTCATCCGGCTGCGTCCGCACGCCAGCCAGAAACACCGACTGCCCGTCCAACGTGATCGGCAGCATGTAGTTGCTGAACTCGCGCGCCTGGCCGTTGGCATCGCGCAGCTTGTACTGCACAGACGGGCCGACGTTACGCAGGTCGCGATCGTGCGTCATCTTGGTGACGTTGCCGAGTTCAGCGCGCAAGCCGCTGTCAGCACTATCCTTCTTGCCCACGCCGCGCGCATCCGGCTTACCGGAGGCATCCGTCACCGTCTCGATGTTCATGGGGCGGAAATCGCTGAACTCGACGGTGTAGTCAGCGCCATGGCCGGTCAGCTTGGTGTTCTGCCCCACGGCGCCGGACAGCGCGAAGGTCTTCGCGTCGGGGCCCTGCATCGGAAAGCCCATCAGCTTGAGCTTGGAGCCGCCGTCTTCAAAGCTCGACTGGTAGATCGCCACGCCGTCCACCACAAACGGCTTGTTCACCTCGACACGCGCTTCGGTCTGCTTGCCGGTCCGGCGGTCCGTCACGACGATGTCGCTGGCGAACAGCTTGGGCATGCCGGTCGAATAATGCTCCACCGTGAACTTCTTGAGCGTGATCATGAACGGCAGATCCTGGATCAGCGCGCCATCGGCAATGTTCAGGATCGCCGTGCTGACGGTCGCCCCCTCGGGCACGAAGGCATTGCCTCGAAAGCCTGGATTGGACGTCGACAGGCGATGCTCCGGCCCGATCTCGCTGATGACCGCATTGCCCTTGATCGGGGACTTCCCGCCAAACCACATCTGCGCGCGGATCATCATGTCGCCATCCAGCAGCCCGCCAATGCAGATCACGACGATGGCCGTGTGCGCCAGGATGTAGCCAATCTTGTTGCCCGCACCCGCCTTGGCGGTAATCAGCGTGGCACCGCCGTCGCGCGCAAACGCCTTGATGCGGAAGCCGCGGTTCTGCGCCAGCGCAGCCAGGCGCGCCGTGACGGTGGCGGCATCGCCCGGCGCGTCAAATTCGTCCTTGTGGTGGAACGCACGCAGGCTGCCCTCGCGCACGTGCTCGCGCCAAGTGCGCATGTCGGCCAGCATCTTCGGCGAGTTGCGCACGATGCACAGCGACGTCGATACCACCAGAAACGCCAGGATCAACAGGAACCACCACGCGCTGTAGACGGTGGGCAGCGTCAGCGAGCGGAACACATCGGCCCAGAACGGCCCGAACTGGTTGACGTAGTTCGGATACGGCTCGTTTTGCTTGAGCACCGTGCCGATCACGCTGGCAATGGCGATCACCGTCAGCAGGCTGATCGCAAAGCGCATCGACGACAGCAGCTCGACCGTCTCGCGCAGCGCGTGGCGACGGGTGCGGATCTGAACGCCGGAAGTAGAGGCAGAAGACATGCGAGACAACGCTATCCAGAAACGAAACAGGGTGGCGATGCCAGGCGCATTGCCACCCTGTTGTCTTGTTGATTGTGCGACCGTCAAACGACGGCCGAGTGCGGCAGATTAGCGCAGACCGGCGATGTAGTCCGCCACAGCCTTGATCTGGTCGGCCGTCATGCGCCCGGCTAGATCATGCATCTGCACACTGTTCTTGCGGGTGCCGTTCTGGAACGCCACCAGTTGCGCCTCGGTGTATTCGGCAAACTGGCCGGCGATACGTGGGTATTGCGCCGGAATGCCAGCACCGGTCGGGCCGTGGCAGCCTGCGCAGGCGGCGATACCGCGCTTGGCATCACCGCCGCGATACAGCTTCTGGCCCAACTCGATGGTGTCCTTGTTCTTGGCCGAGCCCGGCTTCCAGGCGGCCTGCTTGCCCAGGTAGGCGCCGATGTCCTTCATATCCTGATCGGACAGCGCGCTGGCGTACAGCGACATGACCGGCTGGTTGCGCTCGGTCTTCGCCTTGAAATCCTTGAGTTGCTTTTCGATGTACTCGGCGTGCTGGCCCGCGAGCTTGGGGTTGACGTTCATCGCGCTGTTGCCGCCAGCACCGTGGCAGCTGGTACACGCAGGCACGCCGTTGGCAGGAACACCGGTGTTGAAGAGGGTCTCGCCGCGCGCCGCATCGGCCTTGGCGACTTTATGTTCTTCAGCATGGGCCACGGAGAAAGCCGATGCCAGGGACAGCGCTGCAACAGCCAAAACGTTCGCGATGCGGTTCATTCGCACACCTTGTTAGATTGTTTTCGAATGCTGCGTGCGCCGCCGACTGCCCAAATATGCGGCGCCGGGCATCCCCCTCTCCTTGTGCCAGTTCCGCGCATGAAAACGGACCGGCCCGGGCCTCGGGGCGGTCCTGCGACGGGTCTGTTGGGGACGTCCGTAAACCGGCGTATTGTACAATAAGCCTTCTGCAATGCGACCTCGCGGCGCAGCAATCCCCGCAGTCTACAAGCATCGCCGCGTATGTCGCTCCTCCATCAAGCCCGTTTCTTTACCACCGTCAATCATCTGCGTGATTTACCGGCGACTGCCGTGCCGGAAGTCGCGTTTGCCGGTCGCTCCAACGCGGGCAAATCCACCGCGATCAACATCCTGTGCAACCAGAAGCGGCTGGCGTTCTCCAGCAAGACGCCCGGACGCACGCAGCACATCAACTATTTCTCGGTGATGCCGGCCAAGGCGGAAGACCCGCTGGGCTTCCTGGTCGACCTGCCCGGCTACGGCTATGCCGAAGCGCCGGGCGAGACCAAATCGCACTGGGTGCATCTGCTGGGCGACTACGTCCAGGCGCGTCAACAATTGGCTGGCCTGGTCATCATGATGGACGCGCGCCGCCCCTTCACCGACCTCGATTGCCAGATGGTCGAGTGGTTCCTGCCGACGGGCAAGCCGATCCACGTGTTGCTTACCAAGGCCGACAAGCTGACCAACAACGACGCGTCGCGCGCGCTGATGGCGGCACGCAAGGTGCTGAAGGACTACCAGGCGCAGATCGAAGGCGACGTGTCGCTCACGGTGCAGTTGTTCTCGAGCCTGAAGCGTCGTGGCATCGAAGAGGCGCAGCGAATTGTCGCAGGCTGGCTGTGCTTGCCAGAGGCCCTGGAGCCGTCGCAACAAACCGAACCGGCAAAAAAAACCCCGTCGCCAAACGCGCAACGGGGATAACGACCCCATCGAGCCATCGATGGGAACCCGCGTCAGGGAGGAGCCGCGGGGGACGCTGCATCAGCGTCGCTGGCGCATTGTCCGAGCGTAAGAGGGATAATCGCCAAGAAAGTTTTCAAAGTTCACAGTGTGTTCTTAGGGTCTGCTGAAATGATCTCGAGCTTCCCCGATCATCGTCCGCGCCGCATGCGCCGCGATGATTTCTCCCGCCGCATGATGCGCGAGTCGCGCCTCACTCCTGACGACCTGATCTACCCCGTCTTCATCCTAGAAGGCGCCAATGTGCGCCAGGCCGTGCCGTCGATGCCCGGCGTGGAACGCGTGTCGGTCGACGTGTTGCTGGGCGTGGCAGAGCAGTGCGTGCAACTGGGTATTCCGGTGCTGGCGCTGTTCCCGGTGATCGAACCGTCGATCAAGACGCCGGACGGCATCGAAGCCACCAACCCCGAGGGCCTGATCCCGCGCGCGGTCAAGGCGCTCAAGGCGCGCTTCCCCGAGCTGGGCATCCTGACCGACGTGGCGCTCGACCCGTACACGAGCCACGGCCAGGACGGCGTGCTCGATGCCAACGGCTATGTGCTGAACGAAGAGACGGTCGAGATCCTGACCGCTCAGGCGCTGGTGCAAGCTGCGGCCGGCGTGGACATCGTTGCACCGTCGGACATGATGGATGGCCGCATCGGCGCGATCCGCCTCGCGCTGGAGCATGACGACCACATCTACACGCGCATCATGGCCTACGCGGCCAAATACGCGTCGGCGTTCTACGGCCCGTTCCGGGATGCGGTGGGCTCGGCGGCCAATCTGGGCAAGGGCAACAAGATGACCTACCAGATGGACCCGGCCAACTCCGATGAGGCGCTGCGCGAGGTGGCCCTCGACATCGCCGAGGGCGCCGACATGGTGATGGTCAAGCCGGGTATGCCGTACCTCGACATCGTGCGCCGCGTGAAGGATGAGTTCCGCTTCCCGACCTACGTCTACCAGGTCAGCGGTGAATACGCGATGCTGAAAGCCGCCGCGCAGAACGGCTGGCTGGATCACGACAAGGTCGTGCTGGAATCGCTGCTGGCGTTCAAGCGTGCCGGCGCGAACGGCATCCTGACGTATTTCGCACTGGACGCCGCCCGCCTGCTACGCGGTTGATCAGGTCGTCGGCTTGGACACCTGCGCTGTGCCCAGAGCACGGCGCAGGCTGGCGAGAAACGCGTCGGCGCGCTCGAAGCCGACCACGCGGGCCTGAACCTCACGGCCCTGCGCATCAAAGAAGATCGTGCCCGGCGGGCCGAACAGGCTGAAGCGCTTGAGCAGCGCCTGGTCATCTGCGTTGTTGGCGGTCACGTCGGCCTGCAGCAACACCACATCGGCGAGCGCCGCGCGCACTCGGGCATCGGTGAACGTCAGGTGCTCCATTTCCTTGCAAGTCACGCACCAGTCGGCGTAGAAGTCGAGCATCACAGGTTTGCCCGATGCGCTGGCGTTGCGCACTTCGGCATCGAGCTCAGTCACGCTCTTCACGCGCTTGAAGGTCAACGTGGATGCGCCTGTCACCGTCGAGGCGCGCAGTACGCCAGCCAACGGCTGCAGCGGATCGCGCCCGCCTGCGGCCACGCCCACCAGTTGCGCCGCGCCGGCCAGCGCCAGCACCACCCCGATCACCTTGCCCAAGCGTTGGACGTTGCCCGCGCCATCGGGCAGCGAATCGAACGTCCGCAGAAACACGGCCGCGCCGATCAACAACGCGCCCCAGCCCACCATCGCGACCCAGGAGGGCAACACCGGCTGCACGATGTACCAGGCCACCGCAAGCAGGATGAAGCCGAAGACCGCCTTGGTCACCACCAGCCAATGCCCCGAACGCGGCAGCAGATTGCCGGCACCCACGCCCACGAGAATCAGCGGAACGCCCATCCCCATGGACAGCGCGAACAGGGCCGTACCGCCCACCGCCGCGTTCCCCGTTTGCGAGATATACACCAGCGCCCCGGCCAACGGCGCGGTCACGCACGGCGACACAATCAAGGCAGACAGCGCGCCCATCACGGCAGCCCCAACCACCTGACCACCACTGAGCTTGTTGGACGCCTGCGTCAGGTGGTGATGCCACGCCGCAGGCAACTGCAATTCGTACAGGCCGAACATCGACAGCGACAGCAGCGCAATCAGCAGCGCAAAGGCACCCAGCACCCACGCGTTCTGCAGCGCCGCCTGCAGCCCCTGGCCTGCCAGCCCGGCAGCCACACCAAGCGCCGTATACACGATGGCCATGCCGATCACGTAGGCCACCGACACGAGTGCCGCCCGCATACGCGTGGCATGCTCGCCCACCACGATGGCCGACACGATCGGCAGCATGGGCAACACACACGGCGTAAAGGTCAGCAGCAAACCGAGACCAAAGAACAGCGCCGCAATGGCGCCGAGGTTGCCGCTATCGAGTGTGCTGGCGATACGTCCTTGCTTGCCTTCGGGCTCGACGCTGTTTGGCGTCGTGGTCGCCGGCGCCACCGGTACGGCAGAAGCCGCCGCCGGACGCACCTGGAACCGGCTCTTCATCGGTGGATAACACAGCCCCTGATCGGCGCAGCCTTGCGAAGTGACGATCAGCGTGAACGGCGTAGAAGCGTTCTGCGCCTTCACCTGGAAGACGAGTTCATGGCGATAGGTTTCGACCTCCTTTCCGAAGTTCTCGTCGTGCTTGACCTTGCCGGCGGGAAGTTCGAGGGGCGCGAAGGTGATCGTTGCAGGGTCGGCAGCGACGGCAAATCGCTCCCGATACATGTAATAGCCATCGGCGATGCCGAACTTGACCTCAACGGTTTGGCCGTCCACCTGCGTAGCGGAAAAACGGAAGGCTTGCTCGGGTGGCAGGAAATCGTCTTCGGCGTGAGCAGGCGCGCGCAGCATCAGGAGGGCCACCAGCAACATCAGCAGTTGCAACACGCGCCGCATCGACGGAAACGAAGAGGAAGTCATATCAACAGCAATCGAACATCAAACAGAAGACGGGCGGGTTTCGCCAGCCACCCACGCAAGATAGGCCGGCAAACCAGCCGCCACCGGCACGGCGATGATCTCTGGCACCTCATACGGATGCGCTTTGCGCACCGCTGCCTCCAGCGCAGGGTAGGCTTCACGCGTGGTCTTGATCAGCAAGGGGATCTCGCTTGCATGCTCCAACACACCGTTCCACCAGTACGTCGAAGCGCACTCTGGCAAGCGATTCACGCAGGCGGCCGTCCGCGATTCCAACACGCCTTCGGTCACCCGGTCGGCGCTGGCAGCATCAGGCACGTTGGTCAAGACCAGGAGCACATCGGTTCCGTCAGACATTCCTTCTCCACACATGCGCCCTAGCGCTGAAAAGACCCGGCACAGACAACAAAAAAGCCAGGATGCGAATCCTGGCTTCATTGTAATGCGCATACAAACACGCATTTGGCGGCTCACCCGGCGCGACCTCATGTCACACCGGCAAACCTCAGCTGACCTTACTCAGCAGCGGCTTCGGCATCCACAGCCTCAGCAACTTCCGGACGGTCCAGCAGCTCGACCAGTGCCATCGGCGCATTGTCGCCCTGGCGGAAGCCGAACTTCAGGATGCGGGTGTAGCCGCCAGGACGGGTCGCGAAACGCGGGCCCAGTTCGGTGAACAGCTTGGTGACCATGTCGCGGTCGCGCAGACGGGCAAATGCCAGACGGCGGTTGGCAACGGTGTCCTTCTTGGCCAGCGTGATCAGCGGCTCGACAACCTTGCGCAGCTCCTTGGCCTTCGGCAGGGTGGTCTTGATCAGCTCGTGCTGCAGCAGCGAGTTGGACATGTTGCGCAGCATCGCGAGACGGTGCGACGAGGTGCGGTTCAGTTTCCGCAGACCATGACGGTGACGCATGATGATTCCTTCTTAAGAGTGTTTGACCAGCTCTTCTATCACCCCTTACGAGGCGCGGGCCGGTAGCCTTAACAATATGCCGCTCAGACAGCAGCGGCGGGAAAACGGCCGATGCACACGCACCGGCCGATAACTGCAAATTACTTCTCGAGACCTGCGGGCGGCCAGTTCTCGAGCTTCATGCCGAGCGTCAGGCCACGCGAAGCGAGGACTTCCTTGATCTCGTTGAGCGACTTGCGACCCAGGTTCGGGGTCTTGAGCAGTTCGTTCTCGGTACGCTGGATCAGGTCGCCAATGTAGTAGATGTTTTCGGCCTTCAAGCAGTTGGCCGAACGCACCGTCAGCTCCAGATCGTCGACCGGGCGCAGCAGGATCGGATCGATCTGCGGTGCGCGGGCGGCGGCAGCTTCAGCAGCGCTTTCCGTGCCTTCCAGCGCAGCGAACACCGACAGTTGGTCCACCAGGATGCGCGCCGACTGGCGGATCGCTTCTTCCGGCGAGATCACACCGTTGGTCTCGATGTTCATCACCAGCTTGTCGAGGTCGGTACGCTGCTCCACACGCGCGGACTCAACTGCGTACGACACGCGGCGCACCGGCGCGAACGACGCGTCCAGCACGATGCGGCCGATGACCTTGCTCGACTCGTCGCCGAACTTGCGCACGTTACCCGGCACATAGCCGCGGCCTTGCTCGACCTTCAGTTGCAGGTCCAGCTTGCCACCAGCCGACAGGTTGGCGATCACGTGGCCCGGGTTGATGATCTCGACATCGTGCGGCAGCTCGATATCAGCAGCGGTCACCACACCTTCGCCTTCCTTGCGCAGCGACACCGTGACTTCATCACGGTTGTGCAGCTTGAACACCACGCCCTTCAGGTTCAGCAGCAGGTTGACGACGTCTTCTTGCACGCCGTCGATGGTGGAATACTCGTGGACGACCCCAGCGATCGTGACTTCAGTCGGTGCATAGCCGACCATCGACGACAGCAGCACGCGGCGCAGCGCGTTACCGAGCGTGTGGCCATAGCCGCGCTCGAACGGTTCCATGACGACCTTCGCGTGATGATCGCCAAGCGGCTCAACCGCAATAATTTTGGGCTTCAGGAGTGCTGTTTGCATTAGGTTGTCCTATTTCAATACCCTCGGCTCGTTACACCGATAAGGCTGACGGGGACTAAAGAGAATCCGCCACGAAACGCATGACGGAAGACGCGCGTGCCGCAATCGCGTTGCGGCACGTAACGATTCGGATTGGATCTACGCCCCAGTGATGCCCAGCGCGCGAACACAATGTCGTTGACGATGAGCGTCCCCAAAAGGCGCACGAGCCCGCACCTTGCGGTACGGGCTTCGTCATTAACGCGAATACAATTCGACGATCAGGCTTTCGTTGATGTCGCCAGCGATATCTGCACGATCCGGGACTTGCTTGAACGTGCCTTCCATCTTCTTGGCATCCACAGCTACCCAGGTCGGGAAGCCAGTCTGCTCAGCCAGCGTCAGCGATTCAGCGATACGCACTTGCTTCTTCGACTTTTCGCGGATGGCAATCACGTCGCCCGACTTGATCTGGGCCGACGGCACATTCAGTGCAATGCCGTTCACCAGGATCGCCTTGTGCGACACCAGCTGGCGCGCTTCAGCGCGGGTCGAGCCGAAGCCCATGCGATAGACGACGTTATCCAGGCGCGATTCCAGCAGTTGCAGCAGGGTTTCACCCGTGTTGCCCTTGCGGCGATCGGCTTCAGCGAAGTAGCGGCGGAATTGACGCTCCAGCACGCCGTAGATGCGCTTGACCTTCTGCTTTTCACGCAGTTGGTTACCGTAGTCGGAGGTGCGGGCGCCCGACGTGCGACCGTGCTGGCCAGGCTTGCTGTCCAGCTTGCACTTGTCGGCGAGCGAGCGACGTGCGCTCTTCAGGAAAAGGTCAGTACCTTCGCGGCGAGACAGTTTCGCCTTGGGGCCGGTATAGCGTGCCACGTTGCGTTCCTTTGTTGTCAGTCATCCGCAGCACAAACTCTGCGGATGGTCCGTCATCGGGTTCCCAATGGAATCGTGACGAACAGTGGGCTTATGAAAAGACGAAACCCGCCTTCCAGAGAAATCCGGAAGACAGGCAAGCGGGCAAGTATAGCACCCGCGGACCGACCTCGCCAGCAAAGGCGCGGCCGGTCAAATCACTTAGATGCGACGACGCTTCGGCGGACGGCAGCCGTTGTGTGGTACCGGCGTCACGTCTTCGATCACGGCGATCTTGATACCCAGGTTGTTCAGTGCACGCACGGCCGACTCACGACCCGGGCCCGGGCCCTTGATGCGCACTTCCAGGTTCTTGATGCCTTGGTCCTGCGCCACGCGGCCAGCACTTTCAGCGGCCACCTGAGCGGCAAACGGCGTCGACTTACGCGAGCCCTTGAAGCCTTGGCCGCCCGACGTCGCCCACGACAGAGCGTTGCCCTGACGGTCGGTGATCGTGATGATCGTGTTGTTGAACGACGCGTGAACGTGCGCGATGCCGTCGGCGACGTTCTTGCGAACCTTCTTACGCGCGCGCTGGGCGG